>OZ260085.1:0-1737500 GCA_965284445.1 Crocinitomicaceae bacterium | reverse complement strand
CGGTGAATACGTTCCCGGGCCTTGTACACACCGCCCGTCAAACAATGGAAGTTGGGGGTGCCTGAAGTCGGTAACCGCAAGGAGCTGCCTAGGGTAAAACCGATAACTGGTGTTAAGTCGTAACAAGGTAGCCGTACCGGAAGGTGCGGCTGGAACATCTCCTTTCTAGAGAAGCCAATTCGAGGTTTCGCTGTTTCCCTTTCTTATTTTCTAATTTAAAAAAAACAAGAGTCTCTCTCTACAGAGATTGAGTAGGAGGACTTGAAAAAGTCCCGTAGCTCAGTTGGTTAGAGCACTACACTGATAATGTAGGGGTCAGCGGTTCAAATCCGCTCGGGACTACAAAAAGATTATTATATAAACCAAACGAGGTTTATTTTTTTGACTTATTTCCTATTTTATTTAAAAGTAAGGTAGAGTAATTTAAAAGAGCAACAAAGTTCTTTGACGTATTGGAATTGATTGAAGTAATAATAAGAAATTAGGCGACTAATAAGTTAATAAGGGCACACGGGGGATGCCTAGGCTCTGAGAGGCGAAGAAAGACGTGATAAGCTGCGAAAAGGTTTGGGGAGGAGCAAATATCTTGTGATCCAGACATATCTGAATGGGGAAACCTAGCTGGTTGAAGACCAGTTACCCGCAAGGGGGCGAACGCGCTGAACTGAAACATCTAAGTAGGCGCAGGAAGAGAAAACAATAGTGATTTCCGTAGTAGTGGCGAGCGAAGTGGAAATAGCCCAAACCGGTGTTGTTTCGGCAGCACCGGGGTTGTAGGACCACGATATTTGAGTATGTTTATAGAAGAATAGGATTGGAAAGTCCGACCGTAGAGGGTGATAGTCCCGTATTTGAAATGAATTTTACAAGATAGTGGTATCCTGAGTAGGGCGGGACATGTGAAATCCTGTCTGAATCTGCCAGAACCATCTGGTAAGGCTAAATACTCCTCAGAGACCGATAGTGAACCAGTACCGTGAGGGAAAGGTGAAAAGAACCCTGAATAAGGGAGTGAAAAAGACCCTGAAACCGTGTGTCTACAAGCGGTCGAAGCATTTAGGTGCGACGGCGTGCCTTTTGCATAATGATCCTACGAGTTACTCCTCATTGGCAAGGTTAAGTTTTTAAGGAACGGAGCCGAAGCGAAAGCGAGTCTGAATAGGGCGCTTAGTCAGTGGGGGTAGACGCGAAACCTTGTGATCTACCCATGGTCAGGTTGAAGTTCCGGTAACACGGAATGGAGGACCGAACGAGTAAACGTTGAAAAGTTTTTCGATGAACTGTGGGTAGGGGTGAAAGGCCAATCAAACTGGGAAATAGCTCGTACTCCCCGAAATGCATTTAGGTGCAGCGTTCAGGTTGAGTCTTATAGAGGTAGAGCTACTGATTGGACTAGGGGGCTTCACCGCCTACCAAATCCTGACAAACTCCGAATGCTATAAGATATACTGAGCAGTGAGGGCATGGGTGCTAAGGTCCATGTCCGAGAGGGAAAGAACCCAGACCATCAGCTAAGGTCCCCAAATATACACTAAGTTGATCAAACGTTGTGCGGTTGCATAGACAGCTAGGATGTTGGCTTGGAAGCAGCCATTCATTTAAAGAGTGCGTAACAGCTCACTAGTCGAGCGATCGTGCGTGGATAATAAGCGGGCATTAAGTGTATTACCGAAGCTATGGATTTGTATTTTAATACAACTGGTAGGGGAGCATTCTATTCAGCGTTGAAGGTGCATGGTGATGTGTGCTGGAGCGGATAGAAAAGCAAATGTAGGAATGAGTAACGATAATGCAGGCGAGAAACCTGCACACCGATAGACTAAGGTTTCCTGAGCGACGCTAATCGGCTCAGGGTTAGTCGGGACCTAAGGCGAACCCGAAGGGGGTAGTCGATGGATAATGGGTTAATATTCCCATACTTGTTATAACTGCGATGGGGTGACGGAGTGATGAAAGGACCGCGCACTGACGGAATAGTGCGTTAAAGAGTGTAGGTATAAGGACTGTAGGCAAATCCGCAGACCTTGCCGAACTTGATAGTACCATGAGGCTTCGGCCAAGTGGATAGTGTCCCTAAAGGCTTCCAAGAAAAACCTCTAAGCTTCA
This sequence comes from Crocinitomicaceae bacterium, assembly GCA_965284445.1. Taxonomy (GTDB): domain Bacteria; phylum Bacteroidota; class Bacteroidia; order Flavobacteriales_D; family Crocinitomicaceae; genus JAQVCM01. Next base: position 1,735,394 of record OZ260085.1, on the reverse strand, counting down.
GGTTATAACAACTCGTACCGCAAACCGACACAGGTAGTCAAGGAGAGAATCCTAAGGTGCTCGAGTGAATCACGGCTAAGGAACTAGGCAAAATGGTCTCGTAACTTCGGGAGAAGAGACGCCAACAGCAATGTTGGCCGCAGTGAATAGGCCCAGGCAACTGTTTATCAAAAACACATGGCTTTGCAAAATCGAAAGATGACGTATAAGGCCTGACACCTGCCCGGTGCTGGAAGGTTAAGAGGAGATGTTAGTTTCGGCGAAGCATTGAATTGAAGCCCCAGTAAACGGCGGCCGTAACTATAACGGTCCTAAGGTAGCGAAATTCCTTGTCGGGTAAGTTCCGACCTGCACGAATGGTGTAATGATCTGGGCACTGTCTCAGCCGTGAGCTCGGTGAAATTGTAGTATCGGTGAAGATGCCGATTACCCGCAACGGGACGGAAAGACCCCGTGAACCTTTACTATAGCTTCACATTGACATTGGGTAATTCATGTGTAGGATAGGTGGGAGACGTTGAGGCTGCATCGCTAGGTGTAGTTTAGTCGTCCTTGAAATACCACCCTTGAATTATCTGGTGTCTAACCCGTCGAATGACGGGGACATTGTGTGGTGGGTAGTTTGACTGGGGTGGTCGCCTCCAAAAGAGTAACGGAGGCTCCTAAAGGTACCCTCAGCACGCTTGGTAACCGTGCGTAGAGTGTAATGGCATAAGGGTGCTTGACTGAGAGACCGACAAGTCGACCAGGTAGGAAACTAGAGCATAGTGATCCGGTGGTTCCGTATGGAAGGGCCATCGCTCAAAGGATAAAAGGTACTCCGGGGATAACAGGCTGATCACTCCCAAGAGCTCACATCGACGGAGTGGTTTGGCACCTCGATGTCGGCTCGTCACATCCTGGGGCTGGAGAAGGTCCCAAGGGTTGGGCTGTTCGCCCATTAAAGTGGCACGCGAGCTGGGTTCAGAACGTCGTGAGACAGTTCGGTCCCTATCTGTTGTGGGCGTTAGAAATTTGAGAGGACCTGCCTCTAGTACGAGAGGACCGGGGTGGACATACCTCTGGTGTACCTGTTGTGGCGCCAGCTGCATCGCAGGGTAGCTATGTATGGATGAGATAAGCGCTGAAAGCATCTAAGCACGAAACTCGCCTCAAGATGAGATTTCTTTTAAGGGCCGTGGAAGACTACCACGTTGATAGGCTACAGGTGTAAAGACAGTAATGTCAAAGCCGAGTAGTACTAATTACCCGTAGATTTATAGTCCTTACTTATTATTACTTCAATCGCCAATTGTCATTCTTAAAATATTAAGATTACATATTGGCAGATTACAAATTGCAAATTTTAAATCTGCAATCAATTAATCTGCAATCTGCAATCAACGATTTTAGGTGTCTATTGCATCATGGTCCACCTCTTCCCATTCCGAACAGAGAAGTTAAGCCTGATTGCGCTGATGGTACTGCTCTTTTGAGGGTGGGAGAGTAAGTCGACGCCACTTTTATAAATCCCGTACATTCATTTGTACGGGATTTTTTTTTGACCCATTATTTTTTGAATATCTCTTTACCAACGAAAATGTTGTAAGTTGAATGATAAAGTTCTGAGGGCGCAGTATTGAAGGAAATGGATATCTAATTTTTCGACATAAAAAAATCCCATTTTAAAAATGAGATTTACAATATAAGATTGTCTTTTAAAGCGATTCTTCTTCTTCTGGTTTAGCTTCTTTGGTTCCTCGCATATGAATGATTAAACCATTTAAAAAATTGCGCAGAAATTGATCTCCACATTCTTTGTACTTAGGATGGTCTTCACTTCTAAATAATGCGCCTAGTTCACTCGTGCTTACTTTGAAATCTACCAATTTCATGATTTCTACAATTTCATCGTTTCTTAATTGTAAGGCTACTCTGAGCTTCTTTAAAATGTCATTATTTGTCATGATTGCTTTTTAGTTTATCAAAGGTAAAGAAATTACAGTTATAGTTTTAAATAAATTGAAAATCAACCCTCCTATTGTGCTGCTTGCCTTCTGGAGTTTGATTGTTATCGATTGGCATTTTTTCGCCTTTGAAATCGATGATTAATTTAAAAGATTCAAGTCCACATTTTAAGAAATACTCCTGAATCGCTTTTGCTCTTCTTGCAGATAAATCAATGTTGTAAATATCCGAACCATCCGCATCGGTATGACCAATAATTTTAATTCTTAAATCTGAATGACCATTTACAACTCTCGCCATCCTGGCTAGATAATTGTGGAATTCAGGCTTGATTTCAGCTTTGTCGTGGTCAAAATAAATGGGTTGAAATTGAAAATTTTTGCGCTCTAATTCTTGGATTTCAGGCGCTTTCCTTCCTTTCGACAAATCAATCAGAAATCTATCTCTCCAAGAATGGTCAATTAAAACAGGGTCTCCTTCAGAAAAAGTTACTGTTGAGCGATAAAGGATTATTTTACCTGTATTTCCACGACAACTATTGCTTATGAAAGTTCCTTCTAAATAACCAGTTGAATCAACGTAATGTAAATTCAAATCTATGCTACAAACAGTTATTTTCGAAGAAATTTTCTTTTTTTCTACGATGTATTGAGCTATTTTAAGCTGATTTTGATCAACAGAACCTTTTGTTTTTTGAATTATGTAATTGGTTGTTTTGTAAAATTCTTCGCGAGATTTTCCAGAAATTGAATTTCCATTTAATTCTATAGATAAATAAAATATCTCACTTTCAGCATTTTTTTGACCGTCCCTTAAAAGAACTCCTTGCCAATTGCCTTTCAGATTTGTCTGAGAAATCAAATGGCTTGAAAAAATGATCGAAATAATTATAATTAAGTTCTTCATATCTCTTTATTCGTATGTATCCATATTTTGTTCCAATTAATTAAATAAATTTCTGAACTATTTCTAAGTTTTAATCGTTTATGCTTTTTAATAGTTAATTTTAGGATTCTTACAATAAATTTAAACGACATGAAAACTTTCATTTTATTTGCTTCTCTGCTGATTTCAGGAGTACTTTTTTCACAAACAGTTTACGATTATAAAGTCGTTGATATCAATGGTAAGACTTTTGATTTGTCATCATTAAAAGGAAAAAAAGTAATGATTGTAAATACTGCTTCCAAATGCGGTTTAACTCCTCAATATGAGCAATTAGAAGAATTGTACAAAAAGTATAAAGATCAAAATTTTGTAATTGTTGGTTTTCCTGCCAATAACTTTATGAAACAGGAACCAGGAACGAACGAAGAAATTGAATCGTTTTGTCAGAAAAACTATGGCGTAACTTTTCCTATGATGTCCAAGATTTCAGTGAAAGGAAATGATATGGACCCTTTGTACAAATTTTTGACAACAAAATCATTGAATAAATTAGAGGACAATGATGTTAAATGGAACTTTCAAAAATACTTGATTGATGAAAAAGGTAATTTGGTGAAAGTTATTAGTCCAAGTACTTTGCCGACCGATAAGGAAATCATCAAATGGATTGAAGCGAAGTAATACTAGAGTTTCAAACTTTCTTAATAAAGTGGATATTTTGTTGATAAATATCCACTTTTTTTGCGTTTTATCCCCCAAATTTTCATCCTTAGATTTGTATATTTGTTCGTTCATTAAAAACGAAATTACCTCAAAGAAATACTATGAGTGAAGATATAAAGAAAGACGATTATTCAGCGGATAATATCCAAGTCCTTGAAGGATTAGAAGCGGTTAGAAAAAGACCGGCGATGTACATCGGGGATGTTGGAATCAAAGGATTACACCATTTAGTTTATGAAGTTGTAGATAACTCGATTGATGAAGCTTTGGCTGGTCATTGTGATACCATCGGTGTTTTTATCAATGAGGACAATTCCATTACTGTAAAAGACAATGGACGTGGAATTCCTACAGGTTTAACTGCCAAAGAAAAGAAATCCGCACTTGAAATTGTAATGACAGTTTTACATGCCGGTGGAAAGTTTGACAAAGATACTTACAAGGTTTCTGGTGGACTTCACGGAGTTGGTGTATCTTGTGTAAATGCACTTTCTATTCATTTGAGCGCAATCGTTCAAAGAGATGGTAAAATTTTCCAACAAGAATACAGCATCGGTAAACCATTGTATGATGTAAAAGAAATTGGTGTTTCTAACGAAACTGGGACGCAAGTAACTTTTAAACCAGATGGAACTATCTTTGAATTTACAGAGTACAATTACGATACTTTAGCCGCTAGAATGCGCGAATTGGCGTTCTTGAATAAAGGTATCACAATCACTTTGACGGATTTAAGAAATTTTGACGAAAAAGGTGAACCAATTTCAAATATCTTCCATTCAGAAGGTGGTTTGAGAGAATTTGCGCAATACTTGGATAGAAACCGTGAAGCTTTAATTGCTGATGTAATCTATTTTGAAGGAGAAAGAGAAGGTATTCCTGTTGAAGTTGCTTTGACTTACAATACTTCTTATACAGAGAATATTCAAGCTTACGTTAACAACATCAACACGCATGAAGGTGGAACACACTTATCTGGTTTCCGTCGTGGTTTGACAAATACCTTGAAAAAATATGCTACTGAAAGTGGTATTTTAGCAAGAGAAAAAATAGAAATTGATGGAGATGATTTCCGTGAAGGTTTGACTGCTGTACTTTCTGTTAAGGTTCAAGAGCCTCAATTTGAAGGTCAAACAAAAACAAAATTAGGAAACCGTGAAGTTACAGCACCTGTATCTCAAGGCGTTTCTGAAATGTTAGCTACTTATTTAGAAGAGCATCCAGCTGAAGCGAAATTAATCGTTGAAAAAGTAATCTTAGCTGCTCGTGCGCGTCATGCTGCCCGTAAAGCGAGAGAAATGGTTCAACGTAAAAACGTTTTAACTGGTTCAGGTTTACCTGGAAAATTGGCTGACTGCTCTGAAAAAGATCCTGCTTTGTGCGAGATTTACTTCGTCGAGGGAGATTCGGCAGGTGGAACTGCAAAACAAGGCCGTGATCGTCATTTCCAAGCGATTATGCCACTTCGTGGTAAGATCTTGAACGTTGAGAAAGCAATGCACCATAAAATCTTCGAAAACGAAGAGATTAAAAACATGTACACAGCTTTAGGTGTGCGCATCGGTACAGATGAAGATTCTAAAGCGTTGAACCTTGAAAAATTGAGATACCACAAAATCATCATCATGTGTGATGCCGATGTCGATGGTTCTCATATCGAGACTTTGATTTTGACTTTCTTCTTCCGATTCATGAAAGAATTGATTGAAAACGGTTATATCTACATTGCAACTCCTCCTTTGTATCAAGTGAAAAAAGGTGGAAAATCTGATTATGCTTGGAATGAAGATCAACGTGATCGTTTGATTAATGAATTAAAAGGTGGTGGTGCTGAATCTTCTGTAAACGTTCAACGTTACAAAGGTTTGGGTGAAATGAACGCAGAGCAATTGTGGGAAACTACAATGAATCCAGAAGGAAGAACTTTGCGTCAAGTTACCATTGATAACGCTGCAGAATGTGATCAAATTTTCTCTATGTTGATGGGCGATGAAGTTCCACCAAGAAGAGAATTTATTGAGAAAAATGCAAAATATGCGAAAATTGATGCTTAATCATTAGCTTAATTGATACTAAAAAGGGTTATTCGTTTTGAATAACCCTTTTTTTATGCCAACTAAAATGGGATGACTTTTTATAATTAGCTCATTTTACTCATATCCATATATAATATATTCCAGCGATGTCCATCTAAATCTTGAAAAATACTTCCGTACAACCAACCTTGCATTTCTTTTGGAACATGATTGCTTTTTCCTCCTGCTTGAATTGCTTTTGCAATCATTTCGTCAACTTCTTCTTTGCTTTGCGCATCAATTGATAACAAAACCTCAGAACTCACCAATGTATCATTGATTTCTTGTCCAGTAAAACCTTTGAATGTTGGCTCATCAAATAGCATCACAACAGTATTTTTTTCTCCAATCAATAACGCAGTTGAATTCGCACTATTTCCGTGTTTCTCATTGAATGTAAATCCTAATTCCTTGAAAAATGCGCGTGATTTTTCAATGTTTTTTACGGGTAAATTGACCCAGAAATCTTTAGCCATTTGTTGAATTTTATTTTTTTCAAAAGTAAACAAAAAAAATCCCGAATATTTAAAAAACATTCGGGACCGTTTCGAGTGAGAGGTGGAAGCCAACCCACAAGTTTATAAATGACTGTGAATTTGAAATTGGAAAAGTCTATCCTATGATAATCTCTTTAGATAAACAACTTTGCTAAATTAGTCAATTAAATCGAGCATTGCTTTTTTCGTTTCGATCTTTTTTAATTCTATTTGATAATCCTGTTAAATCTTGCTCATTTCAAGTCCAAATCTGATTGAAAATGCTTAATTTTACCTTATGATTTACGAGATTATTGATAACGCTTTGCGTGAAGATATTGGAGATGGAGATCACTCTTCATTGGCTTGTGTTCCTGAGAATGCAACTGGAAAAGCAACTTTGTTTGTGAAAGATGATGGCATTCTTGCAGGCGTTGAATTGGCTGAAATGATTTTCAACCGCTACGATCCAAACTTGAAAATGGAAATTTTGATTCAAGATGGAGCAGTGGTGAAAAAAGGCGACATTGCCTTTCATGTTGAAGGTTCATCTCGTTCTATTTTAGCAACTGAACGTTTGGTGTTGAATTTCATGCAACGAATGAGCGGAATTGCCACGCAAACCTTTCAAATCGTGAGTCTTTTAGAAGGTCTGGATACACAATTATTAGATACTCGTAAAACTACACCAGGAATTCGCTATATGGAAAAATGGGCGGTAAGAATCGGTGGAGGAAAAAATCACCGTTTTGCTTTGTATGACATGATTATGTTAAAAGACAATCACATCGATTATGCCGGTGGAATCACTCAAGCAATTGAAAGTACGAACGCATATTTGCAAGAATCAGGTAAATCCCTGAAAATCGAAGTGGAAGTGCGCAACGAGCAAGAATTAGACGAGGTTTTGGCAATTGGAAAAGTAGATCGTATCATGTTGGACAACTTTTCTCCGAAACAAATTTCAGCCGTTTTGCCTAAAATTCCAGCGCATTATGAAGTGGAAGCATCAGGCGGAATCACGCTTGATACAATCAGAGAATATGCAGAAACTGGCGTTCATTTTATTTCAGTTGGCGCATTGACGCACAGCTTTAAAAGTTTGGATTTGAGTTTGAAGGCGGATTTTAGAGTGAAGTGATTTTAGGATTTTACCGATAGTTTAAAATTTGCTTAGGTAAGTTGAACCATTTGAACTTAGCAAGATCATTGTATCTTGCTATTTTTAACAAATTCAATAATTTTGATTTGCTTACCTTTGATGATAATCAAACCTTGAAAATCTCGACTATTAACTGGGAAAATATTTGAATTGTGTTTAATGTCCCGAACGTTTCCACTGTATGCTGTTTTATTTAGTAAGGTGTCTATAGCATTTAATTTTCTCCGCTTGATATATCCCAAGTAAGTATTTTTTCGGTCAGAATAAATTTGATATAATTGACTTTTTTTTGTAAAACTTCCTATAATGTTAATATCAAGTGTGTCCAATAAGATTTCATAACCTTTGTCATAACCGAAAGGATGTTTTATTTCTTGACGATAATCCTCAGGATAAATGTCATACCAGCTGCAATCTTCAAGCTGACTTTTCTTTTTAATTTCATATAAATTTCTTGGGTTTTTAATTTTAAAGACCTTTGACATTCCAGAAAAATGTGGTAGTGATGAAGTTAAATAAAATGAACCATTTATCTTTTGAATACCTGCAAGACATGTAGCCTCGCAACTATAAGTTTTTCTTGTTTTTTTCTCTTTAAAATAAATTGCCCCACCAAATTCGCCACCACAACAAGTACGAACTAAAAATTCATCATCTTCATAAATCGGTATGTTAAGTTCTTCGGTGAAATAATTTGCTTTTGAAATATTATGTGACTCTTTAATTTTCCATGAATTGTTTTTCCAATACACGATGGAATAGCTCCCAGAACAAACTTTAATCCCAAAAAGCGTATCGTTGGAGGTCCAAATTTTATGGTTACATTTATTTTCATCCTGATTCATCAATTTACTTACTTCAGTATTAACCGAGAAATCAGAATTTAGATAAGCAATTGAAAAGGGAAAGTCATCTTTAGAAATAAAGACATAACCATTTTTAAATTGAACAATGTCAAAAAAATCAAATTGCATTTCCAATTCTATTTTTTCGATTTCAAATTTTTCAGGAATGAAATTGTTTTTCTTTTCTGAGCAAGAATTAAGTAGGATTAAAATAAATATGCTGTAAAAATATTTCATGCTCACTTATTAAAACTACCCTTTCTTCAACAACTCCAACTTCTCATCAATCTCTTTCAAGATCAGGAATTGCTTTTCTTGTGTTTCGAATAATGTTTTGATTTGATCTTCTAAAAGCAAATCCATTTTTTGGTGCAAACTTCTGATTTGCATTTCAGATTTCAAGTTGATTAAGTAATCGTTTTCGCTGCGTTTTCTGTCTTTTTCCTCTTGGCGGTTTTGACTCATCATGATAATTGGCGCTTGCAATGCGGCGATACACGACAAAATCAAATTCATCAAAATGAATGGATAAGGGTCAAATTTCCAAACGCCTAGCGCGAAAATATTGAAGATAATCCACAGCGTTAAGAAGACGCCGAAAAAGATAATAAACTTCCAACTTCCGCCAAAATAAGCTACCTTATCAGAGATTTTCTGACCTTGGGTCAAAATTTCTAAAGGCGGATTCAATAGATTTTGAATGATTAATTCTTCTGCTTCAATCGAGTCTTGAACAATTCTGTGTAACTTGTCCAATTGCTCTTTTTCAGATTTGGAAATTTTTTCTACTAAATCAGTTTTCATTTTGTTTCAATTATTTTTTTGAGCTGGTTTTTTTCAAGCGAATGTAGATGTGCTTTACGTTTGTTCTGCCCGATTCGCGCTCGTCAATCTCAAAAATATCCATGCTTTTGAAAAGCGGCAGCATCTTGGTAAATCCATAATTTCTCGGATCAAAATCTGGTTTTTTCTTCAAAAGTAGATTTCCCAATTCGCCCAAAAATGTCCAACCATCTTCTTCTTCTAAATCTTCGATGCTTTTTGTCACCAATTTAATTAATTCAGGATCAATTAAATTCAACGGATTTTGTTTTTTCTCTTTCGTTGGAGAATTTTCATCCGCATTTGGAATAATTTCCTTCGGTTTCAAAATCTCTAAATAGATGAATTTATCACAAGCTGTAATGAAAGGTGTCAACGTTTTCTTTTCACCGATTCCAATCACTTTCATGCCTGATTCTCTCAATCTCGTTGCCAAACGTGTGAAATCACTGTCGCTCGAAACAATGCAAAATCCATCGACTTTTCCGGTATATAAAATATCCATCGCATCGATAATCAATGCGCTGTCTGAAGCGTTTTTTCCTGTTGTATAGCTATATTGTTGAATTGGTTGAATTGCATTTTCAAGCAAGACTTTTTTCCATCCTGAAACGGTTGGTTTCGTCCAATCAGCATAAATTCGTTTGAAAGTCGGTGTGCCGTATTTTGCAATTTCTTGAAACATCTCTTTTACGTGAGAATAAGGCACGTTGTCGGCATCAATAAGCACCGCAAATTTTAAATCTTTGTTTGGTTCCATCATTTTCATTTTATCAATCAATTGAATTGACAAAACATTGGCATTTCACTTTTGATTTTTTATTAAAGGTACGCTTTAATTTTGAAAATCTATTTAATAGGCAACCACAAAATGAATGTCGTTCCTTTTCCGACCGAACTTTTTACTTGAATATTGCCTCCGTGCTGTTCGATGATGATTTTCACATAATACAAACCTAATCCAAATCCTTTGACATTGTGCAAGTTACCCGTTGGAACACGGTAGAATTTGTCAAAAATCATTTTGATGTCTTCTCGTTTGATTCCAATTCCGTTGTCTGTAATTTCAAGTACAAAACCATTTTTTTCATTTTTAGTTTTGATGGAAATATGTGGTTTTACTTCACAATATTTGATTGCATTGTCGAGTAGGTTGAAAACAACATTACTAATATGCACAGGATCCGCTTGGATATTGAATTCTGTTGCTTGTAAATCCAGCGAAATTTGACCGCCATGTTCTGCCTGATTGAATTCAAAATTTCCTTTCGCTTCTTCAATTAAATCATGCATGTCAAATAATTCTTTCTTCAAATGTAAAGTGTCTTTGTCCATTTTTGCAACGTTCAAGACACGTTCAACTTGATTTTCTAATCGTTTGTTTTCTTTGTAAATGATTCCTGCATAGCGTTTTAATTTTTCTGGATCGTGAGAAAAATCTCCACGCATGAGCATATCGCTCGAAAGTGCAATCGTCGAAATGGGCGTTTTCAATTCATGCGTCATGTTGTTGATGAAATCATTTTTAATTTCAGACAATCTTTTCTGTTTCACGATGATGTTGATTGCAAAAGCGAAAAACATGACAACCACCGAAACGACAATCAACATTAAAATCCAAGGTGAACCCAACTCATCCGCAGGATTGATCGATTTAGTAATTAAATTGGGAAAATAAACTGTGAAATAATGTCCGCTGTTGTTGAGTTTTAAACTTGGGAATTTATATTCTTTCGTTGAATCTTTGACTTGCGCAAAAAGCGTGTCTTTCGAAAAATGAATTAAATTCCCAAAAACGATGCTGTCAGAAAAACAATCGTAAATTCCATATTGAAAATCTTGGTGAATATTGTGCTCGTAAAACTCACGAATCAACAACGTTTCCAAGTAAAATGGGTTCAATTCTTCGTGGATATCGACACTAAAATAATTGGTTTTAACTTGCTTAACCGCGCCAAATAAATCAGAACTATCGGAATATTGGGTAGAAATCGATTGCAAAACATTGCGCAAAGAAATGTGAACGTCTTCAGAAAATTGCTTCATGTTCAACGAATCCTCTTTTTGCTGAATGGCGATGTCTTTTTCTTGTGCAGCGACCGTTTTTTTAATCCAATAATATTGCACAAAAAGGATGCTCATCAAGGAAATGAGACCTAGAATTACAACAGAATTTATGGTTTTACGATTCATTTTAATTTTTTAATTGCATCAATATGCAGCCAATGAAGGATCGATTTGACGAATCCAATCTAAAATTCCGCCTTCCAGATTTGCAAGGTTCGTGTATCCGTAGTTTTGCTCCAAAAATTGAATCACATGTGCGCTTCGCATGCCAGATTTACAGTGAACAATAACAGGTTTTTCCTTCGAAATTTCTTCAAATCGCGCAGGAACTTCATTCATCGGAATTAGAATTCCATCGATGTTGCAATGGTCGAATTCATTTTGCTCGCGACAATCAATCAATTGGAAATCGACTTGGTCGTCTATCATTTTTTTTAATTCCTGAACGTTTATCTGCTTCATGTGAAAATTTTGATGAAACAAAAATAAGCGATTAAAAGAATCCACAGAAAATAATAACAATAAAAAAACGGTTTCACTGAAAGCAAAACCGTTTTAGAAAGCAAAACTGTAAGATTAGAATCCTTGAACTCCGTTTACAGTTGTGTATTTTAGTATGTTTTTCTTGTCTGGGTGAATTCTCGCAAAAGCGGATTGTAGTGCAATCGTACCTTCGTGGAAACCACACAAAATCAATTTCAATTTGCCTTCATACGTGTTCACATCTCCGATGGCATAAATTCCTTCGATATTCGTTGAATAATCCGTTGTGTCCACTTTGATCGCATTTTTCTCGATTTCCAATCCCCAATCTGCAATCGGACCCAAACTTGGTTTCAAACCGAAAAGTGGAATGAAATGGTCTGTATCTCTAATGATTTCTCCGTTTGTTGCGTGTTGAATAATTACTTTTTCAAGTTTATTCGTACCAGCCAAACCAACAACTTCCGCTTCGGTAATCAAGGTAATTCTTCCTTGGTCAGCAAAATCAATCACTTTTTGCACTGAATCTAAATGACCTCTAAACGAACTGCTTCTGTGTACCAAAACCACTTCTGTGGCAATGTTTTTCTCAGCCAAGAAATAAGCCCAATCCAACGCTGAATCACCTCCTCCAGCGATAACGCAACGTTTACCTCTGTAAAATTCTGGATCTTTGATGATGTATTCAACACCGCGGTCTTCGAAATCGGTGATATTTGAAATCGGTGGTTTTCTCGGTTCAAAAACGCCCAAACCACCTGCAATCATGACAATCGGTGCGTGGTGTTGCGTTCCTTTTACCGTGGTAACGATGAAACTTCCATCTTCTAATTTATCAATGCTCTTAGCTGCTTCGCCCAAGGTAAAACCTGGTTTGAAAGGAGCAGCTTGCGCCATCAAATTGTCGACCAATTCTCCTGCCAACACAGAAGGAAAACCTGGAATATCGTAAATTGGTTTTTTCGGATAAATCTCTGAACACTGACCGCCAGGCTGAGGCAAAGAATCAATCAAATGACATTTTAATTTTAAAAGTCCTGCTTCAAATACTGCAAACAAACCTACAGGTCCTGCGCCAATGATAATAATATCTGTTTCAATCATTTTATTTAATTGGAAATATGGGTACAAATTTAATCAACAATTCAGTAACAGAATTTAATTCTTTTTGTTTTGTTGCAATTTAAATTTGTTCTGAATTAATTTGGATTTCAAATGTATATATGCGAATAGTAGAAAATTTAGAAGTGGAGATTGACCACTTTGAATTTTAAATTAGCTTTATGCTTTTTGATTAATCGTACAAAATGATGCAAATCTGTTAAAAACCTAAAAACCAACCCGATTTTCCAAATTATTACTTAATTTGCTACTATGAAAAATTTTATCTCTTTGTTTTTGTTGTGTTTTGCCTTGTTTGAAGTGCATGGGCAGGTTAATCTAGTACCCAACTTCAGCTTTGAGAATAAAATAGGTTGCCCAGACACGGAAGACCAAATAAATTTAGCTGTTGGTTGGAGTAAATTCAGTAATTCAAGTAGTACGCCTGATTATTACAACATATGTGCTCCCAATACTAGTTTTGGGATACCACAAAGTGGAAATGAATATCAACAAGAACGAAGAAATTGTGGTGCATATGCGGGGTTAGTAACGTTTGCAGCAAGCCCTCTAAATTATCGAGAGTGTATAGGTATCCAATTGGACCAGTCTTTACAAATAGGTCAAAAATATTTTGTTTCTTTTTATACAGCGATGGCACAATTAAAATTGGGAGTTAATTACTTTGGAATCCCTTCAAATAATATTGGTTTACTTTTATCTACTCATCATTACAATGCGAGTTCTCCTGTTCCGATAAATAATTTTGCACATGTTTACTCTGAATCTATAATAAATGATTCAATAACCTGGACTCGAATATCAGGTAGTTTTATTGCTGATTCGGCATATAATTATATTGCGGTTGGTAATTTTTTTGAAGATGGAAATACAGATACTTTAAATTATAATTGTCCAACATGTCAGAATTTTTACAGCTATTATTTTGTAGATGATATCTGTTTATCTACAGACTCTTTATACTGTAATGCTACTATGGATATATTACAATGCACAAACTCTATCTCAGCCGATGAAGTAAATGAATTTAATATATTCCCAAATCCAGTCGAGGATATATTAAATATTTCGTTAAATAAAGATCAAAATTTTAGAGTTGAAATTTATAATTCTTTAGGAACATTCTTTTTTAATGGATTATATATCCATCAAAATATAATTCAGTTAAGTACAGAACAACTATTGTCTGGTGTTTATTTTTTAAATATTAAGGATTTAGACCAAAACACCTTAATTCACCATAAATTTTTCAAACAATAATTAATAATCTCTTAAAAACCACTATTATGAAAAAAGTGATTTTATGTTACTTAATGTGTTGGGTCTTACAGAATATCCATGCACAAACAACAGTAATGGGTAATGTTCGACCTCCAGGTACACCATACTTAGGATGGGATGGAACTGGCATTTTCCCTGGTTCACTCGAAATAAGAAACAATTTCAACCAACCCATCGATTTCTACACAAACAATAGCGCTACTCCCAGAATGCGAATAGCCAGTGCGGGCTGGGTAGGAATTGGATCATCAAATCCAAGCTCTGTGCTACACTTAAACAAAGTAAATACAGGAGAAATGTTTAGAACTGTGTGCGCAGATACTTCCGAAAATCGCTGGCGTTTATTTACCAATGGAAATGCTGTAGTAGAAAAATTTCGTTTATTTGTGCCAAAAGATACAACAAATGTTTTCTTGCAAGCACAGCGAGCGACAGGGAATTTGAGCTTCAATACCGCAGGAGGTTCTAATACCAATTTTCCAGATACTAAACTTCGTATTTTCCCTGATCATGGAATTTCTTAGGCAAATTGTAATTTAACCTTTTAAATCCAACTCAAACCGCCGAACTAAAAATCTGCGTTTCTGCCTGTTTTCTTGCCATTCTGACGTCAAATGCCATGCAGATGTTTCTCAAAAATGGTTTTCCTGCTTCCGTTACTTTTAAATTAAAAGCAGCAAGTTCAATCAAACCATCTGCTTCCAATTCGTGCAATTTTTCAACGGCATTTAAGATTTCATCGCATTGATCTTCCTCGTTTTCCCAATTTGTTTCTTGGTTGCACATGATGTTCAAAATGTGTTTGCGCATGATCAAATCTTCTGCAGTCAAAACATGACCTTTGAAAAATGGAAAACGGTCTTCATTCAGCGCTTTGTAATAATCTTCTACTTTTTTCTCGTTTTGCGCAAATCCTGTCCAACTGTCGCTGATGGAAGAAGTTCCCAAACCAATCAATAATTTTGATTTAGAGGTGGTATAGCCCATGAAATTGCGGTGCAAAGTCTTGTTTTTCTCGGCAATATTCAAAGGATCGTTTGGCAATGCAAAATGGTCCATACCGATTTCAATGTATCCAGCGTTTTCAAGTGCGGCGCGACCTTGTTCGTACAATTGGCGTTTCACATTTCCCGCAGGTAAATCCGCTTCGGTAAATTTTCGCTGACCAGGTTTTAACCATGGAACGTGCGCATAACTATAAAAAGCAATGCGATCTGGCTTCAATTCAATCACTTTTTCAATCGTTGCGTGCATGCTAGCGGTCGTTTGAAGCGGCAAACCGTAAATTAAATCGTAGTTGATGGAAGTATAACCCAAATCTCTCGCTTGTTGTGTCACTTTTTCAACTGCTTCCACTGTTTGAATGCGGTTGATGATGTGTTGCACTTTCGGATCAAAATCTTGAATTCCCAAACTGATGCGTTTGAATCCCAATTTGTAAAGCGTTTCCAAGTGTGCGAAAGTCGTATTGTCTGGATGTGCTTCAAAACTCATTTCCGCATCTTCACACAATTCCGCAGTGGAGAGGATTTTCGAAAGCAAAGATTCTAAATTTGTCGCATTGAAAAAAGTAGGAGTTCCGCCTCCCAAATGGATTTCACTGATTTTTGGCGTTTCGTTGAAAACCGACAAATACATGCTCCATTCTTTCAAAAGCGCATCAATATAAGGCGATTCAACTTGGTGGTTGACCGTGATTCTGGTATTGCAACCGCAATAAGTACACAAACTTTCGCAAAATGGTAAATGAATGTATAAACTGATTCCGTCTTTGTTGTTGGTGTGATCAAAAGTGTTTTTGACCAACTTTTTCCAAGTTTCTTCAGATTGCACTTGCTCGTCCCAATAAGGAACTGTTGGATAACTTGTATATCGAGGTGCTGCAACGTTGTATTTTTCGATCAAGGTTTTCATGTCTGTAGTTTGTCTTTTGCAATGCGTGAGTGTACACAAATTTTGAATCATGTTGAATTTTTGAAAAAGTTTGAAATATTGAATTTAGACCGCTACTTTGCTTAAATCTTCTCCTTGACTGTTTTGTACTTCCAAGGTCCAACCGTCGGTGAAAGTGGTTTCTAACCAAACTTTTCCTGATTGTCTGAAAACTTGAACGCCAATTCCAAATTTTTCTCCGAGTCCTTGTTCTAGCTCATTCACTGTCATCGTTGGAGTGATAATCATTTCGTCGTTGCCACTAATTGTTCTGCACTCACCAATGATTTTGGAACCATTGAGAATGAATTTTAAATTAGATCTACCTCCAGATTTATGTGGCTTTGAGAAAAACTCTAATTTCAAATAAGGATAAAGCGTATTAAATTCCAATTGAATATCAGAGATTTTTTTTTCGTTTTTGATTGATATTTCCATGTTTTGAAATTTAGATGTTGACACTTAATGCCATCACAGGAATATTCGCATGAAAAGCTATTTTTTTGGTTTGTGGCTCATGTAAGATGTTTTCCCAAAAAGAATGTGATTTCGGAATCATTACGACTAAATCCATCGCTTTCGAAGTGATAAAATGACTGATTCCTTCAACGACATTGTCATTTTTTATATAATGAGTAGTATGATTCAAGTTATGAAATATTTCATCAAATTTATTTTCTACACGACTTGCCTCTGACATTTCATGCACATTCTTTGCAACATTCAATAGATGTAAATCTGCACTAAAACTTTTTACCAAAGCGGTCAAAATATAGAAAGTAAAAGATGCATAATTGTCTGTAAATTCCGAAGCTAAAACAATGTTTTTGAAAGGTTTGAATGTGTAATTTTCAGGAACAGACAAAATTGGACAAAATGATTTATACATCAATGTGGTTGTCAAACTGCCAATTACTTTTTCAGTAAATTGACCTACGTTTTTCATTCCCATGATGATTAAATCGATCTCGTTTGCCTCTTGGAAAATTTGAATTTCATCCACAGCAAAACCTGATTCACAAACTGTTTCGATTTGCAAATTTTCTCCATGTTTGGCTTTAATTTCGGTAGCTATTTTTTCTAAATTTTCGATTTGAAGATCCTTCATCTCAGTGATTGAAAGCATATCTGGAACTTCACTCACCATTACTGGCGGATGAAAAGCGTGAAAAAGTACAATTTTCGCTTGAATATGATTGGCCAAATCAGCTGCGTAATGAACTGCATTGATGGAACATGTTGAAAAATCTGTGGGAACTAAAATGGATTTCATATCGCTGACTATTAATTTGTGGATATTATCTACAAAAGTAGCCACGAATAGTTTGTCGCTCCTTGACTTGAATCAGGACGCAATATGATTTTTGTCAGTCAACGACTTTAATCACTGAAAAATGCGATTAACTCAATCGAAAATATTTTATCAAATCTGAAGCAATTATTTGATTTTCGCCGACGTGTGTTGCCGCTAAATCTCCCGCTTTTCCGTGGAAATAAACGCCAATCAATGCTGCATTCAAGGGAGAATATCCTTGCGCCAACAATCCTAAAATAAGTCCTGTGAGTACATCTCCAGAACCGCCAGTTGCCATTCCAGGATTACCGGTTGTGTTAAAGAAAACTTTCCCGTCAGGACAAGCAATGGCTGTAATTGCATCTTTCAAAACGATGTAACAAGCCGTTTTTCTGGCGAAATTTTGCAAGATTTCTAGGCGTTCGAAGCTATTACTTGATTTTCCCGCCAAACGTTCAAATTCTTTTGGGTGTGGGGTGAGAATGCTGTTTGCTGGCAACTTTATCTTTAAATCGGAATATTCCGATATGACGTTTAAGGCATCCGCGTCAATCACCAGTGGCAATTTTGATTCTTTGAAAATTTCAGTTAAGATATTTTTCGTCCCGATTTGATTTCCCATTCCAGGACCAACGCCAATTGCATTGTAATTTTTTAGATCAACTTTTAGTTTGGTGTTAAAATCAGCTGAATCGTCTGTTTCACACATCGCTTCGGGAATCGAACTTTGAAAAATTGTATAGCCACAATTGGGAATTTGCGCGGTTAAAAGTCCAATTCCAGCGCGCATCGTTGATTTGGCGGAAAGTACTGCTGAACCCATTTTACCTTTCGAACCAGCGATTAATAATCCATGACCATATGTTCCCTTGTGTGTAAATTTTTCACGCGGAAGAATGATTTCCTTAAAAAAGTCTTGCGTCAAATAGTAAAAATCACTTGCCTGACTTTGGATGAATTGTTGATTTAATCCAATTGGTAAAATCTGCCATTTCCCCACAAATTTCGCGGACTCTTTCATGAAAAACGATTTTTTAGGAACTTCAAATGAGCCAGTAAAATGTGCTTGAATGATTGGAGAATCAGTTGGTAATTCATCGCAACTCAATCCTGAAGGAATGTCGATAGACAATATTTTTGCTTTCGAATGATTCAGAAATTCAATCAAAGTAGCCAATAATCCTTCGGTTTTTCGAGTCAAACCCGAACCAAGCAATGCATCGATCACCACGTCTTCCGCTTTGATTTTAGGAAAATCATTTTCACTTTCGATGATTTTGTATTGTTTCAATCGAGCAGCGTTCACTTCACAATCTTTGGACAATTTTTGCCCTGAATCCAGTAAATAAGTGTGTACCAAAGCGCCTTTTTCTTGCAACAATCGCGCAACAGCAAAACCATCGCCACCATTATTCCCGTTTCCACAAAAAATATGAATCAACGGTTTTCCGTGTACAAAAGGAATGATGGCGTTTATAAATTGATTGGCTGCTTTTTCCATTAAATCAATGGATGAAATAGAGTCGTTTTCAATCGTAAATTGATCTGTCATTCGGATTTGCGAAGCGGAGAGAATTTTATTTTTCATGGCGATGATTCTAGATTTCTAAGTTACGGTTTTTTCACCAAAAAATTAGATTTAACATTAATATAAACTTCCTAATTTGGTCGTTCCTTGCAATTGTCTTTACTTTGCAAAAAAATTAAATGTTCTCCTTGAAGCTTTAACAGGCCGAAACCATTTGATTTTGAAGTTTTAGTTCATTTAAAGTGCACAATTTTAGGTATTTTCTCTTACTGATTTCAGTATTTTCTCTCTCGATTTCTCAAGCGCAATCATTGCGTATCAATGAAGTTTCTCAAGGTGCTTCAGGTTCCAAAGAATATGTGGAATTGGTTGTAACTGGACCAACTTTGACCAATTGTTCAAGTCAACCTGCATGTTTGGACTTGCGCGGTTGGATTTTGGATGATAACAATGGATATTTCTCCAATGGTGTTTTGACTGGAACTGGACTTGCAGCAGGAGCGATTCGATTTTCCAACGATGCTTTTTGGCAATGTATCAATCCTGGAACGATCATTTTGGTTTACAACGACAACGACATCAATGCGGGAATTCCTGCAAACGATTTGAGTAATACCGATGCGAATTGCAAATTGGTAATTCCTGTTTCATCTGCGCTTTTTGAGCGTCACGATTCTGCTCCAAACACGACTTCAATGGCTTATTCCAACACAGGTTGGGTTTCTGGAGGAAATTGGGGGCCGATTTCAATGGCAAACGGAGATGATTCTTTTCAAATTTATGCGCCTTCAAATACCAATACACCTGTTCATGGCGTAAGTTGGGGAAATAATAATTCGAATAATTTTATCTTTTTCTCCGGCGCTGCGGGAGGATTGGTTTTTTCTTGCGACAACAATACATCCTCAGATTTTTCATTGCAAGCCAATTGGATTTCTGCGCCAGTTGCTTCTGGTCAGACCGCTGGAATCGCTAATTCTACAAACAATTCGGCATTGTTGTCAGGGATGAATTTGAATTGTGGTTCAGCTTCGCCAATTACCGTTACAGTAACTCCCGTTGATGCTACTTGTCAGGCTGCTTGCAGTGGTTCTGCGACATTGACCGTTTCGGGAGGACAAGCACCATATCAAACGCCTGTTTGGTCGAATGGAACAACTGCCAGTTCATTGTCAAATTTGTGCGCAGGAAATTATTCAGTCGATGTGACAGACGCGAATGGTTGCGTTGGAACACAAAGTTTCACGATTAGTTCTGGTGCCACTTTTACAGTTTCAACTTCTGGAAATGTGAGTATTTGCTCAGGAGAAACCACGACGATTTCTGCTTCAGGAGCAACAACTTACAATTGGGACAATGGGCTAGGAGCGGGAAGTTCTTTTCAAGTGAGTCCAAATGCAACTACCACTTACAACGTGACAGGAACAACGAATGGATGTTCAGCGAATGCTTCTTTAATTGTAACTGTTGTGCCTTCACCAAACGTGTTTGCTGGAAACGATCAAATTCTTTGTTCTGGAGATTCAATCGCACTTTCAGGATCTGGCGCTGCGAATTATATTTGGGACAATGGAGTAGTGGATGGAGAATTTTTCATTCCTGTTGACGGAGTTCATGTATATTCTTTGCTTGGAACTACAGGAAATTGTTCAGGGCAAGATGAGGTACTTATTACTGTTGGAGATTGTGGTTTTGAATTTGAAATGCCAAACGTTTTCACTCCAGATGGAAATTTAACCAATGATTTTTGCGTTCCAGTAAAAGCAATAAACGTGGCGATACAGAAGTTCACGATTTACAACCGTTGGGGAAATGTAGTTTATGAATCGACCAACCAACCAATCATTTGGGATGGTAAAATTTCAGGAATGGAAGCGAGTGAAGGTGTTTATTTTTATGTAGTGAAGTTTGTGAGTTTTGATTTGGTGCAACACGAAGCACAAGGATTTATTCATTTGATTCGAAAATAATTTGCAGCGATTTCAAATCTAAAATCTATCAGTTATGATTTCATACAAAGCTAGTATGAATTGATTTTTAGCTAATTATTATTTTTTTGTTGCTGTTTTTGGTTTATTGAACAAACGTGACATTCAAAAAACAGGCTTGAATGGCTTGATTAAATCAGTATTTGCAACAACTTTTTTTCGAAAAATCATTTTTGAAACAAAAAAAAACATATATTTGCAACCGCTTTAGAACGACAAAGCGTTTGAAATTTAATATTGCGAGAATAGCTCAGTTGGTAGAGCACGACCTTGCCAAGGTCGGGGTCGCGGGTTCGAATCCCGTTTCCCGCTCGAAGGTTAAGATTTATCTTAATCATCAGTCCACTCCGCTCGGGTGGTGGAATGGTAGACACGCCGGACTTAAAATCCTGTGCCTGTATGGGCGTGCGGGTTCAAGTCCCGCTCCGAGTACAAAAACAGAATGAGAAACAGAATGAAAATGACGTTTCTCGTTTTGTTTTTCTTCATTCAGTTTCTCGCTCTAAGTATTTTCTTTTCGATTTCATTTTTTGGTTTTAATTTGCTGAAAATTTAGAATTTATTTTAGGAAACAGAATGAAAATGACGTTTCTCGTTTTGTTTTTCTTCATTCAGTTTCTCGCTCTCACTCTAAGTATTTTCTTTTCGATTTCATCTTTGATTTACTTTACGTAAAAATTTAAATCACTTTAAGAAACAGAATGAAAATGACGTTTCGCATTCAATTTCTCTTCATTCTTTGTCTGGCTTTCTCTTCATTCTCTCTCTCATTCTCCGTCTGATTTTCTCTCTCATTCTCTGTCTGACTTTCTCTGTCTGTCTAACGATGTCTTCACAGTTTGTTTCATGAAAATATCAATTCCAATTTTTCAGTATTTTGAAAATTTTGACTATCTTCAGTATAACCAATTATCAAAATACAACCAAACATGTTTGAATTTCAAAAACTAGAAGTCTATAAAAAGGCTAAATTGTTTCATTTAAATTGCAATCAACTGCTAGATGAGATAAAACCGAATAGGACTGTAAAAGACCAGTTAACTCGTGCGTCATTCAGCGTAGCGTTAAATATTGCAGAGGGTTCAGGGCGTTTTACGAAACCAGATCGAAGAAACTTCTTTGTGATTTCAAGGGGTTCAGTGTTTGAATGTGTTTCTATCTTGGATATTCTTCATGATACTAATGAACTTGAAACTCAAAAATTTCAAGAATTGCTTCATAGTGCTGATGAATTGTCAAGAATTCTCTATGCGATGATTAATAATCTTTCGAAAATACCTTGACGTTTATCATACGGATCGTTAGAAGGTAAGCAACCAATTTATCTTCCCTCAAAACATTCCCCCAACTTTTTTGTTAAAGACACACAACGACTGCATTCATCGAACAACAACAGTCCAATCAAATTTCCATCATGTTCTATTTCCTTCAAAGTCTAAAAACAAAAAATGAAACGCTGTTTTATTACGGCTTACTCTGTCTCGTTTTTGCCCTCTTTTTTTTGATTTTAACTAAGATTTCAAATACACAAGTTTACAATGTCAGCGCTTGGTATAAACCATTCAAATTTGCATTTTCGACCTTTCTTTTTGCTTGGACGATGGCTTGGTTTTGTGCTTATTTGCCTAATTTTAATATCCAATTATTCAACTGGTCAACGATTATTCTGTTGGGATTTGAGATTGTGTACATCGCCATTCAGGCTTCGAGAGGACAGTTGTCGCATTTCAATTTGAGTACGCCGATGTATTCATTTTTGTACTCGATGATGGCGATTGCTGCTACTTTGGTGACACTTTACACGGCCTATGTGGCATTGCTCTTTTTTACCAACGATTTTCCGACTTTACCGAATCATTACCTTTGGTCGATTCGCTTGGGATTAATCATTTTCGTCATTTTTTCCTTTGAAGGTTTTGTGATGGGTTCCAAATTAACGCATACCATTGGCGGAGCAGACGGCGGTAGCGGAATTCCTATTTTGAATTGGAGCACCAAATACGGAGATCCACGCATTGCGCATTTCATTGGAATGCACGCCATGCAAGTTTTGCCACTTCTCTCATTTTACGTGCTTAAAAACACCAAAGCAACCATCGTTTTGGCCGTTTTATACGCTTTTTTAGCAATTTTCACCTTGGCTAAAGCGCTGAAGGGAAAACCACTTTTTAAGTCTAATGTGTCAAATAAAGAGTTGAGCGAATAGAATAATTTTCTCTATCCTAACCCAAAACTACATGCTAGAACATACATTTGGCTGTACATAGGATTTTTTCACTTCGATTTCAACACCGCTCTAACCAACACAAATCCCGCAATAATCACCGAGAAATAAAAGAAATCTCTTGAAAAATCTGTCGGTTTGCTGTAAATCATCAAAAGCGTTGAGCAAACCAACATAAATCCTATCAACAAGATTACGCCCAAACGGTTGATGTGCGCGCGGATTTGCTTGTTGCTGATGGAATCATCGCCCAATTTCAAGGTGTGTTTCAAACCATCGTTTTTGAAATTGGTCACGATTTCACGAATGTCGCGTGGCAAATGTTCTACCAAATACAAATAGTCTTCCACCGAATTCACCACTTTTCCTTTAATAGACTCCCAGCTGAATCTTTCCATGATTTTTTCCTTCGCAAAAGGTCTAATCATTTCTGGCAAGGAAATTTTGGCTTCCAATTCTTCCGCTAAGTTTTGAATCGTCACCAAAGTTTTGAGCAACATGTACAAATTCGCAGGAATCACAATGCCATATTTCATCAATACTTTGAAAGTATCTGAAAACAAGCCGGAAATGTCAATTTGGTTGTAGTCTAAATAACTGTAAGTTTTGATCAATTCGTCAATCTCAAACTCCATGTCTTCGTAATTCTGAAAACTTTTGGTTTCTGTCAGAAGCAACAAAGCTTTTGTTATTTTGATGGGATTTTGGTCTGAAAAGCCGAGTAAAAAGTTCACCAACCCGTTGATTTGTTTTGGTTTCAACGTGCCACACATTCCGTGGTCGATTAAAACGACTTGGTTGTTGCCACGAATGAAAATATTTCCCGGATGCGGATCTGCGTGGAAGAAACCATGGCGTAAAATCATAGTCAACACAATATTCACACCGTTTTCAGCGATGGTTTGGGTCGAAAATCCTTTTTCTCTCAGCAATTCAATATTGCTTGGATTGTAACCTTCAATGTATTCCATCACCAACAATCGAGGCGTACAATACCTGCTGTAAACGCGTGGAATGTGGCACCTTTCGTCTTCCTTGAAAATGTGCGTGAATCGCAGCATGTTCGACATTTCATGCGTAAAATCCAATTCTTTGAGTAAAATGTCACCGAAAGTGTCGATGAAACTCACCAAATTGAAACTGCTTAATTCTGGATACGCTTTGTGGATGCGTTGCGCGAAAATTTGCATCAATTTCAAATCCAATTCGATTTTGCGCTTGATTCCAGGGCGCTGCACTTTCAAAATCACTTTTTCTCCATTCACCAATGTCGCACGAAAAACCTGGGCGATAGAAGCAGAAGCTATGTGTTTGCGGTCAATGTAAGAAAAAACATTGTTGACATCATTTCCCAATTCAGTTTCGATGATTGAAATCGCTTCTTCATCGTCGAAAGGTCGGGCAGAAGATTGCAATTTCTTCAATTCGATGCGCAAATTCTCCGAAACCAAATCTGGTCTATCGGCCAAAATCTGTCCAAATTTGATGAACGTTGGACCCAAATCTTCGACAATCAATCTAAATCTTTCAGCACGCGAAACACGCTTTTTTCCTTTCGGATCAAATATTTTTCTGAAAGGACCAGAATAAAACCAATTGCGCAAAGTGTGACTGATAATGATGTTCAAAATCGTCAGTAAGCGAAAGAAGTTCTTGATATTGCGATTGAATCTAAAAATCCACATTTTTATTAGAATTGTTGGTTCAAAATTAGTTAATTATCAGAGTACTATCGCTTGAAAAAAACATTTTATTCTTTTAAATGACAAGAAATCAAATTGTTTAAAATAATTTCAATTCAACGTGTCTCAAATTGAACGTTTTAGATTTTTGGCCTTGGAAGAAAGGTTTTTCAAAGTGCAATGAAAATGTAGACTTTTGGAGGAAGCTACGTAGTGTCAGCGTAGTAGATCACCGACAAAATCACATTTTCAGAAGCTTTGAAAATAAAGCGCATGGAACAAAAAATTGAATACGGGCAAAAAATTGCGCTTTAACTTGATGACTCAGCCTTGATTTTTGGGTTCGTTTTGATCAAGCAAAAGGAACTAATTATACGACAAAAAAAATCGGAACACTTTGAGCGCTCCGATTTTCCATTAAACTTATTTTATTTATTTCAAAGTGAAACTATCTGTTCCAATCAATTGACCGTCGCAGTAGATTTTTACTTTGTATGTTCCTTTTGTAAATTCTTGACTTTCTTGGCTATAGAATATCGCCATGTCAATACTTTGATTGTTGTAATCAATTTCTTTTTTGTCAGAATAAGCAATCGATCCATTGTCTGTTTGAACCGTGTTACTTGATTTTGATTGCAATGTTCTTCCGTCAGGACTGATGATTTGCATGTAAACGTATTTTCTACCTGCGTTTGCAATCGTATTTTCTCCAATCGTAAAGCTTGATTTTACCATCGTCGTATTTTTCGCTTTGTTGGTTTCTTCTGTCGTTGAATTTAATTTCATTCTCAAACCTGTTGATTTGAAACCGTATGCTTGCAATTTAGAACCTTTTTTCACTTTCTCAGAAGCAACTTCCGCTTGCGTTTTGTATTCGTCTCTTTGCGTAGAAGTTTCGTTCAATTCGCTTGTTCTTGTTTCCAAATCAGCGTTTAACTGCGTAGTCAAGGTAAACAAAGAGTCGATTTGTTTCACATAACCTTTCATGATGTTACGCAATGTTTCGTTTTCCTTGCGCATGTTGTACAATTGGCGCGCGCTGAATTTTTTGTTGCTATTCAATTGATCCAACAATCCTTGAATTTTCGCTTTTTGTAAATTGATACTGTCCGCTTGAGACGCATCTTTCGCTTTCAATTGGTCGTATGTTTTCAACATGTTTCTGAAATCTGCTTTCAAATCGTTCGACATATTTCCAGCATAACCGGACATCATGTCGCTCAATCCAGCCATGTCTTCTTCCAACGTTTTGTTAGATTTTTCACAGTCGTCTAGCGCTTTATTGGTGTTAGACATTTTGTATCCCATAATTCCGATTACTACAGCCAGTGCGGCAATCAACGTAATAAATAATCCGTTTTTACTCTTCGGGGTTTCTTGAATTTCAGACATTTTACAAATTTTTAAGTTACAAAGATAAAATTTTTGACGATTTTAGAATCTATCCGAATTTAATCTGTTTCAAAGTAACAAATTTCTGTTCAACTATAAAATGATTCTGTGTTGTAATCTCTTAGAATTAAGAATTTTTGGCATTGAATTACTTAAAGTTTTGAAACGAAATCGGGCGCAAAAATCTCCAAATCGCATCTTTTCCAACTGCAGTAAATCTTGAATCAGTTGTCGCTGGAAATGGTCCTCCGTGGTGCATCGAATCACAAACTTCAACGCCTGTTGGCACGCCGTTTAAAATGATTCTTCCTGCAATTTGTTGGAGGTCAAAAAGGATATTGGAATGGCTTTTCATTTCTTCAGCGGATGTAAAAATAGAAGCGGTCAATTGTCCTGAAAGTGATTGAATGCAAGATTGCAGTTCTGAAATGTCCTCGCAAACAATTAGCAAACTATGCGGACCGAAAACTTCTTCTTGCAGCTTTTGATTTTGTTGGAATGTTTTTCCGTCGGTTTGGGAAATTTGTGGCGTGCCGAACTTTGGTTTTTCCGTTTTCACTTCAATCCATGTTTCCACATTTTCTTGGGATGAAATGGTCTCTCGTCCTTGATTGTATCTTTTCCAAATGTTGGGATGCAACATACATTGTGGTTCAACCGCAGCAAAATTCGTTTTCAATTCATTTAGAAAATTGTCCAGCTGATTATTTTTTAGTACAAAAAGCAAACCTGGTTTGGTGCAAAATTGTCCTGCGCTTTGGGTGATTGAATTTGTAATTTGAAGTGCGATTTTTTCGCCGTCTTGTTGCATCGCTTCGGGAAGAATTACAATCGGATTCAAACTGCCCATTTCAGCAAAAACGGGAATCGGTTCATCGCGTTGTTGTGCTAATTTCTGTAATGCCATTCCACCCGAGAAACTGCCCGTGAAACCAACTGCTTTGGTGTTTGGATGCAAGACCAATTGTGTTCCGACTTCAAAATCTACCGCATTCAAATGAGAAAATGTGCCATCAGGCATTCCCGTTTTTTCTGCAGCTTCGATGACTAATTGTGCCACCAAATTGCTCGTTCCAGCGTGCATCGGATGTGATTTTACAATCACGGGACAACCAGCGGCTAGGGCAGAAGCAGTGTCTCCGCCAACGGTAGAATAAGCAAAAGGAAAGTTACTCGCTCCAAACACAACGACCGGTCCAAGCGGAAAAGCCATTTTTCGAAATGCAGGTTTTGGATTGGGAAGCCGCGCTAAATCTGCTTCGTCTTGTTGCAATAAATCCCAATGATCGTTTTCAATCGTTCGAGCAAAAGTTTCCAATTGCCAAATCGTGCGGTTCAATTCAACGTTTCCTCTTTCGGCGTTGAGTCCACATTCTAACGAATATTGATGAATCAATGCTGCGCGGTTTTTTTCTAACAAAAATGCAATTTCTCGAAAAAAAACAGCACGAGATTTCCCTGTTGTTTGTGCCAAAATAGGAAATGCTTTTTTCGCCAGTTGCATGGTTGCATCGATTTCATCCTGAGTGGCTTCAAAAAACAAATGTTCTATTTCTTGATTTAATATTGGATTAAACGATTTGAAAGTTTTTTGACCTTTCGATGAGGTTGAAAATCCGATGAAATTGGCGGGAGAAATTTGCATGAGTTGTTAATTTGAAACGAAGTTAGTGGAAATTTAAAGTCAATAAATTGATTGAAACAAAAAAAAGTCGCTCACAAATGAACGACTTTTGAATATTTAGAGCGAATTTCGCTTATGCTTCTACTAAACTGAAAGTGTAACTTTCCATGATTTGGTTGGCTAACAATTTCTTACAAGCTGTTTCCACTTTCGCTTCTGCGTCGGCTTTAGAATCTGCTTCAACAAAAAGGCGCATGTGACGACCAACGCGTACTCCGCTGATTTCGGACAAACCGATATTTTTCATACTGTTTGTAACTGCTTTTCCCTGAGGGTCTAACAATGCATCTAATGGCATTACATCAATTTCAGCTTTGAATTTCATTTTCCTTCTTTTTTAAAAATACATTTTCGATTACCGATAAAACGATGTACAAAAGTACAATAATAGGAATAGACCAAACCAATAAAAAGGGAATTAATAATAAACAAGTTATTAAGAATGTGTATCTAATTTCGTTTCCTTTCCATCCAAATTGTTTGAATTTCATGGCAAATAGTGGAATTTCAGCGACTAAAAACAATGACATCACCACAATAATTGGAATCAAAACCGCAGGTTGAAATACTGCCAAGATTAAGTTTAATTGCGTCGTATTTGAATTTGGTACTTGCGCTAAAATCAACGGAAACGCAGTGAAAAAGATGGTGTTTGCGGGCGTTGGTAATCCAATAAATGAAACTGATTGTCTGGTATCTATATTGAATTTTGCTAACCTGAACATCGACATGAAAGGAATAAACAAAGCGACTAGCGGAAGGAAATTTTGCACTTTCAATTGACCGAGTTGGGTCAACCAATCAAAAATAACTCGTGATTCAAAATGGGCATTTTCGTGAAAAATAGAACCTTCTTGCACAAAAATCAGCAAAACCATCATGAAAATTCCCGGAGCCAAACCAAAAGTGATCATGTCAGCGAGAGAATCCAATTGTTTTCCCAATTCGCTTTGCTGTTTCAGAATTCTCGCTAAAAAGCCATCGAAAAAGTCGAAAATTGCGCCCAAAAATATGGGGAAAGGTGCCAAATCTATCCTTCCCGAAAGCGAAAGTAAAATGGCCAAAATACCACAAAGCATATTGCTTGCAGTGAATAAATTGGGGATATTAAACAACTTGAACATTAACCAAAATAATTTGTTTGAATTCTTTAAATCAATTCCGTAAATTTACGCTTGATTTGAAAAGACTTTGCAAATAACACAATTTTTTTAAGAAAAATGGGTTTTAATTAGTCTCAAAAGTAGATGAAATGAACATAAAACTGGGTATAATAACAACTTCTGTACTGCTGATGAATTCGTTTTTGCACGCGCAAGACGACAAAGTCGCTCCCAAATATTCGAATGAATTTTTGCAAATCGGTGTAGGTGCCGAAGCGTTGGGAATGTCTAATGCAGTGGTTGCAAAAACTGACAATGTAAATGCAGGATATTGGAATCCAGCTGGTTTGACTAGTATTCACAAAGGTTGGGAAGTCGGTGCGATGCACTCAGAATATTTCGCTGGAATTGCCAAATACGATTATGTTGGTGTTGCTAGAACCTTGGACGACAAAAGTTCAGTTGGTTTTTCATTCATTCGTTTTGCGGTGGATGATATTCCAAATACCACACAATTAATTGACAATACTGGCGGAATTGATTACGATAGAATCAGCCTTTTCACCGCTGCGGATTACGCATTTTTGTTTTCATACGCTCGAAAATTGAAAGTGGAAGGTTTGAGCGTCGGTGGAAATTTCAAATTAATCAACCGAAAAGTGGGTGATTTTGCCAAAGCATGGGGTTTTGGATTAGACGCTGGAGTGCAATACAAAAAAGGTGAACATTGGAAATTTGGTTTGATGGCAAGAGACATTTCTTCCACCTTCAACGCGTGGATTTTTAACATTGATGCTGCAACCAAAGAAGTTTTCATCAACACCGGAAATGCCATTCCACAAAATGGTTTGGAAATTACGTTGCCAAGATTTATCGCCGGTTCTCATGCCAAATATAACCTCGGAAAAAAAGGAATTTTTGTTGGTGGAGAAGTAGATTTAGCCATCACAACTGACGGACGAAGAAACACCATTATTCAAACTAACGCAATCAGTGTTGATCCTTCAATCGGCGTTGAATTTGGTTACAAAACCTATGTCAATCTGCGATTTGGAGTTGGAAATATGCAATACATCAAAGACTTCAATGACAAAAAGTCTCTCACAATTCAACCCAACATCGGGATTGGATTAAACGTTAAGAATTTTAGCTTGGATTACGCATTTACTGATTTAGGTGACCAATCCGTAGCGCTATACTCACACGTAATTTCATTGAGATTGAGAATCAACAGTACCAAAGATTTAATCAAAAAGGAAATATGATAAAATTTTTACTTTCTATTTTTACTTTTTTTGTTGCATTTAATTCATTTTCTCAAACTTATGGGAATGAATGGATTGAATATAATCAAACCTATTACCGCTTTGAGGTTGCTCAGACAGGAATTTACAAAATTGATTACAATACTTTGGTCAATGCGGGAGTGCCTGTTACTTCATTTTCGACTAAAAATATGCAACTTTTCGGTCAACAAAAAGAACAGCCGATTTATGTGGTTGATGGAAATGACCAATCTTTCGATCAAGGAGATTATTTCCTTTTTTATGCTAAAAAGAATGATGGCTGGTTAGATTCAACGCTTTACGCTGACCCAAATACAATCGGGAATCCAAGTTACAGTTTATACAACGATACGATAAATTATTTCTTCACTTGGAACAACCAAACCAACAATTTGAGATTCACTTTTGAAAGTGATAACAATTTTGCGGCATACACGCCATCGCCATATTGGTTGGCAAAAGTGGAACAATCGTACAATACTTTTTACATTGAGTCGAAAGACGCTAATACACCTGCTTCGAGTTCATTTTTCTTGCCAGGCGAAGGTTGGTCTGGTGGGCATGTAAACGGTGTCGCAGGTTATACCTTGCCGATTAACATGCAAACGCTGACTCCTTACACCAACGCAGGAGCACCCGCAGCAAAATTTAATGGAATTTCGGTTTCAAACTCAAATGCATTCAATTCAACTACGCCCGGCGGACCAAACCACGATTTTTCATGGACAGTTGGCCCAAATGATTATTTACTTCATACGGAGCAATTTACAGGTTATCAGCAGAAAAATATCAACGCTGTTTTTCCAGTGAGTTTGTTGGGAAATGGAAATACAGTCGTGAAATGGAAAATCAACGCGAGTACAGATTATCCGACTGATTACCAGGCGTTGAGTTATTGGTCGTTGATTTATGCGAAACAAACAACATTGAACAATACCAATAAAGGACATTATTGGATTAAAAACAACACAGCAGCACTTAAATTAAGATTAGACATCACGAACACAACCTTGGTGAATCCAGTCATGATGGTTTTTGGTGGAATTCCAAAATTGGCTGCACTTTCCAATAACGGTTCTGGCATTTGGCAAACGATAGTCAGCAATGCACCGATCGGAATCGACCAAGAAGTGGTGATTCAAGATGAAAGTACGATTGCTTCAATTACACAACTTACGCTTGTAACGCCTTCAGGGAAATTTACCGATTTCAGTCAATTTGAGAACGATACGAATGTCATTTTGATGGTTTATCATCCAAATTTACAAAATGCAACGAATGATTATGTGGCTTACAGAAGTTCAGTTGCTGGTGGAAATTACAATGTAGTGCTTGCAAATGTGAACGAATTGTACATGCAATACGGCGGTGGAATCGAGAAACACGTGCTTGGAGTTCGTCGTTTTGCGCTGGATTTTTATGATCACGCGACAGTGAAGCCAAAATCTTTGTTTTTGGTTGGAAAAGGAATTCGTGAAGCGAATGAAAGTTTTAATGGATTGGTTGCAGGAACAAGAAAAAGCGTCAATTCATATAACAATTCTTTAATTCCCTCATTCGGTTATCCATCAAGTGATGCTTTGATTACTGCAAATTTGAGTATTGGAGAATGGGAACCACAAATTCCAACAGGTAGAATTGCTGTTCAAACGGAAACGCAGTTGGCTGAATATTTACAAAAAGTAAAAGAATACGACGCCAATCAAGATCCACAAAGTACTTACAATGCTGCGAATAAAGAATGGCAGAAGCAAGTATTGCATTTTTCAGGCGGTACCACTTTAGGCGATCAAATGGAATTTCAAAGCTATTTGAATTCTATGAAAGACACCATTGAAGGAGCAAACTTTGGTGGAAATGTGACGACTTACATGAAAACAAGCAGTGATCCTTTAGATCCAACGGCTGTGGCAGATGTGAGTTCACGAATCGAAAGTGGTGTTTCATTGATGAATTTCTTTGGTCACGCTTCGGTGGATGGATTTGAAATCAATGTGGATGATCCAACCAATTGGAACAACCAAGGGAAATATCCAATTGTGATCGGAAATGCTTGTTATACAGGTGATATTTTCCAAAACTACGAATCAACTTCTGAAAGCTTCGTATTGTTGCCAGAAGAAGGAGCGATCGCTTTTATTTCAAGTGTGAGACTTGGGTTTGGATTTACTTTGAATCGTTTTTCAAATCAATTATATCGCCAGTTTTCAACGCAGAACTATGGTGGTTATTTGGGCGAACAAATGAAAAACACCATCACCAAAGTTCGTCAAAGTTTTGGTACAGATATTTATACTGAAACCACTTGTACCCAAATGACCTTGCACGGAGATCCAATGTTGAGAATCAATTGGCATGCAAAACCTGAAATTGACATCAACGATCAATCTTTGTATTTCACTCCAAATGACATCAATTTGACGGACGATAGTATCGGTGTTCATGTTATTTTGACCAACTTGGGACAAGCGATTTCCGATACTTTTGCATTGCAAGTGACGAGAACTTTTCCAAGTAACGTGGATTCTGTTTACAATTTCTTATTGCCAAACTTATTTTACAAAGACACTTTTTCATTCAAAGTTCCTTTGCAACCAAATATTGGAATTGGAATTAACAAATTTACCGTAGAAGTCGATATTCCTTCGATTCATGCAGAATTTGAAGATTATGTAAACAATAGAATCGAAAATAAACCGCTAATCATCGACATCGATGGGATTGTGCCTGTTGTGCCTTATGAATTTGCCGTTGTTCCTGATGACAGCGTGACATTGAAAGGTTCCACCATCAATCCAATTGCAGCGTTCAATACCTATCGATTTGAAATTGATACCACGGATTTATTTGACAGTCCATTCAAGAAATACGCCATGATTTCTGGTCTTGGAGGTGTGAAAGAAGTCAATCCTTCTCAATGGCTGAACGCAACTTCGAACCAAAGTTCACCGCTTGTTTGCGAAGACAGCACGGTTTATTTTTGGCGTGTTGCGGTCGATAGCAGCGTACTTTTTTGGAGAGAAAGTTCTTTCCAATACATCAACGGTAAACGTGGTTGGGGACAAGATCATTTTTTCCAATTCAAGAAAAATAGCTTTTTCGATGTGGTTTATGACAGAGTAACAAGAACGCGTCAATTTGATACTATCCCGCGCGTGCTTTCGGTAGATGTTTACGACCATGCGGTTGGTGCATCGCAACAAAATGGAACTTTCTTTGAGATTGACAACCAATTACTAGATTACAACATGTGTACGCCTTATCCAGCGATTCATGTGGCTGTTTTTGATCCTGTAACATTGGAAGCTTGGGCGACGCGCAATTGTCCAACAACTACTCCATCTTGTAATTGTGTGCAAGTAAACAACAACCATCAGTTTGGAAATGAAAACAATGGTTGTAGCGTTTCTTGTAGAAAAAGACCTGAAAAATATTTCATTTTCCGACAAAATAGTCCAACTCAAATGCAGTCATTGCGAAACATGATTTTGGATTCTGTTCCTGATGGATACTATATTTTGATTTACACAGCGGTAAACGCTCAATATCAATATTGGGACGATATTACACCTACAATGACCCAAACTTTTCAGGATTTAGGTGCCGTGAATATTGGTCAAGGTGCTGACAAAGCTTTTATTTTCTTCTACAAAAAAGGAGATTTAGGTTCTGTTCAAGAAGTTGTTGCGACTTTGCCTGACGCTTCCCATCAAAAAATTAATTTGACTGTTATTTTGGATGGATTCAACGACAGAGGACAAGAAAATTCAACGATTATCGGACCTGCTGCGAAATGGGAAACGCTTTATTGGAAACAAGATCCAAAGGAAAATCCAACGCAAGATAAAACGGTGTTGACTATTGATGCGATGGATTTACAAGGAACAGTTTTGATGTCCATCGACACTACTTTTACGCACAAAGATTCAATCATTCAGTTGAATAACATCATTGATGCAACGCTTTATCCTTATTTGAAATTGAGTGCTTCGTACAAAGATTCTGTAACCTTGACACCAGCACAAGTTGATCGTTGGCATGTATTGTATCAACCGCTTCCGGAAGCTGCGATTGACGGTTCGACGCAATACACTTGGATTCCAGATGTGGACACTTTGTTGGAAGGTCAAGAAGTGAAATTTGCGGTTGACGTGCGAAATATCAGCGAATATCCAATGGATTCATTGTTGATTAGTTATTGGATTGAAGACGTCAATCGTGTCAAACATTTCATTCCTTATGCAAGACAAGATTCGTTGAGAACATCAGACGTCATTCGTGATACGATTACATTCTCGACTGTTGGTTACGGCGGAATCAATTCGCTTTGGATGGAAGTAAATCCATACATCAACGGAACGCTGGTGACAGATCAATTGGAACAATTTCATTTCAATAATTTGTTGCAAGTGCCGTTCTATGTAGATGGCGATGATGTCAATCCGATTTTGGATGTCACCTTTGATGGCGTCCACATTTTGAATGGCGACATTGTGAGTCCAGAAAGTGAATTGCTGATTTCCTTGAAAGACGACAATCCTTATTTGGTGATGAATGATATTTCCGATACCACGCTTTTCGGAATTTATTTGACGGATCCAAACGGCATTCAAAAACGCATTCCTTTTGTGGATGGAAACGGAAACACGGTCATGCAATGGATTCCTGCTGAAGCGCAACACAAACGTTTCAAAATCATTTATCCAGCGATGTTTGAATTGGATGGAAAATACACTTTGCTTGTTCAAGGTTCTGACCGAAGCGGCAATCTTTCTGGCGATTTAGAATACAGAATTACCTTCGAAGTAATCCATGAATCTTCGATCACTTATATGATGAATTATCCAAATCCATTCAGTACGAGCACTAAATTTGTGTTCACGCTAACGGGTTCAGAAGTTCCTGATGAAATGATTATCCAAGTAATGACCGTGACCGGAAAAGTGGTGCGCGAAATAACAGAAGACGAATTCGGTCCGATGCACATTGGACGAAACATCAGTGAATTTTCATGGAACGGAACCGATGAATTCGGCGATCCTCTGGCAAATGGCGTTTATCTTTATCGTGTGTTGACACAAATCAATGGAGAAGATATCAAACACCGCGAGTCTGGCGCAGATTCCCATTTCAAGAAAGAGTTTGGGAAGATGTATATTATGAGGTAGCATTCTTATGAAAACAATAATATTGTTTCTGATTTTAGCACTTTTTATGCTATGTAGTTGCAATCAAAAAAAAGTATTTGAATACGAAGGTAGGGAATATTGGAGTGAATTTCATGCAGGCGATAGTGTAACTCTTCAACAGGAATATAAAGTATATTCGCTGGGTAGTGATACATTATACTATTTTACCAACTACTACACAAATGGAAAGCTGAAATCAAAAGTTGTTATGAAAAATGATTTGCTTTGGGAAGTATCTTTTGTATTGGATTCTCTAGGGAAAAAAAAGTCATTTGGGCATTTGAAAAATGGTAATGGTTTTGTAACAGAATTTACTGATGATGACGGTCAGCCAGCTATTCAAGGAAAGTATGTTAACGGTAATAAAGAAGGTTGGTGGAAAATTTATCATTATACGGGAACAATTGTGGATTCAACTTTTTATACTGAAGGCTTTCCCAAATATGAAAAATCAAATAATGCATTGAACGAATTACTTGATATTTCTGGACCTATCAAAAATAATTTATATAAGTAAAATTGTATAGATTTTATTTTTTAGAATTTAAATCCGCTGGTAAAATATTAGAATTTACATTTTGTTGTTAACCGCAAGGCAATCTGACTTTGCGAACAGCTTATTCATTCACACTTTTCAATAATTCCAATTTTTTCAAACCAATTCCCTTTAAAAATCTTAGCTTTGGGTAATCAAAATTTTCAGCATGCAAGTTTTTAAAAATCTGGGATTAAAATCTTTCTTTTTTCTTATAATCGTCACATTTTCAAACACCTTTCACGCGCAAACCAAACCTAAAATGGTGGTTGGAATCGTCGTGGATCAAATGTGTTACGAATATTTGTTTCGCTATCAATCCAAATTTTCTAAAAACGGTTTTGTCAAATTGATGAAAAACGGGACGCATTGCAGAAATACGCAATACAATTATGTGCCGACTTACACCGGTCCTGGACATGCATCGATTTATACTGGAACCACGCCTAGCAACCACGGAATTGTTGGGAACGATTGGTTTGTGCGTTCTTTGAACAAAGACACTTATTGCGTGGCTGATTCAACTGTTTCGCCTGTTGGTTCAAATTATGCGGGTGGAAAAAGTTCTCCGCACAACTTGAAAGCCAATACAATTACCGATCAATTGAAATTGACTTATCCCAATTCGAAAGTGATTTCCATGTCGATCAAAGACCGAAGCGCGGTGTTGCCGGGCGGACATTTATCTGACGGTTCGTATTGGTACGATTACACCACAGGCGGATTTTTGACGAGTTCTTATTTCAAGAAAGAATTGCCAAGTTGGATTGTAGATTTCAACGGCAAAAAAATGGTCGATGCATACATGCAACAAACTTGGAACACACATTTCGACATATCGCAATATACCGAAAGTGGACCAGACGATACGCCTTACGAGCAATTGATCGGTGGCAAAAAAACGCCGACTTTTCCCTATGATTTGAAACAAATGAAAGGCGAAAAACCGGGATACGATCTTTTCACAGTCACGCCATTCGCCAATACTTTTTTGACAGATTTCGCGATTCAATCTTTGACAAGTGAAAAATTGGGCGAAACATCGAATACCGACTTTTTGTGCATCAGCTATTCAACGCCAGACATTGCAGGGCACGCTTTTGGACCTTATTCAATCGAAATCGAAGACGTTTACATTCGCTTGGATTTAGAAATCGCACGTTTGGTGAAATCCTTGGAAGAGAAATTGGGAAAAAACAATTTTGTGTTGTTTCTAACGGCTGACCATGCGGTTGTGCCAGTTCCACAATATTTGACGGATAGAAATTTACCTGGCGGATATTTATTTGCGACGCCTTTATTGGATTCATTGAAAAAGAAAGTCGAAACCAAATTTGGCGTGAATTTCATCTCGGCGCACGACAACAATAACATTTATTTTGACCGAAAATTGATGCAAAACAAGCAGATAGATTTAACAGTTGCACAAGAATATGTGAAAAATGAAGTGCGCGCTTGGACAGGCGTAAAGCGTGTTTTTACAGCACAAGAATTGGAAAATTCAGCGGTTGACAATGAGTGGAAAGACATGGTGAAAAGAGGTTTTCGCTACGAAGAAAGTGGCGATGTTTTGTACTTGATGGAACCAGGTTACTTACCAACAGGTTCTGCTGATGAAAAGGCGCACAAAGGCACAAGTCACGGATCTGCTTTCAATTATGATACGCACGTGCCCTTGATTTGGTACGGAACCAATATCCCCAAACAAGAGGTTTTTCGCAAAGTCAATATCACCGACATTACAGCGACTTTGGTGCACATTTTGAATCTTCAAAAGCCAAATGCAACCACTGGCGAACCCATTTTGGAGATTTTTAAAGGGAAATAATCACGCAATTTCATTGCCAACTTCATACGAGAATCAGTATATTTGAACCAAATTTTTGCATCCTGAATTATGGAAAATAAAAGTGTCAGTACAACATTGAGTAACATCAAAACAGATAAAGAAACCTTGTTAAAGGCTTTTCGCTTGATGTGTACGGCTAAAACATTGGCTGAAAAATACGAAGCAAACAAAGAAATCACTGCCAAATATGTGCACGCAACTTCACGCGGACACGAAGCAATTCAATTGGCGGTTGGTTTGCAATTGTTGCCTCAAGATTGGGTGGCGCCTTATTACCGTGATGACAGTATTTTGTTGGGAATTGGCATGCAACCTTATGAATTGATGCTGCAAGTTTTCGCCAAAAAAGACGATCCTTTTTCAGGAGGAAGAACTTATTATTCGCATCCATCTTTGAAAAGAGATGACATGCCAAAAATTCCACATCAATCATCAGCGACTGGGATGCAAGCGATTCCTACAACGGGTGTTGCGATGGGAATTCAGTACAAAGAAAAACAAGGTTTGGCGGAAGATTTCGGCGGTTTGAATCCTGTCGTTGTTTGTTCGTTGGGCGATGCTTCTTGTACGGAAGGCGAAGTTTCTGAAGCATTGCAAATGGCGGCTTTGAAACAATATCCGATTTTGTATTTGGTGCAAGACAATGGCTGGGACATTTCAGCCAGTGCGGCGGAAACGCGTGCGCAAGACATGAGCGAATATGCCAGAGGTTTCAACGGCATTGAAGTGAGAACGATTGACGGAAGCGATTTCGATTTGTCGTACCAAACGATTCAAGAAGTTTTTGAAATCATTCGAAAAGAAAGACGACCATTTATCGTACATGCGAAAGTGCCTTTGTTGGGACACCACACATCAGGCGTGCGCAAAGAATGGTACAGAGACGATTTGGAAGAAGCTGAAAGCAGAGATCCATATCCAAAATTGAAAGCATTGTTGACTGAATCAGACATCGACAATTCAGTTATTAATACTATTGAAAGCGAAGTAAAAACCTTGGTGGATGCTGATTACGACAAAGCGTTGAATTCAGAAGATCCATCGCCAGATTCGGTGACTGATTTTATTTTTGCGCCGACGCCGATTACAGAAGAAAAAGGCGAACGTGAACCGCAAGGAAAAAAGAAAACCGTGATGGTCGACAGTGCGCTTTTCGCGGTGCGTGAATTGATGCACCAACATCCAGAAGCGTTGTTGTACGGACAAGATGTTGGAGGCCGTTTAGGAGGCGTTTTTCGCGAAGCTGCGACTTTGGCACAAACTTTTGGTGACAACCGTGTTTTCAATACGCCCATTCAAGAAGCATTTATCATTGGTTCGACTGTTGGAATGTCGGCAGTTGGTTTGAAACCTATTGTGGAAGTTCAATTCGCGGATTACATTTGGCCAGGATTGAATCAATTGTTTACCGAAGTAAGTCGCTCGTATTATTTGTCGAATGGCAAATGGCCGGTGAGTTGCATCGTTCGTGTTCCGATTGGCGCTTATGGCTCTGGTGGACCGTATCACTCTTCGAGTGTAGAATCTGTATTGACGAACATCCGCGGGGTGAAAATCGCTTATCCGTCGAATGGTGCGGATTTGAAAGGT
Organism: Crocinitomicaceae bacterium; assembly: GCA_965284445.1. Taxonomy (GTDB): domain Bacteria; phylum Bacteroidota; class Bacteroidia; order Flavobacteriales_D; family Crocinitomicaceae; genus JAQVCM01. The sequence continues at coordinate 1,696,227 of OZ260085.1, read as the reverse complement.
TTGATGAAAGCTGCGTTTTACGATCCAAATCCAGTGGTGATGTTGGAGCACAAAGGCTTGTATTGGTCTAAAATCCCAGGAACGGAAGGCGCGATGTCGATTGAGCCGGATGAAGATTACGTGATTCCTTTTGGAAAAGCGCGCGTGGTGCAAGAAGCGGATCAAACGGCGATTGAAAAAGGCGAATCTTGCGTGGTGATTACCTACGGAAGAGGCGTTTATTGGACTTTGGAAGCATCTAAATCTTTCGAAGGAAAAGTGGAAATCTTAGATTTGCGCACCTTGAATCCATTGGACACAGACAAAATCAACGAAGTAGCGAAAACGCACGGAAAAGTGATGTTGGTGACCGAAGAATCAACCGAAGCATCTTTCACTTTGGGCTTGGCAGGACGCATTCAACGCGACAATTTCAAATTCTTGGACGCACCGATTTCGATTGTTGGCTCTGTGGACACACCAGCCATCCCATTGAATTCAACACTAGAAGCTGCTTTGTTGACCAACAGTGAAAAAGTTAGAACTGCATTGGGAGATTTGCTTAATTATTAATAAATTAGTTCCATGAATAAATTCTCGCGTGATGAAAAAATTAATCATTGTTGCTTTGGCGTTCGTTGCATTTTCTTGCGACAAAACTTGTAAAATCACTTCTACAGACGCACGTTGTAAAGAAACTGTTCCGACAAATGAAATGTGTCAGGCGTATTTTCAACGCTGGTTTTTCAATGCTGCTGCGAATGAGTGCGAGTTGAAGGCATATAGTGGTTGTTCGGAGAAAGGATTTGCTACGCAGGGGGAGTGTGAGACTTGTGGGTGTAAGGATTAGGGAGAATTCACTAATATTAAGACGAAGAGATTTGAGACTATAATAAAAAAGGTATCACGCGTTTGTTTTGAGCCAGTTTTCTTTTTTACGAATTCCTTAATTCATTATTTATAAATGCTTCCAACTTTGATTTTTCTGGCAATTGGAGTTGGTATTTGCTTACAAAAATATCTAAATCACTGTCAGCAATTGCGTATTCTACCAACGTTTTGTTTTGATTGGTAACAAGTAAAATTCCAACAGGCGGGTTATCATTTTCTTCTTGAACTTTTTTCTTATAATGTTGCAAATACGCTTTCAGTTGTCCGATGTGTTCGTGTTTTGCATTTTCTGTTTTTAATTCTACTAAAACGTGGCACTTTAGAATACGATGGTAGAAAACCAAATCTATGAAGTAGTATTCATCACCAATTAAAATACGTTTTTGTCGTGCTTCAAAACAAAAACCGTTCCCTAGTTCTGTTATAAACTGTTGCAAATGAGAGATAAGTCCCTGTTCCAAATCGGTTTCTTCTATCAAATGTGGCTGACCTACATTTAAAAACTCAAAAAAGTAATGTGACTTTACTAAATCAATTGAATGTTGCGGTTGGATTTTATTGATTACTTCGTTAAATGAAGTCTCCTGATTTCCTGCCAATCCAACACGTTCATAAGTGAGCGTATCAATTTGTCGTTTAAGTTCTCGCACACTTGGTTGTGTTTTCAAAATCAGTAATTCGTAAAAACGTCTTTTGGTCTTGTCATCAATTTTGATTAACTCAACTAAATGAGTGTATGAAATATTTTGGAAAATAGTTGAAATGTGCTTTAAATCTGTACTTTGTAATTCTTGGGTTGCCGACCCAAGAATTGGTTTTTCGATATTTTCGATCAAAAAATGTGTAGGAAGCATATTTTTCAATTCTTGGGGCAGTGACCCAAGAATTTGCGGATAAGTTTTGTAAAACTGTCTGCAACGTGATAATTCGGGTGTTGTAAGTCCTTTAATGTTTATGTGTTTGGCAATATTCTCTAGTAATTTAGCACCATAGGCCGCTCTATCTATACCATTTTGTTCAAACTCTAAAATATAGAAACCAGTTAGCCAATTTCTCAAAGTTAAGTGCGTGTTTACCGCTTTAACTGCATTCTGCTGCAAAAAGGCATTGGTTTCTTGAATATGGACTACTAACTTTTCAAAATTCATTATTCAAATCTTAACTTATATTGTAAATCAAACGATCTCAAACCAAAGCTAACTATTTATTTTAGAATTTCAAAGATTTTAGAGTACATAAAAGCCTTTCTTTGGTATCACTTGAAATTATCAGAAAAACTATGAAATCCAACGGGAGTGTGAGACTTGTGGGTGTAAGGATTAGGGGAATACAATTCTAAGCATTTGTGATATCTGAGTGTAAGTCTTCCACTGAACTACTAAATACTGAAACGTCATATCTTCCCAAAATTTCTAGGAAAGTTCTCTTGGAAAGACCTGCAACTTCAGCAGCTTGTCCAGCAGATAAAGTAGCATCTTGGTATAGTTTTGAAGCGATGATCATAGAAAAATCGCAATCTTTTAATTCTACACTATCAGGTATATTTAATTGAACTATTCTCATTTTGCTTCTTTTTTATCAAATGTACAAAATCATATTTTTCAAGTAACGTTTTTGTTCGTCTTTTTGCTTGAAAGAATCAAATTGAATTGAAAAGTTTGAAGTTGCAAAATATTGAAAAATAAATAGTTATTCAAATTTGTATATCCAAATTTCACTTCTTAACCACCTTCAAAAAATCACCATCAAGTGGCGAAATCGAAGGACCAAAATAGCCTATCAATTTTCCCTCTTCGTTGACCAAGTATTTTCCGAAATTCCAATCCGGTTGGTGATTGTTCCAGCCGTTTTCTTTGCTGTCGGTGAGCCATTGGTAAACTGCTTGTTGCTCAGCATTTTTAACGACAACGCCTTTTTTTGCAATCGGAAAATTAACACCGTAATTTACCTGACAAAATTCTGCAATTTCAGCATCGTTGCCTTTTTCTTGCGACGCAAAATCGTTGGCAGGAAACCCGATGATAACTAATTGATCTCCCAACTTTTCGTGGAGTGATTGCAATTCTGCATATTGACCTGTATAGCCACAGTTGGAGGCCGTGTTGACCAACAATACTTTCTTTCCTGCAAATGAGTTGAAATCAATTTCTTGATTGTTATTTAAAACCGCACGAAGCGAATAAAAAGACGTTTTTGGGGCAGCGTTTTTGATGTTTTTCACCACCACGCCATTCTTACTCGACTGACCCATTTTACGAATCATCGGGTACATAAATCTCAATGCTTTTTGCTTGAATGTTTCCATGGTACTTTGCTTTTGATGCAGAAATGAATGCGGCGCTTTACTTTAGAGCGTGTCGTTTCTTTCTGCTATATGACATTAACCAAGAAAAGGGGGTAATTGTTCGCTAGATGGAGTTTATTGATGTAGATTCTTTTTCGATTGGTGACTTTTTCGATTTCAGTCGCATGATGCTTTTTTGTGTTTCAATCGAATAACTTTTAGAGTTTGTAAATGCCTTTGGAAATGAGTGTTAGACTTGTGAATGTAAGGATAAAATTGCTACCTATTTCTTTAAAAAAAAGGTAGCTTTCTTCATTTTTTAAGTTGTTTTAACTTTCATTCTAATTACATCATTCATTGGTAATTCCAGCCAATTACTTTTTTTTGATATTTGAATGATTTGAAGTTCTGATTCTGTCAACTTAATTATTTTATACAAATAAATTTGTCTTCGTTTTCGAAAGCCAGTAGGAGTGAGGTAATGGATTATTTTAATCGTGCTATCGTTTTTGAATTTAACTTTTGCATATTCAACACCATAGATTGTTGATAAACTATCCTTTTTAAATTCCATTGAAGTTTTAAGTTCTTCTGAATACCAATTTTTATATATTGATTGAGAATATATGAATGGTGAATAGCTTATGAACAATAAAAGAAATATAAATCTCATTACTTGAAAGTGTTGTGAAGCGTTTTGTACCTATATGAGGATTGCGATTTCGTAAAAGTATAAAATTCCTAATGGGTGCTTCATTTTTTAAAAATGGTTGATAATGATAATTTAAAAACACATTAAATGAAACTATTGTCTCTACTATGCTCCAATTATTACTTTTTGCCATTACTTATTTCCAATACTTCAAGATGATCAACAGCATAATCTACTAAAATCTCATCAATTAAATCTTTAGAAAAATCAGAACTTCCCAATAAAATGGTTCTAAAAATTTCAATTCTATCGTCTGGTGTTAGTTCGTTTAATTTTTCTGTATCGCGAAAAAAGCGCATAAAATCTTGCTGAGATATTTGCTTATAATTTTCCATGTTTTGGACTGTTAAGTGAAGAAATATTGTTGTTTTTGCAATATGTTATTATTCAACGCTTTTGAGATAAGCGATTAATTGCTTAACGTTTTGCCGCTTTGCGCTAGTGAGGGATTTCGGAGGAATAAACTGTCAGCATAACACAAAATTTGATGCGAGGCAGAATGTTAAATTAACCACTGAACCCGCTTTTTTGCAAAACCGCTGTTAACAGTTCGCCCTTCTTTTCTATCGTGTTTGTTCAGTATCATTTCGTGTCTGTATTTGTGTGTTGGCTCGCTGTATTACTTGATTAATTTATAACGTTTAGACCTCATTTCAAATGCAATTTCTCCTCCCTCCATAACATCACATATTTCCTTCTTTATTGAAATTTGTTCAACTGTACCAGTATGCAAAACTTTTAAAGCTTTGCTTTCTGTATCCATTGAAATGATGTATTCAGCGTCTCCATTAACAGGAACATTGGCATTGTGAGTTACTACAATTAGTTGTCTCTTTTCTTTAGCCTGTTTCAGTCTGTCAACAATTAATTCATAAACCAATCGGTTGTCTAGGTCATCTTCAGGTTGGTCAAGGATTAAAGGGAGTTTTCCATACGATAGAATAAAGGTCAAAATAGCGGTTGTTTTTTGCCCTGCTGATGCTGTTGAAAGTGACTTAAATGCTGCTGCAGGTGTTGGTTTATATTGAACTTCTATTTCGTCTTCAGGAAGCATCAATTCAATCTCATCAATTTGTGCATCATTTAGTGATTTAACTAAATTCACAAAATGACCTGAAACAATTGTATTTACATCGTCATTTGCTCTAATTCTCGTAAATACTCCTCTAACTTCCTTGATTTTCTGCTCAACATTTCCACTAAAACAAATTCCAATTAAGGCATCTATGTCACTTTGAAAAGTACTATTTTCTCTTTGAATAAGTCTTCTCAAACGTGTTTCATAGTCAGATTGATTTCTAAATTGTTTAATATTAACCTTGACCTTATCGCCTGTGACAATGTTTTGAACAAATTCTCGCCTTTTGTTCGTTATTTCCTTACTAAGACGTAAATATTCATTTTGAAGCCTTTCTCGTTCAATTTTGTCAGCTTCTCTTGTGAATGCTTTGGCATTTATTTCTTCTAACTCTTTTTCAAGTGCAATCTTTTCTATTGTAAAACTCTCATAACTGGAAATCGCATCAATTCCCTCATTTTCAAGTTCTTCTTTTTTAAGATTGAAGTCAATTGTGTTTTGATTTAAGGCTTCTTTCCAATTAGAGCCATTTACAGATGTTTCAAAATTAACTTTAAGTTGACTTAATTGCTCTTTAAGTTTTAGTAATTCAGACTTAATCTGTTCAAAACCATCTGTTACATTTTTAGTGTATTGTTTTAATAATTCACTATGTGTTTCATCGAAACTTGAAAAGTCAATATCTGAAATACTAATGTTTTGAGCTAATTCATCAAGTTGGTTTTCTTTAGCTTCAATTACTCCTTGAAAGGCATTTATTAATTTGTTTTCGTTTGAGAACTTTTCTTTTGCCGTTAACAAGTCCGCAATACCACTTTGCTGTAATTTTTTAATGTTTAATTCAAGGTCTTTTATCCTCGTTTCAATCTTTCCTTTTCCAGCCAATAAAACATCTACAGTTCTGATTGCTGCCGATTTTTCTAAAAATAGACTTCTTAAATGGTCTCTATCTGACTTAGTTCTATCAAGTCCAGTAATAGCTTTATCAATTCGTTCTCTTAATGCATTTGGTTCTTGTGCAATTTCATATATCTGTTTTTGGGAGTAATGTTCAAACTCAAAAAAATCAATGTAGCTTTCGTCTAATACATTTTCCCAATTGCCAGTTTCATTCAATTTTTCTATTTGAATGGATTGAGAGCCAGAGTTACTAATATTAGAAGCAATAATTTTATGCAGAACTTCATTTCTTATAAACTCTATTTCTATTATTGTTGCATCTGTTAATACACCTTTTTTAGGTCTTCCTGTTTCCCTTTTATAGAATTCGTTGTGGTCATTAAAAATTTCATTTAAATCACCTATGTCTGCTGTTCGATTAAATACCCCACGAATAAATCTTAATACACTTGACTTGCCACTTCCTCTTCCACCGATTAATGTGTTTAATTGTGGACTAAAATCAATCTTTAAAGGTGAAGCAACATCCGTAATTGTCGTGTTAGATATTGAAATTGATTTTATCCAAAGGTCTGGTTTTGTGTATGGAATAGAAGGGCAATCAAATTCATTTCTGATACGATATTCAGGTAAAAGAAATGCTTGTCTTAATCCTTCTAGAGATGGAGTTTCATCCATTTTTATCCAAGTGAAGTGACTACCAATACCCCAATGACCGTGTTTAGAGTTTTTGGGTTCGTGTGGATTGTCTGAAAATGTTAGAACGGCTAAATGATTTTCTAAAGCATATTTAACTGGTGTAAACCAGTTCTTTACCGTTGCATCATCAATAGCAGGATTGGGATTGTTGTAATAATCATTTAAGACAGCCTTTAATTCTGTATTCCCGGTTGTTTGAAGAGTGCTATTAAGGAATTCTTTATGAACAACCTGAACTGCGTTTATATCGCATTCTGTATAGAATTTTTTTAAATTCCCTACACTTATTGAGCCAAGTCCATTGTATTCGTCTATATGTGCAGGTATTACAATTGCACCGTCTGTTTTGGCTAATTCAGCAATGTCAAAAATACTCTTACTTGTGGCAGCTTCTTGTTTTCCGAAATCATCTGCACGAATGTCAGCTCTAACCAAGAAATCTCGAACGTCAGCCGATGTTTTACTTACGTTAAATATTATTAATAAATGAACTTTGGAAGGGTCACAAGTAATTTCAACTCCAGGAAAAACAGTTAATCCAGTTCCTTCTGCTGCTTCCTTTATCTCGTCAACAGAAATTCCAGTGTTATGGTCAGTTACTGCAACGCAGTTTAGTCCTTGTTCGATTGCTCTTTTCACCCATTGTTCAGGTGTTACATTTCTGTCCTGAAAACATAAACTTGCCGTAGTATGTAAATGCAAGTCACATTTATACCACCTTGTCCCTTTATAAGTTATTTCTTTATTCATAAGTCAGTTTTATATTATCAGGTAGCGTTGGTCTTTTAGTGTCAGTGCTGTTATGCCAGCTTTTCTATTCATTATTTACTTTGGTCAAGATTGCTGGAATTTCGTCATATGATGTATACCAAATAATGGAAACACCAAGTTCTTTCATCAGTTCTTCATTTAGTTTATGATGTCCATTAAGGAATTGTTCAGCGGCTTTTATATTGTCAATAATCTGTTTTTTTTCAGTTCCTTTCTTTTCTTTCTCATAACAAAACTCATCAATCGTCAGTCTTTTCATAAATGCAAAATGCCTTGGTTGCTCACTATTTCTTGCTGAAATTTCAAGTAACCTGCGGAGATTTGGGTCTGTCATAGAAAGTCCAATCATTAAACAACTGTTTTCTCTTAAGTTGTAAAGTTGAACTAAGTTAGACCAATGATAAGCGTCCGAATATATTTGATGATAACCTTCTTCTGAGAATACTAAAGTGCTTTTCTCTAAACCAGAATATTTTGATTTGATTTCTGGTAAAAATCCGTGAACGTGATAAACAGGAAGTTCATCTGGGTCAGAAAGTTCATTTTCCTTGTAAATACTATGATGTCGAATTGACTTCGTTTCCAATTCTCTTTCTAATAAATCATCGAAATTGTAAGTAACAACAGATTTAACCCTAGCACCTGTCTGAGTTGGCATACAAAGATTTGAAATGGACTTAATTAGCTTGGAACTAATATCTTTTTTTGTGTCCCTTAGCTTATAAAGGTTGTCTGAGATTGTATTTATAAATGTTTGGTCTTCTGATTGTTCTTTTGTCAGTCCTTTTCTTAAATACCTTGCCGCCATTAATGCAGACGGCTCATCAACATCGTTTAGTCTATAGACAATTTGTTTTATATCGTCATCATTTATCGTTTCTGAATTTTTAAACTCTTTAGCTAGATATGATACAAAAAGTGAATTTAGAAGAGTATTCCAATCAGGCATTCCGGCACTACTTGAAACACCTGCACCAAGAAATGCTGCAAACTGCCTTTTTTTATAGGCTTCAATCAAAATTTCAATTCTTTCTTCTCTTTCTTCTTCCCAATTTCGGGCTTCACGACTTACTACATTTTCAAGTCTTAATGCGAATAAATTATTTGCTATTTTGTTCGCTACTTTTCTGTGTTTAGCTACAATTTTATTTAACTCTTCGGGTCCCCAAAGTATTATCCTGAATTGGGGTGTTGCTAAATTTAACTCTGTTAGAATTCGATCCCTTGTTTTTTCGGAAATAGGTCTACCGTTTATAATTAGAATATTCTTAAAGTCAGGGATAATTTCTTTTCTGTTAAGTCTGCTAAAAAACTGTTCAACAAAAATTCTGGGTGGCGTTCTATCAAGATTTAATTTAACTTCAACAATTGTCTTACCAACAATGTCGTCAAAACCATCTTCGGCAACTGCGTCTCCAGGTGTTTTGAAATTGTCAGTTATAGTCAGGACTTTTTGTTGTTGTTCAAGATGGTGTTTGAGTAAGTTCAAAATGAAAGTCTCAAATGAATAATAACTTCGAGGTCCATAACCTACAAATCTTGAAAGTATTTCGTCGATTAGCATATTCTGTCGTTTTTAAAGTTGGGCATGACATTGGGATTTACGCAATTAGCTTCGCTACTACTCAGAGGTGCGCCTATATTTATTAAAATTTACGGGGTTAAAAATTTCATTATCAGTGTAAAAAACGTTTCAAAACGAATGATTCTTTTTTTTAATATCACATAAAAAGTATTTCCGTTAAAATTTCCTCTCGTTCATCATCCAACCCTCTAAAAACCAAATCTAACTATTAAATTCCAAAAAATCCCCAAAAACCAACTGATTTTTAATCAATCAATACAACCCCCCCCTAAACAATTAAAAATTAAACATATAGTTCAATCCACCTTCAACACTTTCTCCATCCCAACAACTTCGCCGTTTTCATTCAAAATCTGAACGAAATACAAACCATTTTGCAATAGTTTCATTGAAATGGTTTCTTCGATGTTGGCGTTGTTTTTCTCGGAGATTTTTTTCATTTGTTGGTCGTAGAGCACCAAGCAGGCAGCGGGAGGGAGGTTGGAAATGGTGATTTCGTTTTGCGTTGGGTTGGGCATCACGGCAAATTTTTCGAGTTCATTTTCTGAGACGCTGGCGAAAATGCCGTTGTAGCAATCTGTGTTTTGCGTTGGGTTGATGAGGGTAAAGTCAAAATCAGCAGATTCGAAGCAAAGCAGGTAAACGGGAAGTGTTTCGTCGATGATACCAGTTACGTAAGAATATCTGAAGGATTCGAAACCGCCAAAAGATCCGAATTTTGCGTTGACCATAGCGAGTTTTGAGAAAACCACCGTGTCAGGAGCGGGAAATGAATTTTCGATAGGCGTTCCGTCTGCTTGGCAAGCGATGAGGTAAATATCGTCCAATAGGATTCCGTTGTAATCGTGTGGAATGATGGTGTCCACTTTCACATAAGCCGTTTCGATTTCACTCGTCATGAAATTGGTGTGTTCGCCCAAATTCCAAATTTCGCCGAAGCTTGGATTGAGTTTGAACGCGAAATAGAAAGCGCCATTGTCGGAAACAAAAATAGAATCGTTGCTTTTGTAGGTGTAATAATTGGGCAAAGCCACTTCGCCAGAAAATATGTAAGTATCAGGACCGGTGTACAATTTCGATTCCTGAAAACGTTTGATCATTTGACAATTTTTGCCGTAAATCGTGGTATCGCCGACGTAAGTGTTTTTCTGGTAGCCACCTGAAAATCCATCAGAATAGGTGTAATGCCATGTTGAAGCGCTGTCAAGCCAGCGGTAGCTTTGTCCAAAAGCGGTGGTTGAAATGAGACAAATTAGAAGGAGAAGTTTATCGAATCGTGTCATGGTTTAAGATATTAAGTTTCAAATATAACGGTTTTATTTTTTCAATGGTTGGCTGTTGAGTATTTCAATGAGTTGATCCGCTTTTTGGGTGCCGATGAGCAATTTGCGACCATCTTTGAAAACGAGTTGCAAACCTTTTTTTCCTGCAATATTGAAAGCGCGATTGTTGCCAAAACCTCGGATTCCGTATCCTCCATATTCTAAAATGGGTTTGTACGTCCGCACTTCTGCGGTTTCGATGTCGGTCCACAGGTATTTTCGGTATTTCAAGTGCAAGGGAAAAAAGCGCAGGGAAATGGCTTCTTCGGTGATGTTGGTTTCCAATCTGAATACAAAAAACAGCGCTGAAATCGATGAAATGGCGATGGTGCTAAAAATCAATCCGCTGTCGCTCATGGTGTTGTCGCCAAAAGGGATTTTGTAGATGAGTTGTTGAACGCAACCGTAGAGGAAGAGTCCAGCGGTGATGACAAAAAAGCTCCAAACCCACCATTGGTTGAATTTTTGCTTTTCGCTGAAGAGGATTTTATTTTCCATTGTTATATTTTTATTTAATTCGTTTAGGACGTTTTTCAAAATTTCCACCACAATTTGGACATTTTTGATTCAGTATGTTTTCGACGCAATCCGCACAAAAAGTACATTCATAAGAACAAATCATTGCTTCATCACTGTCGTGCGGCAATGGTTTCAGACAATTTTCGCAGTTTGATTTGAGTGTTAACATCTTATTTCAATCTTACTTTTTTCACTTTTTCCTCCGCATCATCGGTTCTGTAAGTGACTTTGATAACCTTCGTTTTCACTCTTTCAACCAAACCTTTGAAGTTTTTTAGCTCTTCTTCTTGTTCTTTGACAATCGGATCATCATGAGGAATTGTTCCTTTAGATTCGGTGCCAAACAAACCGTATTGGTTGAAAGATTCTGGTAAATTGGGCAATTGCCAATCCCAAATCGGGAATGAATAAATGGATTTCCACTTTTTGTCTTGGTAGGTGTAAATCTGCCAGGTATTTAAATTCGACCAATCTGCCCAATTCACAACGAATGAAATTTCATCCGTTCCATCGCCGTTTAAGTCGCCTTCATTTTTCATAAATGCCAAACCAAGCAGTTGCGGATTGTCGGAAAAAACCAAGGTGTCAATCTTTGGATTGTCAGAAAGCGCAAATGAAAATGGTTTCTTTTCGGTCACCAAAGTCACAAAATAGCCGTATTCGGGCATTTTTTCGTAATATTTCGGCGATTCTTGGTTGTCGATTTTACTGAAATAATGTTCGACTAATTTTTCTTTTTTTCCATCGCCATCAAAATCTCCTTCTATGATGAAACGATAGCCCAAAATGGGATTTCCAAGATTGGTGGTGTCGATTTTGGTGGTGTCGTCTAATGTGGTTTTGCTTGCAATCAAATGAAGGCTTGGTTTCAATCGAAATGAAAACAGCGCGCTGCCCATCAACAGTAAAATAAAGTAGTATTTCATTTCTTTAATTTTTTGAATTTCAGTAGTATGTGTTTGACATTTGTGTATCAATTACAAATGTCCGAAAATTTTATTTCTCAGCAAGCGGAAACATCAATCGAAACGCTTCATTGATCGCTTGGTGCAAAACTGTCGCGTGGTTTTCTTTGTCTAGTTTCATGAAATTCACGGTGAAATCCTTAGAATTTGATTTGATCAAAGCCTTGTAAAACGAATTGGCATCTTTCACCATGATTTTTGGTTCGTCGGATCCAACGGCGAGATACACGTAAACATTGGTGTAATCTGTTTTAGAAATGGTGTTTTCTGCTAATTTCAAAAGCGATTCATCGTCCCACCACAAACTTGGGCTCACAATCAAATAGTGATTGAAAAGTGTTGGCTTTTTCAATAAGATTTCAGAAGCCAAAAGTGCACCCAAAGATTGTCCAATCAAATAATTATCTTTCGTGGTTTTGTAGTTTTGGGTGATAAAAGGTTGCAATTCTTTTTCGATAAATTGAATAAATTTCTCAGAACCGCCCGTAGTTGGAAATTCTTTTTTCAAATCAGCGTTGGTTGTTGGGAAAGTAAAATCTCGTTTGCGATCTACGTTTGCAATGCCAACGATTATCATTTCTGGCATCGTGTATTGCATGTTGAAAAATTGCGCCAAACCAACAATGTGCAGAAAATCTTCTTGTGCAGAACCGTCCAACAAATAGATGACAGGATAACTTTTGGAAGAATCGTATTGCGCGGGTAAATGCACATTTAAAATGCGTTTTTCGCCTAAAATCGTCGAATTTATTTCTCGAATTTCACCAATTACAAAAGGTTTGTTCTCTGTTGAATTTGATTGAGCAAAACTATTGTTGGCAGTCAAACAAATCAAAATAAGCGCAAATACAAGAAAGTATTTCATAAGGTTTTGGTGTTAGATGAATGTTGACTTAAAACTGTCCAAACTTGGATTAATTCTTCAATCCAGCCAATTTTTCGTAATTCAAAATGGTGATTTTTCCGCCTGAAACTTCAATATATTTTTCCTCTTTGAAATCGCTTAATGTTCGAATCACGGTTTCTGTCGCTGTTCCAACCAAATTCGCTAAATCTTCTCTCGAAACATTCATGCTGAAAGTGGTTTCGTCTTCTTTTTTGTATTTGTCTGAAAGATTTACCAAAGCTTCCGCGACTCTTTTTCGCACAGAATTGTAAGCCAATTTGACCAATTGCTTTTCTTTTTCAATCAAATTGTCGGAAAGGATTTCAATGAATTTTTTGGAAACTTCCGCGTTTTTATAAATCAGCGCAAAAAAGTCTTCTTTTGGAATCATGTAAATTTCAGAATCTTCCAAAGCGGTGGCTGAACTGTTGTATTTTTCGTCTTTCAACAGGGAAATAAATCCAAAAAAGTCGCCTTCATTGTGCAATTCGGTGATCAATTCTTTCCCCAATTCATTCGTTTGGTAAGATTTTACTTTTCCTTTATGAATGAAATAAATTCCTTTCGGATAATTTCCTTCTCTGAAAATTTCGTCTTTCTTTTTGTACAATCGAATGTCTCTTTCTTCCGACAATTTTTTCAAAGAATCAATTCCTTTGGCTTCTTGAATGAAATCGTTGATTCCGTGCAAGTTTTTGGTAAATTCTTTCTTTAAAATGTCATTTTTTTTCAAGCGAATTTCGATGGCGTTCAGCAATTCAACGTCGTCAAAAGGTTTCGTCAAATAATCGTCTGCGCCCATTTCCATTCCTTTTCTGAAATCACTTCTTTCTGCTTTGGCAGTCAAAAAGATGAAAGGAATACTGGCAGTATTTTCGTTTTTGGAAAGCATGTGCAAAACGCCGTGACCATCTAGCACGGGCATCATAATGTCACAAATAATCAAATCTGGCTGATGTTGTTGCGCCAATTCTACGCCTTCTTTTCCATTGACAGCAGTGATTACATCATATTGCGCCAACATCAAAATTTCGGATGTATTCTCTCTCACATCTGGATTGTCTTCGATCAGCAGAATTTTTTTCATTGTTATTGTGGTATAATGATGGTAAATGTCGTTCCTTTATTTTCTTGGCTTTCAAAATCGATGGTTCCATTCATCAATTCCGCGTATTTGGCGATGATGCTCAAACCAAGTCCTGTGCCTTGAATATGCGTAGCGTTGTGTCCGCGGAAAAAGCGTTCGAATAAGTGTTTTTGATCTTCTTTTGAAATTCCAATTCCATGATCTTGCACGGAAATTTTGAATTTTGAATCTTCAATTGATGAATTAACGTCGATGATTCCACCTTCTGGAGAAAATTTAATTGCATTGGAAATCAGATTGAAAAGAATGTTTTTCAATAATTTTTTATCCAAATTTCCGATGGATTCTCCTGTGTGGTTGTATTGAATCACTTGATTGTTCACCGCTAAAAACTCCATTTCTGAAATAATGTCAGAAATATAGGTTTGAATATTTAGCATTTCAGGTAAATTCTCAATTTTTCCTTCCTCCAATTTGCTTACAGAAAGGAAATCATTCAAAATATCTGTCAAATTGTGAATCGAACTTTTGATTTTCCCGACATGTTTCGCTTGACTCGATTTGTCGTTGTTTTCACCATATTTGGTAACCAATGAAAGTGAAGTCAACATCGTGGTAAGTGGCGTTCTAAATTCGTGCGAAGCCATGGAAACAAAGCGTGTTTTCAATTCGTTCAATTCTCTTTCTTTTTCGAGTGAATTGTGCAATTCAACTTTCGTGATTTCCAATTGTTCAACAGCTTCCTCCAAAATTAAAGTTCTGTTTCGCACTTGTTTTTCAAGCTCATCAGAATAATTTTTCAATTTTTCCTCGGCTTGTTTTCTCAATGTGATATCAACAATAAAAGCGATGACAAAATTTTTCCCTTCCGAAGTATAGGGACTCAAACTGATTTCAAGCGGAAATTCTTTTCCATCTTTTTTCAAGCCGAAAAGTTCACGGCCGCTTCCCATGGTTCTTGCTTTGGGATGATCGTTGTAATCATTTCGCTGATGAACGTGTTTTTCCGCCAACCTGCGTGGAATTAATATCTCGATTTTTTGACCGATTAGTTCACCTTTTTCATAGCCGAAAAGTTTTTCAGCACTCGGATTCACCCTGGTGATTTCACTCTCGCCATTCACTACCAAAATTCCTTCCGCAGCGAACAGAAAAAGCGCATCCGTGCCTTCTTTACTTTCCATATTTTTTATCGAAGATATATTCATTGCGAATTTAAGGATTTTGACAAACCGCGAAGATATTTTTTTGATTTTTAATTAAAAATGACATTTGTCATGTTTGCCATTGAGTACACTCATTTCTTTTCCATCAGATAAGCGGCAATTTTGTCTAAAAATTTAGAATCATGGAAATCGAAATAGCAAGTTCAAGAACAATCAAGGAAATTCAAGATGAATTCAACCACAAGTTTCCGTATTTAACGCTTCAGTTTTTTGGTTTAAGTTCGGTTGCAACTGATTTGTTTTCAAAGGAAAACAGAATCGAAAACCACAATCAAACTTTGGGAGAATTGTATGTTTTGGATCATTCAGGAATGGTGAATGTAAATGGTCACGTGAAAGTAGATACCCTTGAAAATCAGTTTTTAGATGAATTTCAAATTCCAATTCAATTGTATAGAAAATCAGGAAATCTTTGGTTGCAAACGATTGAAACCAATCATTGGACACTTTCGGAGCAAAATCGTCACGGCGAAGAAATGGACAGAAGTCTGGAAGAACCACAAGAAGATTTTGATCAATTTAGAGAACAACGCTAGTTTTTCGAGTGACTGAAGCAATTTGAACATTTGATAAATCCGCTCAACATGGAGTTTAAAGAATATAAAATAGATGAATCACAAAAGGTAGCTTGTTACCACTGTGGTGAAAGTTGTCAATCTGAAATCGTTCATTTTGATGAAAAAGAATTTTGTTGCGATGGCTGTAAAACAGTGTACGATTTGCTGAAAGAAAACAGCATGTGTACGTATTACAACTTAAACGAAAACCCTGGAATTACGCTAGGAAAAGTCATCAATTCTGGGAAATACGATTATTTAGACAACGAAAAAATCAGCAGTAAATTGGTGCGTTTTTCGGATGAAAATCAAGTTCACATCACTTTTTTCATTCCTAAAATCCACTGTAGTTCTTGCATTTGGTTATTGGAAAATCTGCACCGATTGAATCCTGGAATTGTCAGTTCAAATGTGAACTTTCTGAGAAAAGAAGCGACGATGATTTTTGATCCTAAATTGGTGAAATTGTCGGAAGTGGCCACTTTGATGGCACACATTGGTTACGAGCCATTGATTAATTTGAATGATTTAGAAGAAAAAACTGAAAAGAAAACCAACAAAAACCAAGTGTTGAAAATTGGTTTGGCAGGATTTTGTTTTGGGAATATCATGATGCTTAGTTTCCCTGAGTATTTTGCTTTTGGAAATTTCCATGAGCAGAAAAATTTGAGTCACTTTTTTGGCTATTTGAATTTGTTTTTATCGTTGCCTGTTTTCTTCTACAGTGCGTCAGAATTTTTTGTTTCAGCTTGGAGAAGTATTCGCTACAGATATTTGAACATTGATGCACCGATTGCCTTGGCGATTTTGGTCACTTTTTCACGAAGTATTTATGAAATTTTGAGTCAAACGGGCGCAGGTTATATGGATTCAATGTCTGGAATTGTGTTTTTCATGTTGCTCGGACGTTATTTCCAAACGAGAACTTACGAAACACTTTCGTTTGAACGCGATTACAAATCGTATTTTCCAGTAGGAGTGACGGTGAAAAAAGAAAATGGAAAAGAAGTCAATATTCCAGTTTCAGAATTGAAAAAAGGCGATCGCATTTTGATAAGAAACAACGAATTGATTCCATCGGATTCGATTTTAATGAGCATTCAATCGCACATTGATTACAGTTTCATTACAGGAGAATCAGCGCCAGTGAAAAAAGTGGCAGGAGAATTAATTTATGCCGGCGGAAAGCAATTGGATGGCGCGGTTGAATTGGAAGTAATCAATCCAACATCACAAAGTTATTTGACACAATTGTGGAACCAAGACCAAGCTGAAGCAACGATTTCAGCGCACCAAACATTTGTCGATAAAATCAATAAATATTTCACGATTGTTGTGCTTGCAACTTCTGTTATTTCAGGTGTTTTTTGGTTGATGAACGACAGTTCTAAAGCCTTGAATGCGTTGACAGCCGTATTAATTGTCGCTTGTCCTTGCGGATTATTATTGACTACCACTTTTGCCAATGGAAACATTTTGAGGGTGTTGGGAAGAAATAAATTTTACCTAAAAAACGCGGGAGTTATCGATCAATTGGCGAAAACGGATACCGTCATTTTTGACAAAACAGGAACGATAACGCATGGTTCGACCGTTGAATTTGTGGGTCCAAAATTATCAGAAGTTGAGTTGGACATGATTACTTCCTTGGCGGCACAATCATCGCATCCTTTGAGTAGAAAAATCTACGATCAATTTTCGACCAACAAAAAGTTTCACGTCAGTGAATTTGAAGAATTGCTTGGAAAAGGAATCCGTGGAATCGTAGCTGGAAAATATGTGATTTTAGGTTCAGAGTTTTTGGTAACAGGAAATGAGCGTGCGAAAGACAATTTATCTACCAAAGTATTTTTGATGATCGATGGAGAAGTAATTGGTTTCTTCAATTTCAAAAACGCTTACAGACCAGGATTGAATCAATTGGTGAAATCATTGAGAAAAGATTTTGATTTGAAATTGATTTCAGGAGACAACGACGCAGAAAAAGAGAATTTGGAAACCATTTTTGGAGGAAAATCTACCTTGCTTTTCAATCAGAAACCAGACGAAAAAATGCAGTTTGTGCAAAATTTGCGCGACAGCAATCACCAAGTGATGATGATTGGCGATGGTTTGAATGATGCGGG
Organism: Crocinitomicaceae bacterium; assembly: GCA_965284445.1. Lineage (GTDB taxonomy): Bacteria > Bacteroidota > Bacteroidia > Flavobacteriales_D > Crocinitomicaceae > JAQVCM01. The sequence continues at coordinate 1,678,640 of OZ260085.1, read as the reverse complement.
CGCGTTGCGACAAAGTAACATTGGAATTGCGGTTTCGGACGACACCAATAATTTCTCTCCAGCGTGCGATGCGATTTTGGATGGAAGTTCATTTGACAAAATTCCAGCCTTCATTCAATTGGCGAAATCTGGCAAAAAAGTGATTATAGCCACTTTCGTGATTTCTTTGATCTACAACATTGTCGGCGTAGCTTTCGCTGTTCAGGGAATTCTTTCACCCGTTGTCGCGGCGATTTTGATGCCCGCAAGTTCAATTTCGATTGTATTGTTGACGACGGTTTCGACTAGTGTTATCGCGAGATTCAAAAGACTTTAACAGAAATTTTTAGGCAGTCAACTACTCAGGTCAAAATGTTGACTTGGAGGATCGATTTGTGCCATAAAAAGATTGAAAAAATAAATCAATGACAAAAAAATGACAATTTAATATTTGTGAACAAATGTTAAAAGTTTGTTTATCAGGTGGTTTTAAAACGGTAAAATCAAAAACTGACAAAAGTCAGTTTCGTTCCTGATAGCACTCATGCTACATCCAACCAATCAGAGATAGCTTTGTCATGTAAAACAAGAAAAATGAGTGCATTATTCGTCTTAATCGGAATTAGTTTAATCGTCGCATCGGGCTTTTTAGTTGCTTTTTTATGGGCAATGAGAAAAGGTCAATACGAAGATGACTACACACCTTCGGTCCGTATTCTTTTTGAAAACGAGGTCGTTACTAAAAATGAAATAAATAATAAATAATCTGTACTTATGGAAGTAGAAAAATTTTCCTATGACAACAAAATTGTAAAGCAATTTACATACGCCACCATTATTTGGGGATTGATCGGGATGACAGTCGGACTTTGGGTGGCGCTTCAGCTAGTTTTTCCAGTGCTGAATTTGACCAATTTCACAACCTTTGGTCGATTGAGACCATTACACACCAATGCGGTGATTTTCGCATTTGTAGGAAATGGAATTTTTATGGGTGTTTATTATTCATTACAACGTTTGTGTAAGGCCCGTATGTTTAGCGATACCCTAAGTAAAATTCACTTTTGGGGATGGCAATTAATCATCGTTGCAGCCGCTTTAACTTTGCCTTTCGGTATCACAACTGGAAAGGAATATGCAGAGTTAGAATGGCCAATTGATATCGCAATCACTTTGATTTGGGTTGTTTTCGGATGGAACATGTTCGGAACAATTATCAAAAGAAGAGAGAGACACTTGTATGTTGCGATTTGGTTTTACATTGCGACTTTTGTAACTGTTGCTGTTTTACACCTTGTTAACTCTTTTGAACTTCCAGTAAGTTTATTGAAAAGTTATTCTTGGTACGCAGGAGTTCAAGATGCATTGGTTCAATGGTGGTATGGTCACAATGCGGTTGCATTTTTCTTGACAACTCCTTATTTAGGTTTGATGTATTACTTCATTCCAAAAGCAGCAAATCGTCCAGTATATTCTTACAGACTTTCTATCGTTCACTTTTGGGCATTGATTTTCTTGTACATCTGGGCTGGTCCTCACCACTTGTTATACACAGCTTTACCAGATTGGGCTCAATCTTTAGGAGTAGTTTTCTCTGTAATGTTAATCGCTCCATCTTGGGGAGGTATGATCAACGGATTGTTGACACTAAGAGGCGCTTGGGATAAAGTGCGTGAAGATGTTGTATTGAAATTCTTGGTTGTTGCGATTACTGCTTATGGTATGGCAACTTTCGAAGGACCAATGTTATCATTGAAAAATGTAAATGCGATTGCACACTTTACGGATTGGATCGTAGCGCACGTTCACGTTGGAGCACTTGGTTGGAATGGATTCTTGACATTCGGTATCATCTATTGGTTGATCCCAAGAATGTTTAAAACAGAATTATATTCTAAGAAATTGGCTAACTGGCACTTTTGGTTGGGAACTTTAGGAATTCTTTTCTATGCGATTCCGATGTACTGGGCTGGTTTCATGCAAAGTTTGATGTGGAAAGAATTCACAGAAGAAGGAATGTTGAAATATCCAAACTTCTTGGAAACAGTGATTCAAATCAAACCAATGTATGCTGCGCGTTCTTTAGGTGGACTTTTATACTTAAGTGGTTTCATCTTGATGGCTTACAATATTGTGAAAACAGTGAAAATGGGTTCGTTTGTTGCAAATGAAGATGCTGAAGCAGCGCCACTTCCAAAAAAATACGCAAAACATACTGGCGAACACTGGCACAGATGGATTGAGCGTAAACCAATTCAAATGTTGGTTTTGAGTTTAGTTGTAATTCTCATCGGAGGTGCAATTGAGATGGTTCCTACTTTCTTAGTGCAATCTAATGTTCCAACGATTTCAAGTGTGAAACCTTATACACCATTGGAACTTCAAGGACGAGATTTATATGTCAAAGAAGGATGTTATACTTGTCACTCACAAATGATTCGACCATTTAGATCTGAAACAGCTCGTTATGGTGAATATTCTAAAGCAGGTGAATTTGTTTACGATCACCCATTCCAATGGGGTTCAAAAAGAACAGGTCCAGATTTGCATAGAGTTGGTGGTAAATATCCAGATTCTTGGCATTACAACCACATGTTAGACCCTTCAAGTATGTCACCAGGTTCAATTATGCCTTCTTACTCTTGGATGTTAGACGACGATATCGACACAAGTTCAACGCCAGCAAAAATTAGAGCAATGATCACTTTGGGTGTTCCTTATCCAAAAGGATATGATAAAATTGCCAACAAAGATTTGATGGAGCAAGCAAATAAAATTGCTGCCAACTTGAAAAAAGACGGAATCGAGACTTATCCAAACAAAGACATCATTGCATTGATTGCTTATTTGCAAAGAATTGGAACGGATATTAAAGGTAAAAAATAACGAACATGAAATTTATCAACTATTTGGAATCAATTGCAGGAATAGCAATCTTCCCCATGATATCGCTCTTTATTTTTTTCACATTCTTCACCCTGTTGATTTTGTATGTCATCAAAGCAGACAAAAGTCATATCACTGAATTGGAGAATATGCCACTTGATAAAGAAGGAAATTTATAATTACAATCATTCATACTATGGAAACTAATTCTGTAAATAATAAAAAGTCAGTTGGAATGAAGATTAAAAGCGCTTTGTTCCTGGGATTACTGACAGGCTTTAGTAGCAGCGTGTTTGCTCAAGGAGCAGTAGAAAAAGCTGAAGAACCTTCAATCTTTTCAAATCCAATGTTTGTTGCAATGATCAGCGTGGTGATTTTATTACTGATTGTGATTATGATTTTTGCGGATGTTGCAAAAAATGCAATTAGAAACAAATCTGAGCAAGATAAAAAAGCAAAAGGTGAAAATGCCTCAACAATCGTTAAAGCAATTTTAGCAATTGTGATGATTGGAGGCTTTTCAACGACAATGTTCGCACAAGATCCAGCACCAGCAGCGGCAGCAACTGCAGCGGTTGAGGCACTTTCTGCGGCTCCAGCATCAGTTGGTTACTGGGGAATGGATGCGATGACTTTCTTTTCTATGCTTACTATTATTTCCTTTGAGCTTTTCGTAGCTTGGAGATTATATGTGGTAGCATTGCAACAATTGGGTGTAGCTGAAAGAAAAAAATTGGCTGCGGCAGCAAGGAAAAAAGAAAAATTCATTCGTCCATCTTTGATCGACAAAATGAATGCTTCAGTTGCGATTGAGAAAGAAGATGAAATCATGATGGATCACGATTATGATGGAATCAAAGAATTAGACAACAATTTGCCACCATGGTGGATTTATGGATTCTATTTCACAATCATTTTCGCTGTAGTTTATTTGTTCCATTTCCACGTTACACATACTGGAAAACTGCAATTGGCAGAATACAATGAGCAAATTGAGCAAGGAAAACGCGATGTAGAAGCTTACCGTAAAAAAGCAGCCAACTTGGTAGATGAAAACAATGCAACAGCATTGACTGACGGTGGTTCTTTGGCAGCAGGAAAAGCAACTTTCTCAACAAACTGTGCAGCTTGTCACGGTGCGAATGGAGAAGGAGGTGTGGGACCAAATTTGACAGATGATTTCTGGATTCACCAAGGTGACATCAAAGATATTTTCAAAACCATTAAATACGGTTACCCTGAAAAAGGAATGAAATCATGGGAGCAAGATTTGGGAGCACGTCAAATTCATGAAGTTGCCAGTTACGTGAAGTCATTGAAAGGAACTAATCCTGCCAATGCGAAAGCAAAAGAAGGGGAATTATACGTAGAAAAAGGAGCAAAAGCAGAAACAGCAGATACAACCAAAACTGTCAAGTAAAATTGGCAGTTTTTAGTCTAAAATTATCACACACACTATAGAATTAAAACAGATTTAGACAAAAATTAATTCATTTCAAAATGGAAAATATTCACAACGACGACGACGATCAATCTTTTAGAGATAGTATCGGTACAATAAATGAATCAGGTAAAAGAAACTGGGTTTATGCGCAGCAACCAAAAGGGAAACTGTACAATAAAAGATCTATTGTAAGTGTCTTTTACCTGATTCTATTTTTCTGGCTTCCTTTTGTAAGGGTTGACGGAGATCCATTTTTTCTTTTCAATATTTTAGAAAGAAAATTCATTTTTTTTGGCGTAACATTCTGGCCACAAGATTTCTTTATTTTCGGACTAGGAATGCTGGTTACTATAGTATTCGTCGTCCTCTTTACAGTGGTTTTTGGCCGGGTTTTTTGCGGCTGGGTTTGTCCGCAGACCATCTTCATGGAAATGGTTTTCCGTAGGGTTGAATATTGGATTGAAGGTGATGCAGCTCATCAAAGAGCGCTTAACAAAGCACCTTACAACCGAGAAAAAATCATCAAGAAAACAGCGAAACACGTTTCATTTTTCTTGATTTCGTTTTTGATTGCCAATACTTTTTTGGCGTATGTAATCGGAACGGATGAATTATTCAAAATCATACAAGAGCCAGTAAAAATGCACATTGGTGGTTTCACCGCGTTATTGCTTTTTACAGGTGTTTTTTACGCTGTTTATTCTTGGTTCCGCGAGCAAGTTTGCTTGATTGTTTGTCCTTACGGTCGTTTACAAGGTGTAATGACAGACAGAAATTCAATCTTAGTGGCTTATGATTATTTGAGAGGTGAACCAAGAGGAAAATTTTCTAAAAACAAAGAAAAACCAAAAGGTGATTGCATCGATTGTTTTCAATGTGTGAAAGTTTGTCCAGTGGCAATCGACATTAGAAATGGTACGCAGTTGGAATGTACCAATTGTACCGCTTGTATCGATGTCTGCGACCACATGATGGAAAGCGTTGGTTCTCCAAAAGGATTGATTCGCTATGCTTCTGAAGAAGGAATTGCGAAAGGCGAGAAATTGAAATTCACTGCACGTATTAAAGCGTATACTGTCGTTTTGATAATTTTAATGGGGATTTTAGCAACTTTATTAATCACTCGAAGAGATGTGGATGTAACCATTCTGCGAACACCAGGAATGTTGTTTCAAGAACATGATTCTACTCATATCAGTAACTTGTATAACATCAAATTATTGAACAAAACACACAAGGATATTTCTGTCAAACTTCAGTTAGAGGGAATGAAAGGCGAAATCGAAATGATTGGAAAAGATGTTGTGATCAAAAAAGTTTCTAAATCAGAAAGTTCTTTCTTCATCATTCTACCGAAAAAAGCGATTCACGATAGGAAAACGCCGATTTTAGTTAATATTTATTCAGGCAAAGAAAAGCTGCAAACTGTAAAAACAACTTTTCTTGGACCAATTACTTTAAAACACTAAGTTATGAGTTGGGGAGTTAAAATTACATTGTTGTATTCTGGATTTGTACTGTTAATAGTTACAATGGTCAGCATGTCGATGAGCCAAAAAGTTGATTTGGTTTCAAAAGATTATTACGAGCAAGAATTGCAATTTCAAGACAAAATCAACCAAATGGATAGAACCAAGGCGTTGAGCGAACAATTGTCTTGGCAAGTGCAAAACGATGAATTGGTGTTGGATTTTCCAGATCAATTCAAAGGACAACAAACGAGCGGAAAAGTATTTTTCTTCCGTCCTTCGGATGCTGTTTTGGATAAAAACGTTAAAATTCAGGCAGATACTTTGAACACAAAAGGTATTTCTATCAAAAGTTTGAAAAAAGGGTTGTATAAAATGCAAGTAAACTGGGAGGTTGAGAACATTCAATATTACAACGAAGGATTTATTCAAATCAAGTAAAAATGTTTTTTCTAGCAGCTCTTACGCTCGGTTTTTTGGGTAGTTTTCACTGCGTCGGAATGTGCGGACCAATTGCACTAACGATTCCAGTCAAACGTACTTCTCAACTGTCAATTTTTACTGGCAGCTTGATTTACAATGCGGGAAGAGTTACTACTTACGCAGCCATGGGAACACTTTTCGGACTTTTGGGTCAGGGATTTGTAATGGCTGGATGGCAGAGTTTTCTTTCGCTTACGCTTGGATCGCTGATTTTAATTTTACTTTTCGTTCCAAAAATCAAATTCATCAATAAAAGCAATGGCATTTTGATGATGCTTTTAGGGAAAATCAAAAGCAATATCAGTCAACTTTTCGGACAAAACACCAAAGAAGCGCTGTTTTTCATCGGCGTTCTAAATGGTTTGCTTCCTTGCGGTTTGGTTTATTTGGGAATTGCTGGATCAATTGCCACAGGAAATGCTTTTTCTGGTGCTTTGTTTATGGTTGGTTTTGGTTTAGGAACCATTCCTGCGATGATGACTTTGACCGTAATTCGGGATTTTATCAGCATCAAATTCAGAGAAAATATTCGCAAAGCAGTTCCCGTTTTTGTTGGAATCATGGCACTTTTACTCATTCTTCGCGGACTCAATTTGGGAATTCCTTATGTCAGTCCAGAAGCGAAAGTGAGTCCTAAAACTGGCGTGATTGTTCAACAAGTTTGTCACAAAATTTAATTTACTAATACTATTTCTACATGTTTTGGCCAAAATTTACCGCAGATAAAATCAATAAAACAGTCACTGAAGCATTGAGTAAAAATGTGAATTACCGCAATTCTTCGATTCTAGGTTTGCCAGCAACTTTTCTCGATTCAGACGTTTTTTACGACGATGCGCCATTTTTGGAAAACGCTCCTTTTTTATCGACTTTAATTGCCAATCCAAACCACATTGGTTGTCATACTTTGGTGGGTGCTGAGAAAATTTTCAAAGGAACACAAGCGTTGGAATTGGATTTAATCAAATTGTGTGCGGAACAGATTTTCAGGGGAGAAGAAGATGCGCAAGATGGCTACATCGCTTCAGGTGGAACGGAAGCAAACATCGAAGCTTTGTGGATTTATAGGAATTATTTTGTAGAAGAATTTGGCGCCAAAATGAACGAAATTGGCGTGATTTATTCCGAAGACAGTCATTATTCTTTTTCAAAAGGAATCAATTTGTTGAATATTGAATCTTTGGTTGCCAAAGTGAATCCTGAAAATCGAGCGATTGATTTGGAAGCATTGAATTTACAAATCGACGCAGCGCAATCAAATGGAATCAAGTATTTTATCATCATCATGAATATGTCAACGACCATGTTTGGTTCTGTGGATGATATTGATGAGGTAACGCGATTGATTACAGCTAAAAATATCAATTTTAAATTGCATGTTGACGGTGCTTTTGGTGGATTTATTTATCCATTTACCAATCAAAAAAGCGCGTTTACATTTCAAAATAAACACATTTCTTCCATCACGATTGATGCGCACAAAATGTTGCAAACACCTTATGGAACTGGAATCTTCTTGGTACGAAAAGGATTGATGAAATATGTGAAAACTTCTGAAGCGCAATATGTTCCGGGAACGGATCATACATTGTGTGGCAGTCGTTCTGGTGCCAATGCGGTAGCGGTTTGGATGGTGTTGCATACACACGGATCAGCAGGTTGGACGGCGAAAATGCAAATGTTGAATGACAAAACCACAGATATTTGTTGTCAATTAGATCAATTGGGAATTCATTATTATCGAAATCCATTCATCAATATCATCGCGATTCACGCGGAGGAAATTCCTGAAAAAGTGGCGAAGAAATATTTCTTGGTCGCGGATTCTTATGAACATCAACCTAAATGGTGGAAAATTGTGATGATGCCGCATATTACGAGAGGTGCGATTGATTCATTTATTATTGATTTGAAGGCGGAAATTAAGCAAGGTAAAAACTAAGTGTTGCTTATCCGTTAGAAACACTTACGCACCTTATTTTATTCAGTATTTCGCAATAAAACATACCATTTTTGTCGCGATTCAAACCGCTTAAATGCGATTTTTCGATTTTTAGCTTAACTTTATCACTTCAATTCAAATCGCCAAATAAAGCGAGACCAATAGTCCAGCATGGAACACTTGATTTATTTTATGTTGTTGGCTTTAGTGGCTGAAATTTTAGGAACAGTCGGTGGTTTTGGTTCTTCGTTGTTTTTTGTTCCCATCGCTGGATTTTTCTTGGATTTCGATTCTGTGCTAGGAATTACTGCATTATTTCATCTTTCCAGTAATCTTTCCAAAATCGCCATATTCCGAAAAGGCGTTGATAAGCAATTGATCATCAGAATTGGAATTCCCGCAGTGGCATTTGTCATTTTAGGCGCTGTTTTGAGTAAATATTTAGACACCAAAATCTTGCAGTTTTCATTGGCGATTTTTCTGATTTTGATGAGTTCTGTTTTGCTGATATTCAAAAATTTGGAATTGAAGCCAACCAAATTCAACGCAATTACTGGTGGCGCACTTTCTGGTGTTACCGCTGGATTGTTGGGCACAGGTGGCGCCATTCGTGGATTGACATTGGCTGCTTTTAATCTCAAAAAGGAAATTTTTATCGCCACTTCGGCAGTAATCGATTTGGGAATTGATTTCAGTAGGAGCGTGGTCTATGTTTCAAATGGTTATGTGCACAAACATGATTTGTATTTGATTCCGATTTTGTTGGTGGTCAGTTTGCTCGGAACGTTGATTGGCAAGAAAGCATTGAATTTATTCTCTGACAAACAATTCAAATTTATCGTTTTGGGATTGATATTATTGGTTGGATTGGTGTCGTTTGTGAAATCAGTTTTTCCGACGTTGTTGAGTTTTTAGGCTATTCAAAACTCAACTCCACAATATACCCCGTATGCTTGCGAATATTCAAAACCGCGCCATTTTCAAAAATCAAATATTGCCCTTTGATTCCCATTAATTTTCCTTCAATCGTATTTTCTTTATCAAAACCAACACTTTTTACCGATGTTGGATAATTTTCGACTGGAAAATGCAAAGTTTCGATTTCGTCATCTTCAGTGAAAAAAGCCATTAAATCTGCAGGTAAAATTTCCTCCAAGCGCCATTTTTCTTCCACCAAATCGATGCTTTCATCTTGTTTGTTTTGGAGCATGTTGCGCCAATTGGTTTTGTCGGTGAAATAATCTTTCAAGGCAACTTCAATCACGCCAGCATAATATCGATTCGGCGTTTCTGCAATTTTGATGGCTGAACTTGCGCCTTGGTCGATCCAGCGCGTTGGGATTTGCGTTGATCTCGTGACGCCGACTTTCACAACATCTGATGCAGCGAAATACACGAAATGTGGTTGATTGTGGTTGCGCTCTTCCCACTCGATATCGCGTCCTTCACCCAAATGTGCGCGACACAATTCTGGTCTCAAAATGCAATCTGCTGCTTCTGGAGCTTTCAAATAGCAAGTGTAGCAAAATCCTTGGCTGAACGATTTTTTCGTTGGTTTTCCGCAAGAAATACATTGAATTCCGCCGTACCAAGAAAGTTTTATTTCCTTGCCAATCAATGCATTCATGTCGATGGGAACATCTAAATCCAACGTGTATTGAATCGGATCGGCTAAAGTAACCGACATTTTATGAAGTTGACCAATGTGTGATTGCATCTGATTGAATTATTTCAAATTATCTAAATCTTCCACCGCTTGCTCCCAAACAAGCATCGTTTCGTCTAATTGCTTTTTCGCATCTGCATAGTCTGCCAATACTTTCGATGATTTCGCTTCGTCGGTATAATCCAACGTTGCCAACACTTCATCCATATTGGCGATTTTTGTTTCCAAATCGGCAATCATTTCTTCTGATTTCTTGATTTGATTTTGAAATTGTGTGCGTTTGCGTTTCAATTCTTTTTGTTCTTCGAATGAAACGGGCTCTTTGATCACTTTTTCTTCTACTTTGACCACCTCTTTCACCGTTGGTTTCAAGGTGTTTTTAGCATCTGCATCAGGAGAAGACATTTTCATAGCCAAATATTCTTTCACATCGTAATGGTGAATTTTCAAGGTTTTGTCTTGAATGTCCCAAATACGATTTGTCAATCCGTCCAAAAATTCACGGTCGTGAGAAACAACAATAAATGTTCCTTCATAATCGATCAACGCGCGTTTCAAAACTTCCTTGCTTTGTATGTCCAAGTGATTCGTTGGCTCATCGAGAATCAAAAAATTACAAGGACTCAACAACAATTGACACAAAGCCAAACGGGTTCTTTCTCCTCCAGAAAGTACGCCGACTTTTTTGTCGATGTCTTCACCAGAAAACAAGAAAGTTCCCAAAATACTGCGTAAATCTTTTCTGATTTCACCTTCTGCAATGTCATCAACGGTTTCGTAAATCGTTTTGTTGACATCTAATTTTTCTGCTTGATCTTGCGCGAAATACGTAATTTGCACATTGTGACCGTATTCCATCACACCTTCACCTTCTATGGTTTTCATCACCAATTTCAGCAAAGTGGATTTACCAACACCATTCGGTCCAAGCAAAGCGATTTTTTCTCCGCGACCAACAGTAATGTTGATGTTTTTGAAAAGCTGTTTGTCGCCATACGTTTTTCCAGCATCTTTCATTTCCAAAATCCATTTTCCAGGCTGAATACTCAGTGGAAATTGCATTTTCATTTTGGCAATGGCATTGCTTTCGATTTCAATGATTTCGGTTTTATCCAATTTTTTAATCAACGATTGCGCAAAAGAAGCTTTGTTTTTCTTCGCACGGAACTTGTCGATCAATTCTTTGGTGTGCTTGATGTCTTTTTCTTGTTGCTTTTTGGCATTCACCATCAGCGCCAATTCTTCTTCACGTTTTTCTTTGTAACGCGAATAATTGTATGGATAATCCCACACTTTTCCTTGCGAAATCTCCAATGTTCGTTTCGTTACATTGTCCAAAAACAAACGGTCGTGAGAAATCACAATCACAGCACCTTCAAACTTTTGCAAGTAGTTTTCCAACCACGAAATGGAAATAATATCCAAGTGATTGGTCGGCTCATCGAGCAAAATAATATCTGGTTGATTGACCAAAATTTTCGCCAATTCAGCACGCATTTTCCAACCTCCAGAAAAAGAGGAAAGCGGTTTGTCAAAATCGGACGGAAAAAAACCCAAACCTTCTAAAGTCGCAGTAATTTTCTCTTCCCACTGAAAACCTTCGTGTAAATTGAATTGGTCGTTTACTTCGTTTAATTCATCCAACAAAGCCAAATATGAATCGGCTTCATAATCTGTACGAGCCACTAAATCGTGGTTAATTTGGTCTAATCTGGTGCGTAAACTGTTCAACAATTCATTTGAGAAATTCAAATAATCGAAGACAGATTTGGTGGTATCGATTTTAATATCTTGGGTTAAAAATCCAATCGTTGAATCTTTAGGTCTGTGAATTTTTCCTTCGGAAGGCTTTTCCCAATCGGCAATCAACTTCAAAAGTGTTGATTTTCCTGCGCCATTTTTGCCCGCAAGTCCGATTTTATCACCTTTATTGATTTGTAATGTTATGTCTTTAAACAAAAAACCTTGAGGAAGAAAGACCCCAAGTTGCTCTAAATTAATCATGCCGCAAAGGTAGGGATTTTTTGATAGACCTGTTCGTGACACATGAGTTTAGTGTTGGTTTTTTAATAAAAAGTGATACAATTGCTAATGTTGAAAACCATTAATGTTGCTTTGTTTTAGACACATTTAACTCATGTATTTGATGGGAAGTGGCACTGATTTGCGATTTATTCTGGAGCTTTTGGGAAATAAAAGCAGTAGAACAAGCGAAAAAACATACACATCTGTCAGCACCAAAAGTATACAGCAAATGAAGTGTTGATTCGGCGATTTGTAAAATGAATAACCCGAAACACCAGTTTCGCCAAGCGATTCGACTTGGGTTGCAAATGCGAAATAAAAGTGTTATTTTTATCGTGTATAATAAGTTATAAGCAAAGCTCCAAGACACAAAATGATGCAGACACATGAGTCATGAAACGATATTATATGGACGAATAAATGGTTCACATGGGACTACTGACAATTGGTACGACCTTTATAAATTGAATAAGAATGTAATCGACAATCTTCCCAACGAAGATGATTTTCCTTGTATAATAAAGTCTATGTTCATTTCACCTTTAACTATAGCCGGACCGACTTTTCACAGAAACCAGATTATTACTTTTGGGGCAAGCTTCAAAAATTTTGATGACTTGGATCATCGATTATGGATTTCAAAATTTGAGTCATTATTAAAACGCATGTATTGGCTTGACGTAATTGCTCATTTTGACATTGAACTATTCGGTAAGCATGAACACAGGTGGACAGCAACAGAAGCGGCTATAAAAGAAATGAGAACATTAAATCCGAAACCCATAACTGACTGGGTTTATACTGAACAGGAAATAGATTGAATAAAAAAGCCCAGCTTATAACATATAAGGACTAAACCGAAGCGTAATGCAATGAAGGTTCGGCTTTAGTCTGTTGTTGACAGCAGCGGAGTTAGCCTTTTTTGAATTATGGGTATTTAAAAATTTTCTCTTAGTTTTAGTTGGATTAATTGAGGTTTAGATCTTCGTTTTTCAGTAGTTTTCTATTTAATATTTCTTTTTTCAATTGACTTTTTATTGAAATTTGTAGTTTTTAACTCCTTTTTCGTTCAAAATCAAAAGTTTAGGCAATACCTTTCCATTACCAACTCGGCTTATATTTTAATCTGTTCAATTTCATTTCTTTACGTTGTCACTAAGCTGTTTTGGAGGTGGGTTTGACATGCTCACTAGAACTGCGTTTGCTCCAAATTTGTGGACAATAATCATTTTCCCAGTTTTGCAGCATGGACAAGCTTCCACATCAAATCCCAGTAGCGTTTTAGAAATTTCGAGGTATGAAATTTTCGTTGCTTTATTCACTAATTTTCCTTGTTTCATTTGATGGATTTTCAGTTTAACTTTTGCTCTGCTTGACAAAAATCCATAGTGTCTTATTTTTACGAATTTGGGTGGCAAAATGTGTAAACAAAATCGGCGCAAGAACTCTTCAGCTTCTAATGTCATCGTTTTGGTGACGGATCCCTGCGCGTAATCTTTGTAAGAAAAACTTACTTTTTGGTCTAAAACTGCTTTCAAACGGTGATTAGAAATCGCTATTTTGTGCGAATATCGACCTAAATATTCTACCACCGCATCTGGACCTTTGAAAGGCTGTTTGGCATAAATCACCCAGTTTTTATCATACAATTTCCGTCTTAAACTGAGTTGAATTGGTGTTTTGTTTTCTTGTAAAAACTGCATAAATTTCTCCATAAACTTAGCGCGATATACCTTAGCCATGGCACGAATCGGAAACAAAAAATCACCGTTTGAAGCACAGTTTTTCCATTTGTTTTCTATGGTAAAACCAGGTCTGGTGAGCTTGACGAATCCACCACCAGGAACGATCATGTGAACGTGTGGATGCAAGCTCAAATTTTGTCCCCAAGTATGAAGTACTGAAATTGCACCGAGTTGTGCACCAAGGTGTTTTGGGTCGTTCCCAAATGTAAAAAGTGTTTCTTTACTTGCTTGAAACAGCATATTGTACAACTCTTTTGGGTATTTCAAACAAAATGGATTGAGTTCATGAGGAATCGTAAAAACTACGTGGAAATAGGAACAATCGAGTAAATCTTCTTTTCGAGCTAAAACCCAGCGTTCTTTGTTGGTGTTTTGACATTTTGGACAATGCCGGTTTCTACATGAATTATACGAAATCCGATTGTGATCGCATTTATCACAATGCTCTATATGACCACCAAGTTCGGCCGTTCGACAAATTTTTAGCGCATTTAGAACCCGAATGTGTTGTTTTAGAACTTCGTTATTTTGGACATAGTTTCCCCCATAATCACGAATGATTTGAGCCATTTCAAATTGCGGACGCATTACTTTTTAAATCCGTAAAGTGTATCGAGCGGACTATGAGCTACTTTTGGAATCACCTGAGCTACGTGCAAGTACACGATTGTTGTGCGAATATCAGCATGACCCAAAAGCCTTTGAATAGAGTAAATATCAACCCCGTCTTCGAGCAAATGAGTTGCAAAAGAGTGTCGCAAAGTGTGCATTGAAACTGCCTTTTGAATGTCTGTTTTTTTTACAGCTTCATTGATCACGTATTGAATCGATCGTTCACCCATTACTTGCCCAGGTGTTAAGCCTTCGAAAAGATATACCAGTGGTTTTACTTGGTCTAAATACTTTTGAAATCGTAATACAATAAACTCAGAAAGAATAACATATCGGTCTTTTTTTCCTTTTCCTTGGCGAATATGAATTTGTTTTCTATCCAAATCGACATCTACAATTTTGAGCATTCGAAGTTCATTCATTCGGAGTCCACCTGCATATGCAAAGGCCAATAAAAATCTATGCTTCAAACTTCTAGAGGCGCTAAAAATAAGTTTGCATTCTTCTTTAGAAAGCACTGTTGGCAATGTTTCCACTTTTTTGATGACTGGCATTTGCACAGCTTTGTCTTCCATTCCAAACAGTCGAAACCAGTAACGAAGTCCGAATACTGTTTGCTTAAAAAAGCTAATTGAAAGGTTGTCATGCACCGTTAAACGATATAAATATGCATTGATTTCAGCCACTTGAATTTCGTGTGGAAGACGTCCAAAGTGCAAAGCTAAATGCGCTAAATTACGCCCATAATTTGAAAACATGCTTTTGGAACATTGATCTAAAACCAGTCGTTCTTCGAAACGTGAAAAAGCTTCTCGAAATCCTGGAACCAGCATTTTAGCTTTATTCAAGGTCGTTGTAAAGTTCTCTTTTTTGAAAGTCATATCTCTTTTTTTATGATTGACTTTCATGTACGAAAATTTATTATTTTTAGGTCATGGAAACATGATGCAGGCTAGCGAAGCTTTTGTTCAACAGCAGCTTTGCGTTATGGCGGGGGAAGTGCGAATATAAACAGTTGTGCAATTAATAAACAGTGTGCGTTCTGAAAGGTTGGTGCATCTAATCCGCCGCAACGCAAAGCTGCAAAACGTTAAAGGCAACTGATAAGTAAATAATTCTGAATTTATAGAATGATATCCCAAGATTTAATACTCCAAGACTCAATTATAGTTGACCCGTCACTAACCTCCCATTTTATCAATCCAACGGAATCTGAAATATAAAAATACATATCATGTAAGGATAGGTTTGGATAAAACGAATTAGTTGGTAAAACCTTGACCCATATTTTTTTGACATTATTAAAGTCGTTACCATTAAGATTTAATAATGGAATATTTTCGATATACTCAGTTCCAGAATCTGCAGAATAAATGTTTGTCCCAGAATAAATAAATCTCCCATGATGATTCCCCGTTGAATTTGTGTCTTTGTATAACCCAGATCCTATTATGAAATAATCATAATCCTGATTGTTTAAAAAACTATGAACAGTCATACTGTATTCATAAACAAAAGTTCCCCCCGAACATTTACTTGGATATTCACCTGTAAAATCATTGTTTGAATCAAAAATAACTCTCTGACTATCTAATTCTAAAGTAACATCATTTTGATAAACCCAATACGATGATTCTTTGAATTTAATGGAGTTCATTGAATTGTCAATAACAACATCTTTATGAGGTGAATAATTTTCACATTCGTCCTTTTTACAAGAATAAGTTATTACAATTAGCAATAAATAGATAAACGAAGTTCTCATAGACATAAGACGAATATAATCATTTATGGTTGAGAAATAATGCCTTAAACAGCTGTCTAGCGCCAACCCTCATATCTCACTTCGAAACTACGATTAATTTGAAAGAAAATAATCGTAACTTCGGAGAAACGATTTATTTAAAGAGTCGGGCCGATCTCCAGGCAGCAAAACGTAAGCACTTTTTTGAATTATCGACATTTAACAATTTCCGCTAAGTTTTAGTTGGGTTTTCTCTGGATGATTGAGATTTCCGTAAAAGCAAAAGTTTTATTTCGTCCCTACCGCGACGAGTTCTCGGGTGTGGTGTTTTTTTTACCCACATTTCATCCCCAAAGGGATGGAACAGGGTTAGATTCTAAAAGAAATCCGTGCCTTTCGTGGCAAAAAAAATCCGTGAACCGCAAAGCAGCATCGCAGATATTCCGCATCATCCGTGGCAAAAAAAATCCGTGATTTCCTTGCACCGCAAAGCAGACACGAAGTAAAATTAAGCACCGAAAGCATACAGCAAATGAAGAGCCGATTCGATGATTTGTAAGCAGAATAACCCGAAACACCAGTCGCGCCAAGCGATGCTACTTGGGTTGTACAAGCGAAATAAAAGTGCTATTTTTATCGTGTATAAATAAGTTAGCGGTCAGGCTAAGAAACGACATTGTTCACAACAAACGACAAAGACATAAAACAGAAATAATGGAAACGACAGTAAAAATAACGACAACCTTTAATTGCTCATTGCAAAGAGCATTCAAATCGCCTATGCTTTGTGATGTAACGAAAGTTCACACGGGATATGGAATGATGCCAAAAGTTACACATTGCACGGAAGACGAAAATTGGGGAAAGATAGGTTCTAGTAAAAAAGTATTTGTTGAAAAATCATTGACACATAAAGGAGGATTCGGTTCGGTTGACAATGTAGTTGAACGAATTGAAGACAAGTATTGGAAAATAGAAATTAATCAATTTCAAGCGTGGATGTTAAGTTTTTACAAATTTGTTGGCGAATGGCAGACAACCGAAATTGAAAAAGATAAAGTTTTGATTGAATATACTTATACACTTTATTCAAATAATGTTTTGTTATATCCTATAAATTGGATTTTCACCAAGACATTTTGGAGAAAGTATATGAAACAAGTATTGGAAAATGTAAGACAAATCACAATTGACAAAGAACCGTATCAATATGCGTAAAAAGCCAGAACCGCTAACATATAAGGACTAAACCGAAGCGTAATGCAATGAAGGTTCGGCTTTAGTCTGTTGTTGACAGCAGCGGAGTTAGCCTTTTTTGAATTATGGGTATTTAAAAATTTTCTCTTAGTTTTAGTTGGATTAATTGAGGTTTAGATCTTCGTTTTTCAGTAGTTTTCTATTTAATATTTCTTTTTTCAATTGACTTTTTATTGAAATTTGTAGTTTTTAACTCCTTTTTCGTTCAAAATCAAAAGTTTAGGCAATACCTTTCCATTACCAACTCGGCTTATATTTTAATCTGTTCAATTTCATTTCTTTACGTTGTCACTAAGCTGTTTTGGAGGTGGGTTTGACATGCTCACTAGAACTGCGTTTGCTCCAAATTTGTGGACAATAATCATTTTCCCAGTTTTGCAGCATGGACAAGCTTCCACATCAAATCCCAGTAGCGTTTTAGAAATTTCGAGGTATGAAATTTTCGTTGCTTTATTCACTAATTTTCCTTGTTTCATTTGATGGATTTTCAGTTTAACTTTTGCTCTGCTTGACAAAAATCCATAGTGTCTTATTTTTACGAATTTGGGTGGCAAAATGTGTAAACAAAATCGGCGCAAGAACTCTTCAGCTTCTAATGTCATCGTTTTGGTGACGGATCCCTGCGCGTAATCTTTGTAAGAAAAACTTACTTTTTGGTCTAAAACTGCTTTCAAACGGTGATTAGAAATCGCTATTTTGTGCGAATATCGACCTAAATATTCTACCACCGCATCTGGACCTTTGAAAGGCTGTTTGGCATAAATCACCCAGTTTTTATCATACAATTTCCGTCTTAAACTGAGTTGAATTGGTGTTTTGTTTTCTTGTAAAAACTGCATAAATTTCTCCATAAACTTAGCGCGATATACCTTAGCCATGGCACGAATCGGAAACAAAAAATCACCGTTTGAAGCACAGTTTTTCCATTTGTTTTCTATGGTAAAACCAGGTCTGGTGAGCTTGACGAATCCACCACCAGGAACGATCATGTGAACGTGTGGATGCAAGCTCAAATTTTGTCCCCAAGTATGAAGTACTGAAATTGCACCGAGTTGTGCACCAAGGTGTTTTGGGTCGTTCCCAAATGTAAAAAGTGTTTCTTTACTTGCTTGAAACAGCATATTGTACAACTCTTTTGGGTATTTCAAACAAAATGGATTGAGTTCATGAGGAATCGTAAAAACTACGTGGAAATAGGAACAATCGAGTAAATCTTCTTTTCGAGCTAAAACCCAGCGTTCTTTGTTGGTGTTTTGACATTTTGGACAATGCCGGTTTCTACATGAATTATACGAAATCCGATTGTGATCGCATTTATCACAATGCTCTATATGACCACCAAGTTCGGCCGTTCGACAAATTTTTAGCGCATTTAGAACCCGAATGTGTTGTTTTAGAACTTCGTTATTTTGGACATAGTTTCCCCCATAATCACGAATGATTTGAGCCATTTCAAATTGCGGACGCATTACTTTTTAAATCCGTAAAGTGTATCGAGCGGACTATGAGCTACTTTTGGAATCACCTGAGCTACGTGCAAGTACACGATTGTTGTGCGAATATCAGCATGACCCAAAAGCCTTTGAATAGAGTAAATATCAACCCCGTCTTCGAGCAAATGAGTTGCAAAAGAGTGTCGCAAAGTGTGCATTGAAACTGCCTTTTGAATGTCTGTTTTTTTTACAGCTTCATTGATCACGTATTGAATCGATCGTTCACCCATTACTTGCCCAGGTGTTAAGCCTTCGAAAAGATATACCAGTGGTTTTACTTGGTCTAAATACTTTTGAAATCGTAATACAATAAACTCAGAAAGAATAACATATCGGTCTTTTTTTCCTTTTCCTTGGCGAATATGAATTTGTTTTCTATCCAAATCGACATCTACAATTTTGAGCATTCGAAGTTCATTCATTCGGAGTCCACCTGCATATGCAAAGGCCAATAAAAATCTATGCTTCAAACTTCTAGAGGCGCTAAAAATAAGTTTGCATTCTTCTTTAGAAAGCACTGTTGGCAATGTTTCCACTTTTTTGATGACTGGCATTTGCACAGCTTTGTCTTCCATTCCAAACAGTCGAAACCAGTAACGAAGTCCGAATACTGTTTGCTTAAAAAAGCTAATTGAAAGGTTGTCATGCACCGTTAAACGATATAAATATGCATTGATTTCAGCCACTTGAATTTCGTGTGGAAGACGTCCAAAGTGCAAAGCTAAATGCGCTAAATTACGCCCATAATTTGAAAACATGCTTTTGGAACATTGATCTAAAACCAGTCGTTCTTCGAAACGTGAAAAAGCTTCTCGAAATCCTGGAACCAGCATTTTAGCTTTATTCAAGGTCGTTGTAAAGTTCTCTTTTTTGAAAGTCATATCTCTTTTTTTATGATTGACTTTCATGTACGAAAATTTATTATTTTTAGGTCATGGAAACATGATGCAGGCTAGCGAAGCTTTTGTTCAACAGCAGTTTGGCAATATGGCGGGTTTTGGGCTTAATTTAAAGTTGGTTTTGTACTTGCATAGTCAGTGTTTAACCGAAAGTTTAGGCTTTCTTAATTCGCCACATCGCCAAGCTGCAAAACGTTAACCCTTTTTTGAATTACAGGTATTTAAAAATTTTATCTAAGTTTTAGTTGGGTTTTCTCTAGATGATTGAGATTTCCGTAAAAGCAAAAGTTTGATTTCGTCCCTAGCGCGACGAGTTCTCGATGGTGGTGTTTTTTTTTACCCACATTTCATCCCCAAAGGGATGGAACAGGGTAAGATTCTAAAAAAAATCCGTGGCATCGGTGGCAAAAAAATAAACCGTCATATACGTGTCATCCGTGGCGACAAAAGTCTACTCAATCGAAGAAGGCGCTTCGGCAGGACATGCGAAAGATGTGCAAAAACAATTCGAAGCGATGATTCCATTAGGAAGATATGCCGAGCCAGAAGAAATTGCAAAATTGGTGTTGTTTTTAGCCAGCGATGAAAGTCAATTTATCACAGGAACGACGCAAATCATCGATGGTGGATTTTGTGCACAATAATTTTTAGAAAATTCACATGTCGGAGTTTTTTCGATGTGTGGATTTTTATGACAACGTGAAATTTCTTCTGACTTTTTGCAACAACATGGAAGCCTCAAAATCGCCATATTTTTCGGCCAATTCTAAATCGCTAATGCCTGAATTGTCGTTCAAAACAAAATACTTCAAATTTCCTCGATTGCAATAAGCCAAAGGATTTACTTCTTCCAGTGCGATTGAAATATTGTAATTTGATAATGCATTTGTAAAATCTTTTTTCAAATGGTAAGCGTAGCCCAAATTATTGTAAATCAAATAATTTATAGATTCTGATTTTTTACAATCTTCCAATATTTGAATGGCGTGGTCTAATTTTCTAAGACCAATTAAAGCAGATGAATAATTTACCACCGCCATATCATCTTCAAATCGATGTAATTCGAATGCTCTTTTTGCATATTTCAACGCTTTCTGATCCATCAAAATTTTAATATAACAGTCAGAAATATTGATTAAGCTTTGAATTTCATTGGGATTTATTGCCAAAATTTGTTCGTAAATCAAAATTGCTTCTTGAATTCGATCTTGGTCTAGTAAATTGTTCGCTTCTTCCAGTAGTTGTTGTATTTTTTGCATCTTTTTCAGTTTCTTATTTTCAACTATGGTGATAAGGTTCTCCTCTCAAAATGGTCATGCCACGATACAATTGCTCAAACAAAATCATGCGCACCATTTGATGTGAAAATGTCAATTCTGAAAGTGATATTTTTCCAGCAGCGGCTTTGTAAACTTCCTCCGAAAAACCATAAGGTCCGCCAATCACCAAAGTCAGCGCATGTCCACCTTGATTGAATCTCTGCTGTAAAAAGTCGGCGAATTTTTCTGATGTGAACGTTTTACCGTGTTCATCCAATAAATACAATTGTTCGCCGCTGTTCACTTTCGAAAGAATCAAATCGCCTTCTTGTTTTTTAATTTGGTCGACGGTCAAACTTTTCGCGTTTTTCAAATCAGGAATTTCGATGCGCTCAATCGGAACATAATGTTTCAATCGATTCAAATAAGTCATTTCTCCTTCTTCTAAGAATCCTTTTCCCGTTTTACCAATACAAATGACTTTGATTTTCATGCTTTTTTTGAGTTTACAAGATTACATTTTTTAATTTATCAAGCACATTTTTAATCTTTTAAAACAAGAATTAAGCTCCACATCGAGAAAGTAAATCGCAGGTTTAAGTTCTTTGTTCAATTGATTTAACTCTTGAACTGTGATAGGAGAAAGAATTAATTTTTTGCCATCTTCACTCGTGACATTTAGGATAGAAATAGAATTTTCATTTTTAAAGTGAATTTCGTCTGAAGAGGGATTTGGATAAAGAACTATTTCCTCGAATAAATCCAGCACTTGAATTTCATCTGTCCACTTGCAGGTACCCAAAGATTTGGTAACGCTATAATTTCCGGGAGTAT
This sequence comes from Crocinitomicaceae bacterium, assembly GCA_965284445.1. GTDB lineage: Bacteria > Bacteroidota > Bacteroidia > Flavobacteriales_D > Crocinitomicaceae > JAQVCM01. The sequence goes on along the minus strand of OZ260085.1, from coordinate 1,656,903 downwards.
TCACAAGCAGACTTGACCCAGTTTGTCCTGTGTTCCAGCTTACTGTTTCATTGGGAAATGCATTCACCTTTAATTCAATAGGAAAATCATCAGTTCCACAAAGAAGTATGTCTGAACCTAAATCGCTTGGACCAGAAAACCGTTGAATAGAAATGGTATCACGCATTTTACATTCTCCAAACGTTGCTTCCAACCAAACAAGGTCTTCGTTTGGTAAAACTTGTGTTGAACTTCCGTCGGAACCATTGCTCCAGAGATAAGAGTCAGCCGAAATACTTGTACTTAATTCAATAGGCAGTTGATTGCATGAAATATATGAATTTTCTAATAGACTCTCTGGCATCGTCGGACAAGTGAATACTTCCACTTCATCAATTAAAAAATAGATGTCAGGCATTGGATTGGTGGTTGGATTAATTATTGGCTCATAAGTCAAATTCGCATCCTTTTTGAAACAACCAATTACTAAGTAGGTTTCTGTTCCAGTGGCAGTATAATATTGTGAAAATTGTTGATATTGATTGTAATTGGTAAGAATATTATTTTCAGGATTTTTTAAAGAAGCATCTACTTGGTCGATAAAACCATCTAATATTGCAGGATCCCCAAGCCAATCGTGAATAAATCCAACTCCTAAATCGTCAGTGGAGAAAACACAGCGATCTGCCAATTTATAATAGAAAGAAATTTTATAAGTTTTTCCACCTACAAATTTTCCAGCGACGATTTGCGCAATGTATTCTTGCCAGTCGTCAGCAATTGGGCTCCAAAATCGCAATCCAACGCAAGTCGTCCCATCGGTAACAGTGACATTTCCCTCCTGATTCGGCCCTGGATTCAAATAATCAACTGTTAAAACGGATTTCCAAGCAGTAGATGAAAATTGCTCAAAACTATGATTTAGAATCAAATTTTGTCCAAACAACCTGCTGAAAAGCATAAAGTTAAAAAAAGCAACAAGGCAGATAATTTTGACCATCGATTTTGAATTCAATTAAACAAAAATATCAATAATGTGTCACACAGTTTCTTAAATCTTTAAAATTTGTTCACACTTTTTTCAGCATTCGACTGAAGTTAATCGCCTCTTTATTTTTCAATTTCTCGTAATTTTTCACAAAAGAAAGTCGTTCGTTCTCAAATCAAATAGAAGAATGAGTTTTCCAATTGCCCAAAACTATTCTCCAGTCCTTAATTTCTCCAAAAAAAAGTTCCAAACAATAGACCCTTGATACTATTCAAAAGATAGTGTTGAATAATTCCAACATTAATCCTAATTTTGGGCGTTATTTAAAATTTTAGATGAAAGCTTTATATTTTAAAGAAATTCGGAGTTTCCTGAGTTCAATCATTGGATACATTTTTATTTTGATTTTCTTGATTACATCAGGACTGTTTCATTGGGTTATCTCATACAATACCAATCTATTAGAAGGTTCAGAATCTGATTTGATTCCATTTTTCAATTTGTCCCCGCTGATTTTCTTAATCCTCATTCCTGCGATAACCATGCGTTCAATTGCAGAGGAAAGAAGAACTGGAACGATTGAATTGTTGTTCACCAGACCAATTTCTGATTTGAAAATCTTATTGGCGAAATATTTTGCTGGCGTAACCTTGGTTGTCATTACCTTGATTCCAACATTGATTTTCTACATTTCTATGCACTATTTAGGAAATCCAGTGGGAATTATCGACGATGGAGCGACATTCACTTCTTACATTGGTTTGATTTTGTTGGGGTCAACGTTTGTTGCCATCGGAATTTTCGCTTCGTCAATTACTTCGAGTCAAATCGTTGCTTTTATTCTAGCGATGTTTTTATGCTGGATTTTTTATGATGGACTGACTTTACTCGGTTCTTTCAGTTTGATGGGTGGTTTTGATTCTATCATCAAATATTGTGGAATCAGTGTTCACTATGATTCTATCAAGCGCGGCGTAATCGACACGAGTGATATCGTTTATTTTTTGGGTGTAATTACCATTTTTATGGCATCTGCACTTACAGTTATTAAATCATTAAAGAAATAACAAAATGGAAAAAAAGAAACTTTTTAAAGGAGTTTACAATTGGACATTTTTAATGATTCTAATTGCTTCTGTTGTTTTGATAAACATCATCGGTTCATACATGTATGCAAGATTTGATGTGACCGAAGATAAAAGGTATTCACTTTCAGATGGTACAATTGAATATTTGTCAAATACCAAGAATTTTGCTGACAGGGTTTCAATCAAAATCTATTTGGCTGGAAATTTACCTGCGGAAGTGCAACGTTTCAAAAATGCAATCGAAGATAAACTGAAAGAATTCAAAGAATACGCAGGTTCGCGCATTGAGTACACTTTCGTTGATCCTTTGGCGGGTTCTGAAGAAGATAGATTGTACATGCAAGAAACGATCTACAACAAAGGAAAAGGAATTGTTCCAATGGGTTTGATGTACATGAAAGATGGTGCGCAAAATCAATTGCTTTTGTGGCCTGGGGCGGAAATCGATTACGGTGGAAGTACCGTCAATCACATCCAATTTTTGCCGGGAACACCGCAAGGAAAATTTTACACTTTGAATGAATCTTTCGATGATCAAATTCAAAATTCCATCAACAATTTGGAATACATGATTATCAGCGGAATTCGTCGTGCAACGCAATCAAACAAACCAAGAATTGCATTTTTGCAAGGTCATGGAGAATTGACATTGGCGCAAACTCAGCGTGCAAGAACTTTGATTTCGCCTTATTACACGGTCGAAGATCTAACATTAAATGATTCAATTGACGCATTAAACGGCGTAAGAGGTTTGGTCATCGCTCGACCACGTTCAGCTTTTTCTGAAAAAGACAAATACATCATCGATCAATTTGTAATGAACGGCGGAAGATTGATGTGTTTTGTAGATAAATTGTCGTTTGAAGAAGATACTTTGCTTCGAACAGGCGTGGCTCATACCACAAGAACGAATATTGAATTAGACAAAATGTTGTACGATTACGGAATCAAAGTCAACGACAATTATGTTTTTGATGTTCGTTGCGCACCAAAAGCGATTCCGGCTTCTGAACAAGGATTTATTCCGTGGTTTTTCTTCATTCGCGCTACGCAAACAAAGCATCCAATTGCGAGAAATATCGATCCAGTATTGTTGAAATATGCTTCTGAAATTCAATTTGTTGGAAATAGTACAAATGTAGCTTCTCCGATTTTGACATCTTCAACCAATTCGTCTATGACTGGTTTAGCGCCGATGATTAGTTTGTCAATCCCTGCAAGTTATGGGAAAAACCCAATGTTAGCGCCAGATCCGGAAGATGAAAACAACAAGCTATGCTTGGCTGGTTTAGTAGAAGGGAAATTTACGTCTCACTTCAAGAACAGAATCGTAGATGCCTACGCAAAAAATAAATTGTCCAAATACAAAGAATCAAGTACAGCGGAAGGAAAAGTTTTGGTAGTTGGAAATGGTACATTTTTGCAAAATAGATATGATTCTGTACCAGATAAAATGACTGGAACATACAATTACATTCCAAACGCTTTCAATGAATTGAAATTTGACGAAACAGTCGCACAAATGCAAGGTGTGCCGCCATTGATTTATGGAAATCAAGAGTTCTTTCAGAATATGGTGGATTACATGATGGGCGACAATTCAGTGTTGGATTTGAGAAGTAAACAAATTGACATTCATGCCATCGACAAAGAAAAAGTGCAAGTTGATGCTGGATTTTACAAATTCATCAACATGCTTTTACCAAGTGGAATCATTCTGATTTTTGCTGGAATCATGCTTTATTTGCGTAAGAGAAAATATACTAGAAATTAATTTCGAAACTTCAACATTCGAAGATTCAATAAAGAAAAAATAGTTCAATGAAAAAAAATATCGTTTTAGTTGTTGCCATTGCAATTCTTGGTTTTTTGGCTTTTTTAGCTACTAATTTGGTTAGAAATAGCGGAAAGTCAGACACTGAATTGCTAGAGTTTTCAATTGAAGACACAACAAGCATTGACAAAATCATTTTGACAGATGCTTACAACAATAAATTTGAATTGAAACGCGCTGCGGGAGGCGAATGGACAGATGCAAAAGGTGATTGTATCATTCAAGAGCCGGTTTACATGATGTTGGAAACTTTCAGAAACATTGAATTCAAAGGATACGTTCCTGAGCAAGCGCGCAAAAACATCACCAACAGAATGGCTGCTAGCAACATCAAAGTGGAAATTTTTCAACATGGTGAATGGTCAAAAACTTGGTATATCGGATTTTCAACGCAAGATCATTATGGAACTTACATGTTGTTGGAAACGCCAGATGAAAAAAGCGATTTGCCTGTAATCATGAAAGTGAAAGGTTTGAATGGAATTATCGAACCAAGATTTTTTGCTGATCCAAGACGCTGGAAATGCACCAATATCTTTGCACTTGAAAGAGACGAAATCGCCAAAGTGGACGTAAAATTCAACGATGTGCCAAATCGAAGCTTTTCAGTTGAAAAAAATGGAATGCAATATACAGTGAAACATGTAGGAAAAGTGATTCCAAATATTGACACCAACATGGCTGTGCGTTATTTAAACAATTACAAAAAAATACACTTCGAATTGGTGAATTATGAATTCAGTCAAAAACAAATTGATAGCTTGAAAAAATCTGTTCCTTTTTGCGAACTTTCTGTGAAAGAGGTAAGTGGAAAGTTGAATAAATTGAAAATGTACCGAATGAAAGGTACTGGTGTGAAAGAAGTAAATGATTTTGGAGATTCAACAACTGCGGATGTCAATCGATTCTGGTGTATTTTACCTTCAGGAGATTTGGTGAAATGTCAGTATTTTGTATTCTCACCATTGATGATGGGACACATTTATTTCGGTCAAGCACCTCAAAATGTTGGAAATGATGAAAAGCTTTTGAAGAAAAAATCTGCCAACAAAAAGTAAAAATGTATATTTGTTATCAAAAGAATAAAAGAAGATGAACTTTATCGTTTCGAGTACCACGTTATTGAGACACCTACAAAGTATCAGTGGTGTACTTAGCACTAGCAATACATTGCCAATTTTGGATAATTTCCTTTTTGATATTGTAGATGGAGAATTGACTATTTCTGCTTCAGATTTAGAAACGACCATGCGTACAAAATTGGAAGTCGAAGCCAACGAATCAGGCAAAATTGCTATTCCGGCTAAAATTTTATTGGATATTTTAAAAAATCTTCCAGATCAACCTTGTACTTTTTTGGTAGATCGTTCTAATTTTGGAATTGAGATTTCTTACGACAATGGTAAATCTAAAATGGTTGGATACAACGGTGACGATTTCCCAAAAGCGCCAATGATTGAAAACAGCGACAAAATTCGTGTTTCTGGAGATATCATATCAAAAGCAATTAGCAAAACTTTGTTTGCAACAGGAAACGATGATTTGCGTCCTGTGATGAGCGGTGTTTTTTGTCAATTTTCGCCAGCAGAAATTATTTTTGTTGCAACTGATGCACACAAATTGGTCAGATACAAAAGAACTGATTCACAAGCAACTGGAAGTTCATCTTTCATTTTGCCAAAGAAACCGTTGAACATGTTGAAATCCAACTTGAGAGGCGACGAAGAAGTGTTGATTGAATATTCTGATTCAAGTGCGGTTTTTACGTTCAATGATTTGGTTTTAATGTGTCGTTTAATCGACGGAAAATATCCAAATTACGAAGCGGTTATTCCAAAAGAAAATCCAAATGTATTGACTGTAGATAGACTACAATTCTTAGGTTCTATCAAACGTGTTTCGATTTTCTCTAACAAAACAACACACCAAATCAAGCTTAAAATTGCTGGTTCTGAATTGTCACTTTCTGCTGAAGATTTAGATTTCAACAACGAAGCAAACGAGCGTTTGACTTGTTCTTACGACGGTGTAGACATGGAAATCGGTTTCAACTCAAGATTTTTGATGGAAATGTTGAATAACATCGACACACCAGAAATCAAAATTCAAATGAGCGAACCAAGCCGTGCTGGATTATTAGTTCCTGCAACGTCCGACAATGAAAATGAAGACATCCTTATGTTGGTAATGCCTGTAATGTTAAACAGATAATCCCAATCACAAATATTCTAAAAGCCATCGATTCACTCGGTGGCTTTTTTTTGTGGTTTTTTTTGCCACGGATTGCACGGATTACAGGGAAGGAGGATAATTTAATTTCTCCTAAAAAATCCGTGCATCCGTGGCTGAAAACTCATAGGGTCTTCTAGTCTTAAAATCCTAATATCCTAAAATCCTGACGTCTTAAAAAAAAGACCCGCTTCGCTAAAAGATTTTAAGATATTAGGAGTCGTTGCTACGCAACTTTAAGACTAGATTACTGCTGTTGCTTCGCAATTTTGAGACGTTCATTTTTTGGTTGGGTCGCAATGCATTGCGCCCCAACTGAAATTTATCTCGCGACGTCTTAAAATCCTAATATCCTAAAATCCTAATATCCTAAAATCTTAATATCTTAACTCCCCACAATGTCTAACTAAAATAAGTATTTTTGCACCATGAATTCATTCGATCAGCAAACGTTACAAGACTTAGAATTTACAACGATTCAAGAATGGTTGGAAGAGTTGGGAATTGGTCCAACGGCGAAGAAGCGACTGAGAGAATTATCGCCTTCCTCGCAAAGCAATTTTTTGCGTTTGGAACTGGATAAATTGAAAGAATTTCATACGATTAGAACCGAAGGTGAATCTTTTCCTGGACTTGATTTTGACGAATTACAGAAGGAATTGCGGTTTTTGCCGATTCACAATGCGGTGCTCGAACAAGAGGGATTTGTGCGCATTTCACGCGCGTCTGAATTGGTGAATGCAATATTGTATTTCTTTGATAAAAGAGAAAAAGAATATCCCAATTTGGTCGGTTTGCTGCATGAAGTTTATTACACCAAAGAAATCATCGAAGCGATTGAGAAAGTTTTCGATCGACGCGGAAATATCAAAGACGACGCTTCACCTGCACTGTACGCCATTCGTCAAAAAATCAATGCGGTTCGAAATCAAATCAACCGAAATTTTGACAAAGAAATGCGCAAATTGTTGAAAGAAGGTTTGTTGGGTGACACCAAAGAAACTTTTGTCAATGATCGTCGCGTTTTGACTGTTCAGTCTACACACAAAAGAAAAATCAAAGGTTCTGTTGTTGGTTCTTCGAAAACAGGAAGTTTGACTTACATCGAACCAGAAGTAAATGTTGGATTGAATAGCGAATTGGAATTGTTGACCGACGATGAACGCAAAGAGATTTTCAGAATTTTGCAAGCGCTCACTAAATCCATTGCGCATCATTTTCCATTGATTCAAGGTTACCAGAATTTGTTGACGGAATTGGATTTCATTAATGCCAAAGCAAAACTGGCAATTGATTTAAACGCAGATTTACCATCGATTTCTGACGAACCGCATATTGAATTGATCAATGCTTTTCATCCGATTTTATGGAAAAATAACCGTGCCATTGGAAAGAAAACTTTGCCACAGAATTTGATCATGGACAAATTTTCTAGAATGTTGGTTATTTCTGGTCCGAATGCTGGAGGAAAAAGTATTACTTTAAAAACCATTGGATTGTCTCAATTGATGTTGCAGGCAGGTTTATTGGTTTCGGTGCATCCAAACAGTAAAATGTCCTTTTTTCATTCCATTCTCACGGACATTGGCGACAATCAATCGATAGAAAATGAATTGAGTACGTATTCCTATCGTTTGAAGCGAATGAAACATTTTTTGGAAGTTTCGAATCGCAAAACCTTGTTGTTGTTGGATGAATTTGGAACTGGTTCAGATCCCGATTTGGGTGGCGCTTTGGCAGAAGTTTTCTTCGAGCAATTGTACAACAAAAAATGTTTTGGTGTCATCACCACGCATTACGGAAATATCAAATTGAAAGCAGATCGTTTGAAAAATGCCATCAATGGGTGCATGTTGTTTAATACTGAAACCTTGGAACCGTTATATCGTTTTTCGATTGGTCAACCGGGAAGTTCGTTTACCTTCGAAGTGGCGCAAATCAATGGAATTCCATTGGAGTTGATTGAAGAAGCCAAAACGAAAATTGACGAACACAAAGTCAATATGGACAGGTTATTGAGCGAATTGCAACGGGAGAAAACCTATTTGGAAAAACTCAATAATGAGCACATTGAAGCGCAACAATTGGCCGAAGAAGCGCGTGTTTCTTATAACGAAAAGAAAAAACGTTTCGAAGAAAAATTGGCGCAACAGCAAATCGCCATGGAACGCGACAACAAATATGTCAATTTAGGGAAAAAACTGAAAACCTTCATCGATCGATATCAAACGAAAACTAGAAAAAAGGACGCCAATCAGCCTTTGATAGAGGAGGTGAAAAAATATTTAACGGTTGAAAGAGGGAAAATTGAACAAGTAAAATTGGCTGAAAAGCTGAAATCCGAAGTCAATGCGAATAAACCCAAAAAAGTAAAACCAGGAAAACCGGAAGTTGATACTTACCAAAGAGATAAAATCAAAGTTGGTTCAGTGGTGAAATTGATTGAAACCAAACAATCTGGAAGTGTGGAAGAAATTTCAGGAACGATTGTTACGGTTACTTTCGGTTTCTTGCGCATGAAAGTGGAACGTGAAAAATTAATGTGGATAAAATAAATAGTTAATTACAAACGAATTAGCGTACTATTTCGTTATTACTAATATCAAAATTGAAGACAATGAAAAAAAACTTACTCTTAACAATTGTCACTTTATTGACAATGAACACTTGGTCACAAGATTCACTTTACACCAAAGTTTTTTACAAAGCTGCGGGTGATTTAGAAGCCAATGCTGTTTTGGCAACTTCTGACGGTGGTTTGCTACTTGCCGGAATTTCCTATTTCGACGCAGGATTTATTTGTAAGGTCGATTCTTTGGGAAATTATCTCTGGAATAAATTCGTAGATGTTCAAAGTCCGCTTTCAAACGATGTAGTTTTCAATCAACTGATAGAAACCAGTAACAACGATTATGTCGCAGTTGGAAAAGCTGTCAATAATAATAACTTGCAATACGAAGGTTACATTTTGAAATTGAATGATTTGGGCGATACACTTTGGTCTAAGTCTTTGGCAATTGCTAACAATTCATATTATGAAATCAGTGCGGTTACAGAAATGAATGACGGTGGATATGCTGTTGCAGGGAATATCAATTACGGCGAAAGTATTTTCGTTGCTAAATTATCATCGAATGGAATTGTAGATTGGACGCATATTTTAGATGTTGCTGGAGATTCTACCGTTTATGTGAATGCGATTCAATCGACAACTTCGAACGGATTATATGTTTCAGGTTACAATGACAGCACGACCGCAACTAAGTTTGGTACTTTACATCATTTCACAGATGCTGGAGATTATGAATGGACCAAAAAATATGTGAATGCTAAAACCTATGGATTAGAAATGACCAATCAAGGTCCAGCTATGTTGACACTCGATTTAAACAATTATTCAATTGCTGTAATAAAAACTGATTTTAATGGAGAAAATGCGAATGAAACCGTTTTCTTTGGGCAAGATTGCCAATTTCCTGATGAGTTAAAATTTGAGATGCAATCTGACAGTTCATTCATTTTTATGAATCCAGCTGACTTTGGCTCAAGGATTTTTAAGGCAAACAAAGAATTAAATGCAACTGTTGCATACAAAAGACCATTTATGATTGGTGTAGCTATCGTTGAAACCAAAAACAAACGCGTTTTCGCTGTTGGAAATGGACCAATTTATGGAGTTAAGCTTTTGGTTCAAAAACACATTGGGATTATCAAAATGGATGAGAATTTTGAAAACTCAACTGCTTTTTGTTTAAATGATGACAATGCTGCCACTGTGGTTACTAGCCCGATTGTTGCAAATGACATTGTGTTTGTTTCTTCCACAGGTTTAAATACTTTTTCAAATCCTGCAACAGTTACAACTCAAACTTTAGAATCGGTAGTAGATTGCGTGAGCTTTTTAGGAAGTGTTGACGAACAAACGTTGGCTTCATTAATCAAAATTTACCCAAATGTTTCAACGGGAATTTTCAACGTTGAGCAAGCTGAAATCAATGATATTCAATTGACTGTTTTCGATGCCTTGGGACAAAAAGTAAGCCAACAAGAATTTCACGGATATACAACAGAAATCGATTTATCAGCACAAAAAGCAGGCATTTATTTCTACCAAATGAAAGATGCTAAAAATAGAGTAGCTTCGGGTAAATTGATTTTAGTTGATTAGATAGATTTCAAGGATTTGGTCGTCCTAGTGATTGGACGGTTTTTGAAACGCACTGAAAAGTGAAGACGAACGAGATAGCGATAGCTCATCGACTGAAGTCACTTTTCAGAAGTTTTAAAAATGCTGGAGTTTACGGAAGCAAGTTCAATCACGAAGACTTGATTTACCTTCGGTGCTACTGCGTGGTTTCTTTTGTTACTTTTCTTTCATCAAGGAAAGAAAAGTAAAAATTCAAGCAAAAAAATAGGCTGTTCAAATCGAACAGCCTATTTTCATTTTATCAAATCGCTTATTAGCTATTTTTCTGACTTTCTAATTTAATCAAATTCAACGCTGAACCTGCTTTGAACCACTCAATTTGTTGTTGGTTATAAGTATGATTCAACATGATGTTTTCTTTCGAACCATCTGCATGAACGATTTCCAAAGTCAATTGCTTGTCTGGAGAAAAAGATTCCAAATCTGTGAAGTTGTAAGTATCAGCTTCTTGGATTTTATCGTAATCTGCTTCGTTCGCAAACGTCAATCCTAACATTCCTTGTTTTTTCAAGTTTGTTTCGTGGATACGCGCAAATGATTTCACAATGATCGCACGAACACCTAAATGACGTGGCTCCATCGCAGCGTGCTCACGAGATGAACCTTCACCGTAGTTGTGATCTCCCACAACGATTGATGGAACTCCAGCCGCTTTGTAAGCTCGTTGTACTGCAGGAACTTCTCCTTCTGCACCTGTCAATTGATTTACAACACAGTTTGCTTTTCCGTTGAATGCATTTTCAGCACCAATCAACATGTTGTTTGAAATGTTGTCTAAGTGACCTCTGTATTTCAACCATGGACCAGCCATAGAAATGTGGTCAGTTGTACATTTTCCTTTGGCTTTGATCAATAATTTCGCACCCAAAATGTTTTTTCCGTCCCAAAGTGGGAAGTTTTCCAACAATTGCAAACGAGAAGAATCTGGACTTACAGCGATTGTTACACCACTTCCATCTTCTGCTGGCGCTTGATATCCTGGATCTTCAACATCAAATCCTTTGGTTGGCAATTCGTCTCCTTTTGGAGGATTCAATTTTACTTGTTCTCCTTTGTCGTTTGTCAACGTATCTGTCAATGGATTAAATCCTAAATCACCTGCAATTGCCAATGCTGCAACCATTTCTGGTGAAGTCACAAACGCGTGTGTATTTGGATTTCCATCCGCTCTTTTCGAGAAATTACGGTTGAAAGAGTGAACAATCGTGTTTTTTTCTTGTTTTTCAGCACCTTCACGGTCCCATTGTCCGATACATGGTCCACAAGCATTTGTAAACACTTTCGTACCCATTTTTTCGAATGTTGCAATGATTCCATCGCGGTCGATTGTGTAACGTACTTGCTCAGAACCTGGATTGATTCCAAATTCTGCTTTTGGAGAAATTCCGTGAGCAACCGCTTGTTCAACGATAGAAGCAGCGCGCGCCATGTCTTCGTAAGAAGAGTTTGTACAAGAACCAATTAATCCCCATTCAACTTTCAATGGCCATCCATTTGCTTCTGCTTCAGCGCGCATTTTAGAAACTGGTGTTCCTCTGTCTGGCGTGAAAGGTCCGTTGATGTATGGTTCCAATTCTGACAAATTGATTTCAATCACTTGGTCAAAATACAATTCTGGGTTTGCATAAACTTCAGCATCTCCAGTCAAGTGCTCAGCAATCGCATCTGCCGCGTCAACCACTTCCTGACGACCAGTTGCAGCCAAATATCTACGCATTGAATCATCGTAACCGAAAGTTGAAGTTGTTGCTCCAATTTCAGCGCCCATGTTACAAATGGTTCCTTTTCCTGTACAAGAAAGTGAAATCGCACCGTCTCCAAAATATTCTACAATCGCACCAGTTCCACCTTTTACAGTCAAGATATCTGCCACACGCAAAATAACGTCTTTCGCAGAAGTCCAACCATTCAGTTTTCCAGTCAATTTGATTCCGATTAATTTAGGAAATTTCAATTCCCAAGCCATACCAGCCATCACGTCTACCGCGTCAGCACCACCAACTCCAACTGCAACCATTCCCAATCCACCAGCGTTCACTGTGTGAGAATCTGTTCCAATCATCATTCCACCTGGGAATGCGTAGTTTTCTAATACTACTTGGTGAATAATTCCAGCTCCTGGTTTCCAGAAACCAATACCATATTTGTTTGAAATGGATGACAAAAAGTTAAATACTTCGTTGTTTTGATTTAGCGATTCTTGTAAATCTTTGCTTGCGCCTAATTTCGCTTGAATCAAGTGATCTGCATGCACCGTAGATGGAACAGCCACTTTTTTTCTACCTGCTTGCATAAACTGTAACAACGCCATTTGCGCCGTTGCATCTTGCATCGCTACACGGTCTGGTGCAAAATCCACGTAAGATTTTCCTCTTTCAAATGCTGTAGTTGCATTTCCGTCCCACAAGTGAGCGTAAAGGATTTTTTCTGAAAGTGTCAACGGTTTGCCCGTAATTTCACGTGCCGCCTGAATGCGCTCCGGAAATTTAGCATACACTTTCTTAATCATGTCTAAATCAAAAACCATAGAAATATGTGTTAAATTGTATCTTTATTTTGTCGTGTGCGAATTTAGGTATTATAAATTATTTGGTCAATGTTTTTGGAGGATTTTTGGATGTTTAGATTGTTAGATAATTGGATTCACTTCGTGGCTGACTTCGTCGGTGTTGGATTATTAGATGAAATGTGAACCTTGTCTAATCCAATTTCACTTTAGAAACAAAACTTTCCCTTTCAATTCGCCACTTTCAGCTGCATTTTGCCACTCGATTCTGTAGAGAACCAATTCTGAGGCGATGTCACTCAATTCTGATGCACTCCAAATCGTGTTGGAGCCAGCGGTGAGTTGCTGGTTGGTTTTGGTTTTCAACAATCTGCCTTGGGCATCGTATAAATTGACTTTTACGATGGGCGTACCGTTCGTAAGTACCGAAAAGCTATTTTGCGCGTTGCTGCTAGCGGAAACCAAACTGCTTCCGAATATGTAAAAACCAGCACTTGTAACCGAAATCGTTTGAAAAGCAGTGTCGGCACACGTTGGATCATTTTGCCAAGCGATAAGTTGGACGGTGTATTCGCCAGCGGTAAAAGCTTCAAATGAATTACTTGCGTTGGGTTGAATGTTGTTGTTCACACTCCAACTGTAATCTGTGAATTCGGTGCTTTGGTTCGTGATTTGCACCACCAACGGCGCTTCGCCAGAAAGGGGAGATACGCTCAAATTGGCAACTACACTGCTATAATCATCAATCAAAACCAAAGTGTCGTAAGTGCAACCAAATGCGTCGCGCACGGTCAAAAGATGTTCGCCGGCTGGCAATTGATTGTAAAAACCAGCAGGTTGAAAAGCACCGTTGTCTAGTGAATATGTATTTGCGCCCGCTGTTTGCCAATTGACAAAGGCAGTCGAATCTGCGCACAAACTATTGCTTTGGTTATACAAAGTAGTTTTGGGTTTCGTGCGCACATGAATCATAATTGGGCGCACCACCGAACAACTGTCACTGCCCCAAATACGCACTGTGTAAAGCTGAGAAGAATCTCCCGAAAAAAGTGGATTTGGACAATCGTAACATGACAAATCTTTTTGTGGCCACCATTCATAAGCTGGTGCTGTGCCTGTCGAATTACCGCCAGTGGCTGAAAGTTGCACTTGGGTGTCTGGGCAGATGGTTGTGTCGGGCGTAACGGTTACGTTTTGCGGTTGGCAAGGGGTTGAGTAGGCTAGCGGAAAAGCCAAATACGCATTTTTATATTCAGGTCCGCTATTCAAATTGAAATGCTTAAGAATAATTGATAAATTAGTTTGATTGTTCATTGTAATAGAACTAATATCACTAAGAGCGTCGTGATTTGACATTTGAAAATCAGGATTATCGTCCTGCAAACCATATAGAATCAGTGAATCATATTTAAAATTTCCTTGCGTACCTGCGCACAAATATTCTGCGTTTTGAATATCAGAGCCATAAATCAAACCAAGATCAGAACCATTCACATTCACATAGGTACCGTCAAAATCAACATCACAAGATCTATCCATGTACACCGAAAATGCTATCGGAAAAATATTATTCATAGGATTTAAGTTTGTAATATTATAAGTCTCAAAACCAAATAAATCTTGATCAGGAATTTGTAATGAAAAGCATATTTCTGGCAGTGACATTTTTTCGTAAATCAAAAATAATCCAAAGGCATCAAAACCGCAATTTATCTGTTCCGGACAAGAAGTTTTGACCGTGATATTCACAGAATTCAAAGTAAATGGATCTATCAAATTTGTTATGTCTGATAAATAATTTTTAAAAGGAGTAAAATATAGATTTGAATGAGATACAGATGTTATCAAAGCTACATCATTCCAAGTAATTAAATTATTTTCAACACTGATTAAAAGACTATCAGGATTTTGAGCAGATGTTGAAACCAAAAGTACTTTTCTTATTGTTGCACCTTCAGGAATCGTAAGATCGAATGTAAATGTGCCATTCAATGTCATTCCTGCTGAACCACCTTGAGCAATTACACCTCCTTTAAAAATATCTTGATAAACTGTTACTTGACCCTTAACAAAATAAGACTGCCCCAAAAACAATAACCAAAAAATTAAAACCCTCAACACAATTCAATTTTGAAATAACAACATAAAAATACACCACCCAAAATGATTTTCCTAACGAAGTGCCGATAATTGCAAAATTATTGATTCAAATGTCGTTTTGGTTTTTTCAACAATCTAGGCAATGTTGGAAAAAAGATATAGAAACGTAATTATTTCCATTTTAATTCGGAGAATCAACTTTCTTTTACTTTGAATTCTTACTTTTGAAAATCATTGAAACAATGGAAAATTCAATTCTGTATGCGCTTGTTTGGGTTGTTGTCCTTTTTGTAGGATTGCGCTTTTGGCGTTTGCGTTTCGGGCAAAATGAACCGAATTTGGGTTTTGAATATGCCTTTTTGGTCAAGTCGGCCGTTGGGTTTCTGTTCATCTATTTGTATGCCCATTTTTATCCTTCGAGCGATGCCTTTGCGTACCTGAAAGACAGTCGCATTTTGCACGGCGTTTTTTACAAATCGCCAGTAGATTATTTCAAATTTCTCGCGGGTTGGAACCAATCGCCTGAAATCATTCAGCAGTATTTGCAAGACACCAAATTGTGGTCGCGCGGGGATAGCAACTTGATCAACGATTCGCAAAATGTGATTCGCATCAACAGTTTGTTGTTTTTTATCTCCTGCGGAAACGCATACATTCACGCCATTTTCATGGGACTCATTTCCTTGTTCGGAATGCGCCATTTGGTATTGGCTTTTCAGCAACGCGTTCAGATAAAATCCAGTTTGTTTTTCTGGGGAATGTTGGCGTTGCCGAATCTACTTTTTTGGTCCGCAGGTATCTTGAAAGAACCTTTTTTGATTCTCGGTTTGGGATTAATTGCACGTGCTTTATTGGGAGAATTGTCCACGAAACGCAAAGCGATTTTCTTGATTTCGGGAATTTTGTTGCTTGTCTGTTTCAAACCGTATGTGTTGATATGCTTGCTTTTTGCGTTGTTTTTCAGGAATTGGAGTCGATTGGTATATCGCCATATTCCGATATTCAGTTTGGGTACTTTTTTGCTGTTTTGCGCTGGATTTGTTTTGCTTTTCCCCAACTTGCGCCAAAAATTCACCGTTGATTTAACCGTCAAACAAATCGATTCCATCCACGTGGGCGAAGGCGGTTTGTATGCGATGAAAGATTCCAATCAGTTTTATTTCTTCTACAACGCCCATTTGAATCGCTTGCGCGTGAAAGATTCTGTGGTTGAATTGCTCGAACCAACAGACGCGAAGCAAAAATGGATTTACCGAAAAAATGATTTCAAACCGATTCACCTCGAACCGAAAGGCGAAAAATGGAAATTGTATGTCGTCGAAGACAGTTCGGTGAGTTTAATTCCAATTCAGCGCATCGATCATTCTTTTTCAAATTTAGTCACTTCTGCTCCGCAAGCCATTGCGAATGCGTTGTTGCGCCCGTTTTTCTGGGACAATGGTGGCGCGATGAAATATCCATCTGCTTTGGAAGTCTTTGGCGTGCTTGGTTTTCTGATTTTCGCGATTTTCAAACGTCGAAAATTGAATGTCGAAGAACAAAAAATGATGTTCACGCTGATTCTTTTCAGCATTTCGATCTTGGCGTTGGTCGGTTGGACAACTCCCGTCGCAGGTGCGATTGTGCGCTATCGAATTCCGGCTTATATGGCTATTTTTGTACTCAGTATTTTTATCATTTCAATCCCCGAAAAATGGAAGCAACAAACAACGTAATTTTAATCACCGGCGCAACATCTGGATTTGGTCAAGCAACAGCGCGCATTTTTGCGCAACACGGTTACGACATTATCGCCACAGGAAGAAGAGCGGACAGATTAGAAACCTTGAAAACAGAATTGGAATCCAATTTTGGCGTTTCAGTCTTGAATTTGTGCTTCGATGTGCGCGTTGAAAATGAAGTCAATCAAGCCATTCAATCGATTCCTGCAAGTTGGTCAGATCGTTTGACAATTCTAGTAAACAACGCAGGTTTGGCCGTCGGAAGATCTCCAATTGACGAAGGAATTGTAGATGATTGGGAACGCATGATTGACACCAATATCAAAGGATTGTTGTATGTCAGCAAAGCCGTAATTCCATTGTTGAAAGCGAAAAAATCGGGTCACATTTTCAATTTGGGAAGTATCGCGGGAAAAGAAGTGTACGCAGGTGGAAACGTTTATTGTGCTTCCAAACACGCGGTAGACGCTTTGTCAAAATCCATGCGCATCGATTTGGTTTCATACAATATCAAAGTCACCAACATCGCCCCGGGCGCAGCAGATACTGAATTTTCATTGGTGCGTTTCAAAGGCGATCAAGCCACTGCAGATGCAACTTATAACGGTTTTGATCCATTGGTTGCAGAAGACATTGCAGAAACGATTTATTTTGCTGCGACTCGTCCAAAACACGTGACGATCAATGATTTGGTGATCATGCCAACCGCGCAAGCTTCAGCGACTGTTTTTCACAAACAATAAACTTTTTTCGATGAATAAAATTTTCTTTTTCGGTATTTCACTGATTTTATTTTCAGCGTGTTACAAAGGTCGTTCGGTGGACATGATTATCCACAATGCGAAAATCCACACGATGGATGAAAACAACCACGAATACGAAGCCATTGCGATTACCGATGGAAAAATCGTGGAAGTTGGTCCCGATCGACAAATCCAAAACAAATATGCGGCGGATGAAATGATTGACGCAGGCGGAAGAGATATGTATCCTGGATTTACGGATGCACACGGACATTTGCTGGGACTCGCGCAACAGAAATTGAATGCAGATTTGGTTGGTTCAAAATCGATGAATGAAATCATTGTGCGACTGGAGAAATATGCTTCTCGAACGGGAAAAAAATTCATCGTTGGTCGCGGTTGGGATCAATCACTTTGGTCTGAAACCGCTTTGCCAGACAATCAGGAGTTGAACAAGGTTTTTCCAAGTGTTCCAGTTGCGTTGTTTCGCGTTGATGGACACGCTGTTTTGGTAAATGATTGCTTGTTGAAACAATTGAAAATTACGCCAGAAACCAAGGTTGACGGTGGAATTATTCACCTAAAAGATGGAAAATGCAGTGGTTTGTTGGTCGATAATGCCATGAATGTCGTTTTTGAAAATTTGCCGGAATATCCAGATGCTGAAATGAAACAAGCGATTTTGGAGATTCAAGAAGAATTGTTTCAATATGGAATTACGGGTGTGCACGAAGCGGGAATCAATTTCAAGGATATTGCCTTTTTCAAGAAAATGGTAGCTTCGAAAGAATTGAAAATGAATTTATACGCGATGCTTTATCCAACGCCGGAAAACATTCAATTTGCGAAGAAAAACGGAATTTTTGAATATCGCAATATGACGATACGCAGTTTCAAAGTAATGGGCGACGGCGCATTGGGTTCACGTGGCGCTTGTTTGAAAAAACCATATTCAGACGAGCCAGGACATTTTGGCGTGCTGACAACTCCATTCAAAGAAATGCAAAAGATTGCTGACATCTGCGAAATTACAGGCTATCAAATGAATGTGCATGCGATTGGCGATTCTACCAATAAATTAGTCATCGATTTGATGGAACGCATTTACGAAGTCAGAAAAGACCATCGTTGGAGAATTGAACATGCGCAAGTGTTGGATCCAAGTGATATTTCGAGATTGGGAAATTGCGGTGCTTTTCCGTCCGTGCAACCAACGCACGCAACGACAGATCAACGTTGGGCGAAAGACCGTTTGGGTGAAAACCGCATGCAGGGTGCTTATGCGTATCAATCGTTGTTGAATCAAACGGGAATTATGTGTATTGGAACAGATTTTCCAGTGGAATCCATTAATCCATTTTTAACCATTCATGCGGCAGTGAATCGCAAAAACAAAGAAAATTTTCCAGGTGCAGGATTTCAGAAAAAAGAAGCGATTTCATTTTTAGATTGCATCAAAGGAATGACCTTGTGGAGTGCATTTGCATCGTTTCAGGAAAATCAATTGGGAACGTTGGAAAAAGGAAAAGACGCGACATTTGCGATTTTTGAAAATAAGGTCAAAGCAAGTGAAGTTTTCCAAGAAAATTTCGCGTTTATGACTTTCATAAAAGGAAAAAAGGTTTACTCTGCTGAATAAACCTTTTAAAACAAATCAAAACATACCTAAGTCCACTTAAAAAACCAGATAAAAAGTGGAATCTGGCAATATCAATCTAAAAACCTTGACGGTATTTTAAATAAATCAAAATAACTGATATTGATATGCAAGTCTAATTTAATAGTATCAATCTCAATTACTGTAACACAAAAGTGCAACGATTGTTACCATCTGTTTTGAGTAAATGAATATTCGTATGTTTTCATCGAACTTATCCTTATTTTAAATGAATAATTTTTTTTCGACTTTCGAAAATCTTCAATTAAATTTTTAATTTGTCGAGATTATTTAAAATCAAAATTTACATTTTGTACTTCTATTTTTTTTCAAAATGAAACCTTCGATTAAAAAATTAATTTGGTATTCAATTCAGGATTTGAAAATAATTCCTATTTTTAGACATATCTTGTAAACTATGAAAGAAGTAAAAAGACTTTTTGATATTCCGTATTATCAATTAGAAAGACACCCAAATGAAAGGACATTTTCTACCAAAAGAAATGGAGAATGGGATAAAGTTTCGATTCAAGAGTTTGTAGAAAAAGTCAATAAAGTTTCCAAAGGTTTGGTTGCTTTAGGGATTAAACCTGGAGATAGGGTAGGAGTTGTTGCTAGCAATCGATATGAGTGGAACACAGTAGATATTGCAATTCAACAAGTTGGAGGAATTGTTGTTCCTGTTTATCCAAATATTTCAATTTCAGATTATAAATATATTTTCAAAGATGCAGGCATCAAGATTTGCTTCGTTGGGAATCAAGAATTATACGAAAAATTAAACGGCATTAAAGGCGAACTTTCTGCTTTGGAGCATCTTTTCGCATTTGATCTTCTACCGGAAATTCCTTTTTGGGAAGAAGTTTTTGAAGCTGGCTTAACGATCGAAAGTCAAACGATTGATGAACTGAAAGCCAATGTCAGAAATGAAGATTTGGCAACCATTATTTACACTTCAGGAACCACAGGAAATCCAAAAGGTGTAATGCTCTCGCACAACAATTTATTGTCCAACGTAATGGCTTGTTTAGAGCGAATTCCTGCGGATGAATATTCTCGCGTTTTAACGTTTTTGCCCGTTTGTCACGTGTATGAGCGCATGTTGCATTACATGTATTTGTATTTGGGTTGTTCGATTTATTTCGCTGAATCAATGGATACGATTGGCGACAATATCCGCGAAGTAAAACCACATGTTTTTACCGCTGTTCCAAGATTATTGGAGAAAGTGTACGACAAAATCATGGCGAAAGGCGATGAGTTAACGGGAATCAAAAAATCTTTGTTTTTCTGGGCTGTAGGCTTGGCAGAACAATATGATGTTGTCGGGAAATCAGCTTGGTACAAATTCAAATTATCTATCGCCCGTAAATTGATTTTCAGTAAATGGCAAGAAGCCTTAGGCGGCGAAACGAAAGCAATTGCTTCAGGAAGTGCTGCGTTGCAACCAAGATTAGCGCGCATTTTTATGGCGGCAGGAATTCCAATTTTGGAAGGATATGGATTGACAGAAACTTCGCCTGTTGTTTCAGTAAATGATTTCATCAATGGAATTAGAATTGGAACGGTTGGAACAGTTTTAAAAGGCGTAAAAGTGAAATTTGCTTCCGATGGGGAAATTTTGGTGAAAGGTCCAAACGTGATGATGGGATACTACAATTTACCCGAAAAAACTGCAGAGGAAATCGACGTTGAAGGATGGTTTCATACGGGCGACATCGGTGAAATGGTGGAAGACAAATTCCTTAAAATTACAGATCGCAAAAAGGAAATTTTCAAAACTTCTGGTGGTAAATTTATCATTCCACAAGCAATGGAAAATAAGTTTAAAGAATCCAGATTCATTGAGCAAATCATGGTAATTGGAGAAAACCAAAAATTTCCAGCAGCGTTGATTGTTCCTGGATTTGCATTTATCAAAGATTGGGCAAAGAGAAAGAATTTGAATTTCGATAATTTATCAAACGAAGAAATTGCAACCAACGAGGCTGTAATTGAAAGAATCAAGAAAGAAGTCACTGGATTCAATACGCTTTATGGTAATTGGGAACAAATCAAGAAAATTGAATTGTTACCGAAAGAATTTACCATCGAAGGAAATGAATTGACGCCAACATTGAAGTTGAAACGCAAAATCATTTTAGAAAAATATAAAACTATCGTTGATAAAATTTATCAAGATTGATTTCTGAAGGTAATTGATGCTTTTTTTAAAGTAAACGATGCATTATTCTAGATGTAATAATTAAAACCAATTTTTTGATGCCGTTAGGTATCACATATTGGTAGCGATGGACGCAGTCCGTCGTGTAAGTGAATAGAAGAATTTGTTTTTGGCGTGTGTTTTTGTTTGAAAAACCATGACAAAAAACCATGTTAAAAAAATTTTATCATAATTATATTTGACATGTATTAAATCAACTCCGCTCCAATTAGGCGGAGTTTTTTTGTTACTTTTGTCAAAAAAAAAGCATGAATTCAGTCGCATTGATTCTCAAATATTTTCCTGATTTAACGGACAAACAAAAATCTCAATTTGAGCAATTGATGCCTTTGTATCAACATTGGAATGAACAAATCAATGTCATTTCACGCAAAGATTTAGATCAATTCTACGAGCGACATGTTTTACACGCATTAGCCATAGCCAAAGTGATGCCTTTTGCGGATCATTCTTCCATTCTAGATGTAGGCACTGGCGGCGGATTTCCTGGAATTCCTTTGGCGATTTTGTTTCCAAATTGTCAGTTTCATTTGGTTGATTCGATTGGGAAGAAAATTAAAGTAGTAACAGAAGTCGCTTCGGCTTTGGAATTAGAAAACGTCCGTGCAACACACGACCGCGCTGAAAACATCAAAGAAACGTTTGATTTTGTAGTTAGTCGTGCAGTAACCGCCATGCCTGTTTTCTTGACTTGGTTGAAAGATAAATTCAAAGTGGAACAAAAAAATGAATTTCCAAACGGAATTTTATACCTCAAAGGCGGCGATTTAGCCGAAGAAATGAAACCTGTGCAACAATCTGTCACCTATTTTGATATCGCCGATTTATTCCAAGAAGAATTCTTTGAGACCAAGAAAGTGGTTTATGTAAGGATGAAAGCGAAGAAGTAGATTTTTTTTAGATATTAAGATATTAGGATTTTAAGACGTCGCGAGATAAATTTCAGTTGGGGTGCAATGCATTGCGCCCCAACCAACAAATGAACGTCTCAAAATTGCGGAGCAACAGCGGAAATCTAGTCTTAAAGTTGCGCAGCAACGGCTCCTAATATCTTAAAATCTTTTAGCGAAGCGGGGCTTTTTTTACACATCATGATTTTAAGATATTAAGATTTTATGACGTCGCGAGATAAATTTCAGTTGGTTCTCAATGCATTGCGACCCAACCAACAAATGAACGTCTCAAAATTG
This sequence comes from Crocinitomicaceae bacterium, assembly GCA_965284445.1. Lineage (GTDB taxonomy): Bacteria > Bacteroidota > Bacteroidia > Flavobacteriales_D > Crocinitomicaceae > JAQVCM01. The sequence goes on along the minus strand of OZ260085.1, from coordinate 1,634,437 downwards.
CGGAGCAACAGCGGAAATCTAGTCTTAAAGTTGCGCAGCAACGACTCTTAATATCTTAAAATCTTATAGCGAAGCGGGTCTTTTTTCTAAACTTTTGGGCAGTTCTAATAATCTAAGCTCCTTTCAAGCTTGCTTCCAATTCTTTGTAATGATTTTCTAAAGTAGTTTGTTTTTGATTCCAAAGTTCCAAATCAGAACCTTCTTCAGTTGCTTTGTGCTTTCTAATTTTACGAGCCAACTTTGACATCTCGTGTAAGATGTTCAATTGAGCGTTGAAAGAAACTTTATTTTCTTCTAAATTAGTCATTGATTATTGTGCTGCAATTTTGATTTGCACTACAAATTTGAGAAAACATTTTGATTACGCAAATTAAATGTTGCATTAACATATAATTTAGTTTCAACAACTATTTTTACCCTTTGTTAATAACCTTTCCAACGCTTGATTTTGGGCAAAAAAAAACAGACCAAAAGATCTGTTTTATATTTGAATTGATGATTTTTTAAATTTCTGCTGAACTACAAGGAAAAGCTCTATCTACTTTTTTGAATAATCCTTGCAATACTTTTCCTGGACCAACCTCAATTACTTCAGTTGCTCCGTCAGCGATCATATTTTGCATGATTTGCGTCCATTTTACTGGCGCTGTCAATTGTGCCACCAAGTTGTCTTTGATTGTTTGTGGGTCTGTTACAGCGCTTGCATTGACATTTTGATACACAGGACAAATTGGCGTTGAGAATTCAGTCGCTTCAATTGCAGCAGCCAATTCTTCTCTTGCTGGCTCCATCAATGGTGAGTGAAAAGCACCTCCAACAGGTAATTTAAGCGCTCTTTTGGCACCAGCTTCTGTCAACTTTACGCAAGCTTCGTCTACAGCGGGAATTGAACCTGAAATAACCAATTGACCAGGGCAATTGTAATTTGCTGCAACGACAACTCCGTCGATTTCTGAACAAATTTTTTCTACTACATCGTCTTCTAGCCCAAGAATCGCCGCCATTGTGGAAGGAACAGCTTCACAAGCAGCTTGCATGGCCAAAGCACGTTTGTAAACCAATTTTAAACCGTCTTCAAATTTCAATACTTTATTAGCAACCAATGCGGATAATTCACCCAATGAATGTCCAGCAACCATGTCTGGCTTGAAAGCATCGCCTAAGCATGCAGCTAGAATCGTAGAATGTAAGAAAATTGCAGGTTGCGTTACTTTGGTTTGTTTCAATTCTTCATCTGTTCCTTCAAACATGATTTTTTGAATGTCAAAACCAAGAATTTCATTCGCTTGGTCAAACATGTTTTTTGCGATGTCTGAATTGTCATATAAGTCTTTACCCATTCCTGAAAATTGAGCTCCTTGACCTGGAAAAACGTATGCTTTCATATAATTTGTTTTTGTTTTAATCTGACTGATTTTGGGCAAAAATAATAAAATGCTTCATTTGATAGCAAAAAAAAATCCACCGATCAATGACCGATGGATTTCTAAAAGTGGGTAATTAGAAATTATTTTCTGATTACGATTTTTTGAGTTGAAACTTCATTGTTCGCTTTAAAGTTTACCATGTAAACTCCATTGCTGAAATTAGAAGTGTTAATTTTGATTGAATGAGCACCAGCTACATTGTTTTCACCATTTGAAGTGTAAACAACTTTTCCAGCTAAGTCAGTTACAGTAACATTAACCAACGCTTCGTTAGTCAAGTTGAAAGCAACATTTACTTCATCATTTGCTGGATTTGGGTAAACTGATAAACCGAATTGATCAGCATCAATATCATTTACACCTAAATAGCTAATTGGAGACATACGAATCATCAATGCATTTGGATCAGCCAAACCGATAGTAGACAAGTCAGTTGCTTTGATACCACCAACTGTTCCTTCTGGACATGCTTGAGCAGAACCAATACGTAATGTACTTGTAGAGTTATCAGTTCTGTAGAAAATAACTCTGTATAATCCTGGAACCAAAACAGTAACATCACTAGACAAAGACAACCATTTACCGAAATCAGCAGAAGTTACAGTATAGTCAGCAGTTGTGAAAACTTCTGTCCAGTTTGTACCGTCATAAGATTCGATAGAAGCATGTACTTGGTCAGTTGTGAAATCTGTAGCTTGCGTAGCAGTGATATAAGTTTTAACAGAACCTACTGTGTAATCAGCAAAAACGTTCATGTAGTTAAACCATCCTAAGATCTCATTTCCAGTTCCACCGAAACCAGTGATCCCAGCAACAAGAACTCCATTGTCACGACCAAATTCAGTTCCACCAACTTTGATGTTACGGAAAGAAGTTGTATCATTTAACGTATTTCCATCAGGAATTCCTAATTCTGTAGAGACAGTAACATTGTAAGCTGTTGCAGATGCAATTGGATTAAAAGCATTTGTAATTTTAAAAGTATCCGCCAAACTTGTAGCCAAACTAGCTCCGTAAGTAACACCAGCAGCACTCAATTCTGAATAACCAGTAACTGGCTCAGTAGCTCTAACTCTAAAGTTAGTTTGAGTTGCAGCACCCATGTTTTCAGCGATAGTGATGAATTCGTGTCCTGGGAAAGCAGAAATTTGATTATCAGGCAACAAATAGTAATCACATCCTTGAGAGTTTGATGGATCTGAAGTCATGAAACTTCTAACCATTTTACCATCATTTTGGTATGCTTCAGAAATTTTGATATCATCTACAGCCCAAAACCAATCGTATGTTCCAACATAGTGAAATCTTACTTTCACAGTTGCAGAACCTGCAGCGTTAGCTGAAGAGATATTAACGATTTGGTATTCTGGTACCAATGAATTTGTGTTCACTGGAACTTCAGTTACTGGGATTAACTTCATAAGTTACCCAAGTTGTACCACCATCGATAGAAACTTCAATAAAGTTTTGCTCTTGGTAGTGTCTGTAATATTCAGTAAACTCTAAGTAAAGAGGAGTACCAGAAGCTAAAGTAGACAAGTTAATTGTTCCTGTATACTCCAAATAAGCATCTTGAACTGCAGCTGAACCAGCAGCATCAGAATCGATCAATGCGAAAGATGGACCAGAAACTGACTGAATTGTTGAGTTAAAACCTTGAGCAGTTAAAGAAGAAGAAATTGCATTTACAATTTGCCATTTTCCTAAAGCTCCAGCGGTTTGGTTAACGCCACTTACATGAAGCCAATCTGCAGAAGTTCCAAAATCATTTGACCAAACGATGTCACCTTCAGCTTTTTGTTGGTGAACTGCTTGTGCTTTGTTAGCGACAGCATACGTGTTTTTAGATGCAGATACCATTGGGATATTTCCTAAACGCTGCGCGAATAGTGAAGAAGTTCCAACCAATACACCTGCTAATAAGTATATTTTTTTCATAATCATTGTTTTTTGATGCACTAAAATTAACAAAAAAATGTGATTCCAAAATAGAATTGCACATTTTAGTAACGTTTTGTATTTTAAATCGGTTGAAATTTTAGTCAAAAGAGTTGTTAAATTATTATATAAAAGATTTCAAATCTTGACTTTAATTAGAAATCAAGTTCAGTTTTTGATAATTTAAAAAAAATCTCAGAAATTTTTCTTGGCAAATTCCCACAATACGACTCCAGCACAAACCGACACATTTAAACTATGTTTGGTGCCAAATTGTGGGATTTCAATGATGTAATCACTTGCATCAATTGCTTCTTGATCTACGCCATCCACTTCATTTCCAAAAATAAGTGCGATTTTTTGATTGGGGATTTGCTCAATTTGATGCAGTAAAGTTGTTTTTTCTGCTTGTTCAATCGAAGCAACCAAAATATTTTCAGCTTTCAATTCATGGATTAATTCAATGATTGAATCACGGTGTTCCCAAACAACACTCTCTGTAGCACCTAATGCAGTTTTGTGAATGTCACGATGAGGCGGAGTTGCTGTAATTCCGCACAAAAATATTTTTTCAATATTGAAAGCATCCGCTGTTCTGAAAAATGAACCAATGTTGTTCAAACTTCGAATGTCATTCAATATTACAATGATTGGAAATTTTTCTTGTGCTCTGAATTCGTCTTCTGAAACTCGATCTAATTCCCAAAGTTTTAATTTTCGATTCACTTTTTAGTTTTTTGCAAAAATACGCTTGATTTATTGATTTTGTTGAAAATTATTGAAAACATATCGGTTAAAGATGCAAGAAAACAGAAAGAGTGGACTTACTTTTACGAGGTAATTTCAAGCATTCCATGGCCAAAGTGAAAGAAGAAAAAACGGACGAAACTCCGTTGATGAAACAATATAATCAAATCAAAGCCCGACATCCGCAAGCGCTTTTGCTTTTCAGGGTAGGAGATTTTTATGAAACTTTTGGGGAAGATGCCATCAAAGCATCCAAGATTTTAGGAATTGTTTTGACAAAACGCAGAAACGGTTCTTCACACATTGAATTGGCAGGATTTCCGCATCATTCAATGGATACTTATTTGCCCAAATTGGTTCGCGCAGGTCAACGTGTTGCCATTTGCGACCAATTGGAAGATCCGAAATTGACTAAAAATATTGTCAAAAGAGGCGTTACAGAATTGGTTACACCTGGTGTTTCTTTCAATGATCAGGTTTTGGAGAAAAACAGAAATAACTTTTTGTGCGCCATTCATTTGGATCAAAAAGTTCATGGCGTTTCTTTCTTGGATATTTCTACAGGTGAATTTTTAATCGCCCAAGGAAACATGGATTACATTGATAAATTGATTCAAGGTTTTGAACCGAGCGAAATCATTTATCAGAAGAAAATGAATAGTTTGTATCAAACGCAATTCAATGATAAATACCACGCCTACAAACTGGAAGATTGGGTTTATATGGAAGATTTTGCCATCGAATCATTGACTAAACATTTTGGTACAAAAAATCTAAAAGGTTTCGGTGTCGATAATTTAACGGCTGGAATTATTGCTGCTGGAGCGATTTTACATTATTTGTCAGAAACACAACACGATAAATTGGGTCATATTACTTATTTGTCTCGCATCGAGGAAGAAAAGTACGTTTGGCTAGATCGATTTACCGTTCGAAATTTGGAATTGATTCATTCGTTCAACGACAATGCAACAACGTTAATTGATATTCTTGATCATACGGCAACTCCTATGGGTGGACGAATGCTCAAACGCTGGATGGTTTTGCCGCTCAAAGATTTGAAACCAATTCAAGATCGCTTGGATTCCGTGGCTTTTCTATCTGAAAATAAAGAATTGCTTTTCCAGCTATCAGAACATTTGAAAGACATAGGCGATTTAGAACGCTTGATTTCAAAAGTGGCCGTTGGACGTGTAAATCCGAAAGAAGTGAAACATTTGGAAAACACTTTGCGCCAAATTTCACCGATTAAATCGCTCTTAAAATCAACGGGAGTTTCTTCTTTGCAAAAAATCGCCGATCAGTTGAATCCTTGTCAAGCATTGATTGATTTAGTTGAAAAATCATTGGTTGAAGAGCCAGCAACTCAAGTAGGAAAAGGAATGATCATGGCTTCGGGTTTGCACCAAGAATTAGACGAGTTGCGTGCCATCGCTTTTTCAGGAAAAGATTATTTGGAAGCGCTGCAAGTCAGAGAATCTGAAAGAACAGGAATTCCAAGTTTGAAAGTTTCCTTCAACAATGTTTTTGGATATTACTTGGAAGTTACTAATACGCACAAAGACAAAGTTCCCGAAGAATGGATCCGCAAGCAGACTTTGGTAAATGCTGAAAGGTATATCACGCAAGAATTGAAAGAATACGAAGGGAAAATTCTCGGAGCTGAAGATAAAATTCATTCTATCGAATTTCGTTTGTATCAAGAATTGATTCTTTCCATGGCGGATTATATCAATATGATTCAACTCAATGCCGTTTTGATTGGACAATTAGATTGCTTGATTTCCTTTGCAATCACTTCGGAGGAGAACAATTACATCCGTCCTGAAATGAACGAATCTTTCGCTATTGACATCAAAGACGGTCGCCATCCTGTGATTGAAAAACAATTGAAAGCAGGCGAAGAATATGTTTCAAACGATGTTTATTTAGACAACGAAACGCAACAAATCATTATGATTACAGGACCCAATATGTCTGGTAAAAGTGCTTTGTTGCGACAAACAGCATTGATTTCATTGATGGCGCAAATGGGCTGTTTTGTTCCTGCGAAAAGTGCCAAATTGGGATTATTGGATAAAATTTTCACGCGCGTTGGAGCATCAGATAACATTTCTTCAGGTGAATCAACTTTCATGGTAGAAATGAATGAAACTTCCAGTATTTTGAACAACCTTTCAGAGCGAAGTTTGATTCTATTAGATGAAATCGGTCGCGGAACAAGCACTTACGATGGAATTTCTATTGCTTGGGCGATTGCTGAGTTTATCCATGAACATCCAAAATTCAAAGGAAAAACACTTTTTGCGACGCATTACCACGAATTGAATGAAATGACCAATCAATTTGAACGCATTCAAAATTTCAATGTGGCAGTGAAAGAAACGGGAAATCGCATTCTGTTTTTGAGAAAATTGGTTCCTGGGGGAAGTGAACATTCATTCGGAATACACGTGGCAAAATTGGCTGGAATGCCGGCACAAGTTATCAATTCTGCGAATAAAATTTTGGCGCGATTGGAAAGTTCTCATGCTGGACAAGACAAAGAAAAAATCAAAAAAGCGATTGCGCAAAAAGACATGCAATTGAGTTTCTTTCAATTAAACGATCCCGTTTTGGAACAAATTCGCGAAGAATTGGTTACCATTGACATCAATACGTTGACTCCTGTCGAAGCTTTGATGAAATTGAACGAGATCAAGAAATTGACAGGCGGTTGATAAATAAAATTCACATTCTCATGAAAATAACCACATTTGGCGCAAGCTCTAGCAAAAATTCAATCAACAAGACATTCGCTCATTATACAGCGCAACAATTTGAAAACGCCACGATCGAATTTTTGGATTTGAATGATTATTCATTGCCTTTGTTTTCTGTCGATCTGGAAAATGAAATGGGAATTCCACAAGATGCGAAAGATTTTTATTTTAAGATTTTGAATTCAGATTTATTGGTCATTTCCATGGCGGAGCACAATGGCTCGTATTCAGCGGCATTCAAAAACTTATTGGATTGGATTTCACGCTACGAAGGAAAAGTCTTTGCAAATAAAAAGATGTTTTTGTTGGCAACTTCGCCAGGAGGTAGAGGAGGAGAAAGTGTTTTAGAAGCGGCACTTGCAAGATTTCCGAGACATGCTGCAGAAATTGTGGAACACTTTTCATTGCCAAATTTCGAATCGAATTTTGATCCGAAAAAAGGCATTTTGGATGAAACGCTTAGAAACTCTTACTTATCGAAAATTGAACTTGTAAAAAACAGCATGAATCAATAGTGAATCTGTAAATTTTACAACATTCATTTCAAATCATATAACATTCAATAGACCTTAAAACATCAATTTTATAGTTCCTGAATTCATCTTCATTTGAAGAAGCAATGAGCTCAATTTCAGGTTCAAATTATGGTTGAAGTAAAGCGTGAAGGAATTATATTACAAAAAACAAATTTGGGTTTTGAAAATGAAGGTGTTCTCAATCCTGCGATTTTTCAAGAGGGAAATACAATTCACGTTTTTTATCGCGCCGTAAAATTCAGAAATAATTCCAGCATCGGTTATTGTAAACTTGATGGACCACTTTTGGTTGTGGAAAGGGATGAATGTCCGATTTTGTATCCAACTTTTCCCTACGAGTCTCATGGCGTCGAAGATCCTCGAATTGTCAAAATTGATGATTTATTTTACTTGACTTACACTGCTTACAATGGCATGAATGCCTTGGGCTGTTTGGCGACCTCAACCGATTTGCTGCATTTTGAAAAACAGGGAATTATTGTTCCACAAATTACTTTTAAAGAATTCAGATTATTGGCAGAAGCAAAAAGCGTCATCAACGAAAAATACAACCGCTATAACAGGGACAAAAAGAATCCAAATCAAAATGACAGTTGTTTGATTTGGGACAAAAACGTTGTATTTTTTCCTAGAAGAATTGATGGTAAGATCTGTTTTATACACCGAATAAAGCGAGATATTCAGATAGTTAAAATCGAAGAATTAAGTCAATTAACCAGGGATTTTTGGAGCGAATATTTTTTGCATTTGGAAAAGCACATCGTTTTGACCGCAAAATACAAACATGAAATTAGTTACATCGGTGGCGGTTGCCCTCCGATTGAGACGCCTTTCGGCTGGTTGTTGATTTACCACAGTGTACACGACACGATTCGTGGTTACATTTATTCAGCAAGCGCAGCTTTATTAGAATTAGAAAATCCTGAAGTTGAAATCAGCAGATTGCCTTATCCGCTTTTCGAACCAGAAGAAAAATGGGAAATTGAAGGCGAAGTAAACAACGTTTGTTTTCCTACCGGAACAGCCATTTTTGGTGATACCCTATACATTTATTATGGTGCAGCAGATGTCAGAATTGCTTGTGCTTCTGTGAGTTTATCCGCTTTAATTCAAGAACTATTGAATTTCAGTGTAGTGAGTAGTCAAAAATTATTAAATCAATAGAAAATGAATCGAAACAACAACAATACAGTCAATTCGCAAAGTTCAGATTGGATTTTTCCTACTAAGAAACCTGAAATTTTAATTGTTTCAACTTATCCGCCGAGAGAATGTGGGATTGCCAATTATACTTTTGATTTGGTTAAAGCATTGAATAATAAGTTTAATCAATCGTTTAAAATCAACATTTGTGCGTTGGAAACCAATCATGAAATTCACACTTACACTGATAAAATTGAATCGGTATTGAACACCGATCGACCAGCAGATTTTAATTCACTGGCACAGAATATCAATCAGTCTGACGAATTGAAAATGGTTCTTTTTCAGCATGAATTTGGATTTTATCACCATTGTGAAACCGATTTTATGTTTTTAATTCATGCCATCGAAAAACCAATGATTTTTGTGTTTCATACTGTTTTGCCAAAACCTGATGAAAATTTGAAATTGAAAGTGCAACAAATTTGTGCCGTTTCAAAAGCAATTATTGTGATGACTAATTTTTCAGCAGAAGTTCTAATCAATGATTATCAAATTGAAATTGAGTTGATACATGTTATTCCACACGGAACCCATTTGGTCAAACATCTGGATAAAATAGAATTGAAAGCCAAATTTAAGTTTGACGACAGGTTGATTTTATCCACTTTCGGTTTATTGAGCTCGGGAAAAAGCATAGAAACAACTTTGAAAGCGTTGCCAGCAATCATCGATCAATTTCCTGAAGTGTTATTTTTGATAATCGGAAAAACGCATCCAACGGTGGTGAAACAAGAAGGCGAAAAATACCGTGAAATGTTGGAAAGAATCATCGGAAAATTGCAATTGCAAAACCACGTTAAATTCATCAAAGCGTTTGTTCCATTGCCCGAATTATTGGAATATTTGCAAATGACGGATATTTATCTGTTTACCTCCAATGACCCGAATCAAGCGGTAAGTGGTACTTTTTCATACGGCATGAGTTGCGGCTGTCCCATTGTTTCAACACCAATTCCGCATGCGAAAGAAGTTTTGTTGGATGGTGGAGGAATCATCATCGATTTTGGAAATTCAGACCAACTTTCAGCAGCAGTTTGTAAATTATTGAAAGACGAAAATCAACGCAAAGAGATTCGCATCAAAGGTTTACAGCGAATCGCAGCTACTGCGTGGGAGAATTCTGCCATTCAACATGCTTTGTTGTTCGAGAAAATCAGTCACGATTCGATTGAATTGATTTACAATTTACCTAAATTGAATTTAGACCACATCAAAAAAATGACTACGCCAAAAGGAATTATTCAGTTTTCGATAGTCAATCAGCCCGATATTGATACAGGTTATACGCTAGATGATAATGCCCGAGCGATGATTGCCATTTGTCAGCACTATGAATTGACAAGCGATGAATCAGATATTGCTTTGATCGAAACGTATTTGAATTTCATTGGATTTTGTTACCATTCAGAAGGATATTTTTTAAATTATGTGGATGAAGATTTTCTTTTCACGGACCAAAATTACAATACCAATTTGGCAGATTCCAACGGTCGCGCTATTTGGGCGTTGGGATTTTTGATTTCGTTACACAATATTTTGCCTGAAAAATTCATTCACAAAGCAGAAGTCATTTTTGAAGCAGCATTAAAAAATGTGCATAAAATTCATTCCACCAGAGCAATGGCTTTTGTCATCAAAGGACTTTATTATCAGCACAAAAAATTCAGCTTTTCAGCAAATATCAAATTGATGCGCGATTTAGCTGATCGATTGGTCGCCATGTATATGCATGAAGCAGATGAAGAATGGCAATGGTTTGAAAGTTACTTGACTTATGCAAACAGTATTTTGCCTGAAGCTTTGTTGTGTGCTTGGAAAACTTCTGGCTTTCAGAAATATGAAGAAATTGCCAAATTGAGTTTTGATTTTTTGTTGTCAAAAACAATGAAAAATGGCAGAATCAAAGTGATTTCCAATCGCGGTTGGTTGCACAGAGGTAAAGAAAATGTTCAAGTGTTAGACGGTGGCGAGCAGCCAATCGATGTTGCTTATTGTATTATGGCGTTGAGTCTATTTCATGAAGTTTATAAATCGACAGAGTACGAGCAATACATGAAAATGTCTTTCAATTGGTTTTTGGGGCAAAATCATTTACATCAAATAATCTACAATCCAGAAACGGGCGGATGTTATGATGGTTTGGAGGAAACGAATATCAATTTGAATCAAGGTGCTGAATCAACTGTTAGTTATTTGATGGCGAGATTGACGATGGAGAAAACATTTTATGTAAATAAGAAAAATCAATTTTTGATTTCAAATAAATATAAGTCTGTGAGTTAATTTGAATAATTATCCGCTACTTTCGCCAAGAGCAATTTTGTCATGGTTTTTAAACAAAAATGCACGCCAAAACTGAATCTATTCATTCATTTTACGACGGATTTACATCCGTCGTTATAATAATTTCACTCCTACGGAGTTATTGGGGAAAGAAAAAGATGATTATTTTAATTTAAATCGACTCTTTAGTGTAGTTGCAGCAAAATTGTTGAATCAGTGAATTGTGTAACATTTTTCTAGAGTTATATAACTACCTTACGCATTAAAGCAAGCAATTTTACCAAAAACTTAAAAGCAGTGAAGCTCTACATAAAATACATGGTAAGTTCGCGTTGCAAGCTGGCTGTCAAAGAGGTTTTGAAAAAACTTCAAATTCATTTTATTTTGGTTGATTTAGGAGAAATAGAAATCATGGAAGAACTTTCTAATGAAGAAAGAGACGTCTTGAAATCTGAACTTTTACTTTGTGGCTTAGAATTGATGGACGACAAGCGTGCAGTATTGATTCAAAAAATCAAAAATGCCATTTTTACCATGGTGCATGAATCAGATCAGGAAATGAAAGTGAATTTTTCAAGCTATTTAAGTGATAAGCTGGACCATGATTATACTTATCTGTCCAATTTATTCTCAGAAGTACAAGGCACCACGATCGAACAATTTGTGATTGCCCATAAAGTCGAACGCATCAAAGAATTGATTTCGTACGGCGAGTTGACGATAACAGAAATCGCTTGGAAATTAAATTACAGCAGTATTGCGCACCTTTCGAATCAGTTCAAAAAAGTGACAGGACTTTCTCCTTCTCATTTCAAAAATCTGAAAAACAAATTGAGAAAACCGCTAGAGGAAATCGGTCAAAATGAAAATAATTTACGTTAAAACATGGGAAAAGAATATTCAGAAACAGCACTTAAGTCTAGTTTGTTGGCTGCCAATCCAAATGCATTGCTTGTAATCGATTTTAACGGAAAAATTCAAGAGGTTAATCAGAAAATGTTGTTGTTTTTGGGAGAAAAAAAATCAAAAATCCTTGATTCCAATTTGGATGATTTTATGGAGCACCCTCGATTTATTCAAGACCATCCAGGAATTTTTTTGAAGAAAAATCAATCCGATATTATTTGTACGTTGAAAACGAAGAAGCGTCATAAATCCATTTCACTGATTTCGTTGCCCTTTAAGAATGATAAAGGTAAAATATCTGGAGCTGTAGTTCAAATTCAAGATTATCCTGAACTGGTTACAACTGATACACTTTCTGAATCCGATGTAATTTCTCCAAGCCTTATAAATACTGCCGAGGATATCTCGATGCAAGAAATTTCTTCGCGTTACGCACGAAGTTTGATTGAAGCGAGTTTAGACCCACTTTTTACAATCAGTTTGGAAGGTAAAATTACTGATTTCAACAATGCTAGCATGGAAGTGACTGGTCTCGATCGCTCAGAATTAATTAATACTGATTTTAAATCCTATTTTACTGAGCCAAATGAAGCGCGAAAAGTATATCAGCAAATATTTGACAAAGGATTTGTAAATGCCTATCCTCTCATTATAAAAGATCACAAATTGACAGCCGTTTTATTAAATGGTTCAGTATATAAAAATGACAAAGGACTTGTATTAGGTGCTGTGGTTGTTGCAAGAGACATTACTTCGCAAAATAAAATTGAAAACGAGTTGATTGAGGCCAAGGATTTTGCAGAAAGATCAACCAAAATCGCTGAAGAAGCTAAATTGCGTGCAGAATCTGCAGCATTGGTCGCAGAGGATGCGGTAAAATCTAAGCAGCAATTCTTGTCGAATATGAGCCACGAAATTCGAACGCCCATGAATGCGATCATCGGTTTTACAAAAGTAGTTTTGAAAACAAAATTGGATGAAAAGCAACTCGAGTATATTGAAGCAATAAAAATTAGCGGAGATTCACTCATCGTATTAATCAACGATATTTTGGATCTAGCAAAAGTCGATGCTGGTAAAATGGTTTTTGAACAAGCACCATTTAATTTGAATTTTTCAGTTAATGCGATGTTGCACCTTTTTGAAACAAAAATTCAAGAAAAAAATCTGACTTTGGTGCGTAAATATGATACTAAAATTCCTGAGATTTTAATTGGCGATGCCGCAAGATTGCATCAAATAATATTGAACTTAATGAGTAATGCCGTTAAGTTTACTACTAGAGGGAAAATCACTATCACAATTGATTTGATTGCCGAAAGTAAACAAGATGTGACCATCGAGTTCGCGATTTCTGATTCTGGAATTGGAATAGCAGAAAATAAGATTACCAGCGTTTTTGAAAATTTCCAACAAGCTACCACTGGTACATCTCGCATTTATGGGGGAACAGGATTGGGTTTGGCCATTGTTAAGCAATTGATTGAATCGCAAAGTGGAACGATTCAAGTTCAAAGCAAATTGGACAAAGGTTCTACTTTTAGTTTTAGGCTGAAATTTCTGAAAACGATGGAGAATGTAGAAGTTAATTTGCCTTTTATTCCAAAAGATGAGCAGTTTAAAAACGTCAAAATTTTAGTGGTTGAGGACATTCCATTGAATCAATTATTGATGAAAACTTTACTAGATGATTTTGGTTGTGAGTCTGAAATTGCGGTGAATGGACAAATTGCCGTCGAATTATTGAAAAAAAGTCAATACGACCTTATCCTAATGGATCTACAAATGCCAATCATGAATGGTTTTGAGGCCACAGAGTTTATTCGAAATGAATTGAAATTGACAATTCCAATCATTGCCTTAACGGCAGATGTTACCACGATGGATTTGGCAAAATGTAAATTGGTTGGGATGAACGACTATGTTCCAAAACCAGTTGACGAACATTTACTCTACAGTAAAATTTCAAGTTTGATCAAAAATCCAAACGCAGTTCAGATTCAAAAAAGTCAAATCATCGAAACGAAAAAGAAGTGTGTGAATCTGCAATACTTGATGACGCGAACAAAGTCAAATCCAATATTGATGAGAGAAATGATTTCCTTGTATTTGGAGCAAACACCGCCATTGATTTTTACGATGAAAGAAAGTTTTGCTTCGCAAGATTGGAAAACATTGCAAGCAGTTGTGCACAAAATGATTCCGTCATTTTCAATCATGGGTATAGATAATCGTATTGAGGAAATGGCGAAAGCGATCAAAGATTTCGCAGAAGAACAAGTGCAGATGAAAGATATTCAATATTTAGTTGAACAGATAGAATCTACTTGCTTACAAGCTTTTGATGAATTACGCGACGAGCTAGAATTGATAAAAGAAAAGGCATTCAATAATTAAAAGAAACCCCCAACAAGATGAAAACAAATCAACAGACAGTATTTTTAGTCGATGATGACGCAGTATTTTTGAAATTATTAGCGATTGATTTTCAGTTACAAACTGATCTTAAAGTTTTTACATTTGAAACCGGCGAGAAGTGTATTGAAAGTTTAGAATTACAACCCGATTTAATCATTCTAGATTATCATTTAGATGGAGTAGAAAAAGGAGTGATGAATGGAATAGAAACGTTGGATAAAATCAAAGCATTTAATGAAAACATACCAGTAATCATGCTTTCTTCACAAGATAAAATTGAAGTAGCAGTTGATTGCATGCATCATAAGGCGCATCATTATATAGTGAAAAGTGAAACCTCATTTCTAAAGTTGCAAAACAATATCCAGTCTATTTTTAATTTCAAACAAATCGAAAAAAAATTAAATTGGTACATGGACAGGATGTAGAACTTGGAGAATAAGCAATGATTGATGTTAGTACTCAATAAATCGTCTGTTGGTTAAGCAGGCGATTTTTTTATTTCTATATGTGTGAATCTTACAACTTTTTGATTTAGTTGTGTAACACCCAACGACCACAATTTGAGGACCTTTGTAGTGTGAAAATTCATTCACAATTAATATAAATCAAATGAAAAATTCAACCATCTTGTTTTCGGTTATGTTGTTAACTGGAGCAACAATATTTCAAAGCTGTGAATCTTCAACTGAAAAAGTAAAAGATGAACAAGAGAATGTAAGAGAAGCTAATGAAGATCTAGAGGAGGCAAAAAGGGAAAATGAGGCGGATATTGCCAAATTCAAAGAAGAACAATTAGTTGCCATTGCAGAAAACGAAAAAAGCATTCAAGATTTTAAAATCAAAATTGCTTCAGATAAAAAAGCGTCTGCAGCATACAAGGATGAAATCTTGAATCTAGAAATGAAAAATCAAATGTTGTCTCAAAAAATGGATGGTTACCAAGGTGACTCAAAAGAAACATGGGAAGCGTTCAAAACGGAGTACAAACACGACATGGAATCTTTCGGTAAAGCTTTCAAAGATTTGACTACCAAAAACACCAAATAATTTACTTTAAAAACTTAGAAAATATGAAAAATTCAATAAAATTATTTTTAGCTATCTGTTTGATATCTAGTCAGTCTTTTGCGCAAGATAAAGATTACAGAGAAAGAATTAGTGGAGGTTTAAAACTAGGAGCCAATTTCTCCAATGTATACGATTCTGAAGGAGAAGATTTTCAGGCAGATGGAAAGTTAGGGTTTGCTGGAGGTGCTTTTCTTTCAATTCCAATAGGCAAGTATTTAGGTGTACAACCGGAAATTTTGATTTCTCAAAAAGGATTTCAAGGTTCAGGAAGATTACTTGGTTCACCGTATGATTTTTCCAGAACAACCACTTTTATTGATGTTCCTTTATTGTTTGCCTTCAAACCACTTACATTCTTCACGATTGTTTTGGGACCGCAATATTCTTATTTAATACACCAAAAAGATGTTTTTTCATCTGCAATGAACACTGCTGCGCAAGAAACTGAATTTAATAACGACAACATTAGAAAAAATATCCTTTGTGGTATTGGAGGTGTTGATTTTACGATAAAACATGTCGTTGTTGGATTAAGAGCTGGAGCAGATTTTCAAAGAAATAACGGATCAGGTAATGCAACAACACCGCGTTATAAAAACGTTTGGTATCAAGCAACAGTAGGATTTCGTTTTTAAAACATCCAAGATTTGGAATTTTCAAAGCAACTATTTTAACAGGTGTTCTTATCCAACATGTTGTTAAGGTAGTTGTTTGAAAATCACATTTAACTTTAAAACAATCGTTCTCATATTTTAAAATCAACATCATGAAAAAATTAACCGCATTTATTTTTGTTTTAACCATCGGTTCGACAGTTTTGGCCCTGATGAGCAGCTGCAAAAAATACGAAGATGGTCCATTAATCAGTTTTCGCACTAGAACTGAGAGACTCTCAAATACCTGGAAAGTTGATAATTATACTGTCAATGGAAATGATCTGACAAGTTTGTACACTGAATGCACAGAAACCTTTTCGAAAGATGGCTCTTACAGTTATTCTTGTGGACTTTTTGATGGTGCTGGAACCTGGAAATTTCAAAGCAATGACGAAAAAATTCAATTGACTGGAAATGATGATAAATCGAATCGCAATTTGAAAATTTTGAAATTGGAAGAAAATGCCTTTTGGTACTCAACGGATGATGGAAGCGATCATAGTGAAGTACACATGGTTACCAAAAAATAAGGAGATGAGTAATAGAATACTTTATCAAATAGCAGTCGTTTTAGTCGTTTTTTGGTTCATCGGTTTCATAGGATTTAACTTTGGTGGCTTGATTCACATTTTACTAATACTTGCCGTGATTTCAATTTTACTAAGTATCATTCGAGGTCGATAAAATAGAATATCAATAATTTAAATACAAAGGAAACATGGAAAAATCAAACAACAACAATGCAAAGCTGATTGGTGCTTTGTTAGTAGGTGCAACTGTAGGTGCTGCATTAGGAGTACTTTTTGCGCCAAACAAAGGAAGTGAAACAAGAAAAAAATTGATGTCGAAAGGTGAAAATATGACTGACGATATCAAGGGAAAATTAAATGATTTTTACGAAAGAAGCAAGAATGATGTTGACCATGTGAAGTCAAAGGTTCAAGCATAACTTTCAGGAAATTATTTAGAATCGGGATTTAATAGTCCCGATTTTTTTGTTTCATATTTTAACGGTATTAATTTAATTATGTAGTTTTAGACAAAAATTACTAAACTTTATGAAACACCATTACTTAAATCTATTGCTTCTAATTATTATTGGAACAACATTTTCGACTAACCTTTTTGCACAAACCAACAGTGAGGATTTTCAGGTTTTGCTTTCTAAATCAGGAGTTCCCGAAGAATTTAAGCTAAATCCAGCTTCTATTTTCAAGCGTATCGACGCATCTTTAAAATTCGAAAAAGGCACAAGTACAAGCAATCAAAGAGCTTTAAAAGCAGCCCTAGTAAAAGAAGAATATGATTTTATTCTTTCTGGAAAGCCAATTTTTGGCGATGTTTTTACTGAAAGACTTAAACCAATTTTTGAAAAGTTGACAGAATCTGATGCAGATTTGAAGCACTTAAGATTTATGGTTGTGCGAGAAGGAACAAAAGTTTTTGTGATTGGCAATGATATTGTTGTGGTTCCTATTGAACTAATCTCTCAGCTTTCATCTGAAAGTCAATTGGCGTATTTAATGTCTGAGGTGATGTATAAATTGAAAACACATCAATTAGAAAAGCAATATTTAAGCATGGGAGCTGTGAATATGAACAGTGCTTACACTGCAGATGAAGCTGCTCAAAGTTTGGTTAATACGCTTTGGAAATATCAAGTAAGTACCAATGATCTTTACAAACAAAATGTAAATGGTGCATTGAATTTAGTGGTCGCTGCTAACTATTCGACCAGTGATTTAGAGTATGTTTACTCAACAATTAAATATGCTTATTTGCCATATAAGCAATCAAAAATGTCGCTTTCGAGCTATTTTGGTTCTCCATTTGATTTAACCACTGAGATTTTGACTCAAAATGCAACTTTAAAAGATACATTTAGTTATCCTGTTTTTGAAAATCTTTCGACTACCACTACAGTAGAAATTACTGTTGATGAAAAAGCGGATAAAAATGCTCCTGCAAAATACGATGATATGGAGGCCGAACTAAATTTGTTGATTGGTTCTTCATCATCAAAAGGTGCGTTCCATGCGATGAAAGACTCTGAATTCAAGGAATTGGTAGAAATAGCTCAGGTTGAAACTATTGGGTATGATTTAAATCAAGGTGCTTATCAAAAAGTGGTTTATAACGCAAGTAATTTCCTGGAAAAATATCCAAATTCTAAATTGCTTCGAGTTTACAAAGCGCAAGCACTCTTAATGTTGGCTCAAATTCGCTTGTCTCGATTTAAAGATGAGAACAATTTAAATACAAATTTTGTCGGAATTGCCAATTCAATGATGCACCTAACTTCTGAGCAAAAAGCAGTTATTGCATTGAAATATATTTATCAAAATTGGAAAAAATATCCTACGGATAGACAAACGAATCTTCAACTTGAATCAATTCTATCATTCTTTAAAAACGAATTGGAAATCAATATGAAAAGTCAGTATTTTCCTGAAAAATATGTTCGCATTAACAATAAAGTAGAAAGCAAACAAGAAGGGGAGAAAGAATTATCGAAGTTTGATCGAATCCGAATGAAAAATCAAGGTGAGACTTTTTCAGATTCATTGACTGAATTGACATCTGTTTTTCATAAATACGAATTTAAAACTTTGTTTGATGATGCAGAATTTATGGCGAAATACGATGCGACGCCATTATTCGATTCGTTGGTTCCTACTAGCTATGATAAAAATGCAGGGAAATTAGCACTCAATGAGAAAGCATTTTTGATGGTTCACGGTGGACTTCGCTATAAATTATCAGATATGGGTAGGTTTGTCAAAGTTAAACCCGGTTTTACTTCTAAGTTGTATGCGAAATTAAATGTGAAAATGAAAAGTTTATTGAAGAAGCATGCAAAAGATGTAACGATCAATATGAACAGCGAATCTGGAGCCATGAGTGCTGATTTATTAAATCAAAGATATGTTGAGAATTTATTGTTGTTTGACGAAAAGAATATGAGCAATGAGAGTGTCAAAGTGAATGGCAAAAATTACGATGTAAATTATCTACATTTCAAGCAAATTTATGCTCCTTCCTCAGCGAATAATTTATCTCAAGAGATTTTTGGTGATGCGAAATCATTGTTGATACAAGATTTTAGTTCTGATGGACGCAATTTGGGTCCTATTGTGATACCAGCTGTGTTATTTTATCCAGCGTTTCCATTATACGTATTTAGTCTTTCAATCAAAAAATACCGAGGTTCATTTGGTATTTATAATTTGGAAACGGATTCTTTTGATTTGCTAGAGAATAAGAATTTCAAAACCCGTAGTTTTGGTAAACTAAAGATTTACAAGAAGTCACTGAAACGAATGATGAAAAAGTAATTTTGAAATCCCCGATTCTTTGAGAGTTGGGGATTTTTTTTGCTTATTATAAATTGTATCGTCAATCTATTTAGCTTTTCCCTTGACCTTTTCTTTAACTAAAAACTCAAAAGGACAATTTGTCTAAACATTTATTTACAACCCTGAAAGTTTAAAACATAAAAAAAGCCAGTCTAAACAGACCAGCTTTGATTGCAATTTATCGCCAATGGCGTACTAAGTTCTTAGATTTTATATTTCTTAAAGAATGAATCCCAATTCCAAATAAAATTTCCAACCACTTCATCCATTCTTTTCAAAAACAAAGGATTCGGCGCCGACAATCTTTTGAAATATGTATCTTGAAATTCATTCAAATTGTACTTGTGGAAAATCGCTTTAGACATTGCGTAAATCATGTTTTTAGAAGGATGATTGACTCTTGTCATAAAGCTTTGGTATTCGCGTACCAATTTCGTGAAGTCTTGCTCAGACATACCGTAAAGTTTGCCTAATTTTTCAAAGATCAATTTTTCTACCCTGAATGCTTGGTCAGCTTCAAATGTACTTTCTAAGTAAGATAAATTTCCTACAATTACAATTAAAGCAAATTCACCGTCTTGCTCAGGTGTTATATTTGGAGAAGCCACAAAGGCTGCATCGTCGTTAATTAAAGCTGCTACTTCTTTGAAGCCATTGTCCACAACATCAAGCAATGCGTTTACAAACACATTCGCAACTTGATTGTCTGACAGCCTACGTTTGATAAGCGTTCCTAACATAGCATTTCGTTTTCGTTCAATTACAAAGATAGGTGTCAGTTGCTTGTTTTTTTTAAGTCAGTAAAATACATTATCCACGAAGTTATTAACATATAGTTAATCCCACGGTTAATATCAATCCAAGTTCTTTATTTTGTACTTTTGAGAACCGATATTATATCCACAATTTATGCGTAAAAAAGCAGTTTTTTATTTGATTTTCATTCTACTAATTGCTTGTGTAATTTATTATCTGACACAAACGGAATCGTTAGGGAAAACCGCGCAAGCAACTAAAAAAGAGATGAATGCTGCGTTTTCGGTAAAGCTGAAATCAATAGAACTTACTCTAAACCTTGCTGCCAATTTAATTTTGTCTGATACCGTTGATCTTTCATTCAAAGTGGCTGGTAAACTGGAAGAAGGGGAGATTGACTTTCAACGAGAAAAACAGTTTAAAAAGAATCAATTGTTGTATCAAATCAACAATAGAAATGCATTTTTACAATATTTAGACGAAAAAAAGCAATTTCAAAACCAGTGTGATGAAGCGATTAAAATTTTAGAGAAACTTATTTTGCCTAACGAATTAGTTAAGTGGAAAGTTTTTGCATCATCGCTTTCAGAAAATCAATTGATTGCAGATTTCCCTGCAGTTAGTAACGCAGAAGAGCAAAAAATCGTGACTAATTTAAATCTTCTCAAAAATTACAAGGAAATCAAAAAGACGGAATCAAATATGTCGAATTACTTCTATTTGGCTCCGTTTGATGGGAAAATCATTTCAATCAATGCAAAAGTTGGTAAAAACATCCGCAAACACCAAGTGGTTGCAAAACTGGTAGCTACTGGTGCAAAGACCCTTAAAGTTGAAATGGATTCTTCAGATTTTTCAAATGTTAAATCCGTTGAGAAAATTTGGGCCCAAGTGGGAAATTTCAAATATGAACTGGATTGGAAAGCTAAAACTGTAGTTGAAGGTGGTTCAAAAGTGACGCTTCTTTTTAAGGTTAGAAAGTGGAAGCATTTCGATTCAGATCATACAATATCTGTCAAATTAATTGGTAAATCATTGAAAAAATATGCAGCTATTCCTTCAGATTTTATTCACAATGGGAGCGTAAAGACTGCAAGCCGAGGAAGCGTGGTTAAAGTAAAAGTCCAACAAACATTCAAAGATTCAGCACTTGTTTTAGGACTTGATGAGGTGGCTAAAATTATCAAATAACTACTTCAATAATTTTTCAGCTTGCTTGATTACCGGGTCGTCGGTAGGTTTTACTTTCTTGGGATTTAATTCAAACTTGGCACTTGGAATTTCAGATTCTGAAAAAGTTTCCAAATCCGGTTTTTTGATTTCCAAATCAATGTTTGCGGCTGGATAAAGTTGCGTGCTGAAAAAATTGGGATTCAATTGAATAGATAACTTTGATTTTTTCAATTCTAATTCCAAGGTTCCAGCGTTACCAGCGTAAAAACTTCCTCCAGCAGTCGTGCCTACAATTTTAGCTTTAGCAAGTGTTTTCAAATGGCAAGCCAGTATCGATGCGGCAGAAAATGTTCCTTCATCGGTGATCACAACGATATTTCCTTTGAATTTTTCAGGGAAATTTTTCCCAACCGTTAAAGGTCCATTGGCTTCTTGATTTCGTTTGTCAGCTTTTTTCAAGGCTTTCAAATTTTTGAGATAGACTTTGGTTGTCCAACTATGCATTTTTACGCCTAGCTTTCTTAATTCACTTTTAGTCAATTGCTTTTCAAAATTATAAGCGCCAATATCGGTTCCTTCTTCCAAAAGATAACGCAATATTTCGACTTGAATAATTCCTCCAGTGTTACCTCTTAAATCGATGATTAATTTATCGATTTTTTTCTTTTTCATTGATTCAAAGGAACTCTTCAAAAACGCATCATATTTCAAACCTTTAGAAAACTGAAAACTTTCAAATTTGAAATAGCCGTATTTGTT
This sequence comes from Crocinitomicaceae bacterium, assembly GCA_965284445.1. Classification (GTDB taxonomy): domain Bacteria; phylum Bacteroidota; class Bacteroidia; order Flavobacteriales_D; family Crocinitomicaceae; genus JAQVCM01. The sequence goes on along the minus strand of OZ260085.1, from coordinate 1,612,443 downwards.
TTTTTCAATGCTAAATGAACCAAAATCTTTCAATTTCATTGCCATTTTGTCGTTTCCAAATCTCGCACGGATTGTATTTACAAGCGGGTGTTGGAGTTTTACAAATTTCGAAATGGTGTCTTTTTTATAAATGTATTGAATTTCAATTGAATCTTTCTTTTCTGGATTCGCTAAATATCTGTAAAAATCAAATAATTGACTCGCAGTATAGTATTTAAAATCCATGCCGTTTTCATCAGATGAAACGAAAGGACTGATGATTTCCATCCATTCAGCAATGTTTTTGTGGTCAATGGCGTAGATTTCTGTTCCTCCTACAATGACATCTTTTACTTTGGTAGATTTAGGTGCGGTTTTCTGATTTTTTGCTTGTAAAATCAAGTCGTCTGGATGTGTCGCGGTTGCAAAAAGTTTTTTATTGACCAAAACAACGTCGAAAGGCAAACTCTGATTTGCACGTCCCCATTCTTTGATAACCGCTTTGGATGGTGCAAGCGAGGTATGTCCACATTGAATTTTAGCCAAAAACGCAGCATATTTTTGATATTGTTCAAGTGGAGAAAGGGGAGAGCGCAATTCTTCTCTCAACTTTTGAAAATTGCTTTGAAGCGCTTGTTCGGAAATGTGTAAATATGGATTCGCTTCAATTTTAAAAAATGCACGTTGAAATCGTTCAAAGTCTAAACGTTGTAATTTTAATATGTTGGACGCCTGACCAATTGAAATGGAGTGTAAAAGCAGAAAAAAGAATAACGTTGCTGTGATTTTCATAGAACTCAAACTGTAACTGCAAAGGAACAAAAAAATCAAAGAAAATTACGGCATTTTGATTTCGGTTTATTCAAATTACTTTTTCAACATCTTTTCCGCTTGTTTGGCATAATAACCTTTTTGGTTGGAGATCATTTGGTAAAGTTCTTTCGCTTTTACTTTGTCATTTTTCAAATCGTAGGCATTTGCTAAATACCACAAGGCTTCCTCATCAAAATTATTGAATGGATTGGCAATTACTTTTTGAAATGATTCGATTGCTTGATCAATTTCATTGAGGTTGTAAAAACACAAACCTCCGTAAAACAAAGCATTGATATCGTCAGGGTAAAAAGTCAGAATATATTGAGTTCGATTCAATGTTTGTTTGAAATTTCCGGTTTTGAATTGTTCTACCGTTTGATTGATATAATCGTGGTACGGCACATCAATCGATTTCCAGTTTGGATTATCTGCGTCTGATTCCAAGGCTCCATCATCTGCCGGCGTTCCAGAAAGTATTATTTGTTTGGATTGAATTTCTGGTTTTGAACGGTAAGATCGATAATCAACAAGTTTAAAGTCGTTCAGATAAACTTCTTTGGCATGTTTTTTATCTAAAGTCAATTTGGGTTTTATTGAATATGGTTGAATTTCCTTTAGAGGCAATTTGAAGTATTCCTCGTCATTTTCTACTTGATTTTGATTGTTTTGTGTCGCGATTTGTTGCACTTTGGTCTTGAAATTGGAAACAACAACCGCAGGATTGATTTGCAAATGTTCAGGCAATTCTTCCAACTTTTGAATTTCTTTTGAAATCACAACGTCTTGTTTGTCAACAATGACTTCTTTGTTTGCTGTTTTTTTAGATTGGTTTTTTTCTTGGTTGATGTTAAAGAATGTAATCACCAAAAGCAAAATAAAAGTGATTCCAGAAAACCAAATGAGCCTTTTCGATTTTCTTAAATATTTTTGATCAAGTTGACGCATTTTTTCAGTTCCTTGACTGGCTTTCGACCAACCTTCCAGTGCATCTTTTTCGAATTCATCCAATTGCGTTGATTCTACTTTAGAACCATTTGTCCTAAAAGCATCAATCTCAGACCTTGTCAGATGAGAGTTTGGTGAATCTTGATTGGAAATGTTATTGTTTAAATTCATCGTTCTGAATTAAAATAAGTTTTAAATTTCTTTTGCCGTTTTGAATCGCACTTTTAACTTGATTCAAGTCGAGTTTCAAAATAACTGAAACTTCGTGATATGATTTGTTCTCTAAATAAAAAAGTCGCAAACATTGTTCTTGATCAGTTTTAAGTTCAGTAAGGGTGTTTTCTAGTAAAACCAACTTGGGTTCAATATTCTCAATTTGTTCGGATTCTTCTGTTAATAAATCTATTTGAACTTGATTTAAAAATTTCGTTTGTTGTTTTCTTAAATACATCAAACATTCATTTTTTGTCAATCTGTAAATCCATCCTTTGAAATAATCAATGGAATGTTTGATGATTTTATCCCCTAATTCCTCAAATATTTTCGAAGTCAAATCTTCAGCTTCAAATTCATCCTTCAAATATTTCATGCAAGTCCCCATCACCAAATGCCCGTATCGTTCATAGATGATGCCGAAAGAATCGTTGTCGCGACTTTCCTTATAAATAGCAATCAATTCTAAATCACCCAATAAACGGTATTTTCTCCTTTTCCTTTGAAACATTCTAACTTAGCTTTGAATCCTTGTTTTTTTCTGATTCGGTGTCGAAAAATCATTTCATTTTAATACTGATGCATAACATCATAAAATTCCATAATTTATAATTCGATAAATTTAGATATTATTTTAATTATGCCTATTTTTATATTATATGAATCAATGCAAAACTTCAGCTATGAAAAAAATCGCTTTTTTAACATCTGGTGGTGATAGTCCCGGGATGAATGCTTGTATTAGATCTATTGTAAAATCTTGTTTGAATAGAAATATCATTCCAGTTGGAATAAGAGATGGTTATAAAGGTTTGATGGCTGGCGATTTTTGGGAGATGAACTATTCAGATGTTGATAATATCATTCAGCTTGGAGGTACCATTTTAGGAACAGCACGAAGCGAAGATTTTAAGATCACTGAAAAGCGAAAGGATGCGATTAGATTTCTTGCTGAAAATTCCATAAATGGTTTAATTGTTGTTGGAGGTGATGGCACTTTTACTGGAGCCACTATTTTAGCAAAGGAAGTTGGAATTTCTATTATAGGAATACCAGGTACAATCGACAACGATATTTTTGGAACCGATCATTCAATAGGTTACGATACAGCCTTAAATACTGTCATTGAAGCAGTTGATAAAATTCGAGATACTGCGACGAGTCATCATCGTGTCTTTTTTGTTGAAGTGATGGGGAAACATGCCGGATTTATTGCATTAAATTCAGCAATCGCCACAGGGGCAGAGATGGTTTTAGTTCCAGAAGAAGTAACAGATATTCAGTTGCTTGTTCAACAAATCAAATCGCAAAATCAAGGCAAACGAAGTAGTATTATAATTGTAGCGGAAGGTGATGATGCAGGTGGTTCGCTTGATGTTATAAATAAGGTAAGACCTTTTTTAGAAAATTATGATTTAAGATCTTCCGTTTTAGGACACATTCAACGAGGTGGAAGTCCTACTGCGTTTGATAGAATTTTGGCAACCAGAATGGGGGATTTTGCGGTTCAACTTTTACTTGATGGTAAAAGTAATTTGATGATTGGTTCGGTAGGTGATAAACTTCACACGATTTCTATTTTAGATGGGATTAATAAGAAAATTGATTTTGATACTGAGAAATTACAATTGTTGAACCGCATGTTGACATCTAAATAAGGTTTCTCAGTCTTTTTTTGGTGATTTTTCTGCGTTATATTCAAGATAACCTAGCTTGTTTCGGGTTTGAATTTTTTATCATTAATTAAATATTAAATTCTAATTAAGATTAAACCTCCTATTTACAAGTATTTAACTACATTATTAAAATTTAATTAAAAAAAGATTGTTGAAAACGCTTGTTGAATTAAAAAGAGTGTGTACCTTTGACCCCGCTAACGAGCGAAAATAAAGTTAAATTGACATAGGTTTACGATTAAGTTTTTGCGGAGGTCAGAAAGAAAAAAAATAAATTTTATTTCAAAAGGCTTGCAATAATAAAAAAGTTGATTACCTTTGCACCCCGCAAACGAGTGGAGGTTTAGAAGAGTTTATGAGCAGGAATGTTTATAGATTGACAGAATAAGTTCTTTGACAAATTAGGAAATAAGGAAACAGCGTAACAATAAATCGGATTGAGCTAACAACAAAAATTCAAAGTTTTATACAACGGAGAGTTTGATCCTGGCTCAGGATGAACGCTAGCGGCAGGCCTAACACATGCAAGTCGAGGGGCAGCACGTCTTCGGATGGTGGCGACCGGCGCACGGGTGAGTAACGCGTATGCAACCTACCCTATTCTGGGGGATAGCCCGAAGAAATTCGGATTAATACCCCATGGCACTAAGATGTGGCATCACAATTTAGTTAAAGGTTACGGAATAGGATGGGCATGCGTCCCATTAGCTAGATGGTAAGGTAACGGCTTACCATGGCGACGATGGGTAGGGGGTCTGAGAGGATGGTCCCCCACACTGGTACTGAGACACGGACCAGACTCCTACGGGAGGCAGCAGTGAGGAATATTGGTCAATGGGCGAGAGCCTGAACCAGCCATGCCGCGTGCAGGATGACTGCCCTATGGGTTGTAAACTGCTTTTATCAGGGAATAAACCTTTCTACGTGTAGGAAGCTGAAGGTACCTGATGAATAAGCACCGGCTAACTCCGTGCCAGCAGCCGCGGTAATACGGAGGGTGCAAGCGTTATCCGGAATCATTGGGTTTAAAGGGTCCGCAGGCGGATTTATAAGTCAGTGGTGAAAGCCTATTGCTCAACAATAGAACTGCCATTGATACTGTAAGTCTTGAATTCGGTCGAAGTGGGCGGAATATGACATGTAGCGGTGAAATGCTTAGATATGTCATAGAACACCGATAGCGAAGGCAGCTCACTAGGCCTGGATTGACGCTCAGGGACGAAAGCGTGGGGAGCAAACAGGATTAGATACCCTGGTAGTCCACGCCGTAAACTATCAATACTCGATATTGGCGATATACAGTCAGTGTCTAAGCGAAAGTGATAAGTATTGCACCTGGGGAGTACGATCGCAAGGTTGAAACTCAAAGGAATTGACGGGGGCCCGCACAAGCGGTGGAGCATGTGGTTTAATTCGATGATACGCGAGGAACCTTACCAGGGCTTAAATGTAGAACGCATAGAGTGGAAACACTTTAGTCTTCGGACGGTCTACAAGGTGCTGCATGGCTGTCGTCAGCTCGTGCCGTGAGGTGTTGGGTTAAGTCCCGCAACGAGCGCAACCCCTATCATTAGTTGCCAGCGAGTCATGTCGGGGACTCTAATGAAACTGCCAGCGCAAGCTGAGAGGAAGGCGGGGACGACGTCAAGTCATCACGGCCCTTACGTCCTGGGCCACACACGTGCTACAATGGTTGGTACAGAGGGCAGCTACCGGGTGACCGGATGCAAATCTCTAAAGCCAATCTCAGTTCGGATTGGAGTCTGCAACTCGACTCTATGAAGCTGGAATCGCTAGTAATCGCGCATCAGCCATGGCGCGGTGAATACGTTCCCGGGCCTTGTACACACCGCCCGTCAAACAATGGAAGTTGGGGGTGCCTGAAGTCGGTAACCGCAAGGAGCTGCCTAGGGTAAAACCGATAACTGGTGTTAAGTCGTAACAAGGTAGCCGTACCGGAAGGTGCGGCTGGAACATCTCCTTTCTAGAGAAGCCAATTCGAGGTTTCGCTGTTTCCCTTTCTTATTTTCTAATTTAAAAAAAACAAGAGTCTCTCTCTACAGAGATTGAGTAGGAGGACTTGAAAAAGTCCCGTAGCTCAGTTGGTTAGAGCACTACACTGATAATGTAGGGGTCAGCGGTTCAAATCCGCTCGGGACTACAAAAAGATTATTATATAAACCAAACGAGGTTTATTTTTTTGACTTATTTCCTATTTTATTTAAAAGTAAGGTAGAGTAATTTAAAAGAGCAACAAAGTTCTTTGACGTATTGGAATTGATTGAAGTAATAATAAGAAATTAGGCGACTAATAAGTTAATAAGGGCACACGGGGGATGCCTAGGCTCTGAGAGGCGAAGAAAGACGTGATAAGCTGCGAAAAGGTTTGGGGAGGAGCAAATATCTTGTGATCCAGACATATCTGAATGGGGAAACCTAGCTGGTTGAAGACCAGTTACCCGCAAGGGGGCGAACGCGCTGAACTGAAACATCTAAGTAGGCGCAGGAAGAGAAAACAATAGTGATTTCCGTAGTAGTGGCGAGCGAAGTGGAAATAGCCCAAACCGGTGTTGTTTCGGCAGCACCGGGGTTGTAGGACCACGATATTTGAGTATGTTTATAGAAGAATAGGATTGGAAAGTCCGACCGTAGAGGGTGATAGTCCCGTATTTGAAATGAATTTTACAAGATAGTGGTATCCTGAGTAGGGCGGGACATGTGAAATCCTGTCTGAATCTGCCAGAACCATCTGGTAAGGCTAAATACTCCTCAGAGACCGATAGTGAACCAGTACCGTGAGGGAAAGGTGAAAAGAACCCTGAATAAGGGAGTGAAAAAGACCCTGAAACCGTGTGTCTACAAGCGGTCGAAGCATTTAGGTGCGACGGCGTGCCTTTTGCATAATGATCCTACGAGTTACTCCTCATTGGCAAGGTTAAGTTTTTAAGGAACGGAGCCGAAGCGAAAGCGAGTCTGAATAGGGCGCTTAGTCAGTGGGGGTAGACGCGAAACCTTGTGATCTACCCATGGTCAGGTTGAAGTTCCGGTAACACGGAATGGAGGACCGAACGAGTAAACGTTGAAAAGTTTTTCGATGAACTGTGGGTAGGGGTGAAAGGCCAATCAAACTGGGAAATAGCTCGTACTCCCCGAAATGCATTTAGGTGCAGCGTTCAGGTTGAGTCTTATAGAGGTAGAGCTACTGATTGGACTAGGGGGCTTCACCGCCTACCAAATCCTGACAAACTCCGAATGCTATAAGATATACTGAGCAGTGAGGGCATGGGTGCTAAGGTCCATGTCCGAGAGGGAAAGAACCCAGACCATCAGCTAAGGTCCCCAAATATACACTAAGTTGATCAAACGTTGTGCGGTTGCATAGACAGCTAGGATGTTGGCTTGGAAGCAGCCATTCATTTAAAGAGTGCGTAACAGCTCACTAGTCGAGCGATCGTGCGTGGATAATAAGCGGGCATTAAGTGTATTACCGAAGCTATGGATTTGTATTTTAATACAACTGGTAGGGGAGCATTCTATTCAGCGTTGAAGGTGCATGGTGATGTGTGCTGGAGCGGATAGAAAAGCAAATGTAGGAATGAGTAACGATAATGCAGGCGAGAAACCTGCACACCGATAGACTAAGGTTTCCTGAGCGACGCTAATCGGCTCAGGGTTAGTCGGGACCTAAGGCGAACCCGAAGGGGGTAGTCGATGGATAATGGGTTAATATTCCCATACTTGTTATAACTGCGATGGGGTGACGGAGTGATGAAAGGACCGCGCACTGACGGAATAGTGCGTTAAAGAGTGTAGGTATAAGGACTGTAGGCAAATCCGCAGACCTTGCCGAACTTGATAGTACCATGAGGCTTCGGCCAAGTGGATAGTGTCCCTAAAGGCTTCCAAGAAAAACCTCTAAGCTTCAGGTTATAACAACTCGTACCGCAAACCGACACAGGTAGTCAAGGAGAGAATCCTAAGGTGCTCGAGTGAATCACGGCTAAGGAACTAGGCAAAATGGTCTCGTAACTTCGGGAGAAGAGACGCCAACAGCAATGTTGGCCGCAGTGAATAGGCCCAGGCAACTGTTTATCAAAAACACATGGCTTTGCAAAATCGAAAGATGACGTATAAGGCCTGACACCTGCCCGGTGCTGGAAGGTTAAGAGGAGATGTTAGTTTCGGCGAAGCATTGAATTGAAGCCCCAGTAAACGGCGGCCGTAACTATAACGGTCCTAAGGTAGCGAAATTCCTTGTCGGGTAAGTTCCGACCTGCACGAATGGTGTAATGATCTGGGCACTGTCTCAGCCGTGAGCTCGGTGAAATTGTAGTATCGGTGAAGATGCCGATTACCCGCAACGGGACGGAAAGACCCCGTGAACCTTTACTATAGCTTCACATTGACATTGGGTAATTCATGTGTAGGATAGGTGGGAGACGTTGAGGCTGCATCGCTAGGTGTAGTTTAGTCGTCCTTGAAATACCACCCTTGAATTATCTGGTGTCTAACCCGTCGAATGACGGGGACATTGTGTGGTGGGTAGTTTGACTGGGGTGGTCGCCTCCAAAAGAGTAACGGAGGCTCCTAAAGGTACCCTCAGCACGCTTGGTAACCGTGCGTAGAGTGTAATGGCATAAGGGTGCTTGACTGAGAGACCGACAAGTCGACCAGGTAGGAAACTAGAGCATAGTGATCCGGTGGTTCCGTATGGAAGGGCCATCGCTCAAAGGATAAAAGGTACTCCGGGGATAACAGGCTGATCACTCCCAAGAGCTCACATCGACGGAGTGGTTTGGCACCTCGATGTCGGCTCGTCACATCCTGGGGCTGGAGAAGGTCCCAAGGGTTGGGCTGTTCGCCCATTAAAGTGGCACGCGAGCTGGGTTCAGAACGTCGTGAGACAGTTCGGTCCCTATCTGTTGTGGGCGTTAGAAATTTGAGAGGACCTGCCTCTAGTACGAGAGGACCGGGGTGGACATACCTCTGGTGTACCTGTTGTGGCGCCAGCTGCATCGCAGGGTAGCTATGTATGGATGAGATAAGCGCTGAAAGCATCTAAGCACGAAACTCGCCTCAAGATGAGATTTCTTTTAAGGGCCGTGGAAGACTACCACGTTGATAGGCTACAGGTGTAAAGACAGTAATGTCAAAGCCGAGTAGTACTAATTACCCGTAGATTTATAGTCCTTACTTATTATTACTTCAATCGCCAATTGTCATTCTTAAAATATTAAGATTACATATTGGCAGATTACAAATTGCAAATTTTAAATCTGCAATCAATTAATCTGCAATCTGCAATCAACGATTTTAGGTGTCTATTGCATCATGGTCCACCTCTTCCCATTCCGAACAGAGAAGTTAAGCCTGATTGCGCTGATGGTACTGCTCTTTTGAGGGTGGGAGAGTAAGTCGACGCCACTTTTATAAATCCCGTACATTCATTTGTACGGGATTTTTTTTTGACCCCCTTTTTTTTTGAAAATCAAAACGACTTCGCTTCTATGTGCAAGCGAAACTTGTTTATGCTATCTTTGAAGCATGATAATTATTGCAACTCATTACGTTTTAAGTATTTCTGAAAGACGACGACTTTCTGATTATTTGATTGGCAAATTTGAAGAAATTCCAACCAGAAAAGGAATCAAAAAAGCCATTTTGAATAATCAGGTTTTAGTAAATGATAAACTTGGAGTTACTGCTCAATGGGTAAATTTAGGAGACAATATTCAGTTGATTGAAAAAAAATCAGCGCCACCACAAGATTTTGACATTGTTCTTGAAGTCCCATTTGAAGATGATTTTCTTGCAGTAGTTGTTAAACCAGCGGGAATTCCTGTTAGCGGTAATCTTTTTAAAACTCTATACAATGCTTTAGGAGAAAATTTGAAACAATCTTCGCAGCAAGATAAACTCAGATGGCCATTACCAATTCATCGCTTAGATACTGCAACTTCTGGTTTAGTGATTATAGCTAAAACTCATTCCGTGCGTGTTGAATTGGGTAGAATGTTGGAAAATAAAACAATTCAAAAAAGATATCGGGCAATTCTCCAAGGAACATTGACAGGAAATGGAGTAATTGAATCTCACATCGGAGAAAAAACTGCGGTTTCAAGATTTGAAGTTGTTGAAAATATCACAACCTTGAAGGATACATCTTTAACGCTTGTTGACTTTTATCCTATCACCGGTCGTACGCATCAATTAAGAATTCACTCGAGTTCTATTGGACATCCAATTGTTGGAGATAAATTGTATAAAGAAGATACTGCCATGAAAACCGACAAAGGTCTTTTCCTTTGCGCAGTCGAAGTTCAATTTATACATCCAGTAACCAAAGAACTTTTAAAAGTTGAAATTGCTCAACCAGCTAAATTTGGAAGTTATCTCGAACGAGAAAAACGCCGTGTAAAAAAATATAGTTGAACTAGAGGAATAATTTCTTGTCTAACTTCAACCATTCCAGGGTAGCATTCGCGAACAAATCTTCTTGCACTTGCTGAGACAAATCACTTTCTTCAATAAATTTACCAATTTCCAAATCTCCCAAAGGGAAGGGATAGTCTGTTCCAAAACAAATCTTTGAGCTACCTTGCATCTTTAAAATATATTTTAGTAGATCTATATCATGGGTAATACTATCAACCCAAAATTTACCAACGTAATCTCTAGGATTGATTGGATTGTCTATCGCTACCAAATCTGGACGACAATTAAATCCATGTTCTACACGTCCTAAGGTGGTTAAAAATGAACCTCCAGCATGCGAAAAACAAACACGAAGATTCGGCAACCTTTCCAATATTCCTCCAAAAATCATTGAACAAGCTGCTCTTGAAGTTTCTGCTGGCATTCCAACCAACCAAGGCAACCAATATTTTCTCATACTGTCTTCACCCATCATTTGCCAAGGATGAACCATCACTGCCATTCCTAATCGCTCGCAAGCTTTAAAAATGGGGAAAAATTCTGGCTCACTTAAGTTTTTATCATTGATGTTACTTCCAATTTGAATTCCAACCAATCCGATAGATTTACATCTTTCTAATTCTTGAATAGCTAACTCAGTATCTTGCATAGGAATCGTACCTAAACCAATGTAGTTTTTTGGATATTTCGCAACTAAATCCGCAATGTGATCATTTAAAAATTCGGAAATCTCTAAACCATCTTTTGCTTTTGCCCAATAAGAAAAGAGCACTGGAATAGTACAAACAACTTGAGTTTGAGTGGCAAAATTTTCATATTCCTCGATGCGAAAGTTTTCATCCCAACAATTTTCTAGGATGCGTCTGAAAAACTTTCCTCCTTGCATCATGTCTGCTGATTTATCTTCATTGTGATTCAAAAAGATAAAGTCACCATATCCAAACTTTTTTGTCCAATCTGGTAAGTGTTTTGGGATGATGTGGGAGTGCATATCGATTTTAAGCATAGCAATTAGTTTTTGCGCGAAGATAAGCATTTGTTAGTTTATTCCCTGCATTTAATTCGTCTTTCAGATTGATTCTACTTCGCTACTTTTCGTATCTTTGCAACCTAAAATTCAATTCAAATGGCGCAGAAACCATCGATTCCTAAAGGAACCAGAGATTTTTTACCAAAAGAAGTAGCTCGAAGATCTTATATTTTTGATACAATTAGAAATGTGTTCAAAAAATATGGTTTTTCACCCATTGAAACACCTTCGTTTGAATTATCACAAACGCTTTTGGGGAAATATGGAGAAGAAGGAGATCGTTTGATTTTTAGAATCCTAAATTCAGGAGAAAAACTAAAGAAAGCGGATCTAGATGCTTTGGCAAGCGAAAACTTACCTCGATTTGCAAATTCTTTGTCTGAAAAAGCGTTGCGTTACGACTTAACAGTTCCTTTTGCACGTTTTGTTGTGCAACACCAGAATGAAATTTCATTTCCTTTCAAAAGATACCAAATTCAACCAGTTTGGAGAGCAGATCGTCCGCAACACGGTAGATACCAAGAATTTTATCAATGTGATGCCGATGTTGTTGGAAGTAAATCTTTGCTTTATGAAGTTGATTTCGTGCAAATTTTCGACGAAGTTTTAACTTCTTTTCAAATTCCAAGCTTTACCATCTTAATCAATAATCGCAAAATATTATCTGGAATCGCAGAGGTTTCTGGTCAACAAGATAAATTGATCGATATCACAGTTGCTATCGATAAATTGGACAAAATCGGTCAGGAAGGTGTTGAAAAAGAATTGCTTGAAAAGGGAATTTCTGAACCAGCGATTGAAATCATTCGTCCACTGTTCAATTTAACGGGAAACAATGAGGAAAACCTGGTTCAAATGTCTCAGTTTTTAGCGTCTAGCGAAATAGGCTTAAAAGGAATTGAAGAATTGAAATTCGTACTAGATCAAACAATTGAATTAGGATTAGAAAAAGCCGAATTGAAATTTGATGTCACCTTAGCAAGAGGTTTGAATTATTACACAGGTGCCATTTTTGAAGTCAAAGTAAACGACATCAAAATGGGTAGTATTTGTGGCGGTGGAAGATACGACGACTTGACAGGATTATTTGGCATGTCAGATGTTTCCGGTGTTGGAATTTCTTTCGGTGCTGATCGCATTTATGATGTGCTAACCGAATTAGAATTGTTTCCAACTGATACAGACAATGGATTGAAATTGTTGTTTGTGAACTTTGGAGAAAAGGAACAATTGCACTGTATGAAATTGGTCAAAGAAATTCGTCAAAATGGAATCGATTGCGAGTTGTATCCGACAGCTGCTAAAATGCAAAAGCAAATGAAATATGCGAACGATATTAGAGTTCAGTATGTGGCATTAGTTGGTGAAAATGAAATGAATGAAAACTTGATTCAATTGAAAAATATGGAGTCAGGCGAGCAAGAAGAAATGAGTTTAGAAGAGGTGATTTTTCACCTTGGTCAAAAATAGTTGCGAGTTGATTTAAATTATCAATAGCAAATAAAAAGCATTACACTATGAGTACATTTACGATTACAAGCGAGTGGATTTCATTGGAAACACTTGAACACATTTTAGACAATAACTTGAAATTAGAGTTGTCTGAAAATTCAAAAAAACAAATATTGAATTGCCGTCAATATTTAGATGACGTCATGAAAAATGAAGATAGAATTATCTATGGAATCAATACTGGTTTTGGATCGTTGTGTGATACTGTTATTCCGAAGTCGGATTTAGAACAATTGCAGACCAATCTCGTGCTTTCACATGCATGTGGTGCTGGGGAAGAAGTTCCTTTACATTTGGTAAAACGCATGTTGTTATTGAAAGTGTTGGGACTTTCACACGGTCATTCTGGTGTACAACTAGAAACTGTTGAGCGACTGATATTCTTTTTTAATAACGAAATTCTTCCAGTTGTATATCAACAAGGAAGTTTGGGCGCATCTGGTGATTTGGCTCCATTGGCACATCTGTCTTTGCCTTTGATTGGTGAAGGAGAAGTTTACTTTGAAGGCGCAAAAATCGCTGGAAAAGACTTAGCACAAAAATTCAATATCAAACCAATTGTTCTGCAGTCAAAAGAAGGTTTGGCGTTGTTGAATGGAACACAGTTCATGAGTAGTTATGGTTCATACGCAGTTGCTGCATCTCGTAAATTATGGAAACAATTCAATCAAGTGGCTGCGATTTCATTGGAAGGCTATGATGGCAGAATTGAACCTTTCAGTGTTTCTGTTAATGAAATTCGCAAGCAAAAAGGTCAAATCAAAACTGCTGAAATCATGCGTGGTTTCTTGGCAGGAAGTGAAATTGTCGCGCAATCAAAAGTGCATGTGCAAGATCCTTATTCTTTCCGTTGCATTCCGCAAGTACACGGTGCAAGTTATGATGCGATCGAATATTCTGCAGGAATCATTGAAAATGAAATCAATGCTGTAACTGACAATCCAACGGTTTTTCCAGACGAGGACTTGGTTGTTTCAGCGGGTAATTTTCACGGTCAACCTTTAGCGATTACGATGGATTTCTTGGCAATTGCAATGGCGGAAATGGGTTCAATTTCTGAAAGAAGAGTGTATAAATTGATTTCAGGAACAAGAGGTTTACCTGCTTTTTTAGTCGCTAAACCTGGATTAAATTCTGGTTTCATGATTCCGCAATATACTGCTGCTTCTATTGTGAGTCAAAACAAGCAATTGTGTATGCCAGCAAGTGTTGATACGATTGATTCATCGAATGGACAAGAAGATCACGTGAGTATGGGTTCAAATGCGGGAACAAAATTATACCGAGTGCTTGAAAATTGTTTCACCATTCAAGGAATTGAATTAATGAATGCATGTCAAGCGATAGAATTTAGAAAACCATTGAAAACCAGCAGTCAATTGCAAGAAATAATTTCTGAATACCGAAAAATTGTTCCTTACTTTGAACAAGATTGCTACCTTCACCCACATATCAACGCTAGTAAATCGTTTGTAAAAAGCAAAACATGGAAATAGAAAACCAAAATGAACCAATGAAAAGACCAACTTTTTTAGTTGTTTTATCTGTATTTAGCTTAATATCTATTTCTTCGGGACTGTTAAGTAGTATTTTGGGATTGATTTCTGGTCCCTTACAAGATTATCAAGTTGACGAGATTATTGCTCAAAATATGTCTGGAGTTACCCAATTGCAAGAAATGGGCGAAGTATATTGGTCTGATATTACGATGAAAATTTTGAATCTAATAAAATACACAAACGCCAATTTCTACATGGATAGATTGATAAATTTGGGTGCTTATGCGATTGGTTTAAATGGTGTGATTTTCATGTGGAAAGGAAGAAAATTAGGTTTTCATTTGTACATAGTATACAATTTAATCGCATTAATTAGCATTTACGCGAGTGCTCCAGCCAGCGAAATTCCTAGTTTTTATTTCATCCTTTTTGGAATTATTTCTTCGCTATTCATTTTCATGTACAGCAGGAATTTGAAATTTATGAAGTAATTTTTCGTAGTACCTTCAAATTAAAGCGAATCAATTTCCTGCGCGAGTTGTAAATCCAATTCAGTTACAGCAGTTTGATCATGTGTTTGTAATGTGATTAGTACTTTGTTGTATGTATTTGTCCAGGTAGGATGATGGTTCATCTTGTCACAAATCACCGCGACTTTGGTCATAAAATCAAAAGCTGTTTTGAAGTCCACAAACTGAAAAGTCTTTTCAATCGAATTGTCTTTTAGTTTCCATGAAATCAGCTTTTCTGAAATCTCAGTTGAATCTATTATTCTTGCTTTCATCTTTTTATTTTAAAGGTACTTTTTAATGAATTAGCTTTTACTTGAAAACAGAAAAGAACTTCTTTTTTACAATTTTTTAGCGAAAGTTGTTACTTTTAGTTTTTGTTGTATTTAACCTACAAAGAATCGAAATTGTTTAGTAAAAAGAAAAATAAAAGTGTCTATTCTGAAAGTGAATTGATCGAGCTTTCAAAAAGCAGCCATCAACATTTTGGTGCGCTTTATGAAAAGTATTTTGATACCATTTTTCGGTTTGTTTTCAAACGTTTGGGAGGAGATGAAGCCGTTGCTGGTGATTTGACTCAACAAACTTTTATGAAAGCGATGGTCAATATTCAAAAGTATGAAGACCGCGGTTTTCCATTCAGTTCTTGGCTTTTTCGCATTGCACAGAATGAAGTCAATTTGTTTTTCAGAAGTCAAAAAACACAAAAGGCTGTCGAAATAAATGAAAATCAGCTCAAAACGGTGATGGATGAAGTGGATTCGTCGTCGAACATGAGTATGGAGGATCAAGAAAAATTGATTCAATGCATTAACAACTTAGATTCTGATCAAACGGATTTAATTGAATTGCGTTTTTTTCAAGAAATGAGTTTCAAAGAAATTGCTGAGATTTATGATATTACTGAAGCCAACGCAAAAATGCGCATTTATCGTTTGTTGGAAAAGATTCAAAAAAATTGGAAATAGAAAATGAGAAAGTTTAAAATCAATACGAACAAATCAAATCTTGAACCGACACAGGAACAAATCTTGCGTTACAAGAATTTCAATGCGCTATCTCAAAACCACAAAAAACTATCGAAAAGACCTAAAAAGCCTTTATATAAAGATCCGAAAATGTTTCTGTTTATCGTACTTTTAGGATTGATTGCCCTTTTGTTGTTTGCTTAAAATTTTTTCCAAATTTCGTTTTCATCGATTCTTAACAGATTTTTTTATATCTTCATAATCTAAAAAGTTGTCGTGAAGATTTTTTACCTGTTTTCTTTGTTGTTTTTGACTGCATTCTCTGTGGGTGCGCAAGATATACATTGGTCGCAGTTTAATGACAATCCCATTTTTCAAAATCCTGCCAACAGCGGTCGTTTCAAGGGCGATTATCGAATTCACGGGAATTATCGAGATCAATGGAGAAGCGTAACCGTTCCGTTCAGTACTTTCTCTTTTTCGGGAGACACTAAATTTTCTGCTTTGCCAAAATTCGGTCTTGGGGCATTGTTTTTTCACGATCAAGCTGGAGACGGAAAGTTTAAGACCGTTGAATTGCAAATTTCTCCTTCTTATCAATTCAATTTGACTAGCGATTCTGTTCATACCTTGCGTGCTGGTTTGCAGTTAGGAATGAATCACCGACAAGTAAACATGGATAAATTTTCGTTCGATGCTCAGTTTGACGGAACAATTTACAACAACAGTTTGCCTACAAATGAAAGCTATGTAAACCAAAAAAACACCAATTTTTCACTTGGAACAGGATTGGTTTATGAATGGTATAAATCTGATAGAAAACGCATCAGTGGTGGATTGGCGCTTTTTAATGTCAATAAACCAAACCAAGGATTTTACGGTTTGAAAGTGCAAAGAGACATGCGTTTCAATCTTTTTGCAAAAGGCCAATTCGAATTGAATTATGATTGGGATTTATTGCCTACTTTTCAGCTAAATTTTCAAGGAAAATACAAAGAATTAATACTCGGTTCAAGTGTCAGATACATATTGATTGACCGAATGGGAGAATATCGAGCAGTTTATTTTGGTGCTTTTTACCGCAACAAAGATGCAGGATATCTGAGTGCCGGAATAGACTATCAAAATTGGTATGCAGGATTAAGTTACGATGTGAATTTTTCAAAATTAATGCCTGCAAGTAATGTCAGAGGTGGAATTGAGCTGAGTGTTCGATACATTATTACCCGTTTCAAACCGAAAAAAGTTTTACATCGCGTATGTCCAGATTATATTTAATTTGCATTTTCATTTTCATTTCGCTTTTTTCATTTGGACAAAATGATTTGTCAAATTATTTGAAATTTGCTGAAGCGCAATATAAAAAGGGCGACTATGTGTATGCTTTAGAATATTATCAAAAAGCATTGGCGCTTGATTCTCAAACGGTAAATATTTTATGGAACTATGCAGAAACGTTGAGGGCTTACAAAGATTATAGAAAAGCTGAATTATACTACGAAAAGGTCTATAACAAAGAAGAAGCTACACTTTTTCCGTCAAGTTTGTTGCAGTTAGGATTGATGCAAAAACAAAATGGAAAGTATGATTTAGCAATTGAAACTTTCAAGAAAGCAAAAAAGAAATACGCGAAAGACAAAAAAGACTATTTGTATTTGAAGTCGAAAAGAGAACTGGAATCTTGTCTTTGGGCAAAAACGGCCATCAAAGATTCAACGGAATACATAATCAATCAATTACCAAAAACGGTTAATTCTCCAAACTCTGAATTTGGACACAATATTTACAATGGTAAACTTGTATTTTCTTCTCTGAGAGGCGATTCGATTCACAGCAACGAAGAAGTGTATTCAACAGAGTACAAGACAAGACTTTATGCATCAAAATATGAAAATCAGAATTATGCGAAAAATGAAATTATCAAAGATTTAGTTGTTGAGAAATTCAATACTGGAAACGGTGCTTTTTCCCTTGACGGAAATCGATTTTATTTCAGTTTATGCAAAGATGAGGGATATAATTATAAGTGTAAAATCATGGTTGCCAACTACAAAAATGGCAAATGGACTTCTATGGATACCTTAGGCGACATCATCAATCAACCAGGGTCAAACACGAGTATGCCTTCAATAGGGAAAATTGATGGTGAAGAGGTTTTGTTTTTCTCATCAGATCGAAGCGGAGGCGAAGGTGGAATGGATATTTATTACAGTTTTATCAAAAATGGAAATCAATTTGGTAAAGTTCAAGTTTACAAAGTAGGAAACTCACCTGATAATGAATTGAGTCCGTTTTATGATGAGAAATCTAAAAACCTCTATTTTTCGTCTTCTTGGCATGATGGTTTTGGTGGCTATGACGTATTTTCTGCTAAATTGGAAAATGGAAAATTTGCGCAACCCGTGAATGTCGGATTGCCCACAAACAGTCCTGCAAATGACACCTATTTCTTTATTCACGGCGACACCAATTATATTTCAAGTAACCGTTTAGGGGTTTATTACAGTAAAAATCCTACTTGTTGTAGCGATATTTTTTCACTTACTAAACCTGTCAAAATATTTCCACCAACTCCAAAGGAAACTTTGGCCGAATTGAATAAAAGACTTCCAGTAACCTTGTATTTCCACAACGATTGGCCAGATCCAAAGACATTAGCCACAACCACAAAGATTAATTACATAGATAATTACCATGACTATATTGCATTAATTCCAACCTATAAAAAGGAATATTCAACTGGTTTATCAGGAAATAGGGCTGAAGATGCCAAAGAGGATATTGAGAGTTTTTTTACAGAATATGTAGATCAAGGTGTCAAAGATTTGGAATTATTTCGTGATTTGATGTTGGAAGAATTACAAAAAGGAACTTCTTTAGAATTGACAATCAAGGGTTTTGCGAGTCCACTAGCGAAAACAGAATACAACGTAAATCTGACAAAGCGAAGAATTGCATCGCTGGTTAATTATTTGTCAGAGTATGACAACGGAATTTTTAAACCGTTTTTGAATGGAACTGCAGCCAATGGTGCAAAAATTTCAATAAAAGAAGTTCCTTTTGGAGAATATACTGCAGATAAAATTGTAAGTGATAATCCAAATGATCAGAAAAATTCAGTTTACTCAAGAGCTGCGTCATTGGAGAGAAAAATCGAAATCCAAAGTATTAGTATTTTATCTCAAGATTCTGTCAGTGCTTTGAAAGCTGATTTGCAAATACAAGACTTGGGTAAAATCAATGCGAATGCAATTCAAATTCGACTTTTCAAAGTAAAAAATACAAGTGATAAAGTTGTTCAATTCTTGCCTAGTGATATTCCATGTAGTTGCAACAAAGTAGAGATTTCTAAAAATACTTTACAACCTGGAGAGTCTGCAGATGTGAAAGTTTCTTTTGACCCTAAAGGTTACTCAGGGAAAGTGGTGAAATCAATCTATTTAAACACCAAAGAATCTATTCAAAAAACTAGACTGGTGTTGACTGCTGAAGTTTATTAAACTAAATTGACCCCTTTTTGAAACAATATTTTTTCGTCTTTTTTTTAATTTTTTCAAATGGTGTTTTTGCACAGAATGCTGAATGCGAGAAAATTTACGAAGCAGAAAATCTAACGAAAGAAGCTGTCTTTTCAGGTTCTAAATCTCAATTTATGAAATTAATGATGGACAGTGTTTTAAGTGATTTAAAGTTAACCGCATTCGATGTTCTGCCAACCAGATTAAAGGCAAAAGTAACGATTGACTCTAAAGGCCATATTATTGAAAGTTTCATATTAACTGAGGAATTTGAACAAAAAGATAAAGAACTAATCAATAAGAATTTGTTGAAATTGGATAAATGGTTGCCTGCTGAAATTGAAGGACAAGCTGTTTGTTCCTATTATTACATCTTAATTAGTTGTATATTGTGGAATTAGTTTTTTTTAAGAATTGTTTCAATTATTACTATAAATACATTTTTCTGTTAAATTTTTCTTAAGCCTTAAGAATAATTAAATATCTTTGTTTGAAACAAAAAAACTCAAGTTATTAATTTCGTGTCTATGAAAAAATTAATACTCTCATTTATTGCCATTATCAATTTTATATTTATCGGTAATACTACTGTGTGTCCAAGTGCTGAAATCATACCTGCAGCACCGACACTTCCTTATACTCAATCATTGATTTGTGGATCAACGAATGATATAACTTCCGCGAATTCTGCTGCTGGTACAGGGGGGAATTATTTAGGAGGTCAGGAATCAGTTTATACTTGGACACCGACTTCAAGTTATTCAGGTGTTACAATCGCATATACAGGTCAAACTTGGTCAGGGATTTTTCTTTATTCAGGATGCCCTACTTCTGGAGGAGCATTGGTTGGTTTTGTAACCTCAAGTGCTAGTTCAAAAACGCTAACTGTTACTGGAAATATTAATTCTGGAACTACATACTATATCGTTTTTGATACTTGGCCAACTCCAAATAGTCCTTGTGCAGGTTCTTTTACGTTAAACGGTACTGAATTGCCTTATTGTTCTGGAATTCCTTCACCAGGAAATACGCTTTCAACAGTAACCTCAGCTTGTCCGACAGTTCCTTTTACTTTGTCGTTGCAAAATTCGCCTGCACTAAGTGGTTATGCTTTCCAATGGCAAATTTCAACTGATGGTTCTTCTTATACTGATATCGCTGGAGCAACAGGTTCAACTTATTTGGCAAATCAATCTGCTAGTAATTTTTATCAATGTATTGTGACTTGTATTTCCGATGGAACGCCAGTTACTTCCACACCAGTTCAAGTTGGAATTAATGGATTCAACAGTTGTTATTGCACACCTGGCCCAACGAGTACGGATGGATCAGGAATCACAAACGTTGTTTATGGAACAGTAAGTAACCCAACTGCGGGCGAACCTGGCGGATATGCTGATTATTCAAGTCTTTCTTCAGATTACAGTCAAAATGATGTGGTAACCTTGGATTTGACTTACTCAACTGGTTATACATACAACACCAAAATATGGGTCGATTGGAATAACAATGGGTCTTTCGCTGATGCTGGTGAGGAAATGTATTCAGGAGTTTCTACTGCAGCCAACCCAACAACATTGAATACAACATTTACAATTCCTGCAAATGCTACCGCAGGAATTCACAGAATGAGAATTGGAGGATGTGATATTGCAACGCCAATTCCATGTTACACAGGCTCATGGGGAACTTTTGAAGATTATTCATTAAATATTCTTCCAAGTTGTAATCCAATTAGTATTGTGAATCCTGGAAGTCAATCTGTTTGTTCTTCTTACACATTACCAGCAATTGCTGAAGTTACTCCATCTGGAAATGCAGATTTAGCCATGAACTATTATGACGGTCCAAATGGTACTGGAAATATGGTTGTTGGACCAATTACTGCTACACAAACAATTTATGCTTTTGGGACTGCTGCTTTAGGTGCATGTGTCGACGATGAAGTTTTTACCATCACTGTGAATTTCCCAAATACAGGAATTGATGTACAACATGCTTGCGGTCCATACACTTGGATTAATGGAGTAACGTATACTTCTAATAACAATACTGCGACACATACTTTGACAAACGTTGCTGGATGTGATTCAATCGTAACTTTAAATCTTACAGTAGGAGCTCCAAATACTGGAATCGATGTTCACCATGCTTGTGGACCTTATACTTGGATAGATGGAATTACTTATTCAACAAATAACAATTCTGCGACGCATACATTGACAAATGTTTCAGGTTGTGATTCAATCGTCACTTTAAATTTAACTGTTGCGTCTGCATCTATTTCTCCAAATGGAAATACTACTTTTTGTCAAAACCAAAATGTGGTTTTATCTTCTTCATCTACCAATGGAAATATTTGGTCTAATGGATTAAATGCACCAGTAATTACAGTAACAAGTTCAGGTGCATATTATGTAACAGTTACTGATGCTTTTGGTTGTGTTACAACTTCTAATACAATCAATGTTGTAGTTAACCCATTACCAACAGTTCAAGCTGGTTCCGATCAAACTTTTTGTAGCGGTTTGCCAATTACTTTATCAGGAAGCGGTGCTCAAAACTATAGTTGGAATAATGGAATAGTTGATGGTCAATCGTTTTCACCAACTTCGAATTTGAATTGCATTGTGACTGGAACTGATGCTAACGGTTGTACGGACACTGATACAGTTTTCATAAACGTGAATCAACCAACTTATTTGACAATTATTGGTTCGGCGATTAATTCATTTACTTTGAATGGTCAAACCTATAATCAAACGGGTGTTTATACGCAAACAATTCCTAACGCTGCTGGATGTGACTCAGTTATTACGATTGATTTATCCATGGATTATTTAGGATTGTCAGAAAGTGAACAAGCAACTTTTAGTGTGTATCCTAGTCCTGCAAACGATGTATTAAATATTCAATTTATAGGTGACTTAACAAATTCAACTTATGAAATCATTGATTTACAAGGTAAAATCGTTTTGGAAGGTAATTTAGAATCAACCATATCGAGTGTGAATTTGAACGAAATCAAAGCAGGAAATTATTTCTTGAAATTGGGTATTTCCAACAGAAAAATTCAATTTTTGAAATTATAATAGTAATATCAAATTAATGTTTGTGATAAGAGTGCTTTCGAAAAGCACTCTTTTTTTTTTGAAAAAATAAAGCATTCATTCTTAAATTCATTTTTAAACTGAATTTCTTGTAATTTTACAGTTCAATATGGAAAAGCCAAAGAGAATTTTATTTTTAGACTTGATGCGTGTCTTGGCGCTCTTCATGATGATTCAAGGACATACAACTTATGATTTTTTGGATTTATCTATCAGAGAGGGTGGAAGTGCTGGGATTAAGCTTTGGACAAGTTTTAGAGGTTATACCGCACCATTTTTCATGCTTGTTTCTGGTGCCGTTTTTACGTTTTTAATGCTTTCTCAAGAAAAACCTGATGGTTCAAATCCACGAGTAAAAGCCGGCGCGAAAAGAATTGTAACGCTCTTGTTTTGGGGGTATTTCTTGAATTTTCCAATCTATGTTATCGGTAAAATTTTCACTAAAGATGGTTTGGATCAATTTTTAAATGTTGGAATAGCTGAAACACTAACGACTATTTTTGGAGTGTCAATCATTCTTTTAGTATACAAGACATTGACAGCAGAAAAAGAAGCTACTCGTCAAGGACTATTGAAACGAATTTTTAGAGAAGGCGCTTTAAAACATACCAATTTTAGAGAAGCACTTTTTAATAAAGAATTTTTTCAAGAAGAAGAACGCAAGAAAAGACTTTATTCATCGTTCTTCTACGGCGTTTTAATAAGCATTCCCTTCTTGGTAATCTCTAATTTATTGACGATCGAAGAAAAACAAAGAGCGCTTAGAGTAGATGTATTGCACATCATTGCGGTCGGACTTTTAACTGTGATGTTCGTCTATTTCATTTCAAGACACATTAAAGGGATTATGGCCTTTTTGTTTTTTGTGTTGATGATTATAATCATTACTTCATATCCGATGTTGCACAATGTGGATTTGTCTGAATTACCAATTTTTGTTGCTCCATTTCTAAATGATTTTGGCACCAAATCCATGTTTCCACTCACACCTTGGTTGGCATATATTTTTGCTGGTGGTTTATTAGGTATTTGGCTTTCGGTCGAGATTAAAAAGAAAAACTTTGAACATGCAATTGGGTTTAAATTAGGAGCAATCGGTTTGAGCTTTTTATTGCTTTCAAGGCTTGGAAATGAATTTGAAATTTACTTATACGGTAGAAGTTATTTTTGGCATGACAGTCCAAATTTGATTTACCACAGAATTGGTGTCGTCTTGTGCGTTGGAGCTGTAATGGCTTTTTTAAGTCTCGTAGTAAGAGACCTGCCAAAATTCATGAAACAAATGAGTAGAAATACGCTTTGGTTATATGTTGGACACTTGATTGTAATTTACCAAATTGTTAAACCGATAATTGGTTACAATACACGTTTCAGTTTACCAATTACAATTTTATGTGTGATTACGATGTTTATTTTGATGTATCTTCAAACCAGAATCATCATTTTCATTCAAAGTCGAGGAGGTTACATCGCTTGGTTGAAATCTTTATCAACCAAAAAAGGTAAAATCTAATAGTGTTTCGAATTTTATTTTCAAATTTCATTCAATTTTAAATATTTTTTGTGGAGAGAATTTTAATTATTCAGACTGCTTTTTTAGGAGATGTTATTTTAGCAACTCCTGTCGTATCTGAATTGGCTAGACTTTTTCCTAATTGTAAGATAGATGTGTTAGTTAGAAAAGGAAATGAAAGTTTACTTTCAAATAATTCAAAAATTAATGAAATATTGATTTTAGATAAGAAAGCTCCAAAAATTCAATCCTTAAAGAAACTTATAAAAATAATTCGCTCCAAAAAATATGATGAAGTGATTAATCTTCATCGATTCGCTAGTACTGGAATATTGACTGCATTTTCTGGCGCAAAGTCTAAAGTCGGTTTTGATAAAAATCCAATGTCATTTGCTTATTCAATTAAAATAAAGCATTCGATGACTGGACAGCATGAAGTAGAGAGAAATCTTGCGTGTGTCGCTCACCACGGCGCAAGTTCATTTATAAAGCCAGAATTATTTCCAAGTGAATCAGATTTTCAAAAAGTAATGCCTTTTATACAAGAGAAATACTATTGCCTTGCACCTGCTTCCGTTTGGTTCACCAAGCAATTGCCAATACCAAAATGGATTGAATTAGCAAATCAACTTGCAAATGAAGGAAAAGTGTATCTAATCGGAGGTCCTGCAGATCGAGACTTATGTGAGTCAATTCTCGGAAAAACGAATGGTTCACATATTGAAAATTTGGCAGGTAATTTTACCTTGTTAGAATCTGCCGCCTTGATGAAGCATGCAAAAAGAAATTATGTGAATGATTCAGGCCCCATGCATATTTGTTCCGCAATGAATTCACCTACAACAGCTTTTTATTGTTCAACCATTCCAGATTTTGGTTTTGGTCCGCTTGCAGATGATTCTGAAATTAACGAAACAAACCTTGACTTGAGTTGTAGACCTTGTGGTTTACATGGGTTTAAAAGTTGTCCTAAAAATCATTTCGATTGTGGAAATACCGTTAAATTGAATGTTAAAATATAGTTTATTAACAATTTTATTGACAAAATTTAATTTTAAAACATTCATTTTTAATTGATTAACTTTTACGTCTTGCCATTGTCCTGAAAAAATGAAACCTTAAGTTGCTAAAATGCGTAAATTCGCAGACATTTAAAATTACGCCGTTATCAAAAATTTTAAAATATACTTATTACTGATGTTGCTAAGTCAAACTACCTTATCGTTTGCACAACCTCAAAATGAGCAGAAAGTAGCTGCCACAATTAAGACGCTTCAAAAAATATTTGAAAACGAAGAAGCTAGGTTAAGCCAAGAAAAGCCTATTTCCAGAGATTCTTCTGTAATTACTTTTTTAAGTAGACTGTCTATTCAACAAAAAGATTCTTCATATAGTTATGATAATTATTATGAAGCTTACGAAAAGTTGTTGAGAAAACAAACAGGACTTTCTGTAAATATAGACGCACTTCAAAATTTCAATCAATCACAATCTGATGTTGAAGAAGGAATTCTTTATCAAAGAAGAGCACAAGCTGGAATTGAATGGAATATTTTAAATGGAGGATATTTTGATTCTAGAGCTCAACTTAAAACGATTCCAGCTGAAAGAAATTATTTTAACAATCTTGCTAGCAATGAATCCAAAGACGATTTTGGAATCAAAATGAACGAATGTATCTATTGGTTCAATGAGCACAAAAAAAGTTTATTGGTTGAAAGAGAGCGAATATTAAATCGTCAAATTAAGTATTTGGAGGATTTATATTTTGCGAAAAAGATCGATAAAGAACAATTATTGCGTTCTCAAACTAGAATTGCAGAAATCAATGGAATGAAAGGGATTTTTAATTCTTACAATCAACACATTGATTCTAAATTTGACAGTACACTTTTAGCAGCAGAAGTTCCTTTATTTGATTTGAACTACGACTATTTCTTTGGGATTTTAAATTCTCAAGAATTGGCTGATTCAATGAGATTGTTCTTAGAAGAAAATTTAGCTAGACAAAATTCCTGGTACAATGAGATAAAACTGAGAACTTATGCTAGATACAATGTTTACGATTTACTAACCTCAGACCCTGCTTATAGAAGATTCTTTAGTGTTGGTGTTTCTGTAGGTATTCCAATTCCATTTACTAACAAAGAGCAATCAGCGGTAAATAAATACAAAACGCAAAAGCAACTGTACACCTTAGATACAGATTTAAAAAATCAAAGAATTGAATTGTTGAATTTGGCCTACGAATTCAGATATCAATTGAAACAATACATTATTTTTCATCAAAAAAGAATTTTGGCTAATGAAGCAATCAGAAGAGAGCGCGTGAAAGCTAAAATGTTAGATGCTGATTTTAATCCTTTGCATGGTTTGGAATTGATTGATAATTTATTGCAGATCGATATTGAATTGTTAGACTTAAAACAAAATTTGTATATCAAATTATTGAGAATTCATTCGAAACAAAACAACTTACCACTTGATTCTATGATTGTCCAACTAGATCTTCCAAATTACTTTGATTTCGAAGATGAAACAGAAAGAGGAGTTTATGTTTGGAGCAAAATTTTCGAAACGCAAAATCCATCATTTATTCAAGAATACATAGTATACAACCAGTTTGATGAAGCTTACATCGCCGTATCTGAAAATGACAAACAAATCGCTGCAAAAACAGCATTAGTGAAATCATTAAACAAAAGCGAAATAGATGTTTATCCAATGGTTGGACAGAACAAATTGTTAGATTCAGATGACTTTAAAGGAGACTTAGAAGATTTATTAAAACCATTTAATGGTTGGAAAATCGCTGGGATACATTTGGACATCGAACCACATGTTAGAGCTGATTGGAAATCGAACAAGGCTGAATTAATGAGTAAATATTCAGAAATTATTGATCAAGCCAAGATAATATGTGATTCTAAAAGTTGGAAATTATCGATTGATATTCCAATAAATATGGATACTAATCATGTAAATTCAATGTTTTCAAAAGTCGACATGATTCGTTTCATGTGCTATGAAAATGTCAAACTTGAGTATTTAGTTAGAAAATTAAGTGCATACAAAGAACATAACAACAAAATAATGATTGCTTTGAGAACGGAAGATTTTAAAACAAGAGATGAAATGGAACTTTTTGCTAAAGCTTTATACAAAGAAACAGGAATCAAATGTTTTGGTTTTCATGATTTGTATAGATTGATTGAGATGGACAAAAAAACAATGACGGAAAATGAAAAACATTAACTTCAAAAGAAACGAATCAGTCTTAAAAGGTCTTGAAATTCAGACTAAAGGAAAGACAAAAGGCAAGATCAACTGGGATAGAATTATTTATTTTGTCTTGTTAGCTGTTGTCCTAATATTCTTCTTTAGATATCTGATCAATGAATTATTCTTTGTCGAAGGAAATGGACAAGTTCGATTTGAAAATATCTCGATTAGAAATACGGATGATTGCAGAGTTATAGATATTTTAGTTGCCGAAGGTGACGAAGTAAAAATAGGGGATTCATTGTTTAGCTATATGCTTGATGACGACAATGCGGACGGTAATAATGGAAATGGCTACGGATCTGCTGGATTTGCTTTGAATTCAAAAAAACAAGGAGATGTTTCTTGGTCTGAAAAAGAAATTTTTAAAGTTCAGGAAGACATCAAGGTCAATAATTTTTTAATTGCTGAAAAAGTAAAACTTAAAAATTTATATTCTGCAGAGCTTCAGAGAATCAGAAATGAAGTGATGTTGGATGTTTTACCTAGAAATAAATTAGATGATCAATTGGCTAAAATTAATCAATTAAATTTTGACATTCAGTCTCTAAGAGGTAAAACTTCCATGCTTTCAGCAAGTTTAAATCAATTGGAAGGAATGAAACGAGATTTAAGTTCAACTTCTACCTACGCTGGTACAGGCGGCGGAGGTGGCGGTGGCGGCGGAGATGATTCCGGGCAAAAAGTTTTTTATTCACCGCTTACAGGAACGATCACAACAATCATGAAAAATGAATTTGAGGTTGCGTTGAAAAGTGAAGAAATCATGTCAATTCACAGACCTGAAAACATTTCAATCAGAGGATTTTTCGACCAACAAGATTTGGCTTCAATCAAAATCGGTGACCGTGTTGATTTACATTTTCCCGATGGATCTGAGGGTAGAGGAATTATCAAAAGATTTTATTTTGCAACTTACAGATTGCCAGAAGAGTTTCAAAAGAAATATGAACCAACAACCAGATCTTTGACTGTGGATATTTATCCTGAGACAAAACACGATTTGAAATTGTGGAAAGCATACTGGAAAATGGCAGTTAAAATCACTAAAACTAAATATTAATGGCCTTAGAAAACGTAAAAATAAACGCACTCAAAGGTACAATTAAGTACTCGAGCAGAACCTATGTTTATATTTCGGCAAGTCGAAAAATAAAATTAGAAAGTTCATCTACTTATGCTGGAATTATCATCGAAGGCAGAAATGTTGAGTTTGTGAGAATGGTTTTAAGAAGAATCCGCGGGAGTCATAATCCTGATGTTTACTTGAAGCCAGTTTTTTTAATGAATGGAAATGCACACAAAGATCCTTTGGTTGCAAAATTAATTGATGGAGTTCTAAATTCTTTCGATCAAATTCCATTGATACATGATATTACGGAATCGATCAATCAACGTAAATCAGAATTAACTTTTATTAATTCAATTTCATTTGAAGCACAAGTTATTTCAAAGTTGATGTGTTACATGTACACTCGAGATGAAAAAGAATTCGAACCAGTACCCTATGCACTTTCTAGTACGAATTATTCGTTCCCGTTTTTAGCATGTAATTACGAGCCAAGCGATGAATATCAAATATTTGATTTGCTAAATACGGCAGTTACTGAAGGTTTATTTGCTGCTGAATACATGGACCGTGTTTATTTGTGTGCAAATTGTAAATCTTCGCATTTAAGTTACCGCGAAACTTGTACAAAATGTAATTCAACTAATACAGATTCATTTGATATTGTTCATCACTTCCCATGTGCTTATGTAGGTCCAATCACGGATTTTACAAATGATATTGATGATAAATTGAATTGCCCAAAATGTTCTAAAACTCTTAAACATATTGGGATTGACTACGATAAACCATCTGTATTACACGTTTGTAAAAATTGCAACCACAGATTTCAAGATTTCAACGTGCTTGCAAAATGTATGAGTTGTACGCATGACAATCCAGTAGAACAATTGGTGTCAAAAGAAATTTTCACTTATACAATGAGTAAAAAAGGAGAAGATGTTGCCTTAAGAGGTTATTCTTCAACTCCTAAAGACATCGAGGAAATCATTGGTACGGTTAAATTTGAAACATTCAAAACGGTTGTTAAATACGAAGTTGAACGTATCCGTCAAACGGAAGGAAGTTCAAATATCGTTGCTGTCAATATTGTCAATGCAGGTCAGTTTTATGCGAAAGTAGGAAGTAATGGACAACAAGCGTTCTTGAGAGATATCGTTGCAGAAATTCGGTCTTCAATCAGATCTTCAGATATGATTACTTTCTATTCTTCTGAAATCATTTTGATTACCATGAATGATATCCCAAGCAAAATTGTTTCGAGAATCTTAAGTGATATTTTGGATTTATTGAAAAAACTAATTGAAAACAACTTCAAAGATTTGGCGATTGATATCAATGGAAAAGCGCTTCAATTGAATTTAGAAACTACATCTGAACTTCAAGTTAATGAATTGATTAATAGTTTGTAATGAGTATTAATGAATTCTTTGAATATCTTTTTGCAATGGGCATTAGCCGATTCGCTAGGGTATTCTGGTTTTTTGTATTCTTTGAACTTATAAGGTATGTTGTTGTAGATTTTGTCTCATTGAATTCAGCGTTTATGAAAAAGCGCTTTACAAAGAATTTAAGAGAGGAAGCAACTTACCGTTTTAAACTTGAACAACCATTAGTTTCTGTAATTATTCCTGGAAAAAACGAGGGGAAGCACATCTACAAATTGGTAATGTCACTTCGTGAACAGACCTACAAAAACATCGAAATAATTGTTGTTGATGATGGTTCCGATGACGATACTCCTTTTATTGGAAAGGATATGGAAAAAAATGGATTCATTGATAAATTTATTAGAAATGAATTCAGGGGTGGTAAAGCTTCTGCTGCCAATCTAGCGTTGCGTTTTTCTAGTGGAAAGTTTGTGGTACACATGGACGCCGATTGTAGCTATAATCGTGATGCTATTTTTGAAATCATTGTTCCCTTTTATGAAGACGATAGGATTGGAGCAATCGGAGGAAATGTCATGGTGAAAAACTACAAAGATTCATTAGTTACCACACTTCAAGCGATTGAATACTACGATACCATTTCAATCGGTAGAATTGTAACGAGTCACTTGGGGATCTACCGTGTAATTTCCGGAGCATTTGGTGCGTTTAAAATGGAAGCAATGCAACAAATCCAAGGTTGGGACATTGGACCAGGTTTGGATGGAGATATTACGGTGAAGATTAGAAAAGTTGGATATTTGATCAAATTTGCGCCAGACGCTGTTTGTTTGACAAACGCTCCCAATACTTTTCAAAAATTAGCAAAGCAACGACTGCGGTGGGATAAAAGTTTGATTCGATTCAGACTTCGAAAACACAAAGATGTATTCTTTCCAAATCAACATTTTAATTTTCCTAGTTTTATTTCGTTTTTAGAAAACATCACCTATAATTTGATTCTGAATATTAAATGGTATGTCTATGTAATAGATATGTTAGTCAATTTTCCATCAGAGTTAAAATTTGTGATTTATACGAACATCTTGTTATATACGACGGTGAATTATTTTAAATTTCTTCTTTTCTCTTTGTTTAGAAGGTACAAAAATGCGCCAGTAAGTTACTTCTTAATATATATTCCTTTGATGGTAATCTATTTTGGTTACTTCTTAAGATTTGTCAGAACGATTGCATACATTCAAGAATTTTTCTTTAAAAAATCTTATGATGACCCTTGGAATCCACCAAAATCATCGGCTCAAGCAAAGAAATTAGGGATTTAATTTTTGACTTTGATATAATTGCTTTAATTTTGCAACCATGAAATTATCCTTTACCCTATTTTTGACCTTTTTTATTTCTGGAATTTCGTTTGCTCAATTAAAGATAAACGAGGTCTTATTCAAACAAAATGGCATTTATTATGATTTTGAATCAGATTGTGCTTCTATCGTTGAATTGATTAATGTTTCAACTGCAAATGTAAATGCATCAGATTATTTTTTATCTGATCATGATGATGATATCTTGAAATGGCAATTACCTAATGTTACAATTGCGCCAAATGCAAAAATGATTGTCTTTTTGAGTGGAAAAGGACTTTACACGCCAGAAAATCACACAAACTTCAGGATTGGTGAAGGCGATAATTTGACGCTATCAAACGCAACAACTATCATTGATGAAATTTCAACTTTAGATCAGCATTTAAATTATAGTTATTCAAGATACCCAGACGGAACAGGCGCGTTTGTATATTCAACACCTACAATAAATACAGCTAATAACAATGGTGTTTCGGTTTTTCCAACAAAACCAGGAGTGAATTTGGTTCCTGGAGTTTACCCAATAAATACAGTCATTAGTTTTAATTCCAGTACCCTACCTGTAAAATATACGGTAAATGGAGTAGAAGTGAAAAGTACTTCACAATCTGCACCATCTGCAATTGTATTAACAGATCCTAATTTACGACCGAATTATTTTTCAGAAATACCTACAAATCCAGAAAACAACGCTCCTATCGGACAATATTCGCAAGCAAGAGCAGATAATCGTGGTTGGGTTGAGCCTTATGGAAATGTTTCCAAAGCTTTTATTTTGAGAACCAAAACATTTTCTACAAATGGAATTGAGTCTGAAGAAAAAGCCTACACGTATTTTACATCATTGCCAAGTTATAACTTGCCAATAATTTCTATCATCACCGATAGTATTGGTTATTTCGACAATGAAACAGGAATTTATGTCTACGGAAATGATGCTAATGGGAATTATGTTAATTTAGGTAGGAAATATGAAAGACCTGCTATTTTGCAATTTTTTGATTCCTTAGGTGTTTTTGAAAAAGAAATTACACTTGGAACAAGAATTCACGGAAATGGTTCAAGACATTCTGCTCATAAATCACTTAGATTATATAGTAGATTTGATTATGATACTACCAAATTTGAATTGCCAAATGGTGATAAATTAGATGTGGCAATTTTACGTAATGAAGGTCATAGCCCTTTTTGTATCGGTCGAGATTATTTATCTACTGAATTCGTAAGTGACATGGACATGGATCACGCGAAAGCATATCTATATGCCGTTTATTTGAATGGTGAGTTTTGGGGTATTCACGATTTAAGAAGTAGATTAGACGCTGAATATTTCTCAGATAGATACGGGATTAGTGATGATGGCGTTGCGGTTTCTGACTTTACCTACGGTTTAATTGATGGTCATTTAGACAATCCGACGGAACTAGATGAAATCACACTTTTTGCAGAGAATAATGATTTGACAATTCAATCCAATTTCGACTATATCACAGATAAGGTAGATGTTAATTTATTAATGGATTTATTTTGTTCTGAGATTTTCCTAGGAAATGCTGATTTCCCGAGAACAAATATTGGGTTTTGGAAATATAAAGACGCCAAAGCTGAATCAAAATGGAGACACTATATTTTTGATGTAGACGCTGCTTTTGGAGGTTCTTGTGATACCGTTTATAAATCGTTCAATGCGCTAGATTATTATTTACAAGAAACAACTGCTGATTTTAAGAAAGCGAATCGTTTACTACGAAAAATGTTAATGAATCCTAGCTTTAAAGCTTTGTTCATTAATAGAATGGCGGATTTGATGAATACAGAATTTAAAGCAGAAGTGTTACAACCAAAATTTACTGAGTATAAAAATGACATCCAAGATATTAGAGTAGACCATGTAAATCGTTGGAGATATCCTTCCACAAGTTCAACGCTTGCTAACAGACAAACTGAGGTACCGTCGTTGAATAAATGGAATCTTTTGCATACTGGCTTTGGAACTTATTTTAGTGATAGACAACGATACGTTAGAAATCACTTTAATGCTAAATTTACAATTGCAGATAGTGTTAGAATTACATTAAATGTTAATAATGTAAATCAAGGGTTGATTAAAATCAATGAATTGTATATTTCTAAAGCAGTTTCAGGAGTAAATGATTTAGCGCCATTCCCTTGGACAGGTCAATATTTTGCTTCAATCCCATTTCCTGTAACTGCAATTTCAAAAAGAGGTTACAAATTCGATAGCTGGTCAAATGTACCTTCTAACACTTACTCTGCAACAGTCAATACAACTTCAGATTTAATAATTTCTGCAAATTTCATTGCTGATCCAAATTTCATTGAGCCTATGATTAATGAAGTATTAATCAATAATGAATACAACTGGCCTGATGAATTTGGTCAGTTTGAGGATTGGATTGAAATTTATAACAAAAACAATTATCCAATAACGATTGAAGAATATTTCTTAACCGATGATATTAGCAATCCAACGAAATACAGATTGAAACCCAAAAATGCAAGTGTGATTCCAGCAAATGGATACCAATTGTTTTTTGCGTCTGATGAAAGAAATAGAGGGGCAGCGCACACCAATTTTAAATTGAGTGCAAATGAAACACTTTTCTTATTTGCGCCAGATAGTACTACCATCATTGATGAAATTGATTTGCCAGCTTTGGATGTTGATTTCTCTTACGGAAGCTCTCCAAATGGAAGCACAAACCGTGTTGTTTTTGATAGTCCAACACCATTGAATAACAATGATTTGTCATCAATTCTAGAATTGGAAAAAATCAAAAAGACTTTTACGGTTTATCCAAATCCAAATGATGGAACGATAGTTTATACTTCCATTTCAAATGATTACAACGTTTACAATATGCAAGGTTCACTTATTTTGAAAGCAACAAACACGAACCAATTGCCAATTGCAGGTTTACAAAGTGGAACCTATTTGGTTGTAAACAAAGAAGGTTCAACTCAATTATTGGTAGTTAGTAAATAAATTAATCCAAATAGAATTTTAAATCCGGCTTATTTAAGTCGGATTTTTTTGTTTAATTCTTTCGCACAAAATCGCTACCTTTGCACAAAATTTCTAAGAAAAATGATTTCAGTAAATAATCTTTCGCTTCAATTTGGTAAGCGTACACTTTTTGACGATGTTAATTTAAAATTCGTTAATGGGAACTGTTATGGTGTTATTGGTGCGAATGGTGCTGGTAAATCAACTTTTCTGAAAATTTTAACTGGTGATCAAGATCCAACTCGCGGAAGAGTTGAATTGGAGCCTGGAAAGAGAATGGCTGTATTGAGTCAAAATCACTTTGAATTTGATGAATTTCCTGTATTACAAACTGTCATCATGGGGCACAAACGTTTGTTTGAAATCATGAATGAAAAAGACGCTTTGTATGCAAAACCTGATTTTTCTGATGAAGATGGAATGAGAGCATCTGAGCTTGAAGGCGAATTCGCTGATTTAGAAGGTTGGAATGCTGAAACAGATGCTGCAAGTTTATTGAGTAACTTAGGAATTGAAGAAGCGAAGCATTATATGTTAATGAAAGATTTGGCAAGTGATGTGAAAGTTCGCGTTTTGCTTGCACAAGCACTTTTTGGAAATCCAGATGTATTGATTCTCGATGAGCCTACGAATGACTTGGATTTAAAAACGATTTCTTGGTTAGAAGACTTTTTGTTAGATTTTAAAAATACTGTGATTGTTGTTTCTCACGACCGTCACTTTTTAGATACGGTTTGTACGCATGTTTGTGATATTGATTTCAGTAAAATCAATTTATTTACTGGGAATTATACTTTTTGGTACCAATCATCTCAATTAGCGACTCGTCAACGATCTGACAAAAACAAAAAAGCTGAAGAGAAAAAGAAAGAATTGCAAGATTTTATTGCACGTTTTTCTGCCAACGCTTCGAAATCCAAACAAGCTACGTCTCGTAGAAAAATGTTGGATAAATTGGATTTAGATGAAATTCAACCATCATCTAGAAGATATCCTGGAATTAATTTCCATTCTGAAAGAGATGCAGGAAATCAAATTTTGACTGTAACCAACTTATCTAAAACAGTGGATGGTGAAGTTTTATTCAAAGACTTAAACTTTACATTAAACAAAGGTGATAAAGTGGCGATCGTTTCTAAAAATTCAGTTGCAATTACAGCCTTTTTTGAAATTCTAAATAAAAATACCAATCCTGATACAGGAGAATTTTTATACGGTACAACGATTACCACAGCTTATTTGCCGAATGACAATACTTCTTTCTTCGTTGATGACCTTTCGTTGATGGATTGGTTGCGTCAATATGCACAAACAGATGAGGAAAAAGAAGAGGTGAATATTCGCGGTTTCCTAGGAAGAATGTTATTCTCAGGTGAAGAAGCTTTTAAAAGTGCAAAAGTGCTTTCAGGAGGAGAAAAAGTGCGTTGTATGTTGTCAAAAATGATGTTTGCCAAAGCAAATTTATTGATGATGGACGAGCCAACGAATCACTTAGACTTGGAATCAATCACGGCATTGAATAATGGAATGAATGATTTCAACGGAACAATCATTTTTACTTCGCATGACCACGAATTAGTTCAAACGGTTGCAAATAGAATCATTGAAATAACTCCGACAGGTTTCATCGACAAAATGATGCCTTACGATGAGTATTTGAAAGATGATAAAATTGCTCAATTACAAGTAGAATTATACGCATAGTGATTCAATTTTTTGTTGATGAAAGGATTTGAAGAATTTTTGGCACCAACAAGTTTTTTAGATTTTAATGCGCCCGTCTTTGATGGATTTTTTGAGAATGTTCCAGAACATTTTAACTCAAAAGA
Source organism: Crocinitomicaceae bacterium (assembly GCA_965284445.1). Classification (GTDB taxonomy): domain Bacteria; phylum Bacteroidota; class Bacteroidia; order Flavobacteriales_D; family Crocinitomicaceae; genus JAQVCM01. The sequence continues at coordinate 1,576,754 of OZ260085.1, read as the reverse complement.
AATTGCGGTTTGGTTATATAACCAGATACGAGATGGGTTTATTTATGATCCGTATCACTTAGATCTAAAATCTGAAAGTCTAAAAGCAAGCTATATTTTTACAAAGAACCGTGCTTGGTGTGTTGAAAAATCTATTGTCCTTGCTGCATTGGCTAGAAAGGTAAATATTCCTTCAAAATTAGGTTTTGCAGTTGTCACAAATCACATTGGAGTCGAAAAATTGACTGAATATTTAAAACGACCAGAAATTGTTTTTCATGGTTTTGTTTCACTATACATTGATGGTAAATGGGTAAAATGCACACCCGCTTTTGATAAAAGAATTTGTAGAATTTCGAAAGTTGACCCTTTGGATTTTGATGGAAATGAAGATTCTCTTTTTCAACCTTTTGTCAGCGGGAAAAAATTCATGGAATATCTTCACTTTTATGGGGAATTTAACGACTTACCTATTGAATTGATGCACAAAGAAATGGAAAGCTACTATCCACACCTTTTTGAAGAAGTTTACGATTCTAAAATCTTCTCCTTCAAATATGATTCTCGTTTTTTGTAGAATTATCCAGTTTTTAAGCTGCTTTGGCTTTTCTTCTAGAAGATTGTAAGTAGTAAAAACCAATCATCAACGCAGCAATAACAGCGAAACTGATGATGATAATTCTGCCTCTATCTTGTTCTAAATGCACATTATTTTGAATCTTATCTTCTCGTTTTTTTTGCGTTAAAGATTGTTCTTCACGCTCAATTTCATAGATTGTTCTCTGTAAATCGAATTCTGTGGTCCGATTTCTTTTATAATTTTCAGCTTCAACTTCTTGATATTTTCGCGCATATTCTAGTGATGTTTTATAATTACCTTTTGATTCATAACACATCGAAATTTTATCTAGTGCATCTGCAATTTCTCGGTTTAGATTACTTTCTTGCGCTTTATTTAAAGAAAGTTGGTAGTAATTCAATGCCTCGTCATATTTCTCTTGAAAGAAATACCAATCTCCTAGATTATAGTAACTTTCAGAGATTTCTTGTGGCCTGCCTAATTTTATTCTTAAGTCTAAAGCTTTCTTAAAATATTGAAAAGACAATTCAAGCTTTCCTGTCGCAAAGTGTGCAATAGCAATATTGTTGAACGCCGAAGCCCTTCCTAAAATGGACTTATCTTTCATTGCCAGTTGAAGCGCTTTTTCGTAATAATAGATTCCTAAATCAATATTATTTCTTTGCATATTGATTTTTGCTAAACAATCATAGCCTTTTTTTAATCCATTATTTGCATTTATTTTTTTACATTTTTCAATAAATGACAGTGCTTCAACTTCCGCTAGGTCAAGTTTTTCTTCTCGTATGTATACTTCGCTTAAATTGAGTTGAGCAATAAAAGACTCCGTGCTTTCATCCAGTTTTTCTGAATTTTTAATTGATTTGATTAAAGAATTTGCCGCATTGCTATATTGTCCGGTATAGATATAGGCGATTCCTAACACATTTTGGGCATCTGCCAATCTTTCAATATTTCCAGTTTTCTTGTAATAAATAATGCAATCATTCAGATTTCTAATACTGATTTCCGTTTTGCCATTCAAATTGTAATAACTAGACAATACAAGTTTTCCATACATAACAACAGGGAAATTTTCATCTTTTAAGCCTTCCTGAATTAAATATGTACCCAAGTTAAAAAGGGAATCAGTTGCAAAAGCTGCATAGTGTTTTCTCAAAATAGCCGCATTTTGGATGCGTGTTGTCGGGTTTTCCTTTAACTCCTGTTCGATTTTTTCTATATTTTGTCCGAAGTAAAAATGGATCGAAAAAGTAATGAAAACGATAAGTAAAAGTTTTTGCACGTTGAAAGTTTTCGTTAAAATAGCAATGTTAAACGAATTCTGCAAATTTTGAGTTTAAAATACAGTTCTCTAGTACAATAGATTAGCAAGATTATTTTAATTGATAGATTTTATAGTCTCTTTCGTCATATTAATTCATTAATTTTATACCAAAATTATTTAATATGTCAAATTCGATTTCAACAGTTCCTGTTGCGGTGAATGAGCCAGTAAAAGCATACGCTGCTGGTTCTCCGGAACGTGAATCCTTATTGTCAACTTACAACCAAATGTATAATCAGGCGCCAATTGACATTCCTATGTATATTGGTTCTGAAAAAGTTTTCACATCAAACAAAAAATCTTTGACTCCGCCTCACGAGCATGCAAAAGTGCTTGGAACATATAATCAAGGGGATAAATCACATGTTGAAAAAGCAATCGAAGCTGCTTTGAATGCAAAGGAAGCATGGGCGAATTTGCCTTGGGAAGATAGAGCTGCTGTATTTTTACGTGCTGCGGATTTATTAGCTGGACCTTTTAGAGCAAGAATGAATGCCGCTACAATGTTGGCGCAATCTAAAAATGTTTTTCAAGCTGAAATCGACGCTGCGTGCGAATTGATTGATTTCTTTAGATTTAATGTGCAATACATGACGCAAATCTATAAAGAGCAACCTGAATCTTTACCTGGAATGTGGAATCGTTTGCAGTATAGGCCTTTGGAAGGTTTTGTTTTTGCATTAACACCTTTTAATTTTACTTCTATTGCTGCGAATCTTTCTGCTGCTCCTGCGATGATGGGAAATGTGGTAGTTTGGAAACCTGCTGAAACGCAAATTTATTCAGCACAAGTAATTATGGAATTGTTCCAAGCTGCGGGTTTGCCTGACGGTGTAATCAATATGGTCACAGTAAGCGGAAAAGATGCTGGTGAGGTGATTTTCAAACACAAGGATTTTGCAGGATTGCACTTCACAGGTTCAACTGGTGTTTTCCGTGATTTGTGGAAAGGAATTGCAAATAATATCGAAAATTTCAAAAGCTACCCAAGAATTGTTGGTGAAACTGGCGGAAAAGATTTTATCATGGTGCATGAATCTGCAAATGCTGCTGAAGTTGCGACAGCAATGACACGTGGTGCTTTCGAATTCCAAGGTCAAAAATGTTCTGCTGCCTCTCGTGCTTACATTCCTTCAAACCTTTGGAATGATGTAAAAAGAATAGCTGTTGAACAAGTAAATTCCATGAAAATGGGTTCTCCTGAAGATACTAGTAATTTTGTTAATGCGGTAATTAGCGAGAGAGCTTTTGATAGAATTGCGGCATATATTGATGGTATCAAAGCTTCTACAGATGCGGAAATTATTGCAGGAGGAAATTATGATAAATCTAAAGGTTATTTCATCGAGCCAACATTGGTTGTAACGACTAATCCAAAATTCAAAACGATGTGTGAAGAGATTTTTGGACCGGTTTTGACAATTTATGTTTACGAACCAAAAGATTTCGAAGCTACATTGACCATTTTGGATCAAACTTCAGATTATGCTTTGACAGGTTCAATTATCGCAAATGACCGATATGCAATTAATTTGGCGACTAAAAAATTAGAAAATAGCGCTGGAAATTTCTATATCAATGATAAACCAACAGGTGCTGTTGTGGGTCAACAACCATTTGGCGGTGCAAGAGGTTCAGGCACGAATGATAAAGCAGGTGCTTCAATGAATTTGTTGCGTTGGGCTTCTGCCAGAACAATCAAGGAAACTTTTGTTCCAGCAAGCGATTATAGATATCCATTTTTAGGTTAATCAAATAGAATTTTTCTGAAGCCAAGTTTCATTTTTGAAGCTTGGCTTTTTTGTTTTATTAATTTTTTCATCGATTCAAGTTTATATTTCATACATTTGTACCATCTCTAAGGGGTGCCTCAAAAGGGCTGAGATTATACCCATTGAACCTGTCAGGATAATGCCTGCGTAGGGAAGATGATACTTTAATATTAATAGCTAATTATTCACATTCAGAGAATTAGCCCCTTATTCTTGTTAAATTTTTAAAAAAATGAAAACAAGGATTACCAAAATCACCACGTTACTCGCATTGGTAACATCTTTCAGTGCATTTACTCAACACAATTTGAAAGGGAAAGTCACCAATCAGGATGGAATTCCTATCGTTGGCGCCAAAATCAGTATCGAGCAATCTTACAACAGTTCGAACTCTGGAAAAGATGGGCTTTATCTTTTGAAAGGAATCAAAGATGATTCTATTCGAGTCATTGTTTCTTCTTTTGGATATGAAACGCAATCGATGAAATTACTCGTAAAAGGAAGTGATGTCGAGAAAAATTGGATTTTGACACAGTCAGCATTTATGATAGAGGAAGTTCAAGTGGCTGCTGTTAGAGCAGATTCAAAAACACCGACAACTTACACGAATTTGAATGAAAAGGAAATTCAGCAAAACAATTTTGGGCAAGATTTGCCTTATTTGTTGCAATCTACACCTTCAACTGTTGTGACATCGGATGCAGGAGCAGGAGTCGGATACACTGGAATTAGAATTCGTGGTGTTGATCCCACAAGGACAAATGTAACAGTAAATGGAATTCCATTAAATGACGCGGAATCGCACGGTGTTTTTTGGGTGAATATGCCGGATTTTGCTTCGTCTTCAGACAATATCCAAGTGCAACGAGGAGTAGGAACATCAACGAATGGCGCTGCAGCTTTTGGTTCAAGTATCAATATCAAATCAGACAACATTCGCAAAGAATCTTATGTAGAATTGGATAATTCTGGAGGTTCATTCAACACATTGAGAAATACTGTAAAAGTGGGTACTGGTTTGATAAACAATTATTTTGTAGTTGACGCTAGACTATCGCGCATTGTTTCTGACGGATATGTGGACCGCTCTAATTCCAATTTAAAATCGTTTTATCTTTCAGGTGCGTGGGTTGGAAAAAAATCCATTTTGAAAGCCAATGTTTTTGGTGGAAAAGAAGCAACTTACCAAGCATGGTATGGAATTCCAGAAGCGAAGTTGAAAGGAAACAAAGACAGTTTATTGTCTCATTTCTACAATAATTATTACCCAGGTGGTACATACCAAACGGCACAAGATTCCTTGAATTTATTCAATTCAGATCCGAGAAAATACAACTATTATACCTACCAGAATGAAACCGATAATTACCAACAAGATCATTATCAGTTGCATTTTTCTCATATTTTCAATCCGAAATTTGCTTTGAATACAGCCGCACATTTTACACATGGCGCTGGATATTATGAGCAATATCGGTTGAATCAATCGTTTTCAACTTATGGATTGACACCAGTGATTTATGGAAATGATACCATTACTAAAACCGATTTGATTCGACGAAGATGGCTTGACAATAATTTTTATGGTGCTATTTTTTCATTGACTTACAATAATTTGAAAAATTTCAAAATGATTGTTGGCGGGGGAGCCAATCAATATGATGGAAAACATTTTGGAGAAATCATTTGGGCAAGAACAGCCTCTCAAAGTGAAATCAATCAACATTATTATGACAACAAAGCAAATAAATTTGAGGCAAGTGCTTACGCAAAAGCGAATTATCAATTGAAACGATTTAACTTTTTTGTAGATCTTCAAATCCGCCATATTGGCTACAAATACAATGGCGACGATCAATATTATGGCAATTTAATTCCCTTGACTCAGAATGTTCAGTTTACATTTTTCAATCCAAAACTAGGTTTGTCATTTGATTTGAATAGCAGAAATAATTTTTATGCATCTTTCAGTGTTGCCAACCGCGAGCCTGTGAGAGATGATTTTGTTCAAAGTTCAATCTATAGCAGGCCAAAACCAGAGCAACTGCAAAATGCAGAAGTCGGTTACAGATTTCATGCACGAAAAATCTTTTTGAATGCCAATTACTATTTTATGAATTACAAAGATCAGTTGATTCTGACAGGACAAATCAATGATGTAGGCGCTTATAATCGTGCAAATGTGGCTAAAAGTTACCGTTCAGGAATTGAGGTTGAAGCAGGATTTTTACTAACGAAAAAATTGAGTTTGACAGGTAATTTCACTTTAAGCATGAATAAAATTCAAAATTTTACAGAATACGTTGATAATTACGACAATTATGATGTAAATGGAAACATGATTCAGACAGTGATTCAACATTCGAATACCGATATCGCATTTTCACCAAATGTGATTGCAGCATTGGGTTTACAATATGAACCTTTAAAAAACTTGACATTAAATTGGCAAGCAAAATATGTTGGCAAACAATATTTGGATAATACTTCCAACGAATCAAAGAGAATCGATGCCTATTTCACCAATAATTTGATGGTAAATTATTGCATTAATATCAAAAGTATTAGAGAAATAAATGTTGGGATTTTAGCTAACAATATTTTGAATACAATGTATGAAAACAATGGCTATACTTTTGGCTATATTTCTGGAGGAAAACGAATCAATGAAAACTATTATTTCCCACAAGCGGGAAGAAATTTCTTGTTAAGATTGTCGATTAAAATTTAAATAAAATACGCATAAATACTAAAGGCTGGAGATTTTTCACTCCGGCTTTTTAGTTTTAGTTGAATTAAGGGTTTTTGGTTTATATTAACATAAAAATCTGAAAATGTATCGATTAAAGTTTTCTGTTTGAAAAATAAATAGTATCTTTCACATGAAAATGATTGCTATGGATCAAGAAAACACCCAATTTCTCTTAGAAAATCTAATTCGTCCATTCAAGGAATCTCTGATGATTATTGATCGTCTTGGTAAAATTCTTTTTGTTACTGAGCATTCAAAAAAAGTCTTTAGAGAAAAGGAATTAATTGGTAAAAATTTCACCAATATCATTTTTGAAGAAGAAAATCAGTTTAAAGATTGGTTACACGATATTCATAGTTTTCAATCCGATTTTTTTAGATTCAATATAAAACGAGGAAATCACCTTTTTCCTATCGTCCTCAATGCTTTAGCTTTTACCGGGCCAGAAGGAGAGTTATTGGTTTTGCTTTCAATGAAAGATGATTTAGAACTTCAAAAGACAAAACGTGACATTCTTAAGAAAACTTTAGCAATTGAACATTTTTCGAAATCAAGGAAAATTAGAGATGGGAATCTTCACGAAGCCATTTTTGAGATACTAGAGATGTCAGCTAAAGCAATGGAAACAAAGCGAGTAAATGTTTGGCGAATCGACGAAAAACAAGATAGAATTGATTGTATCGGCAATTTTGATGAGTCGGCACATATTCCGTTTGCGCAAGAAAGTTTACCTAGGATTTCGATGCCTGCATATTTTAAATTATTTGAAAATGAGACGATCATTGTTACAAATAATGCCATGGAAAATCCGATTACACAAGAATTGAAAGAGCAATATTTGATTCCACATAATATTCATGCAATGATGGACGTACCTATCCGAATTGAAGGTGATATCATTGGAGTCATTTGTTTTGAAAATGTGGGTGAAGAGAAAAAATGGACTTTACAAGATCAAAAATTTGGTTTAATCGCTGCTCAAATGGTTTCACTCGCAATCGAAACCTACGAGCGTAAGAAAGCACAAACCAATTTAGAGGTCGCATTATTCGAATTACAGAATTTATTTAGAGAATCCAATCACAGAATCAAGAACAATTTGGCAATAATCTCTAGTTTAATTCATTTAGAAGCACAAAATAGCAAAGATAAAACGCAAGAAAATTTGTTCACGAATCTTCAAAATCGTGTGCTTTCAATCATTTCTTTACATGATTTATTGAACAAAAGCAGAACGTTCGAGAAAATTAATTTCAAAGAATACATCGATGAAATTTTGACAAAATTACACGATTCATTTGCACATTCACATCAAAATATCACGATCAATAAACACATTGAGGAGATTGAAATCTCTGCATCTAAAGCCATTCCTTTGGGTTTAATTGTCAATGAAATCATCACCAATTCCTACAAACATGCTTTCAAAGCAGGACACAAAGGAATTATCGATATAGAGATTTTAAAGAGAGAAAATCAATTGTTGATGATGATCAAAGACAATGGAAAAGGGTTTGATTTTGCAAGTAAGAAAGAAACTTTTGGCATTGAAATTTTAAAAGATTTGGTCAATCAATTGGATGGAAAATTGAGTTTCAATGCGCTTGGTGGAGCTAATTTTTCAATTGAAGCAGTTTTGTAATTATTGGAAATAAAAAAAGCCGACTCCTAAGAATCGGCTTTGTTAAAGTTTGATCGAAATTATTTTTTCTCATCCACTTCTTCGAAGTCAACATCAGTAACTTCATCCGCTGGATTACCTTCTGTTTGTTGACCAGCACCAGCGTCACCTCCTTGAGGATTAGCTGCGTTATACATGTCTTGAGAAGCTGCTTGGAAAACATTGTTTAATTTGTCCATTGCTGCGTCCATGTTTGCCATGTCTTTTGCTTCAAAAACAACTTTCAATTCAGCCAAAGCATCTTCGATTGGTTGTTTTTTATCTGCTGGGATTTTATCTCCGTATTCTTTCAATTGACGTTCAGTTTGGAAAATCAAAGAATCTGCTTTGTTGATTTTTTCAACCTCTTCCATTTTCTTTTTGTCTGCATCTGCATTCGCTTCAGCTTCAGCACGCATTCTTTTGATATCCTCATCACTCAATCCTGAAGAAGCTTCAATTTTGATTGATTGCTCTCTTCCTGTTCCTTTGTCTTTCGCAGAAATGTGCATGATACCATTTGCATCGATGTCAAAAGTTACTTCGATTTGTGGAACACCTCTTTGTGCTGGTGGAATGTCTGTCAATTGGAAACGACCCAAAGATTTGTTGTCATTTGCCATTGGACGTTCACCTTGAATCACATGAATATCAACTGAAGGTTGATTATCAGATGCTGTAGAAAAAGTTTCAGATTTTTTGGTTGGAATCGTAGTGTTTGCTTCGATCAATTTAGTCATTACACCACCCATTGTTTCGATACCAACAGACAATGGAATAACGTCTAATAACAATACGTCTTTCACTTCACCTGTCAAAACTCCACCTTGAATTGCTGCACCAACTGCAACCACTTCATCAGGATTTACACCTTTAGAAGGCGCTTTTCCGAAGAAACGTTCAACTGCATCTTGAATAACTGGAATTCTTGTAGAACCACCAACCAAAATTACTTCGTCGATATCGCTTGTAGATAAACCAGCGTTTTTCAAAGCTGAACGACAAGGAGCGATAGTTCTTTCAACGATAGAAGAAATTAATTGCTCAAATTTTGAACGTTGTAAAGTTCTTACTAAGTGTTTTGGAATACCATTCACCGGCATGATGTATGGCAAGTTGATTTCAGAAGATGTTGTTGAAGAAAGTTCAATTTTCGCTTTCTCAGCAGCTTCTTTCAAACGTTGCAATGCCATTGGATCTAAACGCAAATCAATTCCTTCGTCATTTTTGAACTCGTCAGCCAACCAGTCAATGATTGTATTGTCAACATCATCACCACCTAAGTGTGTGTCTCCGTCAGTAGCCAATACTTCAAAAACGCCATCACCTAATTCTAAGATAGAAACGTCATGTGTTCCACCACCGAAGTCGAAAACAACGATTTTTTGGTCAATTCCTTTTTTATCTAAACCGTAAGCCAAAGCTGCTGCTGTAGGCTCGTTGATGATTCTTTTGATTGTTAAACCAGCGATTTCACCAGCTTCTTTAGTAGCCTGACGTTGAGAATCGTTGAAATATGCTGGAACAGTTACAACTGCTTCAGTTACTTCTTGACCTAAATAATCTTCAGCGGTTTTCTTCATTTTTTGAAGAATCATTGCAGAGATTTCTTGAGGTGTATATGTTCTGTCATCAATTTTTACACGTGGTGTATTGTTGTCGCCTTTTACTATTTCATAAGGAACTCTTCCTGCTTCCGCTTTCATGTCATCAAAAGATGAACCCATGAAACGTTTGATAGAGTTAATCGTTTTTGTTGGGTTGGTGATCGCTTGTCTTTTGGCAGGATCTCCAACTTTACGCTCACCTCCTTCAACAAATGCCACGATAGATGGCGTTGTTCTTTTTCCTTCTGAGTTAGCAATTACAACTGGTTCGTTTCCTTCCATTACAGAAACACAAGAGTTTGTAGTTCCTAAGTCGATACCGATAATCTTTCCCATATTGTTTATTATTTAATTTTCAATTTGATTTCCCTCTCAAAGTCAATTTTTGTGCCGATGAAAAAAAATGCTGTTTTTATGACAAAATGGAAAGGTGAAGTCAATTATTTTCTCGAATAAATGACGGAATGTCAGTTTTTGTATGACAAAACGATTTTGAAAGTTTTGCAAATAATTTTCTAGCTAATAAATCTATTCAATCTCCATTTAGAATTTACTTTCTATTTTTACAGCATGAATGTTTTTGATGTAGCGGTAATTGGCAGTGGACCTTCCGGCGGAATGGCGGCTTATGATTTGGCGAAACACGGATTTTCGGTTGCAATCATTGAAAAAGAATCCTTGCCAAGATATAAAACTTGCGGTGGTGGTTTGGTGGAACGCGGAAGAAAATTAATTCCTTTCGACATTTCAAATGCGATTGAAGCCGAATTTTTTGCTGTCGATACATTCTTTCAAAAAAAGAACCTAAAACTCACAACCCAAAGAGAAACGCCCATTATTTCTATGGTAATGCGTGACACCTTTGATTTTTTAATTGTCGAAAAAGCGGTTGAAAATGGCGCTAAATTGCTTCAAAATCATAAAGTTACTTCGATTGAATTGGGAGAAGTAAATCAAATTCATACTGAAAATGGAATCGTTCAAGCCAAATTTATCATTGCTGCTGACGGTGCTTTGAGTACAACGGCAAAAATGTTGGGTTGGAAAGAAACTCGAAATGTTATTCCTGCACTGGAATATGAAGTGGAAGTTTCACCAGCCGATTTTGAAAGACTTTCTAAAGATGTAAGGTTTGATATCGACGCTGTTCCTGGAGGATATGGATGGTGTTTTCCGAAGAAAAATCATTTGTCGATTGGAGTGGGGGTTTTGAGAAAAACTAAAGACAATTTGAATTTAAAAGCATTTTATCAAGCCTATTTGAAAACATTAGGTATCGAAAATATCATTTCGGAAGATGCGCATGGTTTTGTGATTCCCGTTTCTCCAAGAACAGATTATTTTGTGAAAGACAAAGTTTTCTTGACAGGAGATACTGCTGGCTTTGCAGATCCAATTGTTGCGGAAGGTTTGTCAAACGCTATTTTGAGCGGTAAACTTTGTGCTGATGCTTTGATTGAAAGCAATTTAGATGAAGCAAAATCTGAAGAACTTTACAACCAAAAGTTGAATAAAAACCTTTTACCAGAATTAAAAACCGGCGTACTAATCGCCAAAATGTTTTACGAAAGTCAAACCATTCGAAACATGTTGCTTTCCAAATACGGTCAACTGTTTGCAGAAGCGATGACAGATGTTTTTACTGGAAAAAGAACTTATCCAGCAGACTACAAAAAAGCTTTGCGTCAAAAGTTTAAAAAAATGATTTTCTAATTAAGCCACAAACCAGTGAAAAAGTGGTTTTGAAAGTGGTAGGTTTTTTAAGTCAATTTTTTCCGTTTTCAGTTCGAAATAAAATTTAAGAGGTTTTTTGTCCACCAAATCTATTTCTTCCCATGTGAAAAAATAGAAATCATTGGCTTTATGAATGTGCACTTCTATTTGCTTTTTCGGCGTATTTACAATCCATGAATTTTTAGCTTCGTTGAAAGCAATTGGAAAATCACGGAAATGCTCGTCTTGAAATTGCAAAATCAAATAGCCACGTCGGTGAATGAAAATTCTTTTGATGGAATCAATTTTCCCGAAATATTTTGAATCTGTCTTGTAGGCGATCGAAGTTAATCCGAAGTTTGATTTAACTTGATATGCACCGTGAAATTTAGGTCTAGGTGTTAAATCGTCGTTGTAAATATTGTTTTCTGCGAAAAAATACAAGGATTCAAAAAGCATGGCAGCAATCAAAATTGCCTTGAATAGTTTTTGAAATCGATTTTTGATTGGATTGACATTTTCAAATGTAGGTCTTGTAAATCGTTCTTCTTGGCTGAAGAAAATACCATAAAGACTTTTTAGATAAGGCATTATTAAAATCAAACAAAGAATTAAAAGGTAAGAACTCAAGATTTTGACTGAAATATCAAAACTGAAATTGATTATCAACACATGCAACATTATTCCAAAGGCGATAAATGCGCCCAATAATCTTGTTTTTCTGTTGAGTAACAACAACGCCGGAATGACTTCTAAAATCCCTGAAATCAAAGAATAACTATAGGATGAACCCACGGTTGACCAAAATAAAATGTCTTTCGACAAATAACCAAGCGGCGTGAAAAGTGTATTTGGCTCAGGAAAATAGAATTGAACTTTGAATATTTTGTCGACGCCGTATTTCAGCAGAAAAAACGCTAAAATATAACTTGCTGAGACTTGTATGAAATACAAAATTTGATTCTCAGAAAATCGCAAAAACCATTTGGACCAGACAAAACCTAACAACAATGAAATGAGCGACAAATGAAAGCAATGAATGTAAAGTCCCAACGAATCTGATTCAATATTGGAGATGAACTTAAAGTTTACACCAAATATATGCGTCGCTGTAAATTCATTGATTGTTTGAAAAAAGTCGCTGACAAAAAATCCCATCGAAGGAAAAAAATGCAAAGGAAAGGGCAGTGTGATTGCAAACAAAACAATAAACACCAACAAACTTCGATTGACCATTTTTTCAATCATTTCAACTAATTTTTAGTTTCAGGTCTTTTGAAAAATTGAACGAAAAACGGCGTTAAACTTCCACCCAAAATCAAAACAAGTAACCATAAATTATTGGTCTTTGTTTTATTTTTATTTTTGTTTTTGATTTTTTTTTGAGGTTCATATTGCTTGAAAACCGTCGTTGAAGGGTAGTTTTCTTTGATGATTTTTGTATCAACTCTATAATTTGGCGAGATTATATTAGTGTCTCTGTTATAAAAGTATTTTCTTGATGTATCCTCAATAGTACCCAAATATTGATGATGCCAAACTTCGACGAATTGACTGTCAGATATTACTTTAACGGTGTCAAAAATTTTGATCATGTGCATCTCAGGAAAGTCTCCAAAGTTGTCATTTTCTAAAGTGGCATCAAAATCAACTGGATTTCCCGAATGACTTTTAAAAGCAATGATTTTCGTTTGTGCAAATCCATAATTGAAAATCAAAATCAGAAATAAAGTAAGCGTTAAATGTTTCATTTTTTTAAGTTTAATGTTTTAGTAATATTTTTTTTTCTCCATTGTGAAATCATAATCCCAACCATAAGAATTCCAAACAAATATAAGCTTCCTTTGCGTGGTTTGGTTTTGAGTCCATTTGATTCTTTCCAATCTTTTTCAAAACCAACAAATTTGATTCTTGGAAATTGTTTTTTGAGTTCCTCCAAAGTGATGTTTGGATTCAAAAAAGCAGGATGTTCGAAAATAGTATCTCGACCGCCAAAATTATCGATTTCAACGATGAAATTTGGACCAATTTTCACCACAGAATCAAGTCTTACGGGAGAAATTCCAAAATTACCATCAGTTTCGTTATTCAAGAATTCCGAATCACCACTGTGACTTTTCAAGGCGATAATTTTTGTTTGTCCAAAAATGGAAAGATTCAAAGTGATAAATGTGATTAAAAGAAAGTTTTTCATTTGAGTTCGTTTTTTGTTGAATTGGAATACAGCCATGTTCAAGATTCGTTCAAAAAAAAGAAAAATTTGTAATTAACAACCCAACAATGATAAAATAACACCTTGCCGCAAAATGGAGTGCTAATTGAAAGTAATTTTATACAATTAGAATTGATTGGAATGAAATTAAAAAAACCACATACAGTTGCTGAAATTGCTAAGTTGATCGATGTTTCGTTTATAGGTAATGGCAATCAGTTGGTTACCGGAATCAATGAAATTCACAGGGTCGAAATTGGTGATTTGGTTTTTGTAGATCATCCAAAATATTACCAGAAAGCACTCAAAAGTGCAGCAACCATAATTTTGATTGACCAAGAAGTGGAATGTCCAGAAGGAAAATCTTTGCTGATTTCAAAGCATCCATTTGATGATTACAATCGCTTGACCAAGTATTTTTCTCCTTTCAAGCCACAATCAGAAATGATTGGTGAAGATTGTGAAATTGATTATTCTGCATTGATTTATCCTAATGTTTTTATTGGTCATCGGGTGAAAATTGGTGCACATGTTACCATTCATCCAGGCTGTTATATCGGCGATGACACAGTGATTGAAGAAAACGCGATTATCGGACCAAATTCAGTTTTGGGACATTATGCATTTTATTACAAACAGAAACCCGAAGGCAGAGAAAGAATGCATTCATGTGGAAATGTTTGGATTGAGCGAGATGTGGAAATTGGTGCTTTGTGTTCAATTGACGCGGGAGTTTCCTCTACAACGAGAATTGGCGCTGGTACTAAAATCGACAACCAAGTGCACATCGGACATGATACGATTGTCGGTAAAAACTGCTTGATGGCAGGACATACAGGTGTGGCTGGTTGCGTGACTTTGGAAGACAATGTTATTTTGTGGGGCCAAGTCGGCGTTGCGAGTGATGTTGTTTTGGGCGAAGGTTCTGTCGTGTTAGCTCAATCTGGAATTTCTAAAGACTTAAAACCTGGCGTTACTTATTTCGGAAGTCCAGCGGGCGAAGTAAAAGAAAAATTCAAAGAAATGGCGGCAATTCGTCAATTGGCTAAGAAATAAGACATGCAAGATAAACTGATTCAACATTTAGAGCATCAAATTTCGCTGCAAGAGTTTAAGTTAAATTCCTTGTTGGAAATTACCAATGCGATTAATTCGAATCAGCCAGTCGATCAATTGACAAGAATTTTAGGCTTCATTTTAAAAGAACAGCTAGGATTCGACAAGTTTGTATTGTTTCACAAGCAAGACGAATGGTTGAGTTTGTTGAAAGTTGGATTTAAAGGAAAAGTCAAAGACATCAATGTAAAAGAGGATTTATCTCGTTTCAAAGAAATTACGGTGATTGAATCATCACCATCCAAAATTATTGATGAATTTGATGTGGTGGTTCCCGTTTTTCATAAAAATGAACCATTGGCATACCTTTTAGTTGCAGGTTTAGAGCATGAAAAGTTGAGGTTGACTGAAACGTTGACCAACATGACTTTTATTCAAACCTTGGCAAATATCATTGTAGTTGCTGTTGAGAATAAACGAATGACCAAATTGGGAATCATTCAAGAGCGAATCAAAAAAGAGTTGGAAGTTGCTTCGGAAATGCAGAAATTGCTTTTTCCTTCAGATTTACCTTCCAACCGAAAAATGGATATTTCAGCAAAATATACACCGCGTCATGAAGTTGGCGGAGATTATTATGATTTTATTCCTCTAGGCGAAGATGAATATATTATTTGCATTGCTGATGTTTCTGGAAAAGGAATCAGTGCGGCAATGTTGATGGCCAACTTTCAAGCGACCATTCGAACGTTGTTTAGTTATCAGCGATTTGAGCTTGATTTTTTGGTAGAAGAATTGAATAAAAAAGTAATCAGAAGTGCCAAAGGTGAAAAGTTTATTACATTTTTTGTCGCGCATTACAACGCTGTTACGAGAAAATTAAACTACATCAATGCGGGTCACAATCATCCGTTTATCACGAATGGCAAAAAAGTGCAGATGTTGGACCAAGGTTCTATCGGCTTAGGCATGCTAGAAGAATTGCCATTCATCAATCCAGGAAGTTTGGAATTGGGGCCCAATACTACTTTAGTAATGTACACTGATGGAATCATCGAATTGGAAAACGAAAAAAATGAATTTTTCGAGCTAGAAAGGTTGATAAAATTGGTTCACAGCTATTACCCGTTAAAAATGGAAGACATGAACAATTTGATTTTCTCCAAGCTCGACGAGTGGCGTGCCGCAAGGAATTTGGTTGATGATACTGCAATTTTTTCATGTAGGTTCTTTTAATTTCGCTTTGTGTTTAAATCAAATTAAAAATCAATAGTTTTATTAACTTTGAAAATTGTCAAATTAGAACAGCATGGATAGAATATCCTTTTCATTTTTTGTATTTAATGATACAGCCAAAAGGCTGACGTTTTTTACAATTATTGATATTGCAGTATTATTGATTTGGTTGGTTTTGATACTAGGTTTTGGATTATATAAAGTATCAAAAAATAGTGGAAAAGACTATTATAAAGATTACTTAAAGCATTTGTTTTATAAAATTGGATTCGCTATCGTTTTTTCATTGTATTATATTTTTTATGTTAAAGGCGGTGATTCTATTGCGTTTTGGGACATGGCTGGTTGTATGAATAAATTATTTACAAAATCTCCTGATTTGTTTTTAAATAATTTATATTACGATTACAATGCGCCTGAGTTTATTAATTCCTATGATGTCTCCACAGGTTTGCCTCCGCGGTGGATTATGACTGAAAAGGAGTCTTTTTTTGTGGGTAAAATTGTGTCGTTATTTTCAATCATTACCGCTAATAGTTACTTAACAATTTCTGTTATTTTCGCAACCATTACTGCCAATGTTACATGGCGTTTTTATGAGCTGGTTTTAAAGATATTTCCAGATTCAAATCGGTGGGTCACCTATGCCGTTCTGTTTATTCCTTCATTGAGTTTTTGGTGTACTGGAATTTCTAAAGATACTTTAGTTGTTATTTCTATTTTTTCTATTGTCACCCATGTATTTGGTTTATTGACAGGAAATCAAAAGTCAAAAATTATCAGTTACTGTTTGATAGCCTTTCATATTTGGATTATGTTTCACTTGCGATCCGTAGTATTAATTTCTCTAATGCTTCCAATTTTCATTGCTATAAGTTCGAGGATTTCCAATCGATTTAGAGAATTTGCAATGTTTAGAAGGTTTGTACAATTATTGATAGGATTAGTTAGTATTGGAGGTTTTTTTGTCGGAATCCAATCATACGGAGACGAGGTTTCAGTTGAAAAATACATCAAAGAAGCTGAGGTTCAAACCAAGGATTTTAACGAAAATAAATTATACACAGGCAAGAAATACAGTATTGAGGTGACTGACTATTCTCCAGTTGGATTGATAAAAGTTTTTCCTCAAGCAATCATGGCAGGATTATTTAGGCCGTATATCTGGGAAGCATTGTCTGTTTCGTTGATACTTAATGGAATAGAAAGTACCATTTTGATCTATTTTGTATTCAAATTTTTTACGAATAATCGAAAGCGAAGGATTAAAATGATTCGTGAAAATGAATTTTTACTTTTTAGTTTCTTTTTCATCTTGATTTTTGGCTTTATCACCGGGTTTTCATCGATTATTTTTGGTGTGCTTGTGCGATTGAGAGCTCCATTGTTGCCTTTTTTAGCACTTCTGCTAGTGATCGAGCCTAAAGATACATTAGAACCAGTTGAAATAATTGATGAACAATCAGAAAATGAATTATTAAAAAAAACAGAAATTAACTTAATAACCAACAAATAATTATTTTTAAATAGTTTGGATTGTTAATTTAGTTTTCATGCATATAATAAAAAAAAAATCTATTTTTGTTCATAATTCAACAAATTAGATTCTTTGAGAATGTTGCTTTCTATAAAGTGATAAAAATGAATTAGTTTGACAAAATAGGATTAGAAAAGTATGAGTAAGGATGAAAATTGGTCGGAAATAATTCGACCTAAGCGACATTGGTTAGATATTAATTTAAAGGAACTTTGGAGATATCGAGATTTAATCATGCTTTTTGTAAGAAGAGATTTTGTTTCTGTATATAAACAAACTGTGCTTGGTCCTTTGTGGCTTTTCATTCAACCCTTGTTCACCACCATTACGTTTTATTTTGTTTTCAGTAGAATCGCCAAAATTCCAACTGATAATGTTGACCCTATTTTGTTTTATTTATCAGGTATTACATTATGGAACTATTTTTCAGACTGTTTCAGTAAAACATCAAATACTTTTGTTGCAAATGCTGGGATTTTTGGAAAAGTATATTTCCCTAGGCTGGCAACACCAATTTCAATCGTAATCTCAAATC
This sequence comes from Crocinitomicaceae bacterium, assembly GCA_965284445.1. Classification (GTDB taxonomy): domain Bacteria; phylum Bacteroidota; class Bacteroidia; order Flavobacteriales_D; family Crocinitomicaceae; genus JAQVCM01. Next base: position 1,558,788 of record OZ260085.1, on the reverse strand, counting down.
TGATAAAATTAGGCATTCAGGTGCTGCTTTTTATTGGAATTGCTGTTTATCGCGTTTATTTTCACGGCGCACAAATTAATATCAACGAAACTATTTTATTGTTACCAGTTTTGATATTATTGATGGCCATTATGGGATTAGGTTTAGGAATCATTTTTTCTGCCTTAACAACCAAATACCGAGATTTAAGCTTCTTGTTGACTTTTGGTATTCAACTATTAATGTATGCCACGCCAATCATTTATCCTTTGAGTTTTACCTCAGGGAAATTGCATCAAATTTTATCCTACAACCCTTTAACGCCAATCATTGAAAATTTTAGATATGCATTTTTTGGAATTGGTTATTTAGATATTTCTGGCTTGATTTACACAACTGTCTTTTCTGTAGTTGTATTGATTGTTGGGGTCATTATTTTTAATCGAGTAGAAAAAAACTTCATGGATACTGTTTGATAAACAGTTTTTCAGAACATTTAAATATTAAGAAGATGCCAGCCATCAAAGTAGAGAATTTATATAAGCAATATCAATTAGGTCAGGTTAGTACAGGCACTGTTGCACATGACTTCAACCGTTGGTTGCACAAGATTAGAGGTAAGGAAGACCCTTACGAGAAAATTACAGGAGAAAATTCTCGTGAAGAAAAAGGGAATTCAAAATATGTTTGGGCAATAGAAGACATTAATTTTGAAGCAAAACAAGGAGAGGTTCTAGGAATTATCGGAAGAAATGGTGCTGGAAAAAGTACACTACTTAAGATTTTGTCTAAAGTGACTTCACCCACAAAAGGTGAAATAAAAATTAAGGGTAGAATTGCATCTTTATTGGAAGTAGGGACAGGTTTTCATCCTGAATTGACAGGAAGAGAAAACATCTTTTTGAATGGCGCGATTTTAGGAATGACCAAAGCAGAAATCCGTTCTAAATTTGATGAAATTGTTGCCTTTTCGGGGGTAGAGAAGTACATTGATACTCCAGTTAAAAGATATTCTTCAGGAATGTATGTTCGCTTGGCTTTTGCTGTAGCAGCTCATTTGGAGCCAGAAATTTTGATTGTGGATGAGGTACTTGCTGTCGGTGATGCTGAATTTCAAAAGAAATGCTTAGGCAAAATGAAAGATGTCAGCAGTCAAGGTAGGACAGTTCTTTTTGTTAGTCACAATATGGCGGCTGTAAAATCACTTTGTAACAGAGGAATTTTGATGGAGCGCGGAAAAGTCGTTTTTGCTGGAAGCGCAGAGGAGACAGTAGAACATTATATGAGAATAAATGCTCAAAATTTAAAGCAAAAGGTAACTTTCGAAACAAAAGAACTGGCTGTTGGAAATGAAAATATTAAATTAAAATCTGTAGCTGTATTTCCTGAAAGTCCTTTTATTACAGATGAAATCTCAATCAAAATTTCCTTTTGGAATCTATCAGAATCAAAGGTTGTTAAGGTTGCCATCGATTTTGTAGATTTAAATGAAGATGTTGTTTTTGGTTCAGGGTTCGATTTTCAAACGGATGAAAATGGTGTTTGTTCTGGAACATGTATCATACCGAAGGATCTGCTTAACGATGGAGTATATTCATTAAATATTTATTTCAATTCCCCAGAACTTAGACCACTTTGGAACGTTGCCAACGTTATAAATTTTGAGGTAGAAGATAAGGAACGAAACAGTGCTTATTTTGGAAAAATAAATGGGGCAGTTAGGCCTAAATTAAATTGGACAGTCTGATGAAAAAGGTGGCCATACTTCAATCTAACTACATTCCATGGAAGGGATACTTTGACATTATACGTCAAGCAGATGTATTTGTAATTTATGATGAAGTTCAGTACACAAAAAACGATTGGAGAAACAGAAATCTAATCAAAACACCAACAGGAAATCAATGGATTACTATTCCTGTAAGTCAGAAAAATTTGAGTCAGAAAATTAACGAAACGGAAGTTTCACTCAAAAATTGGAATGTTAAACATTGGAATACATTAGTTGCCAATTATGGTAAAGCTCCTTTTTTTAAAGAATTTGGTCCCATATTTAAGGCTTTGTATTTGGAAATGGACACTACGTTTTTATCTGAAATTAATCTCAAGTTTATCAAGTTGATCAATGAGATTTTAGAAATTAAAACTGAGATTATTGATTCTACAAGTCTTGAGTTAAATGGAGACAAAAACGAGCGTTTACTTGAAGCAATTGAAAAATTAAATGGTACGCATTACATCTCTGGTCCTGCAGCACAAAGTTACATGGATATGGATGCTTTTGCGGCTAAGAATATTACCGTTCAATGGATGGATTATCAAAATTATCCTGAATATCACCAGCAACATCCACCTTTTTCTCATGGAGTTTCGGTGGTTGACTTGATTTTTAATGAAGGAGCAAAAAGTAAAAACTTTTTAATCAAGTGATGGAGAGACTTGCGATCATAGGTTCGGGAGATTTAGGTCACCAAATAGCTCATCTTGCATTGGATGGCAAGCACTATTTGCCTGTAGGATTTTTTGACGATTTTGAGACAAAAGGTCAAATGAAGCATAATTTACCCATTCTAGGGAAAATTTCAGACATTTCAGAAGAATTTAAGAGCAAGAATTTTGATGTGTTGCTGATTGCCATTGGTTACAATCATTTTGACGAACGAAAAGGACTTTTTGAAAGATTAAAAAATGAAATTCCATTCGGAAAAATCATTCATTCCTCAAATATTATAGATGACTCAGTGCATATTGGTCAAGGATCTGTTGTTTATGCAGGCGGAATTTTTGACATGAATGTTTCAATTGGTGAAAATGTGCTGATTTACAATGGTTGTAATTTTTCACATGATGTTGCGGTAAAAAGTCATTCAATTATTTCACCGGGTGTTCAAATTGCAGGATTTTGTGAAATTGGAGAGTCGGTTAATCTAGGTATTGGGACAGTACTTTCGGATAATATTCGAATCGCAAGCAAGACAAGGACTGGTGCGGGTGCAGTAGTTACTAAAAGCATATTAAATTCTGGGGTTTATGTAGGAATTCCAGCTAAAAAAATACAAAAATGAAGATTCCATTTAATAAGCCATTTTTGACAGGTAATGAGACTAAGTATATCGAAGATGCTGTGAAATCCATGAAGATTTCTGGCGATGGGGTTTATACTAAAAAATGTCACGATTTTTTTGAGCAGAAGTATAATTTTAAAAAATGCTTATTGACTACTTCTTGTACTGATGCGCTGGAAATGGCGGCTATTTTGATTGATACAAAAGAAGGAGATGAAATTATCATGCCTTCATACACTTTTGTTTCAACTTCCAATGCCTTTGTTTTGAGAGGCGCTAAAATAGTCTTTGCGGATTCAAAACCGAATCATCCAAATATTGATGTTTCAAAAATCGAAGCGCTGATTACCCCAAAAACCAAAGCCATTGTGCCTGTGCATTATGGGGGAGTGGCCTGCGATATGGATGAAATTATGGCACTAGCCAAAAAATACAATTTATATGTCATTGAAGATGCAGCGCAAGCCATAGACTCTTACTATAAAGGAAAACCACTTGGTAGTTTTGGACATTTAGCAGCTTTTTCATTTCATGAAACCAAAAATATTATTTCTGGAGAAGGTGGCATGCTAGTGATTAATGATGATCAATTTATTGACCGCGCAGAAATAATCAGAGAAAAAGGAACCAATCGGAGCAAGTTTTACCGTGGAGAGGTAGATAAATATGGTTGGATTGACATAGGGTCGTCTTTTTTACCTTCTGATATTATAGCTGCTTTCTTGTTTGCTCAACTTGAAAATCTGGATGAAATTCAGAAAAAAAGAGTTGGAAATTGGAATCTTTTTCATGAGAAATTAATTCATTTGCAAGAGAACGGTTGTTTCCAATTTTTAGATTTGGATGATAACCAAACAAATAACGGGCATTTATTTGCTTTGATCATGAATAGCTTGGAAGAGCGATCTGCGTTGATTGACTTTATGAGAAAAGAAGAAGTAATGCCTGTTTTTCATTATTTGAGTTTGCACAAAAGTCCTTATTATCAAGATAAACACGATGGCAGAGAACTAGATAATTGTGATCGATTTGCTGATACTTTGTTACGATTGCCATTTTACCATGACCTTTCAAAAGAAGATATTGAAAAAATCACTTCATTAGTTATTCGCTTTTTTGATGGAAAGTAGGACAAAAATATTATTTATCGTTTCTGAATTTTATCAATCCGGAGCCAATAGATATACCTATGAAATTGATAAATCAATTGATAAAAACAAGATTGATTTGCAAATTTTATCTTGGCATCCATTGAACAATAGTGAAATTTGGGACGATCATTATTACTATAAACATCAAGCATTAGGTACCCCGATTTTTTTTGAAAATGAAATTAATCAATTAACTGTTCCCTCCATCAAGGAAAGGTTTGCAAAAAAGGTATTTAATAAACCATTTCCTAATGAAAGGCAGATGTTTCATGATTTTTTAGCTCCTTATTCGAAGATAATTGTCATTGGTGAATATTTATATCCATTCGTCGCAAGGTTTATGAATGAGGAGGAACTAAACAAGACTTTTATTTCAATTCATAACTCTATTTTTCAGCACAAAGAAAATTACGATCGATATGATAAAACGAAATTTTATAGGTTTATATCTAGTTTTGAAGATGGGATGTATCAAAATGAATTGAACGAATTTGAACAATACAGTCATGTGTTTTTCCCGCTTTCGATCAAAATTGAAAATACAGTTTTTAAAACTGACTACAGTTTGTCGGAACCAATCAAAATTGGAATTTTTACCCGTCTATCACACACTAAACCACTAGATCCGTTTTTATATGCTTTTCAATTGATTCTTGAAAAATATCCAACGGCTGAATTTCATATTTACGGAAGTGGAGATCCCGAAAAAGAGGGGGTTATGAGGATTGTAAAACAACTTGATTTAGAGAAAAGTGTAATTTTTAGAGGACATCAAGAAGATTTGATTGCATCAGCATTAGCAGATAATTTAAATTTAATCTGGTTACATGGCTATTATGGAGTTCCTGGCGGATTTGCAGGATTCGATATCTGTACCACCAAAATCCCTCAGGTTTTCTGGGATTTTAGTGTTTCTAGTGATCAGTTCAGTGACGAAAGATTTCCCATGTTTCATCAGTTGTCGAAGTTTGTAAAGAAATCACTTGAAATTATCGAAGATGCATCCAAAGCCAAAGAGATGGCAGAAGTTCAGTATAAATATATTGATGATGAAAAAAATATTCAAAAATTTATTCATATATTGGAATCTCTTTTTGAACAAAAAAACTAATTGATTAGGAATGAATGTAAAGTATAAATTAGGTGGTAAGGAAATTGAACTTGAATTGAATGGTTCTACTTTTGTTGGTTCTGATGAGGTCTTATTGTTACAAGACGAGAATTTAATTGAAAACACCTCATGGAAAGAAATTGGCTATGATATTGTCGATTTTTTGAGTGAAGCTGATTTCGTAAAAATTAAACACGGTTTAAAATCAATTATCGGTGATTTAATTGTTGAAGCTGGCGGAAAAATTGATGAAAATTTTGAGCTTGAAAATTATCATTTGTATGTAAACAATGAAATTCACTTGAAACTAGCTAAAATGATTCAGTGGGGTTGGAATATAAGTGAATTTCCAGTGAATTTTAGTTTGATTAATGAACGGATTTCAGAGGTTGTTGGAATGCAAGTATCAAGCAAGGCGAAACACATTGAATTGAATAATTTTTTCTTGAGAATTGTTCGTCCACAAAATTTTCAAGACAACAATCCTCCTCATAGAGATGTATGGATAGATAGATTACGAGATGCTGTTAACATCTATGCACCTATTTGTGGTAGCAATGAAAATAGTTCTTTGGGTTTGATTCCAGGAAGTCATTTGTTTAAAGAGTCTGAAATTGAACGAACTGCAGAAGGCGCCATTTTAAATGGGACTTCTTATACTGTTCCCTGCGTTATCTCGGTCAAAGGTGAGCAACCGATTTTGCTACGACCAGACCCGAAAGAGAATCAAGTAATGCTTTTCTCTCCCTATATGGTGCACGGTGGTGGATATAATTTTAATGAAAATACAACAAGAATGTCTCTAGAAGTGAGATTTTGGAAAAATTAAGAAAAATGAAAGTATTAATTACAGGAGGTGCAGGTTTTATTGGAAGTCATTTAACTGCTTTTTTAGCAGAACAAGGACATGAAGTAATTGTACTAGATAATTTATTGAGAGGAAATAAAATTGAAGATTACATTTTAAGCAAGATTACTTTTGTTGAAGGAGATGTAAGAGATCAAGATTTGGTAATGAAACTTTCAGAAAATTGTGATCAGATTTATCATTTGGCTGCGATTTTGGGAGTAGATATTGTTGCTGACAATCCTGTTGAAACCATGGAAACCGAAGTTGAAGGAACAAAAAACGTTGTTTATGCTGCGCTTAAACATGGTGTTAAGAAAGTTATTTATGCTTCAACAAGTGGTGTTTACGGACATTCTGCAATAGAAAAAAGCGTTGATGAAGACATCATGATTGATCCTCGAACAAGTTATGCGATGGCGAAAAGATATAATGAAATTTATTTGAAGGCAGTATACGAAGAAAGAGGCCTAGAATCTATTTCATTGCGTTTTTTCAACGTGTATGGCCCAAGACAAGATGACAGAATGGTCATACCTCGTTTTTTCGAACAGGCACTTAAAAATGAACCAATCACAGTTTTCGGAAGTGGTAAACAAACAAGGGATTTTACAAGTGTTGAAGAAACAATCATCTCTTTGGTGAAATTATCAGAAGTATCAAAAGGTGCTGAAATCTACAACATAGCAAATGAAACAGAATTAAATATTTTGGAGTTAGCAGAGTATATCAAGGAAATTACAAAGTCAGACTCAGAAATTAAATTAATTGAGTCTCCTGCTAATCGATATGATTACGAGGTTGAAAGACGTGTTGGAAGTTCCGAGAAGTTACTAAAAGCGGTTGGATTCAAACCAAATACAGATATTCGATTAGGTTTAAAGAAATTACAAGAAAGTTTGTATCAAATTAATTAGTCTTGCATGTCGAGCAAACAAAAAGTATTGGTTCTACTTCCAGTTTTTGATTTAGGAGGTGCTGAAAAACAGGGGCTTTATATTGCTAAATCATTGCAAGATTCTGGAATGTATGAAGTTGAAGTTTGGGCATTAGATCAAGGTTCGGGTAATTTATGTGAATTGCTTGATGCAGCTAATTTGAAGTATTCCAATTTGAAAATACCATTTAGTTCTTTTTACAATAGAAAAAAGAGAATTGGTGTCTATTTGAAATTTAGAAAGTCATTGAGAAAAGCAGGAATTAATTCGATCATTCCCTTTACTTATCACTGCAATGTTATGTCTGCTTCAACTTATAAATTTGGTGGAGTATCGAAATGTTTGTGGTTTCAAATTGCTATGGAATTTCACATTCCCATGAGTACATTTGAAAAATTGGCACTAAAATTTAAGCCAACGTACGCTTCGAACTCTAGGGCAGCAGGTAAATTTATTGCAGAACGACACGGTCAAAATGCGGAAGATATTGCATTTATTCCCAATCCTTTTGAGAAGATTGCCATTAAAACAGAAAAAGCAGATTGGAGATTAAAACTTGGCATCGCGGAAGATGAAATCATGTTATTTATTGCGGCTAATTTTTTCCCAGAGAAAGACCACGAAACATTGATTAACGGTTTTCATATTGCATTGAAGCAAAATCCTAAATTAAGGTTGGTACTTGCAGGAAGTCAAAATAATATAGAGAGAATTAACTTAGTTAAGTCGCTATGTTTTGATTTGGGTTTGACAGATCGGCAGGTAATATTTATTGGTGCGTCCGACGACGTTCCAGGGTTAATCAATGCATCTGATATCTGTTTGCTAACAAGTGTTAGCGAAGGAAGCCCAAATGCATTGATAGAGTATATGGGTTATGGTAAACCCGTAGTCGCTTCTGCAATACCTTCCATTGTAGAGCTGTTAACTCCACAATATCCTTATTTGTTTGACAAAGGAAATTCAAATGAGTTATCAATTAGAATCAATGAACTAGTTTCTGAATTAAATACTCCAAAAGTTTCTAGTTTGGAATCGTCAAATGCGGAAAGAATTTTAACTGAATACACCATTGAATCAAATTTCAATGCATTTCACAAAATTTTATCTGTATGAGTTTTCCATTAGTATCTTTTATCATTCCGTATTTCAATTCAGGACAGACGATTCAAGAAACGATTGACTCCATTTTTAGTCAATCTTATGAGAACTATGAAATTTGGATTATCGATGATGGTAGTTCGGATTTGTTTTCGATTTCTAAGTTGAAGGAATATGAGAATAATGAAAAAATTCATCTTTTACATCAAGAAAACGCAGGGCCTAGTGTAGCAAAAAATATCGGGGCAGAAAAGGCAAATGGAGAAATTCTGTGCTTTGTGGATGCGGATAATATTTTATTCGAAAATTATATTTCAGAGGCTGTCGAAATTTTTTCTCGCAAAAAGGAAATTGAGATTGTGTACCCTGATTTTGAATTTTTTGGTGATAAAACGGGAATACATAAATCTAATTTAATTGATTCCTTCAAAATTTTTATAGGCAATTCAGTAGATAATTGTGTCTTAATCAAAAAAGAAACTTTTTTTTCAGTTGGAGGATTTGATTCACATCTATCAAGACTGGGATTGGAAGATTGGGAACTTTGGATTAATTTGTTGAAAAATAACAAGCAGTTTTTTTATTTAGAGAAAGTACATTTCAAGTATCGTGTAATTTCTACCTCAAGAACAAATACAACTGCAAACCATAATTTGGAAGTAATTGTAAGTTACATATCAAAAAAGCACTCAGATTTTTTATCACAGATTTATAAAGAAACTTTTTATAAATATAAAATGACGAAAGAGTCAATTGATTATCGAGTAGGAAAATTTATTTTGTCTCCATATCGATTTGTGAAATATTTAATGTTTATTTTATTAAAAAATGAAGATAAAAGATAGTGTTTTTTACTACGAAAATCGAATTTTAGGACTTGATTTACTGAGATGTTTGGCGATTTTTTATGTTTTTTGGGGTCATGGAGAAATTTTAATTCCAAATGAACTAAGTTGGCTTTACTCTATACCTACAATTTTACCATTTGAAGGTGTTTCTGTATTTTTTGTGTTAAGCGGCTTTTTAATTGGCTCAATTTTAAATAAGACCATTTTTAAAACAGAATTTAAACTGAAAGAGTTATTAAATTTTTGGATTAGAAGATGGTACAGAACAATACCCCTTTATCTTATTGTACTTGTGGTGATGATTGTTTTAACGCATGGTTTATGGAATCTTAACTTTTTATATTTTGTTTTTGCTCAAAACTTATTGTGGAATCATCCTGAATTTTTTGGAGTAGCTTGGAGTTTGTCGGTAGAAGAGTGGTTTTATTTGCTATTTCCTGGATTTATATTTTTAACGTTCTTAGTCATAAAAAACAAAATGAGTTCACTATTAATAATCTCATTGTTGTTCATCTTGGTTCCATTTTTTATGCGTTGTTTGTATTATAATGATATAAATTTAGATATTCGAAAAATTGTTTTTTTTAGACTTGATTCAATGATTTATGGTGTCTTTGCATCCATTATTTATTTTCATAAACCGGATTTTTGGGCAAAGTATAAATATATTTCTTTAGTGTTTTCAATTATATTACTAGCGATAATTTATGTTTTAACAGAATATTTTAAATCGCCAGAAAATAAAATCTATATCTTTAATTTGGAATCTTTATCAGTAATGTTTCTTCTACCATTTTTAAATTCTGTAAAGAAATTCCGTTTTGTTTTTGTGAATAAAGTGATTGTATTCTTTAGTAAAATTTCATTTTCTCTTTATTTAATTCACGGTAGTCTAATACTTTGGTTTTTTATTAGAAATATTGAGTTCTCACATTTTATTTTATCTTTTCGCTTTGAAGTTCAACGATTGATTTTATTCTTCTTATATTTCGTAATGTCAATTGGTTTGGCAACTTTTATGTATATTTATATTGAAACACCCATTCTTAAGTTTAGGGATAGAAAAACGCTTCATAAATAACTTTTAAATAATGTTTAAGTCAGAGGGTTATATAACTAGAAGGTTAAGTGATGAGAATTATTTTGATTTAATTCCAATTTATGAAAGTGCTTTCGGTCATCCATTGAATAAAGATACTTTTAAGAAAAAGCTAGAAACATCTAGACTTGGCAAAGAAGCAATAGGATTCATTGCATATGACGAAAATAATAACATCCCAGCAGCATTTTATGGAGTTTATCCTTGTAAAATTGAATTCAATGGTGAATATTATTTAGCGGCTCAATCAGGAGACACCATGACACACGGTGCTCACACCGGAAAAGGATTGTTTACTCAACTAGCATTGGAAACATATCAATATTGCCGTGATCATGGTTTTCATTGTGTTTTTGGTTTTCCCAATGAAAATTCATTTCCAGGATTTATCAAACGATTAGGATGGTCGCATTTTGACGACATGATTCCTTTTGTTGTTCGTGTGAAATGCATTCCATGGATCAGAATAAAAAATACTTTGAAGCTGTCTCAAAATTTACATAACAGATGGTGTCGTTTTCATTTGAATAAAATTAAGAAAGGTTCTCCTTTTAAAAGTTCCTCCTTAGATGCAGACATTCCAGTTGTTGATCATTCCAAAGATTTTTTTGATTATAAAACTTACAGTGAAAACTACTTGATTGAGGTTAATGGCATCAATGTTTGGGTAAAGTTTGATGAACTGTTTTTGTATATTGGCGACATAGAAAAATGCGACGAAGATACATTTATAACGACAATCAAAAAGTTAAAAGGTATTGCTTTTAGAATGGGGCTACCACATTTAAGATTCCAAACAAGTTCTGATACTTGGGGATTTCAGATGTTTCAAAAAATTGGTGTGAGGATGGAGACAAAATATCCGGTTGGTGGAATTAATTTCTCAAGCGAGATTCCGTTGGAAAAAATGAAATTTACAGGTGCTGATAATGACACTTTTTAGTGAGGTTAATTAATACTATGATAAAAAACAACGTTTATTTACCAAATGTAACTTTCTTTAGATTTATTGCAGCATTGTGGATTGTTTTTTACCATTTTGGTGCAACATTGACTGATAATATTGATAATTCAGTCCTGAATAGAGTTGTCAGTAATGGATTTCAAGCGGTATCTTTTTTTTACGTTCTGTCGGGCTTTATTATGGCTTATTTATATTACTCATCTTTTTTGAATAAGCAATTTCAATTTTTTCAATTTTGGAAAGCAAGATTTGCACGCATTTATCCGGCTTATTTTGTTGCGTTAATTTGTTGTTTGTTTTTCTATTTATATTGGGGGACTGATTTTAAATTTTTGGATGGAATCGTTGAATTTTTATGCTTGCAAACTTGGACGTGGAGTTCTTTTCCTGGCTATAATTATCCAGACTGGAGTATATCAGTAGAATTCTTTTTCTATTTTCTTTTTCCATTTGTGATGAAAAAGTTCGTAACCTTAAGCACAAAGCTAATTATTTGGATAGTTTTGCTATTTTGGTTGACTACACAAAGTCTCTACAATTTAATAGATTTTGATAGTCAGAAAATTTTTGAAGACTTTCCTTTGTTTCATCTTTCATCTTTCGTTTTCGGTGTATTCGGTGGAATTTTGTTTTTTCGATACAATAGTCTTTTGATGAAGCTCAATTTTGCTAAGCTTTTCATTAGCTTACTATCGATTTCAATCCTACTAATTTCTGTTCATTTCGTTTTTGATGTTAAAGAGAATATTGGGTTGTATGCGCCTATTTTTTTAATGCTCATTTTTGTTTTAGTCATTGATAGAACTTTTTTTTCTACGCTATTTTCTAATAAGATTGCTGACTATTTAGGGGAAATTAGCTTCAGTATTTATATTTTCCAATATCCTGTTTATATTTTATCCAAGATTATTGCTGGTAAATTTCAGGTGAATATAAATAGCATATTTTTTCTATTTTCCTTTGTTTCTTTGTTGATTGTAATCTCAATGTTTACTCACAAGTTTATAGAGAAAAAGATTCGAAAATTAATTTTAGAAAAAAGTGTGAGATGAATTGGTTTGAACAAAAAATATTAGGCTTATTCGTAAAAACAAAGGGCAAATTGTCTGCCAGAATTTTGGCAGGACAGGGATTGATATTCATGTTGCATAGGGTTTTACCTGAAATTGAAAGAGAACAGTATATTTTGAATAGAGATTTGGCAATAAGTCCCGAGAAACTTGAAGAGCATATTCTGTTTTTCAAACAAAAAGGCTATATTTTTATTTCTTTAGAAGATTTGTCAAATTGGTTGGATGGTAGATTGAAACTTCAACAAAAGTTCATTTGTTTGACATTTGATGATGGATATAGAGATAATCTAATTCATGGATTACCTGTTTTACAGAAACACCAGGTTCCAGCAACCATATATGTAACAAATTGTTTGCCTAATGGTACTGCGTTGTTGTGGTGGTATTACTTCGAAGATTATGCACTGAAGTTCAATAGTTTAATTTTAAACTCCTCTTTGGGGAAATTTGTATTTAGTTGGAAAGATTCCACAGAAGCTTTTTCACAGTTTCAGCAAATTAGTGAGGCAATTAAATCAATCCCCTCCGAAGAACTAAAAGAAGTATTGAAAAGTAGTTTTGAATTAACTGATGAGGATATAGAAAAGCAAAGCAAAGCGGTTTCGTTGTCTTGGGATGAAATTAAGTTATTGTCAGACGAACCTTTGATTACTATTGGAGCGCATACAATGAGCCATGTATCTGTCAAACAGCAAAATGATGAGCTGGTTAGATTGGAGATGCTCAATTCAAAGCTTGAAATTGAGGGTAAAATTGGTAAGAAAGTAGCACATTTTGCATATCCTTTTGGTGGAGAATTTGATGTTTGTCAGAGAGATTTAGAATTAGCTGCTACACTCGGCTTTACAACATCAACATTGAATCAACCTGGTAACATTTTTAAAACCAATAAATCAAGGAAGCAAGCATTGGCAAGGATGCCACTTGGAAATAGAACAGAAGCCGAAAGAATGAATAATTATATGAATGGAATTTATCATTTTTCTGTAAACGGATTTAAAAAGGAAAAATATTCTTGAAATGAATGAAGTAGAAATTGATATTTCAATAGTGATTGTAAATTACAAAACACCTGATCTAACAAGAGCTTGTGTAGAATCAATCATGGAGAATTGTTCAGGAATTAATGTGGAATTGATTGTTGTTGATAATAATTCTCAAGATGAATCTGAAGGATTGATTACCAACTTGTTTCCAGGATTAATTTGGATAAATACTGGCTACAATGCAGGATTTTCAAGGGCTAATAATGTGGGAATCAAAAACGCTTCAGGTAAATATATTTTGCTACTTAATTCCGATACAACTATTAATTCGGATACTCTACCAATTACGTTGAGGGATTATCAAAATCTTGAGAAAACAGGACAAAAGATTGGGTTTTTAGGCTGTCAACTCATTGATTTAAATGGAAATATACAGCATAATTCGAGACCAACTATCAGAAATATCCAAAAAATTGTGGTCGCACATCCATTCGTAATTTTGTTTTCAAAAATATTTAGAATTAAACCAGAAGATAAAGATAAGTCTCACAAAGAAATAGAGGAACTGCATAAGACTTTCCATGAGACTAAATGGTTGGGTGGGACCTATTTGTTTTACAATAGAAAAATTTCGTCCGAGTCGGGAAGTTATTTTGATGAAGATTTTTTCATGTATGGAGAAGATACCGAATGGTCACTGAGATTAGGAAAACAAGGTTTCAAGCATTTTTTTACACCCAATGCCAGTGTAATCCATGCAGAGGGCGGGAGTTTCAAAATAAAAGCACCAAAGTGGGTTCAAATCTCAGTTTCTGAATGGCTATTTATCATGAAGTATTATGGTAAATTGACCTACTTTTTTATTGCTTTAATTAATTTAACAGCTCTTCAGTTAGACAATTATTTTCTGAGAAAATTGATAAAAAGAAATATAAGGGAAGAAAATAAAATATTAATGGAGGATTTTGAGCTGCGAAAAGAGGTAGTTTTCTTGTTGAAAAAGAACTTTTTCAAAATTCTATTTCGATATAAGCGAAAAACCTCTTCTTCAAAAGAATTTCTAAATGTTTTTTAACTAGGCGAATCATGGGAATAAAATATAGAGTTAATAAATTTTTAGGTAAAAGCACTTTAGAGCATGTAGATATTTCCAATTTGCTCGCTTCAATTAAAGAAATTTCATCAAAAGGGAATGACGTATTGGCAATTTGTCTTGAGAATACTGGTAGTTCATTTTTAGGAGTTAAAAATGCAACATTGAATTTATTTCCCGAAAACACAATCGTTCTCCCTGCCTACTATAGCAATATAAAATTAAGTGATAAACAAATAATCTTGTTGTCCGAATTGATTTTGAATTCAGGTTTCGAGCAAGTTATTTTTAGTACCATGCCATTGTCGATGAATTTTTTCCTCAATCAGTTGGCAGATAAAACAAATGTGAAGGTTATTTTTCACGGTGCTTTGAGTGAATTATCTCAAGAAGTCAATGAAGTACAGTTTTTTAACATGATTTCACTAGCCAAGGAAGGTAAAATTAAAAAAATAGGGTTTGTCAAATCAGGTCTTGAAAAATGGTCAAATTTACTTTTCTCAATTCCTACCTGCCAATTGCAATTGCGACCAATTTCTCCGCTCGATTACATTAGTAATCATAAAAAGTCCGGTAAGATCAATATTGGCATTTTCGGAAACAGTTCATTTAATAAAAATATTTATAACCAAATTGCTGGTGCACTTGCAGTGGAAAATTCAATAATTCATACCTCACTGGATACTAAATTTTCAGAAATCGGTTTTGATGATCGAATTATTGTTCATCCTTTCATGGATCACTTAACATTTATTCGTTTAATTTCTCAAATGGATATCAATTTACATCTTTCATTTAGTGAAGGAATGGGCGGTCAAGTGTTTACTGAATCTTTAGCTTTAGGTGTTCCTTGTTTGACAAGTTATAATAATGAATATTTGAGACATGATGTAGAGCTGTTAAACTTATTGACAGTCGAACAGTATGAAAACCCTTGGCAAATTTCGCAAGCGATTGAGAAAGTTATAAGCTTTGATTTATCTTTGTTAAAAAATAAATTGATAAATTATTCTTCAGTAGTTGAAAAAGAACATGAATATTTATTGGATTTATTCCTAAAGATTTAAATATTAGCTTAAATTTTTTCATGAAAATAATCCACATCATTCCAAACCTGAAAAAAGGTGGTGCAGAGCGAATTGTCGTTGATATAATTCGAACTTTAAGCAAGAAAAATGAACTTTTAGTCAAGTTAATTCTTTTTGAGGACAAGATTGAGTATGATGTTGAAGATATCAAACATTTGATTGAAGTGGTACCTAGTAAAGTAGCACTTTCTATTAGCAAAAAGCATGATTTACGAATTGAGCAACTTCAAAAAATACTTGATTTATTTCAGCCCGATATAATTCATTCTCATTTGTTTGAGGCTGAGATTGTATCTAGAAGTTGCTATTTCCCCAGTGCAAAGTGGTTTACTCATTCACATGACAGAATGAAGTCGCTCGGTAATTTGGGACTTTTAAAAATTAAATCAAAACGTGATTTGACAAACTTTTTTGAAAAAAGATATTTGTTGAAACGATATCGAAAAAATGGAGGAAACTACTTTATAGCCATTTCAGAAGATATTGAACAGTTTTTAATGTCCGTTTTACCAAAAGATCTGTCCAATGTATTTTTTTTGCAAAATGCGATTGATGTAAAGCGATTTTTAAAACCGAGTCATTTTGCTGATTCAAAAACTTCGTCAAATTGTCATTTGATTTCGATCGGTAGATTGGATAAAAATAAAAATCATCAATTTTTAATAGATGTTGTTGCTGAATTGGAAAATCGCAATATTCCGATATTGCTAACAATCATTGGAGAAGGAGCAGAGAGAGAAAATCTTGAGTCTAAGATTAGCTTACTTAAATTGGAGTCTAAAATTAAGTTACTCGGTCTGATTCACAATATTGAAACATACTTAAATGATTCAAATGTTTATGTTCATTCTGCTTTAACAGAAGGTTTTGGTTTGACATTAATTGAGGCGATGGCATCTGGACTTCCAGTAGTTACTTTAGATGGAGGGGGGAATCGGATGTTGATTGAACAGGGAAAAAATGGATTTTTAGTCGAAGACAATTCAACAAAAACTTTTGCTGATAAAATAATTGAATGTGTTTCAAGTCATGAAAAATACGATGTATATTCAAAAAATGCAACTGAATTTGCTCATCAATTTGACATAAATCACTATATTGACAAACTAATTGATATTTATCAAAAATCACTTTAAATGTGTGGAATAGCAGGAATTATTGATTTTGGTAGTAGTCTTCAAATTGATGAAAATTTACTTCGACAAATGGCGGAGCCGTTAAAGTTTCGCGGTCCTGATCAGGAAGGTTACACGTTTCAAAATCATTCTAATTTTAGTTTTGGTCTAGCACACAAACGACTAAGCATTATTGATTTATCGGATTCTGGACGTCAACCAATGTGGAGTAAAGATGGAAAGGTTGTCATCGTCTTTAATGGAGAGATTTACAATTATCAGGAAATTAAAAGAGAATTAGAAAAAATTGGACAAGATTTTAGTTCGACATCAGATACTGAGGCTATAATTTATGCATACCAACATTGGGGAATTTCGAAAACCATTGAAATGTTGGAAGGAATGTTTGCTTTTGTAATTGTTGACATCGAAAAACAAACGTCTTACATTGCTCGAGATCGATTTGGGGAAAAACCACTTTATTATCATTTTGATAGACAGTTTTTAGCTTTTAGCTCTGATATTCGCTCTTTTAAAGCTTTAAAATTAAAACAGACAATTGATCTTCACGCATTGGGTTACTACTTTTCAGAAATGTCAACACCATTAGAAAATTCCATTTTTGAAGAAATAAAAAAATTACCACCAGCCAATTTTATTGAGTTTGATAATAAAACCTTTCAAAAGCATGAATATTGGAGGTTGAATTATAAGAATAAAACGGCATTGACTTTGGAGGAATCAATTGATCAGGCAGAGATTCTGATTGAAAAGGCGGTGCAAAAAACATTATTGTCTGATGTTCCTGTTGGTTGTTTTTTGAGCGGTGGACTAGATTCTTCTTTGATTTCTCTTTTTGCAGCCAAAAATTACGGTTCTCCAATCAACACTTTCAGTGTAGGTTTTGAATATGAATCTTTCAACGAATTGCCTTATGCGAGAGCTATTTCAAAACAAATAGGATCAAAACACAATGAAATAATTCTCAATCCCAATGATTTAAATATTGTGGATGCATTACTCAGTGAATATGGAGAACCATTTGCTGACTCTTCTGCAATTCCAACCTATTATGTTTCACATTTTGCTGGTAAATCGGTCAAAGTTGTACTCGGAGGTGATGGTGGAGATGAAGTTTTTGCAGGATATAGAACCTATAATCAAGGGTTGAGAATGCAGCAATGGTCAAATAGGAGTTTGCTCAAATTGCCTTTGAAATTGATGTCGAAATTGACTAAAATGGAAAAGGCAAATTATCTCTCTGGAGTAATGGAAAAGGACATTTCAGTGCTAGCAAGTGCCCTTTACAGAAATATGGGGTTTTCACAAAGTGCTTTAACAGAATTGTTCGATGATGAGTTGTTTTATAATGCACCCAAAAAAGAGCACGAAGGCAAAATTTTAGACGCTTTACAAAATGATGATACCGTTTTTGATGTATTATTAAGTGCTTCAATGAAAACGAGATTAGTTAACGATTATTTGGTAAAGACTGACCGTGCGACCATGTTTAATTCTTTGGAACTTAGAACGCCATTTATTGACAAAACATTGGTTGAATTTGCGAACACCTTGCCTTATGATTATATCATGCATGATGGAATTAATAAATACATCACTAAAAAAATCTCTGAAAAATATTTCGCCAAAGATTTGATTTACAGAGAAAAGCAAGGTTTTGGGATCCCTATTGGGCAATGGATGCGAGAAGGCTGGAAAAAGCAATTTGCAGAGATAATACTTGATAAACAGGATGTTATTCCATTGAACTATAATTACATCGAAAAGATATGGAACGAACACTTGACTGAAATCAAGGACCATACTCACAAACTTTGGTGTGTTTATGTTTTTCATAAATGGATCAAAAGCGAATATTTATCAAAATGAGTAAACAAAAGATTCTATACATTGCTAATGGCAATAGTATTCATGATGTAAAATGGATTTCTTTTTTTTCAAATCAAGGAGAAACTTTTTCGTGTTATTTGTTGTGCGATACATTGTGCGTTTTATCAGAGCAAACCAAAAGAGAATTGGCACAAAAAAACATTGAAATTCTGCCGCAGATTCCACCTTTTTCTATTACAAATCCTGTAAGGACATACAAAGCAATTAGACAATTTAGGAGAACGATTAAAGAAATTAAACCTGATTTGGTGCACGTTTTATTTGCAACGCCTAATGCTTTATGGTTAAATTTCACAAAAATTCCATCGATAATTACCATGAGGGGATCTGATATCTTAATTGTGATACCAGATTTGTTGAGGCAAAGTGGAGTTAAGCGTTTGTATTTCAAATTTTTGTATAGAATGTTTGAAAAAGCATTTCGCAAGTCAAAATCTGTCACAGGAACTTCTTGGACTCAAATTCAAGAAGCAAAATCGCTCTTTAATGGACTAAAATTAGAACTGGTTAGAACAGGCGTAGATGTTTCAAAAATAAGTGAAATCAACCAGCTAGAATTGATACCAGATACATTGAAAGACAAATTGTTTGTTTTTTCTCCTCGTTTTATGTCACCGATTTATAATATTGAATTACAGATAGACGCTATTTCAAGATTGGGAAATGAACAATTATCTCGCTATACTTTTGTTTTTATTCGTGGAAAGCAGTTTGATCAAGATTATTACGAGACACAAAAGCAAAAGCTTGAGTTGTTAAAAAAGGAAATTAATCTTAACTATTTAGTTTTTGATTACCTAGATCAATCAAGTATGTGGATGTTTTTAAAAAAAGCATCATTATGCATGATGACTCCAACTAGCGACGGTACACCAAACTCAGCATTGGAAGCCATGTCAGCAAAGTGTCCATTGATAGTATCCAATTTAAATTATGACAGTGACTTGTTTGGAGGTACTTGTATTAAATTGGAAACAGCAGATTCATTTGAACTGACCAAGACCATTGAATTTGCCCTGAATGAATATCCTTCAGAGTACATAGAGAGGGGATATCAGCAAGTATCAAAATTAGGAAATAGGGATTTAGAGATGAAAAAACTGCAGCATCTTTACCAAAATGCTTCAGATCATCGAAAAAATGATTGAAATGCATAAAAAAGGCTGTCAAAATCACATTTTTATTTAACTTAGAACCTTCTTTGAAAAATAATATTTCATTACAGGATTTCTTTTCAAATGATATTTTTACCCATAAAATAAGATCGCATTCGCAAAGGATGTTAATTAATTTTTAAGTTTTGGAATTAAAAAGAGTATTAATACTAGCATATGATTTTCCACCATACGTATCTGTTGGGGGCTTGAGGCCATTTAATTGGTACAAGTATTTGAATGAGTTCGGAGTTTATCCTTACGTAGTTACAAGGCAATGGGAAAATAATCATGGTAACTTTTTAGATTATATTTCAGAAAGTAAGAGTAGTTTTTCTACGATTGAAAATGATGAAAAAGGGACATTAATTCGAGCTCCTTATAAGCCGAATATTAGTAATCGACTGCTAATTAAATACGGAGAAAACAAGTACAAGATTATTCGTAAATCAATCACAGGATATTTTGAATTTGGGCAATTTATCTCAAAATCAGGGCCGAAGGTGGAATTATATCATGCTGCAAAGCAATTCTTGAAAGAAAATAAAGTGGATGCAATTATTGCAACTGGGGATCCTTTTGTTTTATTCCATTACGCTTCATCTCTAAGTAAAGAATTTGGAATTCCTTGGATAGCAGATTATCGAGATCCTTGGTCGCAGAATAAATCTCACAGTAAAAATATTCTTTTTAAAACATGGCATAAGTTTTTTGAAAAGAAAATAGTATCAAAAGCAAGTCAAATTATAACAGTTTCAGAATTTTTAAAAGTTACCATAGGAAATTTAATTGATAATGTTCCAATTCATATTCTACCGAATGGATATGATCCAGAAGTGATTGATGAAATCGGGAAAATTGATCAAGGTTCTGAAATTTTGCAAATTGCTTTTGTAGGCACAATTTATGAGTGGCATCCTTTGAAAAGTTTTTTAAAAATATTAAATCAATTTGTTGTTAATAATCCTGAAGTTAGAATTAAATTTAATTTGTATGGGATCAATATTGCACCACAAGTTGAAGAAATGTTGGAGAATGATTTCTCGCTTTTAAAAAATTATGTTTCCATAACACCTAAAATTCCAAATGATGTTTTATTAAAAGAATTAGCTAAAAATAATGTCATGTTATTGTTTAACTATTATTCTTTTATGGGAACTAAAATATTTGATTATGTAGGGATTAAAAGGAAAATTCTAATGTGTTATTCAAATGACGAAGAAGCGCTCAAATTGAAGAAAAAATATTACACAATGGAAGAAATAGATGGTGTAAGTCATCATTTACAAGTAGATTTAATCGAAGAAACAAAATCGGGAATAGTTGTTGAAAATGAAACATCATTAATGTCTGCTATTGAAGATTTGTATAATGAGTTTCTGTTGAATGGATTTATTGCGTGCAATTCAGTGAACGTCGAGAATTATTCCAGAAAAATCCAAGTTAAGAAATTAGCTGAAATTATTAAATCTCTTTAACTGAATTCAAAAAAGGATGTCACAAAAAATAGTCATTGTTGATTACTCGATGGGTAATTTGAATTCGGTTCAAAAGAAATTGATTCAGTTAAATGCCAATGTTGTAATTTCTTCTGATCCAATAGTGATAGCGAATGCTGATAAATTAATTTTACCTGGAGTTGGTCATTTTGAAAAAGCTATTGAGATAATGCATCAAAAAGGATTGTGGGATGTCCTTAACAAATCAGTTTTGATTGACAAGAAGCCCATATTAGGCATTTGTTTGGGCATGCAGTTAATGACTAAATTCAGTGAAGAAGGAAATGTTGATGGATTAGGATGGATAGATGCAACTGTGGTTCGTTTTCAAGTACAGGATAGTTTAAAGTTTAAGATTCCACACATGGGATGGAATCAGATTGAAATAAAAAAAGAGAGTTCGTTAATGAACGGACTAACAAATCAATCAGAATTTTATTTTGTGCATAGTTATCATGTAAAAACGGATGATAAAACCATCGTTTTGAATGAAACAAATTATGAAACGAATTTTGTTTCGGCATTTGAAAACGAACATATTTTTGGTGTTCAATATCATCCTGAGAAAAGCCATGATTCAGGTAAGTTGTTGTTGAATAACTTTTTAGGAATTTAATATTATGTTCAGACCAAGAATAATTCCAGTATTATTGTTAAAAGATTTGGCTTTGGTTAAATCTATTGGATTTAAGAACTACAGGTATATTGGTGATTCAATCAATGCAGTAAAAATATTCAATGATTTAAAAGCGGATGAATTGGTTTTTTTAGATATCACAGCAAGTAAAGAAGATCGGTTGATTTCATTAGATTTTGTCAAAGACGTTGGAGAGGAAGCAAATATGCCATTTGCCGTTGGCGGGGGCATTCGTTCTATCGAAGATATTCGAAAAATTATTAGTGCGGGTGCTGAAAAAGTTGTGATTAATAGCTTTGCAGCTCAAAATCCAGAATTTATAAAAGAAGCTTCTCAAACTTTTGGATCATCTACTATCGTGGTATGCATTGATGTGAAGAAAAAACTATTTGGAGGATTGCAAACTTGGATTTTAAACGGCACAAAATCAACAAAATATTCGCCGATTGATTTTGCTAAGTTAATGGAAGAAAAGGGAGCTGGTGAAATAATTATTCAGTCGATTGAGAAAGATGGATCGATGGAGGGTTATGATTTAGGATTGATAAAATCAATTAGTGAAGCAGTGAAAATTCCTGTCGTAGCATTAGGAGGTGCAGGTAAACTAAAAGATTTAGAAGATGCTTTTCATTTAAGTTATGCGAATGGTTTGGCAGCTGGAAGTTTATTTGTTTATCAGAGCAAAAAACGAGGTGTATTAATTAACTATCCAAGTAGAAATGAAGTTAAATTTTAACAAATTTTATTTATTTTGTAAAAGTAATTTTCAAATGAACTACTTTTGGTCGAATTTTAAAAAATAAATTCAAACAATATTTTTTTGATGAATAAAACGAATTACAAACAATGTACTCGCTGTGTGATGGATACGACTGATCCTGATATTATTTTTAATGATATGGGTTATTGTAATCATTGCGAAGAATTCATTCAAAAAAGAGCCAATCACAATTATCGAGGCAAAGAAAGTGATGACCAGTTAGAAAGCTTAATTCAACAAATTAAAAAATCTGGTCATGGTAAAGAATATGATTGTGTGATAGGATTAAGTGGAGGAATTGATAGTAGTTATGCTGCTCATATTTGCAAGCAAAAGGGTTTGCGTGTATTAGCGGTTCATATGGATAACGGATGGAATTCAGAAGAAGCTGTTTTAAATATTAAAAATATAGCAAAGACTTTAGAAGTTGATTATGAAAGTTATGTTTTGGACTGGGAAGAATTCAAAGACTTACAACTTTCATTTTTAAAGGCATCTGTTCCTGAAGCGGATACTCCTACTGATATTGCAATTTTAGCTTCACTTCATAAAGTCGCATCTAAATATGGTGTTAAGTATATTATCAGTGGTGGAAATTTTGCTACTGAAGGTATTTTACCAAAATGTTGGCATTACAATGCGAAGGATTTAACTTATTTTAATCATATTCAAAAGAGATTTGGTACAGTTAAGTTAAGAAAATTTCCAACTTTTGGTTTTCAAAAAGAGATGTATTATAAATTAATTCGACGAATTAAGATGATATACATTTTAAATTATGTTCCTTTCGTTAAAGACGAAGCAATGGAATTATTGAAAAAGGAATTGGATTGGAAATATTACGGAGGTAAACACTACGAATCAAAATACACAGGCTTTATACAATCGTATTATCTATTTGAAAAATTTGGAATAGATTATCGCAGAGCAACATTGTCTTCTCAAATTTGCACCGGCGAAGTATCAAGAGATGAAGCATTAGAGATTCTTCAAACAAAACCTTTTAACGATGAAAAGGTACTTGAAGAAAAGAAATATATAGCGAAAAAATTGGGCATATCTTTCGAAGAATTTGAAAAGATTGTTCATCTTCCAGGAAAACTTTATCGAGATTATCCGAATGATGAAAAGAAATTAAGTTTCATTTATGATACTTATCGAAAACTTTTCAAAAAAGAAAAATTAGGAAGTTTCTAGGTTTCAATTTTCTCATCAAGTTTAAATTTTAACAAATTTCCATTTGATTAATTTTTTCTCCTGAATTCAATTATCTTTGTTTCATGTGTGCAATTACAGGTTTTGTTGATTTTAATCAATTGACTTCAGAATCAGTTTTGGATCAGATGCGTGATACAATTATTCACAGAGGTCCAGATGGTGGGAGTTCTCAGTTTTTCCAAGAAAATAATTATCAATTAGGTTTCGGACATCGACGTTTGGCTATTATTGATTTGACTGAAAATGGAACGCAACCGATGCAATTTGAAGATTTCTGGATTTGTTTCAATGGTGAAATTTATAATTACCAGGAAATTAAAGCTGAATTGAGTCTTTTGGGACACACATTTAAAAGTGATTCAGATACAGAAATGATTTTGCATGCATACGCCCAATGGGGAAAAGCATCTCTTCATAAATTTGTTGGAATGTTTGCCTTCGTCATTTTTGACTCCAAATCTCAAAACATTTTTTGTGCCAGAGATAGAGCAGGAGTGAAGCCTTTTTTCTACTATTACAAAGACGGTTTGTTTATGTTTTCATCTGAATTGAAAGCTTTTCATCAACATCCAAATTTTGTAAAAGAAATTAATTTACCTGCAGTTGCTGCGTTCATGCAATATGGAAACGTTCCGACACCACATTGTATTTTTAATTATACACAGAAATTAGAGCCAGGACATACATTGACTTTTTCGCTTCAAGCGAAATTAGAAAAAATGCCTGCGACAGAAAAATACTGGGCTGTTTACGACGCTTACAATCAGCCGAAAATGGATTTAAGTTTTCAAGAAGCAAAAATTGAAACAGAAAAAGTCATTACCAAGGCAGCTGAATACAGAATGGTTGCAGATGTGCCCGTTGGCGTGTTTTTAAGCGGAGGTTATGATAGCGCATCAATTACTGCGTTGTTGCAAAAAGATAGAACTGAGAAACTGAAAACTTACACGATTGCTGTTCCTGACATCGGTTTAAATGAGGCACCTTACGCCAAAGATGTGGCAAAACTACTTGGGACAGACCATCATGAATTCGAATGTACGCAAAAGGAAGCCATCGATTTTATTGCCAATATTCCATTTTTCTACGATGAACCTTTCGGTGATAGCAGTGCCATTCCAACGAGCTTGGTTTGTCAAATGGCTAGAAAGGAAGTAACGGTAGCGTTAAGTGCAGATGCAGGAGATGAGGTTTTTGCTGGTTATAATCGCTACGATTATTTGATGAAATTTGGAGGAAAGATTAATGCTATGCCTGGTTTTGTTAGAAATTCAATTGCAGGTATGATGAATTTGATTCCTGCGAATTCAATTCCAGTTTTGAAGAATAAATACAATTTTGCAAATCGATACGAGAAATTGAAAGGTATATTGCGAAATCCTTCTTCTGAGCAAATTATGCTGAGCTTGAGTCAGCAATTTGATGAAACGCAGATTCAAGAAGTGATGAAAAATCATATTCATTCTCTGTCAACAGCTTATTATAGCAAGGAATTGAAAAATGTATTTCATTCACCATTGGCATTTATGATGGCAATTGATTATCAAACTTATTTAGTAGATGATATTTTGCAAAAAGTGGATCGTGCTTCGATGACATCTAGTCTAGAGGGGCGTGAGCCATTTTTAGATCACAATGTAATCGAATGGGCTGCTAAGTTGCCTGATGATTATAAATATCATAATGGGATTAAAAAGCATATTTTGCGAGAAATAGTTTATCAATACATTCCGAAAGAAATGATGGACCGTCCAAAAATGGGATTTGCTATTCCGTTTGAAAATTGGATGATGAATGATTTGAAGGAGCAAGTGATGTATTTCTTGGACGAAAAAAGAATTACTTCACAAAACATCTTCAATACTGCATATGTGATCAATATCCGAGATCAGTTTTTTGCTGGTAAAAAGGAATTTGGTCTTAAAGTATGGTATTTGTTGATGTTTCAGATGTGGTACGAGAAATGGATGAATTGAAAAAGAAATTAAAAAACATGACAAAAACAGTTCTTTACATTTCTTACGATGGAATGACTGATCCATTGGGTCAATCTCAGGTTTTACCCTATTTAAAAGGTTTAACGGCAGAAGGATTTAAATTCCACATCATCAGTTTTGAGAAAGAGGAAAGGTTTGAAGTACATCGTGCACACATCCAGTCTATTTGCGATGAATCAGGAATTATCTGGCATCCTTTGAAATACACTAAAAAGCCACCGCTTTTATCGACGATTTACGATGTGGTCAGAATGCATCGATTGGCATACAAATTACACAAAAGCAATCATTTTTCCATTGCTCACTGTCGAAGTTATCTTTCAGCAATGGTTGGAATGGCGATGAAGAGAAAATTTGGTGTAAAATTCATTTTCGATATGCGCGGTTTTTGGGCAGATGAGCGTATCGAAGGTGGTATTTGGAGTTTAAAAAATCCTGTTTTAAAGATAGTTTACAATTATTTCAAAAGGAAAGAAATTCAATATTTTCAGCAAGCTGATCATATTGTCTCGTTGACATACAATGGAAAGCAAGAAATTCAAAGTTGGGATTCTTTGAAGTCTTCAGAATTGAAGATTGAAGTAATACCTTGTTGTGTTGATTTGGATTTGTTTGACCCTAAATCAATTGATTTTGAATCAGTAAAGTCATTGAGGGGAATATTGGGATATTCCGATGAAGATTTTGTCCTAGGATACGTCGGCTCAATTGGAACTTGGTACATGTTATCCGAAATGTTGGACTATTTTCTAGTTTTATCAAAAAATTATTCTGCAGCTAAAATGCTTTTTGTTTCTGGAGAAAATCCCAAAACAATTACTGAACTTGCAGAGCGAAAGAAAATTGACACGTCAAAAATAAAAGTTGTTTCATGCTTGCACAAAGAGGTTCCACTATATGTTTCTTTGTTTAGTCAGTCGATATTTTTCATCCGACCAACCTTTTCAAAAAAAGCGTCGTCACCGACCAAACAAGGCGAAATCATGGCGATGGGCATTCCCTTGGTATGCAATGCAGGAGTGGGAGATACTGATTTTATCGTCAAAAAATACAAATCTGGGTCTGTTATTGAGATGTTAGACTTTGAGAGCTATAAAAAGAATATTTTAACTCAAGAAGTTTTTGAAACAGCCGACATCCAATTTGGTGCTGACGATTTTTTCTCATTGAAACAAGGCATTAGTCGTTATTTAAAGGTCTATCAAACTGTTCTGCAAAAGCAGGATTAAAATCATATTTTTGCAACACATTACTCGATTATGAGCAAAAAGATTTATTTCATCGTTCCTTATCCACATCAAGAAGCGCCATCGCAACGTTTTCGTTTTGAGCAGTATTTTGATTTTTTGGAAGCGAATGATTTTGACGTTGAAATCTATCCATTTATCAATCAATCCACTTGGAAAACGCTTTACGGTGAGGGTAAAATTTTCAAAAAAGCTTGGGGGATTTTAATGAGTTTTGTTCGCCGTTTTGGATTGTTGTTTAAACTCCAAAGTGCTGATTTTATTTTTATTCATCGAGAAGCAGCGCACATCGGACCTCCGATTTTTGAATGGATTATTGCCAAAGTATTGCGACGAAAATATGTTTACGATTTTGATGATGCCATTTGGTTACCTAATTACAGTGAATCAAATGCTAAATTTCATCGTTTGAAAGCCTATTGGAAAGTTCGCTATTGTATGAAGTGGGCAAGTCAAATTACTGCAGGAAACGCTTATTTGGCTGATTATGCTAGACAATTTAATCCTAATGTACAAATTGTACCAACTACGATAGATACGGTGAATCATCACAATATTATGACAAATCACCAATCACACGAATTGACAATTGGTTGGACAGGCACACATACAACAATGCATTATTTGGATGAATTAGTACCCGTTTTGAAGCGGTTAGAGCAAAAATACACCTTTACTTTTTTGGTAATTTCTAATCAATCTAACGATTATGACTTGAAATCTTTGAAGTTTGTTAAATGGAATAAAGCGACTGAGATTGAAGATTTAGCAAAAATAAATATTGGCGTTATGCCTTTGAAAAAAGATATTTGGTCAGAGGGAAAATGTGGGTTTAAAGGATTACAATACATGGCTTTGGAAATACCAACGATCATGTCGCCTGTTGGCGTTAATTCAACCATTGTTCAAAACGGAATCAGTGGCTTTTTGGTTGAAACACAAGAAGAATGGTACGAAGTTTTAGAAAAATTAATATTAGACCGTAGCTTGCGTATTCAAATTGGAAAAGCAGGGAAAAGACGAATAGATGAAGCTTATTCTGTTTTAGCAAATCAAGAGAAATATTTGAATTTATTTGTTTGAAGCATGAATTGATTTTTTAATTTTATCGAAAATCACGTCAAGTTCATTTTTATGTCTAATATTCAATTAATTATCGAAGAAAGACCTGCCAATATTGGCAATTTTCTAGTAGGTCGTTTACTCCCTTTTCGTGAAAAAAGAGCGGTAGGTCCATTTGTTTTCATCGATCAGATGGGGCCGGCAACTTTGGATGAAAATCAAAATTTAGATGTACCACCGCATCCTCATATTGGACTTTCAACTTTGACATATCTTTTTGAGGGAAGTTTAATGCATCGGGATAGTTTAGGTACCGAAATTGAAATTCAACCTGGAGCTGTTAATTGGATGACAGCGGGAAAAGGTATAGTTCATTCAGAAAGAACACCTGATTATTTGAGAAATGAATTCAAATATATACATGGTTTGCAAGTTTGGGTTGCGTTACCAAAAGAATTTGAAGAAATTGAGCCGAACTTTTGTCATGTAGAATCTGAAAGTTTACCATTTTGGAATGAAGATTCTCTTGATTTTAAATTGATTGCAGGAGAAATTTTTGGCAAGAAATCGCCTGTTCCAGTTTACAGTCCTTTGTATTTTTTGGAAATAAAAAGTAAACAGAAACAAATCGTAAATATTGGTGATCAACTTTTTGGTGAATGTGGAATGTATATTTTAGAAGGAAAAATCTTCTCTGAAAATCATACATTTGAGTCAAAACAAATACTTATTGCCAAGGATAATAGATTGTGCTCATTTGAAATGGATGATAATACAACTGTTTTTATTTTTGGTGGTTTACCTTTTCCAGAGGAGCGATTTTTTTTTTGGAACTTTGTTTCGTCGAGTAAAAATCGCATTGAAGAAGCAAAAGTGAAGTGGGAAAATCAGGGATTTACTTCTGTTCCTGGGGAGGTTGATTTTGTGCCGTTACCAAAACCTTTCCAGAAATAGTCCAAAAATTAAATAAGTGGAATTGACACTGCGATTTACTGCTTATCGCAATATTGCGATATCCCATTTTTATATTGATTTGTTTATCGCCATATTGCGAAATTGCAAAAAGACGAAAAAAAAAACACTTTAATTTTTTGCAAGAAATAATATTTTGCACTATCTTAGAATACTATTTTTAACAATTAATCCTATGGGTAGCACAAAAAACCACATTCACACTCGTGAACACATTGAACTCGCAAAACTTTTCAAAGCACTTGCACATCCAGCAAGAATTGCGATAGTTGAAAATATCTTGAAGCATAAAAGATTAAATGCTACAGATATTAAGTTTTATGTTCAATTATCGCAATCGACCATCTCTGAACATCTTAGAATTCTTGAAGATGCAGGTATTTTACACGTAAATGTTGAAGGAAATAAAACTTATTATCATGTCAAGAAAATTGCTTTAGACCAAATTCCTTATTACATTCAATATCTAGTAAATCAAGTTGATGAAAAGTTTCAACATCAATTTAACCTTTTCCAGAGACGAGATCCATACATGCCAAAGTTATCCGGCGTGAGTTATCTGACTTAGACGATTTGAATGTATTAAAACAATTGAATTTGACTTATTTTTCCAAATAAGTTTCTAGCGCATTGTCGTATATGTCTTTCGCTTCAGCACAGAAACCGTAGTGTTCTTCATCAATCATGAACTTACCTTTTGTCACGTGTCCAAGTAATGTGTATGTAACATTTGTTGACATCATAAATTCAATGAATGCTTCTTCTTGTTCTTCACTCACGGTCACAACGACACGACTTTGTGCTTCACCAAATAGGAAAGCGTCTTCACGTACTTCAGAATCTGTAACGATGTCAAAACCTAATCCACGAGGAAAAGACATTTCTGCCAATGTGATGAATAATCCACCGTCTGCGCAATCGTGAGCGGCATTAATCATTTGATTTTGAATTAATCCTTTCAACGTATCTTGCAATTCAAACTCTTTTTCTAAGTCAAAATGAGGCGCTGGAGAAGCTTGAATGTTGTGATATGAAGCCAAATATTCAGATGAACTGATACAATCAACATTGTCTCCTAGAATGAAAATCAAATCACCTTTTTGTTTGAAATCTAAGGTCATAATTTTTTCTTTGTCATCTACCAACCCAATCATACCAATTGTAGGAGTCGGGAAAACTGGTGTTTCAACACCATTCACAACTGATTGATTGTAGAAAGATACATTTCCACCAGTTACAGGTGTTTCAAACTTCAAGCAAGCTTTTGACATTCCTTTGATTGCACCAACAAATTGCCAGTAAGATTCTGGGTTGTATGGATTACCAAAATTCAAACAATTGGTTATAGCACTTGGATTTCCTCCAGCACAAACTATATTTCTTGCTGCTTCTGAAACGGCAATCATCGTTCCAATTTCAGGATCTGCGTTTACGTATCTTGAGTTACAATCAACAGTCATTGCCAATGCGCGGTTTGAACCTTTGATGTTTACTACAGCTGCATCAGAAGGGCGATTGGTTGTCATTGTTTTAGTTCCAACCATAGAGTCGTATTGCTCATAAACCCATTTTTTAGAAGCGATATTCGGATTTTGCAATAAGAATAAAGCTACTTCTTTCAAATCTTCCGGTTGTTGAACTTGGTCGATGTTGAATTTTTTATATTCTTGGTAGTATGCAGGTTCTTTATATTCTCTTTGATTTTGAGGTGCTCCACCACCAAGTACCAATGATTCAGCTGGTACATCACCAACAATTTCACCATTCATAAAATAGCGAACTCGTCCAGTTTCCGTAACAACACCAATTTCCTCAGCGTGAAGATCCCATTTGTCAAAAATTGCTTTTACGACACTTTCTTCTCCCTTTCTGACTACTACCAACATGCGTTCTTGAGATTCGGATAGTAAAATCTCGTATGGCAACATATTTTCTTGTCGTGTAGGAACTTTGTTTAAGTGAATATCCATTCCAACACCTCCGCCAGCACTCATCTCATTTGTAGAACAAGTGATTCCAGCTGCGCCCATGTCTTGCATCCCAACAATCGCATTTGTCTCAGCTAACTCCATTGTTGCTTCCAACAAAAGTTTTTCCAAAAATGGGTCACCAACTTGAACTGATGGCAAATCAGATGCTGATTCTTCTGTTATATCTTTAGATGCAAATGCAGCACCTGCGATACCGTCTTTACCTGTAGCAGCACCAACAATGTAAACTGGATTTCCTGGACCTTTTGCTTTTGCCGAAATAACTTTTTTTGTATCGATGATTCCTGCAGAGAATGCATTTACTAAAGGATTTTGATTGTATGAATTATCAAAAAACACCTCACCACCAACAGTTGGGATTCCAAAAGCATTTCCATAGTGAGAAATCCCTTTAACAACTCCCTTTACAAGCCATTTTGTTCTGTCTTGTGAAATATCACCAAAACGCAATGAATTCAATTGTGCGATTGGTCGAGCACCCATCGTAAAAATATCACGGTTGATTCCTCCCACACCGGTTGCAGCACCTTGATATGGCTCTAGGGCACTTGGGTGGTTGTGCGATTCAATTTTGAAAACGCATCCAATTCCATCTCCCAAATCAACTAACCCAGCATTTTCCTCACCAGCTTTAACCAGCATGTGTGGGCCGTCTTTTGGTAACTGTTTTAACCAAAAAATTGAATTTTTATAGGAGCAATGTTCAGACCACATCACAGAATAAACACTCGTTTCAGTGAAATTTGGTGTACGACCAAGGATTTCCTTAATCATTTCAAATTCTTCGGGACGTAATCCCAATTCAACAGCTTGTTCTAATGTGGCTTCTTGATGCAATGCGCTTTCCATAAAATTCAAAAATAGTTTCACAAAAGTAGCAATAAGGAATGAAAAGGAATTGTAAAAATCAGATTTACGTGGGTAAAATTTTCAACAAGTTGTCAAACATTCCTAATTCTCTAGTTCGTAATTCAATAATTTGTAATTTTGTGGTTCAATAATTTGAAAATGATTTTACCGATTGTAGCATACGGAGATCCAGTTCTTAAAAAAGAAGCTGAGGAGATAGACAAAGATTATCCAGGATTAGATCAATTGATTGACGACATGTTTGAGACGATGTACAACGCATCGGGTGTTGGGTTAGCTGCTCCGCAGATTGGGCGTTCAATTCGTTTGTTTGTTGTTGATGGAAGTCCTTTTGCTGACGATGATGACGAAGATCCAGATCCGATGGCTGTTGGTATGGATGGTTTTAAAAAAGTTTTTATCAATCCAATTATTTCCGAAGAAAAAGGAGATGAATGGGGGTTCAATGAAGGATGTCTTAGCATACCGAAGATCAGAGAAGAGGTATATCGCCATGAGACGATATTCATTTCATACTACGATGAAAATTGGAACTTTCATGAAGAATCTTTTGATGGCTATAAAGCTAGAATCATCCAACATGAATATGATCACATCGAAGGAATTTTATTCACGGATCATTTGTCTGTGCTCAAAAGAAAATTGTTGACAAAAAAATTGTCAAACATTTCAAAAGGAGAGATCTTAGTTGACTATAAAATGAAATTTCCTGCCATCAAAAAAGGAAGATAACCAACACAAAATTCAACATGTTTAAATTTATTGTTGTTTCAGTTTTTGCCGTAATTATGGCGAGTTGTGCTGGCACAAAGACTGAAAATTCTGACGGTACACCAACCGTTGAAAAATTGAAATCAGATATTCAAATGATTGATGATAGTCTTAAAATCTACTATCAGCAGGTAATGAATAATCAAATTGAAAGTGTGCCGAATGATGCAATTCAAAAAACTATTGATGCGCAATTGACATTTTACCACTATTATCCTACAGATGAATTTTCAGCTGAATGTTTAGATAAAGTTCATCAATTGTATATCCAGCAAAAGCTTTATGTTAAATCAGTGGAGATTGCAGATACATTATTAGCGAAATTTCCTAAATACAAAGGAAAAAAAGATGTCTTGTATAGTGTTGCTACAACTTACGATTTTATGTTGAATGATGCGGTAAATGCCAAGAAATACTACGAGAAGATTTTAGCGATGCCGAAAATAGACAAGGAAACGAAAGAGAATATTTCGACTAGAATCAAATTAATGGGAATGTCGTTAGATGAAATGATTGAATTTCAGAATAAAAAGAACTCCAAAAAATAACTGAGTTAACATTTTGTTAAATACAATTCATTCTATGCAAAGTTTTTCCATCTTTGAATAAAATTAGAAACTAAATAAATTAAATACTATGAAAAGTGTAATGTTATCAATCATGTTCGTTGCAGTTGCAATGATTTCAAATGAAGTAAAAGTGCAAGCTAAAATGGATTTCAAAAAAGAATTACATGACTATGGAAATATCAAAAATGGTGCGAATGGTACTTGTACGTTCGAATTTACAAATACAGGAAATGCACCGTTGATTATTTCAAATGCTACAGGTTCTTGCGGTTGTACTGTGCCAACATGGCCAAAAGAGCCTATTGCTCCAGGTGCTAAAGGTGAAATCACTGTAAAATATGATACTAAAAGAACAGGTGAATTTACAAAAACGGTTACTTTGACTTCAAATGCTACAGAAACATCAAAAGTTCTGACAATCAAAGGAAATGTAGCTGCTCCAGTTGAAGGTGCTTCACCAGTAAATACTTCAGGTGCTCCAAGCCACTAAGATAATTCATTAAGAATTTTGAAATCCGCTTCAATCGTTTGAAGCGGATTTTTTTGTTCTATATTTTATATCGTTAATGATGTGTTAAATACATTTTACTTTCGAAAAAGAGTTTTATCTTTGATTCGAAGAAATTATAAATAGACTTAAAAATAAAAAAGATGAAGAGTTTAGTTTTATCAATTATGTTTGTTGCAACTGCAATGATTTCAAACAAAGTAGCTGCACAAATTGAAAACGGAGCAAAAATTGAATTTAGCAAAGAAGTTCATGACTACGGAAATATCAAAAATGGTGCGAATGGTACATGTACTTTCGAATTCACTAACACAGGGAATGCTCCATTGATTATCTCTAAAGCGCAAGGTTCTTGCGGTTGTACTGTTCCTTCTTGGCCAAAAGAGCCTATTGCTCCAGGTGCAAAAGGTGTAATTTCTGTGAAATATGACACAAAGAGAGCAGGTGCAATCAATAAAAATGTTACAATTACTTCAAACGCTGTAAATGAGCCAAATAAAGTAATTAGAATCAAAGGTAATGTTGCTCCAGCTCCAGAAGGTGCTTCTCCAGTAAACAACGCTGGAGCGCCAAACAACAACTAAAATGAAGTCATTACTGGCAATCATTATAATTTTAAGTTCCGCCCTTGGCTTTAGTCAAGTGGCGGAATTTTCGTTTAAACAAAAGACTTACAAATTTCCAAAAGCCAAAGAAGGAGAGCAGTTGAGTCATTATTTTGTATTCACAAATACTGGTAACGCACCGCTAATTATCGATTCTTATGTTGTAGAATGTCACTGCACAGAATTGATTTTTCCGTTCTATGAAATTAAACCTGGTCAAACCGATTCAGTATTAGTTAAGTTTGATACAGAAGGAAAATATTTTGCTCAAGACAGAAGAGTCATTATCACTTCCAATGCCAAGAAAAAAGAAACAATTCTCCGCTTCAAAGTATTCGTAGAACCAAAAGAATAAAGTTAAAAAGAAGCAACAAGTCAAAATCAAAAATTTTGGTTTTAGTCAAATATTGGAATTGGTATATAATTTCCTTTTACAGTCGTAGGTTTTTTAGACTTGAGATTTCAACAGTCTAATGTCTGAAATCTGCGGTCTAAAGTCTAATATCTATAGTCTTCGGTCTTAATACCAAAATAACTATCTTTGCCCAAAAAAATTAATATGCATTTTATTTCAGTTACTGATTTGAAACAAAAATTAGATAGCAATGCGAATCTTTTTTTACTTGACATCAGAGAAAACTATGAGCGTGAAGCTGCTTCTATTCCTTCCAAACATATTCCAATGGATGAAGTTTGTGGACATTTAAATGATTTCCCAACAGATCAAACCATTGTCTTGATGTGTAATAGCGGTAAACGTGCTGAAGCGTTAGCAAATTTACTTGAAACTGAATTTAATCAATCAAACTTAGTTGTTCTTGATGGCGGAATTTCCGCTTGGATGGAACAATTTGGACAAAACTAAATCAACTTTTATGGTAGAATTATTTCAACACCTTTTTCATTTAGATTTTAACTGGATAGTCGAAAATTATTCTAGTTCAATTTATGTAGTACTTTTTCTTGTGATTTTTATCGAAACAGGATTGGTCGTCATGCCTTTTTTACCAGGTGATTCTTTGCTTTTTACCGCAGGACTTTTTGCTGCACCAACAGCAACAGGAGAACCAGGACAATTGAGTGTGTTTTTACTACTTGGTTTGTTAGTTGTTGCTGCCATTTTGGGTGACAATGTAAATTATTGGATTGGAAGAAAACTCGGTTTGGGGGTTTTTAGTTGGAAAATCAAAGGTCGTCAGTTGGTGAAAAAAGAATATTTGGAGAAGACAGAGGCTTTCTTTGATAAAAATGGCACCAAAGCGATCATTATGGCGCGTTTTGTTCCTTTGGTGAGAACTTTTACACCTTTTGCAGCTGGAGTCGGTAAAATGAACTATAAACGATTTTTGGCTTTTGATGTAGTTGGAGGAGTTCTATGGATTTTCAGCTTGACTTTAGCAGGATATTTTCTAGGAAATGTAACTTGGATCAAAGACAACATCGAAAAAGTTTGCTTGGGAATCATTTTTATATCTGTATTGCCGATGCTGATAAGCGTTATCAAGTCTAAAATGAAATCCAAAAATGCGTAAGTTTGGTTTACTAGGCAAGAAATTAGATTATTCTTTTTCTAAATCGTTTTTCACAGATTTATTTACTGAAAATCAGATTGATGCAAGCTATGAAAATATCGAAGTTGCAAATCTTTCGAAATGGTTTGAAGAAAAGTCTTATGCTGAATTTTCTGGATTTAGTGTTACCATTCCTTACAAAACTGAAATCATTCCTTTTTTGGATGAATTATCAGACGAAGCAAAAATTATTGGCGCCGTAAACACTGTCAAAAATGTTAACGGAAAACTCATTGGATACAATACAGATGCTTTTGGTTTTGGTCAATCAATCAAACCTTTCTTGAATAATAACCACGAGCGTGCGATTATTTTAGGAACAGGCGGTGCATCAAAAGCCATTGCTTATGTTTTGAAAAATATCGGATTGTCTGTCATTTTTGTATCTAGAAATCCAACAGACAACAATGAATTTGGTTACGATGCAATCAATGAAAACATGTTAAATGCTTGTAAAATGATTGTGAATTGCACTCCGGTCGGTACTTTTCCTGAGGTAGATTCAAAACCAAATTTTCCCACAGATCTAATCTCCGACAAACACTTAGTCGTTGATTTGATTTACAATCCCGAAAAATCACTTTTGCTCAAAGAGTCTGAAAAACAAGGTGCAATCGTTTTAAACGGTTATTCTATGTTACAAGAACAAGCCAAAAAAGCTTGGGAAATTTGGAATTAATTTATTTAATCATATAATGAATTCCAACGCCTAAGTCTAAATAACTTCTTTTGCGTGTGATATTTTCCCAAGACTGCACAGGTTTGAAATCATAACCAAAATTGGTATTCAAACTTACTCCCCAATTAGAGAATTGATATCTAAGTTGTGATCTCAAACAAGCTTTTACTCCAAATTGATTCACGGTTCTACCCGAAGTATTTAAATATTCATAATTCGTTCTACTGCCTTGGATATTTAAAATCGCACCAGCACTAAAATCTAAAAATAACTTCGGAGTGAATTCGAATGAATATTGCAACATGATTGGCAAACCAATGGAGTAAACTTGATAACTATTGGTTGCATTGATTGTTGTCGAATCTGCGCCATAAATAGGTATTGCAATAGAATCTATAATGTTTTGCATTGAATCTAAAACGTAAGTGTAATTGTAACTTAAAATAACCGAATCGCCCAAAACAATTTGGTCTTGTGAGATATTTTCAAAATTATTTTGGTAATTTAGACCAGATGAAAGTGCCATTTTTGAATTTAGATAGTAGGCAAATTCTGTTTGAATGAAAAAACTGCTTTTTTCTTTGAGAGCAAGCGCTGGAGTAGCATTCAACTGATTAAAACCAAGTGAAGTCCCTGTTTTCAAGCTAAATAGCCACGGTCTTTTGACTTTTGGGACATCCGCCATTCGATAGTTTTCTTCCAACGAATCATTTAATATTCTATCCAATGAATCAATATTTGCAATAGCATTTGAGTCGAGAGCTGTTTTTTGTTCATCGTAGTTTTTTTCAACAGTTTCAACAATAGTTTCTCGTCCATCAATATCGTCTATTCTCAATTTGTATGGATTTTCAAAGACTACAGGTTCTATTTCGTCACGTTTGATTTTTTTATTGGGGTATTTATTACGATTCCTTTTGGTTTTCTTCTTTTTGGTATTTGAACTTTTGGTCTTTGTTTTTGTCGTAACATCAGAGTTTGAGTTTGCAGAAGTGTTTTTTATTTTCTTCTGAATACCATTTTTATGTTGCTTGTTCGTTTTGTCAAGCTGCTTTGAAGTTTTTAAACTTGTTTTGTCAATAGATTTTTTGCTGTTTTCTGAAGCGTTAGAATTGTTATCAATAGCTTGATTTTCTTTTGAAGCTGAACTCAATTTGCTTTCAATTTCGCTTGTCTCAGTAGCTTTCGTCTTATCGCCATATTCCGATATTCCGTTTGACGACTTATCGCCATATTGCGATATTCCGTTCGATGCCAAATTGATTTTCGAATCTTTAGATCCTTCTCGATTGAAAAGTAAAATCGTCAATACTAAAATCAAAATAGAAATCCCTGCAACAAAGTACCATTTCAATCTACCTTTTCTTTGGATCTGACTGATTTTTTGATCAATATTGATCTTAACACTTGCTGGAGGTGTCACTTCAAAGCCGTCGAAACTGTCTTTGAATAAATCTTTTATTTCGTCTTGCTCTTTCATCCTGCAATTTTTTCTGATTCAAGAATCTTTTGAATAAACTTTTTCGCTTTGAAATATTGGGTTTTGGAAGTGTTTTCACTGATTCCCAAATACTCCGCAATTTCTTTGTGGGATAAGTTTTCAATAGCAAATAAATTGAAAACCAAACGATAACCTTCTGGCAGCTTGTTCAATATTTGCATTAATTTCGCTCGTAGCTCTTCCATTTCAACTGTCGGTTCTTCTTTCCAAACCAATTCATCGAACACTTTTTCATCTTCGTGCAATTGATATTTATACATTTTTTGAATGTAAGTTAGCGCAGTGTTGATAGTGATTGATTTAATCCAGGCGCCGATTGGTGAAGTGAGTTGATATTGCGATTGATTTTTGTAAACCTTAATAAATGCCTCTTGAAGCACATCTTGGGCATCGTCCTGACACCTGGTGTATCGCAAACAAATGGCATACATACCAGAAGCATAAGATGAATAAATCACATCAAATGCATACTTTTTACCTTTTGTAAAATCGACAAGTACTTGCTCTGTTATCACCAAATTGGTTTTATTCGATTCTTAAATTATTTCCATTCATAAACTTTTAATTTTCCCTTGCGACTTAATTACACGCGCGAAAATCAAAAGTTGCCTGAAATAAAATTTAAAGCTAAGAAAAATTGCAATCTAATGGAATATCGGGATATTGCGATATTCCGGAATTTGATAAAATCGTACGAAAAGATTTTTTTTCGGTCCTTAGATTAATTTACCATACAAATCATAATGATCAGCAGAAGTAATTTCAACAGTCGCAAAATCACCAATTCTGACAAAACCTTCAGATTTTTTCACCAACACTTCGTTGTCAACTTCTGGAGAATCAAATTCAGATCTTCCGATGAAATAATCGCCTTCGATTCTGTCAAACAATACGCGGTAAACTTTACCAATTTTCTGTTGGTTCAATTCAAAACTGATGCCCGATTGCAATTCCATGATTTGGTCAGCGCGATCTTTTTTTGTTTTTTCATCCACATCGTCTTCCAGGAGGTAAGCGTGTGTATTTTCTTCGTGCGAATAAGTAAAAATTCCCAATCTTTCGAAACGCATTCGTTCCACAAAATCATACATTTCTTGAAAATCTGCTTCTGTTTCTCCGGGATAACCAGCGATTAACGTCGTACGAATCGCAATTCCCGGCACTTTCGCGCGAATTTCGTTTACCAATGCTTCCGTTTTTTCACGGTCGATGCCACGTCGCATGGATTTCAAAATTTTCGAAGAACCGTGTTGCAATGGCATGTCCAAATAATTCACCACTTTCGGATTGTTATTCATGACGTCCAACACATCCATAGGAAAACCAGCTGGAAAGGCGTAATGCAAACGAATCCATTCAATTCCTTCCACTTCAGCCAATTTTTCGATCAATTCAGCCAGTTTTCTTTTTTTGTAAATATCTAAACCGTAATAAGTCAAATCTTGTGCAATCAACATCAATTCTTTTACGCCTTGAGCGGCCAAACTTTTTGCTGAATTGACCAAATCTTCCATTGGAGTAGAAACGTGTTTTCCACGCATCAACGGAATCGCGCAAAAGGAGCATGGACGATCACAACCTTCTGCAATTTTGAAATAGGCATAGTGTGAAGGTGTTGTTAAAAGTCTTTCACCAACCAATTCGTGTTTGTAATCGGCTTTCAAAGTTTTCAAAAGTCTTGGCAAATCACGCGTACCAAAAAACGCATCCACTTCTGGAATTTCGGCTTCTAAATCGTCCTTGTAACGTTCAGATAAACAACCGGTAACATATACTTTATCCACCGCACCTTCTTGTTTTGCTTGCGCATATCTCAAAATGGTATCGATGGATTCTTGTTTGGCATTGTCAATAAATCCACAGGTATTGATAATCACAATTTCTGCATCATCGCTCATGGATTCGTGCTCCACATCAAATTTATTCGCTTTCAGTTGAGCCATTAAAACTTCTGAATCGAATAGATTTTTAGAACATCCTAAAGTCACAACATTGACTTTATTTTTTTTGAGCGTTTTTGTTTTCATGATGCAAAATTACGGAAAACAGTAGGAACAAGCAAGAGTTGATTTTTGCTTTAGCTTAATTATGATTTCAATAATGAATTCATTTTCAAAATTGGTATTATATTTGACCAAACAGAAAAAAACAAAAACCATGAAATCATTCGTTATTTTACTTGCAGTTGGATTATTTTTTAGTTGTGGTACTAAAAAAATCGCCGGAGATGGAACAGGACAAACTTTAAAAACAAAACCAATGACAGCAAGTTCAACAGTTGGCGTTTTCCCAGAAAAAAATGACCAGGCCAATATTCAATCTGCAAAAATTGAAGGAAATAACTTGATTTTAGAAGTTTCTTATGGTGGTGGGTGCGAAGAACACGATTTTAGTTTGGTGGGAAGTGAAATGATTTCAAAATCTTTGCCTCCGATTCGTGCTATCAAATTGATTCACGATGCACACGAAGATAAATGCAAAGCGTTAATCATGAAAACCTTGACTTTCGATATTTCTAATTTGGCCTATAAGCAAGAAAAAGGAACTGAGATTATGCTGAAAATTGAAGG
The DNA here is from genome assembly GCA_965284445.1 of Crocinitomicaceae bacterium. Classification (GTDB taxonomy): domain Bacteria; phylum Bacteroidota; class Bacteroidia; order Flavobacteriales_D; family Crocinitomicaceae; genus JAQVCM01. The sequence goes on along the minus strand of OZ260085.1, from coordinate 1,518,238 downwards.
TTTGAAAGAAAATTTGAAATATACTTTTGAGTAAAAAACTATAGAAAATGAAGTATAAACTCACTACATTAGTTTTGTTTTTCTCCTGCTTTTGCACAACTGTCTCATTTAGTCAAATTGAAAGTAAACCTTTACCTAAATATGGAACTGAGTTTAATTATTCTATTTCTTTTGGTGCTTGGACACTAACACCCTCATTCACTTTTTGCGGGATGAATAATCATACATTTGATATTGGTCTAGGAACTGATTTGGGGGTTAGAGGGATTTATGGTATTTCTAAGTCGATGACAGGAGTTGCATTAATAGGAGGATACAAATTTTATCCTACAGGTAAGTATCAAAAACTTAATTTCTACTTTCATTATAATCTAAAAAGTTTCTTTTTGGTGTCAAAATCAAATACTAAGTCATCCGACAGAGTAAAATCTATTGAGCATTTCCTGGGGTATGGTTTTGATATTCCAATTGGTAAAAGATTCTATTTTAATCATGACCTAGGATTGGGAGTGATAAATGCATGGGAAGCGGACAAAAGTGCAAGTTTAAAAATTTCTCTTAGTGCAAATTTTAGAGTTGGATTTGGATATAAATTTGGACTTAAATAAAAATTTTATTGCCTAGTAAAATAAAACCAACTTTTCCATCACAAAATCCTCCATCAAATACCCATTTCCGATGGCAATGTCTTCAACTTTGCAGATATTCATTCCAATCTTTTCATAGAAACTTTTTGCTTTATTGAAACGATTCACGTTCAAAAAGACCCTGTTCAAGTTAGTTGATTTAGCTATCGTTTCCGCGTATTGAAAAAGTTTCAATCCAATGTTTTTACCTTGATTTTCTGGTAAAACATACAACTTGTGAATTTTCAAGGAATCGGGTTCCAATCCTGCTTGAACGCCTAAAAATCCAAGTGGAATGTCGTTTTCCGAATATATAAAATAGCGATGACCAACATCAATCGTTGATTCCAAGGATTCGATGGTGTAGAATTTATTTAACATATAAGTCAATTGCTCCTGACTCAAAATTTCACCATATGCAACAGGCCAAGTTTCAAACACAATTTTTTGGACGATGTTCAAGTCTTTTTTACCGATTTCAAGAATGTTTTCCATCTTTATTCTTTGATCACTTGAACAGATTTATCACCACTATTTGAGTGAATATTCAAAATGTACATGCCCGTTTGTAAGGCGGATAAATCCAATTTTCCGATTTCAAGTTGTCCATTCAACAAGATTTTCCCATCCAAACCAATCAATTCGAAAGTTTCATTTCCTTTCAGATTTCCTTGAATGTATAACAATCCTGTCGTTGGATTTGGGAACACTTTGATAAACGATTCTTCGTCGATTTGGTCTATTGAAACCGTGTTTAAAGCCAATTTAATCGCTTCATAAGCATCCAATTTCCCCATTCCCCAGCGCAAACTTCCTCCTGCAGGAATCACTCCTGTGTAGGAATCTGTGCGCGCACTTTGGCGAATGATGTCTTTTACCTGCCATGGCATCAAATAGTGATTTGCTTCTAAAATCAACGCAACAACGCCTGTTACCATCGGAGATGACATCGAAGTTCCTGAAATTCTGGTGAATTTATAATCTGTTCCGTTGAAAGAGACTGTTTGAGCATTCGAAAATGAATTATCTGTAAACGATGAAACCGCAGAACAAACGCTTACTCCTGGTGCAGAAATGTCTGGTTTTGAACGCTCGTCTAGTGTTGGACCATAACTAGAAAATGTTGCAATTGCACCGCCAGTCAATGTTCCACTTGGCAAAGCATATTGAGATGAATGTGCCGCGACTGAGATCACACTTTCTGTGCACGAAGGTTCACCAATTCCGTAGTTTGCATCGCCAAAAGTCGTTCCTGCGCCACCCAAAGAAAAAGGCATTCCCCAGTTTCCAACGCCGTTGGTCAACTCTGTGACATTCCACGCATGAACGGTTCCGTCTGTTGCAGAAACATTTAAGATTATTCGATATGCTGTATTCGTATTTTTGATCCTGAATCGCGCATGCGGACGATTATTCAACGGATTGGCATTTTCCATTGATAAATTGTAGAAAACAGTATCTGTTCCAATAACCAAAAAAGTGTCGATGTAATTCGTTGTCGTGGCAGAATTGTAGAAAATACTTTCGTTCAACAACACATTGGAAGTATTGGTAACGCTTACGCCAACTGAAAAGTTTTTGGTCGGCTCGCCCCAAAGCGTGATTGATTGTCCCCACATATTTGGATTGGCAGAGTAAGAATAAAAATCAACTTTGGATTTCAAAACGTCGTTATTGAACGTCTTTTTGAGGTGAAAATTGACATCGCCATTGTTTCCACCTGATGAAGCAAAAACAACTCCTTGGTCTGAAAGATTATCAATCGCTTGACTAATTAGCGAAGTTCCATCTAAGTTTCCAATGTAATGCAAGCCCCAACTTTGGTTGATGACCAATCTTTTGTTTGCTGCAACTGCTTTTTGGTGCATCCAATCGTAAGCATCAATCACTGCGCCAGCGTCTACCAAGAAGGTTGTGAAAAGAAATTCAGCTTCGTAAGCTACACCGCGGTAAGCCGTTCCAGCACCTGAACCGCCTGCAATTCCTGCAACGTGTCCACCGTGATACGCATAACTGTAAATGTTTGCCGTGTCAGAACCAGCTGCTAACAAATCTGCTTGCGACGTGTATTCTGTTCCATAATTAAAACCTGTCGGATTTGGACCACTTTGTTTGTATTGGTCCCAAGCTGCTGCAATTCGCGTATAGGACAAAGTAGTATCGTAATACATTGGATGCGTATAGTCAAATCCCCAATCTGTGACTCCGATGTACACATTTTTTCCGGTGTATGCCTGTGGAAGATTGATTCCCAAATGAACGCTGTCAACGTGCGCATCTTTCAGGGCTCTGTTTAAATGTGGTTGTACTTTCGCTGCAATTTCAAGGTAAGAAATCCCAGGGATGGAAGCAATTTGATGAATAGCATTTAGTGGAACTTTTAAAGTCACAATATTTCCGATTCTAGAACCTTGACTGATTTCATATTGTTGCAAATTGGAAACGTTGTAGTTTGCATTGACTTTGGCAATCAATGAAATAATTTGCTTTCCATTGATTTTGTAAATCGGGTACAAATTTTCTAATTTTTGAAAAGATTTCATTCCTTCCTTAGCCCAAGTTTCTTGAATGATTTTCAAATCATGTCTTGAAGTTGTTGGCATTTGGATTTGTGCATTCAAAGCATTCAAAGCAGTGAATAACAATATCAAGGAAAAGTATTTTTTCATTTTTAAAATTTATTGGTAGTTTAAAATTAAACAAATTAAATGAATTTCAATTTGAGTTGATTATTGCGCAACAAAAAAAGACTTCATTTCTGAAGTCTCTCTTTTGATTTATCTGGTTTTAATCTTATTACTTAGGCATCACAAAATTGGTCATATCGATTTGGTATAAATCCAAACTTGCTTTTTGACCTTGGATGGTGAAACCTGCAAAAACTGCTTTTTTCAATTCTGGGTAATATTGGAAATGAGTATCGTTGTTTACTGTATTGATTCCACTTCCTAAATTGATTGGTTTTGACCAAGTTGAACCCAAGTTTTCAGAAACAAAAATGTCGTAACCGCCCATTCCTAAATGTCCATTGGAGCTGAAAAACAAATATCTTCCGTCTGGCGTGATGTAAGGTGTTGTTTCACTTCCTGTTGTGTTGATGCTGTCAGAAACTGGTTTTGGTTCGCCCCAAGTTTTTCCAGTTTTTTGAGAAACATAAATGTCAAATTGTTTGCGTTCACCATTTCTGGTAGAAACAAAATACATCGTATTTCCATCGCCAGTCACTGTTGCAGCGCCGTCAAAGAATGAAGAGTTTACTGCAGCTATCTTTTTAGGATTTGACCATTTTCCTTTGGTTGTAAATTGAATTTCAAAAATATCAGAACTTTGCGTTTGGATTTTTTCGTCAGCTGCTTCATTGTTGATTGTCATGTAAGCTATCAAACCATCTTTGGAAATCCAAGATAGCGCTTCAAAACCTGAAGCATTGATTCTGTCGATTTCATTCGTGATGCTGTCCCATTTTTGCTCTTCTTCGTTCCATTGAGCATAATAGATATCTTCAAAATATTGCTCATCTTCAGGATTCATCAATCCGCCAGTAGTATTGTTTCTTCTTGAAGTAAAAAACATGCCTTTTCCACCTTTTACGATGATTGGCGCATATTCATTGTATCCAGAATTCACTTCACCTGCCATTTTGGTCTTGGTTGCGAAAGGCGTTTTTGCCATTTCAGCTTGAGCGAATTTACAGTTTTCAATTTTTTCTTTGATTTGTAAATCTTTGGCTTGCATTTTTGAAAGTTTTTCCAATGCAATTTCATAGTACATGATGGCAGAATCCAATTTTCCAATGCTGTGGTAGCTTTTTGCAATCACATCATAAACATCTTTGTCAACGCCGTCGGCATCCAATTTTACAGCTTTGGTCGCATATTGTAGCGCAAATCCATAATTGTCCAAATTGTAGTGACACAAACTAATCCAATAGGGCGCTCTCCAAGTATTTGGGTCTTTTTGTGCAGCTTCTCTGAACAATATCAAGGCTTCGCGATTTTTTCTTTCGCTAAACATTTTTTTACCATCTTCAATCATAATCAATGCGGCAGATTTGTCAACCAAATTGGTCGTACTGTCTGGTGGTGTGATTGAATTACTTGCAGCAAAAACTTTTCCGTTTAATATCGAAACGAAAAGGATCAAGGTGCAGAAAATACTTTTAAAATTCTTCATAAAGTTTGATTTTGTTGATCTTATGTTAGCAATTGTGATGCCAATTAAATATTTACAATATACGAACAAATATAGTCGAATGAAATTTTATTTCAGAAATGATTTTTGGCAAAAAACGATTTTTTTTACAGTCAAATTGTTTAAAAGTCAAAAATCAAAATTTTATTGATTCATGTCGCTTCGTTTGATGAATTGATTTCCGCTTAAATCCACCAAATCATGCATCGCAATTGTAGAAGCAACACTCGCTAAAATGGGTGCAAATGCAGCACAAAACCACAAGAAAAAGTGTACGCAAAATTGACTCACAACGTCTATCGGCGCAACTGAAAATCGGTGCCAATCAAAAAGTGCATTCAAATTAACCGGCACCAAAATCAACAATGAAAAGACCATTCCAATCGCCATAGTCAAACCGCGGTGTTTGCGCATGAGCAAAATACTGGCGTCGACACTCAGTTTTCGGCGTTCATTGACGTAATCCAAAAAACTGAATCCGTAATAATAGAAACTGATTAAATAAGTTATGTAAAAAACAGGACTTTCATGAATATTATCCCAGAAAATGGCGCAAAATGCAAAAATGAGTAGAAAGAAAAAATATTGCCACATGATGTTCCTGACCACAATCCGCAATCCTCGCTTGATGTCGAGCCAAAATTGTTTCATGTTGAATGGATAATGATTTCCGGTAATAATTTTTTCAGTTTTCTGTGACAAATAGGCGAGAAGCGGTGATAAAATCGTGACAACCATGTATTTCGAAAATTGCATTAACAACAAGGCAATCGAAATTTCAAGCATCAATTGAATCAAATACCACACGATTCCATTCATGGTGCGGGTGTCGGTATCAAATTGTCGATATTGTATCCAACTGCCAACTTGGTAAATTCCCAACATCAAAAAAGCAGGAATTAACGCATACCAATACATTTTCCTTTCCCGAATGAAAAGAAAAGCCTTCCAATAAGCGCGCATTCCAAGCACAAAATCCTTGATGAAATTCATTGCTCAAAGGTAGGGAAAAATGGATTATTAGATGGTTGGATTGTTTGATTAATGGACAAAAGTTCAGATCCAATAATCCATAAATCCCAAAATCTAAAAATCTAAACAAAAAAAGTTTCCTTATAAATCGCCAAAACCTCTTCAGCGCAGGTTTCCCAGCTGAATTTTTGGATGTAGTTTTGACAATCGGCTAAATCTAATTCACTTTCTGAATGACTCATGAATTGTGACATTTTTGTGGTTATGTCGTTTTCATCTTTTGGGTCAACGCCAATTAAGAAACCATTTCCTATTTCTGCAATCGCGCCGTAGTTCGTGCCGATGATTGGTTTTCCAAACGACAATGATTCCAACACAGGGAAGCCGAAACCTTCGATGAATGATGGAAAAACGAATGCTTTCGAATGGTAATACAATCCTTTCAATTCATTTTCCGAAACGATTGATAAGTAACGAACATTTTTTGGATATTTTGAAAAATCGATTTTCATGTAATTGTGTCCAACCAAAATAAATTCCCAATCTGAGTTGGTTTTCAAGAAAGATTGAACCATTCGTCGGATATTTTTATGGCTTCTAATTTGTCCAACATACAGTAGAAATGGTTTTTCTAAATGAAATTTACTTTTGACATCGATGATTGTTTGCTCGCTGATTTCTCCAAATTTACTGTCGAAACCATTGTAAACCAATTTGAATTTTGGGTTGGCGGCATCTTTATAATCACTTAAAATTTCATTTTTTGCGGCATTTGAAATGAAAATCACAGAGGCTGCTTTTTTCAATGTATTTGCCAAGGTTTTCTTGAAATACCAAGTTTTGATTCCGAATGGATCGTCAAACTTTTTAATATTTCCTGACAAATTTGAATCGTGAATCGTTGCAATCGTTTTGATTCCTTTCACAATCGGCGCATCCAAATGTGGATAATGGTAAATATCGGGATTCAATTCGCGAATGATTGCTGGCATTTTGGTGTAATTCACAATTCCCATGTGATGCAAAGCAATTTTCTTGAAAGTGACGTTCGAATATTTTTGAAGCAAAAACAATTCATCGCTTTCAGGTAATTGTCCATTTACGAGAATAATGTACTGATTTTCATTGTCTATAGCGAGTAAATGATTCAATAAGTTTACGATATAGCGCGACATTCCAGAAACTACTGGAAAATGTAATCTAGCATCAAAAACGATTCTCATGAAGGGCTAAAGGTAAGGTATTTACTTGTTTAAATTGCGCTTTCGACTTCTAAAATATGTTTTTTAGAAAGTAAAATCTTGTTTTTTAAGCTTTTGAAATCAATTCAGTGTATTTCAGAAATTGAATTTTTGCAGAATGTTCGTTTTCACATTTTAGTCGTGCATTTTTGCCAAGATGTTTTGTTAAATCTGGGTTTTGTGCGATTTTTTCAATTTTGGAAACCAAGTCAACGGCGTTTTTTGGTTCAAATAAAATTCCAGTTTCTTGATCCACAATCAATTCTCTATTTCCAGGAATATTGGTCGCGAGAATCGGCAATCCAATAGCCATCGCTTGTAATATTGCAGTGCTTTGCGTTTCGGCCAAACTACTGTGAATATAAAGTTGTAAAGATTGATAAAAAGCCAACATTTCCTTATGATTCAAATTTCCAAGTAATTTGATTTTTTCTTTGACGATCGATTGATTGACAAGATGTTGCAAAGCTTCAAGACCTTCGCCAGCTCCTGCGATATGCAATTCTAGATTTAGCATTTCATGGTTCAACTTTTCAAATGCTTGAATCAATGTTCGGTGATCGCGCAGTGAATTGATCCTGCTTGCCATTCCAATTTTGAAAGTAGATTTTTCTTCAGTTTCGATAGTTGGTTTGAAATAGTCGGTATTGATGCCATTCGCAATTACCACCGACTTTTTGGAATATCGCAATATTCCGATATTGCGTTTTACTTCAGATTGATAGTTTTCAGTCAAATAAACAATTCTGCTGCAAAAAATCACCGCCAAAAAAGACCAAATCCATTCGCTTTTGCGCTTTGCTTGATTGCTTTGATGTTCCACTGCGATGCATTTTGCTTTGTGAAACCAACAATACCAAATTGTGGGTACAATCAAAGTCATGGAATGCAGAAAAATGAAATCAGGTTTTTGTTGTTTCAAGCTTTTTAAGTACAATTTCCAACTTGAAAAATGTTTTCCTTTTTGCTTTAAAATGGTTTCGAATGGAATTTGATTCTTTTCACAAAATGCTTTGTAATCTAGGTCTAAATTTTCAATTCCAAAATAAATGAATTGCTGTTGAAATTGATTTTCAGTATCACCTTCGACCAAAGATTGCACTACACTTCCATTTCCGCCTTTTCCGGAGTAAAGCACTTGCGTGATTTTGGGTCTATTTTGAGATTCCATGTCGAATATTTTTTTGAAAATGTTTCCAAAGGAAGTAAATCAAAACCAATGAAATTAAGATTTTGAAAACCAAAAGCAAGTAAAAATCTACTTTGATGTAGGCAATCAAACTAACCAATCCGATGATGCTGGTCAAAGCCAACAAATAAAAAGCAATTGATGAAAAGGAGATAAATTTATAAAACCGCGTACTAAAAAAGAACAACAAAATCACATTGAGTGAAATCGCAATCAAAGTTGAAATCGCTGCGCCTAAAATGCCGTAGATCGGAACAAGCCAAAGATTGAGCAGTAAATTCAAAACTGCCGCGAGCGTATTTATGATAGACTGAATGTAAGTTTTATTGCTCAAGAAAATACCTAATGAAAACATGGAAATTCCATTAATAAATGCGATTAAATAAAGTAAAGGCATGATTTTGTGCGCTTCAAAATAATTTGAGTTGGTGAAAACGAGTATTGTTTCCTGCGAAAAAAGTGCAAGAATGAAAACCAAGATTCCGCCGATGATGAAATAATTTCGAACGAGGTTTTGAAGTTTGACTTTGGTGGATTCAAGTTTATAGTTTTCAATCACAATTGGCGCCAATGCCATGCTAAAACTAGAAATCAATAAAGTTAAAACTGAAGGAAATTTAGCGCCTAAGCTGTAAACGCCAAGTTCGTTCAAAGAAATTTTTTGTGCAATCACGAATCGGTCGGTGATGTCCAAAGCCAACATCGCCAAAGCAGCAGGTATTAGCGGAATCGAAAATTGCAAAATCATTTTAAGTTCTTTCCAACCAAGGTAAAAAAGATATTCTTTTCGCAACAAATACAATTGAAATCCAACGATAAATGGCGCAATGATGGTCGAAGCCCAATAAATCGCTTCAATTCCCATTTGACCGTAAATCACAAAAGTCAATATCAAGGCAATATTTGCCAGCGATTGAATGAAACTCAACCAAGCAAAAGCGACCGTTTTTCGTCTGAAGCGCAAGTGAATGCCCAATTGAAAGAAAAGCGCGTTGATACATGTATTGATAATCATCAATTGGAAAATGCTATCCGTAAATTCATTACTTGAAGTTTCGCTGATTGTTTTCCAAAAATGTTGCGTTAATAAAAGGAAAACTGCCGTGAGAAAATAGACTATAAAAATCGCATTGATTCCTGTTGCGCCCAATTTTCTTTTTTCCAATTCTGAAAGAGAATCATCGCCCAAATACCTTGAAACGCCTTGTGCAATTTGCAAACTAAAAATGGCATTGATGACACCAGACAAAACGGATAAATAATCTAAAATTCCATAATCAGCAGGAGAGAAGTAAGCGGTATAAAATGGAATCAGCAAAAGTGAAATGCCTTTTGTCGCAAAATTCGACAAAGTGTAGATACTTCCTTCCTTTAAAAACTGCTGAATCATGCGTAAAAATACGAATTATTCAATACTTGATTTTTTTTAGACTTTTGAATATAATTTTAATTTTTTGATTCAATTTGTAATTTAATTTTGAAATTATTTTATTTCACTTGTCTTATATTCAAATTTATACGTTTGTTAATAAAAGTAATTGCGAAATCATTTGTATCGTTGTGAAATTTGACTTTATTTTACAAAAAAAAAATTATTTAGAATGAAAACTTTAGCTCAATATAAAAAATTCTCATTGATTGCATTGGCAATCGCAGGTTTAACTTTTACATCTTGTAAAAAAGAAGTAACCCCCGAACCAACTGCCACAACAGGAAGTGTAACTGTAAATTTTGAACACAAATGGGTGGATTTATCAGCCAATTTCACATTGAATATGGAATATATTCATCCTGTTACAAACGATACTTTGAATTTCACAACCATGAAATATTACATTTCAAACTTGAAATTGAAAAAGGCGGATGGAACTTGGTGGACACACCCTGAAAGTTACTTTTTAGTTGATGTAGAGAATGAAAGTTCAACTAAATTGTTGATGTCAAACGTTCCTGTTGGCACGTACACAGAATTGTCATATACTTTCGGTGTTGACAGTACAAGAAATATTTCTGGTGCTCAAACTGGAGCTTTATCAATTGCCAAAGACATGTTTTGGAGTTGGAATTCTGGTTATATTTTCTTGAAAGCAGAAGGTTTATCTGCGAATTCTACGACTGGATCATATTCTTTCCATTTAGGTGGGTTTACTGGAGCAAACAGTACCTTGTCAACTAAAAATGTTGTTTTTAATTCAGTTTCAACGGATTTAGTTGTTTCGTCAAGTCATGAAAGTGAAATTAGTATGCTTGTTTTTCCTGATAAACTTTGGAACACTGCAGGAAGTGTTAATACAACGAATACCATTCACATGCCTGGATCAGGTGCAAAAACCATGGCAAATGATTTTGTAAATGGAATTGAATTCGAACACGTTCACAATTAAGATTTTGTTTTAAGAATGCAATAACCACAAAGATTTAGAAATAGGTCTTTGTGGTTTTTTCACTAATTTCAACGCCTATTCAAACTTTTCAAATAATGAAACTGTTTAGCGGTATGAGATTTTTTTGTTCAATTATATTGGTTTTCGTGCTTTTTTCATGTAAAAAAGAGAATGAAATTGTTCCCGTCGACGATTGGGGATTTAAAAAACCGAGCTATTTTCCTGAACCACATTATACTTTTGAAAACAACTCTCAAACTAAATTGAGATTTTCTTTGGGAAGAGATTTATTCTACGATTCTATTTTATCTTTAGATAATTCTATTTCTTGTGCCTCTTGCCATGCGCAGACACATGCTTTTTCAGATCACAATGTGGCATTTAGTGCTGGAGTGAATGGAACTTTGGGTGTAAGAAATTCTCCTGCTTTGTCTAATTTAGCTTGGTATCCAACATTTATGTGGGACGGAGGAATTGTAAATATAGAAACGTTTTCAGTTGGTCCAATCACGAATCCTTTGGAGATGCATGAATCTATTTTGAACGTTGTTGGGAAATTAAATGCGAATAGCGCATATAGGAATAAATTCAAATTAGCCTATGACGTTGATAGTATCACCGATCAAAAAATGTTGCAAGCACTTGCGCAATACATGGCGATGTTGATTTCTGATGATTCCAAATACGATAAATTCAAAAAGGGAACTTACACATTCACGGCTGATGAAAATGCTGGTTATTCTTTGTTTCAAGCCAAATGCGCTACTTGTCATACTGAACCTTTATTTACAGATTTCAGTTATAGAAATAATGGAATAGATGCAACATTTACAGACCTTGGTCGCGGAATGATTACGCAAAATGCAGCTGATAATGGCAAATTCAAAGTGCCTTCGTTAAGAAATGTCCAATTGACTTATCCTTACATGCACGATGGCAGGTATTTCACATTGTCGCAAGTTTTGGATCATTATGCCACTGGAATTCAAAGTTCTTCAACCTTGGATCCATCTTTAGCATCAGGTATTCCTTTGACGGCGGACGAAAAACTGAAAATCATTGCGTTTTTGAGGACTTTGACTGATTATACTTTCATGGCAAATCCAGATTTGTCGGAGCCGATTCATTAATTTTATCAGGTGCAAACATTTCTTCAACTGTTTTTAAAAGGCGTATATCAAACTTCGGTTTGGGAATGGTTGGCAGTTTTCACTTCTGTCTTGTATGTCGTTTTGGCGGCTAAAAGACTGATTCTTTGTTGGCTTTTCGCATTAATCAGTTCTGCTTTGTACGTTTACATTTGCTTTTTCTCAAAATTATATATCGAAACTTTCTTGCAAACTTTCTATTTCGGAATGGGAATTTTAGGCTGGATTTTTTGGCATAAAAGTGCAAATGAAAAGGAAGAAATAAAAACTTGGGGCATCAAATTGAATTTACTTAACGTGATTGTCAGTTGCGTTTTGACTATGTCATTGGGATTATATTTCAAATACAATACCGATCAAGCTTCGCCTTTTTTGGATGCATTTGTGACTTCGTTTGCACTTTCTGCAACGTTGATGATCACCAAGAAAGTGCATGAAGGTTGGGTTTATTTAATCATTGTCGACTTGATTTCCATTTATTTATACGCTACGAGAGAATTGTATTTGACATCAATATTGTCAATTGTTTATACAATTATTGCACTTTTTGCTTGGATTTCATGGCTTAAAGTCAGAAAAAAATCGAATATTATTTTAAAATAATCCCCCTTCTTTAAGTGAACATGGTGAAACAAAAACACGTTTAGACGCTAGATTTTTCATCACCCAGCGGGTTTTGATGGCTGCAATCGGCGCCATTTTTCTTCTGATGGGAATAATGAACGGATGTTCGTCGCGTTCTTGCTGATTTGATTCCAAAATCCAATCTAAAATTCGGTTCAAATCTTCCATTTGGATTTCTTGCGAAGCGATTCCAATTGGAAAAGGTGCGTCGTGAATCATTTCGTGGAAAGTCTCAATACTTCCTGAAGCACCAATGAGAATGTCGCATTGTTGGTTTTTGAAAAAATCTTTGGAACGCGCTTGCAACCAATTTTCGACTTTCAAAATATCGTCTTTCGTCAGCGGATCGTGCAAAATTAAATCTTGAAAAATTCTTGAAACACCAATGTCGAGACTTACTTTATCTTCAATTCCATCAGCATTCGCGATAATAAATTCCGTACTTCCGCCGCCGATATCCATGATCGCTGCGCGCTCGTTGAAATCGTACGACCATTTTACACCGCGGTAAATCAAAGTCGCTTCGTCTTCTCCTGAAATAATTTGAATGTCAATTTGCGTTTGATTTTTGATTTCGCGCAAAAAATCGTCGCTGTTTTTCGCTCCGCGCAAGGCAGAAGTACCAAAAGCTCGAATTTCTTCGACTTGAAAAGAAGCACATTTTTGAGCAAATCGTTTGATTGCCAACAATCCGCGCTGAAATGCATCTGAAGCAATGATTCCTTGATTGATTCCACCCATGCCCAACGCAACGCCTTCTTTTTCAGAATGAATGACGTCGAATGTAGCCACAAAAACATCTGCAATCAATAAATTAAAGGTGTTTGTGCCCAAATCAATGACCGCAACCCGTTTGGAATAATCGCTATGTAAGGAATCTGTTTTCATTTGAATGTTAAGGTACGAAAATAAAGTTTAAACTTTTTAAATCATTTATTTTTTCTCAAAATTTGCCTGATTTCACCAATGGATTGATTCACTTCACCATTTAATGAATTAATCTGTCTTGACTCTTTAAAAATAAAATCTTAATTTTAATCAAAATTGGAAGATTGAGATACATACCATTTACATTAATTCTGTTTCTAGAAATTATCTTTTTTTCTAGCGAAGTATTTTGTCAAACAAATTTGGTTGTTAACCCGGATATTGAGATTTATGATACATGTCCAGATGATGGAGGGCAAGTAACTAGAGCAATTGGATGGTGGAGATATGGTATGACTAGCACAGATTATTTCAATGTCTGCTCCTCAAACTTAATAGTAACCATACCAAGTGTTTGGGGATATCAAATGCCTGAATCCGGCGGTGGCTATCTTCATGCAGACATTGTTGGTGTAGATAAACCTAGAAATTTCATGTCTTATTTCTGGGGTGGTGATTTGGGATTTCAACAGTACAGGGAGCCTGTAGCGGGTTCATTCATAGCACAATTAAAACCGGTTCCTCATAAAATAGAATTTTTTGTGAGTACAACAATCGCTGATAAAAATGCTGCTTTCACAAACGCATTTGATATGATTTTAATGCAAGAAATGGATTCAATTTTTCAACCAGTTTCACCGTTTATCAATCTTAACGATGTTATTCCGATTTACACGGGAGACACTGTACTGCGAGATACAACACACTGGATGAAGCTCACCGCTTGCTTTTTACCAAAAGGTGGAGAAAGTTTTTTCGCAATTGGTGCTTTTAGGGATACTAGTGAAATAAAATTAGAGTATATACAGGACGTAGGTATCGAACATGTTTTTGCACAATACTACTTCGACTCCTTCAAAGTTTACGAGTGCGACACTTGCTGCATTGGCGCGTTTGAGTATGACGATGCAGTTACTTTAGTCAACAACCCAAGCAGCAATACAAATCCGGCACAATTCACCGTGGTGCTTCATGGGCAAACAACAGCCACGCTTACTTTGTACGACAGCGCAGGGCGTTTGGTGAAGAAAATTGCGTTTTCCGATATGTACACGCAATATACGCTCGATGAAATTTTGGCGCAGGGCGTTTACCATTATGCTTTTGAGAGCAGCAATGGCACCAAAGATTATGGGAAATTGTTGGTGGTCGAGTAGAAAGCTTATTTCCTTAAGCCCGCGAAATCCATTTAAAAAGTTGCTTGAAACCCAAACGATGGCCGAATTGTAAAATGCCGTTTTTATACAATCTTCCTGCAGCCCAAAGTACGAGCATCGCACTGACAAGCAAAATCAAGAAAGAAACATAAATCAAATAACCTTGCCCTTCGGGATAACCTTGCGCCAATTTGACCATGCACACCACTGGCGATGTAAATGGAATGTAAGAAAACCAACTTGTCAGTTCAGCCGTTGGATTGTTCAACGCATAATGTCCTGCATACAAAGCCAAAAACAGCAATGCGATCAATGGAATGACAAATTGTTGTCCATCGCTTTCTGAACCTGAAACAGCGCCCAAAGCAGCGAAAAATGTTCCGTAAAACAAATATCCAACAGCCAAGAACAGCGCAAAATAGCCCAACATATTTCCAAAACGAATGCGCTCGTATATCAATTCAACAAATTGGTTGTATTCTTTGGCAGAAAGCATTTGTTCTTGCAAGGTTTGGTTTTTCATCGCCTCGGTCATTTGCACGACATCCATTTTAGAAGCGTCCAACAAATCGGGGAATAAAGTTTCGCGCATGACATACAATCCAATTCCGACGAATAAAATCCACAAAGCAAATTGCAGAAAGGCGGCAATTCCGATGCCCATGATTTTTCCCAGCATCAATTGTCTCGGTTTCACTGAAGCCAATAAAACTTCCACAATGCGGTTTGATTTTTCTTTAGAAATACTGCGCAAAATCGTCATTCCGAACAAGAAAATAAACAATAAAATTACGCCGCCAAAAAAGAATCCAACCCAGCCACTCATGTCTGACGCTTCATCACGTGGATCATACACATTGCGCATCGCCACGTTGATCGGTTGTTTGATTTTTCTGAAATCTGAAACTGAAAGCGAGGTAAATTGCGCAATCATCAATTCTTCCAAACGTCTTTCAAACTGATATTGCACGCGCGTTGCCATTTGCATGGAAGGTTTTTCGCGGTAAAAAAGAAAAGCCGTTTTGTTGTTCAAGATTTTTTCGTTCACTTCCAACATCGCATCGTATTTCTGAAAACGCGGATTGTTGGCAAAATCTTCTATTTCGATGTAATCGTTTGCAAAATCGTAAGAAACCGTAGCATCTTCTTGCGCCATGATTTTGGCTTGCATGATTGCATTTGGATCTGTAATTAAAACGTTCCAATGGGTTTTATTTTTTCCGCCCAAGGCAAAAAGCATGTAAGTGATTCCCAAAACCAACAACGGGCCAACAATGGCCATGGCGATAAATGATTTTGAACGCATGCGCTCTTTCAATTCACGCAGTGCAATGATCCAACTATTTTTCATCTTGTGTTTGGTTTGAGTGATTGATTTCTTGAATGAAAACTTCTTGCATGCTCGGCAAAACTTCCCAAGCCGCTTCAATTTGAATTTGTCCGAGTAGAACCTGCAATAAATCTTGGAAATTGTTCTCTCCGCGCATTTTGACATAAGCCACAAAACGATTGTCGCCCAAAATTTCTTTGTCCACCAATTCAAAACCTGTCCACAAAGCATTGACAAACGCAATCATGCTCCCAGAAAAACGAACTGCGAAATTTCCGTCTTTTCTCGATTCACGAATTTGTGAAACGCGTCCTTCTAAAATCTTTTTTGATTGATGGATCAGCGCCACTCGGTCACAAATTTCCTCCACACTTTTCATGTTGTGGCTCGAAAGCATGATGGTTTTTCCTTGCGCTTTCATTTCTTTCAATTCTTGTTGAATCAATTCCACATTGATCGGATCAAATCCGCTGAAAGGTTCGTCTAAAATCAACAATTGTGGTTGATGTAAAACAGTACAAATAAATTGCACTTTTTGCGCCATACCTTTGGATAATTCCTCAATGCGTTTTTTGCGCCAATCGCCAATTTCGAATTTATCGACCCAATAATTGAAATTGGTATTTACATCATTTTTGCTCATTCCGCGCAATCTTCCTAGAAACAATGCGTGATCGTAAACGGTCATTGTGCGATACAAACCGCGCTCTTCTGGTAAATAACCAATTTGCGCCAAATGTTTGTCGTTCATCAATTCATTTTTGAAACGCACGACACCTTTGTCTTGCTCCACAATGCGATTGATGATTCGAATAAGCGTTGTTTTTCCAGCACCGTTTGGTCCCAAAAGTCCAAAAATTTCGCCTTCTTCCAAGTTCAATGAAACCTCGTCGAGCGCTAATTTTTGATAAAATGATTTAGAAATAGCTTCTAATTTCAGCATATTTACAAGAATTTGGATAAAAGTAAATCTTTTTTGGCTTGCTGAATTTAGAAAAAGAAAAATGGATTAACAAGGGAAAGTTAAGTAGCGTGTCAACGCTCTCATCATTTTCACTCTCATTCTCCTTCTGTTTCTCCCTCTGTTTCTCCTTCTGTTACAACTGTGGAATTAATCACTAAACCTGAAAACCCTAAAGTTCTTCAAGCATTTTGATGACTTCCGGACGTTTTCTGGTGGAAACTGGGACGAGACTTCCGTCTTGGAGAATGATGTGTCCGCCTTCGGTTTTGACGAATTCTTTGATGTATTTGGTATTGATGAGGTGCGATTGATGCACGCGGTAAAACCCTTGGTCGCTCAATAAATCTTCGAAATCTTTCAAAGTACGCGTCACCATCAGTTTTTTGCCATCTTTGAAAAAGAAGGTGGTGTAATTGACACTGCTTTCACATTTGACGATGTCTGCAATGTGGACAATATTTATCTTGTCTTGCGAGTGCAATGCCAATCTTTCATTCGGTTTGTGGTGATTTTTCAGCGAATCATTGAGCAATTTATATTTGTCGTTTTCATTGATTTGTGTTTGGCGAAATCTGTCCATGGCTCTGACCAATTCATCTGGATCGACTGGTTTCAATAAATAATCAATCGCCGCATAGCGAAACGCTTTGATCGCATGGGCATCAGAAGCTGTAATAAATATGATTTTAAAAGGAATATCCGCCAAAACGTCTAGCAAATCAAATCCGCTACCATCTTGCATTTGAATGTCTAAAAACAAAATATCTGGTTTCAATTGACGCAATAATTTGGCGCCTTCAATCACACCGCCAGCTTCCGCAATCACTTCGACATCTTTCGCATACGCTTCCAAATCTTTTTTGAAAGTCACGCGCGCTTGCTCCATGTCGTCTATTATTATCGCCTTGATCATTTTGTTGTTCTTTTATCCGATTTTCAATCTCAACATCACTTTCGTGCCCGTTGCAACTCCGTTTTCGTCATACAAATCTATCATTTCTAACGATTGAAAGTTTTCATTTTCATTCAATAAATCCAATCTTTCTTGTGTCACCAACAAAGCAGTCGATTTGTGATAGGTTTCTTTGCTCAATTGATTCAGTTCATTGGCCTTTTCACGTCCGATTCCGTTGTCAGTTACGGAGCATTCCAAGATATTTCCTTTTTCCTTGAAATCGACGATGATCAGCCCGCGTTGATTGTTTTCATTTGATGCATCTTTTTGTTTGAATCCGTGTTTGATGGCATTTTCGACAAATGGTTGCAACAACATCGGCGGAATTTGTATGAAATCTGCTTCCAAATTTAAATCCACATTGATTTGATAATCAAAACGATCGCCGTTACAAAATTTTTCAATCAACAAATAATTTTCGAGCGTTTGCACTTCTTCCTCCAAAGTGATGACAGGATTTCTCGAGTTGTCCAATATTTGTCGCATCAATCTAGAGAATTTCGCCAAATAATAGCGCGCTTCTTTTTCATTTCCCGTTCCAATATTGGATTGAATCGAATTCAAAGCGTTGAAAATAAAATGCGGATTCATTTGTAAACGCAAGGTTTTTTGCTCCAATTCTACAATTTCCTTCGCCATTTGCAGCTGTTTCTGCATTTCTCTAGATTTCTTTCGAATCCGATTGACTTGAAATCTGAAAACGCCAAAAATCAGCGCAATAAAAACAATGATTTCCAACGTGATAAACCACCATTGTAACCAAAACGGTGCTTTGATTTCGAATCTGATTTTTTGAGGAACTTTATTCCAAATACCGTCTTCGTTGCAAGCTTTCACGAGAAAAATGTATTTTCCGGGACTGATATTCGAATAAACGATGTTGTGTTCCGTCGATGCTGGCGACCAATTTTCATCAAATCCTGCCAATTTCCATTTGTATTTTACACTTTCAGGATTGCTGAAATTGATGGCGAAAAAATCAAAACTCAAGTGATTTTGATCGTAAGGCAAAACCAAATCATTGACTTGATTCCAATTTCCAACCAAGTATTTATAAGGTCCACTGGAAATACTTTTGTAGAACAATTTGACGTCTAAAATATTCGTGATTGGTTCTTGGTTATTTTTTACCGCATTCGAAGGATTGTATTTCGATAATCCGTTGATGGTTCCAAACCAAATAGTTCCGTCTTGGTCGTTGAAAACCGAATTCTGACAAGTCTCAACGCCAGTGAAACCATCGCCTTTGCTGTAATGTTTCACACTTGAAATGGTGCGTTGTTTGTTGAGTGTGATGTAATCTAATCCACTTTCAGAACCTGCAATTAAATTGTTTTTGGAATCAATGGTCAATAAATAAATATTGGATGAATTCAATCCATTTTCGTAATTGTATTTCTGAATATTTGCCTGGTTTTTGGGCGCATACAAATTCAAAGAGGCGATTCCAGAACCTGCAGTTCCAATCCACAAAGTTCCGTTTTTGTCTTCTGCAAACGAACGAATGGCGTTGGACGGCAATCCTTCTTGCTGTCTGAAAAATCTTTTTTGTGGTACATTGTTTTCAATGATTCCAACACCATGATTTTCTGTTCCGTACCAAATTCTACCTTTTTTGTCAAGGTGTAAAACTGTCAATCGATTGGCTAAAAGTCCATTGGCAACGGTGAAAGTTTGAATTGTCTCGTTTCCGGCTGAAAAGCTCAATTTGTGAATTCCAGTTCCCGCTGTGGCAATCCATAAATCGCCATTCAAATCTTTGACGATAGAACGAACGTACTTTTTCTCCAATCCGGGAACAATCGAAAATTGCGCGCCATCAAATCTATACACGCCTTGACCGTCAGTTCCGAAATACAAATTTCCGTTTAGATCTTCTTGAATGGCTTTCACTTTGACGTCCTGAAAACCGTTGGAAGCGTCAAAATTTCGGAAACCATTTTCGGTCATTTTGCTCAGTCCTTTTTGCGAAGTTCCAATCCACAAATTGTTCTTCGAATCGCGGAAAATGCTGTAAATGAAATTTCCGCCCAATCCATTTGATTTGTCGTAATTGGTAAATTGTTTCCCAAAATAATTACAAACACCGCCACCAGAAGTTCCAAACCAAAAATTGCCACTTCGATCTTGGATAATACTGCGCACATGATTGTTGCTCAATCCTTCATTTTCGCTCAACCAAGTGAAGTTTTTACATTGTGTATTGTATTGCGCAACGCCTTGATTTAAAGTTCCAATCCAAAGATTTTTGTTTTTATCGAAGAAAATATCAAGCACTGTTTGACGATACAATTCCAATTGTAAATCGATTCTGAAAAATTGATTTTTCGCATAACAATACATGCCGTCGCCATAAGTTCCAATCCACAAATTTCCGCTTTTGTCTTCGCGAATTTTGGTAATCGCGTTTCGCATATAGCGAGATTTTGCGCTGTAATCTGTCAATTTAAATTGGCCATTTTTGGTTGTGATTGAAAACAATCCTTCACCAGTGCCAAACCAAATTGTTCCTTTTGAATCTACTAAAATGGTGTTAATCATTTCCGCTTTCAATCCCAATTTACTCGAAATGTCAATGAAGTTTTTGCCTTTCAGACATTTTACACCTTGATTGGTTGCCAGCCATTTGTCTCCGTTTTTATCGAAGGCTAAATCCAATATCATCCATTGAGACTGGGTGTTTGGAGGAAGGAAATTCTCGCAATGATTTCCGTTGTAGGCCGACAATCCGTTGTTTGTCCCAATCCAGATTGTATGTTTTGAATCTTCTTGAATGGTGTAAATGTAGTTGTTGACCAATCCATCTTTTTCAGTGAAAGTTTTGAAATCGGTTCCATCGAATCTCGAAATTCCACCGCCACGCGTTCCAAGCCAAAGATAACCTCTAAAATCTTGGTGAATCGCATAGACTTGGGATTGTGCCACACCATCTTTTACCGAAAAATTCCTGAAATTGTATTGCTGACTAATCCCTTTTACAGGAAGAAAGCAAATCAAAAACAGAGTAATTAAACGCAAATTAAAAGAGCACATTGACAGGGAAATATTTAATCAAATATAAGTCAAATTCCAATAATAGCTAGAATACACAAGTGAAAAGCAAACAAAATTTTCGTTGAGGAGAAATCTGCTTAATTTTTAAATCAAAACACTTTTTCAAAAAATCCTTGCGAATAATAAAACGATACACGTATTGTCAAACTAAACTTTTACTTTTGGAATCATGATCAAAAGAGGTTTTCACACATTTAAGATTTGGACAAGAAAGTTCAAAAAACGATTGGTTGTCTTCGGATTTCCGATTTTCTTGTTGTGGTTTATCTTTTGTTTGCCGACAAATTTATTTGAAGACCGCACTTCAACTGTACTTTTAGATCGAAATGGCAACTTGTTAGGAGCGAAAATCGCCGATGACGGTCAATGGAGATTTCCTGAAAAACTGGACGTTCCACCTAAATTTGCCGCTTGTTTGATCGAATTTGAAGATAAAAATTTCTACACCCACATCGGAATCAGCGCCAAAGGAATTGGTCGCGCATTGGTGCAAAATTTCAAAAGCAAAAAAGTAGTCAGCGGTGGAAGTACGATTACGATGCAATTGGCACGCGTGATGCGCAAAAATCCAGCTAGAACCTACAGTGAAAAAATTGTAGAAATGTTGCTTGCGTTGAGGATAGAAATTCGCTATTCGAAGGACGAAATTCTTGGTTTGTATGCTTCGCACGCGCCGTTTGGGAGCAATGTAGTTGGTTTAGAAACTGCATCTTGGCGATTTTTTGGTCGTTCGGCTGCCAATTTAAGTTGGGCAGAAAATGCAACGTTAGCAGTTCTCCCCAATGCACCGGGACTGATTTATCCGGGGAAAAATCACGATTTATTGCTTGATAAACGCAATCGATTACTCAAGCAATTGTATGACAAAAAGGTGATTGACGCCACCACTTTTGAATTGGCGATTTCTGAACCTTTGCCTGACAAACCTTTGCGATTGCCTCAATTAGCGCCGCACTTACTGGAAAAATTTATCCAAGAAGGCAAAAAAGGGCAATTGATTGAATGCTCATTAGACCAAAATCTGCAAGAAAAAGCCATGTTGCAATTGCAAATTCACCATGAATTGTTGTCTGAAAATCAGATTATGAACGGCGCAATTATGATTACATCTGTGAAAACGGGTGAAGTTTTGGCTTATGTAGGAAATACAAAAACAGAAGACGTCGAAAATTCGAGTGATGTGAATTGTATTCAAGCACCGAGAAGTACTGGAAGTATTTTGAAACCATTTTTGTACGCCAAAAGTTTGGAAGACGGTATTTTGACGCCTGATATGTTGGTCACAGATATTCCTTCCCAATTTGGAAGTTTTACACCGAAAAATTTTTCAGGACAATATGACGGCGCGCTGCCTGCGAGTAAAGCACTTTCGCGTAGTTTAAATATTCCGATGGTGCATTTGTTGAACCAATATGGCTTGACG
This sequence comes from Crocinitomicaceae bacterium, assembly GCA_965284445.1. GTDB lineage: Bacteria > Bacteroidota > Bacteroidia > Flavobacteriales_D > Crocinitomicaceae > JAQVCM01. The sequence goes on along the minus strand of OZ260085.1, from coordinate 1,496,053 downwards.
AAATTTTACGAAGATTTGAAAAAGTATGGAATGACCACTTTAACCAAACCTTCGCGACATTATGGATTATCGCTCATTCTTGGAGGTGCTGAAGCGAAATTGTTTGAGTTGAGTTCAGCCTACACACAAATGGCGCAAGAATTGAAATTTGGATACACGATGCCTTGTGTGTTGACCAAAAAGTCAGCCGAAGAAATCAAAAATTATCCAAAAAAAACCAAAAAAATCACCGATCGAGGATGTATTTATAGCACTTTTGATGCGATGGTAGAAGTGAATCGACCAGACGAAGACAACAATTGGCGTACATTCAGTTCTTCTCAAAAAATCGCTTGGAAAACAGGCACAAGTTTTGGTTTTCGCGACGCTTGGGCAATTGGAATCACTCCTGATTATGTGGTTGCTGTTTGGGTTGGAAATGCGGACGGTGAAGGACGGCCAGGTTTGACAGGAATCAGCGCTGCAGCACCCTTGATGTTTGATGTTTTCAGACAATTGCCTACCTCAGAAAAATGGTTCAAAGCACCCAAGAATTCCATGGTGATGGTTCCGATTTGTCATGAAAGTGGTCACAGAGCGTCAAGCTTTTGCGTTCAAAAAGATTGGCGCTTGATTCCAAAAACGAGTTTAGATTCGAAAGCATGTCCCTATCACCAATTGATTCATTTGAGCAAAACGACCAATCAACGCGTGGACAGCGATTGCGAAAATGTGTTCAACATGAAACACGAAAAATGGTTTGTGTTGCCATCAATTATTGAGAAATATTACAAGTTCAATTATCCGAATTACAGGACATTGCCAGAATATAAACCCGAATGTTTGTCTAAGATTTCAGACAAAGCAATCGGAATTATTTATCCGAAGAATAAGAGTAAAATCTATGTTCCTATCGAGATTGATGGAAAACAAGGTCGAACGATTTTTGAGGCGACACATCGCAACATGAAAACTAAAATCTATTGGCATCTAGACGATAATTATATCGGAGAAACGAAAGAAATTCACCAATTGTCATTAAATCCGTCAGTTGGATTACACAAATTGATGCTCGTGGATGAAAATGGAATTATGCAGGAAATTGAATTCGAAGTGATTGGAAAATAAAACCTATAATTTTTCGCAATCCAAACTTACCGTGGGGAATTGATAACAAGTTGTATTGCATTCCTCATTGGTATTGTCCTTGAATTTGATACCGTCTAATGCAACAATCGTTTGATTTGAAGTTACATAATACGCTTCTGCTGCATATCTTTTTCCAACCGGCAAATAAAATGTAATATTGCTTTGATATAAAGTGTCGCTCCAAAGTATCACATTGTCTTCCACATATCCTTCATACAGAATTACTGGAACTCCAGGTTGACCCGCTTCGTATGAAATATTGATTGTTACATCACCGCTGTCAATTTTTTCAGTGTTGCAAGAAGTTGAAATTTGACAATTTGGATCTGTTTTGTTGCAACTAGTGAAAAAAGTAATTCCTGTAGAAATCAAAATTAAACACATAAAATATTTTATCATCATCGAAAGTTTACAAATTAATAATTCCTGTCAACATGATTTTGCTGTCGGATACATTTGTTAGGTGATCGTTAAACTGCATATATCCCAATTTTAAATATCCTACATCATTGAAATTTAAGCACAAACCTCCGAATGGTGCAGCAACAAAAAATTTGTCAGCATCGATTTTGGTTCCTTTGTAATTTCCTAAAAGTAAACCAGTTCTAACACCCGCAAAAAGTTGCAATTTGTAGCCAAAAACATCAAAATGCAAAAATCGCTTATCGAGATCTAAGGAAATCAAATATTTCTGTTCGCGGTATTGTCTCACGATATTATTTTCCGACTTGATTTGCACTTTTTTATAAAACGGTCTCAAATTGAATCCAACGCGAGCCCCCCATTCAAAGCCTAAATCTTCAATACCAGCAGACAAACCAACCATATAATCTTGCAGATTGAAATCATTGTTGATGCTGAGTGAGGGAACAATGTCAATTTTCTTTGGCGTTTTAGCGCTTTCCCTAACCTGACTTGAGCAAATTTGGGTTGATAAGATCAATAAAAAAAGAAAAATATACTTCATAGGAAAAAGCTAACAATACCTGACAAATGTAAAAATTTTGCCATTTGTAAACATGAAAAACTGTCTAAAGAACTAAATTTAACGCATTTGCGCTATTAGTATCAATTTCGCAATATCGGAATATGGCGATATTCCAAAATGTAGATACACAGCCGCTTTTTGGAAATACAAAGATTTAGGTTTCTAGTCAATCAGTTCAAATGCGCATAATTCGCAATATCGGAATATAGCGATATTCCAAAAACGCAACCATCAAAAATCAAGTTTATTAGATGTTGATAATTCACTGTTTTTTTAGTTTATTAGATTGTATTTCTAAATCGAAAATACTTACTTTTACTTTCAATGGCAGTAATCATTTTGATCGGTTTTATGGGCTCTGGAAAATCCACTTTGGGTAGGAAATTAGCCAAACAATTGAATTACCAATTTGTCGATGCTGACGATGCCATTGAAGCGAAATATAAATTAAAAATCAAAGACATTTTTAGTCAATTTGGTGAAGCACATTTTCGAAAATTGGAAGAGAAATTCATTCTTGAACTGGGAAGTCAAGACAACATAGTTCTGGCGACAGGAGGCGGTATGCCTTGTTATGGTGAAAATATGAATCTATTGAATCAAATCGGCACCACGTTTTATTTGCAAAGATCTGTTCCAGAATTGGTTCATCGATTGATCAACGCGAAAAGGCCACGACCGCTTGTTCAAGGTAAAAATCAAGAAGAATTGACACAATTTATCAACGATTTATTGCCAAAAAGAGAAGTTTTCTACCTCAAAGCTGAACACACTCTCGACAGAAATCAACAGAACCCATTGTTTGTTCAAGTGCTACTCCGTCAGAAATCTGATATTGCTTCAAGCGATTAATATCAAAATCACAACGCTTAATAAATCAAAATCTGCAAGCTATCAATTCAGACGATGAAATAGAAAATAAAAAATCATCTTTGCTTTAAATATTGAAATTATGAAATTACAACGTATTATTCTTCATTCACTTTTATTGGTTCTTGGACTTACGTTTTGGGGTTGTAGCTCCAGTCCTGAAATTATCAAGATTGACCCTGCTTATGGTGAATATATTTCAGGATATTCCTCTGGAATGATTACTCGTAAATCGAACATTAGAATCGAATTGGCTGAAGGAGTGCCAACCAATTCTGAGGTAGAAGGCGCTTTGCCGGATTCAACTTTATTGGAAGATATTTTTTCTTTCGAGCCTGCAGTTGAAGGTAGAGCCGTTTGGATCAGCGATCGCGTAATCGAATTTGTTCCGTTTGAAACACTACCAGCCAATCAATTTTATACGGTTGATTTTGACTTGGAACGCGTTGCCAAAGTGAAAGACAATTATGAGAATTTTAAATTTCAATTTTCAACTTTTCAACAGACACTTTTTGTTGAAACCAACGGACTATCAAGCTACGATGATTACTATTCTGAATGGCAAAAATTGGAAGGAAGTATCATGACTTCAGATTTTGAAGATACAACGAAATTGAAGCAAACCATTCGCGCCACGCAAGATGGAAAACCGTTGAAATTGACTTTGAGCGAAAGTTATTATGACGAAAATCGATACTATTTCACTTTCGACAGTATTATTCGAACTGAAAAAGCAAGTAAAGTAATTGTTACTTGGGATGGGACGCCAATTGAATCCATCAGTCGCGGGAAAAGAGAAATAGAAGTTCCTGCACTAGGTGATTTTCTTATTTTGAGTTCGAAAGTAATCGACAACGAAGAGCAATATGTTGAGGTAAGATTCAGTGAGCCAATCGATCCGAATCAAAATTTGAATGGAATTATCACCATTGAAGGAATTGATAAATTGACCTATAGTGTCGATTATAATACGGTGAATATATATTTTACAAAACGATATTTAGGCACCAAGAAATTATCCATCAGCAACGGGATTCGCAATGCCAAAGGATATAAAAAATTGGAGGATTTTTACTCCTACATTACTTTCGAAGAACCAAAACCATTGGTGCGACTCAAAGGAAATGGAAGTATTTTGCCAAGTTCCAATGGATTGATTTTTCCATTTGAATCTATTAGTTTGAAGTCTGTGGATGTACGTGTGATTAAAATCTACGAAACCAACGTTCATCACTTTTTACAAGTAAATAATTTGGATGGAAACGATGAATTGACGCGTTTCGGAAAAGTTGTCGCTGAGAAAAAAATCAGATTAGACTATAACAAAAAAGCCAATTTAAAAGAATGGACGCAACACGTAATTGACTTGGAAAAATTAATCAAGCCAGATCCAGGTGCAATTTACCGGGTCAGTATCAAATTCAATAAAAGCGATGCGATTTGCGATTGTGAATCTGACGAAGACGCGGAGGAAACTTCTTATGAAAACGAAGAATATGAAAGTTCTCAAGAGGAGGAAGATCCAAATTGGAATGAGAATTTATGGAACAGTTACGGTTTTGACGGTGGCTACGATACTTGGGATTATTATTCAGAAGATTACTCTGCTTGTGACAATAGTTACTACAACGGAAAAGCGGTTAGCAGAAACATTTTGGCGTCAGATTTAGGAATGATTTTCAAACTTGACCAAGACAAAACTTCGCATGCATTTGTAAATGATTTAATTACAACCAAACCAATTCAAAATGCTGAAGTGCAATATTTTGATTATTCAAAACAACTCATTGCTTCAGGAATGACAGATGCCAATGGAATGTTGGACATCAAATTGAGTGAAAAACCGTTCTTGATGATTGCCAAATTGGGCAAACAACGTGGCTATTTGAAATTACTCGACGGATACACCAATTCCTTGAGTAAGTTTGATGTAGAAGGTGAATTGGTTCAAAAAGGTGTCAAGGGCTTTATCTACGGAGAACGAGGTGTCTGGCGTCCAGGTGATTCATTGTACTTGACATTTATCTTAGAAAATAAATTGCACAAAATTCCAGAAAATCACCCTGTGAAATTTGAACTGCAAGATCCAAACGGTCAAATTATTTATCAAATAACCAAAACGAAACACGTGAATGGAATGTACGATTTCAGGGCGCAAACGAGCACAGAATCTCCAACCGGAAATTATACCGCTTATGTTCGCGTTGGAAATATCACGTTTTCTAAAAATCTGAAGGTTGAAACTATCAAACCAAATCGTTTGAAAATTTATTTAGACGAAAAGCACACCAAGCACAGAGACAGTTCCTTGCTTTCAGTAAAATGGTTACACGGCGCAGTTGCAAAGAATTTGAAAGTTCTTGTTAACGCCAAAATCAGTCAAACAAATACCACTTTTGATCAATTCAAAAAGTACGAGTTTGATTCGCCGATTCGTCAATATAATACCAATGATGAATTTGTTTTTGAAGGCAATTTGGACGCCAAAGGAGAAGCCATGATCAACACTAAATTGAATATTGGAAACAATGCACCAGGAATGATGCGCGCAACTTACATCACGAAAGTTTTTGAAAAAGGCGGAGATTTTAGTATCGATAGAACTTCAATTCCATATTCTCCATTCAAAACCTATGTTGGAATTCAAGCGCCAGCAACGAAAAGCTACGACAATTCACTCGAAACTGGAAACAATTACAAGTTTGATGTGGTCACAGTTGCAGAAAATGGAAACCTAACAAGTACGAAAAAATTGCAGGTTAAAATCTACAAAATTCAATGGCGTTGGTGGTATGAGCAAGGTGAAGAAGATGTGGCAAATTACATTGGTCGTTCAGGAACGATTGTCGTTCAAGACACTTTAATCAGCGCTCCAAATGGAAAAAGTTCGTTCAATTTCAAAATCAAATATCCTGATTATGGAAGATATTTGATGACTGTAACTGATTTAGAAGGTCAACACCAAACTGGAACAATTGTCACAGTCGATTGGCCATATTGGAGTAGAGCAAACCGCAAAAACAATGAAAATGCGAACATGCTGAATTTTTCTTGTGACAAAGAAAAATACAATGTGGGCGATATGGTCAAAGTTTCTTTTCCTTCCCCAAATGTGGGCCGTGCGTTGATTAGTATCGAAACAAGAACAAAAGTGATTCAAAAATTCTGGATTGAAACACAAAAAGGCGAAACGACGCATGAATTTCAAGCAACGGCTGCAATGTCGCCAAATGCTTATGTGCATGTAACGCTCATTCAACCGCATGCGAATACGAAAAATGACTTGCCAATTCGAATGTATGGCGTGGTGCCAGTCATGGTCGAAGATCCTGATACACATATTTACCCTCAAATTGTGATGGCAGATGAATTGAAACCTGAAACAACAGCAAGTGTAAAAATCAAAGAAGCAAATGGCAAAAAAATGACTTATACATTGGCTGTTGTAGATGAAGGTTTATTGGATTTGACCTCGTTCAAAACGCCTGAACCTTGGAGCACTTTCTACGCCAAAGAAGCTTTGGGTGTGAAAACCTGGGACATGTACGACCAAGTAATTGGTGCCTATGCTGGAAAATTGGATAAATTATTGAGTATTGGTGGTGACGGTTCTGGAAATGCTGGAAAAAATCCGAAAGCAAATCGTTTCAAACCAATGGTGAGATACATCGGGCCGTTCACAGTGGAAGCTGGACAAACAAGAACTCATGCGATTGAGATTCCAAATTATGTCGGTTCGGTTCGTGTCATGGTAATTGCACATGACAATGGCGCTTACGGTCAAGCAGAAAAAACAGTTCCAGTCAAAAAACCGCTGATGATTTTAGCGACTTTGCCAAGGGTTTTAGGTCCTGGAGAAGAAGTAGCATTGCCTGTGAATGTTTTCGCGATGGAAAAATTCATCAAAGATGTCAAAGTGACTGTGGAAGTGAATGATTTGGTGGTACTTCAAGGAGAAAAAACGCAATCGATCAAATTTGCGCAAATCGGTGACGAAGTGTTGAATTTCAAATTGAAAGTCGCGCTGAAAACGGGAATAGCAAAAATCAAAATCACCGCAATCAGTGGAAATGAAAAATCGACTGAAGAAATAGAATTGGATGTCCGAGCGCCAAATCCTGTGGTGACAGAAGGAACATCTTTGACCATCGAACCAGGACAAGATTGGAATACTGACTTGAAATTCAAAGGGATTTTAGGAACGAACAAAGCGACGGTCGAATTGTCGAATGTGCCATCTATGGGACTTGAAAGAAGGTTAAATTACTTGATTCAATACCCACACGGATGTATCGAACAGACAACTTCTGCAGTTTTTCCACAACTTTTCCTTAGTAAATTGACTGATTTAAATGAAGCTCAACAAAACAAAATAGCGAAAAATGTCAAAAATGCATTGAAACGTTATCAATTGTTTCAAACGTCCAATGGCGGATTCTCTTATTGGCCGGGCGAAGGTTCTGAAAGTGAATGGGGAAGCAATTATGCTGGTCATTTCATGGTCGAAGCTGAAAAAGCTGGATACAATTTACCTGCAGACATGAAACGCAGATGGGTGAAATATGCGCAAATGGAAGCGAAAAATTGGTCGAGTCAAAACAACATGAATGTTTCATCTCGCGGAAACGAAGCGAATCAAATGACTCAAGCATATCGTTTGTTTGTGTTGGCTTTAAATTCAACACCAGAACTGGGTGCGATGAACAGATTACGCGAAGAACGAAATTTGACTAGTTCTGCAAAATGGCGTTTGGCTGCTGCATATCAGTTGATTGGACAAAATGAAGTAGCTGTTCAAATGATTTCAAAACTTCCGATTACAGTGACTGCCTACAAAGAATTGTCATATACTTACGGATCAGATTCTCGTGATCGCGCAATGATGTTGGAAACATTGGCTTTACTTGGACAAAAAAGTAAAGCTTCTCAAATTGCCAAAGAAATTTCTACGGAATTGAGTGGTGACGGTTGGATGAGTACGCAGGAAACAGCTTACAGTTTACTGGCGATGTGCGAATATGCTGGAGTGAAAGGTGCAGGTTCTGCGATTAAATTCTCGTTCCAAGTGAAAAATGGAGCGGAAATTCCGATGGCGAGCGCCAAAGCGATTCAACAATTGAAATTCACAGACAGTGATTTCTCATCGAAAGCGCCATTCAAGGTAAAAAATACAGGTAAATCAACCTTGTATGTAAAAGTGATGGTTGAAGGAATTCCATTGGTTGGAGATCAATCTGCTGCATCAAACAATTTGAAATTGACGGTCAAATACCGAGATATGGCAGGAAGATATATCAAACCTGATAAATTGACGCAAGGAATGGAATTCAAAGCGGAAGTAACGGTGTACAATCCTGGTAAAAAAGGCTTGTACAAAGAAATGGCTTTGATGCAAATTTTCCCTAGTGGTTGGGAAATTCACAATGCGAGAATGGATGGCGAGAACGAAACCAATCAAGCAAGATACCAAGACATTCGCGATGATCGTGTTTACACTTATTACGAATTAGCACCAAACAAAAGCAAGAAATTCTTGATTCAGTTAAATGCGACTTATTTAGGAAAATTCTATTTGCCAACTTGCTATTCTGAAGCGATGTATGATCATTTAATCAGTGCGAAAACTCCTGGGAAATGGGTGGAAGTGGTGAAAGAAAAGTAACTTGACTTACATTTGAATAATTAATTAAAAAAGCGATTTAGATAAATTTTTCTAAATCGCTTTTTTGTTGTTGAATTCTGTCATCACTCAAAAATAACTACCTTTACACCATGCAAAAATTCACCATACATCGCGAAAAAAGCGGATTGTTTTCTGATTTGTCTAACGAACTGACATACAATCAAGAAAGATTCTCTAATTTGCTTACATCACCATTTTCTAAAGAGGCATTTTCAGCACAAATTCAAACTAAATCAACCTATTTTAACGCAGATAAACGAACAACTCTCGTAAATGCATTAACAAATCAATACAAAGATTTTTCTTCAGTAAATGAAGTGAATTCGAATATTGAATCACTTTTGAAAGACAATAGTTTTACAGTTACTACAGGACATCAATTGAATTTGTTGACAGGACCAATATACTTCATTTATAAAATCTTACATGTCATTCGATTGGCAGAAGAATTGAAGCAGTTGCATCCAAACAATCATTTTGTACCCGTTTACTGGATGGCATCTGAAGACCATGATTTTGAAGAAATCAATCATACCAGACTCTTTGGAAAAGAAATTCGTTGGGAAAACGCACACGGTGGACCCGTTGGCGAATATGAATTAACAGATTGGCAAATGATGAAAGAAACGGTTGAAGCTTTTTTTCAGAATAATCCAGATTCAGAAGTCAACGAAGTATTAAAATCGTATAACGGAAAAGATTTATCGGCTGCGACCAAATCGTTGGTTCATAAACTTTTTGGGAAATATGGATTGGTTATCATTGAACCAAATGACAGATCTTTGAAACAAGAATTCGCTGAAATCATGCAGCAAGAAGTGCAAACTTCATTTGCAGAAAAAGCGGTTTTGGAAGCCAATCAGGTGATTGAAGGTTTAGGATTCAAGACACAAGTTTTCCCGCGTGAAATCAATTTATTCTACATTCAAAAAGGAATTAGAGAAAGATTGGTAATCGAAAATAAAAAAATTGTGATTCCATCTTTGGGAACATTTTCCAAAGAAGAAATATGCAATCAAATCGCAGAAAACCCGCAATATTTTTCGCCAAATGTGGTACTTCGACCAGTATATCAAGAATGTGTTTTACCCAATTTAGTTTATGTTGGAGGTGGCGGAGAAATGGCTTATTGGTTGCAATTTAAAGGTGTTTTTGATGCTTGTGGCGTTCCATTTCCATTGATTCAAGTTCGAAATTCGATACAATTGATAGATGCGAACGCACAGAAAAAACTCGCAAAATTAAATTTAGAAAATTTGTCCATTTTTAGAGATTTGAATGAATTGAAAAAGGATTTCGTCTTCGAGAATTCGGGAGATTCGTTGAATTTTGACGAATTAGATCAATTGACCAACCAAATGACAACGTTGTTTCACAATCAAATTACCGAAGTGGATGCTTCTTTGAAACCATTTGCAGCTGCAGAGGAAGTTAAATTGCAAAAGCAAATTGAAGGAATTAAGGCAAAATTGGTGAAGCAACAAAAATCTAAATTTGACAATACAATGAAGCAATTGGAAGACATTCATGAAAAGATGTTTCCAATGAATAGCGTGCAAGAAAGAGTCGATAATTTTTTCTCATTTTGTTCACAAGGCGAAGTTTATTCGGTGTTGGAAAACTTGAAAAATGTAATTGATCCTTGGGAGAAAGATTTAATTGTCTTGAATTTGGATTAGATTTGTCAACTGAAAAAAAAGTTGTCAAAATATAAAGGTAAATCCTGCGTTTTGGAGCTAACAAAATATTTATGCGATTAATCATTGTCTTTTTTAGTTTAATTTTTGTCCAATCACTTTGGTCACAATCGGCTACCGTTTCAGGTAATTGTGTCAGTAAAAACGGCCGTGGATTGGAGTTCATAAAAATTGTTGCTTCTCACGATTCTACTTTTTCTGAAATCACTGGGAATAATGGATTTTTTAAATTCAATCTCCCAGCAAATCAACTCATTAAAATTACTTTTACTTACAATGATTTAACCATTGAGAAATCAGTAAATCTATCTGTCAAGGAAGTCAAATCTTTGGGTGACATTGTTTTTAATGTGACTTCGGAAGAATTAACTGTTCGTGTAATCGAAAATGATCCTTTCGTGCTTCCTCCTTTGAAAAGTAGAGGTGTAATTACCGCAGATCGTGTTCGAACTTTGGCATATACAACTGTTGCCAGTTCAAACAACGAATTGACATCGAATTACAATGTTCGCGGAGGAAATTACGATGAAAACTTGGTTTATGTCAATGATTTTCAAATCAACAGACCATTTTTGACACGTTCTGGTCAACAAGAAGGATTGAATTTCGTGAATTCTGCTTTGGTGGAAGATGTGAAATTTAGCGGTGGTGGATTTGACGCTAAATATGGCGATAAATTGAGTTCGGTTTTGGATATCAAATACAAAAAACCTGATTCGTTGAACGCATCATTGATGGCTTCTTTACTGGGAGTCGAAGCACATGTCGCGCATGCGGTAAATGCAAGGTTAAATTATGTTGTCGGTGCTCGATACAGAGCGAATGGGTATTTATTAAATTCTCTTCCGACGAAAGGCGCTTACAATCCCGTTTTTTGGGATGCACAAACCTTGATTAATTTCAATATCACAGAAAAATTAGTCTGGAGCACTTTGGGACATTTTTCTTCCAATGATTATCGATTTTCTCCCCAAACATCTGAAACTGATTTCGGAACAGTGAATGAAGCTTATCGTTTCAAGATTTACTTTGACGGTCAAGAACAATCGCGTTTTCAAACAATGACTGGTGGAACTGCTTTGAAATGGGCGAAAAGTAAGAAAACACAATTGGATTTTTACGCCAGCGTTTTCAATACAAACGAAAGAGAATATTTCGACATTCAAGGACAATATTACATCAACTTACTGGAAACCGACCCTAGCAAAGAAAATGTAGGAGATTCAATTGCCACAGTTGGCGTTGGAACTTTCTTAAATCATGCTAGAAATAATTTGAAAGCAACAATCATCAATGTTTACCACAATGGTTCATATCAATTTTCTCAAAAAGAAAAATTAATCGATTTAGATGAAGTTGTCGTGAAGCAAAAAATGCTTTGGGGCGTAAACTTTCAAAAAGATCATTTTAACGATGTTTTAAGCGAATGGAAAATGGTTGATTCTGCTGGATACAGCTTGCCACAATCGCCCAATCAAAGTGAAATCCAATTGCAAGAAGTTATCAAAGGGAATTTGAATTTAAATACAGAAAGAGTAAGCGGTTATGCGCAATATTCATTTGATAGAAGTAGATTTAAAAAGAGATTTCCTGTGAAAGTTAGTCACGTACGACGAGATGAAAACGGTAAAAAAACGCGTTTGTATTACAACGATACGTTGCCAAAATCTCAGCAAAGATTTGTCGCTAATATTGGTTTGCGTTCAGGATATACAGCTGTAAATAATGAATTTTACATGACGCCAAGAATGGCTTTTACTTATCATCCAAGATCTTACATGTACAAGAATGGTCAAATCCGCAGAAGAAATGCGCAGATTCGTTTGGCTACTGGAATGTATTATCAGCCACCATTTTACCGTGAAATGAGAACTTTTGTTGGGCAATTGAATACCAATGTAAAATCTCAAAAATCACTACATATCGTTGGTGGAGGAGATTTCAATTTCGACATGTGGGAGCGCGATGTTCCTTTCAAATTCACTGCAGAGGCATATTACAAATATTTATGGGATGTGAATCCATATGAAGTGGACAATGTACGTACAAGATATTATGCTACCAATGATGCGGTTGCTTATGCGTATGGATTAGACTTGAATTTGCATGGTGAATTCGTGCCGGGGATACAATCTTTCTTCAAAGTAGGATTCTTGTCAACCAAAGAAGACATCAAAAACGATTCATACAAAGAATATTACAACGCTGCTGGTGAAAAAATCATTTTCGGTTATAGCGATGATCAAGTGGCAGTTGATAGTGCGGTTATTAAACCAGGATATATTCCTAGACCAACAGATCAGTTGATGAATTTTGCGATTTTGTTTCAAGACAGAATGCCAGGCTTTGAAAGTTTGAGCGCTGAAATGGGATTGCTTTTTGGAACAAGATTGCCATACGGTCCGCCGGATTTTGAGCGATACAAAGACACTTTGCGTCAAAAGTCTTATTTCAGAGTCGATTTGGGAATTTCTTATGATTTCTTGTATAAAAAGAAACAAACGCAGTCCAAGTTTATTCAAAAATTCTCCGATGCTGTGATTTCCTTTGAAATTTTTAATTTGCTTGGAATCAATAATGTTTTATCGAAACAATGGATTCAAGATGTTTCCGGAAAATATTATTCCATTCCCAATTATTTGACGCAACGAAGATTCAATTTGAAGTTGATGTTGCGGATTTAATTCAATCAAAATCAATTAAACATGAAGCCAAATAGCCAATTTCCGAAAGAGTTTCCGGTGGTAGATTTTAAGAGCGTTTACACCAGATTTATCTCTGTTTCTTCCCTCGCTTTTATCATTTACATGATATATTTGGCTATTTATCTAAAAGATGTTTTCATCATCGCAGTAGTTGCAGGATTGCTGATTTATTCCATTTACATGGTCATCTATGCGACAACTTCAAAAATAATTTTGACCGAAAACGAAATTACAAAACAAACCATTTTCAGAACAACAACCATAGGATTTAAAGAAGCAAAATCGTTTGACGTTTATCTCCAACAAGGAAGCGCACGTGCAGAGAAGTTGAATTCAAAAAACATCGATAAAACAAGTTTTTTAAGTTTGAAATTTTTGTATATTTCTACTGATTTTGAATTTAGTAGTAGCATTTTCAAAAGCAAAGATTACAAAACAATTAAAGTTCATTTTATTCCAGAATTATATAAGGAACTAAAACAAAAAATTAGCTAATAAATATCATTTGGAACAATATTTGTTTCTATCAAAAATCTAAAAATTAATAATTATGAAATTCAAAATAATCACTTTAGTTGCTTGCGCTTTTTTCGGTGCTAATGCAAATGCTCAATTGCTGAAAGATGCAATGGACAAAGGAAAAGAAGCCATTTCAACGCAAAAAGGAACTCCAGGATTGACTAACGATGAAGTTGTTAGTGGATTGAAAGAAGCATTGGTAATTGGTGCTAGAAAATCAGCTGAAGCAGCATCTTTGGCGGATGGATTCAACAAAAACCCATTGATTTTTATTCCTTTTCCAGCGGAAGCGCAAAAAATGAAGGACAGATTGGTTTCCATGGGCATGGAGCAAAAAGTGAAAGATTTCGAAACTTCATTGAATCGCGCAGCGGAAGAAGCGTCTAAAGAAGCATACAACATCTTCGCCGATGCGGTAAAAGGAATGAGTGTGGGTGATGGTTTTGCAATCTTGAATGGTGGTGATACTGCTGCAACGCATTATTTGAGAGAAAAAACATACTCACCATTGAATGAGAAATTTACGCCGATTGTTAGAGCAGCAATTGAAAAAGTGCAAGTGACAGCTTATTGGACGCCATTGGTTACTGCATACAATAGAATACCAGGAGTTGCAAAGCAAAATCCAGATTTGGAAGCGTACGTTACTGCCAAAGCTATCAATGGTTTGATGTATTTAATCAGCGAACAAGAAGCAAAAATCAGAAAAGATCCTGCTGCACAAGCGACAGAATTGTTGCGCAAAGTGTTTGGAAAAGCGAAATAAAATCACAATCAGATTTGAAACGGAATTTAGCGATAGATTCCGTTTTTTTTTGTTCCCAAAAATGCTAAATCTTAGTAGCAATGTAATTAAACAACGTTGGCCAATTTACCGATGGAGTATAACTTCCAAGTCTGACAATAATCAAATCTTTACTCGGACAGAAATACACGAATTGATCTAAAATGCCGTGCGCAGCGTAACCAAAGTTTTCTGTTTGCACAAATTCATCTTTCGAATTTTCTACTTTGAGAATTCTTTGATTTGGTTTGAGAATTGATTTTCCATCAAATTTCTCGATGTTGTCGTAAATCCACCATTGGTAGCTATACAATCGATTGTTTTTCTCCGCACCATTGGTCAATGCACGTTGAACCCAATTTTTTGAAACGATTTGTTTTCCGTTCCAATTTCCTTTATTTAAAAACAAACGACCAATTTTTGCAAAGTCATACAACGTGGCATTCAATGAACAAAATGCTTTGATATTTTGATGCTTTTTACTGTCGATACTCCAAGTTGCAGGATATTCCATTTGCAACGGTTCCCAGATTTTTTCTTGCAAATATTGATCTAGTTTTTTTCCTGTCGCCTCCTCAACAATGAATCCCAACAATTGTGTATTGATGCTGATGTAATCAAATTCCGTATCTGGGCCTTTTTTTACTTTCAAGTTTCGACACAATTTTCGCAAATCTGTTCCATAATATGCCTTGGCTACATCGCCAAAAGGATTGAAATAATTCTCACTGAATTTGATTCCAGAGCGCATATTGAGCAAATGTTCAATCGTTATTTTTCCAAATTTAGCTGTATCTAAATCTTTCAAATAATGTGTAATTGGCTCATCTAAACTTTTGATTTTTCCTTCTTCCAATGCAATTCCTACCAGCGTAGAAACAAATGATTTTGCCATAGAAAATGAAGGAACGATACTTTCGCGATTGTAGTTTTTGGTAAAATGTTCGTAAATCACCGTGTCATGTCGAATGACCGCAAAACCAACTGTCCGTGATTTTTTAAGAAACGTTTCAAAATCCATTTCTTTTGCACGAAAACGCATTTTTTGAATGATAAATTTTTTCTGAACTTCTTGTTTTGGAAAAATAAAAGGCTTTTCCGCATTTTGAATGGGACGGTAATCAAATTTTTCGTGGTCGTGAATATCAGCAAAATTCCAATAAAAATACCTGCCAACGTGACAAGAATTTAGAACGAAGGCAATGGAAATGAGTAGTAAGTATTTCATTTTAAGACAATAATTTAAATTCAATGTCGAATTTATTCAATGCTTTGATTAAATCGTTGTTTGGATCAATCTTGATGTTTTTAGAAGGCATCATAATTTTCATTTCTTCATCCAAAGGATCAAAAATCGTGAATTGTAACTCACATCGTCCTGCATTTGCCATGAAAATATTAGACAAATCTGAAATCAACATCGGACTTAAATTTTTATTTGAAATATAGATATTGAGTGTTTTTGCTTTAATTTCTTTCAAATCATGTAATCTTTCAATCGCATGAACAACAAATTCTGGTTCTTTTCTGAATTTTGGGACTTCAAATTTTCCGCGCACCGCAATGAAAGTTCCTTTTTTCATGTATTGACTGAATTTCAAGAAATTATCTTTGAACAAAAAAAGTTTAAATGAATCTGAATAATCTTCAATCGTCATCGTTCCAAACGGATCGTTGTTTTTGGTCATTCGCTCTTCAGAATCGGTCACAACAGCAGCAATCAAAACGTCTTTTCCATAATGTTCAATCGGATTTGTAAGCATTCCGATATTTCCTTTGCAGAATGATTCTATTTCTAGTCTAAAATCGTCCAACGGATGCCCTGAAATAAAAATTCCTACGACTTCTTTCTCTTTGTTCAATTTGTACATGGACGGCCATTCTTCCGCTCTTGGAATCTCTGGTTCAGGCATTTCAATACCGCTTGCTTCTCCGAACATCGAAAATTGAGATGAATTTGCATTTTCTTGAAAATTAGCGCCAAAACGCATGGCATTTTCCAAGAAAGTCTTTCCAGAACCGTCTTCTTTGAAATATTGCGCTCGGTGAACGTTTTTGAACGAATCAAATCCACCGGCATAAGCCAAACTTTCAAATGCTTTTTTGGTACAAACTCTTAAATTTACTCTTTTCGAGAAATCAAAAATGGAGTTGTAATTTCCATTTTCTTTGCGCTCTGCGATAATTGCATCTACTGGTGCACTTCCTAAACCTTTGATTGCGCCCAACCCGAATCGAATCGCGCCTGCTTTATTAACTGTAAATAAGTAAGATGATTCATTCACATCTGGTCCCAAAACTTCAACGCCCATGCGTTTGCATTCTTCCATGAAAAAGGAAACTTGCTTGATGTCGTTCATGTTGTTGCTCAACACAGAAGCCATGTATTCAGCAGGATAATTCGCTTTTAGATAAGCCGTTTGGTAGGCAATCCACGCATAACAAGTCGAGTGAGATTTATTGAAGGCGTAAGATGCAAAAGCTTCCCAGTCTTTCCAGATTTTTTCCAACGGAGCTGGCGCGTGACCTCGTTCTCCACCTTGCTTGATGAATTGAGGTTTCATTTTATCCAGCAAATAAATCTGCTTTTTCCCCATCGCTTTTCGCAATGTATCTGCTTCGCCTTTGGAAAATCCTGCCAACTTTTGAGAAAGCAACATTACTTGCTCTTGGTAAACCGTAATTCCGTAGGTTTCACTCAGATATTCTTCGCACGCATCAATGTCATATTTGATTTCTTCAACTCCGTGTTTACGCTTAATGAACGATGGAATATACTCAAGTGGACCTGGACGATAAAGTGCATTCATGGCAATTAAATCTGCGAAAACCGTTGGTTTCAGTTCACGCATGTATTTTTGCATACCAGCAGATTCATATTGGAAAATCCCAACAGTTTCTCCGCGTTGGAAAAGCTCATATGTTTTGGTGTCTTCAATATCAAAAGCTTCTGGATCTAAATCAATTCCATGTCGTTCTTTGACATTTTTGACTGCATGTTTGATTAACGTCAAGGTTTTTAACCCCAAAAAGTCCATTTTCAACAAACCTGCTTCTTCAGCCACAGAGTTGTCGAATTGTGTACACCACATTTCCGAATCTTTGGCAGTCGCCACTGGAACGTAATTGGTAATATCATCTGGCGTGATAATTACACCACAAGCGTGAATTCCAGTATTTCGAACCGAACCTTCCAATTTTCTAGCTTGCTGAATCACTTGCGCTTGCAAATCGATTCCGTCCGACAATCGCTTCAATTCGTTCGCAGCTTGGATATCTTCAGTTCTATTTTTTAGTTTTTCCGCCAACTCTAAATCTGGAAGCGAAAATAATTTTTTAAGAGAAATATCTGGAACCAACTTGGCGATTCTATCTGCTTCGTATAATGGTAAATCCAACGCTCGAGCAGTATCTCGAATAGACGATTTCGCAGCCATCGTTCCATAAGTGATGATTTGCGCCACTTGATTGGAACCGTATTTATTGATTACCCATTCTATGACTTTTCCGCGACCTTCATCGTCAAAATCAATATCGATATCGGGCATCGATACACGGTCAGGATTTAAGAAACGCTCAAAAAGTAGATCGTATCTGATTGGATCAACATTGGTAATTTGAATGCAATATGCGACAACTGAACCTGCCGCAGAACCACGTCCAGGACCAACTGAAACGCCCATGTCTCTGGCAGCGTGACAAAAATCTTGTACAATCAAGAAATAACCCGGATATCCGGTTCTTTCAATGGTTGCTAATTCAAAATCAATTCGTTCCCTGATTTCGTCAGTGATTTCAGGATATCTTTTTTCAGCGCCAACGTATGTCAAATGACGCAAATAATTGTTTTCACCCCGTTTTCCGCCATCAATCGCATCTTCTGCCGATTGAAATTCTTCAGGAATATCGAAAGCGGGGAGAAGTACTTCTCTGGCTAAACCAAATGGTTCAATTTTATTGATGATTTCCCCAATCGATTCAATTGCTTCAGGTAAATCAGCAAAAAGCGCTTTCATTTCCTCCGCTGATTTGTAGTAATATTGGTCGTTGTCTAAACCATATCTAAATCCGCGACCACGACCTTTTGGTGTTGCAAACAATTCATTGTCTTTCACGCAGAGTAAAATGTCGTGAGAAGTAGAATCTTTTTTATCGAGGTAATAAGTGTTGTTTGTCGCAACCAATTTAACATTATACTTTTGACCAAGTCGAATCAAAACTTCATTGACACGATCCTCATTTTCTTGACCATGACGCATGATTTCAAGGTAAAAATCGTCTTTAAAAAGATTCTTCCACCAAGAAAGCGCTTCTTCCGCTTGGTTTTCACCCACATTTAAGATCAAACTTGAAATTTCACCATACAAGTTTCCTGAAAGCACGATAATGTCTTCACAGTACTTTTCAATCAATTTTTTGTCGATTCGAGGAACATAATACATTCCTGTGGTGTAGGCAATAGAGGCTAATTTGATTAAATTTTGGTAACCGTTTTTATTTTTAGCCAGCAAAACTACCTGATAACCATTGTCTTTTTGCGTTTTATCATCGTGATTTCTGCAAACATTGAATTCACAACCGATAATGGGCAATATTTCCTTTTTCGTATATTCTTCTCCTGCTAAAGCAGCTGCTTCGCGCTCTTCTTTGATTTTTTTATTGTAACCACTGATTGCTTTTTCAAAATGAAATGCAGCCATCATGTTTCCAGTGTCAGTCAATGCGACAGCAGGCAATTCTAATTCTGCCGTTTTTGCCACCAAAGCAGCAATATTGATCGTTGATTGAAGAATGGAATATTGTGAATGATTGTGTAAATGTGCAAATGGAGCATCAGCCAATCGTTCTAAATCAGTATCTCTTACTGTTGTCGTTGGTTGACTCGCTTTTTTAAGTTCAAGACTCGCTTCCTTTAAATTAAGGTGTTTTAAACCAATTGGTTGAATTTTATTTGGGAATTTTTGTCTGAATTCGTGCAGGTAAATTTGCTCTCTTTGTAATTCTAAAGGAGTAAAAATCTCTGCTCTAATCAATTCGAAGAAACAGCGAGTTGTCGCTTCAACATCGGCCGTTGCGTTGTGAGCTTCTGCAAATGGTTGATCAAACAGCGCATCGTGCAATTCGGAAAGCGTTGGAAATTTTTGTTTACGCATCGCAGAAAGCGCAATTTCTCGTTGATCTGCAGGCACGTCCAACCAGCTATTTCCAATATTTCTGAGTGCTAAAATTTCATCTGATAAAGGAAAATCTTTAAAGTATTTACTTTCGATTTCTTCTCTTCCATTTACCAAAATCGGTTTGTCGTAGCGATCGGTTTTTACCCTTCCGGCATCTCCATTTTTATAGAAATCAACAAATGCAACTGTTCTGGCTGAAATTTCAGTACAAGTATCCAAAGTTGGCATTTCTTGCAATGCATTTGAAACATTTAATCTGTGAAACTCACAACCCATGATGTTTTTGTCAAATCCAATGTTCTGTCCAACTACAAATTTGGCTTTCCCCAAGGCTTCATTGAATAATTGTAAAACGGTTTCAAGCGATTCTCCACCTTGCATCGCCAATTCAGTAGAAATGCCATGAATTTTTTCAGCATCAAAAGGAATGTCAAATCCTTCTGGTTTGATTAAAAAATCTTTGGCTTCAATCAGTTCTCCCATGTCATCATGCAACTGCCAAGCAATTTGTATTGCACGCGGCCAATTGTCTGTATCTGTGTACGGTAAATTCCAGTTTTTTGGTAAACCTGTTGTTTCTGTGTCAAATATGATGTACATTCTTTGGGAAAATTTGGGAGTATAAAGATAGGTAATTAACAATTAAAAAATTGAAAATTAATGAACGATTTGATGAAAGTTATCAAGAAAGGCTTTGCATATTCTTTCGGTCTATTTTTTAGAAACAAATTAAACTTATTTGAAAATATTGTGAGAATATTTGATTCTAAATAATAAAAAAAGGCAAAAACCAATAATAAACTGATTTTTGCCTTAAGATTCAAAATAGCTTTTGAGCTTTATGTTAGTCCGTTGTTAAACGTACAATTTCATCGCTAATATATTTGTTATTCAAATCTTCATCGCTTGAATAATCAAGAAGGAAATAAATTTTTGTCGATGCGGTAATTTCTTCTGTGAATGCTGTATTTGGACTTATAACTTCAATGGTTCCATCTTTTTGTGGATGAACTAAATCTATTTCAATGATATCATCACCAGCATATTTTTGTTTAATTTTTTGTGACCAGTTTACTTTTGTGATTAAATCTTTTTTGAGTTTTCCGTCTACATAAAGATTTGTTACATCGATCAATGCAAGATTATATTCAGCGTCTAGTAAAATCCAAACATCATCAACATCATTTGTTTCAATGGTTGGCTTTTTGATTCTTCGCATATAAATATTATCTCCATCTTCTTTGATCAATCTGTATTTATTTTTATCGTAGTTTTTTTCATCTTTTGGCTGAATAAACATCCTAAATTCTCCATCAAGCGTTCTACCACCAAATAAATAACATTCATCTTTTTCTCCTGTAGAAGATATTACCTCTGATTCATATCCAGCCAAATCTGCATTTTGTTCTTCACCATTTACATCAACAATCGAGTACCGAATTGAATCACCACTTGGGTTGTAGAAGTGGATTGTAGTTGATTCAGTATCTGTTTGTTCAACACTAAACATATCTTTATCAAATGTATTTACCGGATTTGGATTATAAATCAGCAATAGATAAATACATAAAATTAGAAATATCATTCCCCAAAATAATACAGGGATATAGAAGAAACTATGCTTCCATAAATTTAATTTTTTACCAGTTTTGCTTTTTTCTTCCTCTGATGGAAGAGAAAGGGCCAAACCAACTAATATGAAAATAATCGAAGAATAAAAAAACGCCCAACCTAATAGATTTGTGTTTCCTAAAGTTTTGTCTTCATAAAATAAGGATACAATATACCCAATTGCAACTAATAAGATTGGGACGATAATTCCAATTCCTCTCCAAATAAAAATCATGTTTGTAATATTTTAAATTAATTAGATTGCTAATTTATTTAAAAAATCTTAACGTGCAATAGCGAAATAGTTAATAAAGATTTTATTAATCCTTTTACCTACGATCTATTTTTTCCGAATGATGTAAAGTATAAGTGTTTCTGGATCTTGCGGTGCATGTTTTTCTTTATTTCTATTATTTGATTTACTTTGATTTGTCCGTTTTTAGCAGTTTGATAAAATGTTTTAATTCGCAGATTTGGATACTGTTATGATCAAAAGAGGGATTTAAAAATTAAAAAGTATTTACCACGGTAGATAAATTAAAATAATTTATTATCTTTGTAATAGAAAACATTCAAATTTCAACATTATGGATCGCAAAACATTTGTAAAAAGTACCATTTTAGGCGTTGCAGCAGCAGCGACGGGTTCCAATCTTGCATTTGGAAAAGAAGAGAAAAAATCTACTTACGATGAATTAATGCAACAAGTTGGATACAATCATTTACCAAACATAGAAGAAAAGACAATGAAAACAATATTACATAAAGCCAACACCAGAGGTTATGCAAATCATGGTTGGTTAGAAACATCACACAGTTTTAGTTTTGCAAATTATTACAATCCAGAACGTGTTCATTTTGGCGCTTTACGCGTTTTGAACGACGATAGCATTGCTGGTGGAATGGGTTTTGGAACTCATCCACATGACAATATGGAAATCATTACAATTCCTTTGTTGGGAGATTTGGCCCACAAAGATTCTATGGGAAATGGAACAACCATCAAATCAGGAGATATCCAAGTAATGAGCGCAGGAACGGGTATCAAACACAGTGAGTTCAACGCCAATGCGGAGAATAAAGTGGAATTGTTGCAAATATGGTTATTTCCAAATAAAAGAGATGTAACTCCGCGTTACGATCAGATTACCTTGGATGAAACGAAAATGAAAAATCAACTACACCAAATTCTTTCTCCTTCAGTTGATGATGATGGGGTTTGGATTCATCAAAATGCTTGGTTTCATTTGGGACAGTTTGCGGCTGGACAAACTTTTGAATATGCTTTGAAAGATAAAAGCAACGGTGTTTATGTATTTCTGATTGACGGTCAATTGACTGCAAATGATCAGCTGCTAGATCGTAGAGATGGATTTGGAATGTGGGAAACAGAAAGCGTTTGTTTTGAAACAAAAACTGCTTCTAAATTGTTAATTATGGAAGTGCCAATGATTGTTTGATAAACTTATCAAGTCTCTTGGAGCTTAATTGGTACTTTTGTAAAAAAACACAATTCAAATTTATTCTTAGAATGAGTCAAATTATTGAAGATCTAAAATGGCGTTATGCCACTAAAAAATACGATAGTTCCAAAAAAATTAGCGAATCAGATTTAGATATTTTAAAAAATGTTTTGACTTTGGTGCCAACATCTAATGGATTGCAACCTTTCAAGTTTTTAATTGTCGAAAAACCAGATGTTAGAATCCTGTTGAGAGATAAATCTTATGGTCAATCTCAGATTACGGACGCATCTCATTTGGTAGTTATGTGTGCTTTCAAAAATATTGACGCTGATTTTGTAGAGAACTACCTCACGCTCAATTCAAATCATCGAAACGTTCCTATGGAGAATTTGGCTGGATTTAGAAATCACCTACATCGCACTGTTGTTTCTAAGAGCGAAAACGAAATTTTAGAAGCCAATTCAAAACAGGTTTATATTGCATTGGGTCATTTGCTACACGCAGCGGCACAATTGAGAATCGACGCTTCGCCCATGGAAGGATTTGATGCTATCGGTTATGATGAAATTTTGGGTTTGTCTGAAAAAAATCTTCACGCGACAGTAGTTTGCGCTTTGGGTTATAGATCTGAAGAAGACGCATATCAATTTCAGAAAAAAGTCAGAAAAAGTCAGGATGATTTGTTTGAGGTAATTTAATTTATCTCAAACATTTAAAATAATCAAACGGCTCTAAGCATTCATTGCATTGATAATGTGCTTTGCAAGCTGTACTTCCGAATAAACTGACCATTTTCGTGTTTTTGGATTTACACAATGGACAAGGAACGATTGTTTGTTCGGCAAAAAGTACACTTTTATCTACCTCGTTTTCAGGCGGTGCAATGCCATATTCTCTGAGTTTGTTTTTTCCATTTTCAGAAATCCAATCTGTTGTCCAAGCAGGGGAGAGTGTTGATTCTATTTCAACCTCAATTTCATTTTCTTGCAACAATTTTTGTATTTCCTCTTCGATGGTTTTCATTGCAGGACAACCACTGTAAGTAGGAGTGATGGTTACTTTGCAAGTATTTTCGTTCAATTCGACAGTTCTAACAATGCCCAAATCGACGATATTTAAAACGGGAACTTCTGGGTCAAAAACCTGTTCCAGAAGTTCCCATATTTTATCTTTTGTTACCATTGCATGTTTGGATAAGCACGTTGCATGTATTGCAATTCAGCCAAAGCATAACCCATGTGTTCAGAATGTAATCCTTTTCGTCCACCGGCTTGCTGCCAACCATTTGTTGGAATTGTCAATGTTGCTTCTTGAAAAATTTCACTAATGTAACTTTTCCAAGCACCTCTAATGGATTCCAAATCAATCGCGATATTTTCTTCAATCAAAAGTTCATCGACTTGATCCATGAAAAATAACTCATCTGTAAATTTCCATAGATAGTCAACAGATTCCTGAATTTTGTCATGAGATTCTTGCGTTCCATCACCCAGTCTGATAATCCATTCAGAAGAATGTTTCAAATGGTATCGTGTTTCTTTCAAAGATTTTTCAGCGATTGCAGCTAAATCTTGATCAGCGCTTTTGGACAACGCTTCGAAAAATAATTTTCTGAATACGTCGAAGAAAAATTGACGCGCCATTGTGTCACCAAAATGACCGTTTTTTTGCTCAACCAATAATACGTTTTTGTATTCTCTTTCAAGGCGTAAGAATGCTAAATCATCGCAAGTTTTACCTTGATTTTGAACTTTAGCTGCGTAATCAAAAAAGTTTGTTGCTTGACCGATTAAATCCAATGCGATGTTAGTCAATGCGATATCCTCTTCCAGAATTGGTCCGTGACCACACCATTCAGAAATGCGATGACCTAACAACAAACTATCATCAGCGATGCGCAAAGTATATTCTAAAATTGCTTCTTGTTTATTCATTTTGAATTGAATGTAATATTTAATAATTTCAAAGTGAAGGTATTAAATATTGGTTTTGAAATTATTTACATGTGTAAAACACCATCTGGAACTTCGTAAAAAGTTGGATGTCTGTAAATTTTAGTATCTGCTGGATCAAAAAGTGCATCTGCTTCTTTCGGATCTGATGCTGAAATCAATTTCGATTCAACTACCCAAATACTAATTCCTTCGCTTCTTCTTGTGTAAACATCTCTAGCGTTATTAATGGCATTATCAGCGTCTGCAGCACGTAAACTTCCTACATGTTTGTGACTTAATCCTTGTTTGCTTCGGATAAAAACCTCCCATAGAGGCCATTCATTTGAACTCATAATCTATGTTTTTAAAATGTAAAAATCAATTTTAAGAAGCCATTTTTGCTTTGCGTTTTTCAGCATGCGCCAACGCTGCTTCTCTTACCCACATACCATTTTCTTTGGCTTTTCTGCGAGCATCTAATCTTTCTTTGTTACAAGGTCCATTTCCTTGAACTACGTTATTGAATTCCTCCCAATTGATTCTTCCAAAATCGTATCCTTGTTTTTCCTCATTCCAGTTCAATTCAGGATCTGGAATGGTAAGTCCGATTAATTCTGCCTGTGGAACAGTCACGTTTACAAACTGCTGACGAAGATCATCGTTTGAAACACGTTTGATTTTCCATTTCATAGACAAAGCTGAGTGTTTTGAAGCAGAATCTTCCGGTCCAAACATCATCAAAGCTGGCCACCACCATCTGTTGAAAGATTCTTGTGCCATTGCTTTTTGCTCTGGAGTACCATTACATAAAGTGGTAGCGATTTCGTAACCTTGTCTTTGGTGAAAAGATTCCTCTTTACAAACGCGAACCATCGCTCTTGCATATGGCCCATATGAACATCTGCACAATGGAACTTGATTGCTAATAGCAGCACCATCAACCAACCAACCAATCATTCCCATATCTGCCCAAGACAAAGTTGGGTAGTTGAAAATCGATGAATATTTGGCGATTCCAGCATGTAAATCATCAATCGTTGCTTCACGATCAGAGCCTAAAGTTTCAGCTGCACTGTATAAGTACAAACCATGTCCAGCTTCGTCTTGAACCTTCGCTAATAAAACTGCTTTTCTTCTCAAGTTTGGGGCTCTTGTAATCCAATTCCCCTCAGGCAACATCCCAACAACTTCAGAATGTGCATGTTGAGAAATTTGGCGAATCAAAGTTTTTCTATACTCAGCGGGCATCCAATCGTTTGGTTCGATCTTAATGTCAGCATCAATTTTTGCTTGAAATTCGCGTTCTTTTTCTTCAATATTAATATCTTTCATGTGATAATAATTTGTTTTTATTTTTTTTCGAATTAGCCAATTTTAAATCTAACACAGTGTTTTTAAGAACTAGATTAGAACTAAAATCTTCACTCAACAAATTTAACACTTATTCAGTCAACTTGTTCATGATTAATGAAAAAAGAAACGCTGATTATTGTCATTTTTTTCATATTCATTTTTGATATCAAACATTATAAATAAGGTGTTTTAACTGCTAGTTGTAAGTTGATTAAAAAGTATTTTGAAAGCTAAACCAACCCAAATTTGTGATTCTATTATTCGAATAAATAAAAAGCGTTTAAAATTTAACAAATTATTCAAAAAAAATAAATCTTAAATTTTTAATTGAGTTGGAAAACTATTTTCAAAAATATACGTCATTTGAAGTATGCGTTATAAAAATAAATTAACGAACTTTGCATTTCAAAAGTATAGTGTTCATTTCATGTTAAATAGATTCAAGCTACTATTTTTCTTTTTCTGTTTAGTTTTATTTCAGAATTTAGGTTTTTCACAGTGTAATAATTTGCAAGTCAATGCTGGTGCTGATGTATTCTTGTGTGCTGGTTCATCTGGTGTTCAATTAAACGGTTCTGCTACTGGTGGAGGCGGAGGAGGATATACATTCTCTTGGGCGCTAGCTTCCGGTGCACCAGCGACTGGTTTAAGTTGTAATAATTGTGCTAATCCAATTGCAACTAGCCCTGGACAATACGAACTTACCGTAAATGGCTGTAATCAAGAGGCTGATGTAGTCGTTGTAACCAATTCGAATTCTCCAACTGCAAATTTTACTTTCACGCCAAACAACGCCTGTGGAAATATCCCAGTTCAATTCACAAATACTTCAACTGGAAACGGTCTGACGTATTCTTGGAATTTTGGTGATCCAACTTCAGGAAGCAATACATCAACTGTTTCAAATCCGACACATACTTTTTCTGCAACGGGTGCCACGAATGTAAATTACAATGTGACTTTAACTGTAACAAATGCGAATGGTTGTACCTCAACTTCAACGCAGGTTGTGACTGTAAAACCTTTGCCAGTTTCAACGCTTGAAGATTACGGTTATGCTTTCAAAAATTGCGATGGAACAAGTTTTAATCTCACAGTTAATGAGTCAAATACCTCCGCTGGAATTTCGAATTTCCAAATTCAATGGGGTGATGGCTCTGCAGATTTTTCTGGTCCAGCTTTTCCTGGTGCTGGAATAACTCATACGTACACAACACAAGAGATTTTTACTTTAACATATTCATTAACTGGAACGAATGGATGTAATAATACGTATACCCAAATCGTTTCAAATATTACCAATCCTTCAATTGGTGCTGCAAATCCTGGAGGTACAAATGGTTGTGGTCCATTACAGATTTGTTTTCCACTTACAAATTACACCAATAATCACCCTAGTACCACTTACAGAGTCGACTTTGGTGATGGTTCACCAATCATGAATTTGCCGCACCCACCGCCAAGTGTACTTTGTCACACTTATAGCATTAGTTCTTGCGGATTCCCTGGAAATTCTTTCACGTTTAAAATGAAAGCGATTAACATGTGTGATAGTTCGGAAGCGACAATTACGCCAATCAGGGTTTACAATCCACCTACGGCAAATTTCAGTAATCCCGCCGCTGCTTGTACAAATTCATCTGTTCCATTCGTGAATTTAACTACAGGAAGTTATACTTCAAGCTGCTCAGCTGCATCGACGTACGTTTGGAATTTTGGAGATGGATCGAGTTCTGTGACTGTTAATACTACTGCGACACAATATCATACTTATACAGCGCCAGGAACTTATACCATAACTTTAACTGCTTCAAATGTTACTTGTGGAAGTAGCACAATAACAAGAGTAATTTGTATTGAAAATCCTCCGATTCCAAGTTACACGATTTCTCAAAATCAAGGTTGTGTTCCCTTTACTTCGCAAGTCACAAATAGCTCGACTTCAGCAAATACTTGCGCTGTTGCTACTGCTTGGACAGTAACTTTTAATGGAAATTCTTGTAATTCTTCGTCTGGAAGTTACAGTTATGTTGGAGGAACGTCTGGAAGCAGTGTCTCTCCTAGTTTTCAATTTAATTCGCCTGGGTCATATTCAATTCAATATGCCATGACCAACAGTTGTGGTACGTTTACATCAACAAAAGCAATTACTGCTCAGGGTGCGCCGCTGATTTCGATGAATTCACTTTCAACAATTTGTGCGGGACAGTCAGCAAATCCATCAGCTTCATTTAACAGTTGCTACGAGACGATTGATACCTATAATTGGACGTTTACAAATGGAACACCAGCAACAAGTACATCGTCAAATCCACCTAGTGTTACATTTAATACTGCAGGTACACAAACTATTTCACTTCAGGCGACAAATGCTTGTGGAACGGCATCTTCTAGTACTTCGATATTGGTAAATCCAATTCCTCCACTTTTAAATCCATCTGTTAATTCTCCTTTATGTGTCGGTTCAACCGCATATTTTACAGCGAATTCTGTTCCTGGAGTTACCTATCATTGGTCTGGTCCAAATGGACTTTCTACCACTCAACAAAATTTTCAAATCAATAATATCACGACCAGTTATTCGGGAACATATTCGGTATATGGAACAATCGGAAACTGTCAAGGACCTTCACAATCTGTTACCTTAATTGTTAATCCAATACCAACTGTTAATGCTGGAAGCAATTTTTCAATTTGCCAAAATGCTCCAGGTGTTACATTGACGGGTTCTCCTGCGGGAGGAAATTGGTCTGGTTTTGGTGTTTCTAGCGGTGTTTTTACTCCATCTACAGTAGGAACATTTACATTGACTTACAATTATACAAATCCATCTACAGGTTGTTCAAATGTTGATTATGTTGATGTTACAGTAAATCCTCTTCCATTAACAAATGCAGGAATCGATCAAACTTTTTGTAATCAACCTATCCCAAATACACTGACAGGTTCACCATCCGGTGGAACATGGACTGGTGCTGGAATAACGAATGCTTCTGGACAATTTACGCCAACTTCAAATGGAACTTTTCCAGTAGTTTACACCTCTACAAATGTCTATGGATGTGTCAAAAGAGATACAATGATTATCACAGTGGTGAATCCTTCGCCTGTAAACGCTGGATCTGACCAAACAGTTTGTGCCAATGATGCAAATGTTCAGTTAGCTGGACTTCCTGTAAACGGAACTTGGACCGGGTCAGGAATTACTGCGTCAGGGTTATTTGACCCAACAGTCGCTGGAACTTTTCCGATGGTTTATTCTTTAGGAGGTGGATCTTGTCAGACAAAGGACACGATGTTATTTATCGTAAATCCTATCCCAGTCGTAAATGCAGGAGCTAATTTCAATATTTGTATCGATGCTCCAATTTATAAATCTAACGGCTTCGCCTGTTGGTGGTACTTGGACAGGAACTGGAATTACAGGTAATACTTTTAATCCTGCGACCGCTGGAGTTGGAACGTTTAATTTGACTTATACGTCCACAGATGCAATTACAAGCTGTACAAATACTGATGTAGTAGCAGTAACCGTCGTCGATTTGCCAATCGTAAACGCAGGCGCAGATTTATCTCTTTGTAATCAGCCAATCGGTGTAACACTGACAGGAGCAACGCCTGCAGGTGGAGTTTGGTCGGGAAGTAATGTTTCTCCTGCTGGAATTTTTACGCCGAATGGAGTGGGTGTTTTTACACTTACTTATACATATACGAATGCATCGGGATGTGTTAAGTCTGATCAAATTGATGTAACTGTAATTGACGCGCAGTTGGCAAATGCTGGTCCAGATCAAGAGATTTGTATCAATTCTCCATCACTACCAGTTGTTGGAAATCCAGCAACGGGAACTTGGTCAGGGCCTGGAATCACCGCAGCGGGTATTTTTAATCCCAACACTGCTGGAAATTTCAATTTAGTTTATACTTATGGTGGTGGAACTTGTTTGACAAGAGATACCATGATTTTTACGGTTCACGCATTGCCAGTGGTTGACGCAGGTCCAGATGTATCAATTTGTATTTCTGCTGCGCCAATAAATTTCACAGGAACACCAGCAGGAGGAACTTGGTCAGGTTCAGGAATAACAAATGCAAATTTAGGGACATTTAATCCCGCTTTGTTAGCTGCCGGTGCTTATCCAATTGTTTATTCATATACAGATCCTGTAACAACTTGTGTCAATACAAATACTTTAATCGCTACCGTTAGACCACTTCCAGTTCCCAATTTCACTTACAATCCTATTGTTTGTGGAAACGTGGTTGCTTCGTACACAAATACGTCAACTTTAGGTAGCACTTATGCTTGGGATTTTGGGGATGGCGGTTCTTCTGCTTTAGCTTCACCAACACATACATTTACAACAACTGGTTTTACTGATGTGCAATTAATCGTCACGACTGCTTTCGGCTGTGTTGATTCAATCACGCACAATGTTGAAATTCAAGAACCACCGTTGGCAGATTTTACATTGACTCCAGATTCAACTTGTGCACCTGTTGTAGTGAATTTTACCAATCTATCTTCAGGAATTGCACCCGTTTATAACTGGAATTTCGGAAATGGAACAGTTTCAAATTTACAAAATCCACCAGCAGTAACTTATTATGAAGGTTATTTAGCTGATACAACATATTATGTGACTTTAAATGTTTCAAATTTTTGTGGTTCGGTAAATCATACGGAAACAGTCATTGCAATGCCTAAACCAAAATCAATCTTCGGAACCGATTTAGATTTTGGCTGTTCTCCTTTTACGCTTCAAATTGCCAATGTCAGCCTCGGATTACCCGATAGCTATTATTGGGATTTTGGAGACGGAACTACTTCAACTGATCCAAGCCCATTTTTGAGTCACGTTTTTACAACTGGCGTAAATGATACCGTTTATACAATTATGCTCGTTGCAACCAATGAATGCGGAGTTGATACATCTTATTATGATATTACTGTTTTACCAAATATCGTAACTGCATTTTTTAATACAGATTACATCTCAGGATGTGCACCATTGTCTGTCGAGTTTACCCAATATTCAGTCGGTGCAAATGTTTACAATTGGGATTTTGGAGATTTCAATTCATCCAATACTTATAATACTTCTCACGTTTATACGCAAGCTGGAACTTATACTGTTTCATTGATGGTAACTGATGGTTGTAGCTACGATACAGCGACAATTGACATTGTTGTGATTGAACCGCCAGTCGTAGATTTTATGAGTTCACCAGATTCGGTTTGTATCAATCAGCCATTTACTTTTACAAACCTTTCAACAGGAAGTTTATCTTCAACAAATTGGGATTTTGGTGATGGCGCAACTTCTGTGACTACCAACACCCAACATGCTTACACAACTAGTGGTACTTACCAAGTTACATTGACAGGAACAAGTACCATTAATACATGTACAGCGTCGGTCACAAAACCAGTCGTCGTGCGAGTCAATCCCGTCGCCGCATTTACACCTAATCCACTCAGCGGATGTGTACCTTTGACCGTATCTTTCGCCAATCAGAGTACAAGTACAAATTTCCAAACTTGGGATTTTGGTGATGGAAACTTCTCTACACAATTCAGTCCGACGCATACATTTACAAGTGTTGGCGCATATGTTGTAAAATTGTTGGTTCAAAATACAAACGGTTGCTTAGATTCAATTTCCAAAGTGATTAACGTGTATCCTGTTCCTACAGCTAATTTTACTGTCAATCCAACTTCATCATGCTCTGTCCCAGTAGATGTTGCCACAACGAATTTAAGTACTGGTGCAGTAAATTACAATTGGAACTTTGGAAATGGAAATTTTTCAAGTTTGACGAATCCCGTAATTACATACAATAATCCAGGAACTTATACAATTCAGTTGACAGCTTCAAATGCTTATGGTTGCTCAGCATCTCATTCATTTACAGTCAATATTTATGGAAATCCTGTAGCTGACTTTATCATTTCAAGAGATACAATTTGTTTAGGTGAAACGGTGAATTTCATTTCTCAAAGTATTAACGCAGATTCTGTGGTTTGGTTTGTGGGAGATGGAAATCAATTCACTGGCAATACTTTTCCATATCAATATGGATTGGCTGGAGTTTACGATGTTTCTGCAATCGCATATGGTCCTGGAGGTTGTAGCGATACAATGACCGTTATTAATGCAGTTGTTGTAAATCCAAAACCGATCGCTGGATTCGATTACATCAACGTGCAAGATCCAGAGCCATTGAGTGGAACGATTGAATTTACAAATACTTCAATCGGTGCGACAGATTATTTATGGCATTTTGGAAATGCACAAAGCAGCACAGAATTTAATCCGATTTATCGATACAACACGTATGGAAATTTTCTTGCAGAATTAATTGTCACCAATCAATATGGATGTAAAGACACAATTGATCAAATTGTAATCGTTGAATTTTTTAGCGGACTATTTGTTCCTAATGCGATTTATCCAGATCATCCTGCTTTTGGCGTAGCGAATTTCTTACCGAAAGGAATTGGATTGGCAACGTATGAAGTCCTGATTTATGACGATTGGGGGAATTTAATTTGGGAGTCTCATGCACTCGATGCACAAGGTCGTCCAACTGAATATTGGGATGGAAAATACAATGGTGTTAGAGTTCAACAAGATGCTTATGTTTGGAAAATTACAGCAACTTTTATTGACACCAAAGTTTGGCGAGGAAAAGAATACGAAGGCGGTAAATTCCGTAAATCAGGAACTGTAACTGTTATTAGATAATCATGAGCAATTTTAAATCTTTTTTAAAACCCTTGATGGTTGTCTTTTTG
Source organism: Crocinitomicaceae bacterium (assembly GCA_965284445.1). GTDB lineage: Bacteria > Bacteroidota > Bacteroidia > Flavobacteriales_D > Crocinitomicaceae > JAQVCM01. Next base: position 1,463,339 of record OZ260085.1, on the reverse strand, counting down.
TTTTTGCAATCGGACTTTTCAAACGCCCAAGATCCAAACTTTTCTCAGTTTTACAATAATCCAGTTTACTACAATCCTGGAATGACCGCCATTGGTAATGGATTTACTTTTCGATCTAATTACCGAAGTTTATGGACACCAATTGCTGGTAAATTCAACACTTATTCAGTCACGTTTGAAGCGGAAGCAATCAATAAAGTAGGTTTAGGCGTGATGGCATTCAGTGATGTTGCTGGAGAGGGTTTGTTGAGAACGACTTCTGCAAATTTGTATTATTCATACAGAGCTGTTGATACAAGAAACTTGATATTCCAAGTTGGATTTTCTGGCGGAATCGCTAATAAATATGTTGATTGGAGTAAGTTTACTTTTTCTGATCAGTTAGATGAGGTTTTTGGAAAAACGTACAATTCAGCGTTTATCAATCCAAATTTTAATTCTGCCACTTACGCAGATTTCGGTTCAGGATTTGCTTTTAGATTCAATCGAAGATCACGAAAAGCTGGAACTTCGTACAAGCGTTCAACTATCACTCTTGGGGGAGCAGTACATCATTTATCACGTCCAAAAGATGCATTGATTGGAGACAAAGAAAAGTTGCCAATGAAATTCAACGTTCACGGTAATGCCAATGTCCTTATCAATAAAATGATTTATTCACCAGGCTTTATTTTTGAAAGACAAAATCAATTTCAAACCGTTACTGTTGGAATGAGCGTCATCAACAAACCATTTACTTTGGGCTTTTGGTTTAGAAATAGAAATTATCTTTTCACCGGAAATCGCTACGATTCATTCATTACTTCTTTGGGAATTAATGTTCCAATGAATCGCGTTTCAACGATGCGCGTGACTTATAGCTTTGACCTTACCATTTCTCGTTTGAGAACCGCTTCAATTGGTTCGCATGAGGTGAGTTTAATTTTTGATTTTGACAACCAAAAATTGTTTAAAAACGTGCAAACGCGTCGAAGCAATAAACGTAAATATCGCTGTCCAACAGATTTTAAGGGGTACGATTAAATTGAGTAATTCTTCTGTATTATTTGAAGATGTCGATGGTAATGTCGTTTCTAAATCCTACTTTTGAAGCATGAAATTTATTCAAATTGGATTTTCAGGTAAAAATGGTTTTCTAAATTATTTTGCAACTTTTGCATTAACCGCATCCACACTTTTGGGAGTAGGTTTGATTCCATACACTTTGGCGTTAAAAAAGGCAGGTTTGGTTTTGACTAAAGGAGTTACAACACAAGATGCAATCAATGCTTTGGGAGAAAATACGTTTTTAGCCTTGCAATTATTTCCGTTTGTAATTTCACTTTTCATTTTGATTCTTTGCAATAAGTTTATACACAAAAGAGCCGTTTTGTCGCTATTTACTTCCCGAAAATCATTCGATTGGAAGCGTTTTTTTATCAGTTTTGGTACTTGGGGAATCTTGATGTTTGCCATGCTTGGAATCAACGCATACGTCTTAAAAAATCCTTATGAATGGAATTTCAATCCGCAAACATTTTGGATGCTGTTAGCCATTTCAATTTTTGTGATTCCCATACAAACGACTTTTGAAGAAGCTTTTTTTCGTGGGAATTTGTTCCAAGGAATGGGGACTTTTTTTCGAAAAGGTTGGATCACCGTGTTTTTTACGGGTTCACTTTTCGCGCTGATTCACGGTTCAAATCCAGAAGTTGAAACCCTGGGTTTCGGGATTTTAATTTACTTTTTGGTGACTGGTATCTTTCTTGGAATCTTGACATTGATGGACGACGGCTTGGAACTTTCCATGGGATTTCACGCTTGGAATAATATTTTTGGAGCATTGTTTGTAACCAATAATTGGCAAGTTTTTCAATCTGATGCCCTTTGGATGGACACTGCAAAACCAAATTTTGGTTGGGACGCAATCGCTTCAATGGCAGTTTGTTTTCCGTTGATGATTTTCCTTTTCTCAAAACTTTTCAAATGGAAAGATTGGAAGAAGCGTTTTTTTGAGGAAATAAAAAACAGTGAAGATTAACTTAAAGATCTATACTAAATTAGTTAAATCTGCGTTTTTCTCCAAACATTCATTTGGTGAAGTCCATTGAATAAACGTTTCAAAGATTTTTTCTTGACTATAATTAGAAAATTAAAATTTATTTAAAACCAAAATATATGTTCCGCATAAAACCATTATTAATTCTCCTAAACCTCTCTATTATTTCTGTTACTTTCGCGCAACAAGATCCATTATTGACCAATTATTGGAACAATTTGTCATTTTTCAATCCTGCAGCGACAGGACTATTTTACAAGCACCAAGCGGCTGTAAATTACAGAAATCAATGGGATAAAGTGAATGGCGCACCAAATACGCTGATTGCAGGCTACAATACCAAAATTGACAAAATTCACGGCGGAATTGGATTCAACTACCAATATGAAACGATTGGATTTAATCAAGTTCACCGATTAGATGTAAATTATGGCTACCATTTTAATTTGGGAAATGAAAGAGTCATTTCTGCAGGAATATCTGCAGGAGTGCAAAGATTTGGCGTTGATCCAACTTGGATTCCGCCTGTAACAGTGCAAGATCCAAGTTTACCTCAAAGTTCTACTCAATATTCATTCCTTTCAAATATTGGCGTGGTTTACAAAGGCAATTCTCTAAGTGTTGGATTAAGTTCTACCCAATTTTTATCAAGCGAAAGAAAAAGTGATTTTTATACATCTTCCCGACATTACAATCTTTTTGCGGCTTATGACATAAAAATTGGCAATAAGTTTGTCCTTAAACCGCAGTTCATTGTTCGAACTGATTTAGTCAAAATTTCCGCTGATTGTAATTTGTTAGCAAGATACAACAACCGCTATTGGGCTGGGATTATATACAGAACATCAGATGCAGTCGGTTTTACAGCTGGTTGGGACATCAAGGAAAGATATAGAGTAGGGTACAGTTATGATCGAACAATAAATCAATTATCCAGCATCTCGAAAGGTACACATGAAATAGTACTTGGATTTTTATTAAACTAAATTTGAAATTTTAGGGCAAGATAACCAAGGCAAACACATCTAACTTTAAAAATCAAAATAGCTCCGTAGGAGCGCCATGTTTGTAACGACGGTTCCGATATCTATCGGAATCGTCGAACAAACAAATGCTTTGATTTCTTTTTTGGCGTGCATCCGTCAGATGACGGATTATGACAAAAAAACATTGTTCGAAAAATGCGTTTTTAAATGCTTTTGCACTTGGACAAGTTCATTTCAACCTCTCCAAAACACCTTTTCGCTTCACTATATTTTTGTAATCCCACTGAATATCTCGTGCTTTTTGAAGCCAACGCGCTAAGTCAGTTGTATTAATCTGTTCAATCGCTGTAAAACGTGCTTCAGCGGCTTTAAAACTTCCTTCGTTGTGAAGTTCAGCTTCATCAAATGATTGTCCGCTCCAAAATAATAATCGCACATTGTTTTTCAATTTACTGTAACCCGCAACAGGATTTCCATCCAAAAACCAAACTGGATGCGCATGCCAAATTTTATTTTCAGCATCTGGCAAATGTTTGTTGATTTCTTGCGCCAATAAATCACAAATTGCTTGGTCGCTTTCAGCTTGAGAATTGTTGTAGTTTTGAATATCTTGGTTCATAAATCAATTGTTGTTGAATAAAACAAGCTAAAAATACAAACTTTACGATCGATTACAAAGTGTAAGATTTATTTTAGCTTCAATTCTCTAATTCGAGTTTCAACAATTTGATCAATTTCTAAAATGGTGTCATTTTTCCAAGTCGCACCAACAGTAAATAACACTTCTTTGTTCTTTTTCTTACCGTCTGGAAAGAAATAAACTTTTTGTCCAACTTCCAAACTTACTCCGCTATTCGATTTCGGATTTAAATTCGGATTCATCACCCCTGGAATAATCAAATAAATTGATTTGAAAGATCCATTGTGAAAGGTCATCGGAATGTTTTGCGCTTTTACTTCGTTGAAAATTACTGCGACAAATGAGAAAACGGAAAGAAAGAATACTTTTATCATGTTAATGGTTTTATGCATAACATTTTGAAAGTAAAATGGTTTAAGTTTATAAAACAAAAAAGCCTCACATTCCCCGAAAAAAGACGGGGCAAGTCCTGTGAATCTTTCTGAGTGGGCGCCGACATTCCCGACTTTTTCAGTCGGGACACTTTGACAAATGAATATTATCTAGAATAAGTTTTCGAATCATTTTCCTTGATTTCCATCGTTTGATTTTTCTTTCGAAAGTAAACGCTTCATTTTTTGAGTCAAATTTTTTCAAGAATACAATTTCCCAATCGCTTGTTTGGCTTGTAAATCCGCTGTGTATATTGTTGTGCTTTTTAAGTCTCTCACTGGGGTTTTCTGAAGCGCCAATGTAAAATTTGTCGATTGTCGTTGAATATAAAATGTAGGTGTAAAACATGAAATTTTGGTTTTTTGTATTAAAAGGTTTACTAAATATAACAAAAAAAACTCAAATTTCAAAAAAATCTCAACCAAGACCTGTGAAGCTTTTTAGTGGAGAATGACGGATTCGAACCGCCGACATTCCCGACTTTTTGAGTCGGGACGCTCTGAACACAAAAAAAAGCCTCACATTCCCCGAAAAAAGACGGGGCAAATCCTGTGAAGCTTTCTGAGTGGGGAATGACGGATTCGAACCGCCGATATTCCCGACTTTTTCAGTCGGGACGCTCTGAATAAAAAAAAGCCTCACATTTCTGTGAAGCTTTCTGAGTGGGGAATGACGGATTCGAACCGCCGACATCCTGCTTGTAAGGCAGGCGCTCTGAACCAACTGAGCTAATCCCCCATTTTAGCGCTAGAAACACCGTTGTATTTCGTAATTGCGTGTGCAAAGATACGGCACTTTTTTGAATCTGCAAGTGTTTTGGAGAAAAAAATTAAAAAAAATCACTGATTAAAAAGAAACTTCCTGTAATTAAAATGGTATCTGTTTTATTTGCTGATTGTTGCGCTTTTTCTACAGCTTCTTTCATTTTTAAAAAATAAGTCGCATTCAAACCGATTGTTTCTGCTGATTTTCGCAAATCCGCGATTTTTGCACTGCGTTCACTGCTGAATTCTGTCAAATAAAACATAGCATCTTTTGGAAATAAAGACAAAATGCTATCTAAATCTTTGTCCGAACTTGTTCCATAAACTATGTGCAATTGACCTGAAAATTTAGGTTTAAGTGTTTGCAACAATTGTTTTATGCCATCAACATTGTGCGCTACATCTACAATCGTCAGTGGATCGTGGGCAATAATTTCAAATCTTCCTCTAAATCCAGTGTTGTTTTTGGTGTTTTTTATCCCGTTTTCAATTTCAGATTCGGAAAAATCAAATCCTATGCTATTCAAAGCCCGCATCGCAGTTCTTACACTGCGTTCATTCTTCCACTGATAACTTTCAGTAGGAAAATAGAAAGTATTTGTAAATTCTTCCTTTTCAGCCCAAAAAATAGTCGAATTTTGTATTTTAGCGCTTGTTTCAAATACCGAAATGGTTTCTGGAAAGGTTTCGCCAATTACCACAGGAATTTTTGGTTTGATAATTCCTGCCTTTTCAAAAGCAATTTTTTCTAAAGTGTCACCTAAAATGGCAACATGGTCCATTCCTATGTTGGTGATGATTGATAGAATAGGGGAGATGATGTTTGTAGAATCCAATCTGCCACCTAATCCAGTTTCGATCACACAAATGTCACATTTTGATTCTATAAAATGACTCAATGTCAACGCCCAAGTAATTTCAAAAAACGATGGACTGACTTCCAAGGTCAAATTTCTAATTTGTTGACAAAATGAAACGACTCTTTCTTCTGAGATTTGGATTCCATTAACTAAAATTCGCTCTCTGAAATCATGTATATGTGGAGAAGTAAATAAACCTGTTTTAAGGCCTTTTTCCATGCAAATGGATGCAATCATGTTGGAAGTTGAACCTTTTCCGTTTGTTCCAGCAACATGAATGTATTGAAGTTGATTGAAATCAATGTTCAATTGTTTGCAAAGACTTAATGTATTACTCAAGTCCGGTTTGTAAGCAACTGCGCCAATTTTTTGATAAGCGGGAAATTGCTCAAACAGCCAATTGATTGATTCTTCGTAAGTGGTCAATTTGCTTTAACTTTTAGTACCAGAATTTGCTTTTGAACGGAAGTTCCTGGTCGCGCGTCGTATTTGATTTGCTTTTTAATTAAATCGATCAAATGTGAAATCAATCTTGTGTTTGTTGTAGTTGTTTGTGAACTGATATTTTCCGCTTTGATTACATTTCCTTCCGCGTTGATGTATACATTGATGTGAATCGTACAATCTTCACTTGATTGAATGTCATCAGGATTCAAACTCGACAATTTTTTTCGTGCTCCACCACCACCTAAACCGGAGCCATTTCCATTGATTCCATTTCCTTCTCCTTTTCCAGAGCCAGGACCTAAATCTTTACCAAAAAGCCCAGAACCTGTACCTTTTTCAGCTGCACCTCCACCAAAAGGATTTTTTCCCTTTTTGATAGTTGTCTCTTTGTTCGTCTTATTGTTCTTATCAGTATTTGTATTGTTACTTTTTCCAGATTGAATATTAACGTCAGATTCTTCTTGAGTATCTTCTTTTTTCGTTTGTTCCTCAGGAGTTTTATCAATCGGTGCCTGCGATGCTCCACCAGCGCTTCCACCACCTCCGCCACCAACCACTTTGTAGGGCGTTTGAATAGTTTCAATTTCTTCTAATGGTGGTGCTTCAAGCGACATTAAAGTAGTATCTGCATAAATAATAGGTATGTCTGCAGCTGTGGTTCTGAAACTGAATCCTACGAAACTAATGATGAGCACAAAAATCACAAAAATGACAAGAATAACTGTCAACGTGTCGCTGTAATCTGTTCTAATATTGTATGCTCCGTATCTTTTATTTCTATTTTCAAAAATGACACGATTTCTTAAACTAGATGTAGCACTTTGCCAATTTCGAGAGTCGAAATAGTCATAGACTGCAAAAACAGTTACAAAAAATAGTAAAATAAAAATGACACTCATCTCACAAAATATTACTCACACTCGTTTAGGATGCTTTTAGATTAACTGTTAGTGGAATTTTTTCCACCATCGATCCTGGTTTCTTATTGTATTTTAATTGACTTTTTACAAGACCAATTACTTTATTGATAATTCTTTGATCTGTAGTTGTTGTTTTTCCTTGAATATTTTCAGCTTTTACAACATCACCTTCAGCGTTTACCGTTAATTTGAGAAAAATTGAGCAGGATTGATTTGATTCTATATCGTCAGCGTTTATGTTGTTTAGTCTTACCCTTGCTTTTACACCTTTTCCCGGGCCTTCGCCTTCTTCTCCTTCACCGCCGCCTTTATAAGGTCCGATATCGTCACCAAATATTCCTGATTTGTCACCATGATCTGCACCGCCACCATGTCCAAACGGATTAGGTGCCGCTTTAATCGTCGTAGCAGTATTTGTCGGATTTACGCCAGTCGTGTGTGAACTTTGACCTGTTTGAATCTCAGATCGCGATTTTGGATTGGTTAAAACCTTTTCTGTTTGAGGTTTTGGCCTTGGATCAACTGGGTCATCTGAAGGTGTTCCAGCTCCACCTAAACTTCCTCCAGCATCAATAATTAATTCTTTCAATTCAAGCTGCGTGATTTCTGTCTCAGCAACCAATGGTATATCTTCAGCAGGCGGATCAGCCATAATGTAGTACGTGAATTTCAAAATGAGAAACACAAGAATAATTACTACTGTTGAAACAATAATTCCTTTTTGTTTATCTGCTTTATGTGAAATTGGCTGACCGTTCATCGTATTTATTTTTGATATGCCAATACTGGTTCCCATCCGTTCGCTTGCGCCAAAGCCAATACATTGAATACTGCTTCGTAACTTGCTTCCTTATGACCAGCGATTTTCAGTTTCATTTTTCCAGATTTTGCCACTTCTGCTGCAACTGTACCTTTAATTTGTTCAAACGTTCGAGCCTGCTCAGGATTTTCTCCCGGTGACAAAAAATATTGGTTCTCTTTCGTTATCACAACAGTTGTGCTTACAGGATCTTGAACGGGCGACAAATCTTCTGAGGGTTTCGGTAAATCAACAGGTGTATGATTATTGCTCGCTGTTAAACTTATGATAATGAAGAATATCAAAAGTAAAAACACGAGGTCAGTCATAGATGCTGTCCCTCCTTCGATTTTGATTTTATTTCTACTTCCTAAATTCATAAGATTACTATTTACCAGGCTCGTTCAAAACATCCATAAATTCAAGTGCTGCGTTTTCCATCGCATACACAATTCGTCCGATTCTTTCAGTCAAATAATTGTAACCCATGAAAGCAACAATTCCTACTATTAATCCTTCAACTGTTGTAATCATCGCAGTCATAATTCCAGGTGCGATCACTTGGATGTCAAGCGTCGATACATTTTGTAAATCGATAAACACGATCACCATCCCGACAACTGTTCCTAAGAAACCCAACATTGGACCAGCTCCTGAAGCAGTTCCTAGAAAACTAACTTTTTGCTCCAATCGCATAATTTCAATCTTAGCGGTATTTTCAATGGCGATTGAAATATTTTCAATTGGCTTACCAAGTCGATCGATTCCTTTTTCCAACATTCTTGCTGATGGACTATCTGAATTGGAACAGAATTTCTTAGCGCCATCAATATTACCATCCAATAGGAAACCTTTTATTTTTGATAAAAAATCTGCTTCTTCTCTCGATGCTCTTCTTAGGGCCAAATATCTTTCAGTGAAAACATACATTACGTATGCAAACATCAACAAAAGCAAAAGATTGATAATCCATCCAATTCCCGCATTGGATTGGGAAATAATTTCCCAAACAGAAATTTCTTTAACACCAACGGTATTTGTTGTTTCTGGGGCAACTGTTTGGATTTGTAAAAGAAAATTAAAACTCATCTTTGATTGTTTTTATTTAAAATAATTATAAACTTTTCATAAAATTAAGTCTATCGTAAGCGCATAACGTTATGTCGTGAAAAAGTTATACAGTTGAATTTTTAATAACCTTATTTTTTTCAATAAAAAAAGGGAAAAAGACACAATCGTCCTTTTCCCTGTACATTTATTTTTTTTGAATTACTTCAGTCTAATTTCTTAGATGAGTTGTTTCAATGCAATCTCAAAAGCTGTTTTTGCAATCTCTGTTTTCTTATTGTTGATAGCAAAAGTTTTTTCTAATGCCGTTTTGATTGTTGCACTTGTGTCTGCAAAAATTCCATTGTCATCGATTGCTTCCAAGTCGCTGCTCATTAAATAAGCGAACACTCTAGCCATTCCACAATTGGAAATAAAATCTGGTATAATAGAGATGTTTCTATCGGCATGTTCTGCAATCGGTCCGAAGAAAATTTGCGGGTCTGCGAACGGCACATTTGCGCCAGAAGAAATGACTTCAACACCAGCCTTGATCATTCTGTCAAGTTGGTCCTGCGTAATCATTCTCGAACCTGCACAAGGGATAAATACATCAGCTTTTAAGTCCCAAATTTGAGCATTTACATCTTCGTAACTCAATAAGTTTTTGTGATTCAACTCATTCCCATTTTTATTCAAGTAAAGCGACTTGATTTCCTCAAACGTAAAGCCTTCCGATTTAATCAATCCGCCCACTCTGTCTATGATTCCGACGATGAGTGCGCCTTCTTGAGCCAAGTAATATGCACCTGCAGAAGCTACATTTCCCCAACCTTGTACGATCACTTTTTTGCCTTTCAAAGAACCTCCCCAGATAGTATAATAGTGTTGAATTGATTGTGCAACGCCATATCCAGTGATCATGTCAGCAACAACATATTTACGATCTACATCGGGAGATAAAAGTGGATTTTCTATTACTTTTAAAACACCAGATTTTAGTTGTTCGATTCTATTTTTTCTTTGCTCGTCAGACGGTTTGAAATGTCCATTTAAGACACCTTCTTGCGGATGTAAAACGCCACAATTTTCTGTCATCGGAATCACTTCGTGAATTTCATCGACGTTCAAATCGCCTCCTGTTCCATAGTAATTTTTCAATAATGGAGTAACAGCTGCGTACCATCTTTTCAGCACACCTTCCTTGCGAGGATCTTTCGGATCAAAGTTGATTCCAGATTTTGCACCACCAATTGCAGGACCTGCAACAGTGAATTTTACTTCCATTGTTTTGGCAAGAGATTCAACTTCTCTTTTGTCAAGTCCAGAACGCATTCTTGTTCCACCTCCAGCAGCGCCACCTCTCAACGAGTTAATCACTACCCAACCTTCAGCTTCCGTTTCTGCATCTTTCCATTCAAAAACAATTTCAGGTCTTTTGTTCTCGAATTTTTCGAGTAAATCTTTCATCTTTTTTCGATTTTCATGTGGTACAAATTTAGTAAACTATCTCGAAGAAAGTCTAAAAACAACGTCAATTTAAAAGGTTTCTAAATATAATTTCAAGCATTACTTTCAAGGCAAATGCAGTACTCCACCGCTAACATTTTGGTCCGCTCCGGTAACATCTTTCAGGCAATTTGGTAGTTGTTCTGCATAAAGCGCACCCAAAAATGCAAATACAATGGCTTCTTTGAATTCAATAATTTTTCTTTCAGGAAGTATAATTTTGCCTTCGAAATAATGTTCAATTCTCTCTATTAAAAAATTATTCAATGCGCCACCACCAGTAATAAAAACTGATTTTAGTTCATTTTTATTAAGAATATGGCTGATCTGAATGGCTTCGTGTTCAATGACTGTTCTTAGATTGTTTTCAATGTCTCTGTCAAATTTGATCAACGGATAGAATTCACTTTCAAGCCATTCAGTTCCCAGCGATTTCGGACCGTTTTGAGTGTAATAGGGTAAATTATTGAGTAAATCTAAAAGGAAAAAGTTAATCTCACCTGATTTTGCTAAAGCACCATCTTTGTCGTAGCTTAAACCTTTATTTTGAGCAAGCTTATTCAATGGTAGATTTCCTGGTGAACAATCGAATGCCGTTATTTTTTCATTTTTCTTGAATGAAACATTTGAAATTCCACCGATATTTAAATATGATTCTGCTTCGGAATTGAATAATTCAAAGTCTCCAATCGGTACCAAAGGCGCTCCTTGTCCACCGTGAATCACATCTTTTGTGCGGAAATCATTGATGACTTTAATCCCAGAAATAGCAGCAATTGTAGTTCCACATCCAATTTGGACTGTAAATCCATTTTCAGGCTGATGATATACTGTATGACCGTGAGATGCAATGTAGTCGATATTGTTCTTATCAAATTTATTTTTTTGAATGAAATGATTTACAAATTCACCCATATTTTTTCCTAATTCTTTGTCCAGTTTGAACAATTGAATAGCAGTTAATTGTGTCGAAACACTTAATTTTTCAATAATTTCAGGCGGATAAGAAAAGGTCTCTGCTTGAACCAATTCGTAAGTCCAAGTGTTATTCTCATGGCGATGCAATCTTACTAATGCGATGTCCAAACCGTCCAAAGAGGTTCCCGACATCAATCCGATAATATTATATGTTATCATAAGTCAATTAGAAAGTGGAAAAATAAAATATTAAGTTTAAATTTACAACCGATTATATTAAGAATAAAAATAAACTATATAATAATATGAATTTTGAACTGACAGAAGAACAAATTGCTGTTCGTACAGCGGCAAGAGATTTCGCTCAAAATGTTTTAAAACCTGGTGTTATCGAACGTGATAACCAACAAAAATTCCCTGCTGAAGAAATCAAGCAATTGGGTGAATTAGGTTTTATGGGAATGATGGTTGATCCAAAATACGGCGGAGGCGGTATGGATACTGTTTCTTATGCAATTGCAATGGAAGAAATCTCGAAAGTAGATGCTTCTGTTTCTGTTTGTATGTCCGTAAACAATTCATTGGTTTGTTGGGGATTAGAGAAATTTGCGAATGAAGAGCAAAAACAAAAGTATTTGATTCCACTAGCAACAGGTGAAAAAATCGGAGCTTTTTGTTTGTCTGAGCCAGAAGCTGGTTCTGATGCTACATCTCAAAGAACTACTGCGATTGACATGGGTGATTACTATTTGTTGAACGGTACTAAAAACTGGATTACGAATGGTTCATCTGCATCAACTTACTTAGTGATTGCTCAAACAAATGTGGAAGCTGGTCACAGGGGAATCAATGCTTTCATTGTTGAACGTGGAATGGAAGGTTTCATCGTAGGTGCAAAAGAAGATAAGCTAGGGATCAGAGGAAGTGATACACATACTTTGTTATTCAATGACGTAAAAGTTCCAAAAGAAAACAGAATAGGTGAGGATGGATTTGGATTTAAATTTGCGATGAAAACTTTATCTGGTGGTCGTATCGGAATCGCATCTCAAGCTTTAGGAATTGCTTCAGGAGCTATGGAATTAGCTGTTGCTTATTCTAAACAAAGAAAAGCTTTTGGAAAAGAAATCTATCACCACCAAGCGATTGCTTTTAAATTGGCTGATATGGCTACGGAAATCGAAGCTGCTAGAATGTTAGTAATGAAAGCAGCAGCTGATAAGGATGCCGGAAGAAATTACGATCAATCAGGTGCTATGGCAAAACTATATGCTTCGAAAGTAGCTATGGAACAAACAGTTGAGGCTGTTCAAATCCACGGTGGATACGGTTTTGTGAAAGAATATCACGTTGAAAGATTGATGCGTGATGCGAAAATCACCCAAATTTATGAAGGTACTTCTGAAATTCAGAAGATCGTAATATCTAGAAATTTATTGGCAGAATAGTTTTTGCAAATTGATTATTAAAAGTCCCAAGTTCACTTGAATTTGGGACTTTTTTTACTTAATATTTTTCATGATACTTTCATATTCATGAATTTCAACCTGTCCATTAGTAACTTTTCTATCCATTTCTATCATCGATTTAGATAGATTTTCGATTTGCATGGTCTTGTATTTAACAGCACTTCCAAGCATGAAAGGATTAAAAATCGGCATGGTAAACATGAAGATTTTCTCTGTTAACCTATTTTCCTTTCTAGGTCCGATAAGTAAGGATGGTCGATAAATATGTAAATGAGGTATTTTAAGCGAAGCCAACTTTTCTTCTGCTTCGCCCTTAATTTTGAGGTAAAAATTGGAAGATTTACTTGATGCACCAACGCTTGAAATAAAATGAAATGATTGTAGTCCTTTTTCCATGGCTAATTTGGCAATCTTACAAGGAATTTCAATTTCTATCTCGCGATATTGACTTAAATCTGGAGTTTTTTTTCTTGTTGTTCCCAAACAAGAAAAGATAGAATCAATTTTTGCGACGGAAATAAAGTTAATTTCATCTTTAAAATCAGTAATAATTTCTTGAATTTTCGGGTTAATTATCCCTGTTTCTTTTCTGTTTACAAGAATTATTTTGTCAAAATCAGTGTCAATAATTAGTTTTTCAAGGATAAAACTTCCCGTTAAACCGCTGCTTCCAAGTATTAATGCTGTCTTCATAATTTATAAAAATGGAACAATGCTTTCTAATCCAATCCCTCTAGATCCTTTAAGTAAAATCAATTTATTCGCTAAATTTAAGTCTTGAATATAGATTGATGCTTCATCTTTGGTTTCAAACGATTGAATTTTCGTCTCTTGATTTGCAAGAATCGTACTGAAATTTTTCCCAATACAAATGGCTGGGAGATTGAGTTTTTTGATTAAATCGACTATTTTTTGGTGTTCTTTTGATGATTCATTCCCCAATTCGAACATATCTCCAAGGATGACAAATTTGTCAGCGTGTTCAACCAAAGCAAAACTTTCCAGTGCTGATTTCATACTCGTTGGATTTGCATTATAAGCATCGAGTATTAATGTGTTTTTGGATGTTTTTTGTACCTGTGAACGATTGTTTGTAGGTGAATATTCCGCAATGGCAGATGAAATTTCACTTGATTCGACACCAAAATAATTTCCAATGCAAATGGCTGCTAAAAAATTGTAAAAATTATATTTCCCAATCATTTGAGTTTGGATTCGATTGGATACAATGTCATCTTTTTTCCAGTTCATTTCAACAAATGGAGAAAGTGAGATTAATTCTCCTGTAATTATTGCACTGTTTTCTGATGCATAAGAAATAATTTCAACATTTTTAGGTAGATTTTCAGTTAAAATTGGGTCATCATTATTTACAAAAACACAACCGTCATTATTGGAAATTGAATCGTACAGTTCTAGCTTTGTTCTTAATACACCTTCAAAACTTTTAAACCCTTCTAAATGTGCCATTCCAATATTGGTGATAATACCATGTGTTGGTTCAGCAATTGCACACAATTCCTGGATGTCATGGAATTTATTTGCTCCCATTTCTATTACTGCAATCTCATGTGAATGAGTGAGTTGGAGTAGGGTGAGCGGAACTCCGATATGGTTATTCAAATTTCCATGTGTAAAATGCACATTAAATTTTTTTGAAAGTACAGTCGCAATCAATTCCTTACTGGTAGTTTTACCATTACTTCCTGTAATTCCAATAATGGGAAAATTAAATTTTTTCCTGTGGAAATTGGCTAAATTTTGAAGATATTCGAGTGAATTTTCGACTAAAAATATTTTGTCGTTGTTTTGAAACAGTTTTTCATCTGCAATTACATATTTTGCACCTGCTTCGATTGCTTTTTCTGCAAATTCATTGCCATTAAAATTTGCACCTTTCAAACAAATGAATAAACAGTCTTTTTGAATGTTTCTTGTATCCGTGCAAATTCCAGATGTTTCGTAAAATAGTTCAAAGTTCATATCTATATCGCATAAAAAAACCCACCTTAAAGATGGGTTTTAAAATTATAATTGAAGTTATTTTTTCTTCTTTTTCTTATCCTTTTTTTCGTAGTTTAATCCGGTTGGACTTCCTACACGATCCATTGCACATCTAAATCCAATGGTTGCTGTCGATTGATCTTCATCCAAATATCTTCTATTTGAACCAACTAACCAATAAGCTCTATCTTTCCAAGAACCACCTTTGTAAACTCTTGATTTATCTGATACTAAGGTTGTTGGCCATGAAGTTCTATCTCCTGGTTTGATTTGTTTACCATCTAAACCATAAGTTTCGTACTCGTTTTGGTACATTACCAAGTTTGGATCTCTTTCTGCTTGGTTGATTGCATTTTTACGATCGTCATTGTCAAAATAGATTGAACTTTCAATATCACCATCTAAATGATCGATGTAATCGTCTTTTCTATAATTCAAACGTCCGATATTTTCTTCCTCAACAACGTTTCTATATTTCAATTTACCAGGAGTGTTGGTAATGAAAGAAGCAAATCCTTGTCGTAAGATTGTAATAATTTCGTAAGCATATTCATCACCATTAACACCTTCACGCAATCTATCTACAAAAATTTCATCCATGATTAATTCTTGAACGATCAAAGAAGAAGCAACTTCATCTTTATCATTTTTCAAAGAAATCGCAGAATCTAAGATCACATTCAATTCTTTCAACAATTTCAATTCCATTGAATCTTTGGTGTTTTTATGAGAAGTGTAATATGGATCTGGAGCCATTCCTCTTTTTTCTGGATTTCTAGAAGCATTTCTCATCATAATTCCAGCAGGAATTACAGTATCATTGATATCGTGCTTAGTAGCAGAAATACGTTGGTAACGAACTCTTTCAAACTCATTGATGTATTCTTTCATTCCATGAACATCATACAAAACTTGAGCATTCTTAGTATCTGTGATACCTTGGTTGTTCAATTGTTTAGTTTTGAAAACGTTACCACGGAAAGGTCTGAATTCATCAAAATCTTCAGATGACATTGGACGATAAACATCCATTACCCATTCAGAAACATTTCCTGCCATGTTGTACAAACCGTAATCATTTGGCCAGTAAGATTCAACTGGAGCAGTTACATCTGCTTTGTCATTCAATTGACCAGCAACCCCCATGTAATCTCCACGTCCACGTACAAAGTTTGCACGAATTTGACCTTGGAAAGTAGCATCGTCTTGTCTTACCCAGTGACCATCCCAAGGATAGATTTTTCTGTCAGTGATTACTTCTGAACCTGGCTCTAGGTTTCCGATTAATCCGTAAGATGCAAATTCCCATTCAGCCTCAGTTGGTAGACGGTATCTTGGAAGCAAAATTCCATCTTCCATTCTAATAATACGAGTAGATAACTGTTTACCGTTTGCTTTAGAAGGGTCTAAATCTTGTGTATTTCTAATTACACCATCTTTTCCTTCTTCATTTGCATATTGTCCAGCTAAATAAGCTTCAGTGTCAAAGTTGTTTTCGTTTTCTTGCTCAGTATTGAAATCCATGATTCCTTCACGAATCAAAATATATTCATTTACACGGTCAGTTCTCCATTTACAATAGTCATTTGCTTGCAACCAAGAAACACCAACTACTGGATAATCTCTATAAGCTGGGTGACGCAAGTAATATTCTACATATTTCTCATTAAAAGAAAGAGGAGATCTCCAACACAATGTATCAGGCAATGCATTTTTGTATACCATTGGATAAGTTTCTCCGTAAGCACGGTGAATCCAATACAAATATTCTAACCAGTAAAAGTTAGTAACCTCTGTTTGATCCATATAAAATGAAGAAACAGTTACACGAGCTGGTCTGTTGTTATGATCAAACATGACATCTTGCTCAGCACGACCCATTGTAAATGTACCACCTTCAACTAATAATAAACCTGGACCAGTCTCTTGATCCATGAAGGGAAATTTTTGGAATCCTCCAACATTTGGATTGTTGTACTCCCATCCAGTTGAACCTGAACTTTCGCGAGAACATGCAGTGACCAAAGCAATTGCTAAAATAGCTAAAGCTGAAATTCGAAGCATTTTCATATTTATTGGTTGTTTTTTCATTGTTCTAATTTTGCAAAGTTACTTGCATAAACGTAATTTAAAAAAAAAGTTACACTTTTTTTAAAATGAAGGACAAGAAATTGTTCTCCATGTTGGACCTCTTTTCTTACAATTGACATTGTATCCAAGCGAAACTTCATGTGATCCACCTGAGATTCCGTTATTTAAAGTGGAAACGGTAACGTCATAACTGTATCCAATTTTGAATGTACCAGTATTTACTCCTAAAGCTAAAATAAATGCATCTCTATTTCTAAACCATGCACCCGCAGTAAATGAGCCATATTTAACATATGTACCAATGTTGATTTCCATAAAACCTTGTTGGTATTGGAAAATCACATTTGGCATAATAGAAGTCGTGTTCATGTATTTTGATTTCCCTCCTAATTTTATCTCAGCTCCCATATGACCAGTTAATCTAATCGGAAGTGGAGAATTTGTACCCAAAATCATAGATTCATCAGGCATATTTAAGTGATGAGCAGCTACACCGAAGAAGAAATTCTTTGAATATCCTGCAATTCCAGCAGATGCATCGAAGAAACCTCTTGAACCACCTCTTTGAACGTCACCTGTTTTGTAGATAAATCCTCTTCTTGGATCAATCATATCTCCAAATTTCAATTTATCCCAATCTAAAAATTTTTGGTACCAAGCAGCTCTCGCTCCAAATAACATAGTGAATTTGTTAGTTACTCTTAAATGATAAGAATAAACTAAACCAAGCATTGATGTATTAATAGTTCCTTGCCCTTGTTGATCATGAGTTGCTAAAACTCCAAAACCTCCAGAGATGTTTTTAAAGTACTGGTCGTAAGATGCACTGTATGTTACATAATTTGCAGATAATCTCGGCCATTCATTTCTATAGTTTAATCCAAATCTTGCACATCTATTTGTTCCTGCAAATGCTGGATTCAAATAAATGGGGTTGGCATAAAACTGAGTAAACGTTGGATCTTGTCCAAAAACCTCGTTTTTACAGGTTAAACCAATCAATATGATTACTAAGTATTTAAGTTTTTTCATTCAATTCTGAATAATAGCAAATTAGTACTAGAACGCAATTTTCACGACAATGTTACAAAAAAAAAACAAATTGAAGCTACTTAAATGATAATTCAGTAGCAATAAATGAATGTTGCATACGTTTTTGATGAATATGTAACACAAAATGCACACATTTGTAGTATGAAAGGGAATTTATATTTTAACATTTCAAGATCGTTTTTTTACATTTCATTTACTTTGATTTTATGGTTTGTTAATACAAACTTAATCGCTCAAAGTAATTCGTATGATGTTGTTATTCCGTGGGATGTGTCGAAAAAGGTATTGATTAATGGCCAAGAGTTGTACATGCCTACAATCAAAAATCAAGGTTATAATGGTAAAAATCCTTTTTTTGCTTGGCAGACCAAAGTCAATGCATACATGGACTATCACATCGTTGTTGATAATTTAACATTTTATGACGCAAACAGTGAAGATTTAACATTTTTATCTGCAAATGACATAATTGTTCCAAGTGACATAGAATTTACTACCTCCACTAATATTGCTAGAACAGAAAAGCTCGCGCATGTTACGCTTAATCCATTTGTAATTAAAAATGGTGTTGTTAAAAAAATAGCATCTTTTAGGGTGCAGTTGGTATCAAAGCCTATTTCTCCTGCAAAAAAAGACTTTGTTTCCGCTTCCGTTTTAAGCGATATCAACAGCAAATGGTATAAAATTTCAGTAAATCAAGATGGCATTTATAAAATTGATAAAGCTTTTTTGTCTTCGATTGGAATTGATGTTACAAACTTAAATCCGTCGCACATTAATATATATGGAAATGGAAATGGGAAATTGCCAGAATTAAATAGTGTTTTTCGTCCAGATGATTTGGTAAAAAATGATATTCAAATTGTGGGGGAAGCTGACGGTGTTTTTGATGCAAATGATTACATTTTATTTCATGCTTGGGGACCTAATCGTATTAATCAGGTTGGAACAGAGTTTCAACGAGAAATGAATCCGTATAGTACTGTTTCATGTTACTTTATTAGAATTTGCGAAAATGATCCACCAGCTAGAATTCAAAATGAAGCCTCAATCGAAACCCCAAATCAAACTGTAAATACGTTTAACTTTTTTTCAGTTTACGAACAAGAATTAAAATCATTAGTCGGAGGTGGTCAGAGATGGTATGGAGATTTATTTGATGAAGAGTTAACCAAAACTTTTGGGTTCAATATTCCCAATGTTGTTTCCACATCTCCTGCGAAATTTAGACTTTCTTTGGCTTCAAATCCTAGTTCAGGATCAAATACGGCTCAGCTTGCCATTGGCGCAGAAATTTTAACCAATTTTTCTTTTCTAACAGTTGCGGCTGATTATGCGCGTGTTGAAAAAACTTTTGAAGATCTTACACCTCAAGCTTCCATGCCACTTACGATGACTGTGAATAGAAGTAATCCGGCAGTGATGACTTATTTAGATAAAATTGAGTTAAATGCAAGGGCTAATTTAAGTTTGTCAGGAAATCAAATGTATTTTAGAGATTTAATTTCTGTTGGTGCAGGGAATATTGCTCAATTTAATATTTCAAACTATTCAACAAATTGTTTTGTATGGAATGTTACAAATAGACAAAAGCCAGTTTTAGAGATAGGTAGTGTGAATGGAAATATATTTTCATTTATTGCAAAAACGGATTCATTACAAACATTTATTGTATCAAGTGGCTCAAGTTATTTAACGCCGACAAGTTTAGGACTAGTGGCACCTCAAAATTTGCATGCATTAGATTATGCAGATTTGTTAATTGTAACCCCAAGTATTTTTAAAGACCAAGCAGAAAGGTTGGCGAATTTACATCGAAACGAAGGTTTGTTGGTTCATGTGGTAACAACTGACCAAGTTTACAATGAATTTTCTTCAGGTACTTTAGATGTTACGGCCATTAAATGGTTTGCGAAAATGTTTTACGACCGTGCAAATGGCAATCCTGATTTGATGCCGAAAAATTTGTTGCTTTTTGGTGATGGTACTTATGATCCAAAAGGTATTGTCTCCAACGTGAATTTTATTCCGACTTATCAGGTTTTAAGCTCTGAAAATCATATAGATGCCTTAGTGACAGATGATTATTTTGGGATGATGAATGACAATGAATCTTTAGCAAATTCAGATGCCATGGATATTGGTGTCGGTCGTTTGTTGATTTCATCTGCACAAATAGCTAAGGAGCAGGTAGATAAAATTGAGATTTACATGACTAATGGAGCCAATTTGATGAATACGAGCACAGATTGTTGTTCTGGAAATTCAAATGTAGATGGTACCTTTGGAGATTGGCGACTAAATTATGTCCAAATAGCTGATGATGAAGAAGGAGGTTATTTTGTGAGAGAAGATTGTGAACCACAATATGAAGAAGTTACAGCTAATCATCCTGAGATGAATGCGGATAAGCTTTATTCGGATGCTTTTGTTCAGGTTTCAGGAGCTGGAGGTCAAAGATATCCTGAGGTTTACGATGCAATCACGAATCGCGTTCAAAGAGGTGCATTGGTTGTTAATTATGTAGGACACGGCGGGGAAGCAGGTGCAGCACTTGAAAGAATTATTACGATTCCACAAATTTTAACCTGGACAAATTTGACCAAAATGAATTTGTTTGTTTCTGCAACCTGTGAATTCACAAAATACGATGATCCAAGTAGAGTTTCTGCTGGAGAATGGGTTTCATTAAATCCAGCTGGTGGAGCAATTGCTTTAATGACAACGACAAGATCGGTTTATTTTGATGTTAATTCTACCACTGGTGAACGTTTTTATGAAAATGTGTTTCAAAGAGACTTATTAAATCAACCGTTGACTTTTGGAGAAATTATGCGTCGCACCAAAAATGCAACCAATGAAGGTGTAAACAAGCGAAGTTTCACGTTGATTGGAGATCCAGCGTTGAAAATTGCTTTGCCGACTTATAAAATAGTAACTGATAGTATTAATCATTTGAGTCCATCATTGGCTAACGATACGATTGAAGCGTTGAGTAAAATGAACATAAAAGGTCATTTAGAAGATTTTAATGGAAATATTTTAACCAATTACAATGGTGTTTTGTCTCCAACAGTTTTTGACAAACCTAAAATTGGAAAAACGTTGGCGCAAGATCCATCTTCTCCAGTAATTGAGTTTTCAACACAAAGAAATTCAATGTATAAGGGTAAAGCGTCAATTACAAATGGATATTTTGATTTCACTTTTGTGGTACCAAAGGATATTAATTATGCCTACGGAAATGGTAAAATTTCGTTTTATGCAAATAATAAAACAGAAGACGC
The DNA here is from genome assembly GCA_965284445.1 of Crocinitomicaceae bacterium. Taxonomy (GTDB): domain Bacteria; phylum Bacteroidota; class Bacteroidia; order Flavobacteriales_D; family Crocinitomicaceae; genus JAQVCM01. Next base: position 1,442,075 of record OZ260085.1, on the reverse strand, counting down.
TTTTGGAAACGACACAAGGTTTATTGTTGGAGGTTTAAACGCAGCAGGTTTAAATGATAATATCGCACCGAAAGTTGAATTGTATTTAAACGACCAAAATTTTGTTACTGGAGGATTGACGGATGAAAATCCAACATTAATCGCCGAAGTATTTGATGAAAATGGTGTAAATACAGTTGGAAATGGAATAGGTCATGATATTGTAGCAGTTTTAGATAATAATTCTTCTAATCCGATTGTTTTAAATGATTATTATACAGCCAATTTGGATTCATATCAAAGCGGCAAAGTATCTTATGATTTTTCAGGTTTATCGGTAGGTAATCATACATTGACGTTTAAAGTTTGGGACGTAAATAATAATTCCTCAGAAACCTCAATTAATTTCACCGTTGTAGAAAAACAATCTATTTCATTGGATCACGTGCTGAATTATCCAAATCCATTTACGACGAAGACTCAATTTTTCTTTGAGCACAATCAAGTTTGCGAGAGCTTAGAAGCACAAATTCAGATTTTTACGGTTTCTGGTAAATTGGTTAAAACCATTAATCAATCGGTAAGGACGCAAGGTTTCAGAACAGAGGGAATAGATTGGGATGGAAAAGATGATTTTGGCGATCAAATTGCAAAAGGAGTTTATGTATATAAGATTTCTGTTAAAAATCCAAACGGAGACATAGCGGAAAAATTAGAAAAATTAGTTTTATTGAAATAATAACAACAATAAAAGTTTAGGTTTTACGTATATTTGTTTTCTGATTCGAATTATATCACACATATGTTAAAAAAAATAGGATTTATTTTTTTGGTTTCAACTCCAGTAGTTTTGTTGGCTCAGCCTAACAGCTCAGGAGCTTCAAACAAGGACTTACAGTTAAATACAATTACAACGGCAATGCCTTTTTTGAGTATTACTCCTGATTCAAGAGCAGGAGCAATGGGAGATGCAGGTACTGCGTTAAGTGCAAATTCACATTCTATTTATTGGAACACAGCGATGTTGAATTTTGCCAAAGATGATGGAGAAATTAGTGTTTCTTATACACCATGGCTTAGACAATTGACAAATGATATGTCTTTGTCTTATGTTTCGGGATACAAAAGAATTGGTACACGACATGCAGTGACAGCAGCGTTAAGATATTTCAGTTTGGGAGAAATTACCTTTACTGATAATTCAGGAACAAAAATCAGAGATGACAAGCCTTCAGAATTCGAAATCGCTGGTGGTTATGCATTTAAGTTAGCGGATAAATTTAGTATTGGAATTAATGGAAAATTTGCATATTCTAACTTGACTGGAGGACTTGTAACTCCAGGTGGAGCAACAAGTAAAGCAGGTATTGCTGGAGCTTCAGATATTTCATTTATTTATTACAATGAAGATGCTGAATTAGGAGGGAAATCTGGTGTGCTTTCATTGGGTGCTACAATCAATAATATTGGAAATAAAGTTGCGTATTCTGAAGTAAGTACTGATTTAAGAGATTTTTTACCAATGAATTTAAAATTAGGCGGTGCTTACACGATGAAATTTGATAAATTCAATACTTTAACTTGGGCACTAGATTTACAAAAATTGTTGGTTCCAACTCCACCAATTAGAGATGCGGTAACAGGAGAAATTATCGCAGGGAAGAATAATAATATTGGTGTAATTTCTGGTATGTTGCAATCTTTTGGTGATGCACCAGGGCAATTAGCCGTGGATGATCAAGGAGATTATATTCAAGATGCCAGTGGTAAATATCAAGTGAAAAAAGGTTCAAAATTTAAAGAAGAACTTAGAGAAATTAACATTGCTACCGGTTTAGAATATTGGTATAACAATATGTTTGCAATTCGTGGAGGATTTTTCTACGAAAACTACACAAAAGGGTCACGTCAATATTTCAATGCTGGTGTTGGTTTGAAATACAAAATTATTGGTATTGATATTTCTTATTTGGCGGCACTTAGACAAGGAAATCCATTGGCAAATACTGTTCGTTTTACTTTGCGTTTCCAAATTGGAAAATCAGGTAAATCAAATGAATCAGCTCCTGAATAAATGAATATTCGTATAGGTTTTGGTGTTGATGTTCACCGTTTGGCTGATGGTTTAAAATTGATGGTAGGAGGAAAAGAAATACCTTCAACTTTTGGTGCAGTAGGACATTCGGACGCAGATGTTTTGTTACATGCAATAAGCGATGCGCTTTTAGGTGCAGCAAACTTGCGCGATATCGGTTTTCATTTTTCAGATACAGATCCTCAGTTTAAAGGCATTGACAGTAAGATTTTGCTTTCAAAAGTATATGATTTAATTGCAGCGAAAGGATTTAGCGTTGTCAATATTGATTGTACAGTTATTCTTGAAAAGCCAAAATTAAATCCTCATATCCCTGATATGATGGAGATTATCGCAAATATTCTTAAAGTGACAAGTGAAGAAGTTTCTTTGAAAGCCACGACACATGAAAAAGTAGATTCATTTGGAGAAGGAAAAGCTATCAAAGCTTATGCTGTTTGTCTTTTAGCGAAAAATTGATTGAATATTAAATAAAAAAAAGGAATCAATTTCTCGATTCCTTTCAACTAACTAAAATTAAAACCTTAATAAACTCCACGAAGATTAAGGTTTCGCTTTTGATTTATGATTGTAGCATTTTTAATTTTATATTAAATTACTCGTTAATAAATTGAGTAAAATACAATCATGATAACATCTATAATTACACAAACAGATGCCGAATTAATTATCCATTTCATTGGTGAAACAGAAAGCAATAAACTTAATGTTAACATTGTAGGAATCAATATCAATGAAAGTGCTAGGATACTTTCAATTGCACCTAAACCTACAGCAATTCCGCCTAAACAGCCAATTACTAAAATGACTAAACTGATTAAACCAAATCTATTGAATTCTGTTCCTTTATAAATTCCTGAATTTTCTGCTGTGTGACTCATAACTTACGTTTTATAGTTTAATGCAAATTTCAGCTCAAATTGCATCTTAGTAAATGACGGTTGTTAGTTTTTAAATTGATATTCGTCAGTTTTTTCATTTGATGCAGAAATTTATATTTAATTTTGAATTCTTTAAATGAAATTTCAATGAACTATTTTCAAGGGAAAATTGCGTGGGTTACAGGCGCTTCATCTGGCATCGGTAAGGCAACTTGTGAAGCTTTGGCCAAAAATGGTGCAATCGTCGTGTTATCTGCACGCAATGAAGAAATGTTAATTGAAGTTTCTAAGGGATTGGCTAATTCAGAGCAACATTTTGTACTTCCGCTGGATTTGGAACACATGGAAACTTTTCAATCGAGAGTCGATCAAATCATTGAAAAATATGGAAGGATCGATTTTTTGTTCAATAATGGAGGACTGAGTCAACGTTCATTTGTTTCTGAAACGCCGATTGATGTTGACCGAAAAATAATGGAAATCAATTACTTTGGAAATATTGCTTTGGCGAAAGTGGTTTTACCGTATTTTATCAAACAAAAATCAGGTCATTTTGTCATTACTTCAAGCATCGCAGGAAAATTTGGATTTTATTTGAGATCAGCATACAGTGCATCGAAACATGCATTGCAAGGATTTTACGAAAGTTTAGCACTCGAGGAAGCGCAAAACAATGTTTTTGTGACCATTTCTTGTCCAGGAAAAATAAACACGCCAATTTCAACCAATGCTTTGACCGCTTCTGGAGAAAAACATGGCGTAATGGACCACAATCAAGCGACCGGAATGTCGGTGGAAGAATGTGTTTCTATTTTATTGAAAGCTGTTTCGAAGAAAAAGAGAGAGATTTTGATTGGTCACAAAGAAACCTTGGCTGTTAGTTTGCGAAGATTTTTGCCTCAAAAAATGTTCTGGAACATCATTAAAAAACAAAAGGCAACCTGATAAGCTGCCTTCATTTATTTTGATTTGATAGCGTTTTAAATCAAATTTTGCGCTGTCAAAAATTCAACTACATTTTTTTCAATTCTTGCTTCGATATTTGAATTGTCTGCCTTAAGAAAAGGTTTTCCTATGATTTTTTCATAAAGTTCAATGTATCTTTCTGTAATTACATCTACAAATTCATCTGGCATGAAAGGCATTTGTTGACCATCTAATCCTTGGAAATCATGTTCAATCAACCATTGACGTACAAATTCTTTAGATAATTGTTTTTGTGCTTCGCCTTTTTCCTGTCTCTCAGCATAACCGTCGGCATAAAAGTATCGTGAAGAATCTGGTGTGTGAATTTCGTCGATTAAGTATACTTTTCCGTCTTTAATTCCAAACTCATATTTTGTATCAACTAGAATCAATCCTTGCGCTGCAGCCATTTCTGTTCCTCGCTGAAATAATGCACGGGTATAATTTTCAAGTTGAACGTAAATTGCTTCAGGAACAATATTTTGGGCGATGATTTCCTCTCTTGAAATGTCTTCATCGTGTCCTTCTTCCGCTTTGGACGCTGGAGTGATGATTGGTTCTGGAAATTTGTCATTTTCCTTCATTCCTTCTGGCAATGCAACACCGCATAAAATACGTTTTCCAGCCTTGTATTCTCTCGCACTGTGCCCCGCTAAATATCCTCTGATAACCATTTCTACACGAATTGGCTCGCATTTAAGTCCAACAGCCACACAAGGATCTGGCGTTCCAATCAACCAGTTTGGAACAATGTCTCTTGTTGCTTCCAAAAACATGGTTGCAACTTGATTTAAAACTTGTCCTTTGTAGGGAATTCCTTTCGGTAAAATGTGATCAAAAGCAGAGATTCTGTCAGAGGCAATCATCACTAAAACGTCATTTTTTAGTGAGTAAACTTCGCGTACTTTACCTTTGTAAATTGCTTCCTGACCAGGGAAATTATAGTTGGTGTCTGTGATTGTTTGATTCATTTTTTTGAATTTATTCTTTTTCTTTTTCGTCTTTCAATTTTTGTTCGGCTGCCTCAGCTTTTTCAAATGCGTCGATTATTTTCTTCACCAATGGATGTCTGATTACATCGCTTTGATTCAGTCTGATAATTCCAATTCCATCCACATCTTTCAATGCATCAAGCGCATAGGAAAGTCCTGAACGTTGCTTTCTAGGTAAATCAATTTGTGACATGTCTCCAGTAATCACAAAATTGGCAGTTTGGCCCATGCGTGTCAAAAACATTTTCATTTGCATGACAGTTGCGTTTTGCGCTTCATCTAAAATTACAAAAGCTTTATCAAGTGTTCGTCCTCTCATGAACGCCAAAGGAGCAATTTCAATGATTCCGATATCGATTAAGTCTGCTAATTTTTCTGGTGGTATCATATCACGCAAAGCATCATAAAGCGGCATCATGTATGGATCCAGTTTTTCTTTCATGTCGCCAGGTAAAAAACCTAGATTTTCGCCTGCTTCAACTGCTGGTCGAGTTAAAATGATTCTTTTAACTTCTTTGGCTTTCAATGCGCGAACAGCCAATGCGACTGCGGTGTATGTTTTTCCGGTTCCCGCTGGACCAACTGCAAAAACCATATCATTTTCATTTACAGCTTTTACCAGTTTGCGCTGATTGATTGTTTTGGCTTTGATTTTTACACCACCGTTTCCGTGAACAAGCGTTTCAGAACCATCATTTGTTTCAGGAGTTGTTCCATCATCAAACATGATTTGTTCAATTGCATTTTCCGTAATGTGGTTGAATTTGTGGAAATATTTCAAAATCATTTGAAATTTCATTTCAAAAACTTCCATCACTTCATTGTCTCCCGCAATCGTAATGACATTTCCGCGAGAAACAATTTTTAGTTTTGGGAAAAAACTTTTGATTTTTGCTAAGTTGATATTATTGACACCGAATAATTCAACGGGATTTATTCCTTCAATTTCTATATTTTTCTCCAAGTTCAAGATTAATTAATGATGCGTTAAACTTTATATTTGTGGAAATAAACCTTATTTTTGAAACAAATTTAGGAATAATTTCTCCAAAATAATAGCAAGATGCAAATCATTACTCTAACGACAGACATGGGATTATTAGATCACTATGTTGCAGCGCTGAAAGGATCCATTTTCAGTCTGTCTTCTGACGTACAAATTGTAGATATTTCGCATCAAGTAAATCCTTTTGATGTGAGCCAAGAAGCCTATTTTGTGAGAAGTTGTTTCAGAGATTTTCCTAAAGGAACTGTTCATCTTTGTGCTGTTGATAGCGAGCCTGTTATTAATTTTGGTTCGAGCACAAGCGGTAGTTTTCCTTCTGTGATGTTGTATGAAGGACATTATTTTGTGTCGAACGACAATGGTTTTTTTGGGTTGTTGTTAGATGGAAATCGTCCCGAGAAATTTTGGAGATTGGATGATGTGATGTCAAATCCTAATATGCTTAAATTTCCGATCAAGAATATTCTTGTGCCAGCGGCAATTAAGATTTGTCAGAAAATCGAAATCGAAACTTTTGCAACTGAAGGAGACTATAAACGTGCATTTTCAATAAATGCAGTCACCGAAGAAAATTTGATTAGAGGAAATGTCGTTCACATCGATCATTTTGGAAATATTATCACCAACATTAGCAAAGAGCTTTTTCACAGAATTGGACAAAATGCACCTTTTACGATTTATTTCCGTCGAAAAGAATATTACATTGAGGAAATTTCAAATACCTACAGCGATGTGGTAGAAGGCGAAAAAGTTGCGGTATTTAATACCAATGAAATGCTAGAAATAGCCATTAATCGTGGTGCCAATGGACGAAATGGTGGCGCTAGTTCACTCTTTGGAATCAATTTACAAGACATTGTAAGAATAGAATTTACACCCCGCGGATCGAAACAAACTTTAGAATCACTTTTTTAATCAATCATGATTACTCGAATTGTCAAACTACACTTTCAGCCCGAAAAAATTGAAGATTTTTTGGCTTTTTTTGAAACGATAAAATGGCAGGTTGCAAGACAGCCAAATTGTTTTGGAATGAAGTTGTTGCGTGATAAAAATCAACCGAATGTTGTTTTCACATACAGCAAATGGGAAGATGAAAAAGCTTTGAATACATATAGAGATTCTGAGTTGTTTGGTGTTGTTTGGCCGACAATCAAGCCTTGGTTTCAAGAGAAAGCCGAAGCTTGGACAATTGAGGAATGGTTTGATGGAATGCCGAAATAAAATTAAATTGAGGAGTGACTTTTAGTAGCTTTTTAATAAAATTAATTCACAAAGTTTTTCGATTTCTTCTTTCGTATTGAAAGCGTGCAAGCAAATTCGCAAACGTTCTTGCCCTTCCGGAACCGTTGGACTGAAAATCGCTTTGACTGCAATTTTTTCACACTGAATTGCATTTGCTAATTTTTGCGCATTTTCGATTCCTGGAGTCAATAGTATTTGAATGGGCGAATTTTCGTCGCTTACACTCGTTTTACTTGCAAGTAAATTTCTAAAAAGTCGAATGTTTTCATTGAGTTTCAATCGATTTTCGTCATCAATACTTTTCGCTATCTGCGTTTGAATATGTTTGTATTGATAGGGTGGAAGCGCAGTTGTGTATATGAATGAGCGCGCAAAATTGACTAGATAGTTTTTCAATTCAGTCGAGCCTAAAACGGCTGCACCGTGCGTTCCGTAGGCTTTTCCAAAAGTGATAATTCTCGCAAAAACATGGTCTAACATCGCATTTTGATGACAAATTCCTTTTCCTTGTTCACCAAATATTCCACAAGCATGTGCTTCGTCGACGATTAAAAGTGCGTTTGCATTTTGGCAAATTTCTGAAATTTCAAGCAGTGGAGCAATATCGCCGTCCATGGAGTAAAGTGATTCAACTGCAACAAAAACAGTTCCTTCAATGCGGTCAAGTTTTTGTTTTAAATCTATAATATCGTTGTGTTTGAAAGAAAAAGCTTTGGCGTTGCTCAATCTTATTCCATCTCGGATTGATGCATGAATCAAATCATCGTACAAGATAAAATCGCCTCTTTGGGGAACGGAAGAAAAGAATCCAAGATTGGCGTCGTAGCCTGAATTGAAAATCAACGCATCTTCCGCTTGGAAAAATTCAGCGATCCATTTTTCAGTGTTTTCGGCTTGCTGTGAATTTCCAGAAATCAATCGTGAGCCACCGCTTCCTGAAGGTTTTACATTTTGAAATTCAGCGTCGGTACCAAGCCCTAAATAATCGTTTGAAAAGAAATCAGTAAACCCATTAAACAAAGAAAGGGAGCGTTCACTCCCCATCTTTTTGCGTTCTATTAGTTTCTGTTGAAATTTCAACATCTTATTTTCTTTTTGCGGTTGAATTAAGAAACAGTTACTTTTCTTGGTTCAAATCCTTTCGCTTTGGCGTCCTCTAATTGTTGCGCTCTCGCTGCTTCTTTTGCTTTGCGCGCTTCGATGATTGGATCTGGCAAAGTTTCAGGTTTTTCACCTTCAGTGAATGCTGCTTTTGGGATCAAACCTAAAATTTCAAACATTTCTTTGTCTTCGTTAAACTCTGGATTTGGAGTAGTTAATAATTTATCTCCAGCGAAAATTGATCCTGCACCAGCCATAAAGCAAAGAGCTTGTCCTTCCATGTTCATTTTGGTTCTACCAGCTGAAAGTCTTACAACAGCTTCAGGAAAAGCAATTCTTGTGGTTGCAACCATGCGAATCATTTCCCATTGCTCAATTGGTTTTTGGTTTTCCAAAGGTGTTCCTTCCACAGCGACCAATGCATTGATTGGAATTGAGTTTGGAGGAGTTTCCATTTGCATGTAGCTCATCAACATTCCCATACGGTCTTCAACAGCTTCACCCATTCCGATGATTCCACCAGAACAAACGGTAATTCCCGCTTTTCTTGCGTTATCAATTGTATTTAATCGATCTTCGTATTCACGCGTTGAAATTACATCTCCGTAAAATTCTGGTGATGTATCTAAGTTGTGATTGTATGCAAAAAGTCCAGCGTTTTTCAATCTTTTCGCTTGATTTTCGTTCATCATTCCTAAAGTACAGCAAACTTCCATGTCCAAGTTGTTTACCGCTTGAACCATTTCAATCACATTGTCAAAATCTTTGTTGTCGCGAACTTCTCTCCAAGCTGCGCCCATACAAAGTCTAGAAGAACCATTTGCTTTGGCATTTTTGGCTTGTTCTATCACAGAATCAACAGTCATCAATTTGTGTGCTTCAACGTCTGTGTGATAACGCGCAGCTTGTGGACAGTATCCGCAATCTTCAGCACAACCTCCGGTTTTAATGCTTAATAAAGAAGACATTTGAACTTCTCTTGGATTGTGAAATTGACGATGAATGGTTGCCGCTTCAAAAACCAATTCTAATAATGGCTTGTTATACAACGCAATCAATGCTTCTTTTGTAGAATATGCTGGATTTACTTTCATTTAAAATGCTTTCTAATTGAATTGCAAATATAATCAATCAGAGTCAAGTCAAAAACCATTTTTGATAAAATATAATTTGGGGAGAAAGTTTGTTTCATACCCCTGAAGTTTTTCAAAAAACAATGATTCACAAATAAAACTCAACTAAAATTTGAAGATCTTTTCACTTCAGGGGCTGAAAACAAACTAACGTTAAGACTTCATTATGTTACAAAAGTTACAGAGGAAATGAAAATAAAATTGAATTTTCGTTGAAAAGGCTAAAGTTTTCAAATTTCAATTATTTCAATATTTTTTTTGATTTCATATCTAAATTCCCAATATTTCCTCAAATTATTCTTAATTTCGCGCATGTCTTTTTAGGCATTTGCAAATCGAAAATATGGAAAAAGTAGAACCTTATAAGCCAATAAATAAAGTTAGAATTGTTACTGCAGCGTCACTTTTTGATGGTCACGATGCAGCAATCAATATCATGCGTAGAATTATTCAAGCGACTGGTTGTGAAGTGATTCATTTAGGACATGACCGTTCTGTCGAAGAAGTGGTTGATTGTGCGATTCAAGAAGATGCACAAGCGATTGCGATGACTTCATATCAAGGTGGTCACACTGAGTATTTCAAGTACATGTATGATTTATTGCGCGAAAAAGGAGCACCGCACATCAAAATTTTTGGTGGTGGAGGAGGAACAATTCTTCCGGCAGAAATCGAAGAATTGGAAGCTTACGGAATTACACGTTTGTATCACCCAGACCATGGACGTGCGATGGGATTGCAAGGAATGATCAATGACATGATTCAAAGATGTGATTTTCCGGTTGGAACTGGTTTGACGAACGAAGTAAGTTTACTTGCTGACAAAAATGTTCCAGCGATTGCAAGAGTTATTTCAGCTGCGGAAAATTATCCTGCTGAATCTCAGAAATTATTGGAAGAAGTTCACGCCATTGCAGAAAAGAATGATGTTCCTGTTTTAGGGATTACTGGAACTGGTGGAGCGGGAAAATCTTCATTGGTGGATGAATTGGTTCGTAGATTTTTGGTTGATTTTCCAACAAAGGAAATTGCAGTTGTTTCTGTAGATCCATCGAAAAGAAAAACGGGTGGCGCCTTGTTGGGTGATAGAATCCGAATGAATTCCATCAAAAGTGACCGCGTTTACATGCGTTCATTGGCAACAAGGCAGTCGAATTTGGCTTTGTCGAAACACGTTGCTGAAGCGATTTTAGTTTTGAAAGCTGCAAATTACGATTTGATTATTTTGGAAACTTCTGGAATTGGTCAATCGGATACAGAAATTTTAGATCATTCAGATGTTTCTTTGTATGTGATGACGCCAGAATATGGTGCTGCAACGCAATTAGAGAAAATTGATATGTTGGATTTTGCTGATGTGATTGCATTGAATAAATTCGACAAAAGAGGTGCGTTGGATGCATTGAGAGATGTTAGAAAACAATACCAAAGAAACCACAATTTGTGGGACGAATCGGTTGATTCTATGCCTGTTCATGGAACGATTGCTTCTCAGTTCAACGATCCAGGAATGAATTCTTTGTACAAAGTGATCATTGATAAAGTCAAAGAAAGAACTGGCGCAAAATTGGATTCTTCTTTCGAAATCACGAAAGAAATGTCTGAGAAAATTTACGTGATTCCACCAGAAAGAACGAGATATTTATCCGAAATTTCAGAAAACAACCGTGCTTACGACAAATGGGTAAACCAACAAGCTGAAGTTGCGGAGAAATTATATGGATTGACTAAATCGATCGAAACATTACAAGATTCTTCGATTGATGACAAAGACAGATTGATTAAAGGTTTACAAGAATCACTTGAAAAAGTAAAATTGGATTTTGATCCAAAAAACTGGGCAATTTTAGAGAATTGGGAAGCTAAAAAAGCAACTTATAAGAATCCAGTTTTCGAGTTCAAAGTAAGAGATAAAGTTCTCAAATTAGATACGCATACAGAATCACTTTCACATTCTCAAATCCCTAAAGTGGTGCTTCCAAAATACCAATCTTGGGGAGATATTTTGAGATGGAATTTACAAGAAAATGTTCCTGGTGAATTTCCTTACACTGCAGGATTGTTTCCTTTCAAAAGAGAAGGGGAAGATCCAACAAGAATGTTTGCCGGAGAAGGTGGACCGGAGAGAACGAACAAACGTTTTCACTATGTAAGTTTGGGAATGCCAGCAAAACGTTTGTCAACCGCTTTTGATTCTGTGACTTTATATGGAAATGATCCAGATTTGCGTCCAGATATTTATGGTAAAATCGGAAATTCGGGTGTTTCAATTTGTTGCTTAGACGATGCGAAAAAATTGTATTCAGGTTTCGATTTGAGTCATCCAATGACTTCAGTATCTATGACAATCAACGGTCCAGCGCCGATGTTGTTGGGATTCTTTATGAATGCAGCCATTGACCAAAATTGTGAAAAATACATCAAGTCAAATGGTTTAGAAGCTGAAATTGAAGCGAAAATCAAAGCCATTTACGACGCTAAAGGAACACCTCGTCCGCAATATCAAGGCGAATTGCCTCAAGGAAATGACGGACTTGGTTTGATGTTGCTTGGAGTGACTGGAGACCAAGTTTTGCCAGCTGATGTGTACGAAAAAATCAAAGCGGAAACTTTGATGCAAGTTCGTGGAACTGTGCAAGCAGATATTTTGAAAGAAGATCAAGCACAAAACACATGTATTTTCTCAACAGAATTTGCACTGCGTTTGATGGGTGACGTACAACAATATTTTATCGACAAAGGAGTAAGAAATTTTTATTCTGTATCTATCTCAGGTTACCACATTGCAGAAGCGGGAGCAAATCCAATCACGCAATTGGCATTTACCTTAGCGAATGGTTTCACGTATGTTGAATACTACTTGAGTCGTGGAATGAGCATCAACGATTTTGGACCGAATTTATCGTTCTTTTTCTCCAACGGAATTGATCCTGAATATGCAGTAATTGGTCGTGTTGCTCGTAAGATTTGGGCGAAAGCAATGGCTAAGAAATACGGCGCTAATTCTCGTGCACAAATGTTGAAATACCACATTCAAACTTCTGGTAGATCATTGCATGCGCAGGAAATTGATTTCAATGATATTCGTACAACTTTGCAAGCTTTGTATGCGATTTACGACAATTGTAATTCGTTGCACACGAATGCGTATGACGAAGCAATTACAACACCAACTGAAGAATCAGTGAGAAGAGCGATGGCGATTCAATTGATTATCAATAGAGAATTGGGATTGGCGAAAAACGAAAATCCATTGCAAGGTTCATTCATCATAGATGAATTGACTGAATTGGTGGAAGAAGCTGTATTGTTAGAATTTGACCGAATCACTGAAAGAGGAGGCGTACTTGGTGCGATGGAAACGATGTATCAACGTTCTAAAATTCAAGAAGAATCATTGTATTATGAAACTTTGAAACATACAGGTGAATTTCCAATTATTGGGGTGAACACTTTCTTGAGCTCTAAAGGTTCTCCTACAGTTGAGCCGAAAGAAGTGATTCGCGCAACTGAAGAAGAAAAACAATACCAAATTTCAATGTTGTCTGCGTTGCAAAGTGGAAACAAAGATTTGACTTTGAGCAATATTGAAAAAGTGCAAGAAGCAGCTGTTCAAAATAAAAATATGTTTGAGCAATTGATGGAAACTTGTAAAACGGCATCATTGGGTCAGATTACACAGGCTTTGTTTGAGGTCGGTGGACAGTATCGTCGAAACATGTAATGAGAGATTCAAAAATATTTATCCAATTGAAAAAAATCCCAAGGGCGCAAGTCTATTTTGGGATTTTTTTCATTTTGTTTGTGACTTTGATGGAATTTGTAGAAATCAAAAATCATAAATTTTGGACAAATGATTTTGAAGTTTATTACGGTGCCACGAAAGATTATTTTTCTGGAAATAATCCTTACATAAAAAACTACGGGTTGGATACGGGCTTTTTTAAGTATCCGCCGACAACCTTGTATTTCTTTGGTTTGGCGATTTTGTTTAAATACTTTTTTGCCCAAATAATACACATTCTTATTCTTTCCATTTCATTTTTGATTTCTATTTTTCTTTTGAAGAAGCTAATTTTTAGCGAATCTGATAAAACTCAAAAATCAACTTCCGGAATTTACTTTTTAGGTTTCGTTTTCATCGTCATTCACATTGCGAGGGAATTTCACATGGGAAATGTTAATCTGATTTTGTTGGGACTTTTTTCATTTGGATTGTGGTATTTGAAACAGCAAAAGCAATTGTATGTTGCGATTTTTTGGAGCATCATGGTGGTTTTGAAACCTATTGTTATTTTGGCATTTATTCCACTCTTTTTCTTCAAACAATGGAGAACTATGATTTATATGGTGATGTTAGGATTGCTTTTTTTGGCATTTCCAATTGTATTTAGCGGATGGAATGGAAATATACTTTTGTGGAAATTTTGGTTTGCATCGGTAGCCAAACATGGGGAATACTTGTCCAGCGAAAATTCATTGACTTATTTGACGGAATTTTATCTGAAAATCAAGTCAGCTTGGATTCCTTCGTTGATTGGCCTCATTGTTTTGGTTTCAACCATGGTGATTTCCATTCTTAAGGGACGGAAAACGAATCGAGATATTGTTATTTGGTCAATCGTTTTATTAGCATTTACACCAAATTTCTTTGTTACTGATACAGAGCATTTTGTTTTGAGTTTGCCCTTGTTGTTGCTTTTAGTTTATGAAATTATGAAAACTAACAATATAATTTATTGGATTCTATTTGTACTTTTGGTCGCGCCATTTTCTTTGAATTCAAATGATATTTTAGGTCGAAATATTTCTGATTTCCTTGATAAAATTGGCTTAATGGGAATTTCAAACATCGGCTTTATATGTTTTTTCCTCGTTCTTTATTATAAACAAATCCCTCAAAAAGAAGTCAGTGAGAGCAGCAATTGACTTCCTGTAAAAAATCACTTTAATGAAATTTTCTTTATTTATCTCCATTTTCACAATTGTTTCAATTCAATTTGCAAAAGCACAATCTCCAATTATCCCTACTCCAGTAACGCATGTGTTTGCGGATGGGAAAATTGAGTTAAGTGAAAAATTATCGATTAATTCCAACAATTTACCTACAAAATTGAAAGACTATTTGGTCGGAGAATTGGAAAATACATTTGCTCTTTCTGCAGAAATCGATACGTTGGCAGGGATGGTTGAATTCAAAAAAATCTCAAATACACCTAAAGATTTTTATTCGATCAATGTTGCAGAAAAAATCACGATTACCTACAGTTCTGATGCAAGTTGTTTTTACGCACTCAATTCCTTTTTGCAGTTATTGCAATTTGAGGAAGATCATTTTGTGATTCAAAAATCATTTGTGCAGGATTTTCCAAATTTTCAATGGCGTGGTTTGCATTTTGATGTGAGTAGACATTTCTTTGGCGTCGATGAGGTTAAACGTTACATTGATTTGATGTCGCTTTACAAGTTCAACGTTTTACATTGGCATTTGACCGATGATCAAGGTTGGAGAATTGAGATTAAAAAATACCCAAAATTGACTGAAATTGGCGGTTTTCGCGACAGCACTTTGATTGGTCATTACAACGATATTCCACATAAATTTGAAAAAAAGAAAGTAGGAGGATTTTACACACAAGAAGAGATAAAAGAGATTGTTCAATATGCCCAAAATCGATTTATCACTGTTGTGCCAGAGATCGAAATGCCAGGTCATGCGCTAGCAGCTTTAGCAGCTTATCCAGAGTATTCATGCACAGGAAAGCAATTGCCTGTAGCTTCAGAATGGGGCGTTTTTGATGATATTTTTTGTTCAAAACCTGAAACGATTGATTTTTTAAAGAATGTTTTAGAGGAAGTTTTGACATTGTTTCCGTCAGAATACATTCATATTGGTGGCGACGAAGCGCCCAAAACAAATTGGAAAGCTTGTGCCAAGTGCCAGAATATCATTAGTGAAAATCATTTGAAAGACGAACATCAGTTGCAAAGTTATTTTATCCAGCAAATCGATAATTATTTGACTTCGAAGGGAAGAAAAATGATTGGTTGGGACGAGATTTTGGAAGGTGGACTTTCAACGAATGCCGCCGTGATGTCTTGGAGAGGAGAAGCTGGCGGAATCGAGGCAGCTAAATTGAATCATTATGTCGTGATGTCGCCAACTGAATTTTGCTATTTTGATTATTATCAAAGCAGTCATCCAGCGGAACCGATTGCGATTGGAGGATTTTTGCCACTTCAAAAAGTGTATCAATTTAATCCATGTCCTGCTTCGTTAACGAATGAAGAAAAGAGTTACATTTTAGGCGGTCAAGCCAATTTATGGACGGAATATATTGCCGATATAGAAGCAGCTGAATACATGACTTATCCGCGCGCATTGGCAATGTCACAAGTGCTTTGGTGCAAAGAAAAGCCGACTTTTGAGGTTTTTGAAAAAACCTTGATTGACCATCAAATTGGATTCTTGAAAAAGCATGGTGTGATTTTTTCTCCTGCTTTGTTTTATCCTGAAATGGAAGTTTTTCCTTCTGCGAAAGGCTTAAAGGTTCATTTTAAAGGTACTTCTGGCAATGATAAATTTAATGTGCTGCAAACCATTGATGACAAAGAAGCTGTAGAAGATAGAATTTTAGGAATTAATGATACTTTGTCTTTTGAAAGAAGTTTGACTTCACAAAACATTCATTTTGAAATTTCTCCCGATGAAACATACGAGTTTGAGCACACGCCATTTGATTTGAAAATTCATGCTGCTATTGGGTTACCTATTAAGTTTTTGACACAGCCAAATTCAAAATACAGCAATCATGGAGAATTGGCTTTGGTTGATGGAATCAAAGGTCATCGACCATGGAAAGGAAATGAATGGCTTGGTTTTGAGGTTGATACTATTTCATGGATTGTTGATTTGAAAAAAATCAGTGTGATAGAAAGCTTCGACCTTGGTTTTTTAGATGCGCAAGGTTCATGGATTTATTTGCCAGAATCAATACAAATTTATGTTTCCAATGATCAAAAGAAATGGACTTCATTACCCAAAGGAATTCCGATTGAAAACTATCATCAATTGGTAAAGAAAAGCGGAAGATATATCAAAGTTAAAATCATCGCAAAAAATAAAATTCCTCTTGGTTTCCCTGGTGAAGGTTCGCATCCATGGACTTTTATCGATGAAATGGAAATAAAATTCAAGTAGATTTTAAGATAAATTGAATATTAATTTGAAATAATTATTAAATTAGTAACGAGTTATTTAACCGCTTAAATTACTTGATACTGATGATTCCACTTCGCATTGTATTTCTTTTTTTTATTTCGATGAATACTGTTTTCGTTCTATCACAAGGTGGAAAGAAAATGGAAGCATTGAAAAAGATTGCTTCGGTGAATCAAGCTGAATCTTACATTCAACGCAATGGACCAACTTCAGCGCGAATTGGAAATTTCAGCAGAATAATCGACTCAGTGGAGTATAAAGAGATTGAAGCAAATTATCAGGTTGGTGATATTTTCTATTATAAAAAAGCGACAATTAAGATTTTAGGAAATACGGTAGAGCCACTATCTCGGTGTCAATATATCGTTTTGGATGGAAATAAAATGACAAAACCTCAAATTGATTCTTTGCGAAATGAAATTATTTCGAAGTTTGGTGCGGGAATGCCATTTAAAAATCTAGCCGATCAGTTTTCGATGGAAGCAAAAAAGAATGGAGGCGATTCCGGTTGGTTTCACAAAAATAGAATGGGCGAAGCGTTCTGCAAGGAATTGACGTATAAGAAGATTGGCGATGTTTTTTTGTTTGACAATGTAGAGAAAAACAAGTATTACGTTGTTTTGAAAACACATGCCGAATTGTATGCAGATAGTTGGGTTTTTGTCGCTATGTAGGCGAGATAGGAATGCCATTATGTCATGAAAAAAGGTATGGCAAAGAATTTGCAAATCTGAATTGATTCATTAATTTTATCCTTTGAAAAAATAGGATATTTAAAAAACACAAATTATGGCATTAGAAATTACCGATGCAAACTTTGAGGAGCTTGTATTGAAAGCAGACAAACCAGTAGTAGTAGATTTTTGGGCAGAATGGTGTGGACCATGTCGTATGATTGGACCAGTTATTGAAGAAATGGCTACAGAATACGATGGAAAAGCAATTATTGGAAAAGTAAATGTTGACCAAAATCCAGGAGTATCCGCTCAATTTGGTGTAAGAAATATTCCAACAATCATTTTTGTAAAAGGAGGTGAAGTTGTTGACAAATCTGTTGGTGCTGTTCCAAAAGCGCAATTGGTTTCGAAATTAGATGCTTTGATTTAATCAAACTTATATTTTAGTAAAACGGCTAGAGAAATTTAGCCGTTTTTTTTGTGACTAAAAATAACCATTTTCAAGACTAATTTTTAGCTTAATTAAGCTTATATTTGCCCAAAATTAACAGTAAATGAAGACATTTTTAGACAGGTTAAAAATATACGCCATTGGGTTTGGAATCGGAATGATATTTGTCTTTTTCTTTTTCCAAAATAGAGGTTGCAGTTGGTTGCCTGACAATAGAGTTAAAAATTCGATTTTAGACAGGGTGATTGTAGTTCAATCTGATATAGACAAGGAATTAAGCGCAAAAGGAATAACCCATTCTACAATAATTAGTTTGTTGAATGATGGAGATGTAGAATTTTCCAAAAGCAAAAAAGATGGGGAGTCGAAAATTTACATGGTTTCGAAAGACAATATCAAGCTATTTTTCACTTTGCCAAATGAAAGCTTTATTTCAGAAGTAAGATTGGCAAACGTGCCTGTGAAGTCAATCAAAAACTCATCAAAAGGAAACGGAAGATTAATTCATTTCCCGAAAGACAATGAATTGGTGTTTGCAGATACTACAAGGTTGGTAAGTTGTCAGCAACAAGCATTTGGAATGATTGAAAACAGAAAGATTTTGAAAAGTTTGAAGAAAAATGGAGTAATTGATTTTGAAAAATCAGATTTAAACGTAAAACCAAAAGCGATTCAATATTTATTTTTCAGTGATGTAAAAGGTAGAAAAATTGGTGCTACTGCAGTTTGGTATAAAAACAAAATTAGCATAGATCAATTTGATTTGCCTTTTGAAACTGATTGTCAATAGAAATTAGTTACAATTTGTTAATAAAACATAACAGAAGAATAGACTACTTTCCATTCTTTTTTTAATTTTGAACAATGGAATTTTCTGCAGAACAAATCGCTGGGATATTATCGGGAGATATTGAAGGCAATGCTGATGTAAAAGTTAATAATCTTTCGAAGATTGAAGAAGGTATTTCTGGTACTTTGTCATTTCTTTCAAATCCAAAATACGAAGAGTATATTTATAAAACAGGCGCAAGTATTTGTATTGTGAACAAGACTTTTGTTCCAAACAAACCATTGCCGGAAACGCTTACTTTGGTTAAAGTAGATGATGCTTATTCTTGTTTTGCAAAGTTGTTGGAATTTTACGATTCCATGAGACAAAAACCTGCTAAAATTGAACAACCTTCACATATCTCTGAAACTGCCAAACTTGGTGAAAATATTTACCTTGGAGCGTTTGCTTACATAGGTGAAAACGCTGTGATTGGTAACAATGTGAAAATCTATCCGAATGTTTACATTGGCGACAATGCTAAAATTGGCGACAATACAACGCTTTTTCCGGGCGCCATGGTTTACCACGAATGCGTAGTTGGTCAAAATTGTATCATTCATGCTGGAGCGGTAATCGGTGCTGATGGTTTTGGTTTTGCTCCTGATGAAAATGGAGAATATCAAAAAGTTCCTCAAATCGGAAATGTGATTTTAGAAGATTTTGTTGAAATTGGTTCAAATACGACAATCGATTGCGCAACATTGGGTTCTACCATTTTGCGAAGAGGTGTGAAGATTGACAATTTAGTTCAAATTGCGCATAACGTTGAAATTGGAAAAAATACAGCGTTGGCTGCCCAAGTGGGTGTTGCTGGTTCCGCTAAAATTGGCGAAAATGTTCAAATTGGTGGACAAGCAGGAATTTCAGGACATTTACACATTGCCAACGGTACAAGAATTGTTGCTCAGTCAGGAATTCCAAGTACAGTTAAAAAAGCAGATACTTTGATGGGTTCACCAGGAATTCCATTGGAAGATTTCAAGAAATCCTATTTTGGATTTAGAAAATTACCGTTCATTTTGACAAAGTTGAATGAATTGGATCAAAAATTAAAATCACTTACAAAAGATTAACTTATAGAATGGCTGATAAGCAAAAGACCCTCAAAGATGTTGTGAAACTCACAGGAATTGGACTTCACACAGGAGAAAAAGTAAACATGGAAATTTGTCCAGCTCCTGACAATCATGGATACAAATTTCAACGTGTTGATGTTGAAGGCGAGCCTGTAATCAAAGCAGACGTTGATTTAGTTGTCGCTACTGATAGAGGAACAACTTTAGAGCAAAATGGTGTAAGAGTTTACACGACAGAGCACGTTTTGGCTGCGCTTTACGGTATGGAAATCGACAATGCTTTAATCAAAATTGATGGTCCAGAGATTCCAATTATGGATGGAAGTTCTTGGATGTTTATTGACGCGATCGAAAAAGTTGGGCTTGTTGAACAAGAATCTGAAAGAAATTATTTCGAACTGACTGAAAATATTCCTTGGGAAGATGCTGAAAAAGGCATTGAGTTTTTAGCTGTTCCTGATTCAAATTACAGAATTACCGTAATGGTAGATTACAATTCTCCGGTTTTGGGTACTCAGCACGCGAGTATGTACCACATCGGCGAATTTAAAGAAAACATTTCAAGATGTAGAACATTTGTATTCTTGCGTGAATTGGAATTTTTAGCGAAAAACAATTTAATCAAAGGAGGAGATTTAGACAATGCCATCGTATTAGTTGATCGCTTGGATATTTCACAAGAAGAATTAGATCGTTTGGCGAAATTGCTAGGAAAAGAAGAATTGAAAATCCAGTTTGATGGAATTGGCGTTTTAAACAGTTCTAAACTTCAATATGAAAATGAGCCAGCAAGACATAAATTATTAGACATCGTTGGAGATTTAGCTTTGATAGGAAGACCTTTGAAAGCGCACATTTTGGCTGCAAGACCAGGTCATTCTGGAAACGTTCGATTTGCTAAAGTGTTGAAAGATCAAATCAAAAAGCAAGAAGGTGCGGGGAAAACTTTTGATTTAACAAAAGAACCACTTTACAATATCAATGACATCGAAAAATTATTGCCACACAGATATCCATTTTTATTGGTTGATAAAGTGATGGAAATCACTGAAGATTCAATCGTTGGAGTTAAAAATGTGACCATGAACGAACCAATGTTTCAAGGTCATTTTCCAGGAAATCCAGTTTTTCCGGGAGTTTTACAAATTGAAGCAACAGCGCAAGTTGGTGGAATTTTCGCTTTGAGTAAAGTGGATGAACCTGAGTTTTATTCAACTTATTTCATGAAAATTGACAATGTTAAATTCAAACAAAAAGTATTGCCAGGTGATACTTTGGTTTTTGATTTAAAGTTGATTACACCGATGAGAAGAGGTTTAGTACACATGGCTGGGAAAGCGTATGTGAATGGAAAATTGGTTATGGAAGCTGAAATGCTTGCACAAGTTATCAAAGACAGAGTATAGATGATTAGTCCTTTATCAAATATTTCTTCGGATGCAAAATTGGGAGAAAATGTAGTTGTAGATTCGTTTTCTACAATTTTCGAAGATGTAGTTATTGGTGATGGAACTAGAATTCATCCCAATGTGACCATCTATCCGGGCACAAGAATTGGCAAAAATTGCGAGATTTTTCCAGGTGCTGTCATTGGCGTTATTCCTCAAGATTTGAAGTTTGATGGCGAATATACAACCGTTGAAATTGGCGATAATACCAAAATCAGAGAATGTGTTACCATCCACAGAGGAACTTCTGATAAAATGAAAACCTCCATCGGAAAGAATTGTTTGTTGATGACTTACGTGCACATTGCTCATGACTGTCAAATTGGAAACAATGTGATTTTGGCAAGCTATGTTGGACTTTCTGGTCACGTTACGATTGATGATTATGCCATTTTAGAAGGAAAAGTTGCCGCTCAACAATTTGTTCGCATTGGCGCGCATAGTTTTATCGGTGGCGCTTCGTTGGTTAGAAAAAATGTTCCTCCCTACATTAAAGCTGCGAGAGAACCATTGACGTTTGCTGGAGTGAATTCTGTTGGATTGAGAAGACGTGGATTAACAGACGCTGACGTTCGTGAAATAGAAGACATTTACCGCGCTATTTACGTGCAGAACAACAACATTTCCAAAGGAATAGAATTGGTTAAAGAAACGATGCCAGAAACGGCAATTCGCAAAGAAATATTGGATTTCATTGAAGGTTCCGACAAAGGAATCATCAGAGGAATGATCTAAAAATAAATTGATTGCATAGGAAATTTGAAATTGAGTCATTCAGTTTCAAATTTTTTGTTTGTAATCGTCAACATTTTCAGCATGAATAGAGGAGAAGTTATTGAATTAGAAATCACAGGATTTGCTTTTGGAGGAAATGGTATTGCAAAAATCCCAACGGAAGAAGGCGATTATGTCGTTTTTGTGGAAAATGCATTTCCTGGACAAATTGTAAAAGCGAAAGTCGAAAAAAAGAAAAAACGCTACGCTGAATGCAAATTGATAGAAGTGATTAAGCGTTCTCCGCTGGAAGTTTCATTGGATTTTCAAGAAATTTCTGGTGCACCTTACATTTTTGTTCCTATTAAAGTGCAAGAAGAATGGAAAAAATCAACGACTTTAGATTTATATAAAAGAATCGCTGATATTCAAGAAATTGATTCAGTTTTCGATACATTTGTTTCATCTCCATTGGATTACAATTACCGAAATAAAATGGAGTACAGCTTTTCCAGTATCGAACACGATGTGATTTCAGGAGAAGAAAAAGATGGCGCTTTCGCTTTGGGTTTCAAACGAAGAGGAACTTGGTGGAAAGTGGAAAATTTGAACAAAGAAAGCGGTTTGTTTGATGCGCAATGGGAGAATTTACTGATTGAAGTGAGAGATTTCTTGAAAGCGACAGATTTACCAGCTTGGCATCCACCGCAAAAAACGGGATTTTTCAGACACATTGTAGTTAGAAAATCGTTTTTTCAAGATCAATTGTTGATTAATTTAGTGACTTCATCAGAAGGCGTTAAACAATTTGATGTCAACGCTTTTTCTCAATTTCTGCAAGATAAATTAGGCAAAAGATTGGCTGGTTTTCAGCATACGGTAAATGACAATGTTGCTGACAGAGCGAAAATCGAAAATGGAAACAATCAGCTTGTCTATGGCGAAGAAAAAGTGATTGAACAATTGCTTGGATTGCAATTTGAAATCAGCATGGAAAGCTTTTTTCAGACGAATCCAAAAAGTGCGGAGTTGTTGTACAACAAAGCGTTAGATTACGTTTTCGAGGAGAATCCATTGGATGGAAAAGTGGTGATGGATTTGTTTTGTGGTACAGGAACAATCGGTCAGATTTTGTCGCAACGCGCGAAGAACGTCAAAATCATTGGCGTTGATATCGTGGAAGAAGCCATCATTGATGCGAAGAAAAATGCGCGCAGAAACGGCATTGAAGGCATTCAATTTTACGCGGCGGATGTTGGAAAATTCTTGTTGGAATATCCACAATATGAAGGTAAAATTGGAACCATCGTTTTAGATCCACCGAGGGCTGGAATTGCGCCAAAAACTTTGCGAAAAGTCATGCGTTTAGGCGCTGATAGAATCGTTTATATTTCTTGTAATCCAGCGACGCAAGCGCGAGATACAGAGCAGTTGCAATTGGCAGGTTATCAATTAGAGAAATTGTCGTTTGTTGATCAATTTCCACATACAAGTCATATTGAAGCAATTGCGAAGTTTGTGAAAACAGATAAATTCAATGTGGAGTTGATTTGAGCTTGAATTTTTTGTAATTTAGACAAAACTAAATTTCATGTTCAAATATCTTTTTTCACTAACGGTTTTGTTTTGTTCGCTTTCGGCTACAAGTCAAGATACCTTGTTTTTGAATCCTCCAATGGCGCGAAACTCGGTTTATTTGGAAGTTTTTGGACAAGGATTGTACAATTCACTTTCTTACGATCGCATTTTGTTTCCTGAGTTTAGAGTAAAACACAGCGCGACGATCGGATTGACTTTTATTCCACCTATCGGTTACATGCAAGTAGTGGCGATTCCAGTTTCATACAATTTCATTTTCGGTCAAAGAAAACATCATTTGGAATTGGGTTTGGGATTTACGCCGATGATTTTCAAGGAAATTGGTATTCAGAGTACTTTTTATGAACAGGATAATTTTGGAACTGTAACAAGTGTTACAGAGAAGGTTGACAACGTAAATTTGTTTTTCTACCTGACACCGAAAATTGGTTACCGTTTTCAAAAACCTGAAGGTGGATTTTTCTTCCGTGCAACACTTACACCACCAGTCGCAGGAATAAATATTTGGAGGTATAATTCTACAAGTTCCTATTCGCAATCGCCGTACACTGAAGTTTTTACCAATGCAGCATTTTTCGGTAGCCGCATTTATCCATGGGCTGGTCTCAGTTTTGGGTATACTTTTGACTAAAAATCCAAGGTCATTTGCGTGGCAATTTCTTCTGCTTCTTGCTGAAATCCTGAGATTTGAAATCCAATCAATCTAATCGGTTTTGAAAGTGGCAACACTTGTTCCATCAATAATTTCCCTGTTTCTTCCACTGAATTTTTTGAAATGAAACGGTTGTTTTTGGTTGTCGAACGCGTGATTTGCGTGAAATCGTTGTACTTTAATTTGATGCTCAATGTTTTTCCACTCTGACCAAATTTTTGGTATCTGGTCCAAAGTCGTTCTAGAATAACGTCTGCCTGCATTCTAAATTTCGTTGAATCAAAGATGTCTATTTCAAAGGTGCTTTCCACCGCGATGCTTTTTCTTTCGCGTTCTGATTCCACATTTCTGTTGTCGATTCCTCGCGCGATGTTGTAGAAATATTTTCCTGATTTGCCAAAATGATCTATTAAAAATTCAAGACTGAAATTTCTCAACGTTTTGCCATTCGTGATTCCCAATTCATGCATTTTCAAAGCTGTCACTTTGCCGACACCGAAAAAACGCTCAATCGGAAGCGTATTGATGAAATTGATTCCTTCCTTGGGTCGAATGATGTAAAGTCCGTCTGGTTTGTCTTGATCTGATGCCATTTTTGCCAAAAACTTGTTGTAGGAAACACCAGCCGAAGCAATCAAATTCAACTCGTTTCTGATGTCATTTTTGATGGATTGCGCGATGAATGTGGCAGAATTTAAATCAATTTTATTGAAAGTCACATCCAAAAAAGCTTCGTCAAGCGAAAGCGGCTCAATCTCGTCGGTGTAACGAGAGAAAATCTCATGAATGGAGTTTGAAATTTCTTTGTAGCGCTCAAATCGCGGTCTCACAAAAATCAATTGCGGACATTTCTTCGCCGCAATCTTAGAACTCATCGCTGATTTCACCCCAAATTTCCGCGCTTCATAACTTGCCGCAGCAATAACACCGCGTTCCGCATTTCCGCCGACGGCAACAGGTTTTCCGCGCAAATCAGGATTATCCAATTGCTCCACGGAAGCAAAAAAAGCGTCCATGTCAATGTGAATAATTTTGCGGAGTTCCATGAATCAAAAGTAAGGATTATTGGTGTGATAAAGGTTGGAGTTTTTAGAATTGTATGTTGGTTGGTTGCAGTGTTTTTGCGGTTGTAAGTGATTCTAACGGATAAAATCACTTAGGTGGAAGTTGAATTTTCTGGAACTTTTTTCTGATTTTGTTATTCAATTGGAAGAGTAAATTTCAGTTGCTTTAACTAAATCAATAGCGAAGATTAACTAGGTTTTTATTCTATATAAGAAAATTTGTTCAAAGTTTATTGTCTTTCTTCTCGTGACCAAAATTATCCAGTTAAAAAAAATCTAGGCACTAAGGTGATGTTAATTCTCCGTAGCTTTTTTTTCTAATTCTCTTTCTAATTCTTCTATGGTTGGCAATTTGTATTTTAGATTTTCAGGAATAGCTTCTGAGAGTTTGTATTCACTTATTCCCATTGGTTTATTGATATCGCGCAAAGCATATTCTGCCTCTATTTTATCTTTTGATTTACATAGTAAAATTCCAATGGTTGGATGATCAGTTTCTTTTTTAAGTTGACTATCAATTGCAGATAAATAGAAATTTAATTTCCCTGCATATTCAGGTTTGAATTTGCCTGATTTTAATTCAATAACAACATATGAGCGCAATTCTAAGTGGTAAAAGAGCATATCAATGAAATAATCTGTTTCACTTATTTCAACTTTAAATTGCCTTCCAACAAAAGCAAAACCTTTCCCTAATTCTAATAAAAACTTGGTGATATGTTTAGTCAATTCATCCTCAATTACTTTTTCTAGAGCATCTTCTTGTAAACTTAAAAAGTCAAAATTATAAGGATCTTTCAGCGCCTCATTTGCAAGTTTAAAATGACTGTCAGGAAGTGTGTTTTGAAAATTATTTGACGAACTACCAACCCTGTTATGAAGCATTGATTTTATTTGAATTTCTAAAGTGTCTCTATCCCAAGCATTTTTGAGACATTTTTCTACGTAAAATTCAGCAATACCTATGTCCTTTATTTTACTTATAATTAACCGATTATGTCCCCATGGAATTTGTGCCACAGACTGTGGCACAAATTCATATTTTTGAGCATAAAATAGATACCATTGTCTGATTGCATAAATATTTCTTCTTGAAAAGCCTTTGATATCAGGGAATTCAGATGTTAACTCACTAGATATTTTTTCAATGATATTTGTACCCCAATTAGCGTTTTCAAGTTTATTATCTACTTCTCTTCCAATTTCCCAATACAACTCTAAAAGTTGTGAATTAATTGAAAAAGCGATTTTTTGTCTAGCGGAATGGACTTTCTTTTTCAAGGAGTTAATCCAAGCTGCAAATTCAATATTTAATTGGTTTTCATCCATTTGATAAAGTTTGGTTGAAGAGAATATCTTTTTAAAATGTATGTTAATAGTTTGCTATCCGGTACACCGAAGTTAAATAAATTTTGCCTGAATTAATAATTTTTTCGCAGCAATCTTAGAACTCATCGCTGATATCACCCCAAATTCCCGCGCAAATCAGGATTATCCCATTGCTCCACGGAAGCAAAAAAAGCGTCCATGTCAATGTGAATAATTTTGCGGAGTTCCATGAATCAAAAGTAAGGATTATTGAGGTGATAAAGGTTGGGATTTTCGCAAATTGAACGCAAGATGTTGACCTTTTTGTAAGTATCAATCCTTCAGTCTAAATCGACAATAATCGACAAATTCTCTTTGATTTTCTCAATCAAATCGGTTGGAATTGAGCCTATTTTTTTAATCAATCTTTTATTATCTATCGCTCGAATCTGATCTATCATGATATCGCAGTGCTCCTGTAAATTCGCCATTCCTTTTTTTAGATGCACTCTTAAAATGTCGGAATCGCTTTGAACGTTTGTTGTTATTGGACAAACAATAGTTGAAGGATGTGGAAGCTTATTTAACAAATTAGTTTGCACTACAAGAACTGGTCTTGTTTTTCCAGGTTCTGTTCCAATTTGTGGATTCAAGTCGGCTATCCAAATATCGTACTGCTTAATCTGCATAGTCCATGTTTTCAAAGTCATTTAAAACGTTCATCGAATCTTTTTTGACTAACTCAGATTCAACTTTAAGTCTTTTTTCTAAAATTTGTCTTTTTTGAACTTTATTATAATATTCAAGTGCTTCGTTGATATACCTATTCCTTGGCATGCTAATTTTTGATAGAATCTTTTCAGTTTCTCCAAATATTGAATCATCGATTTTTAGGGATACAGTTTTCATATACTTTTATTTGATATCATAAAGGTATATCTTTTTTGTGTATATTTTTATAGGAGACGCAATTTTTTTGTGCTTGTATCACAATTCATTTTCTTTTTTCTTACGATGGGACTTGTAGATTGCCGTTTTTTTTCAAATTGCGTGTTGGACGCTTGCAGTATTTTTGCGGTTGTAAGTGATTCTAACGGATAAAATCACTTAGGTATAAATTGAAATTACCGATAAACCTTCTCTGCGAATGACAAAGGAATAATGGATATAGCTTAGGCAAATGTTATTCGGAAAAAACTTCCTGTTTGCACTTGCATTGGTTTTAAGTACGGTCTCGGGAAGTTATTTTTCCCAACTTATTTCTTCAGGAATGTGTGTAAATCTATCGTCACAATAAAAGCACCTAAGAGATTTCCTCATGAGCATATAGCCAAAAGCAGTATTTACTAGGTCATTAATGCTGTCATTGTTACTATATAGCCTACGAAAACTCCGCCACGTAGTAGGTCTGCTGTAAATGATTCCAATGCTGTCACATGTATATTTCAAGATTCCACCATCTATTGGTGCCAGATTGTCACTGCTATACATTTTAATTATGTGTGATTGCCCTCTATATTCGAAATATTCTGTCGCCAATAACTCGTCAATTGAGTCTAGGTGATTTACATCTTCATACTTGAGGGTATCTGCTGGAACTCCGTTTATATCTGAAGATAAATAGAAGTACTTGATTTTTTCCTTTTCAATCTAGGGTTATTTTCAGCACAACTATAAAGTATTAGGATAGAAAACATCACTAGTAGATTCTTCATATAGTCGCAAATAAATTATTTATCACTTTCTGATTTCATTTTCGAATCCAATCAGAAATGAAGAAATCTCCATCTTTGAATGTATTTTCCAACCTCAAATCGTCTGCAAAATCTGCCCCAATCGGATCAACTCATTTTTCACTTGATTCATTCCAATAAGTCCACCAGACATTCCTGAGCTTTCTTGTCTTACAGCCAATTTTATTTCATCAGAATCACTAGAACCACCAGTAACAATCGTGAATTTGAAATATTTTACAAACGCACCAAAAAGGATGCGCATTACTCTGTTTCCCTTTGTGTACACCGCATGACCAATTTGTCCTTCTTTCATAGTATAGCCTGAAGACACTAGTAATTGATCTATTTTTTTATCCAATTCATCTTTTGAAATTCCCGAATAAACGTGAACAAAATTTGATTTAGTAGTGACATCGTTTTTAATAAAATACCCCATTTTGAATCGTTTTCATATTTGTCTGATAAAAATAGAATAAAAAATGCAAAAAGCAATAATTCAAAAATGTTCAGAAGGATTTAAGTAGGGCAGAACAAAAAGCATTTTTTAAAGATAAGCTTGATTCCGCAATTTAATCTGCAAAAACCATTCATAATTATAATTCCTCGTTCTATCGAAAATGGTGAAGCTATCCAGCACGAAACCAATGAAAAACTGACCGAAAGTGAGCAACTTGACAACGCCTAAACCAACTTCACCCAATACAAAGCGATCAACACCAAAAATACCCAGTGGAAATGCCGTCCAAAATAGGGTGGAAGGGTTCTTGAAAGGAATGAGTTGAAATGTATCAAAATCTGCTTCATTCAAGCCTAGCATATAATCTTTTACATCATCCCAAGCAACGCTAGGAAAATAGTTTTCATGGAAAATGAAATATGCTTGGACATCGTTTATTCTTTTTTGTGTTGGTGGATTTTCGCTTGTATTCATTTTTTAGGTGATTGTCAAATTCCTTTTAAACGTTGCTCAAATATGCAATTTTCACAGCGTAAAGTAAACTTTATTCTTCTTTTTAACAGATACACTGACTTTTTTATAGAAATAATTGTAGTTCGGGCCAGATACCTCCGTCCCAATTTGAAAGCCATCCATTCTATTGGTAACTTTTTCTTCAACTTTTAAATAACCATTTTTATCCGTTTTTCCGAGTGATAACTTTTCGTCTTGCGTTTCGCCAATAATTCCGTCATACCAGTAAAACAATGTTATTTCTCTATTAGCAAGAGGCAAGCCTGTGCTGTCTTCTACAATGTAAACATCTGCTAAAAGCCATTTTGAACTGTTCTCTTTCGAACAATTGCTAAAAGTGAGCAAGAGTAAAATTAAAGTGCTGAATGTTAAAATTGTTCTCATTTGGGTGGGTGTAATTATTTGATGAAGTTATGAATGTTTTTATTAACGTTTGATACTGGAAATCATGAGATTTTGTATTTGTATTTAACCTTTATGCTTTCTAAATGCTTGGACTGTTTGGTAGAATCCATATCCAACAAAAATTCTTCCAATTGAATCAAAAAAAATTGTGGTAGTCGTTGTAATTTCTTGTTCAAATAGTTTACTCTCGTGCAGTGGTGAAAGAAAAAGAAAATATTTTCCTAAAGAAGGAATAAAAAGAGAGGTATCCCATCCAATTTTTATACTTTCAGTATTAATTAAAGAAAGGTAGAAAAATAATAATCCAATTATGAGGGTAAATATTATTCCTCTTGACCATGACATATTATGATTATTTGAAACTTTATTAAGTAAAAAAATAAAAAAATTATCAAACCTTTTGAACCAAGAATGTTTAAGTTGTGCAAAGTAAGCTTCGTTTTCTAGTTTTGAATACTCTAAGTACCTAAATTGGTTATTATCTTCAAATGCCGCTTTTTTTAAAACACGAAATGTTTCCCGTTTATTGTTAAGTGTTATAACTGCATCTACTTCAAACGACAATCGGTAATAATCATCGTCTTCTATGTCTCTAATATTGTCAAATTTACCAAAGTCTGAATTACTATTTTTTATTTTCCCTGTGATGATTGCTTGCGAAAGATCTAAACCTCTTTCGAATTTAGTTCTTGCAAAAATTATTACATCAGAAATTTTAGTGTAAGTAAACAAGACATTTTCTCTAAAGTTTGTAGCTGTAAATACTGTGGTTCCTAAAAAATCTGTTTTATAAAAAATAGTTTTTTTAGTAAAAGTAGTTTTGAAAAAGTCTGCTAAATTTTCGAATCTTACATTATTGATTACAATATCAGAGAATTGTGTTTTCCAAAATCGAGATTTTCCTTTAACTACAACATTCTCAAGAGTTAGTTTATCTGAAAATTTGCAATTGATAAAATCAAAATTTTGAATGAAAGTTATATTTTTAAATGTAACACTCTTTAAAAATATGCAATTCTCAAACTTTACTATTCGATAATGTTTTGTATTCGATAATTGGAATTCAAAATCTATAGTACAATCTTTAACAATATATTTATTTAGAGGATTTCGATCATTAGATGCGTTATGAACAAAATGTTCATTTACTGCAAATTCACTTTGGTTTGATAATGTTCTCATTTGATTAGATATATTGTTATTTTGTCAAAAGCAGGAAGTTGAAGCGTAGCTAAAACATTCCAAAAATCAGAATAAATTTTTATTTTGCTAAATGTAAGCGTTTTCAAAATGATTTTAGATTCATTCTTAAAATAATTGTTTGATGATTTCGATTTGTGAATTGTTCACATGATTACTTTTATTACTTCTCGAAACTAGTAAAATAGGCATAGTATAAAACCAAATTTTCAAACATAAAAACATTTTAAATTTAAAAGTGAAAACAGATAAATTTAGAAGGCAAAAAAAAATGTAAGTACCTTATGAAGAATACAAGTTCGGAATTTAATCAAAAACTATTATATAATATTAAAGGCTTTCTTTAAGTTAATAAATGCATAGCCTAACATTTAGTGTCAGAGAAGTTATATTTTGTTACGCTCCATTATGGTAGGTTGAATTCTTTCTTCAGTAAGGAAATTTTTTAAACCAACGATGGCCTTCTTCTTTTGAAATATAATGACCAATTAAGTCAAATACTTGTCGAGGAAAATCTGTCTTTTGATTTCTTAAAAGGTCACCCCAAATTGTCTTTGTCTCTGGTCCGCTTGCAGTAATGTCAATACTTTTCAAATGAATTATTCTATCACGAAGTTTTTTTAAGTGTTGATAGTTTTCCCATAATTTTGTTCCATTTGGAGTTTTGACATTAAATACTTGAGGTAATATTTTGTCTAATTTAACATCAATACTTACATACCTTTCAGCTTGATTCTTATCATATTCTTCAATAAATTTTTTGTCACTTCGAGTTGTACGATATATAAAATCCTTTGGAATTTTAATATTTGCAAATGCCTCAATGGCGGAATATGAAAATATTATTTGACTTATCATTAATTCAAAATAGTCAAATAGCTTTTTATGATCTTCAGGCCAAGTTCCTTGGGGCTTCGGATGTTTGTCAAAGCAGTCTTCTAATTTAATTTTTTCGATTTGCTTTCTGCTATTGAGAGCTAAGTTTAAAAAGAGTCCCGGACTTGATGGCAAACCAAAACCTACCGTATCACTCCCTAACTTTTCACTAGTCGCAAGCATACCAAGTCCTGTATCGAATATAAAAATAGAATAAAATCTTGGGTCTTCTTTTTCTAATAGTTCTGTTTGTCTGTCTGCCATTGCGTTTTGCCTAAATTATTTGCTCTTAATTCTTTTGTTTTTTTACAAATTTAGTAAATAACCCTAGTGTTGAAATATAGCATAATATTTTACAAAGGTGTTCTGAAAATAATGAATAAAACCAATTTAATCTGAATAATTGCCATTAGCAATCTATTGAGTATTTAAATAATTAATTTGAGATTTTTAACCTTTGATTTTTATAATATTGCAGAAATTGATTTTGATAGTAAATGTAATTATTTAGATAAAATATCTATAAACGTTACGAATCTTCGTTAAGAAGATGTATGAGCAAATAGCTTCAAGTTTGAACATCAACTTCCGTAAGGCCAATTTTGGGTTTATTTTATAAGTAATTTAAGTAACTGCATTAATACAAATTTTCTTTGATCATAATTCAATGAGCCGTGCAACTTATTTAGTTTCTGTGTATAAAAATTATTCCCCTTTCTGAATCTTTTTGAAATCTCATTGAAAATAAATTCAAAGTTTAATAAATTAGGTTTCATTTCTCCTGATTCAAGTCTACCATAGATTTTTAGGTAATGTAATTTAGATTCTTCTTGTTCAAGGATTGCAGATACAATTTCATCTCTTTTACTACAGCTCCAGTAAAAATGAGGTAGTAAAGGTCTTTTTGTTTCAAAAATCACATAATCACTTAAATCATTTAATTCAGTTTTCAATTTAGATTTTTTTCGATCCACCCGATAGCACATAGTGCATAAACCTCTCGCTTTGTGTTCAAAAAGTGCTGAGTTACAAGATTGACAATTTTCATGTTTGCGACTCCACATGTATTTAATTATTTTTTATTTATGGTGATTTACAATTATTTGTTATTCAATATTCTATTTGCGATTTAATGGAAATAATATTTCATATAATCTCCTTCTCGCTTCAGCAAAATATTAGCAGAACGCATCAACTTGATATATTTATAAAAGATATCAACTGTTATAATAATATCCCTTCCATTTTCATCATCACAATAAAAAACTATCTGGTTTGGACTTATTACTTCCTTTTTTTTAATTAAATATATGTCATCTTCAAATCCATCCATTCGATCTATTATCTTGTTTTCATTTTCGTCAATAATTATCTTGTTTGATGATTGGGATTTTTCTTGTTCAAGTCCATTTACAAATGAAGCAACTTGATAAATATTATAAGATTGGGCATTTCCCCAAGAACAAAAGAAAAGTAGAGATAAGATGATTATTTTTTTCATATTTAATTGTTATTAAACGCTCCCTGTATTTCTCACAAAATGACACATATTCAACCTTAATTCGTTACAGTGCTCTTGTGACTAAATTTATATTCCCAAATATACCAATTATTTACAAAAAATAAAACCCTTCAAAAATTCACACCTCAATCACCCCATAAACTCCCAAGCACTCCCATAACTCCCCACACTTTCACTGTGCAACAAAAACGCTCCAAAAAATGGATCGTTGCCAAAAGTGACGCTGTCGCCCACCACAATCAATTGCGTTTTGGCGCGGGTCATGGCTACGTTCATGCGGCGGTAATCTTTCAGGAATCCCAAATTGCATTCGTCGTTGGAGCGCACCAGGGAAATGAAGACAATTTCGCATTCTTGTCCTTGAAAGCTGTCCACGGTGGAGATACGCAGGTTTTTGGGGAAACGTTCTTTTGCGAGCGCCACTTGACCAGAATAAGGCGTAATCAAGGCGCAATGGTCGAGGTTGAATTGATTTTGCTCCATGATTTTTTCGATGATTTCCAGTTCGCCCACGTTCGATAAACTGCCACTTTCAGACGCTTGTTCTTCTTGAAAACCAGTTCCTGCGGTGTCGAAATATTGAAAGTGAATGCCTGTGTTTTGCAGAAAAGGTGGCGTTTCCAATTTTCCTTCGTAGAAATAATTATTCGGAAAATCTACAATCGCTTGTCGCATTCGGTATTGCGTTCGCAGTAAGTATTTTTGCGGATTTTTTTCTAGCATCACTTCCAAAAAGGATTTGTTGTAGCCATTTTTCATCGCTTGCTCTGAAATCACAGTTGGCGGCAATTGCAAATGATCTCCAGCCAATACCAAACGTTGCACATTTTTGATCGCCACCCAAGCCAAACTTTCCAAACATTGTCCCGCTTCGTCAATTACCAAGGTGTTGAATTCCATTTTTTGCAGCGATTTGTCGTTCAAACCAACAGGCGTTCCGCAGATTACTTTGGTTTCTGAAATCCATTTTTCAGCGTAAAAATCTTGCAAGGCGCGAATTTCTTTGCGGATGTTTTTCACTTCTTGAATCAACAATTTGCGTTGATCGCGGTCGTCTTTGCCAAAATGACGTTTGTATTGGTGCGACATTTTGCGGTATTCTTCCGCTTGGATGCGCATTTTTTTGATTTGCTTTTGCTCGTTTCCAAGCGCCATTTTCCCTTCCAAGGTATAAGGCAAAAGTTCTGGCGACATTTTGGTCTGATTGCCAAATCTAAGCGTCGAAATTCCTTGTTTGATGAGTTGCAAAGCGATGTGATCTGTGGCAGCATTGCTCGGCGCGCAAACCAATACTTTTTCGCCATTTTTCACCAATTCCGCAATCGACGCCACCAAAGTCGTTGTTTTTCCAGTTCCCGGAGGACCGTGAACAATTACAATCGGTTCATTTCCATTGATTTTCGAAAGCGCTTCTTGCTGACTTTCATTCAGTTTTTCGTTGATTTCAACCGCGTATTTTTTCGGCTCAGGCAAATAATCGGCGTTATTTTGGTGCACATACGTGAAAAATGGAAATGCATCAGCAGATTTTCCGTTGTCCAAAGATTGCAAAACGGAAGTGATGATTTCCTGAGTTTTGGTGTCGGGCGTCAATTTGATTCCCACGCCGTGGTCTTCGATCCAATCTGGAAAATCGGGCGCAAAAATGCGTGCTTCGCCATTGCCACCGTTGATTCCGAGTAAAATTCCTTTGATGGAAGTTTCATTTTCAAAAAACAATTCGATGGCAGTTCCGTCTCTGAAATTGTCGGTCTGTTGACTTTGCGGAATCTTGAACGAAAATTCGGGATATTCCGCAAAACCGTAAGATTTTCGCGTGATTTTAATCGGATGCAAGGCCAATCCATCTCTTTTCAAACTTTTGATTCCGCCAGCATCTTTGACTGAAAATCGTTCAACTTGTGCTTTTTCTTCAAGTATTAAATTGTCTAGTAAAAACTGAATGTGCGGATCTTTGGCTTGCATGGAATGAATTTGACGCAAATTTCGCAGAATTTTCGGAAGCTTTGCCAATTAAACTTAAAATACGCGCTCAATATTTGGTAACTGGTTCAATGATTGCATTTTTGAACGTATTTTACCAATAAATTTCCTCCACATTGAACAATCAAGAAAAAGAAAACCAATCGCTTCACGCAATATTTCGAAAATTAGCGCAAGACAGTGAAGATGAAGAATTGCGGTTCTTGATTGATTTGGTGAATTACTTTCGACCGAAAGGAAAAAGTCAGAATCAGTATTTTTCAATTCGAGTATTGATCGATTTTTTGAATGAAAATCCAACATTCATAGAACCTTTTCGCGCTTATTTGTACGAAGTTTTTGAAGGAAAAACGTTCAGAAATCTGCTTTCAGACGCAGGAATTTTGCAAAACACGCACTTTTTTCAAGAAATCAAGAAAAGGTCGATTGCCAAGATTTTACCGTTTCAACCAGATAGAAATACGCTTGAATTTGTATTGAATCAAATTTTTTATTCGCGGAAAGACTACGATTGGTTGTCTAAGATTCCGACAGATGAAATGCTCGCACTGTATGAATTGTTGCAATTGGGTTCGATGTATGACCGCAAATCTGAGCAATCGATGCTCAATGAGTTGCTGCAATCGATGCGATTAATCATGCAACGAATGAGCGGCAGGGCCTTGGAAACGGATGTCATCAAAATGATTCCAGAATACGAAAATTACGACAGTCCGTTTGAAGTCTTGGAGAAAGAATTTGATTTGATCGAAGCCACTTTGATTTCAGATGAAACGTATTTTTTGAATTCAGAGGATATTGATTACAAGCAGATTAATATCATTTTGGTTCAATGCGAAGATTTTGTCAATCAGGCATATAAAAACAGTTCGCGCTTCGGAATTTCACTGAATGTGAATCAAAGTTTATTGAGAATTAGACAACAGATTAAAAGACTGAAATCCATTTTTCCGTATTTAGTACTTGATTTAGAAGAAGATAAAAAGCTCAAAAGCATTTCTTTTTTCCTGTGTTTGGTGAAATACAATTGCATGAAAAACAACGTGCGCAAATTGATCAATGAAAGTACGCAGTTGATTGCCTACGAAATCACGCAACACACGGCAAAAACGGGAGAACATTACATCACCAAAGGAAGCAAGGAATATTTCAACATGTTGTCCAGCGCGATTGGCGGCGGCGTGATTGTGGGAATTTTGTGCGTGATAAAATTGTTGCTTTCCAAAGTGGAAACGAGCGATTTTGGTCATGCGATGTTGTACAGTTTAAATTATGCGATTGGATTTACTGCGATTTATTTGTTGGGTTACACCTTGGCAACGAAACAACCAGCAATGACGGCTGCGGCCTTGATTCAGTCGATTGAAAAAGACCAATTCAATACCAAAGACCAAAAATATAAATCCTTCGCGAATTTATTTGCAAGGCTTTTTCGATCGCAGTTTATCGCTTTTGTGGGCAATGTGATTTTCGCTTTTCCGGTGGCACTTTTGATTATTTATGGCGTTGATTACGCTTTTGGATTATCGATTCCCGATGAAAAATGGGATCATTTATTGACAGATTTAAGTCCGATTCATTCCGCGGCGATTTTCCATGCGGCGATTGCAGGATTGTTCTTGTTCCTGTCGGGAATTATTTCTGGAAGTGTTTCCAATTCAAACAAGCACAACAAATTGTATTTCAGAATTCAAGAAAATCCGACCTTGAAAATGAGTTTTGGAAAACGAAAAACGGCGGAAATCGCCCAATGGTTTGAACGAAGATGGGCGGGCGTTGCTTCCAATATTTGGTTTGGGTTTTTCATGGGCACAACGGCTTCCATTGGCATCTTTTTGGGACTAAATTTAGACATTCGCCACATTACTTTTGCCAGCGGAAATCTCGCTTTGGGATTGTATGGAAATGGTTTTCAAATTTCCAATTCCATGCTTTTTTGGGGCATTTTTGGAATCGGAATTATCGGCTTTGTCAATTTTATCGTCAGTTTTTTGTTGTCGCTATTCTTGGCATTTCGTTCGAGAAATATACCAGCAAGCGACCTGAGATTTTTATTCAAAGCCGTTTGGATTCATTTCAAAGCGCACCCAATTTTGTTTTTCTTCCCAGTACGTTCCAAAAGAAATTGATTAGGAAACCAAATTGGATTCTCTGTCAAATCGTTTGTAAGAAAACAAAATCGCCATCAAAGCCAAGCTGGTCATTACGCCAAAACTCAACAATAAAAGTCCAATATCAAGTGTCCCTGCAATTAATTCTTTGGTCGCCAAAACGACGTTTACGACTGGAATACATGCTGTAATTGCATTCAATTCAATTCCTGGGAAAAATCCAACCATCGCTGGTAAAATCATTACCATATTCAACGGTGTGATAATGCTTTGCGCTTCTTTGAAACTTTTCGCGTAAACGGTAATTGGAATCATGACGCCAGCAAAGAAGACAATCAATGGAATCAGTAGCAAGTACATCAACAAGATAAATTTCACGGTCAAAATTTGGTGGATAATCTCCAATAATTTCGGATCTTTCACAATTTGGAAAACTTCGATGGAGAGAAAAATTCCCAATAGAGTGAAAGTTGCCGCCATGACACCTGATAGCACCACAACGCCCATTTTTCCTAGTAAAATTTGCAATCTTGAAACGGGAGTTGTTAATAATGTTTCCAAGGTTCCGCGTTCTTTTTCTCCTGTGAAAAGGTCAATGGCAGGATACATACAACCAATAAATCCGAAAACGATGAATAAGTATGGCAAAAATCCGCCGATTAATTTTCCAACTGTTTCTTTGTCTGAAGCTACATTTCTGTAGTCAAAAGCAATAGGAGACAAGGAAGCAGGATCTACTTTCAACGCCACATAGCGCTTTGCCTTTTCCATTTCCTCAAAAGCGTTTAAAAATGTTTCAGCGCGCTCTTTCATTCCAAGTTCAGTAGCGTTGAAGAAAACTTTGAATTTGGAAGTTTTATTTTCAATGGAATTTTTGGCAAAATCTTCTGGCACAAAAACGCCAAATTGAAGTCTGTTTTCTTGCACGTGTTTTTGAACAGTTGCTGAATCGTGGTAAACAAAAACCTTTTTCTTACCGAGTATTTTCGGCATGTTTTCGATGGTTTTTACAAAATTCATGTTTTCTGGCGTCACGACAATTCCGATATTCACCGTTTTGTTGGCAACATCTTTGGCGAATCCTTCTGAGACTTTCAAAAATATTGTCATAATCACAGGAAAGATAAAAATAGGAATGACAATCATGGTCATCAATGTTCTTCTATCTCTCAGTGTATCTTTGAGTTCTTTCTTAAAAATAGTTGAAATCATACCGTTTTATTTTCGTTGATTATTCTAATAAATTCTGCGGTCAAGTTGGGTGTTTGCATTTCACTTCTGAAATTTTCCATCGTTCCTTGGTGAACAATTTTTCCTTGGTGCACAATCGCTAAATCGTCGCACAACAAATCCACTTCACTCATGATGTGACTCGAAAAAATGACCGTTTTTCCTTGGTCTTTGCAATCGCGGATCAATTTGATGATATTTTCTGCAGTGATGACATCCAAACCACTTGTTGGCTCATCGAAAATCACAATTTCAGGGTCGTGAATCATCGTTCTGCAAATGGAAACTTTTTGTTTCATTCCAGTACTCAACTTTCCAATGCGCTTGTTTTGAAAGTGATTCATGTCCAACAAATCGTACAATTTATTTTTTCGCTCACTGAAATCCGCTTTTGAAACGCCGTACAAATTAGCATAATATTCAATGATTTCATTCGGTGTCAATCTTGCGTACAAGCCCGTTGAACCCGTTAAAAATCCAATTTTTTTGCGTGCTTCCTGCGGATTTGCAATGGCATCAATTCCGCCAATGGTAATTGAACCACTTGTTGGTTTGAAAAGCGTTGAAAGCATGCGCATCGTCGTGGTTTTCCCTGCGCCATTTGGTCCAAGGAGCGAAAATATTCTACCAGCTTCGCAAGTGAAACTGATGTCATCCACAGCGACTGCGATTTTAGAATCTGTTGCCAATTCTTTGCGTTGCTGCTTGGACAATTCAAATTCTTTTCGAAGATTTTTAACTTCAATCATAGCATCAATTTGAGTAGTATGAAACAATTTTAGGTTTACATTCCTAAAACGAGTAATTCAATATTTTTATATTTCAGATTAAAAACTTTGCCTAAAACTTCGCTGGTGAGCGTGCCTTTGTACATGTAAACGCCAGTTCTAAATCCAATGTCATTTTTGATTAATTCTTTGCAACCACCTTGATTTCCCATTTCCAATAGAATAGGAGAGAAGATGTTAGAAAGTGCAAACGAAGCCGTTCTAGAAACCCTTGAAGCAATGTTTGGAACACAATAGTGAATGACTTCGTGTTTGGTAAATGTTGGTTTGTTGTGGTTCGTCACCTCTGAAGTTTCAAAACATCCGCCTTGGTCGATGCTTACGTCCACAATCACAGAACCAGCTTTCATATCCATGACCATCTCTTCCGTCACGATACAAGGCGTTCTTCCCAATGGAGCACGAATCGCACCGATGACAACGTCCGCTCTTTTAATCGATTTTGCCAATACTTTTGGTTGCAATACGGAAGTAAAAATTCTTGTTCCAATGTTGTTTTGCAAACGTCTCAATTTGGACAATGAACTGTCAAAAACCTTCACAGAAGCGCCTAAACCTAGTGCTGCTCTTACCGCAAATTCACCAACTGTTCCAGCGCCAATTACGACAACTTCTGTCGGTTGAACACCAGCAACGCCGCCCAGCATGATTCCTTTTCCACTTTCAAAAGCAGAAAGCAATTCAGCCGCAATTAAAATCGAAGTTGTTCCAGCAATTTCACCCATCGTTCTCACGACTGGATAAACGCCTTCTTCGTCTTGAATGTAATCCCAAGCAACCGCTGTGATTTTCTTTTGCATCAATTTTTGCAAAATTTCCTTTGGTTGCACAGAAATTTGCAAAGCAGAAATAAGCGTTTGATTTCCTGACATCAATTCCACTTCTTCCTCAGAAGGTGGCGCAACTTTGAAAATAATGTCACATTTGAAAATTTCCTTGATGTCGTAACAAATTTCAGCACCGGCTTCGCTGTATTCAGAATCCGAAAAATTCGACAATTCGCCACTTTTGGTTTCAATCAAAACGCGGTGACCATTAGCAACTAACAATGATACAGCCTCAGGAACAAGCGCCACTCTTTTTTCTTGAAAGGATGTTTCCTTTGGAATCCCAATATTCAAATTTCCTTTTTTCCTAGCGATTTCAAGCATTTCTTCTTTGGGAAGTAAACTGCCTTCGCTGATAAGCTGTTTCAGAATATTCGGATCTGTAATCATGTTATTTTACAAGTTATTGTTCGACGTTCGTTTGAGTATTACGAATATACATGCAAAAATCCGTTTATTCAATATGGTTTGTGTAATTTTTTAATCGCAAAATAGATAAAGGGAAATATTCCCTTGCAAATGGATTTTAACCTTGTGGAACTTCTTCCCACGTGAAAACGCGATTCAAATCTTCATTCAATCGGATTTTTACAAAAAGCGTGTTTTCAGGAAGTAAATGCAAAACCTTGTCAGGCCATTCGAT
The DNA here is from genome assembly GCA_965284445.1 of Crocinitomicaceae bacterium. Classification (GTDB taxonomy): domain Bacteria; phylum Bacteroidota; class Bacteroidia; order Flavobacteriales_D; family Crocinitomicaceae; genus JAQVCM01. Next base: position 1,401,343 of record OZ260085.1, on the reverse strand, counting down.
GAAGCAAATTCCGCCACCATAAATCATTTCTTCAATGCCGATGTCAAATGCTTCTTCTTCAGAATTTAATCTGTATAAATCGAAGTGAAAAACAGAACCGTAAAACGGACTTTTATATTCATTCACAAGCGAATAAGTTGGCGAACCGTGGGTGTTTTCAATTCCCATGGCGCGCAAAATATTTTGGATGAAAGTTGTTTTACCAGCGCCCATTTGACCGTCAAAAGCAACAACGGTTGTTTCGCCTAAATTATCCAAAAGCGATTTGGCAACTGCTGGCAAATCGTACATATTTTCTACCTCAAACTCCATGAATGAAAACCTTCTTTATTTTGCGTGCAAAACTACAAAAGGAATGCATAATTCTTCCAAAGAAATTCCACCATGCTGAAAAGTATTGCCGTAATAATTCACAAAATGATTGTAATTATTGGGATAAACGAAAAAGTCATTCTCTTTGGCAAATACAAATTCATCTGAAAGCGAAGTTTTTGGTAAAAATGCTTCCTGCGGATGTTTCACTTGAAATACATCTTTTTCTTTGTAGCTCAAATTTCGGCCAACTTTGTATCTCAAGTTTGAATTGGTATTTCTATCGCCTACAATTTTCACTGGATTGTTTACTCTCACCGTTCCGTGGTCTGTCGTAATGACCACTTTGGCGCCAGTATCCGCAATCTTTTTGAAAATTTCTTGTAACGGTGAATGCTCAAACCACGAAACGGTCAACGATCTGTAAGCAGCTTCATCGTCCGCCAATTCGCGAATCATTTCCATCTCTGTGCGGGCGTGAGAAAGCATGTCTACAAAATTGTAAACAATCACATTTAAATCATTTTCTTTCAATTGATTGAATTGATCGAGTAATTTTTTTCCTGCTTCGTTGTTCGTGATTTTATTGTAAGACCATTTTCCTGTTTTACCCAATCTGGTCAAATTTGCATCCAAAAACTCTTTCTCGTGCATGTTTTTTCCACCTTCTTCGTCTTCGCTAAGCCAAAGTTTTGGGAATTTTTTCTGAATTTCTGAGGGCATTAAACCAGCAAACAACGCGTTTCTTGCATAGTGTGTTGCAGTTGGCAAAATGCTTAAAATCATTTCTTCTTGATCAATATTGAAGTATTTAGAAACGATTGGTTTTAAAATTTGCCATTGGTCGTATCTCAAATTGTCAATGACAACCATGTACACTTTGCCTTCATTCATCAAGGGTGCAACTTTGTCTTTGATGACCGTGTGAATCATTTGCGGTGCATCTTCATCGCCATTTACCCAAGATAAATAGTTTTTCTCAATGTATTTGGCAAATAAAGTATTCGCTTCTTTTTTCTGCATCGCCAAAATCTCGGTCATTCCTTGGTCTTCGATTTTGTCTAATTCCAATTCCCAATAAACCAATTTTTTGTACAATTCAATCCATTCATCAATGTCAAGTCTGCCGTTCAACTGCATTCCCAATTGTCGGAATTCTTGTTGATAGTTGGAATTCGTTTTTTGTGACACCAATTTGCTGTGGTCCAAATTTTTCTTCAAACAAAGCAAAATCTGATTTGGATTCACTGGCTTGATGAGGTAATCAGCGATTTTTCCACCGATGGCTTCTTCCATGATAGATTCTTCCTCGCTTTTGGTAATCATCACAACTGGAACGAGCGGTTTTTCTTCCTTGATTCTTGTCAAGGCTTCAAGACCAGAAATTCCGGGCATATTTTCATCTAAGAAGATGATATCAAAATGTTTATCTCTACTTTTTTCGACTGCTTCTGCACCGTTATTTACAGTTTCAACTGAATATCCTTTAGATTCTAAAAATAGAATGTGTGGTTTTAGTAAATCAATTTCGTCGTCTGCCCAAAGAATTTTCGCTTGCATTGCTTGTAATTTTTTAATTTTGATAAATTATTGACTCTAAATATATTCAATTGCGACCAATTCTCAACAGAAATAACAAGAAGAAAATCTTTAACGACCCAGTGTACGGTTTTATTACAGTTCCTGATGAGTTTATTTTCGATTTGATCGAACATCCGTTTTTTCAACGTTTAAGAAGAATCAATCAACTTGGATTGACGCATTTGGTTTATCCTGGCGCATTGCACACAAGGTTTCATCACGTTTTGGGCGCCATGCATTTAATGTCACTTGCAGTGGCTACAATTCGACGAAAAGGACATGAAATCACGGAAGAGGAGGAAAGAGCGGTTTTGATTGCGATTTTATTGCACGATATCGGTCACGGACCATTTAGTCATGCCTTGGAGTATGACATCGTGAACAAAGTCAGTCACGAAGATATTTCTGGATTTTTCATTCAACGTTTGAGTCAAGAATTTGATGGAAAATTGGATTTAGCTTTGTTGGTTTTTCAAAATAAATATTCTAAAAAACCTTTTTTATATCAATTGGTTTCTAGTCAATTGGACATGGATCGAATGGATTATTTGAACCGCGATAGTTTTTATACCGGTGTGACAGAAGGTCAAATTGGTTCAGATCGCATCATTGAAATGCTGAATGTGCATCAAGGAAATTTGGTATTGGAAGAAAAAGCGATTTATTCGGTGGAAAAGTTTTTGGTAGCGCGTCGATTCATGTATTGGCAAGTGTATTTGCACAAAACAGTTGTTTCTGCTGAATTTATGTTGATTCACATTTTGCGAAGAGCCAAAGAATTGATCATTAAAGGCGAGACTTTATTTGCGAGTCCAGCATTGATGTATTTTTTGACGAATAACATTGAACACGCAGATTTTATAGATAATCCTGTAACTTTAGAAACTTTCGCACAATTGGATGATTTCGACATCATGTGTGCAGTAAAAGTTTGGCAAAATCATTCTGACAAAGTGCTTTCACTTTTATCGCAAAAATTGGTCAATAGAGATTTATTCAAAATTGAAGTATCGAAAGAGCCTTTTGGTCCTGATAGAATTTTATTGGAGAAAGAATTAGTCAGAGATAAATTTGGTTTAAATGATGATGAAGTAGATTTCTTTGTTTATTCTGAAATTTTGACAAACAATGCCTATAACCAAAACAAGCAAACAATCAATTTATTGATGAAAAACGGAGAAATTATCGATGCGTCAAAAGCTTCAGATAATTTGAATATTTCCGCATTGGCACAACCGGTGACGAAGTATTGCTTGTGTTATCCAGTTTGATTTTTAATATTCAAAACTTTCCAAGAAAAAAATAGTTTATTCTTGTAAATGACTAAAATAAGATTGTTTAAGACGATTTAAATACTGCGGGACTTAAATTTGAGTTTTTAGACTTCCGGCCTTGGAAGAAAGGTTTTTAAAGGTGCACTGAAAATGTAGACTTTTGGAGGAAGCTACGCAACGCTAGTGAAGTAGATCACCGACAAAATCACGTTTTCAGAAGCTTTTAAAATAAAGCGCTTGACACGATAAATTTATTTCGTGCGAAAATTTGCGCTTTAACTTGATGACTCAGCCTTGATTTTTGGGTTCGTTTTGATCAAGCAAAAGGAACAAAGAATTTAAGATGGTCGATAATTCGCATAAAAAAACGGCTTTAGATTTTCTAAAGCCGTTTTTTGATTGTAAGATTCTTATTTCAAAATCTGAATTTTCTTCACAACTTGATTGCTTGCATTAGAAATTCTTACTGTATAATTTCCTGCAGCATAAGCTGATAAATTGATATTTGTTTTAACATTTTCAACTTTCCAGCTTCCAACCAATCTTCCAGCTTCGTCTCTCAATTCGATATTTTGGTATTTCGAAAGATTTTCTCCTTCAATCGTCATCCAACCTTCTACTGGATTTGGATACAAAATCAATAAATCGTCATTTTGTTGATCTTCAAGTCCAGCGCAACCACTCACGATGATTTGTCCTGTGACAGATTTTGTACAACCATTTTGAGTTACTGAGTAAGTAATCGTTGTGGTACCAATTCCTGCAGTTGCTGGGTTGAAATTTGAACCTGATACACCTGTTCCAGAGTAAGTTCCTCCAGCTGGTGTTCCTTGCGTCAAAGCAAATGCTGGATTGTAATTACATACTGTTGGAAAAGCAGAAAGTGCTGTATTTGGCAAAGGATTTACAGTTATTGTCACACTTGCAGATGCAGTACAGTTGGTTACTCCCGTTACAGAATAAGTAGTTGTCGTCGTTGGAGATACTGTAATTGAACTGGTAGTTTGTCCACCTGTCCAACTGTAGCTTGATCCACCAGCTGCAGTCAATGTAGCACTTGATCCCGCACAAATCGTTGCATTCGCTGGATTTGAAGTCAAAGTAACGTTTTGATTTACTGTAGCAACGACTGCTGTTCTTGCAGATGTACAACCAGAATTCGTTGCGGAAACATAGTAAGTTGTCGTTGCAGAAATGGAAGGCGTTGTAAATGCTGCACCTGTTCCAATGGATGCTCCACCTGTTGAAGCAGTATACCAGTTCAATGTTCCAGCAGAAGCAGTTGCTGCTAAATTTACAGTTCCAGTTCCACATCTATTTCCTGGCGTCGTGCTTGCCACGGTTGGAGTAGGATTTACTGTCAATACAACGCCGGCAGAATTTGTTGTTCCACAATCATTGGTCGTAATACATCTGTATCTGTAAGTTGAAATGGCTGTTGTTGCTCCTGTAATTGTTAATGAAGCAGTTGTTGTAGTTGAGTATGGCGCTGTATTCGTCAAATTTGTCCAACTGGTTCCTCCATTTGTACTCACTTGCCATTGGTATGAAGTTGCATCAGTCGAAGCAACGGTAAAAGAGGTGTTTGCACTTGCACAAATTGTAGAAGCAGTTGGTTGCGTCGCAATTGCTGGCGCAGATGAACATCCTGCAGAAATGTAAACACCGTAATCTTCAACATCACCGATTAAAAATGCTGAACCGCAAGTTCTTTTTCCTGATGTGATTGTTGCTGCATCGCTCATCACACGCATTCTCAACAGGGCATTTGTTACCGCTGTAGCTGGAATTGTAACGTTTGCTGAAAGTGTTGTAGTGGTTACAGTTGTTGTAGTACCTATCGCAACTGTTCCAGAATGAACCATTTCGCCTGGATTAGTGAATACTCCATCATTGTTGTAATCAATGTATACTTCAAATTTTTCCGCGCCGCTAGGACCAGCGTTTCCTGTGATTGATAAGTTATATGTATTTCCTGCTTGAACAATCGTATTGTCAGAACAAGTGAAATTCGTATAGGCTGTATTTGTATATTGGTCTGTTGAATTATCAATTGTATTGAAAACCACTCGGCTCACAGTTTGGGCGTAATTTCCTGAATTGCTCGATGTTGGTGTACATGCTGATGTGGTACCGCTGCTCAAAACAACAAAATCAGTTTCTGTATGTGTATCTGTTCCTGCAGCAGTAGTAACTGTAAGTGTTACATCGTATGCTCCTGGTACTGTAAAAGTCATCGTTGGATTTTGAACTGTTGAAGTCAATACAGTTGCTCCATTTGTAAAAGTCCAGCTAAATGTAATGTTTGACCAATTTGTTTCTGGTAAGAACGTGTTTGGTACACATGCTGAAATATCTGTAAAAGTTACCGTTTGTCCAGAGCAGATGATTGAATTACTCGCTTGAAAAGCAACGATTGGAGCTGAAACTGGTGTCAAAGCTAAATTTCCAGCAGCAAAAAACGAAGCTCTTGGTCCTGAACAAGCTGCTAATGCTCTTGTTTTTTGATTTGCGGTGAACATATTCATGCAATCATCTGAAGAATAATCCATGTAATTTCTAGCAAATAATGCATTAGAAGAATTTCCATCACAACTGTTTGTTCCTGTTACGTTACAATCGCTTTGACTTCTTTTGTGTCTTGGAATATCTGCACAACAATCTCCTGCTCCAGAACCGCAGCCATTTGTTGCAGTAGGACAACTAGTTCCTGTTCCGTCACCTTCAAAAGTGTGGTATAAATTCAACGCGTGACCCAATTCGTGTGTTGCAGTCATTGAAACACCTGAAGTAAAGTTACTTGCCATGATTACTGCACCATCGCTTGATGTTCCGTGAGAACTTGCGAAGTAAGCATAACCTTGAACACCAGCGCCTCCTTCATTGTTGTCCATTTCTGACACCAAATAGATGTTGTAGTATTTTAATTTGTCCCATGAAGTAACCGCTTTTACTTGCGCATCAGTGATTCCTTGACTCGATGAACTTTGAACCCCATAATTCATGTAAGTTGTATTACCAGTCATACTTACACGCGTAATACCATTCGTGCAGTTTCCATTTGGATCTCTAACAGCCAATGCAAATTCTATTTCTACATCAACACCATTTCCATAACCTGCTGTTCCTAGGGTCTTTCTATATCGATTATTCAATTCTTTGATGGCATCGCGAATTTTTTGGTCGCTCACATTTGTACCAACGCCAACTGCTTCTCCTTTGTGAAGGACGTGAACAACTACAGGAATTCTGTATTGTGCTGCAATTTTTGGCGTAGGTGAATTTGCAATATCTTGAACATATTGCTCAAATTCTTGCATGCGTGTGGCATACGCAGGATCATTCATCATTTGATTGTGAATGGCTGCTGAACCACATTTTTCAGCGTTTGACTGATTGAAATTTCCGGGATTGTTTACTTGCGCATTTAAACTTTGGGAGAAAGCGAAAAAAGAAAATGCAAAAACAAACGTTTTAAGGATTGTAACTCTTTTTTTCATAGTTTGAAATTTTAATAGGGTATGAGTAATAGCGACTCTTACCAAGCAATAGTTAATTTTCAGGTACTAAAATTAACAAATTTTATTAAAATTTCAAGAAAAATTAAAGATTTGTTCAATCAAAATTTGAATCAAAATTGAAATCCAATTATGACTTAATTGGAGAAAAGTGAATCTACAAATTCTTCTTTATGGAACAATTGCAAATCATCAATTCCTTCGCCAACTCCAATGTATTTTACTGGGATTTTCATTTGGTCGGAAATTCCAATCACAACGCCACCTTTGGCAGTTCCGTCAAGTTTGGTTATTGCCAACGCATTGATTTCAGTTGCAAGCATGAATTGTTTGGCTTGTTCAAATGCGTTTTGTCCTGTAGAACCATCCAACACCAATAAAACTTCGTGAGGAGCACCAGGAATTACTTTTTCCATCACGCGTCTAACTTTACTCAACTCGTTCATCAAGTTCACTTTGTTGTGCAATCTTCCTGCGGTATCGATAATCACCACATCTGCTCCTTGAGATTTCGCTGATTGCAAAGTGTCAAACGCCACAGATGCAGGATCTGCGCCCATGCCTTGTTGTACGATTGGAACACCAACACGTTGTGACCAAATAATTAATTGATCAACAGCTGCTGCTCTAAATGTATCCGCTGCTCCTAAAACTACTTTTTTGTTTTGTTGCTTGAATTGATTTGCTAGTTTTCCGATGGTAGTCGTTTTTCCAACACCGTTCACACCAACAACCATGATAACATGTGGTTCGCCGTTGTGGTCAGGAAGTGAATAATCGTTGACACTGCTGTCTTCATTTTCTGAAAGCAAAGCTGCAATTTCTTCTTTAAGCACATTATTCAATTCATTTGTTCCCAAAACTTTGTCCTTGGCAACGCGTGCTTCAATTCTGTCAATGATTTTTAAGGTCGTTTCAACTCCAACATCAGATGAAATCAAAATTTCTTCCAATTCATCCAAAACATCAGCATCAACTTTCGATTTCCCGACGATAGAACGCGTTAATTTAGTTAGAAAGCTTTGTTTTGTTTTCTCTAAACCTTTGTCAAGCGTTTCTTTTTTTTCTTTTGAAAATAGACCGAAAAATGCCATGTTTTTTTATGCTAATTTGTTTGTAGTTGATTGTAAAGGTAATTGATTTAATGCGGATTAAAAAATCTTCTATAATTGAAAAAAGCTTCCCAAATTAAAAGGAAGCTTTATATCAATATCAATTTTATAAAGAATTAGTTTTTGTCAAACCATTCTTTCACTTTGTCGTTGTGAACGATTTCTTCTTTGAAGGTAAAGTTCCCAGTCTTCGCTGACTTCGACATTTTAATTACCTTTGTGTGCTCTTTTCCTCCTCCTTTTTGTAAGGATGCTACTACTTTCTTTGCCATAACAGATGGTTATTTAATTTCTTTATGAACTGTATATCTTTTAAGAATTGGATTAAATTTTTTAATCTCCATTCTCTCAGGTGTGTTTTTACGATTTTTTGTCGTAATGTAACGAGATGTACCAGGCATTCCTGTTTGTTTGTGCTCTGTACACTCTAAAATAACCTGGATTCTATTTCCTTTACTTTTCTTTGCCATTTTCTTTAACTTTAGATTTTACCATTTCGCAATGGGAAGAATCAGAATTTTACTTAAGATATCCTTTCTCGCGCGCTTCTTTCAAGCAAGCAGAAATTCCTTTCTTGTTAATATTTCTCAACGCTGAAGTTGAAATTTTCAACGTGATAAAGCTTTCATCTTCTGGGATGAAAAACTTCTTAGTAACTAAGTTCGGGTAAAACTTACGTTTTGTTTTTCTGTTTGAGTGAGAAACATTGTTCCCAACCATTACTGACTTACCCGTTAATTGACAAACTCGTGACATCTTATTTTTTTATTTATCCTAATTCTAAAAGCGGGTGCAAAGGAAATCATTATTTCCTTAATACACAAGAATAATTTACTTTTTTTCTGTGTAAATGTTTAAAAGTACACATCGGAGTAAATTTAGAGATGCAAAAATAGTCATTTGTACGTTACGTTCTCTATTATCTCCTAAATTTAATTTCTTAGAAATCACTTTTTCTTTGCTTGCAACTGAAATCCAAATAGTTCCAACCGGAATTTCTTCTGTTCCACCGTCGGGTCCAGCGGTGCCAGATGTTGAAATGCAATAGTCAACTCCCAACTTTTTCAATCCACCCAACGCCATTTCGCGCACTGTTTGATCGCTCACTGCTCCGAAATTTTCAAGTGTATCTAATTGAACGTTAGCGATTAATTCTTTTAATCTATTGCTGTAGGTCACCAAACTACCTTGAAAATAATCTGATGCACCAGGGATTTCGGTGATGTATTTCGCCAACCCTCCAGAAGTGCAACTTTCGACAGTTCCCAAGGTTTTTTGTTGCGATTTTAATAATTTTCCAACAACACCATTTAAAGTATCATTTTCTTCACCAAAAACATACATCGGCATTCTTTCTTTCAATTCTTCGAAAAATGCATCAATTTTTGGCGCGTCGATTTCTCCTTTCGATGAAGTAATTCTCAATTTCACCATTCCCGGAGAAGGCAAATAAGCCAATCCAAAACCTGCTTCTCGAATGCGATTTTCCCAATCGGCCATTTTATCGGCCAAATATGATTCGCCCAAACCTGTGGTTAAAATCGTGCGGTGATACAAAGCGGAAACTTGAAATTTTTGCTGAAATTTTTCCAACAAAAAGTCTTTCATCATGCCTTTCATTTCATAAGGAACGCCAGGCAAACTCACTAAAATAGATCCGTTTTTTTCAAACCACATTCCTGAAGCCGTGCCGTGAAAATTATGAATGACTTCGCAAGATTTTGGTAAAGCTGCCTGTTGAGTGTTGACATCCAACATTGGACGATTTTTGTTTTTGAAAATCGCTTCGATTCTTTGGAGAACTTCCGTGTTGATTTCCAATGTTGTATCGAAATACTGACAAAGTGTGTGTTTGGTGATATCGTCTTTCGTTGGTCCCAAACCGCCAGTTACAATAACCAATTCACTTCGGTTCATCGCTTGGTCGACCGCTTGCAAAATCGCTTCTTGATCGTCAGCCACAGCAATTCCCCATTTGACGGGAATTCCAATCAGTGAAAGTTCTGCACCAATCCAAGATGCGTTGGTGTTGATCGTTTGACCAATCAATAATTCATCACCGATTGAAATTATTTCTGCTTGCATTGGTATTGTATTTGTTATAGAGTGCAAAAATATTGTAAGTTTGACGAAAATCTTTAGTAAAATGAGAAAAATAGCAAAAAATGTTTTAATAATTTCATCAGTATGTATGATTGCTGCTTGTGAGGTTTTGGAAGATGCTGCCAATAAATTTCCAACTTCGACTACAACGCCCGCTTTATCGAACGGAGAAGTGATTTCTGGATTGAAAGAAGCTTTGCAAATTGGAATCAAAAATTCTGTCAATTTGACTTCAGTGACAGACGGATTTTTTAAAAATAGTGCGATCAAATTGCCGTTTCCTGAAGATGCAATCAAAGTGAAGCAAAAAGCAATCGATTTGGGAATGTCAAGTCAAGTTGAAAAATTTGAATTGACTTTGAATCGCGCTGCGGAAGATGCAACCAAAGCTGCCTTGCCGATTTTTGCGGATGCGATTACGAACATGACGATTCAAGATGGTTTCAAAATCTTGAATGGGGGAGATGGCGCTGCAACTAAATATTTGAGAGACAATACCACAGCGAAATTAACGGCTGCATTTGCTCCGAAGGTTGCTGAATCAATCAATAAAGTAAAATTGACGGAATATTGGAATCCGATTATCACCAAATACAACAGTGTGATGGCGATTACAGGTGGACAAAAAATGAATCCAGATTTGAATGCTTTTGTGACCGAAAGAGCGATTATTGGATTATTTAAATTGGTTGAGCAAGAAGAAAATAAAATCCGCAAAGACCCAATGGCGCGTGTGACTGATATATTGGTAAAAGTTTTTGGAAGTATCACAGGCAAATAAAATCAAACAATATGTATCCAAGTTCTGAGTTGGTATTAAACAAAAATGGTCAAGTGTATCATTTGGGATTGTCTCCTGAGAATTTAGCTGAAAAAGTTATTTTGGTCGGAGATCAAGACCGCGTAGCTTTGATTTCTGCGTATTTTGATTCCATCGAACATCAATCCCATCACCGAGAATTTATTTGTCATACAGGAATGTATCAAGGCAAACGAATTTCTGTTTTGTCAACTGGAATCGGAACGGACAACATTGATATTGTGGTCAATGAATTGGATGCGTTAGTGAATATCGACTTGGAAAAACGAATTGATTTACCAACAAAAACTTCATTGACTTTGGTCCGAATCGGAACTTGTGGGATTTTGCAACCAGAAATTCCTGTCCATGCTTACATTCTTTCGACACACGCTTTTGGCTTGGATAACATTGCTCATTTCTACGATGTTTCTTTCACAGATGAAGAATTGAAAATCAATGATTCGTTGATGAATCACTTGAATTTACCACCAAAAATTCAACCTTACACGATTTCCGCGGATGAAAATTTGGTGAATGCCTTGCGTTCTGAATTGACGCACGAAGGAATCACCGTTACCAGCAGTGGATTTTATGCGCCGCAAGGAAGAAAATTGCGTTTGCCTTTGGCGACACAGAATTTGAATGAAAATTTAACTGATTTTCGCTTCGACAATCGAAAAGTTACCAATTTTGAAATGGAAAGTTCAGCGCTTTTTGTCCTAGGGAAAAACCTCGGACACACCTGTGCGACAATTTGTTTGGGCGTGGCGAATCGTCCGAATCAACAGTTTTCTAAAGGATATGAAAGTGAAATGAAAGAATTGGTGCAATACGTTTTAGACAGAATCTAATTCGCGATGTGCATCATTTTCATTGTTTGTTGATTTTCAGTTTTCAGCTGGTAATAATAAACACCATTCGAAACTTTCGTAGAATCAAAACGCACGATGTGTTGTCCTGGATCAAAATCTTTGTCAACAATCACTTCCACGCTGTTGTAGCCTTCGTCTAAAATTTCAAAACGTACTTTTTTAGAATCCAACGAAGTGAAGTAAAATTCCAACATTCCTTTGGCAGGATCTTGTTCTAGCGAATTCAATTCACAATACAATGCTTTGTTTGGAACGCCTTTGTTCATGTAACGAAGCAATCTTTTGTAGAGAATATAACCAACAATAACAGTGATTGAAGTGTATAAAACACCCAAGGCGATTTTGACAAAACTTAATCCGAGGAGAATGAGCATAATTTTATTTTTAGAGAGAAATAATACCTTCGATTAAACTGGCTTTTTCGTATTTAGCGATGATTGAATCAACGTCGAGCATCAATTCTTTCGCGCTAATACTGATATATGTTCCTTGACTTGACGGATGCATAACAATTTGTGCGGTATCATCAAACAAAGCATTTGCCAAAGCGATTTTATCAGGATGATTTGGAACAATGAATTTAAAAAGGTAAACATTTGGCCACTCTAATAGTTCCAATTGCGCCCTTAATTTACCAAACATGTCTTCCATTAGTACTTTTTGAACAACAAAGATAATCGTTTCATTTCTTGAATGAGAATCTCTGGTGGATTGTTTTCAAGTTTTTTTAATTGGTCGAAATTGAATCCGCTGTTTTGTTGGTAGATTTTAATTCCTTCCAGGATTTCCATAGGATTTGGTTCTTTGGAAACAAGAATGTTAGCATCGATTTCGATTTCCGAAAACCATTGTTGAGCATTCATCTTTTCTAATTCAAGGAGATTTTTCACCCAAGAAACGAGTTCCAAAGCGTTATCTGAATTGGATATTTTGGTCTTCATGCGGTTTTTTTCCTCCTGAAAATGCAAGTAATTTGCTAAAATATCAGTTTGCGAACCGTTGAATTCCAGTTTTGTTTCGGTGAATTCGACATTGCTGTTGGTCAATAAGCTATAAGCATTCCCAATTTTTTCCAATTTGGAAAGTTTGCTTTCAAACAACTTGAAAATCGGTGTTTTGGAAAGAAAATATTGCTTGAATTCAAAGATTTTCTCTTCGTAAAGATCAATCAAATCATCTTCATCGAAAGTATTATCCAATTGAAATTCGTGCAGTGCTTCGGTTTTTGTCATTCACCTTCGCCTTTATTTCGGCGCATTTTGATGTTTAAAAATTCCACCAACAAAGCAAAAACCATCGCGAAGTAAATGTATCCTTTTGGAATGTGTTGACCGAAAGATTCAGCGACTAACAATACGCCAATAGTTACCAAGAAAGCCAACGCCAACATTTTGATTGTTGGTCTGTTATTAATAAATTCAGAAATTGGTTTTGCAAATAACAACATGATGCACATCGAAATAATCACCGCACCAAAAATGATTACCATCGGATGATTTTTCGGATCGTTGTGACCAATTTCATTCGTCATTCCAATCGCTGTAATAATAGAATCAAAACTAAAAACGATGTCAATCAATACAATTTGAAGAATCACAGCGCTCATTTTTTGTCTCGTTTTCGTTGAACCGTGCTCAGAGCCTTTCACGCTGCTGTGCATTTCGATGGTACTTTTATAAATTAAAAACAAACCACCAGCAAGCAATACCAAATTTTGACCAGTAAATTCTTGATTAAAAACTTCAAATAATGGTTTGGTCATTCCCATGATGTAAGAAACAACACTCAAAAGCATCAATCTCACCACCAAAGCCAAGGTTAAACCAACATTTCGAGCAAAACGCTTTTTTTCTTTAGGAAGTTTATCTGTGACAATGGAAATAAAAATGATGTTGTCAATTCCCAACACTATTTCGAGCAGTGTTAAAACGACCAAATAAAAAATACCTTCTCCCGAGAATAAAATTGAAAAATAATCCATGTTTTGTTTTGTTATTTCACAAAAATAGAATTTAGTTCCGTTATTTCAGTGGATTAAAAAGAGTTTATTTTGACAAAAAAAATCCCGCCAAGATTTTGACAGGATTTAGACTTTATAATAAATGTAAAATTCGAATTTTACTGCTTGAATGATTTTAAGATAACCAAGGTCGCCATGTAAATCGTTTTGTCTCCTTCTGGCTGAGTCAAAGTCAATGTCGTGGCACCTTCTGCATCTGTAGAAACTTCGTACTGGTAAATTTTACCAGAAATTCCAGATGTTGCATTGAAAGTATAAGTCGTTTCACCGTCCGCATCTGTGTTTTTTACATTTGAGATTTTGTAAATCTGAGAATCAGTTACCAATCCATCAGTTAGAATGTTGTGCGTCAAATAGCCATCTGCCAATGAAACACTGTAAATTTCATTTACATCATAAGACATCAATTCATCGCCTTCCATGTACATCCCCAAATAAGTTTGTACCGTAAAAGCTTTCGAGTTCAAACTTTGCGCGTTGCTCGCAAAAGAAGTTAAAACCACCAATAATATTACCAAAAATGCGTTTGTTCTTTTCATCGTTTCATCATTTAAATTGTTGGACCAAACTTATGACAGTTTGCGCTCTTATCCTAATATTACAAGCTGATTTTTGTCACTTGCGGGTCAAAATACTACAAATGCAGTAGGGGAGACTTGAGACATTAGACTGAATTTTTCTATTTGTCTAAAATCTAATATTTTACCTTAAAAGTCAATTAAACGTTTTCTACAAACACCATGAAAACCCCAAGTTTCACGACTTTTTCCGGCCTTAGCAATAAAAGCGTTAAGAAAAATTGGAATTTCTGACGACCAAACAAAAGTACTGTTTGAGCATAGACAAAACTAGCTAATTACAATAATCGTGGCTGCGAGTTTACTTTTGTTTAGTCAAGTATTTGAATTTTATAGCTTTGATTGCGTAGCCTTGATTTTTTCTTTTGATTCTTTCTTTTTGCATCAAGGCAAAAAAAAAGAATAAATCTTTAAATGGACAACAATTTCGCCGCCCTAAGAAAATCCAGCATTTAGCGACTCACCACCAACTTCTCCACCACACTACTTTTACTCTCCAAATCCACCACCCTCACAAAATAAATCCCATTCTCCACATCCAACTCAAAACCATTCAACTCTTTCGAAAACTCTTTCTCCTCAAAAACCAACTTCCCATGCACATCGCGCACTTCGAGTTTGAGCGGTTTATCGCTCGTTATCCCTGAAATGGAGAAACTGCCTTTACTTGGATTGGGAAAAACGCGCACATTCTGTAATTCATTCTCTTCCAAGCCTGTGCCACCAATGACGGTGACATGCACCACATGCTCGGTTTCAACTCCATCAAACGTTTCTTTGGCGATGTAATCTCTGCTGGTAGGCGGTGTGACATAAATGCCCGGCGCATTGGAAATGAAATCTAAATTATCGGTGTACCAATCAATGTCTAACCCAGTAAGCGCAGGACCGATGAGCACGCTGTCTCCGTAGTAAATTGTGGTGTCGTGGTATTGCCAGAAGGGTTGGGTGATTTCTTCGACGGAGACGTCGTCGAAGAGATAATAGGAATCATTTTTGTCCCATGCAGTTTGTATCGAAGATGTATCTGTCTCTAAATCAGACATAAAATTACCTAAAGTTAGAAATATTTCACTTCCATTTGCTTTATACATACCTTCTATTTTTACCCAATTAATTGTATCTCTGATTATTGGGTTACCAAATGGTATTATTTGTGGATTGTAAGGAGCAATTAAATCTGGGCAATCTACGGCCTGAAAATCAGGAGTTGTGAACGATGATTGAGAGAAATAGCAGCCAAAATTATTAACAATCCGACCTGAAGCATTTTGAAGCATTATGTAATATACAAGGTGGTAAGATTTCGAAAATTCTAACGGTGAAGTAAGTTCAACTTGTAAATATTCTCTTATATCCCACCCATAAGGCCCCATCATGTAAATTCCGGCGCACCCGCCACCTGCGTTAGGAAATTGACTTTGATGAGATGGCCATATTAAAGGAACCGCAGAAGAAGGACAGATATTAGTTGCGCACGAATGGTAAAAATCAGAACTCATATTTGTTCCAGTCCAAGGCCATGCGTTAATTATTTGATTATCTGTCACCACTGCCATGCCATTAATGTTCTCGATTAGGCAAGGACACGAACTAAAATATTCAAAACCTGAATTTGGTACCAAGTTTTGAGCAGAACTACCAAAACACAAAACTAGCAAAACGCCCAAACAAGAAATTTTCAACCAGTCTTTGAAAGGGTGAAGTTTTATTTTGGAAGTAAAATTATGAGTCACTGATTGCATAAGTAATAATAGTAGAATGGCGCATCAATACAGCTAAATTCAATGCAGGAATTCAATTTCAAACGTAAAGGTATAAAATTCAATTGAATATCATTCAATAAAGAAGTTGATATTTTTATCCTAATTACAACCTCACTTTTTCAAAAAACGCATCCAATTCTTGGTCATTTATCGCCGATGATGTGAAAATCTCCATCAATTTCGGGCGTCCATCTTCTGCGTAAGCATAAAAATCTGGCATTTGGTTTTCGATTTCTTCGACGCTTTTGGCGGAAGTGTATTCCACTTGAAATGCTTTGCAAATGTTTTCGGCAGAAAATTGGTGATTGAAAACGAAAAAATCGTCCAATTCTGCGGTGCTTTTGGGGCCTGGGATGATTTTAAAAATACCACCTCCCGCATTGTTGATCATGAAAATGCGCAAATTCGGAGTCAACAAATGGTTCCAAAGTGCATTGCTATCGTAAAAAAACGACATGTCGCCAGTGATGAGCGTGTGCCAAGTTTCAGGTTTCACAATGGCAGCGCCACAAGCGGTACTCGTGCTTCCGTCTATGCCACTCGTTCCGCGGTTGCATCGGTAATGGATGCTTTTCACAGGGTCAAAAAGTTGACAATAGCGAATCACCGAACTGTTCGCCATATGCAATTCCGAACTTTCTGGAATGAAATCAAGCACGGTGTTGAAAACGGAAATGTCGCTAAAAACGGAATTTTCAGCAAAAAATGCCTGCGATTTATCTTGAATTAAATAGTCTTTTTGTTTCCACATCAAGCCATAACGTGAATTGCCCGCGATTTCGAAATCCAAAATTTCTTTGAAAAATCGGTCTTCGTCCATCGGAATTGTGTGGGTCAAGGATTGATAAGTGTCCATAAACAAAAAGTCGTAGCCAATTTTGAAATGGGCTTTCGGCTGAAAAGTTCTCAAATACGTTTTGATGCGTTTTGAAACCACTGCGCCACCAATCGTAATCAATAAATCTGGCGCAAAATCTGCTTTTTCTGCTTCTGAAATCGAATTCAACGAGCGGTCTATGCAATGATTGAAAGCAGTATTGACCAAATTCGAAGTGTTTTCAACCAAGACAGCGACAGAAGGATCTTTCGCCAATTCCGACAACAAACGTTCTAGGTTTTCGTTGGGCGACATTTGCCCGCAAACAATCATTTTTTTGGAAGAATTAGCCCAAATTTCTTTGATGGTTTCTCTTTGTCTGTGGTTCAATTTCGTGTCAGGTTCCAACGCGAAAATATTTTTGAAATCGCTGTTTGAAATCGCCAATTCTGATTGGTTGTACAAAGGTTCTGAAAATGGCAAATTGATGTGCACAGGACCTTTCACCTTGCCAGTCGCCGCATGAAAAGCCGCAGAAAGTTCGCGCGACAAAAACCAATTTAAATCTTTGCTTCCTTCGTTTTCAGGAATCGTCACCGAATATCTGATGTGACTTTTGAAAACTTCGTGTTGCACGATTGTTTGTCCATCGCCTTGATCTACCCACGCTTGCGGTCTGTCGGCGGTAAAAACAATCATCGGAATTTGTTGGTAATATGCTTCAGCAATCGCTGGATAATAGTTGAGTGGGGCAGAGCCAGAAGTACACAAAATGCCGACTGGTTGATTCAATTGTTGCGCCATTCCGAGTGCGTAAAACGCAGCAGATCTTTCGTCAGGAACAACATGTGTTTGTATGTCAGGATGTTGATTGAAAGCAATAATCAAAGGCGCATTTCTAGATCCGGGAGAAATCACTACATGTTTCAATCCGAGTTCGATGCATTGTGAAAGTAAGATTTGTACTCCTTTTTTGGCGCTTGATATGATGGTCTGTGAATTTGACATCTTTGTTTGGTAATTTGATGATGTAAAGTTAAAAAAGAATTGAGCAATATGATTCAAAGGTTTAAGTTTTGCTTTGAAATGTAAAACCGCACCAAACGTTTCGTTTATTGACCAATTGATTTATTGCTGTTTTGTTATTTTTTTATTTTAAATTGATAAAATTTTAATTATTTGATTTTTAATATTTTAAAATTAAATTTCCCTTTAATTCTTCATTTATTTCCCTGAAATTTTAACTTTTTTTAAATATATTTCAATCATTTTTAAACACTTGTTTAAATTAGTTGTTTAATTTTGTGACCAAATTAAAGAAACAATGAGTAAAGACACAACAACAGAAGCGAAAATCAAAGAAGCGGCTAAGCGGGTGTTTACTAATAAAGGTTTTTCTGGTTGTTCTTCAAGAGAAATCGCCAAAGAAGCCGGCATGAATGTCGCTTTAGTGAATTATTATTTTAGATCCAAAGAACAATTATTCAACGTTGTTTTTCACACAGTAATGGATGATTTCATGCTGTCGATGAAAGACGTTTTTAGAATGAAACAACCGTTGGAAACGAAAGTTCGATTGTTCATCGAAAGAGAATATGAATTTATCACCAAACATCCCGAAATCCCTGGATTTATTGTTTCAGAAATGAATCGTTGTGAGGTGGGTGATTCCAACAAGCAATTCATCATGGACGAAATCGCTGAAACGGGCATTTTTGAAGAAATGCACCAAGCGCAAATCACTGGAGAAATGAGAAAAATTGATTTGTTCAGTGCGACGCTTATTTTGATGAGTAATTGTCATTTTCCTTTCATTGCTAAAGGATTGATGCAAGAAATTCACCAAATCGACGATGAGAAATATGCACAACAATTGGTTTTACACAAACAATATGTGATTGAAATGATGATTGGCTATTTATTTCCAGCCAAATAATGAATGTTAAACAAAGAATTAAAATTAGACTAGAATATATGAAAAAACAATGGCTCGGTTTGATGTTTGTACTCGGTACTTTTACCTTGTCGGCTCAAACGTTGGATTTAGAAACGTGCTTGCGCATGGCTGATACTGCCAATTTATCGCTCAGAAATGCGAGATTGGATGTAGCAATCAACGACAAGCAAATTGACGCGTACATGGCGGCAAGATTACCAAAAGTAACTTTGACAGGAGATTACAAATACAATGCAATCATTCCTGGACAAGTGGTGCCGGGTGCATTTTTTGGAGGCGCGCCTGGAACTTATTCAACAGTTCAATTTGGTGTTCCTTACAATTTAAGTAATACCGTTCAATTGCAACAAATTGTTTACAATCCACAGGTAAATTATGGTTTGACAGCCTTGGCGTTGAACCAAAAAGTGTTTGAAATTCAGCAACGAATGACTGAACAAGAAATCAAACAACAAGTGGCAAGTACGTATTTCAATTTGCAAGCGATTTCAAAACAAGTTTCATTTTTGAATGAGAACATAGAAAATGTAAATAAATTGATTTCCAACATGGAAAGCATGTATCGTCAAGAAATGATTATCAGAACTGAAGTGGACAAATTGAATATTTCTCGCTTGAGTTTGGTTAATTCTTTGCAAACATTGAAAGCAACGCAAGAGCAATTGGAAGCTTTGTTGAAAATTTTGATTGGATACGACGCTTCACAAAAAATTGAATTGGCTTCTGATGATTTGGTTCAAAAATCAATTTTGGTAGATGGAACAGCAATCAATCGTCCAGAAATCGAATTGTTGGGAATTCAAATGGATTTGAATCGCGAGGAAAGAAAAGGAACGAATATGGCGTATTTGCCAAGTTTGTCTTTTTATGCGGCGTATAATTATACCTACAACATGAAACCAGAAGATAATTTCAGAAAAGGAATCGAATCTGCATTTTTAGGATTGCGTTTAGATTGGACTTTGTTTGACGGTTTGGAAAAATACAACAAACAAAAAGTCAATGCTTTGACCAAAACCAAATTGGAAAATCAAAAAGAATTGGTTGAAAAGCAAATGAATATGGTGACTGAAAATGCCAGAAAACAAATTGACATTCAAGCCAATTCATTGGAAATTTCTCAAGAACAATTGACTTTGGCTGATCGCGTTTACAAAATGACTGAATCGCAATTCAAACAAGGAACAGTAAGTTCAAATGATTTAATCACCGCAGAAAATAATTTGCAACAAGCACAAACAAATGTGGTTTCAGCTTATGTTCAATTGCGTCAGGCAGAATTAACCTATTTGAAATCAATCGGAAACATAAAATAATTATTAGAAATTTAAACAAATACTAAAAAATGAACAAGCGTATAATTATAATCGGAATCTCAGCAGTTGCTTTAGTTGGTTTGACTGTGATGAAATTGATGTCAAACAAACAAGCGGTTGAAAAGAAAATTTACATCCACGACATGGAAGCAGCCGTTTTGGTGGAAGCAACTTTGCCGTCGATGCATACTTTTGAAAGCTCATTTTCTTTCTTGGGAACATTTGAAGCGGTGCGTCAAAACACCATCGGTTCTGATGCAAATGGAAAAATCATCAAATTGAATGTAGAAGAAGGCGACAAAGTTTCTCAAGGACAAATCATCGCGAAAGTGGACGACGAAATGTTACAATTGCAATTGCAAAACGCAGAAGTTTCCATCGAAGGTCAAAAAAATGATGACAATCGTTACAGCAACTTGGCGAAAGACAATGCAGTGCCTGGCGTACAAGTTGAGAAAACAAAATTGGGATTGCGTTCTGCTGAAATTCAAAAAAGACAAATCCAAAAACAATTGAAAAGCACCAACATCACAGCGCCTTTTTCAGGAGTAATCACCAAGAAAATGGTTGATTTAGGTTCTGTAATCGGAGCAGGTTCTCCATTGGTTGAAATCACAGATATTTCTTCATTGAAATTGACAGTAAGTGTTCCAGAAAGAGACATTTTGAAATTCAAATTGAATCAAGCAGTTTCTGTAAGTGCTGATATTTACGGAAAAAGAATGTTTGACGGAAAAGTAACAAACGTAAGTGTTCAAGCTGACAAATCACACAATTTCAAAGTGCAAATTACAGTTAAAAACGCGCAACAAGAATTGATGGCTGGAATGTACGGTTCAGTTTCTTTGAACAATAGTAAAAGCATCTCAGCACTTTCAGTTCCAAGAAAAGCATTGGTTGGTTCTTCAAAAAATCCACAAGTATATGTGATCAAAAACGGAAAATCAATCTTGACATCTTTCAACGCTGGAACTTCTGATGGTGATTTCATTGAAGTAGTGGATGGATTATCAAAATCAGACCAAATTATCACCAAAGGACAAGTGAATTTACAAAACAATTCGAACGTTAAAACGACTTCAAAATAATTTAAATCATGACATTAACAGAATTATCAATCAAACGACCTTCGTTTATTATCGTAATTTTTACGATTTTGATTGGAGGTGGATTGCTGAGCTACAATCAGCTGAGTTATGAATTACTCCCTGATTTTTCTCCGCCAATCTTAACCGTTACAACAGTTTATCCAGGAGCTTCTCCAGCGACGGTTGAAAGTCAGGTTTCAAAACCAATGGAAGATGCCTTGAGCGGATTGGAAAATATTTCCGAAGTAACCGCTTTTTCATTAGACAATGCATCCGTGATGTTGCTTGAATTCAAAGCTTCGGCCGACATTGATCAATCTTTGGAAGACGCGCAACGAAAAATCAACAACATCTTAAACAATTTACCTGAAGGAGCACAAACTCCGGTAATTGCGAAAATCGAACCGAATGCATCGCCAGTACTTCAAGTAAGTGCAGTGGCGCACAACATGCCTGAAAGAGATTTCATGGAGTTGATGGACGACCAAATTTTGCCTCAAATCAAACAAACGAAAGGCGTTGCCGAAGTAGTTGTGATTGGTGGTGAAAAACGTGAGTTCAGAGTCAATGTGGACAAAGATAAAATGAAATTGTACGGACTTTCACTAAGTGGAATCAATCAAGCGGTGAGTTCATCAAACGTCGAGTTTCCAACTGGTAAATTGAAAGACAATTCAGAACAAATGACGGTTCGTTTGGCTGGGAAATTCAAAAGTGTAGACGATTTGCGCAATCTAATTGTTTCTGCCAATGGAACTTCAACCGTTCGTTTGGGTGATGTTGCTGACGTAGAAGACGGTTCTGAAGATCAAGTTACTGTTTCTCGTTTCAACGGTGTGAATGGTATCGGTTTGAGAATCAAAAAGCAAAGTGATGCAAATGCCGTAGATATGGCACGAGCAACCAAAGACAAATTCAAAGAAATTGAGAAAAAATACGCCAAAGAAGGAGTGAAATTTACCGTTGCGACTGATACTTCAATTCCAACAATTGACTCGGTAGATGCAGTATTACATGACCTGGAATTGGCGGTTTTATTGGTGGCTGCTGTAATGTTGCTTTTCTTGCATAGTTTGAGAAATGCGTTTATCGTCTTGATTTCCATTCCAGCTTCATTGATTTCCACTTTTATTGCGATGTATTTGCTAGGTTACACCTTGAATTTGATGACGCTTTTGGCAATGTCATTGGTTATCGGAATCTTGGTGGATGACTCGATTGTAGTTTTGGAAAATATTTACCGACACTTGCAAATGGGTAAAAATCGCCGTCAAGCAGCCTTGGATGGTAGAAATGAAATTGGATTTACAGCTTTGGCAATCACCTTGGTGGATGTCGTGGTGTTCTCTCCAGTAGTTTTTATTGAAGGAACAATTTCTGATATTTTGCACCAATTCTCGATTGTAGTCGTTGTTTCGACGCTGATGTCATTGCTGGTGTGTTTTACATTGACTCCTTGGTTGGCTTCTCGTTTTGCGAAAGACATTCATTTGAATCCAAAAAATCCTTTCCAAGCAGTTTTGCTTTGGTTTGAGCGCCGAGTGACAATTTTCACGCAACAATATGTAAAATTGGTTGGTTGGACTTTGCGTCACAAGATCATTGCAGGCTTGGCTGTCATTGTTATTTTCTTTGCAAGTATGGCTTCCATGGGATTGGGAATTGTCGGTCAAGAATTCGTGGCACAAGGAGATCAAGGAAAATTCATGATCAAATTGAAATACGACAAAAGCACCACTTTTGAAGAAAACAATGCGACTACACTTGAAATTGAGCAAATGATTTTAGCGCAAAAAGATGTGGTTGATATCGTTTTCGCAAATGTCGGAGGACCAAGTTCTGGAATGGGTGCCGCTTCATTTGGCGCAGAAAACAAATCTGAGTTGACTGTTAAAATGAAAGAAGGCAAGCAAAAAGAATATCCAACGATGAAATACATGAATGAGATTCGCAACAAAATCGAATCGAAATATTCCGGTGTGGAAGTAAAAGCGTTGAATATCGGAATGGTTGAATCAGAAGAAGCACCAATCGAAATTTTCTTGTCATCTGATGATTCTGAATTGTTGATGAAAGAAGCACGAAGATTGAAAACAGCAATCATGGCAATCAAAGGAGCGAAAGATCCAACGATTTCAACAGACGATGTTACACCAGAAGTACGCATAGAATTGGATCGTGAAAAAATGGGTCAACTTGGTTTACCAATCGCGATTGTTGGTATGCAATTGCAAAACGGATTGACAGGAAACGATGATTCGCAGTTCGACGACAAAGGTCAAGAATACGACATCAGAATCATGATGGATAAATTTGACCGCAAAAATGTAGACGATGTTAAAAACATGACGTTTACTGCAAATGACGGAAAACAAGTTCGTTTGAGTGAATTTGCTGATGTGACGGTAGAAAATGGAAATGGTTCTTTGGAACGTAAAAACCGTATTTCAAACACGACGATTCGTTCTTATGTTTTGGGCACTGCGTCAGGAACTGTTTCTGCATCTATTGAGAAATATTTGGAGAAAAAGCCTTTAGATAAAAATATCAGAATGCTTTGGGGTGGAGAAGTAAAACGCCAAAAAGAATCCATGGGTGCTTTAGGAACTGCGATGGGAATCGGATTGATTTTGGTTTACTTAATCATGGTTGCCTTGTATGACAACTTCGTTTATCCATTTGTCGTTTTGTTCTCGATTTTGGTTTCGTTGATTGGAGCAATTCTAGCATTGAATTTGACTTCTTCAAGTATGGGTATTTTCACCATGTTAGGAATGTTGATGTTGCTCGGACTCGTCGCCAAGAACGCCATTTTGATTGTCGATTTTACGAATCACCTGAAAGAGAAAGGATACACAACTTACAATGCTTTATTGGAATCAGTGAGCGAACGTATGCGTCCAATCTTGATGACAACAATCGCGATGGTTGTGGGGATGATTCCAATTGCAACCGCAACAGGTTCTGGAGCAGAATGGAAAAACGGTTTGGCTTGGGTATTGATTGGAGGATTGACAAGTTCTATGTTCTTGACCATTATCGTAGTTCCAATCATGTATTATTCTGTTGACAGAGTAAAAGACAAAATCGCTTCATTTCGCTCAAAAAAGAAAGCAGATGAAGAAGAAGATTTGACAATGATTACTGAATAGTAATAAAAAAAAAATAGAGTAGAGAAGGACTTCAAATTTGATTTGAGGTCCTTTTTTTTGTGCATGAAAAAAGGACAGTGAAAATTTCACCATCCTTCACATATTGTTTGACTTCAAGATTAGAATCTCAAGTGTTTTACAGTATCACCGTTATTGATTAATTGTTTCAGCGACAAAATCCCCATGGCTAAATGTCTGTCAACGAATTCTGAAGTCACTTTTGAATCGCTTTCAGATGTTTTTACACCTTCCGGAATCATCGGTTGGTCAGAAACCAAAAGCAAAGCTCCCGTTGGAATTTTATTGGCAAAACCGACTGTGAAAATCGTTGCCGTTTCCATGTCAATTGCCATCGCGCGAATGGAGTTTAAATATTCTTTAAACGAATCGTCGTGTTCCCAAACTCTTCTGTTTGTGGTATAACAAGTGCCTGTCCAATAATCGTATCCAGCATCGCGAATCGTAGTTGAAATCGCTTTTTGCAAAGCAAATGCAGGCAAAGCAGGAACTTCTGGTGGAAAATAATCATTGCTCGTTCCTTCACCACGAATGGCTGCAATTGGCAAAATTAAATCGCCCACTTCATTTTTCTTCTTCAAACCGCCACATTTTCCTAAAAACAAAACCGCTTTTGGTTTGATCGCCGAAAGTAAATCCATGACTGTTGCGGCAGATGCGCTTCCCATTCCGAAATTGATTAGCGTAATTCCGTTTGCGGTGGCACATTGCATGGGTTTGCCAATTCCTTTTATTTCCACTTGATTTTCGTCTGCGAATTTGGTGACATAGTTTAAAAAATTACAAAGGATAATGTAAGATCCGAAATTTTCTAAGGTTTCGCCCGTATATCTAGGTAGCCAATTGTCTACGATTTCTTTTTTCGTTTTCATCTATGCGTATTTTTAAATTTTAATGGTGTTTTGGGAAAATTATTTTTTTATAATTTTTACCAGTTTTTGGGTGTTTTGAGATGCTATTCTCAACTGATAAATTCCACTTGCCAAAGTAGAAATGTCAATTGTTTTGATTGAATTCCCAGTTTCTAATTCAAAATTCAAAATTTCTTTACCAGTCAAATCTAACAATGATAATTGAGTTGTTGATTGAGATTGAACATGTATCTGCAATAAATCAGAAGTTGGATTTGGGAAAATTGACAACAGTTCAAATTCATTTTCAGGATTTCCTAAAGGTCCATTTCCAACTTGGATATTTCCTTGGTAAGGTTTGAAATTTTGTTTTGTTGCTGTAACCGCCAAAGGTAAATCTGAAGTTAAATTTGGAAGCGTAAAATTAATGATTCCACCATTCACTAAACCTTTGGCTAGTAATATGTTGTTTTGAGAAATTGCTATAGTAGCTTGTTCTTCATTGCAAGTTACCGAAAGCTGCGTTTCATTTTGTGCAATTTGTGTAACATGATTCGCCATTAAATTTTGTGTGATTTTATTTCTGAATTCAACCGAAGGGTCTCCAAAAAACACCCAAGTTTGCATCACTTCTTCGCCGTCTATCGTTGGATAATTTTCAAGCATGCTCAATTGAGCATTGTAAAATAATCCGCCAAGTGTAATTTTCTTATTGTTTGTATAAGACTCAGTCAATATCGCGGTCATTTCATCTTGCGTTTGCATTGGTGGAGCCCATGACATTAAGATAGAAGACCCACAAGCGCCGATTGCACCAGTTGGCGTTCCGTTTTTACTTGCGCGCAACCACGTTTCTGACATACAATTTCCGTAAATAAAAGTACCATTGTTGCAAGCTACAGAAACTACAAAAGGATATTTGCCATTATTTGTGGCATTATTTACATTCAAAGAAGTGAGATTTCCAGTGACCATTGCATTGATGTCTCCGTGTCCAGTGTAATTCAACAAACCTATTCCATTGTTCAGCGCAGGCAAAATAATTCCTGAATTTGGATCTCCAACAGCGTCTTGTTCGCCTCTCGATCCATCGTAAAATTCATAGACTTGGATGTATCCGTAATTGGTCAGTTGGTTTTTGATGTTTCGCAAATGTTGCCAATCTTCTTCATTGTCGTCACCGATTCCAGCACCTTCGCCCGATCCAATTCCCATTGCATTGGTCATCCAATCTCCAGCGGAAGGATTAATTTCATATTCCAAAACCCGGTCAACCATATTTTTGATTTGCGCCGTATTTCCAGAAAAACGACCTACAAACAATTCAGGATGATAATCACTTCCAGCAAGTTGTCCATAATAAGTATCGCTGATTATTTCCTCAGTTCCTGAATTACCATAAATGTATGCAGGGATTTCAGCGTTATCACCTACCAAAAGTAAGTAGAGCAAACTTGGATTTGAATTGTATTCAGCGATAATATAGTCTTTGATAGATTGTGTTGAAATTCCAGTGACAGAAGTTCCAACGATTTTCGTTTTGATTCCTTTTTGATTTTTCCAATTCGCAAACGGCAGCATTGTTTCGATGAGTGAGTCTGGGCAAATAACCAATAAATCTCCATTTTCTTCAATGGAAGCATATTTCTTAGTTTTTGCATTTAGAAAGTAGGAATCATTGGAAGACTTAGATTTGGATTCATTTTCAATTTCATTTATTCCAGTTTCGGCTTTATTGTATTTTAATTTTATTTGGATGTTTTCATACACTCTAATTACTTTTGAAACAGGATTGTATTGGTATGGATAAATTGAAACATGAATTCCCCGTTCACTTCTTAAAATAAATGGATTTGAAATTTCAGCTAGATTTCCAGGATAAAATTCATTCGTTGAATAAACATTTCCAAATTGGTATTCAATTTTTGAAGGATCAATATTTCTTTTGAGATTTCCTTTAGATGGTAAAACATTGGCATCATCAATTTCATAGTAATTATCATAAACAACTTCAATGCTAACGTTTCCTTGATTTGGAATCAAAATGGTTGTGCTGTATTTCGGCAAAGCTGGTTCGCTGAATTTCTCCGTCGTAACTTTATTGGTTGATTTAAAATCTATGTATTCAGCATTATAATGATGAATGAGAACAGGTTTTATTTTTTTTAATTGATGATTGATAGTTGTTTGAAAGGAGTTGTCATCCACAATTGTAAAATCTTGCCCAAACAAAAAATGATTGAGAAACGACAAAATGCAGAATAAGATAAAAACTTTCATGAATGATATTTGACACTAAAATACAATAAATCTTTCGAATGTTATTGCAATAGAAGATAAATATGAAAGTCTCGTGTAATTTTGCCAAATAATTTATCATTCACTAATTGTTTGATTTTGTTGTTTTCATTGAGTTTTTGTGATTAATTTAACTTTTTTAGAATTAATTTCTTTCAAAACTGGAATGTGGATAAAAAAAAGCCTTTTGAATTGGGTGAATTTAAATTTTCGTTGTACATTTGGGCAAATTAATTTAAAAAACTATGAGAAAAATTTACACTTTAATCGCAGGAATTTTATTAGCAGGTACTGCATCTGCGCAATTAGTAAATGGAAATTTTGAGGCAGCAATCACTCAAAATGCAACTTATGCTAACATTGGATCTACTACAGGTTGGGGATTAGGAGTTTTTACAGCTCAATCATCTATGCCAGGAGAAGGAGCACAATCAGTTAATTTGACTACTGTTTTGGATGCACCTTTAAATGCAGTTGTTGGTTTTGGTTCAGATACTATTTCTGGTCAATTGTCACAATCTGTTAACGGACCAGTTACAAACCCAGCTTCTTTGACTGCTAGTTTGAAATTCAAATATGCTCCAGTTCAAAGTGATACAGGATGTTTCGTTGTTGAAATCTATGATACATTATTAGCTGGATCAACTGATGACGTATTGTTGTACCAAGGTGTTACTATCTTTACAGGTAACGTATCTACTTGGACTAACAGAACAATTTCTTTGATTAACGCTGGTGGTTCTGGAACTCCAAATCAAATCTTTTTATTAGGAGCTTCTTCTATCGGATCTGTTTTCAATGGTTTCGTTTTACCAAGAGTTGGTTCTGAATTACAATTAGATGCAATCACTTTGACTAACACTGCAAGTGTTGAAGAAAATGACATCGCTAACTCTGTAATTTATCCTAACCCAACTTCTGATGTATTGAACTTCAATATCAACGGAACAGAAGCTACAGGAATCAACATCTACAGCTTAGATGGAAAATTATTGTTGACTCAAGATGCTAACGGTGCTAAAGGTTCTGTTAACGTTTCTTCTTTAAACGCTGGAATGTACATCTACCAAATCGCTACGACTAGCGGTGAGTCTGTAAAAAGTACTTTCGTTAAAAAATAATTTTAACTCACTTTTAGAAAGTCCTTTCGCTTCGGCGGAAGGACTTTTTTTTTGCTTTAGATTTTGATGGCAACATATAATTTAGTTCTATGTTCTTTTGAAATAGAAATACTGCGGCACAGAATCAAATAATAAATAAAGTATAATTGATTTGTATGAAGTTATTGCGTACTTCATTTGATTTTATCAGAGACTAGACTACTAAGCTGAACGTTTACATATATGGAACGTATGCTAGAATGCCTTACGGGAATTTTACTAAATCAAAATGAGATCTTTTGCGGAGATTGAAAGCTAATAAGATGAATTTTTAAGCCGGACTAAAAGCGATTGGGATACTTTGTATGAAATTGCAGCGACTAACATCCTAAGCTACACAAATGATTATTTCTCTTTCTAACATAGTTATTTGAATAGTAAATGTAAAATTAAAAGCCAAAAAAAAAGCCATTGGAAACCAATGACTTTTTGTAATTTAATCGAGTATTTTTAATCTTCGAATCTGGTAATTGTGCCTTGGTAATTTTTAGATTCACCGATTTCAGTCTTTTCAAGATTCACACGCCAAATGTAAGGTGTGTTAGGCGCAATCAATTGCTGTGTGCGTCGATCGTTTCCATCCCAAGGTTCTGATTCACTTTTTGTTTCATAAATTGTTTGTCCAGTTTTTGGATCAATTATTTGCATCGTGAACGGAACGTTTCTTTCTAACAAAGCATAAGGAAGGAAAGTGTTGATTTTTGAATTGCTGCTCGTTGGTATGAAACTATTCATCGCTAATAAATTGTAGCTTGCTTCGCATCTAACATTCTTCGTGATTTTACTTTCACATCCGTTTTCAGATTGAAGTGTAAGTGTAACCGCGTGATTTCCTTTCGTGAAGAAATGTGCATCAAAACTTTTTTCTCTCGAAAGCACAATTCCTTTTTCATTCGACCAAGTATATTTTGCAGCAGGATTAATAGAATTCAATGAACTAACAGGTAAACCTTTGTAGAAAACCATTTCTTCATCAGCATAAAAATCTGCTTTTACTTTAGGAGTGACTGAAAATGCAAATTCTTTTTGATTTTTTCCATTTTTAACGTAGCTGAAAAAGTAATCACCTGAAAGTAACTCAATATTTGAGGCGTTTTTTTCTTTGATCAATTTGTTTGTTCCGTTTGACGAAACAAGATAAATGGCGCGATCGTTTGTGTTTCTAATCTCGATAATTTCGTTCTCACAATATTTATCTGAAAATTTAGGAAGAATTATTTCGGAATCAGTTGGACCAAAATCACCTGGATTTGGGATATTGATATTTTCCGCTTTTTTTGGTGGAATGCCATTTAACAGTTCCTTGTCTGCACCTTCATCATTCGTCGAAGATACATTGTTTGAACCAGGAATTGATTTTACATTGGCAGTCGACGCAATTTGTTTAAAAGTAGCATTTTTAGATTCAACATTGTTTTCATTTGAAATAGGATTTTCTCCTTCATTCAAATTTTTTGCAGTTTTTGTGTTTGTTTCATTTTTTTGTAATGCAAAAAACGCAGCTACACCAACAATGATAATTGATGAAGCTACCCACGCCCATTTGAAAGAAGTTTTTACGCTTTTTACAGGCAGATGTTGATCTAATTTTTTAGACATTGCTTCCCATGCTTTTGCATCATAGGGAGCTTCAATGTCTTTAAGACTGTTTTTAAATATTTCTTCTATATTGCTCATTCTAATCGAATTTGACAAGTTTTGTTTCTATAATTCGTTGAAGATTTTGTTTGGCTTTGGCTAAATTTGATTTGGAAGTTCCCTCACTAATTCCAAGGATTTCAGCGATTTCCTTGTGGGTGTATTCTTCCAAAACATATAAATTAAAAACAGTTTTGTACGCCGGAGAAAGTTTATTTATGGCTTCCATGGCTATTTCTGCTTTTAAAGTTCTAAAACTTTCAATCTCTGCTTCTTCCATCGGATTGACAATCTCAGCAACAAAATCTGTATCATTTTCAAATAACACAGGCTTTTTCTTGTTTTTTCTGATCGAATCAATGGCAGTGTTTGCAATGATTCTCCTTAACCAACCTTCAAAAGAACCTTTAAAATCAAAAGATTCAATTTTTTCAAAGACCTTTATAAATCCATCCTGTAGAATCTCCTGAGCAGAATCATGATCGATGGTGTAACGCAAGCAAACACTTAGCATTTTTCCATAAAACATAGCAAATAATTTCTCTTGGGCTTTGCGTTCGTTCTGAATACAGCCTTTGATAATTAAATCTAATTCTACTTTTTTTGTTTCCACATTCAACGTTTTAATGACGCAAGATATTAAGAACGGTTGCCAAGGGACAAAGATTGTTAATTCTTATTGACAATTCTACATTTTTCCTAACAAATTAAAGGCTGATAAGTACAATTGTCGTAACTTTAGCGCGTAAATTTTAAAGATTAAATTTTAATATATATATCAACATGAAAGTAACTGTAGTAGGTGCGGGAAATGTAGGCGCAACTTGTGCTGATGTTCTTGCCCAAAGAGAGATTGCCAATGAAATCGTTTTATTAGACATCAAAGAAGGTTTTGCTGAAGGTAAAGCGTTGGATATTTGGCAAAAATCACCAATCAATTTGTATGATTCAAGAACAACTGGTTCTACAAATGATTATTCAAAAACTGCAAATTCTGATGTAGTTGTAATCACTTCAGGATTGCCAAGAAAACCAGGTATGTCTCGTGATGATTTGATAGCTACGAATGCTGGAATCGTTAAAACAGTTACTGAAAATATCATTCAACATTCTCCAAATGCAATTATTATCATTGTTTCTAATCCTTTAGATGTAATGACATACTGTGCTTATTTGAACGCGAAAGTGGATTCAAGTAAAGTTTTCGGAATGGCTGGAGTTTTGGATACTGCGCGTTACAGAGCTTTCTTAGCTACTGAATTAGGAGTTTCTCCAAAAGATATTCAAGCTGTATTGATGGGTGGTCATGGTGATACTATGGTTCCACTTCCAAGATATACTACAGTTTCAGGAATTCCTGTAACAGAATTGATTTCTGAAGAGAAATTAAACGAAATTATCGAAAGAACTAAGTTTGGTGGTGGTGAAATCGTGAAATTATTAGGTACTTCTGCTTGGTATGCTCCAGGTGCTGCTGCTGCTCAAATGGTTGAAGCGATTGTACGTGACCAAAAAAGAATTTTCCCAGTTTGCGCTTGGTTGAACGGTGAATATGGTATGAAAGATATCTATTTAGGTGTTCCTGTTGTTTTAGGTAAAAACGGAATCGAGAAAATTATCGAATTACAATTGAATGATGCAGAAAAAGCATTGCTAGAAGAATCAGCTGTTGCAGTGAAAAGTGTAATGGATGTTTTGGATAACATGAATGCTAACGCATAATTCAGAATAAATATTAAATAAAAAGCCGTTAATCTTTTGGTTAACGGCTTTTTTGTGCAATAAAAAAGTCCATGCAGTGAAACATGGACTTAATATTTTGTGAGAAACAAAAATTATTTTGCGTCCGAGTATTTTTTAGAAACTACCTCCCAATTAATCACATTAAAAAATGCATTGATGTAATCTGGACGACGGTTTTGGTAATTCAAGTAGTAAGCGTGCTCCCAAACATCTAAACCTAAAATCGCTGTTCCTTTGCAACCTTCACCCATCAAAGGATTGTCTTGGTTTGGCGTAGAACAAACTTCTAATTTTCCATCAGTTACACACAACCATGCCCAACCAGAACCAAATCTTGTTGTTGCAGCTTTTGCAAACTCATCTTTGAATGCTTCGAAAGATCCAAAAGTACTATCAATTGCAGCAGCCAATTCTCCCGTAGGATTTCCTCCCGCGTTCGGAGCCATAATTTCCCAGAAAAAACAGTGATTCCAATATCCACCTCCGTTGTTTCTAACAGCTGGTTTATCGGCACAATTTTTTAAAATCTCTTCAATCGATTTTCCTTCCAAATCTGTTCCTGCAATGGCAGCATTCAAATTGGTTGTATAAGCGTTGTGGTGTTTACTGTGGTGTATTTCCATAGTGCGCGCGTCAATGTGCGGCTCTAATGCATCATATGCATAAGGTAAACTTGGTAATTCAAAAGCCATAATTATTGTATTTTAAATTTGTATTTTA
Organism: Crocinitomicaceae bacterium; assembly: GCA_965284445.1. Classification (GTDB taxonomy): domain Bacteria; phylum Bacteroidota; class Bacteroidia; order Flavobacteriales_D; family Crocinitomicaceae; genus JAQVCM01. The sequence goes on along the minus strand of OZ260085.1, from coordinate 1,368,647 downwards.
TTTATCTCAAAGGTATATTTTAAATTTTATTCTTCAAATCGAAATGCAAAAAAATGTTTTCTGTTTAAGCTAATAATTGTGAATTTTAAACTTCTTTACTAGAGACGAATATTTGATTTTATTTAAATGTTTGAATTGTAGCATTTTGAGTAGAATATTATCGTTTTTGTATTTTATTTTACTCAGAACACACTGTTTGATTTTTAACAAAATCGTTTTCTGTTTTTTTAACGATTAATTAATTGTTATTGGTTGAGTTTTTTATTTATATTTATCACGAAAATCAAAATAAAATTAACCAAATGAAAAAGCAAGTATTATTCGTATCCGCAGTGGTTTTGTCATTAACTTTCGCAAGTTGCGGTGGTGAAGAAAAAGCACCAGTAGTTGAAGAAACAACAACAACTGAAACAACAACAACTACAGAAACAGAAACAGCTCCTGCTACTGATGAAGCTCCTGTTGCTGCTGAAGAAACTCCAGTTGTTAAGAAAGAAACTAAAACAAAAAAGAAAGAAACTGCGGCTTCTGTTGAAAAAGAGATTGTTAGCACTAAAACTTCTGTAAAAAACGGTTTGGGTGGTAAAATTGAGCAAGGAATTAAAAGAGAAGAAGAAAAAGTAGTTGAAAAAGAAATTATTGAAACTAAAACTTCTGCTAAAAAAGGAGCTATTAAATTATAATATTTTTCTAGTTTATATTGAGAGGTTGTTTCATTGAAACAGCCTCTTTTTTGTTTGCAAAAATGAAGACACAAAAAAAAGTGACACGAAGTCACTTTTCAATTTTATTGTAGATTAAATCTTATTCAACTACTCTCAACCAAGTTTGTGTTCTGAAAAAAGGTCCGATGTAACCTCTAACATATAATTTATTTGGGTTGGACTCGTCTAACCACATTTTAGTCGAATAAATTTTTCCGTTTTCAGGGTCAACGATCGTTCCGCCTTCCCATTCAGTTCCATCCCAAGTTAAATACCTAACAATTTGAAGTCCAACCAACGGTTTATTTTTTCTGTCATCTGTACATTTTTTACAAACTGGATTTTCTTCACGACCTTCTCTTGGATACAAATAAACGATTTTACCATATAAGTGGTCTTTGTATTTATATAATTCTACGGTTGATTTTTTCTTACCCGTTTCGTCGTCGATGGTGGTCCATTTTCCAACGCAAGTTTGACTGATGGCAAGATTTCCAATCACACTAAAAGCAAGCAATAAAACTAAATTTTTCATATTCGATCTAAATTAATTAAGTGATTATTACATTTTGGTTTCTAAAAATACCGATAAAAAACCAAAACTCAAATAAATAATTTTAAAAATTAGATTTCAATAAAATTTTGAATAATCAACTTGCCGTGTACTGTCATCAATGATTCAGGATGAAATTGAACACCAAAAACGGGTAGATTTTTATGCTCAAAAGCCATTAAAACTTCATTTTCTGAAAATGCAGTCGGTTCCAATTGTTTTGCACCAGTGATGTCAACTGCCCAACTGTGATACAATCCAACATCGAAAAATTCAGGTACTTTGTGAAATAATTTGCTGTTTTGATTGTGTCTGCATTGTTCAGTTATTCCATGTTTTACTGTGGATTGATTATACAATGCTCCTCCGTAATATTCGCCCAATGCTTGCATTCCTAGACAAACACCTAAAATTGGTTTGGTTGAGGAGTAAACCCGGATGATTTCCATCATTAATCCAGCATCAGCGGGTAAACCAGGACCGGGAGAAAGTACAATTTTGTCGAAGGATGCAATTTCATCGATAGAAATCGCGTTATTTCTGGCAACAGTGACGTCACAATCCAATGCTTCCAAATAATGAAAAAGATTGTATGTGAATGAATCAAAATTATCCAGAAGGAGTACTTTCACTGTTTTTTGGGTTAAAATTAGTAAACTTGCACAAAGGTAAAGAAAGATGAAGAAAATAATACAAATTCCAGGAGCTCCAGCACCAATCGGTCCATACAGTCAAGCGATTTTAAAAAATGACACTTTATATGTAAGCGGGCAAATTCCTTTGGATCCAAAAACTGGAAATTTGGTTGTTGATACCATTGAAAATGCAACTTCTCAAGTTTTAAACAACATTGGTTCTTTATTGACTGAAGCAGGAATGGACTTTTCAAATGTGGTGAAATGTTCAATTTTCTTGAAAGATTTGAATGATTTTGTTGCTGTAAATGGTGTTTACGCTACTTTTTTCACCAATGAACCACCAGCGAGAGAAACCGTTCAAGTGAGTAAATTGCCGATGGATGTACCGATAGAAATATCTTGTATAGCTATTCTATAAATATAAGATTGAACCAAAACGTGAGTAATTTCCCCGTCAAAATATCAGTAATTATAGTCAACTACAACGTTGAGTATTTTCTAGAGCAATGCTTGAATTCAGTATTTAAAGCACTTGAGAATATTTCAGGGGAAGTTTTTGTGGTCGACAACAATTCTATTGATGGCTCGGTTGAAATGGTGCGTCAAAAGTTTCCGCAAGCGATTTTAATTGCAAACAAAGACAATCGCGGTTTTTCAAAAGCCAATAATCAAGCCATGGCGATTGCCAAAGGCGAATATCAATTGCTTTTAAATCCAGATACAGTAGTTGAAGAAGACACTTTCTTGAAAGTGGTTGAATTCATGGATCAAAATCCGCAAGCAGGTGGACTAGGAGTGAGGATGTTAGACGGAAAAGGAAATTTTCTGCCTGAGTCTAAGCGCGGATTGCCAACTCCAGCAGTTGCTTTTTACAAAATTTTCGGATTGTCAGCGATTTTCCCTAAGTCAAAGAAATTTGGACAATATCATTTGGGTTATTTGTCTGAATTTGAAACGAATGAAGTTGAAATTTTGAGTGGTGCTTTCATGTTGATGCGCACGGAAGTTTTAAATAAAGTCGGATATTTGGACGAAGCGTTTTTCATGTACGGTGAAGACATCGATTTGTCTTACAGAATCATTCAAGGAGGTTATAAAAACTACTATTTTTCAGACACTAGAATTATCCACTACAAAGGTGAAAGCACGAAGAAAAGTTCGGTGAATTATGTCTTTGTATTTTATCGAGCGATGGTCATTTTTGCTGAAAAGCACTTTTCTCAGAAGAATGCCAAATTGTTTTCGTTTTTAATCAATTTCGCGATCTATTTGAGGGCTGGATTGGCGATTTTTACTCGATTTATCAAGCGAGCTGCATTGCCTGTTTTTGATTTCTTCTATCTTTTTGGAGGATTGATTTTATTGACGCATTATTGGCAAAAAGCAAACATCGAATTTCCACCAAATATTTTAAATGTCGCCATTCCTGCATATACTTTCACATGGCTAATTAGTGTTTTTTATACTGGTGGATACGATTTCCCTATCAAACTTTCGAAATATTTCAAAGGAGCTGTGTTAGGTACTTTGATGATTTTGGTGATCTACGCATTATTACCTAAATCTTGGCAATTTTCAAGGTTGTATATTTTAATCGGAACCGCATGGGTTTTTATTTATTATTTGATTTCGCGCGTTTTTCTGCATTTGAGTTTAAAGAAAAAGTTCAATCTTTCTGGTGCACAAAATCAAAAGTTTATCATTGTTGGTTCATTGGAAGAATCAGCGCGTGTGAGTACCATATTGAAACAAACGAATTCAAAAATCGATTCCATTTTGTTGGTTTCTGATTCAGATGATAAAACTGAAGAGCAAATCGGAATACTTTCTCAATTGGATCAAATTGTCTTTTTTCACAAGGTAGACGAAATTATTTTTTGCGCCAAGGACACTTCAGCTCAAGTAATCATGCATTGGATGTCGCTTTTAGGGAGTAATAACATTGATTTTAAAATTGCGCAGCCCGACAGTTTGTATTTAATCGGAAGTAATTCAATTGATACTGCAGGAGATTTGTATGTTTTCAATATCAATGAAATTTCTAAGCCAAGTAATATTAGAAATAAGAGAACTTTTGATTTTATCTTAAGTTTTTGTTTTTTGATTAGCGCGCCTTATTTTATTTGGTATTTCAAGCAGAAATCTACTTGGGTCAAAAACATGATTCAATGTATGATAGGAAAAAAATCCTTGGTTGGATATTATGCAGAAAAACAAGAATCAGCCCAACAATTGCCGACAATCAAAAGAGGAATATTAAACCCTTTGGATGCAATGAAATTTGCAAATAGCTCAGTTTTAAGTAAGCTAAATCTAATTTATGCAAGAGATTATAGCATTTGGAAGGACTTTGAAATCGTCCGAAAAGCTTGGCGAAAATTAGATTCTTAATTGTTTGATTTTATATAAATTGAACAAAATTCAATTCATTGGTTTTAATTTTTCATCTAGAACCAATTTTTCACCTTTTTTCTCTTACTTTTGTACTCGAAAAAACAAGAAATCCTCTTAGGAACATGGCACAAGTAGAAATCAGACTCCCCAAAATGGGTGAAAGCGTTACAGAAGCTACCATCACAAACTGGTTAAAAAATGTTGGCGACAATGTTGACATGGACGAACCATTGGTTGAAGTAGCTACTGATAAAGTGGATAATGAACTTCCATCTGAAGCAAAAGGAACGTTGGTTCAAATCTTTTTTGAAAAAGATCAAGTAGCTCAAGTTGGTGATGTAATCGCAATTATTTCAACAGATGGTGGAGCAGTTGTTGCGCCTGTTACTGAAGTTGCTGCACCTGTTGTAGAAGTGGTAGCTGCGGCGCCAGTTTCTAACGGAACACCAGTGGTTTCAAATCCAGCGATTGCAAACTCAAATAAATTCTATTCGCCATTGGTTCGCAGCATTGCTGACAAAGAAGGAATTTCTTCGAATGAATTGGAAACAATTGTAGGAACTGGTCAAGAAGGACGAGTTACTAAAAAAGATATTTTATCTTATATTGAGACAAGAGGTTCTCAACCTGCAGTTACTGCGCCTGTTGCTCCGGTTGCTCAAGCTCCAGTTGCAAAACCAGCTGCGGCAATTGCTTCAAACGACGGCGGTTCATCTTTCTTGTCAAACATCAAAGAGCCAGTTGTTTTGCCAATGCCAGGAGATGAAATCATCGAAATGGACAGAATGAGAAAATTGATTTCTGACCACATGGTAATGTCTAAACACGTTTCGCCTCACGTAACTTCTTTCGTAGAAGCTGATGTAACGAATATCGTGAATTGGAGAAATAAAGTCAAAAAAGATTTCGAGAAAAGAGAAGGCGAAAGCATCACTTTTACACCGATTTTCATGGAAGCGATTGCAAAAGCAATCAAAGATTTCCCAATGATTAACGTGGCTGTAAGTGGCAATCAAATTATCAAAAGAAAAGAAATCAATTTAGGAATGGCTACAGCACTTCCTTCTGGAAACTTAATTGTTCCAGTTGTTAAAAATGCTGATAGATTGAATTTGACAGGTTTAGCGAAAGCAGTAAATGAATTGGCTAGAAATGCAAGAAACAATAAATTGAAACCAGAAGATATCCAAGGTGGAACTTACACTGTAACAAATGTGGGAACTTTTGGAAATGTAATGGGAACTCCAATTATCAATCAACCACAAGTGGCTATCTTAGCTCTGGGTGCGATTCGTAAAGTTCCTGCTGTGATTGAAACGCCAGAAGGAGATTTCATTGGAATCCGTCACAAAATGTTCTTATCTCATTCTTATGACCACAGAGTTGTTGATGGTTCATTGGGTGGAATGTTTGTCAGAAAAGTGGCTGATTACTTGGAACAATTTGATGTAAATAGAGAATTGTAATCAATTTTCAACTTAATATTTGAAACCTGTACTTTTTTGAGTGCAGGTTTTTTTTGTATTAAAAAATTCAAAGTAGAATAGTTCACAAAAAGCAGTTTTCATTCCAACGATTGCGTTATCTTTGAACTCAAAGAATTTCAAATGAAACTTAAATTAGCGCGTCCTTTGGCCATTTTTGACCTTGAGGCAACAGGATTAAATATTTCAAAAGATAAAATTGTTGAAATAGCAATAATCAAAATTAATCCTGATGGAACAGAGGAAACTTTTACTGCGAGAATTAATCCAGAAATAAATATTCCTGATGAGGTAGTTGAAATTCATGGAATCACCAATGAAGACATCAAAGATTGTCCTACGTTCAAAGATTTAGCGTCTAAAATCACTTCTTTTATTGGTGATGCTGATCTGGGTGGATACAATTCTAATAAATTCGACATTCCACTTTTAGCAGAAGAATTACTCAACGCTGGAAGTGAATTTGACATGTCAAAACGCAAGTTTGTGGACGTTCAAAATATCTTTCATAAAAAGGAACAACGCACCCTTGCTGCTGCTTTTCAGTTTTACTGTCAAAGCGATATTGTAAATGCACACAATGCCTTGGCAGATACAGAAGCGACGTGGAAAGTTTTAAACGCTCAACTTGAAAAGTATCCTGACTTGGAAGGAAACATTGATTTCTTGGCGGATTTTTCAAAAGGTGGGAATTTGAACATTTTAGATTTCGCAGGCCGTTTGGCAATCAATGACAAAGGCGAAGCTGTATATAATTTTGGAAAGCACAAAGGCAAAACGGTTAAACAAATTGATGTTGAAGAACCTGGATATTACGGGTGGTTTGTTTCCGAGTCAACAGATTTTCCGAAATATACCAAGCAAAAGTTAAAACAAGAAATGGACAAGATTAAAGCTGAGAAATTGCTTCAAAATCAACCAAAGGAAGTTAAACTGAAGGTAAATAAAGTAGAAGATAATTTATCGATGGAAGATAAATTGGCAGCATTGAAAAGTAAATTTGGTAAATAAGATTGAGATGAAAATTATTTGTATTGGAAGAAATTATGCGGATCACGCAAAAGAAATGAATTCAGCGATTCCTGAAAATCCCGTTTTTTTTATGAAACCTGATACGGCGTTATTGCCCAATAAAAGTCCATTTTTTTATCCGAATTTTACGAAAGATTTGCATTACGAATGTGAGATTGTTGTTAGAATAAATAAACTTGGGAAAAACATTGCACCAAAGTTTGCTAACACTTATTACAATGAAATCGGTTTAGGAATTGACTTTACAGCCAGAGATTTACAACAAAAATGCAAAGAAAAAGGTTTGCCATGGGAAATTGCAAAATCATTTGAACACAGTGCTCCAGTTTCGCACAATTTCTTGGATAAGTCAACTTTAGATTTGACGAATTTAAATTTTTCATTGCAACAAAATGGTCAAATTGTACAAGTTGGAAATACGAAAGACATGCTTTTTGATATCGACCAAATCATCGTTTACATTTCACAATTTATGACTTTGAAAATTGGTGATTTAATTTTTACTGGAACACCAGCAGGAGTAGGTCCAGTTGCCATTGGAGATACATTGACTGGGTTTATCGAAGATCAAAAAATGTTTGACCTGAAAATCAAATAACATTCAGAAACTGATAAAATTCAGTCTCAGTAATGACGAAAACACTTTTTTGATTAGATTAAAAAATTAGTAAAATAATATTCATTTATCTGTTTTTCAGTTTTTTAGTTAATTTATTGTAAGTTTTAATTTTTAGTTGAAAAATCAGTTATCTGTTCAATAGTAATTTGTAACTTTACTTCACTATGAATAAATTAATACTCTTTTTTAGCGTCATTTTACTTTTCGCTTGTAAAAGTAAAGTAGAAACTACTCGACCAAAATCAGAATCAATTTCTGAATCAATCTACGCTTCTGGAATTGTAAAAAGCAAAAATCAATACGATGTTTTTTCTCGAGCAAATGGAATCATTGATCAGATTTTTGTGCAAGAAGGAGATTTTGTAAAAGTAGGAACGCCCATTCTTTCCATTTCAAATCAATCTCAAAAGTTGACCAAGGAAAATGCTGCATTATTGGCTGATTTCAACAGTAAATCTTCCAATCAAGCAAAATTAAATGAAGCTTTTCAGGCATTAAGAGTTTCAAAATCAAAAATGAAAATCGATTCCTTGGCTTACCAACGCCAAATGGCACTTTGGAAACAAGAAGCAATTTCGAAAGCAGATTTGGAACAAGTGCAATTGCGTTTCGAAAATTCAAATTATGCTTATTTATCTGCAGTTACTAAATACGATGAATTGAAACGTCAATTGGATTTCAACGCCTCGCAATCTGCTAGAAATCTCCAAATTTCAGATGTAATGGAAAATGACTATTTACTGAAAAGCGAAATCAATGGAATCGTTTACAATATTTCCAAATCCCGCGGAGAAATGGTCAACGTTCAAACCCCATTAGCGGTTATCGGTGATGCCAAAAATTATTTTTTGGAAATGCAAGTGGATGAAAAAGATATTGTTAGAATAAAAAAAGGTTTGCGCGTCTTGGTTACACTAGATAGTTACAAAGGCCAATCTTTTGAAGCTAAAGTTTCTAAAATCGTTCCATACATGAATGAAAGAAGCCGTACTTTTTTAGTTGAAGCGGAATTTGTCAATCAACCGCCAGTTTTGTATCCAAATACGACTTTCGAAGCAAATATTTTGATTCAAACAAAACAGAATGCCTTGTTGATTCCAAGGGATTTTTTATTCAATGAACAATTTGTTTACAATGAGGAAGGTGAAAAGATCAAAGTAAAAACTGGATTGAAAGACTACCGAAAAGTGGAAATTTTATCGGGAATTGATGCTAACACAGTCATTACAAAACCTGAAGAATGAGTCTTTCTCTGACAGTTAGTATCGCCAAATCCTTGTTAATGGCTCGTTTCAAGCAAACGATGGTAGCTGCTGTGGGCGTAACATTCAGTATTACCATGTTTATTGGTTTGTTGAGTTTTATGTCTGGTTTAAATAGTTTACTGGATGGTTTAATCTTAAACAGAACGCCACACATTCGCCTTTACAATGAAGTGCAGCCGTCAAAAATTCAACCGATAGATCGATTCAAAGAATTTCATGAATCGCATAATTTTGTGAACTCAGTCAAACCGAAGAGTTCAAAACTTGAAATCTACAACTTTGGTGCAATCTATCAAGCATTGCAAAAGGACGAGCGGGTTCTTGGCGTCTCTCCAAAAATTACTTGCCAAGTTTTTTATAATGTAGGAGCAAGTGATTTGACAGGTTCCATCAGTGGAATTGATGTGGAAGCAGAAAACAAACTTTTTTCTTTCAGCGATTACGTTGTCGCAGGCAATTTGTTTGATCTAAAAAACACTTCAAACAGCATCATTTTAGGAAAAGGAGTTGCTGAAAAAATGTTGGCCAATATTGGTGATGTTATCCAAGTGACGACTTCCAAAGGAGAATTGGTTCAGTTAAAAGTGGTTGGTTTTTTTCAATCTGGATTGAAAGATTTGGATAACGTTCAAAGTTATGCGTCGATTGAGACTACGCAAAAATTGTTAGGAGTCGCCAATAGCTATATCACAGATATTCAAATTAAATTGAAAGACATAACTTTAGCACCTGCAATTGCCAAGGAATATAGAGAGATTTTTGAAGTCGAAGCGTTAGATATTCAAACTGCCAATTCTCAATTTGAAACGGGAAGTTTTATCAGAACATTGATTTCTTATACTGTTGGAATTACGCTACTCATTGTCGCGGGATTCGGAATATACAACATTCTCAACATGATGATTTACGATAAAATGGATTCGATTGCAATTTTAAAAGCCACTGGATTTTCTGGAAAAGATGTGAATCGAATTTTTATCACAATCGCGCTTTCAATTGGTTTTATTGGTGGTTTTTTCGGACTTGTTTTTGGTTTTACGATGTCTGCCTTGATTGATCAAATTCCATTCAATACAGAAGCTTTGCCCACAATCAAAACGTATCCAATTAATTACAACCCCAATTTTTACATCATCGGCGGAATATTTTCATTGATAACCACTTATTTCGCAGGATATTTTCCTTCCAGAAAAGCAAGTAAGATTGATCCAGTAATTATTATAAGAGGAAAGTAGCATGAAAAATAAGATTCTTGAAGCTAAAAAGATTGTCAAATATTTTCATGATCCAATGACAATCAAAGTACTGAACGATATTGAGTTTTCCATAAATCAAGGAGAATTTATTTCCATTATTGGTCGTTCTGGTTGCGGAAAATCGACATTGCTCTATATTCTTTCAACGATGGATACTGATTATGAAGGAGAATTGATCATTGATGGTGTTTCGATGAGTGGAAAAAAAGAAGCAGATTTAGCCAAAGTTAGAAATGAAAAAATCGGGTTTGTTTTCCAATTTCATTATCTGTTGAATGAATTTAATGTTCTAAAAAATGTGATGCTTCCGGGATTGAAACTGGGGAAATTTTCTGCCAAAGAAGTTGAACATCGCGCTTATGAAAAACTCAAAATGCTTGGAATTGAAAATGAAGCGTTGAAGCTTCCCAATCAACTTTCAGGTGGACAAAAGCAAAGGGTTGCCATTGCTCGTTCGTTGATAAATGATCCACTCATAATTATGGGAGATGAACCGACTGGAAACTTGGATAAAAAGAACAGTGAAATTGTTTTCGATATTTTTCAGCAATTGGCTATTGAGTTTAACCAATCATTGCTCATTGTTACTCACGACAATGAATTTGCCGCAAAAACCAATCGAATTATCGAAATGGAAGATGGAAAGATTATCAGAATGTGATTCTTATTTTCCTTTGGCTTTGAGGATAATCAAAACGGTGTAAAGCATGATTTTCAAGTCTAATGCCAACGACATATTTTTTAGATACAACAAATCAAATTTCATACGTTGAAGCATTTGATCAACGTTCTCAGCATAACCATATTTTACTTGTCCCCAAGATGTAATTCCGGGTCTTACTGAGGTTAATTGTAAAAATTGCGGTTCTCTTGCGACAATCTGATCGATGTAAAATTGTCTTTCGGGTCTTGGACCAACCAAACTCATATCTCCAATCAATACATTGAAGAATTGAGGAAATTCATCCAATCTCGCTTTGCGCATGAATCTTCCCGATTTGGTAATTCTCGGATCGAAAGTACTAGAAAGCTGAGGACCTTTCGCTTCCGCATCCATATACATTGTTCTGAATTTGATGATCTTGAATTTTCGTCCGTTCAATCCAATACGTTCTTGTCTAAAGAAAATTGGGCCTTTGGATGAAGTTTTAACCGCAATGGCGAGGAAAATATAAACTGGAATCAAAAGAATCAATGCAATCAAAGAAAGCGAAATATCGATAAATCTTTTGATACTTTGTTGCCAAATCGGCATTCCTTCAGGATTTACTTCTAGCAGTAAAACGCCGAAAATGTTCGTCATTTTGATTGATCCAGCTAAAATATCAAAAACATCTGGCAAAACTTTGATTTTAATTCCAGTTCCAGAAAGTCGTGTGATAATAGAACTTAATCTTTGGTGTTCGGTGCTTTCTAGTGCGATGATGACTTCTTCAATTTCATATTTTTCGATTACTTTTTCAAGTTCGTCTACATGACCTAAATAAGTTAATTCGTCTTTCAAAAGTGTATCAATTCCGTTTAAATTTACAAATCCAATGAATTGTGTTCCAATACTTTTGTCAAGATTTTGAATTTCTTTGTAAATACCAACAGCTTTTTCACTTCCTCCCAAAAGCAAAGCGTTAAATCCTTCTTTTCCAGTATGTATTTTTTTAACCTGAATACTTGTGAAAATAATTCTGGGGATAAATGAAACGATAAAATGAATGACAAACAAGGCTAAAAATGATTGGTAGTAGTGCTCATAGTTTTGAACTGTATCATCCAAGAGAAAAATAAAGAATATCGATGTGGAGCCGATTAAAGTTCCGAAAAAGGTCAAACTCAACATTTTCATTCTAAACATTCGTTTGACATCCGCATAAGTTCCCTGAAGAAAATATAATCCAAGCCAACATGCTGGAATAATTAAAATTCCGTAGTAAAAAGTATTGTTAATTTCTAGAGCAACATTTTCAATATAAACTTTACGAAAGGTAAAGAACAAAGCCCAAGAAATGAACGCTGTTAAAAAATCAATAAGAATTAAGAAAGATGCTTTGCGGTTTGATAACATTAGAAATGAATGATTTTATAGTTATCAATGTAAATATCACTAGATAATTTTCCGGCATCAATTTGCGCTTGTAAATATTGTTCAAAATAGTCTGCAGTCGTTGAACTTGAAACTATTTCTTTGAGGTCGATGTAAATTTTTCTCCAAGTAGCTTCAGCTGGTGTTTGCGCATTTAACTGAATATTTGGATTTATTTTATTCGTTCCAGGAAGCGTTATTCCTAGAACACCTGTCAAAACATTATTTGTTGTTTTGTATTCAATTTCTAGATAGACTTCAGCACTTCCTTTTGGTAAAACCATCTGAGAATGCGTATAACCTGTCCACAAAGAATCACTGATATTCATTGCGATGTGACCACAATTCCCCGTTTTTCCTGGATCTGTGTGCTGTATTTGTTCAATAGTCGCTGTGGAAGAAGGATCGGTGGTAAATTTGATTCCAGCTGATTCAAAATCTTCGATAAATGCGAAGTTGCAATTGGTATAATATTGAGTAACGGGATTAATAGTGATGTTTTCTCCTTTCACCAAAGTCGCATACAAAACGTGCGGTTGACAAAAAGGATATATTTTTTTTGTTGCAGCAATTCCATTATTCTTGATTGCTGGATAAATCATGATTTTTTTGTATCCATCCAATAACAAAGGAAGTTTAATCGGAAGCTCAAAAATGCCAATGATCTTTTCATCGATGTAAACATAAGCATCTGTAAAGTTGTGATTCAATTCACCTTCAATTCCGCTGAGGAGTGGATTTGCTTCGAGTTGCCATTTTTCAATCGTAATCCAAGTTGGTTGCGGATTATTTTTGACACAAGACGAAAAAACGAAAAGTAAACCGAAGAAGAAAAACAATTTCATAAATAGCTTTTGAGTTTAATTAATAACGAAAAAAATTAGTTTATATTGTCATTCATGGTGATGTTTGGCACTTTCAGTTTTTCTAAAATCTGATTAGCAACTTCCAAAGCTCTTAAGCCATCTTCAATGGAAACGATTGGCGTTTTATTGAAATGAATCGCCTCGTAAAATGAAATCAATTCTTCTTTAATTGCGTTTGTTTCCTCAATTTCAGGTTGATCAAAGAGAATTTTCTTGCTTTTTTTTCCTTTTCCTAAATCGAAAACAACGTCAAATGGATCAACTTCTCCTTGTACATCTTCCAATTTCAATAAGTCTAATTTTTTATTCAGAAAGTCGATGCTGATGTAATTGTCTTTTTGGAAAAGCCTAGTTTTGCGCATGTTTTTCAATGAAATGCGAGAGGCAGTTAAATTGGCAACACAACCATTATTGAATTCAATTCGTGCATTGGCAATGTCATGCGTATCGGAAACCACAGCAACTCCAGACGCTGAAATGCGTTTGATATCCGATTTTACGATGCTTAAAATAATATCCAAGTCATGAATCATTAAATCCAAAACAACGGGAACATCCGTTCCTCTTGGATTAAATTGCGCCAATCGATGTGTTTCAATAAACATCGGGTTTTGCAAATGAGGCAAAGCTTTTTGAAAAGCTGGATTAAATCTTTCGACATGACCAACTTGAACTTTAATATCAGCTTCATGCGCCAATTTCATGAGTGAAACTGCTTCTTCGATTGTTTGTGTTATGGGTTTCTCTACGAAAACGTGGATGCTCTTTCTAATGGCTGAAACTGCTGCGTCAAAATGGGCTAGGGTAGGCGTGACGATATCGACACAATCAATTTCGTTTAATATAGCTTCGAGTGAATCAAATCGTTTGACACCAAATTTATCAATTGCTTCTTGTGCGTGAACGTTATTTGGATCAAAAAAACCGACTAATTCAAAAATGTCAGGCAATTCTAATATTAAACCAATGTGAATTTTTCCAAGATGACCGGCACCAAGAACGCCTATTTTAAGCATATTTTTTTCTTTGTCACAAAGATAATAGTTAATTAATTTTACATGGAAACATGTTAGTGCTACTTTTCAACAAATTGAACTGTGTATAACTACTTTTTTAACTCAATTCAATTGATTAAGATTAAAACCATGATAATATCCAGTTTGCTTGTTGGTAATCATTTTTGTTAAGGTTGTTATTTGTCCAGTATGGTATGAGAAATGCTCAATTACGTGAATTAAAATTGAAAAGCCAGTTTCATCAAATCCTTGGATAATTTTTTTCTCCGACAGCATTTTTTCGGGCATTTCGTTGATTGTGATTTTCAAATTTACTTTGAGGTTTTCTAATAAAAATATCAGGTCTGACTTTCTAATGTTTTGTTGAACGACAAATTCTTGATCTCGATTTCGATTGTCTACTGCGTCGCCAATGCCTGATAGTACCCATTGACGTGCATTTCCGCATAGGTGTAGAATTAGATTGCCAACAGTTGGGATTTGATTGTTTGGAGCAAACCAAATTGATTCTTCACTCAAAAGAGAAAGACATTTGAATATTCTGCTGTAAGATTCTTCAAAAATGCGTCTTTCAAACTCTTTCACAATCATAGTTTTTGTGCTCATATTCAGTATTATTAACGATTTTCTTTTTCTAAAATTAAAAAAAAATCTTTGATGTGCTTTGTAAAAGACATAAAAGTACTATATTTGCACACGCAAAAATGGAGATTGTAGCTCAGTTGGTTAGAGCGCTGGTTTGTGGTGCCGGAGGTCGTGGGTTCGAGACCCATCAGTCTCCCAGAATTTTGGAAATCGTTGGCTTTTAAGTCAGCGATTTTTTTTTTTGAAAGAAAATTTGATTTTAACAATTGGATATTAAATCACTTCTGCAATTTATTCCCAAATAGAAACGCAATAATTTTTTTCTAATATCTTTGATTTTAAATTTATTCAATCAAAATCAAGAAACCAATGAAAATTATTAAAGTCGTTTTAGTACTTTCTATTGTTTTTAACATTGCTGCAGTGGCTTTCATGATGTCGGGTGGAATTTGTTACGACGAAAAACACAGTGTATCCAAAAAATTAAGAGCAATAGTTCATCAGCCAAAATCAACTTATTTTATGGGAAGAGATTTAATTTTTGAAATTTTACCCGCTGATTCACAAGCAATCGTGTTCTTAGGTGACAGTCATACAGAACATTTCTTGTTGGAAGAACTTTTAGGAAAGGAGCATCTCAAAAACCGCGGAATTAGTGGCGATCGAGTAAAAAAAATGATTCCGAGACTAGAACCAATCGTGGCAATGAAGCCGAAGAAAATATTCATTCAAGGCGGAATCAATGATTTAGGAACAGGAGATTCCAAAGAAGATTTGATGGGATATTATACGGAATTGATGGATGAAATCGCACTGAAAACACCAAAATCAAAAGTCTATTTGCAAAGTATGTTCCCGACTGAATTGAAAGATGGTTCAACTTACTGCAATCCACAAGTAAACAAAGACATACAAGTTGTCAATGAATTTTTGGAAAAAGAAGCGAAAAAACGTGGTTTTACTTACATTGAAATTTACAAATCATTGGCTGTTAATGGTGTTTTGAATCCAGACTATTCTTTTGATGGCATTCATTTGACAGCTGAAGGATATTTACTTTGGACCAGAATTTTGAAACCATATTTGGAAGAATAAACTGGAATTTGATTCTTTTTCAATGCTTAGCTTGAGCTCGAAATACGAGTTTCAGCTTAAGTTCGTATCTTTGCACTCAATTTTATTATAGCACCACTTCATGAAGTACCAAGAATCTATTGAAAAACGAAGAACGTTTGGAATTATCGCGCACCCTGATGCAGGGAAAACGACATTGACTGAAAAGTTACTGCTTTTTGGTGGTGCGATTCAAACTGCCGGTGCGGTGAAAAATAATAAAATCAAAAAAGCCGCTACTTCGGATTTCATGGAAATTGAAAAACAAAGAGGAATCTCGGTTGCCACTTCTGTAATGGCGTTCGAATATGGCGGAAAACAAGTAAACATTCTCGATACGCCTGGTCACAAGGATTTTGCCGAAGATACATACAGAACATTGACTGCTGTCGATAGCGTTATTTTGGTGATAGACTGTGCAAATGGGGTGGAAACGCAAACTGAAAAATTGATGGAAGTTTGTCGCATGAGAAACACGCCGGTGATTATTTTCGTCAACAAAATGGACCGCGATGGAAAAGATGCTTTCACGCTTTTGGATGAGTTGGAAGATAAATTAGATATCAAAGTGCGTCCGTTAACTTGGCCGATTGGAATGGGAGATTATTTCAAAGGAGTTTACAATATTTACGACGAAAATCTAAATCTTTTTCAAGCCAATAAAACCAAGATTTCAAAGGAAATTGTTTCTATTTCAGATTTGAACGATCCAACGATTGACGAATTGATTGGCGACAAACCAGCAGCTGAATTGCGCGAAGATTTGGAAATGATTGATGGCGTTTACGATGCTTTTGACAAAGAAAAATACTTATCTGGAGAAGTTGCACCAGTCTTTTTTGGTTCTGCTGTCAACAACTTTGGAATTCAAGAGTTGCTGGATACTTTCATTCGCATTTCGCCTTCTCCACGAGGGAGAGATACAGATTTGAGAATGGTTGAACCAAGTGACGATAAATTTTCAGGTTTTGTATTTAAAATCCACGCGAATTTAGATCCAAAACACAGAGATAGAATTGCTTTCTTGCGCATCGTTTCTGGTCGTTTTGAGCGAAATACTTTTTACAACCATGTTCGTTTGGGCAAGAAATTTAAGTTTCCAAATCCAACATCGTTTATGGCGCAAGACAAAAGTGTCATCGATGAAGCTTTTCCTGGCGATGTAATTGGATTATATGACACTGGAAATTTTAAAATTGGTGACACATTAAACGAAGGAGAAAAATTCACTTTCAAAGGAATTCCAAGTTTCTCTCCAGAAATTTTCCAAGAATTAGAGAATTTAGATCCAATGAAATCCAAGCAATTGGAAAAAGGTATTCGCCAATTGACAGACGAAGGTGTTGCGCAAATGTTCGTTCAACAACCTGGAAACAGAAAAATCGTTGGTACTGTTGGACAATTGCAATTTGAGGTAATTGCGCACCGTTTAGAGCATGAATATGGTGCTTCTTGTCGTTTTGTTCCAAGAAATTATCACTTGGCTTGTTGGATTACTACCGATAATGATGAACAATTGAAAAAATTCTTGAATGCGAAAACAGGAAACATGGCGAAAGACAAAGACGACAATTGGGTTTTCTTGGCTGAAACGCCGTTCTTGTTGACGATGGCAGAACAAGATTATCCAGATTTGACATTCCACAGAACGTCCGAGTTTAAGTTGGATTAATCTTTTTACAGATTATCAAAATCTGGCAATTCATTCAAAATTTGAATCTGATTGTTATTTCTATCAATGAAATACAATGCATGTTCGATTCCGTTGGTAATCCACAGATAATCGACATTTAAAGTAGCGTTGTAATGCGCGATTTGTTGCAAAGTATTTTGATTCAATTTTACTTCTGGTGCTTTGCATTCGACCAATAGTTTTGCGCTTTGGTCTTTGCCAAAAATCACAACATCACAGCGGCGATTCAGCTGATGAATTTGAATTCCCAGTTCTGAAGAAATGAGTCCCAATGGAACATTCTTTTGATTGATCAGAAAATGAATTACGTGTTGACGAACCCATTCTTCTGGTGTTAGAAGCAAGGTTTTCTTGCGAACAATACACCAAACAAAAAGCTGCTCATTTTTCTTTGAAAGCTTTAAATTTGCTTGGGGTAAATTCAGCGGAACAATCATGAATTGAAATTAATAAATTCCTTTCACTTTCAAAAATTCTTCCAAAGCTTCAATGTCAGAATAAAGTACTTCTCGCGCTTTACTTCCTTGGAAAGGTCCGATGATTCCATAACCTTCCAATTGGTCAACGATTCTACCTGCACGGTTGTAGCCCAATTTCAATTTTCGTTGCAATAAACTGGCTGAACCTTGTTGATGCGTTATCACGATTCGCGCCGCGTCGGCAAACATTGGATCGATGTCATTCAAATCAATTTCTTTGTCTTCTCCACCGCCTTCGCCAGTATATTCTGGAAGAATCAATGCTTCAGGATAAGCGCGCTGATTTCCGATAAATGCACAAATTTCATCTACTTCAGGCGTATCGACAAATCCACATTGCAAACGAATCATTTCTGATCCTGTCGATATCAACATATCTCCACGACCAATTAATTGATTGGCTCCAGAGGCATCCAAAATAGTTCTTGAATCGATGGCTGATTGAACTCTAAATGCAATTCTCGCAGGGAAATTGGCTTTGATCATACCCGTAATTACGCTTACAGAAGGTCTTTGTGTAGCGACAATCAAGTGAATTCCAATCGCACGGGCAAGTTGTGCTATTCTGGCAATTGGATGTTCAATTTCTTTTCCAGCAGTCATAATCAAATCTGCAAACTCATCAATCAAAACGACGATGTAAGGCAAATATCGGTGTCCATTTTCAGGATTTAATCTGCGTGAAATGAATTTCGCATTGTATTCTTTGATGGTACGAACTTGCGCGTCTTTCAGCAACTCATAGCGTGTGTCCATTTCGATACAAAGTGAATTCAATGTGTTTACCACTTTCGAAGTGTCAGTAATAATCGCATCATCTTCACCTGGTAATTTCGCCAAGAAATGACGTTCAATTCTACTGTAAAGTGTTAATTCCACTTTCTTCGGATCAATCAATACAAATTTGACTTGCGAAGGGTGTTTTTTGTATAAAATCGAAATTAAAATCGCGTTCAAACCAACAGATTTACCTTGACCAGTAGAACCAGCAACCAACAAGTGAGGCATTTTGGTTAAGTCGAAAGTATAGGTTTCGTTGGTAATCGTTTTTCCAATCACAACAGGCAATTCGTAATCAGAATTCTGAAATTTCTCAGAAGCAATCAACGAACGCATGGAAACCATTTCAGGATTGCTGTTTGGCACCTCAATACCAATGGTTCCTTTTCCTGGAATTGGCGCAATGATTCGGATTCCCAATGCTGATAAGCTTAGAGCGATATCATCTTCCAAATTTTTGATTTTCGAAATTCGAACACCTGGCGCAGGAATGATTTCATATAAAGTTACCGTCGGACCAACAGTAGCTTTGATTTTTGCAATGTCAATTTTGTAATGAGAAAGCGTTTCAACAATTTTATTTTTGTTGTCCTCAAGTTCTTGCTTGTTGATGTTTACAGAACCGCCGCCCCAATCTCTCAATAAATCAATCGAAGGCAATAAATAGCCAGATAAATCTAAGGTTGGATCATAATCTCCATATTCTTTGCGCAATTTATCTTGTTCGTCGTCAGAAAGAATTTCTTCATTTTCAGGTGCTACAACTGTGAAATCATCGGCGTCTAATGGTTCGGAGAAAACGCTGGTTGGCTCAGGAATATTGATTTCAAAATCATCTTCAATAGGCGTAACAGTTTTTTGTGTTTCCGGCATTTTCATCGTGATTTCAAAATCACTGTCTGCATCTTCTTCGTCCTCGTCTTCATCGTCAAATAAAACAGGTTCGAACGGTTTGTCAACGATGATTTGTTCTTCCTTGATAGGATTGATGATGTGAATATCAGCCATTGAGTTTTCAGGCTTGGCTTTTACAGTCTCTATTTCTTCATTGTCATTTTCTAGGAAATTTTTAGAGATGTATTTGTTCCAAAGTGCTTTAAAATTTGGATTAAACAATGCGACTAGGACAATGTAAAGTAAAACCAAAATAAAAACGAGTGAACCAAATTTACCAAAAGTAAACATGAGCCAATTGTTGATGTGGTAGCCAAATGCGCCTCCTAAATAATTAACTGAGCCAGCAAAATACCCAAAGAAAAGGGAAGACCAAATCATTAAAACTATCGAATTGATGGTCGTTCTTGCGATCGGTAAAAGTTGAATAGCCAACAACCATTTAAAACCGATAATGAATATTAGAAAGGAGAATGCAAAAGAAGAAATTCCAAACCATCGATAAATAAAAAGATGTGAAGTCCAAGCGCCCATTTTTCCAAACCAATTGGAAACGGGTTCTGTGTTTTCTTCGAAAAGAAAATCAATCAGTGTTTTGTCGATTACGCGATCTTGATCTGCTTTCCAGGTGAATAAATATGAAAAACAAGCTAGAAAACAATAGAAAGCAGTGAGCACTAAAATAGCACCAATAATGGTTTTTGTTCGTTTTTTATCAAAACGATTTGAAAGAGAAGCTAATGGATTTTTCTTTGGGTCGAGTGGCGCTTTTTTTTCCTTTACAGGTTTTTTCTCCGCTTTAGTTTCGACCTTTTTTTCCTCTACTTTTTCTGTTTTTTCATCCTTTGGGATAAATTCATTTTCTTGTGCCATTTCGAAAGACTATTTAACAAAGATAATCACGAAATCAATCAACAAAAAGTGGTTTTAAACCAAGTTTAAACAATCAGGTGTTAATGTAGAAACAAGTTAGATATTTATTCTTTTATTTCAGGCTGAAGTTGCATCATTTGGTCTAAAAATTCATCAAAACTCACTTTTTTAAAGTCAGATGGAATGCCAAAAAGATCTTTGTTTACTTCCGAAAATTCAATTTTCTCCAAGGTGTAATGCAAAATTCCATCTTCTAGTTGAATGTAATAATCGACTGGCAATCCTTGAATTCCTTTCAAAACATCTAAATACTTGGGGCTAATTTTGGGGAAATACCACATTTCAAGAGGTTTATCAAAATTAGCAGAACTTACCAAAACCCTTTTTGCTTTTATTCCAGCGATTTTTTTAGATCCAAATTTCTTTTTGAAAGTGTATTTTGAAGGAATTGTATCTTTCGGCACATGTTGTTGGATGGCAAACTTGATGTCGTTGTAATTTATCAACAGATAATATTTTTGGAAAATCAAATGTTTGATCAAAACTTGCGGTCCTAATTGCCCTGTTTCCGATTCAACTCTCACCAAGGTGTCATTTGTATAAACGATTGATTTAGAAATTGTATTCTGTGTGCTATCGACTGGATTGATAAACTCAATTTGATAAATTAATCTTCCTTGAAAAGGCGCTTGTTTTTGCGCTAGAACTGCAAATTGAATTGATAAAATAAAAAGAAGTAATGCTTTTTTCATGGTGCTAAATTACAAGTTTTTATAAAACCGACATTTTTATTTTTGTTACCATTTTCAGGCTTCATTTCATCAATAAAAGTTGATTTTATTCGATTTTAGTTCGGATTCCAGTTTCTTAATCTGCGTCATAAATTGTACATTTGTATTCTACAATCGATTATATGCAGAAGGAAATTAATTTCATTATCAATACCTCAGAGATAACAGCAGGTACAAGGGGCGCTTCATTGGGTCCATTGGCGATTATCACTGCGGCGAGAAAAATCGGAAGTTCCATTTTTGGAGACAATAAAGTAACTTTTTTAGAAGATAAAAATCATTTGTTGGATCACCCAACCAACTATCGTTTTGCTAAAAGAATCGACGGACTTTTAGATGTTTACAACAACGTGAGCAATGCCGTATTTGATTCTGTAAATAGCAACGAATTCCCATTTGTTTTGGCTGCCGATCACGGTTCTGCAGGAGGAACAATCGCAGGAATTAGAAAATCATTTCCTGACAAAAAGCTGGGTGTAATTTGGATTGATGCGCATGGAGATTTACATTCTCCTTACACAACGCCTTCTGGAAATATCCATGGAATGCCGCTCTCAACAGCATTGAATGAAGACAATATTCCATGTAAATCGAATGATGTTGATGCCGAAACCATCTCCATGTGGAATCAGTTGAAAGAATTGCATGGAATCGCACCTAAAATCACACCTGAAAATTTGGTTTTTATTGCGGTTCGTGATACTGAACATCAAGAAGATGCTTTGATGGAGAGATTGAATATCAAAAACTTCAAAGTAGAAGAAGTAAATGATTTAGGAGCCAAAAAAGTTGCGGTAAAAACCCTGGAAAAATTGAATGATTGCGACATCATTTACATTTCTTTTGACGTGGATTCAATGGATCCAGACATTACTTCCTACGGAACTGGAACGCCGGTCAAAAATGGACTATTGCCTTCCCAAGTAAGTGAGATTTTCCAGACTTTGATTGAAAGCCAAAAAGTGGTTTGCATAGAATTTGTGGAAGTAAATCCATGTCTAGACGAAAAAATCAATACGATGGCAGAAACAGCTTTTGAGTTGTTACAACCCATTGTACAACAAATAATATCTTAAAAATAATTGCCAATAATATCAAATGGAACAACTTATAAAAAAAATCATTATTACCAATTCTGAAACACTTTTTGGTCAGCAAATCGAAGAAAAAACAATTCAATTTCAACAAACAAGGAAAGAGTTTGAGGGTGATTTAACATTGGTAGTTTTTCCATTTGC
The DNA here is from genome assembly GCA_965284445.1 of Crocinitomicaceae bacterium. Lineage (GTDB taxonomy): Bacteria > Bacteroidota > Bacteroidia > Flavobacteriales_D > Crocinitomicaceae > JAQVCM01. The sequence goes on along the minus strand of OZ260085.1, from coordinate 1,346,297 downwards.
CAAATTATTGAAAACTTCTCCAGATCAAGCTGCGAATCAAATAGGCGCTTTTTTGAAAGACAATTTAAAAGAAATTGCTGCTTTCAATGTGGTTCAAGGATTTTTAAATTTATCGCTTTCTCCTGAATATTGGTTGAATCAATTGGAAACAATCAATAAAAATCCAACTTTTGGTTTCCAAGAGCCGAATAGCAAAGCGACAAAAATGGTCGAGTATTCTTCTCCAAACACAAACAAACCCTTGCATTTAGGACATTTGCGTAATAACTTTTTAGGTTATTCTGTTGCCGAAATTTTAAAAGCAAATGGTCATAAAGTTGTGAAAACACAAGTAATTAACGACCGCGGAATTCACATTTGCAAAAGTATGTTGGCTTGGGAACGATTTTCTCCACTGAATGAAAAAGGTGAACGAGAAACTCCTGAAAACACTGGCTTAAAAGGCGATAAATTAGTTGGGAAATACTATGTAGAATTTGATAAGAATTTCAACAAAGAAGCAAAAGAAATCATCGAAAAATGGAATGCTGGAGATTTTGCAAATTACAGCGACGCCATCAAAAGTGAATACCTCAAATTTGAAGAAGCAAAAGTAGGCAAAGACGAAAAAGCTGTTGCTGCCTTGGATGATAAAATCAAAGACTTAGCCAAAAATCAAACAGGAATTTTACGCGATGTGAAAGAAATGTTGGTGAAATGGGAAGCACGTGATCCTCAAACGTATCTTTTATGGTCAACAATGAACAGCTGGGTTTACGCTGGATTTGACGTGACGTATGAGAAAATGGGCGTCAATTTCGACAAGCTTTATTACGAATCTGAAACCTACATTTTAGGAAAAGATTTGGTCATCGAAGGATTGCAAAAAGGCATTTTATTCAAAAAGGAAGATGGTTCAGTTTGGATAGATTTGACAGCTGACGGTTTGGACGAAAAATTATTGTTGCGTTCAGATGGCACATCTGTTTATATGACGCAAGATTTAGGGACAGCAACTGATCGTTTTCGTGACTATTCAGATTTAGAAGGAATTGTTTACACCGTTGGAAATGAACAAGATTATCATTTCAAAGTGTTGTTTTTGATTTTGAAAAAAATGGGCTATTCTTGGGCGGAAAGCTGTTTCCATTTGTCTTACGGAATGGTTGATTTGCCATCAGGAAAGATGAAATCCCGAGAAGGAACTGTGGTTGATGCTGATGATTTGATTGACGAAGTTGTCGGTAAAGCCAAAGAAATGACGCAAGAACGCGGGCATTTGGAAGGAATGTCGGAAATTGAAAAAGAAGAGCTTTTCAAATTAATTGGTTTGGGAGGATTGAAATACTATCTTTTGAAAGTTGACCCTAAAAAACGCATGTTATTCAATCCGGAAGAATCTATAGAATTAAACGGAAATACCGGTCCTTTCATTCAATATGCGCATGCAAGAATTCAGTCGTTGTTAGCCAAAGCAGGAGAGATTGGTGATTTTTCAAAAGCAACTTTGGGAGCGGAAGAAAAAGAAATCATCAAAGTATTGGCGCAATTTCCAGCTGTTGTTGACGAAGCAGGAAAAATGTATTCTCCAGCGTTGATTGCGAATTATACTTATGAATTGGTAAAAGCATTCAATCATTTCTATCAAACTGTTCCGATTAACATTGAGCCTGACTTGGCAGTTAAAAATTTACGATTGATTGTTTGTCAAAACGTTGGATTGGTGATCAAAAATGCAATGAATTTACTTGGAATCAACGTTCCAAATAGAATGTAATTCAATTTGAATATTTTAAAAGCGGGTATTAATTACTCGCTTTTTTTATGAAATAGATTTTATAAAAAAGAGATTTTAAGCAAATTTCTTAGGCAAATTGGAATCAAATCGCATGATTTCGCCAGATACTGGATGCCTGAAAGACAATACTTTGGCGTGTAGTCCCAAACGCCCAATGTGATTTAATTTTGCGCCATATTTTTTATCGCCCACAATGGGATGCTTGATGTCTTGCATGTGCACACGAATCTGATTTTTTCGACCAGTTTCCAAGTTGACTTTCAATAAAGTGGTGCCTTTTTTTCTTGAAATTACTTCGTAGTGCGTAATTGCTTTTTGACCGTAAGTTTCATTTTGACTTGAATGGACAATCAATGCTTTGCTTTCTTTCAAATACGAAACAATCGTGTCTTTGTCTTTTCGAACTTCGCCTTCAACCATCGCCACGTAAGTTCTTTCGATAATATTGTCATTCCAGGATTCTTGCAATGTTTTCTTGACTTTTTCTGTTTTTGCAAATACCAACAAACCAGAAGTATCGCGGTCTAATCGGTGAACGATGAAAATTCTATTCTTTGGATTTGCTTTTTGAACATGTCTTGTCAACATGGCATAAGCGGTTTTGGTTCGCTCTTTTTCAGAACCCATGGTCAGTAAACCAGCTTGTTTATTTACCACGATGATTGCTGCATCTTCAAAAAGTATGTCAATTCCAACTAAAGGTTTTTCAGCAACTATTTTTTCAGCCAAAATAGTCATGATTTGGCCAGTTTTCAGTGGAGTGTTGAATTGTGTTTCGACTTTTCCATCAACTGCGATTAATTTTTCTTTGAGTAAAAACTTGACATTATTTCTACTTTTTCCTGGCAAGGATTCCATGATGAACGGCATCAAAGTGGTTGCAGATTTGACGGTAAACTTCAAATCTTTCTTTTTTGCCGGTTTTCCAGCAGTACGTTTTTCTTTAAATTTCATTAGAATCCTTGAGTTGGAGCGCAAAGATACGGTTTTAGTTTTAGAGTTGTTGTTATTGTTTGATGGATGGACTTGTTTGGACTAAGTGTTTTTATCGGTTAGAATCACTTAAGCACCTCTAAAATCTATGGTTTCACTAGTTTGCTAAGCATTCATTCGGCCTCAAAAGAGACAAAGTTGATATCGACAAAATTTGAAATGATAATTTGGACAATAAACCAAATACAATCAATAAAATGCTCAAAAAATTGGTTAAAACGATTAAGTGTTTTTATCCGTTAGAATCACTTAGGATACCATAAATACTAAGAAAATGAAATCTGATTCAACGAAAAAAAAAACGGTTTTACTTCAAAAAAGCATACATCAAAATATTCGCGCCCATTTGCAGTGCTTGCAGTCTTTTCTCAGTTGGATCATTGTGTACCGCTTGATCTTCCCAACCATCGCCTAAGTCGGTTTCATAGGTATATAAACAAACCAATCTTCCTTCGACAATAATACCAAAAGCCTGAGAGCGTTTATCGTCGTGTTCATGGATTTTTGGCAATCCATTGAAATTGTATTTCTGGTGAAAAATTGGATGGTTACTCGGCAATTCAACCAATTCCTGGTTTGGGAAAACTTTTTTCAATTCCACACGAATGAATTCGTTCATGCCGTAGTTGTCATCAATATGTAAAAATCCACCTCCCAGCAAATAAGTCCTTAGATTTTCAACTTCTGCATTGGAGAAAACAACATTTCCATGTCCTGTCATGTGCACAAAAGGAAAATTGAAAATATCGTTGCTTCCTGCTTCAACGTAGGGAACGTCTTTGCTAATATTTGTAGAAAGATTTTGATTACAAAAAGAGATTAGATTTGGCAATGAAGTTGGATTCGCATAATAATCGCCACCACCATTGTATTTCAAAACTGCCAATTGATAGGTTCCCTGAGCAAACGAGGAAGCACCGATTAAAAAGCTAAAAAAGAACAAGCAATTTCTTAACATAAATAATGAATTAATCATTTAACAAACATTGCATGCAAGCATAAAGCCCAGCAGTTTCTGTTCTCAATCTATTTTTTCCTAAAGTTACAAAATCATATCCAGCTTTTTTCGCCAGTTCAATTTCTTCCAATGAAAAATCGCCTTCTGGTCCAATCAAAATTGGGTAGTTGTTTGGCTTAAAAACATCATTTAAGGTCGTTTTTGCATTTTCATAGCAATGAGCCAATGCTCCATTTGGATGTTGATTTACAAAGTCTTTGAATGAAATTAGCAAATTCATTTTAGGCAAGTGAGTTCGTTTGGATTGTTTCATGGCTGAAACCAATATTTTTTCCAATCGATCTTCTTTAATTTGTTTCCTTTCGCTGTTTTTACAAAGCAAAAAGGTGATTTCATCAATGCCTAGTTCCGTCGTTTTTTCCAAAAACCATTCAATTCTGTCCATGTTTTTGGTAGGCGCAATCGCTATGTGAACGGATTTTGTTTCTTTTTCCTCAAATTCATATTTCAGCACGGAAACACTGCAATGTTTAGGATGTGCATCTTCAATTTCAGCTAAATAAGTTCCGCCAACGCCATCTAGAAGTGTTATTATGTCACCATTTTTAAGTCTTAAAACACGGCAAGCATGTTTCGATTCTTCTTCTGAAAGAGTAATTTGTTTTGAATCTGCTGTTATTGTGGGTATATAAAATAGATTCATCTCAATGCATTAATTTGTAAATCAATTCTTTCATTAAATCTGCTTTGGTAAATGAAGTGTTATTTACACCTTTTGATTTCAAATCATATTCGTATAAATAAGAAATATTTCTTGAAATCATTTTGGGAGGATAAATTTTACTGGCGTTTAATAATTCTTTGACAGCAAAAGGATGTATTTTAAGTAGTTGACTCAAAGCTTCATTTGATTTGTTGTTTGAAAAATGAACACGCATCAATTTGAAAAACAAGTTGAAAATATTCCCAATTACAACAACTAATTCACCAGATTTTGGGTTGTGTTCAAAGTAATTGACAATGGTAAATGCTTTATTTACATCTCTTACCGCAATCGCATTGGTTAATTCGTAAACATTATAGTCTTTTGAAATTCCGATGTTTTCTTCAATGTGAACCTCATTTATAGTCGTTCCCTTTTGAAGTAGAAGCGCTAATTTGTCTAATTCATTGGTGATTTTACTCAAATCATTTCCCAAAAAATCGGCAAGTAGGGTTGAAGCTTTTGGCGTAATGGAAAAATCTGTTGTTTTTAGATAATTATTAATCCAATCGACCAATTGGTAATCTTTGATTTTATCAGAACAAAAAGCCAATCCATTTTTAGATGCTTCTTTGAAGACTTTTTTTCGAGAATCAAATTTTTTGTACTTGTACATAATCACCAAAACCGTTGTTGGTTCTGGGTTTGCAAAATAGTTTTCAAGTAATTCTATGTCTTTCAGATCTTGTGCTTCTCTGACCACAACCAATCGTCGTTCAGCCATCATTGGATAGCCTTTGGCTTCTGAAATAATCGATAGAACCTCAGCGTCTTTTCCGTAGACAATCATTTGATTGAAGTCACGTTCGTGGTCTTCTAATGCATTTTCGATAATTGCCTTAGAAATCATATCAATATAATAAGGCTCTTCACCATGCAATAAGTATACAGGCTTGAATTGCTTTTTCTTGATATCTTGAATTATCGACTTGTGATCCATGATTCAAAGGTAATAAACTACAAAAAGATATGCATGTTTTTAGGGGAAAAGTTTTCCAATTCAGCTCATTTTTTAATGCTGATTTTTGATTAAATGAATTAAATGGAAATTATGATAAATTTATTTGGCACAATTTCTGATATTTGCACCGTAAATACAAAACAAAATGAAATTTTTATTAATTGCAATCAGCATTATTTCTTTGACAGCATCTGCGCAAGATTCTAAATCTCAAGCGATTTTAGATAAATTGTCAACTAAAATGAAAGGAATGAAATCCTTTTACATCGAATTTAGCGCAAGTATCAAAAACTCTGCAGGTGCCAATGAAAGTGAAATTGGAAAAGGTTGGGTAAAAGGAGATAAGTTTTGCGCATCATACGGAGATAATACAATTATTTCCAATGGTTTGAAAACTTGGACTATCGTAAAAGAAGAAAAATCTGTTTACGAATCAGATGCAAGTGGAGGAGATGAGCAATCAATCAATCCAAAAAAGTTGATGACGATTTGGGAAAAAGATTTCAAAAATGCTTTTGAGAAAGAAGAAACAATGGGTGGTGAAACTGTTTCAGTGATTAAATTGGTTCCTAAAAACCCAGGTAAAGTTGATTACCATACAATTATCTTGTATATCTCTAAATCTGACAATGAGTTGAAGAAAGCTGTGATGAAAGCAAAAAACGGTACAACAATGACTTATTCGTTGACGAAGTTTACTGCAAATCCTACAGTTGAAGATACGAAGTTTGTTTACGATGCGAAAAAATATCCAGGATACACATTGATCAAAGATTAAACAAAATTTTAATAAACTTTTAAAGCCCATTTCTTAACGATTTGGGCTTTTTTATTTCCAATAATTTGATTTTGATATTCTTGATTTGTTTTCTTTTATTGAATATTGAGGGAGATTAAACCACCAACTTTTGTTAGTCTTAGGGAAAATATAATTCAATCTATTTAATGGCTTAAATCAATGACAAATTGATTCCAAGTCAGATTGACGCCACAAAAAAAGGCCTTCTTTTCAGAAGACCTTTCACTAAGTATATTAATTGCTTGAAATTATCTTTCTGCAATCGGAACGTATTTTCTCAATACTTCTCCGTTGTAAACCTGACGTGGACGACCAATTGGTTCGTTGTTTTCAGTCATTTCTTTCCATTGTGCGATCCATCCCGGAAGTCTTCCTAATGCAAACATAACTGTAAACATATCTGTAGGAATTCCAAGCGCACGGTAGATGATACCAGAGTAAAAATCTACATTTGGATACAAGCTTCTTGATTTGAAATACTCGTCTTCTAACGCAACTTGTTCAAGTTTTCTAGCGATTGCCAATAATGGATCATTGATATTCAATTTTTCCAAAACGTCATCACATGCTTTTTTGATAATTGTAGCTCTTGGATCAAAGTTTTTGTATACTCTATGACCGAATCCCATCAAACGGAAAGAATCATTTTTGTCTTTCGCTTTCAATACCCATTTGTCTACATCGCCACCATCGTTGTGGATTTTCTCCAACATTTCCAATACAGCTTGGTTAGCTCCACCGTGAAGTGGGCCCCAAAGTGCAGAAATACCAGCAGAAATAGATGCGTATAAATTTGCTTGAGAAGAACCAACTATTCTTACAGTAGACGTTGAGCAGTTTTGCTCGTGATCTGCATGTAAAATCAATAAAGTATTCAATGCATCAGTAATTACTGGGTCAACTTTGTATTCTTCAGTTGGCATTGAAAACATCATGTACATGAAATTCTTGCAATAATCGTATTCATTTTTTGGATACATGAAAGGATGACGCATCGAATTTTTGTATGCCCAAGCAGCCAATGTTGGCAATTTTGCCAATAATCTCAATACAGTTAAATTTTTTGCTTCTGGACTTCTATTTGGATCTAAAGATTCAGGATAGAAAGTAGAAAGAGAACAAACCATTGAAGACAATACACCCATTGGATGTGCTTTCGCAGGATAAGCTTCAAAAAATTGTTTCATGTCTTCGTGAACCAAAGTGTGCTTAGTGATATCAGAAGAAAATTTATCTAATTCAGTTTGAGTAGGTAAGTTTCCGTAAATCAATAAATAAGCTACTTCAATAAAAGTTGCTTTGGCTGCTAATTCTTCAATTGGATAACCTCTGTATTTCAAAATACCTTCTTCACCATCAAGGAAAGTAATAGCACTTTGTGTTGCACCAGTGTTTTTGTATCCAACGTCTAATGTAATGTAACCAGTTGCTGAACGCAGATTGCTAATATCAATCGCTTTTTCATTTTCGGTTCCTTCGATAACTGGGAATTCATAAACCTTCCCTTCTAATTCTAATTTAGCAATTTCGCCCATTTTATTAACGGATTTTATGTATGTGAGTCATTTTTTTAATAACGGCATCTAAAGTAGTAAACAAATAGTAATGTAGAACAAATTTTTGACACATAATTTTCAAAAAAAACGATAAATTTTTTAAAAAACGATTTTTAATCAATTTTCAGCCAAGAAGTATGACTTTTATCATGATAAACAACATTTGAATCCAAAGTTTTGTTCAAAAAAAAGAGGCAACTTTCAATAAATTGCCTCTTTGATATTTAAATTATCTTTTGTTTACAACTACAAATTCTCTAGCGTATAATTCAAAAGCATATTGAACAAGTGATTTCTCGTATTTCCGCCATAAATTCCGTGGTCTTTGTTAGGATAAATGAATAAATCAAATTGAACATTTGCATTTGTTAAAGCGGTGATCATTTCCATTGAATTTTGGTAATGTACGTTATCGTCACCAGAACCGTGGATCAAGAAATATTTTCCTTTGATTTTATTCGCGAAGTTAATCGGTGAATTGTCATCATATCCTGTCGCGTTTTCCTGTGGCGTGCGCATGAATCGTTCTGTGTAGATATTATCATAAAATCTCCAATTTGTAACCGGTGCCACAGCAATTCCCATTTTGAAATAATCTGCTCCTTTAGTCATTGCTAATGAAGTCATATAACCACCATAACTCCAACCTTGGATTCCGATTCTATTTTTGTCTACGAACGACATTTTTCCTAATTCTTTAGCAGCAGCGATGAAATCTTCTAATTCTAATTTACCCAATTGTAAATAAGTTGACTTTTTGAAAGCAGCTCCTTGGTACATTGTTCCTCTTGGATCAACACTGAAAACAATGTATCCTTTCTGAGCCAAAAGCTGATGATACATGTAGTCGTTTCCATCAAATTCGTCAGTCACGGTATTACTTCCAGGACCGCCATAAATATTAATGTAGACAGGATATTTTTTGGATGGATCAAAGTTCATTGGTTTAATCATCCAAGCATTTAATTTACCAGCGGCACCATCAATGGTCATGAATTCCTTTTTAGATAAAGAGTAATTATTCATTCTATCTACCAATTTTTGATTGCTTTCTAAAATTTCAAGTTCTTCGCCGTTTGCATCACATAATGTTACAACATTTGGTGTATTTGCAGTCGAACTGTATTTTACAAAGTATTTCATTCCTTTGCTAAATTCAGCGCGGTTGTAGCCAGTTTCGATACTCAATGCAGTTTTATTTGAACCGTTTAGATTGATTTTGTAGATTCCTTTATAAATAGCACTTTTTTCAGCGGATGTATAATAGATTGTCTGATTGTCGTCGCTGATTCCTAGAAATTCAATAACATCCCAATTTCCTTGAGTAATTTGTCTGTTTGACCCATCAAATCCAACTTGATAAATGTGCATAAATCCAGATGCTTCGCTTGTTCTTAGCAATGATTTTCCGTCATTTAAGATAATCAAGTTGTCGTCGATGTCTACATAAGTATCAGATTTTTCTTCGAAAATGACTTTATGAGTCAGGCTTTTGCCAGTAAAATCTGCCAATTGGTATTTAACGTGGTTTTGGTGTCTATTCAACGTTTGAACAATCAGCTGATTGGATGAATTTGACCATTGTAGACGAGGTATATATTCATATTCTCCCAGATTCAATGCGATCGTTTTTTTAGAAGATAAATTGAAAACATGCGCTGTTACTTTTGAATTGTCTTCACCCGCTTTTGGATATTTGTATTTGTAAATTTCAGGATATAATTTTCCGTAATACGCCAATTCAAATTCTTGCACTTTGCTTTCATTGAATTTTAGAAATGAAATGTATTTGCTGTCAGGAGACCAATCAAAACCTTTAGTCAACGCAAATTCTTCTTCATATACCCAATCCGTTGTTCCATTGATGATATTGTTTTTTTGACCATCCAAGGTAATTTGACTGGTTTTTCCAGAAATAAGATCTTTAACAAAAATATTATTGTTGTGAATGTATGCGATTTTGTTTCCATCAGGAGAAAATTCCGCCAAAGTAGAACCAGCTCTTTTTTCATCTAAAGGAGTAAGTTTTTTAGTTTTCAAGTCTAAAATGAAAAAATCTGCGATGTAGCTTCTTCTGTATACTGATTCAGCATTGGTTGTAATCAATAATTTGGTTTCATCCGCGTTGAAAGAATAGTCGTCTACCTGAATCGAAACACCTTTGTATAAAAGGTCTTTTTCAGAGACAAGAACTTCTCCTTCACCTGAATAATTCAAAAAAGCATGTTTCGTGATAGAAAATTTACTTTTATCGAAATTCATTTTTGTGAAATGTTCACCGTCATTCATCCCGTTAAACCCAGGAAATCCTTTGGAAGAGAATTCGTAATTTTTCCAAATACTTTCAACTGTCAAAGGTTGTTTGATGATTTTTTGAATTTCTTCAATTGGTTGACTATTAGCCAAATTTGACAATGTCAGAAAAAGAATAAAGCTAAGAAAATTGATTTTTTTAAACATGTTTTTTTCGTTTAGAACTGGTTAAAAATAGTACTTATAGGACGATTAAGCATAAATTGTGCAAAAACCTTTAATCATTGTTAATATTATCATAATGCAAACACATTAAAAAATGTCTTACATTTGTATCAAGTTTTCGGGTGTTACCCTTGATGTCATCGACAAAGATTGATTGAAACCATCTGAAAACAAAACAAGATAAACTATGAAATAAATGTTCCTATTCTTGATAACCAGCAGGTTGAGAAGTTTAGATGCTTATTTTAACTCATTTATATTCGGTTTTTTTAGAACCGATAAGTTCGTAGTAATTCCAATGTATTCCCTTAATTTAAATAAATATCTGTTATGAAAAAAGCTTTACTTTTCGTTAGTCTTTTTACTTTAGGTTCAACTTTCGCTCAGGATTGTTCGAAACTTTTTATTTCTGAGTATGTTGAAGGTAGATCTAACAACAAAGCGATTGAAATTTACAATCCAACAAATGTTGCAATCGATTTAAGTGAGTATATCATTGCTCGTTACTCAAATGGTTCTAACTCTGCAACAATTGCAAACGCGGTTCAGTTGACTGGGACAGTAGCAGCACACGACGTATATGTTGCAGTTTTAGATAAAAGAGATCCACTAGGAACAGGTCAAGAAGCTCCAATTTGGGATTCTTTGCAAGTAAGAGCTGATGGTTTTTATGCTCCAGTTTACAATACAAGCAATTCATTTTACTGGAATGGTAATGATGCAGTTGTTTTGTTTAAAGGTACTTTGACTGGTACAGCAACAACTCAATTGTCTGCAATTACTCCAGCGTTAGTTCCAATCGATATTTTTGGAAAAATTGGTGAGAATCCAGGTCCTGATACAGGTTGGTCAACAACTGCTCCATATAATACAGGTGCTGGTGTTATTGTAACTGTAGATCATTCATTGATTCGTAAAGCAACTGTATTGAAAGGTGTAACAAACGTTGCAATTACTGAATTCAATGCTTTGGCAGAATATGATTCAATTCCTTCAAACACTTTCTTGTTTGATGTGAACGGAGATACTATTAAAAGCAACGCAGGAAACCCAATCGAATTTGGAAACTGGATGTCTTTAGGAACACATACTTGTAATTGTAATCCTTTGGCAGTAAACAAACTTCCTGAATTAACTCAATTCTCAGTTTTCCCTAACCCTTCAGTAGATGGAACTTTCAATGTAGTTGCAACTGCAGGAATCGAGAAAATTGTTGTAATTAATGGTTTGGGTCAAACAGTTAAAACTGTAAAAGCAAATTCAAATTCAGCTATAATCAATATCGGTGATGCTCCAGGAGTTTATATCATCAAAGTTGAAACTGGAAATGGTATAGTTACTAAAAGAGTTATTGTAAAATAATTAATATTATCAGAGAGAAGGTCGGAAAAATCCGGCCTTTTTCTTTGCTCAAAAATTAAAAAAAGATGCGTTTCTTAGCTCTATTCATTTTATTCATTCCTTTTTGTATTTTCTCTCAAACGAGTGAAGTTACTGTAATCGTTTCTGATTTTGCAACAAAAATGACAGTTCCTTTTGCGAAAGTTAAATTGTCAGATAAAATCAAAGGAACCACCAACGATCAAGGTGTATTGATTCTAAAAGATGTTCCTTATGGTGAATATACCATGTCGGTCATTATGGAAGATACGTTGATTACCAAAATTAAAGTAAATCAACCAACTTTGCGTCTTCCTGTTTCTTTAGGAGAAACATTGGAATTGGAAGAAGTTCAAGTAATCAGTGGCGCAGTAATCGGAAGACGAACTCCTGTTCCTGTAACTAGAATCAATCCTAAGAAAATCCAAGAAGAATTGGGTTCAAGAGACATTCCGATGTTGTTGAATGCAACTCCTGGTGTATATGCTACACAACAAGGAGGTGGAGATGGTGATGCAAGAATTACTGTTCGTGGTTTTGACCAAAGAAACGTTGGTGTGATGATTGACGGAGTTCCAGTTAACGACATGGAGAACGGTTCTGTTTATTGGTCAAATTGGTTTGGTTTAGATGCGATTACTTCAAATATTCAAGTTCAAAGAGGTTTGGGAGCCACCAAATTGGCGATGCCATCTATCGGAGGAACCATCAATATTTTGACTTCTGGTGTTGGAAACAGAAAAGGAACTACAATCAAACAAGAATACGGAACTGGAAATTTGATGAGGTCAACGATTTCATACAATTCTGGGATGATGAAAAATGGTTTTGGTGTGACACTTTCTGGTTCTTATAAACAAGGCGACGGTTGGGTTTATGGTACGCCAACACAAGGCGCTTTTTTATATGCGAAAGTTCAAAAGAAAATCAAAACGCATTTATTTTCTTTGAGTGCTTTTATGGCGCCACAAAGACATGCACAAAGATCTTTCAATCAAAGAATTCAATATTGGGATTCAACAGATGCGAATGAAAATGGAGTTCCTGTAGATCAATCACAAATTTACGATAGAGGAATTAGATACAATGAACATTGGGGTTACATCACAGATCACGACAACAAAGGCACTTTTAAGGACGGGAATAAAAGAATTTTAAGTGAAAGATTGAATTATTACAACAAACCACAAATCACATTGAAAGATTTCTGGCAAGTAAATAAAAAATTATCTGTTTCAAATTTACTGTATGCTTCTATCGGTAGAGGTGGAGGGACAAAACTTTCCAACTACGGTGCTGCAGTTCGAACTGCTGATGGAACGATTGATTGGGACAAAATTGTCTATAATAATCAATACACTTCTTTCTTTGGTCAAGTTGCTCCAAATATTGATGCTAACTATTCAACAACTGAATTGAAATCGAATCAAGTATTGACGGCTTCTGTAAATAATCACTTTTGGGTTGGTTATTTAGGACAAGTGAATTACAAAATGTCGGAAGAATGGAGTTTTTCTGGAGGTTTAGATTACAGAAGCTACAAAGGAACGCATTATAGAGAAATCAAAGATTTGCTAGGAGGGGATTATTACGTTAATCCATCAGATCAAAATGCAACTTCTACTATGAAAAGAGTAGGAGATAAAATCGCTGATACTGATAAACCTTATGAAGATTACAGAGATGGTTTTGTGCAATGGGCAGGTGCATTTGGTCAAGCGGAATACACAGGAACGCGCTGGACAGCGTTTATCAATTTGTCAGCGGTTTACAATGGTTACAAAGGCGTAGATTATTTCCAGAAGAAAGTATTGGAAGTTGGAGATACCACTTTGAGAATTGGAGCGAACGATGTTATTCAATATAACGGACAAACATACAATGCGCAAAGCGAAGGTTTGAAAGATTATGCAACAGATTGGAAATGGGTTCCAGGTGGAACTTTTAAAGCTGGTGCAAGTTATATTTTGACTGAGAAATCTACTGTTTTTGTTAACGCTGGATATTTGTCAAGAACACCGATGTTTACAAGTGTTGTAAATAACAATGAAAATCAGTTTTTCAAGGAGATTAAAAACGAGAAAATTTTAGCATTGGAAGCTGGATACAGTTATACGACTAAATTTTTCGGATTGAATTTGAATGGTTACGCAACCAATTGGAAAAATAAACCTTTCCCAAATGGATTGGCAATTCCTGATCCATTGGATCCAACATCAACAATTAGAATCAATGTAAACGGAATGGATGCGATTCACTATGGAGCTGAATTGGATGTTGCTTACAACATTTCTAAAAAACTTTCCGCTGAATTGATGCTTTCTTATGGTGATTGGAGATGGAATTCTTCACAATCAATTATTTTGCCTCAATACGATTCATTGAATGTAACTTTTGATGCGAAAGGTGTGCACGTAGGTGACGCTCCGCAATCAACGTACAGTGGTGCTTTGAGATATGAGCCTTTCAAAAATTTCTTCGTGAAAGCGCAATATATGTATTTTGATAGATATTATGCTCAATTTAACCCTTTTAACTTGAAAGGTGAAAACGCAGGACGTGAATCTTGGAAAATTCCAGGATATGGAATGTTGAATTTATTCATAGGGTATAAATATAAAATGAAAAAATCTGAGCTTTTATTCAACGGAATGGTTCAAAATGCGTTAAATAGTAAGTTCATTGCTGATGCAACATTGTCTAGTACTTATGGTCCTGGTTTCGATGCTGCTTCTGCAGGTGTTATGTATGGTGGAGGTTTTAGATATAATATTTCTGTCGCATTACAATTTTAAATAAGTAAAATAAAAAAACAATTATGAAAAAAATCATTTATTCAATTCTCCTTGCAGTAGCTTGTAACCTTTCTGGTTTTGCACAAGCTGTTTTGCCAACATCTTGGAGTTTCACAACTGCTGGATTACCGATTGGTTGGACCGAAACTGAAAGTATTTTTTACACTGCCTCAGGTAACACACCACCTGCGAAAAAATTCGATAGTACGGGAGATATGATGACCATTTTCTTTGCGAGCAATCCAGGGAATTTGACTTATTATTTAGCTGGAAATAGTTTTAGTGGTGGAACATTTTTAGTGCAAGAATCAGCTGATGGTTCTACTTGGACAACGTTGCACTCACATACTGCACCTCCTGCAGCAACTTACACTTTGTTTACAGATGTTCCAAACGCTTTAACTCGTTACATCCGTTTCAACTACACAAACAAAGTGACAGGAAATATTGGTTTAGATGACGTTAATATTGCTGTTGGAGCGGCAACGCCAGAGCAAGAAATCAATGTGAAACAAGGAACAACAACGATTGTTAACGGAGGAAATTTCGTAACTGCGTCGCCAGTTGCAACAATGTCTCCAATTAATTTTACAATTGAAAACTTAGGAACTACAAATCCTTTGAATATTTCTGGAGTTACAATTACAGGTGCTAACGCTGCTGATTTTGCAGTTGGATCTTCTCCTTCTTCAATTGCAGGTTTGGCAAACGGAACATTAACTATTAATTTCACTCCATCTGTTGCAGGAAATAGAAATGCAGTAATCAACATTGCAAGTAATGATGCAGATGAAAATCCTTACATCATCAACATACTTGGAATTGGGGGGAATTATGCCACTGAGCCAACTGCTCAACCAACGAATTTAACTTTTACGGATGTTAAAACTTACCGTGTGACTGGTTCTTTTACAGCACCTGCTTCAGCTCCAGAAGGGTATTTAATTTTACGTAAAAAAGGTTCTGCAATCACAGGAGTTCCTGCTGATGGGGTTGTGTACAAAAGAGGTGATATTATCGGAGACGCTCAAGTTGTTTTCAGTGCAAATGCAAACACTTTTAGACCAAACAATATCGTAGCTTCTACAGATTATTATTTTGCTGTTTACGCTTACAATGGTCCTGGAGTTTATAGAAACTATTTAACTGCAAATCCATTGACAGGAAACGTTACGACACCAGCTACAATGATGCCTGCTGGTTACTACAATGGAATCAATACAACGAGTGCAACTTTCGTAACAGATTTACATAATTTGATTAATCCGCACATGGAGCAATATTATAGTAATTATTCAACTAGAATGATTTCTTTGTTTGCTGCTCGTGATACAACAGATGATAGACGAGTAATTACTTGTGTTTACAGTGGTGAAAACAAAGTTTATACTGAACCTTTTGATTTCACAACTCAAGGTTACAGTAGAGAGCATACGTATTGCCACAATTGGATGCCAACAAATCCAGCTGATTTATTGCCAGAATACAATGACTATCACCATTTATTCCCAACAAATCAAAACTCTGCAAATGCAGTTAGAAGTAATTATCCTTTAGGAAAAGTTGTTACTGTTTCATCAACTTTTTTGGGTGCTAAATTTGGATTAGATGCAAATGGTCACATGGTTTATGAGCCACGTGACGAGCACAAAGGTGATGCGGCAAGAGCGATGATGTATGAATCTGTATGTTACAACTCAGTAAGTGGAAACAACTGGAAATTCCCATCGTATATCAGCGGAAGTATTCCTTACGGACAAGATCAATATGTATTGAAACAATGGGCTTTGCAAGATTTGCCAAACAATTGGGAAATTTCTAGAAATGACTTCATCGATTCATTACAAAATAATAGAAATCCATTCATCGACAATCCAGAGTATGTTTGTTATGTGAATTTCTCTGACATGACTTATGAAACAAACGGATGTTCTGCTTCTATCGAGGAGCAATTGATGAATGCTTTTATTGTTTATCCAAATCCAGCGAAAAAAGAATTGTTTTTACATGTAGATGCAACGACTATTTTGAGCTACGAAATTATCGATATGCAAGGAAGAGCTGTTAAATCAAATGTAGTTTCAAATCTTTCAGTTGTAAATATCAACACAGAATCTATGCGTGCTGGTTCTTACATAGTGAAAGTGAAAACGCCTTATGGAGAAGTTCAAAAATCACTGATTATTGAATAATGAAATTTAGTTTTTATATTTTCATCTTAGGAGCAGGTCTATCGGCCTGCTCTTTTGGTAAACAAACTTTTGTGAATGGTAAATCCATTCCTTTGTCCGCGGAATATCCCAATTCTAGAAGTGTCGATTCTATCGTTTCGCCTTACAAAATCGAATTGGATAAAGAAATGAATCAGGTCGTAGCGCAAGCGGAAGTGGATTTTATCAATCAAAGACCGAATGGAAGTTTGGGATTTTTGGTTGCGGATATTTTACTTAAAAAAGGAAAAGAAGTGCTGCCAAATGAAAATATGATTTGCTTAATCAACATCGGTGGATTGCGCGCTCCGATAAGTAAAGGAAATGTCTTATTGGGCGATGTTTTCAAACTGATGCCTTTTGACAATCAATTTTTGCTAGTAAAAATGCCTGCAAAATCAATCATTGACATTCAAGCTTATTTAAAAAAATCAGGTGGCGAACCTATCAGCGGATTTAAAGTTTTGCAAGATTCTATTTTGACAGCTGATAACCAAGTTTGGCAATCAAAAGATTTTTGGGTAGTTACATCCGATTACCTGATGAATGGTGGCGACAACATGAATTTCTTCCAACAAAAATTGGAAGTTAAAAACCCTAATCTGCTTTTGCGAAACGTTATTTTAGATGGTTTTAAGAGCAGAAAAAAGCTTTCAAATGTAATTGATACACGCATCAAATTATAGGTCATGGATAGAAGAAAATTTATTCAAAGTTCAAGTTTGGCTTTTGGTGGATTGATGGTTTCTCCGCAATTGTTGGCGGCGTCCAATTTGAAAAAAACGACGAAAATCACCATTTTACATACCAACGATACCCATTCAAATATTGATGCTTTTCCAGCTAATCACGCTAAATATGCCAATCAAGGTGGCGTTTCTCGTCGCCATGAATTGATTCAAAAAATCAGATCTGAAGAGGAAAATGTATTTCTTTTAGATGCAGGTGATATTTTCCAAGGAACGCCTTATTTCAATCGTTTTGGTGGCGTGTTGGAAATGAAATTAATGTCGCATTTAGGATATGACGCAGCAACGATGGGCAACCACGATTTCGACGGCGGCATGGATGGATTTTTGAAAGCCAAAGAATTTGCAAATTTTCCGTTTTTATGTTCAAACTACGATTTCAAGAATACGATTTTAGACGGACAAACAAAGTCGCACCACATTTTTGAAAAAAGTGGCGTAAAAATTGGTGTGTTTGGACTCGGAGTAGAATTAAACGGACTAGTTCCTGATATTCATTTCAAGGAAACGAAGTATTTAAATCCGATTGAAATGGCGCAAGAATCGATCAAAAAACTTAAAGAAGAGAAAGTTGATTTGATTATATGTTTGTCACATTTGGGTTACGAATACGCGACAGAGAAGATTTCAGATCGGAAATTAGCGCAAAAAACGGATGGAATTGATTTGATTATCGGCGGACATACGCACACTTTTTTGGAAAAACCGACGGTGGAATACAATTTAGGAGGAAATATCACGTTGGTTAACCAAGTTGGTTGGGCGGGTGTTCAACTAGGAAGGGTCGATTTTTATGTTGGCAATAACGTAAAATCTGACTCAGGTTTAATTTTAATTGACTAATTTAACAACGAATCTTTGAGATTCAACGTTTAACCGTTTAAATAAATACAAATATGAAAAAGCTCTTTTTACTTTATTTTTGTTTTTCAGGTTTACAACTGATTGCGCAAGACGACAGACAAGTGATTATTTTAGATAGAACATCACAAAGAAATCGTCCTGAAACTGACAGAATGCCAAGAAGAATGGTAGAACATATGAATGTTTTCAAATTCGATCCTTTAAGAATGTCAATTGGCGAAATCAATTTCGCTTATGAGCGTGTATTGGATGACCCAATGAGTTTGGAAGTGGAGTTAGGACCAACAGTTTCAAATTTAGGTAGAAACAGATTTTTGGTAGATCAAAATACACAGTATGTAAAGAACTCAGCGATGGGGATTTTTACTTCTGTTGCATTTAAATTTTATCCATTGGATGGAAGACCTGCGTTGAATCAATTGTATATCTCTCCAAAATTTAAATACAGAAGATACAATGAATTGATTGAAGGCGGAGCGACAAGTTCACTTTCAAGCATCAAAGGATTCACCAATGAATCGATTTTTACTTTCAACTTTGGATACCAACAATGGTTGGCAAATTCTTTCTCTTTCGACTATTATTTCGGAATCGGAATTGGAAGTTACGCATCAACGACCTATCAAGCAAGCTCAGAGTTCATCAACAACGAATGGCAAGAGACTTGGTTGAAGCAAGACGACAAATACACACGTTTTGTAGCGACGATTGGAATGAAAGTTGGAATCGGAAAATAGACTCGCTGCGCTCGCAGACAATAAGATAATAGGTTATTAAGATTTTAAGAGTTGTTGCTAGGCAACTTTAATACGTAAAATTGTTTGTTGAGGCGCAATTTTAAAAAAGTTTAATATTCGTTGGGGCGCAATTTTAAAAAGGTTTAATATTTGTTGGGGCGCAATGCATTGCGCCCCAACGAATATTATTATCAAAACGTCGTAATATCCTAAAATCTTAATATCTTTTCGTCAAATATAAAAGCCATGAAAAAAACAATCTTTTTGGGATTTTTCCTTTCGGTGTTTTTGCAATTCAACGCTTCTTCTCAAACCATTTGCGATTCAATAATCGTAGAAGATGTTGTATTGGATGCTAATTCTATTGAAATTCTGGTATACAACAGCAGTCAACACACGATCATTTATCCGTTTTTTACGGCTACGTTGAACGACAATCCTTACATCAGCATGGGAGACACCTTGAAAGTGCTTTCATTTTTGAGTGTACCAGGTGATGGAAACAATGGATTTTCGAATGCGCTGTATTCCAATGTCACTTTTGCAGCAGAATCAACAGTTCCAGCAAACACTTTGTTTTCGGGGAATTTGGTGATCACAGATCCAAACGATTCAACATTTTCTTGCACCAAACCTTTTAGTTTCACCTACGGAACTGCAACAGCCGCAACTCCTGAAACAAAACTAGCCAAATTGCAAGTGTTCCCCAATCCAAATGAAGGAAAATGGACCGTTATTTCGCCAGTTACACAAGGAAGCATCGCAGTATATGATGCGCTTGGAAAAGTTGTCTTTACGCAAGCAATCACCGCTGAATCCTCCACTTTCGAAGTAAAAAATCCTGGGATTTATACCGTAAAATTTGAAAGCACTGCTGGAAGTTGGATGGAGAAGATTTGTGTCAAGTAAGGCCAGCAGGGCTGGCAGACATTAAGATTTGCTTCGCAGCTGCACGTGGCGGTTTAAGATGTTAGGAGCCGTTGCTTCGCAACTTTAAGACTAATTTGGATGATTAGATTTTTAGATTGTATAGCAATCGATTGAAGCATTATTTTTTGTTTTGTCATATAATGACGAATTGAACTGCGAAGTGAATAGCAATATCTTCAATACAATCCACAAAAAAATCCGTGCATCCGTGGCTTATTTTCGACAATTGTATATTTTTACAATGATTAAAAGTCTTAACATCCTAAAATCTTAATATCTTAAAATCTCCTCGCAAATGCTTAATTCAAAAAAACAAATCATCTTCACCATTTTCGCGGGGATTTTTATTACCAGCGCGATTGTGGCGGAGTTGATTTCTGCGAAGTCGGTGCCTACGCCTTTGTCGCCGATTATTGCGGGGATTATTCCTTGGCCAATCGTTTTTTTGTTGACCGATGTGATGAACGATTATTTCGGCAAAGAAACCGTGAAACGTTTGAGTTACATCACCGCTGGATTGATTGCCTGTTGCTTTTTGTTGGTTTATATCGCTGTGGAAGTGCCGACGGATGCCAGTTCTTATTTGAGCGACAGCGAATTTCGCAAGGCTTTTGGCGGAAGTTTGCCCATCATGATTGGAAGCATCACTGCGTTCTTGGTTTCGCAATTGGTGGATGTGCAATTGTTTGGCGTTTTCAACAAACTGACCAACGGACGCATGATTTGGTTGCGAAGTACAGGTTCTACCGTGATTTCTCAGTTGATTGATGGATTTATCGTCCTTTTTATTGGTTTTTGGTTGCCGGGCGTTTATTCGTTCCAAGAAATTCTCGTGTTTTGGATTTCCGGTTACAGCGTGAAATTGATTATCGCGGTTTTGTTGACACCCTTTGTGTATTTGATGCACGCTTTGGCGAAAAGGATTTTTTAGACTTTTTTTGTTTTGGGCGCCTCCCGATAAATATCGGGACCGTCTGCGGCTTCAAGTCCTCGCGTTTTGCAACCGCTGTGGGCTTTTCACCTCCGCCGGGGCGTGGGGATTGATGTGAAAGCTGGAGATTTTCCGCGATGATTTCAAAAAAAATATTTGAAACCAAGTTCCATTCAATTTTTTCGATCAACATAGTATACTTCAAAATAGGTTATTCAAGAATTAATAGGACATTTTAGACGTAAAATAACCGACCACCAAGCAGAAGCTAAGCTAAGTATGCACGCACGTCAGCACCAAAAGTATTTAGCAAATTAAGAGTCCATTCGACGATTTGTAAGCTGAATAACCCGAAACTCCAGTTGCGCCAAGCGATTCGACTTGGGTTGTGCATGCGAAATAAAAGTGCTATTTTTATCGTGTATAAATAAGTTAGGTAAAACCGCATGGTAATCGTAAACATTTAAGTGATTGATAATTAATAAGAACAATATCGAACTAACAGACAACCTCAAGGGTATAAACAGAAATGATATTTCTTTAAAAACATATTTTGGAGAGGAATCTAAATTCAATATCAATTTTGATTATGATAGATTCATCATTAACAAGGAAGCAAAACCATTTAGAAATAATGGAATTCTAGAAGTTCATTCTATTGTGAAAATTACACCTATTGACAATGACAAATCAAAATTTGAATATTCAATTCGTTACTCAGATTTATCAATATTCTTAATTGTGGTGATGAATTTATCGTTAATAGTTGTTCCACTTATTACATCAAATTTGAGGTTTTTTGGAGAGACAATAAAAACTACTAGCGTTTTAGAAAAAATTGTAATGATTCTTATTGGTTTAGCACTTTCTAATTTTTTTATATGGATAAGTTTTCTAGTTAAAAAAGTTTATTTTCAGAAAGTAGTTGACCTGATTATTAATTCGATTAAAAATGATACACCTAACACCAAATAAACAAAAGCGCCAAAACGATTATATTTGAGAGGGCGCCTTTGCCTATTTGGAAAACGTTATGCACAATAAAAAACAAGATATGAAATTGCTTAAAAAATATTGGGTTATCATTATTGTCCTATTTGCATTAGGAATTAATTTTCTAGTGATAAATCCGTTGAAGGATAAATATGACTTGCTATTTTATTTAGAATTAGATTTAATGTACGAACAGGATGGATCTATAGAGAAAATTGATAATTATAAATACTGCTCTTTACTAGAAGATATTTCCAATTATAAGTTTTCTAGTTGTGAAGAAAATTTGAATTACTGGAGAAAAGAATATAAAAAAGACAGAATTAAAATAAATAGCGGATTAAAATCTAAAAACAAGTTAACAGAGACAAAACAAAAGCTGAAGGAAAAAATTGTAATTTCAGAGTGGATATTTTGGGGGCTAATGTTCACTGCTATTATAGTGTTATTTATTAGACGTCGAAAATAATAATCTAAATTATTTACATGTGATTCTTGACGAATGTTTATAACATCAACTAAAAGCCACCCCTCGACAAGCGCTGGGTGCGCGGGCTGAACAACCACAAACTAGAAGCCAGCGTCTCATAGTTGAGAAACGTTATACTCAATAAACTGTACCAATAAATGAAATTAATTCTAATTATAATCCTTTTCGTTATTACAAACTTTCATGGATATTCTCAAAATATAAACATAGAAGGAAAATGGTTTGTTGAAGATAAAGAAACAAAATCAGACATTGATGTTCCGGAGAAAATAACCTTAGTGAAAGATTCCATCATTTTTAATTCAAAATCAATGGTTGATAGCATGTATTGCACAGAATATTTCAATTTTGAGATTGATTCAATGTTTTATTGCACTGGTGAATGCCATGCTTATGATCCCAAAAACAATTGGTTTAATTATTATGGAAGTTTTGGTACTTGGACACAGTTAAATCGATCAAACCTGCAATTAGACTATGTGCATGGCTACAATGTAACGCATTGCAAATTCAAAATTAAAAGACAAAGAAATAAACTTATTCTAATCAAAATAGATATGAAAACGGTTGAAATTAATGAAGAATACCAGAAAAAATTGAAAAATTAAATGCGTAAAACACCAAATAAGATAAAGCTCAAAATTCACTATACTTGTTAGCCGCCTTTGCCTATTTGGAAAACGTTAAAAGTAATTTTAAACAACACCAGTAAAATAGAAATTGACAATCAAAATGAAAAAAACAAAAAGAAAATCAGCAGGAATTAGCCTGACGCCATATTTAATTATTGCAGTTGCATTAGGACTTGCCTTGACAGTTTATATTGGCTATCGTGCTTCAATAAGTGACAGAAAATTATTTTCAATTAGTTTAATTGCATTATTCGCTGGACTTCTTTTTGAAAGCATTAGAGTTTCGGGCAGTTGGAAAACAGTTGCTGGAATTTTTGTCGGGACTTACTTATTTAGTTTCTTAAGTTTCTTACCAGGAAAACATGAGCAAATTTACAATTTTGAAAACCATATTGAGATGTGGCCATATTTCTTCATTTTCATTTTCGCTGTGTTTTTTGGAATTGTATATAAAGACAGGGTAACCACAAAGCTCAATGAAGGAATTACATTATTACTTTCAATTTCATTAATTTACTGGGCTATTGACTATGGATTTACTAATTATTACAATTGGTTTTCAATTTCTTTAATGACAATTGGTTTACTACTTTCAATCTTATCAATATTTAACGCATTAACACATTTACACCTTTCAAGAACAAACAGATTAACTTTAAGTATTTGGAGCACTATTATAATGTTTGCTTTTGCAATTGACAATATTTTTCGCGTATTCAGCAATGCAGACATTGAAAGCTCATATTTATCAGACGGACTTTACATTAGTATTCAATATTTTTTAATGGGGGTTTCAGCCGTATATATAATGCAGAACTATATGCTGCTTGCTGCTTTTTTGCCAAGTAAAAATGGAAATTACAAAGATGACCTTAAAGAAAACAAGAAAGACCACATTGACAGATACTCGGACGAACAAATAAATATTGGACAATCTTTATTTTGTATCTTGTTTACTGGGACAGTTTATTGGATAAATCATAAATTTCAATTATTGCCTAGACATACAATGATTTGGCTTGTATTCCTGACTTTTCCATTTTTATTATATTTAAAAACATTGTTTAATGGACAGAAAAACTACCGCTAACTGCCGTTTCAATAAACTGCAAAATATGCAGTAAAATTCTATTTTCCTTTCGTAATAATTTTTATATTAGCCGAGAGTACGCTGATACGAAGTACGCAGCTTCTTGAATCGACGGAACTTTATAGGTTAATCAAACTACCCTAATAAGGCAGTTTAAATTTGCAATAAATGTTACTTCAAATCCATTTAATACCAATTGAAAAACTAGTTAAAACGGCATTCAGAATACAATGAATACAACCAATAGAACAATGGATGCAACTCTACGAAAATAAAAGCATAACCTGCGTCAAAATTTTAGCTGAGAATTTCGCTGAAATAAGTGGACTTGAATATTTAGAACAGATTGAAAGAAGAAAACCTGAGATTATTAGATAAAAAAAATGAATATGATGAAACTTTTTACGATTGTACTTCTATTAATTTGTTCACTATGCAGTTGCAAAAGTGGACCGAAGAATTTGGATGAGTTTATGATTGACATTTCCGAGTTTAAAATGAATGATTCGATTTTAAGTGATGGAGATTATGTTGAAATATTAGGATCCTCAGGAAACTTAACAGAAGAACACGAAATCGATTTTTACAATTTGATAGTTGTAAGATCTGAAAAAACTGGAGACACAGTAAACGTCCTTGTGACTAATTTTTATCAATCGGATTTAAACGATCCAAGAACACGATTTATGTCAAATTCTTCTTTAATGGGTAAACTGGTCGAAAATACTGAAAAGTTGGATGGAAAAAATATCAAAGACTTAAAGTCCAAATCTTATCATAAAGTTTTCTACGATAGTGAATTTATTCAAGTTGATGTTAGAAAATATCCATCAATTACTGGAAACTTGGGCGATTACATCATTGAGGATCATTTAAATGAATTAGGCATAAATCAATAAGCAGACCCCAGTTTTAAAAAATTACTTCCCATAGCATCGCCTTAAGCGCCAACGCCACTGTTTTTCAGAGGAAAGTTTTGGTGTCTATGAGAAAAAACATTAGTTTTGAATAAGCTGCATCGTTTTGGCGGTGCTTGCTTGGGTGAAAAATGTTAATCGCACTACTACCAGCTACCGTTCAAACATAAACAACAAATGATAGAAGTTTTACGCAAACATATAACGAACAGACTTGGAAATGACCTCGATAATTTGGACAAGGTTCTTTCTTCATTTAAGCACATCAAGACCAAACGCAACGAGCAGCTTTTGCGACAAGGAGACAATTGTAAGTACGTTTACTTTATTGCCAAAGGTTGTTTACAAGTTTACGTTTACGACAAAGACTTTAACGAAACAACAAGGGACATCGTTATTGAAGATAATTGGTGTTCAGAGCTTGTGAGTTTTGGAAGCGGCAAGCCTGCAACAGAAAACATTAGAACAGTGGAGCCTTGCGAACTTTTTGCGATAGATAAACAATCTTTTCAAACTTTGATGGAAACTGTTCCGCAGTTTGACAAAGTGTATAAACAAATACTTGAAGCATCTTATGCCAATTCTGTATATCGAATTAACACTTTCGTTTCATTGACAGCATTGGAAAGAATAAAATGGTTAATGGAATATCGACCAATGATTATGACAAGACTTTCAAGCAAACTCATTGCTTCTTATTTAGGCATCAACAAAGATGTTTTCAGCCGACTAAAAGCCAAGTTATAAAACATCGACTTTTGTCATCGTTCACGGAAATTTAATTACTGAATTTTGCCTTAGCATTCATAAATTAAATTTTAAAAAAAGACAGAGTATCTATTATTATTTCGCAACGCAAGTGCCGACAATGGCTACTTGTCTACTTCACAAGATATGGTTGAAGATATGGCTAAATGGCAATCTTGGATTGGTAATATCGCAATGCAAGGAAAATTGGTTCATACTGCACCTGTTCGCTATGACGCCATAATTGTAAACAACAATGAAGTAATAGTTGGACCACACAAAGAAACTGACAGTGTTTTAGTTTCAGGTTTTTTAATCTGCAAGTCAGATAATTTGGAAGAAGTACAAGAATGGAGCAAGACTTGCCCAATTCTTAAATATCCAAACAGTTCGGTAGAAATCAGACCACTCATTCCATTTCCAACCAATTAAATTTTACGACAATGGACAAAATATTAAACTTAGGAAAATACATTTTTCCACTTTCGTTTTTATTATATGTTGGCTTGCACCTTGGCAAACCAGAGGTTGGTGCTTCATTTGTACCTGACTACTTTCCGTTTCCATATTTTTGGAACTATTTTGCTTTGGTTTGTATTCTGCTATTTATTGTTAGTGCTGTAATTGGTAAATACGACAAATTGGCCTATTCATTAATGGCTTTGTATGTAATCCTGATGGCAGTTTTAGTTCATTTGCCAAGAGCACTTGGACACGAATTAGGAGTAGAAAGTATGACAGCAGATTTTGCGAGAGAAAAAGAATTGGAAATGGTAAATTTTTTTCGTAACATTATGGTTACAGGTGCATTGCTTGCATTTGCTAAATTTGTCGCTAAAGACAAAAGAGTAATTAATTGACAAAAAAAATATAAAATGGAAAAATTAGGCACAGTGACCAACGCTTTAAATTGGTTTGAAATTCCTGTAACAGATGTTGCAAGGGCAAAAAAATTCTATGAAACGGCATTCGACATTGAGATGCACGAAATGGAAATGATGGGTATGCAAATGGTTATGTTTCCATCTCAAAGTCCTAAATCGGGTGGGGCATTGGTTAAAAGTCAAAATCACAAACCAAGCAAAGAAGGGTCAATCGTTTATTTAAACGGTAATCCTAATTTACAATTAGTTCTTGAAAGAATTGAAAGTGCAGGTGGAAAAATAGCAATGACTAAAACCTCTATTGGTGGTGAAAATGGATATATGGCTTTCTTCCTTGACACAGAAGGGAACCTCGTTGGTCTTCATTCAGGACAATAAGCAATCAAATTTGTACTCCATTTGAAGTGGGACTTTTAACGGTTCCACTTTTTGTATTTTTTGAAAAACAGCCAGCGAAAAAAGAAGTAAATATGCCTAACAGCTGTCAATAGAAATTGCTGGTTTTCTGTACCGTCATATTTCGTTTTAACGAAGAATTTCTAACTTAGCGAACGGAACATAGCTTATTGTCAACGCGCTTCACCTAGCTGCAAAACGTAATAAACAATTCCCACGGCTGATCAAATCTTGATGTCAACAAATAAATAACAATGCAAAAGATTCTCATTTATCTTATCTTTTTTTTAACGACATCGCTTCATGCGCAAGTTGA
Source organism: Crocinitomicaceae bacterium (assembly GCA_965284445.1). Taxonomy (GTDB): domain Bacteria; phylum Bacteroidota; class Bacteroidia; order Flavobacteriales_D; family Crocinitomicaceae; genus JAQVCM01. The sequence continues at coordinate 1,318,951 of OZ260085.1, read as the reverse complement.
CACCAATCTTGTCGCAATAAAAAAATATGCGATTCAATCAAAAATTCTTGAAACAGAAAGGAATTATTGGGTTAGTTTGCCTGCAGATTATGATTCTACCAATGTGTATCCAGTAATCTATGTTTTAGATGCTGAATGGAAGTTTAGTATAACCAATGCATTAGAGAAGGACTTGTCTGAGAATGGTAAAATTCCACAGCATATTGTGGTAGGAATCATCCATCCAAATAGAAGATTTGATTTGTCTTTTAGTACAACTAAAGTGAAACATACTGGTGAGGTAGATACTACTTCATTTAATTCTCCAAATTCAGGAAATGGTCTTAAATTCTTGGGTTTTATCGAAGACGAATTGATGAAAGAGGTAAATTTGAGGTATTCAACAAATGGTTTTAATATTTTGATTGGACATTCATTAGGTGGATATTTCTGTTCCTACATATTGCCAAATCAAAAATCATTTAATTCGCTGCAAATATATGACCCGAGCATTTGGTACAGTGATGGTGAGGCTATAAAGCAAATAGAAAGTAAACTTTCAAAAGAAAAACGCTGTACTATATTCCTTTCGTCAAGTGGCAATTTTGAAAACCAATTTGATAATCACCATAAAAAAATTGAAGAATTAATTCAAACCTTGAATCGTTTCCCAAATATTCGAAGCGAATACAAAACCTATGAAAATGAACATCATAATTCGATGTACTTGTATAGTTTTTTAGATGGAATGTCCATGCTTTATAAAGACTACGAAGTCAAAAAGGGAAATTGGGATTCAACAAAAATAAATGTGTACATGATTGAAGCGCACTATAAACAGTTTTCAAAATCGATGCAATTTGAATTTACTCCGCCAAGTAGTTTATACCGGGAAGTTGGAATAATTAATTTTAACCAAAAAAAATATCAGAACTGTATCGACGCGCTAGAAACGTATTTTAAGAAGAACTCTAAAGATTCCTTTGCGCTTGAATTAATGGGTGATGCTTATGCTCTAATTGGTAAAAAAAATCAAAGTCTCAAATACTATAAAATTGCAAGCGAAATCTCCCCTGATAATCTTCGGATCAAGGGAAAAATTGAAAATTGAAGTAAATATTTAACAGTAGACAAAAAAGCGAACACATTAAGAGTTAAATTGCACAAAAAAATAAGGAGTGAACAAAATAAATTTCATGATCATCATTTTTCTGACAATTTGTTTGCAAACATTTGGACAGCATATTGGATTGACTTTTCAAGACGCAGAAAAACAAGGTGTTTCAATCAAGCATTTGGACAGTTTATATAGAAGTGCAGTGCATGCTGATACTTCATTGGCAGTTTTCAAAACAGAAAAAGAGCAAGTAGCATTGCAGCAAGCATATGGGAAACTTTTACAAGATTTTGGCAAGTTTCTGTCTGAAAACAACTTTAAATGGGAAAAGCCGACAAAATGCTTTAATAGGATATATTTTAACGCAGATGGGACAATAGATTATTTCCTATTTAATTTTCTTGGCAAGGAGGAAGATAAACCTTCGGAAAATATTGAACAGGAATTTCAAAGATTACTGAATGCCTTTATTTCAGAATATCAGTTTTCAGTAACGAGTAAATCGAAGTTTGCCCAATGCAGTCCGACAACCTATATGCCCCAAAAATGATTTTGTAAAACGAATAACAAGATGGAAGAGAAAGTAGAAATGCAAGCAGGTATTTGTCAACAACCTTATCTCGTTAAAAAAAACACACAAATGAAAACAAAACTATTTTTCTGTACCGTTCTCTCTTTCCTTTTGTCCATTCAAAATGGATCCGCATGTTCAATGTTCAAAATCACAAAAGGCAGTAAAACGATGGTGGGCAACAATGAAGATTATTGGAACCCGAATACGCGCATTTGGTTTGAGAAAGGTGGAAGCTCAAAATTCGGAGCGATGTATGTTGGGTTTGACAATCTTTATCCGCAAGGCGGAATGAATGAAGCCGGACTTGTATTTGACGGTTTTTCCATGGATTATCTGGCAGTGGCAGATACAGTAGGTAAAAAATCAATCGGTACGGACGAAGATTATTTCTCTTTTACTAAAACCATTCTGCAGACATGTTCAAAAGTAACCGAGGTGAAAGATTTCCTTTTAAAATACAACCTGGAAAGTTTCCATTCGTCCTTGTTTTTTTTCGTTGATAAATCTGGTCAGTATTTAATAATGGAAGGTGATTCACTAATTCTAGGAAATGATCCTACCTATATTCAATCCAATTTTTATCCATCCTGTACCAAGGATGCCGATAAGATAAACATTGGTTTTTATCAAAAAGGAAGAAAATATCTGAAGGAAAATACTGCTGATACCAGTCTTGCCTATTGTACCAACATGATGAATGCCATGCACCAGGATTTTGGGAAATATGGCGGAAGTTTATACACAACGATCTATGATTTAGAAAGCGGAAAAATTTACTTGTATTTCCATTTTGATTATGAGACAGTGGTTACGTTTGATTTAAATGAGGAATTAAAAAAAGGAAATACATCCATCAATATTCCTGAACTTTTTCCAAAAAATACGATCGCTCAGAAACAGCTGGAACAGTATAATAAGATTGGTGCAAACATTCAATTATTGGATAATCCTTCCCTTTCAACTGATTCGATTAAATTGCAAGAACTTATAGCACAAGTAATTAAAACAAGACCGGATTTCAGATTTGAAAGTGAAATAAATGCGATTGGATACAAATGGTTGAGAGAATACAATAATGTTGAAATAGCCATTCAGATATTCAAATTGAATGTCCAACTCTTTCCCAAATCTTCCAATGTTTTTGATAGTTTAGGAGAAGCCTATTTGAAAAATGGGCAGAAAAAGGAGGCTATTATAAATTATAAAAAGTCGCTCAAACTGGAAAAAAAGAATTCGAATCCTGATGTCCAAAGAGAAAAATTAAAAAAATTGTTTGAATTGGAAAACGATAACAAAAGTTAGGTGGTATTAAAATGAAGGCTTAGTTTTAGATTGTTAATTAAAAGGATAAACCGATAGGCAATTGCATGTATGAACTACAACTTTTTCGCCGATAAAGCAGATTAATTACTTAAGGAGACTAAAAATTCCGCCTATAATCGCACTTTTTAAATATGCTTGGGTTTTCTTGCTTACTGCTTCAAATTGTGATAAAAGTCCTCCATTTAGGTTGATGTAAAACGTTATTTCCAATTATCTAGATTGCCAATATTGGATAAATTGTAATAAAGCGCTTACGAAATCGTTATTGTAGCAAATTATTAAAAATACTATGCTAACCAAAAGCCGTCTTTCGTTGAATATTTTACTTATCCTACTAACAGAATGTATCATCTATTTTTGGGCGTTTTGGACGACAGAAGCAGATTTCGTTTTTGATAAATGCGCACGGAACTCAGGAAGGGCATCGTCAGCAATAATTCTTTCCGTCTTATTAATGATTGGATTTTATGGGTTGAAAAAAATATTCAACGATGTAAAAAAACGGGAAACATTTCAATCTTTAATGATCCTTTTTACGATCAACCATCTAATTCATTTTTTCTTTGTGTTCAACAATTTTAAAAGTCATTCGTTGAATTTGAAAATATCTGAAAATTTACATGGTTTTATAACCTTTATAACCATAGTCTCCTTACCAATAATACTATTGAGATTCAAAAAACTTAACCTCTTTATTTACTCCTTGATTATCCTATACTTATTCAATACAAGCTATTTTATCATGAAAACCTTCTATTCAAAAATTACGGTGGAACGTCCGGCATATCACAATCAATTTGGTATACTGGTAATTTCTCTTGCTCTGGTGTATATTCTTTATAGGATCATTAGAGAAATTTATCAAAACTTCACCAAAACCTCAACATAACTTTAAAATGTAAATTATTGCACACAAGCTCCAACGCTCCTAACAAATTAGAAAGAAATGGTTTTAATTTCAAAACATTAATTTAATTGAAAAATCGGTTCGGCGCCTGGGTTCAAAACATTCAAAAATCAATATTCATCAAAATTTTAGTCTTATTTTCCAGTTTGGTTATTCCAAGGAAAATATCAAATCAAACATAAAAAAATATGGAACAAACATCAATTTTAGGTTTAAGAACCACCATTTACAAAGTTAGCGACATTCAAAAGGCAAGAGATTGGTATGCAATGGCATTTGAAACAAAAGCATATTTTGACGAGCCATATTATGTTGGATTTAATATCGGCGGCTATGAATTGGGACTTCAACCTGACGAGGGAATCAAAGGTGAAACAATAGAAAGTGTGGTTTCATATTGGGGAGTTAAGAAAATCCAAGAAGTTTATGATCGACTTATTTCATTAGGAGCAACAGAAAACGAAAAACCTTACAACACTGGTGGCGAAATGATGACTGCAACGGTAAAAGATCCATTTGGTAATGTTATCGGACTTATTTATAATCCGTATTTTAAGCTAGGATAAATTTTAAAAACACTGCTTTAAACGAAGATTCATTGTTGAAACCACATATTTGTTTATCGCGGGAACTTAACCGTCAATTTTAAAATGAAAGTTAAACAAAATGGAAGAAACTAAAAGATGACTTCAACAATAGTGGAGACAGCATCGGGGTTTACTATTTCAACTCAGAAACGTAAAAGTTGGGTAGTAATATTTTTTTATCATCAATCACGATTCAATTTATGAATGGAATTGTTCAATCCTTATTTTTTTCCTTAATTGCGCTAACAGCAATAGCACAAAGTAATGTTGCCAATAAAAGCAATGATTCCGTTATTTACTATAAACAAGACCAACCTGCTTATTATTTTGATTTAGCGGGCAAAAATCAAAGGCTCGTTTTTGATTCTGCTATTTATGACAATCGTCGTCCAATTACTGTATTCATTAAAAATAATACGCCCAATTTAGTGCAAATCTATCCGCGATATCATTCAAATACCTTTTGGAAGCTTGATAATAAACAATATTTAGAGCCCAATGCTTATTTTAAATCTCAACTGATTATAAGTGATACTAAAAAATTTGAAAGAATTGGTCCATTTATAGGTTTTTTAAAAATTGAATATTGGGATGCTCCAAATTCAAAGCGCAAGAAATTCGAATTGAATTTAAAAGGCACCGTTGGCTTAGGTTCTCTTCCTCCATTTAAAAATAAAACTTTGGACGAGAAATCGACACCCAACGCCGAGACTTTGCCTTTACCAATTCCAAGCATAAAAACGGATAAAATCGACACATTATCTAATCTCGGTTCCGGCAAAGAAGATTTAGGACGAAATAAGGGTAAAAACCTCACTTATACTTTTCAAAAATTAAATAATCAATATTTGACCGAATTTACTTTCAGGCGTTTTGCAGAAACGAGTAATCTAAAATACCATGACAGCATTTTTGTGATAGAATTCAACAGAATCAAAAATGAGCAAAAACAAGGTGTTTGGTTAGCAAGTAATTTATCGATGGAAGAATTCGTCAGTGAACTTAAACGTTTTGAAAAGCTTGCGCTAGGAAAGCCAAGTATGGCTAATCGTGAATTCATTTTTCAATATCCATGGGAAATTTACGAGGAAGGGAATTTAACGGAAACTCAATATTACTCCAGAAATGGGGATATTGTTCTGCGAATTAAATACCAAGGTCTAAATACCATTGTAACTAATTATGAATATAAATTATTGCTTGATTCGAATTTGGTTAGGGTAGAAACTCCACAAGTGATTTACCATAATGATACTATAACTTATTTAAATCGAAGAAATTACCACACAGTTTTAGTTTATGAAAATGCAGAATTAAAACAAAAGACCTCACCAATTTTGCAAACTATCCAATATCACTCCGAATTTCCTGCTTCAAGCGGCATAGAAGACATTTGGATTCCATTTACCATTGAAAAAGGAGAATTTAGAGAACTGAAATTGTATAATGGAGCGATAGAATATTATGACAAGAATGCGAAGCTGATTAGAATAGCTAACGTTGTTAACGGAAAATAAATTTAATCAAACTTTTTATTCGTAAACTTGCTGAGTAACAAAAGATGGCTGAAAGGCGATTATTAAAAATATAGTAATTAAGGTCATTTCACCATTAGTTGTTTATGGCAGATTAATTTTTTTAAAACTCAAAATACCACCATGGAAATTGGAATAGATAGTTTCGCGGCGAATCCAATTGAAAGTAATATTTCACCTGCTCAGGCAATGTCTGAACTGATAGAACGCATCGTACTTGCTGATGAGGTCGGTTTGGATGTTTTTGGAATAGGCGAGCATCATCGCAAAGAATTTCTTGACTCCGCTCCAATCATGATTTTGGCTGCTGCGGCTGCAAGAACGAATCGCATTCGATTGACAAGTGCTGTTACAGTGCTAAGTGCCAGTGATCCAGTGAGGGTTTTTCAGAACTTTGCGACGCTCGATCTCATTTCAAATGGGCGAGCGGAAATTGTTGCAGGAAGAGGTTCATTCACGGAAGCTTTTGCCCTTTTTGGTCTAAGTCTGAGTGATTATGATTCACTTTTCTCTGAAAATTTAAATTTACTGCTGAAGATTAGGGAAAATGAAGTCATAAATTGGAGTGGGAAATTTCGTCCAGCTTTAATAAATCAAGCGATTTATCCGCGGCCATTGCAAAAAGAAATTCCAGTTTGGTTAGGGGTTGGCGGTACGCCTGCTTCATTTGAACGTGCGGGAAGACTAGGTTTACCATTAATGGTAGCTGTGATCGGAGGTGAAACACATCGCTTTAGACCTTTGATTGATTTGTACAAAAATGCAGGAAAAGCTGCAGGGTTTTCCGATGAACGACTAAAAGTAGGTTTACATTCCTTAGGTTATGTTGCATCGAGTAGCAAAGAAGCTGTAGAAGATTATTATCCTGGCTACGCAGAAATGTTTACTCGAATTGGAAAGGAAAGAGGTTTCCCTCCTGTATCAATGGAAAGATTCAATGCACAAAATGGACCAACTGGCGCCTTGCTAGTTGGAAATCCTGAAGAAGTTGCTGAAAAAATATTGAGGCACAGCGAAAGCTTAGGTGGAATTTCACGCTTCACCTTTCAAATGGATGCAGGACTGCCTCATAAAAAACTCATGAAATCAATTGAGTTGATTGGAAAAGCCGTGATGCCGATGGTTGAGAAAGGGATTTAGCGCAGTTTTTTAAAAGAAAATTAGATGTATCCAATCAAAACTGATTTACTCCAATTTGAAACTCAACTTTCTGAAAAAGAAGTAGAAGGTTTTTTGAAAAATCAAATAAATAATAAAAGTTATTTTCAAACAACGAATAATTTTGAGTTTTATGGACAAGTCAATAAAAATTGCGCCAAATTTGAATTAGGACTATCTCCAATTAGAAATTCATTCACACCAATAATAATTTTAAATTGGCATCCAATCGAAAGCGGATCTATGATTGAAAGTCATTTGAGATTGGATAATCGAATTAGTATAACTTGTATGATTCTGCCGCTACTAGGTTTAAGTTCATTGTTCGAATATAAATTATTAACTCCCCTCGTAGCAATAATTATAGTTGTAACAATATTTTTGTTTGGAATAATTAGAATTTTTTATGAGTTGAGTAAAAGTGATTCTCTTGAAAAATTGAAAAACTTACTTAAGCAAATGGATAAAATAGCTAAACAGAAATAAACCAAAATGACAGTAAAACAATTAGCGAAATCAAATAACAAATTTTATTCAGATGTTGTTTTGATTATTTTAGTTGCACTCTTTTCGGCTGTTGGTTGCTACTATTTATTTTCGTTCGCTGTTGAAAAACCGAATCTTCAATTAGAATGGATATTTTTTGGGGGAGTTGTTGGACTTTTTGGTTTATGGATTTTGTCAAAGTTATTTGAATTTGATACAATTGAAATTTATTCCGGCGAAGTTAGAATTATATCGATTTTTGGCCATACAAAGAAAGTTATTAAACGTCAGGAAATAGTAAAATGGTATGAAATAGAAAAATCAAATCAGTCAATGAAATGGAAAGTATTGACAGTTTTGACTGACAAGGAACATTTCAAGGTAAATTCTTCTTTTTACCATAATTATCAGGAAATCAAAATTTTGCTAATTGAAAATTCACAGGAAGATTCTACTAAACAAAATAAATATCAGAGGAAACACGAGTTAATACTTTCAAGTTTTTTCTTTTTATTGGCCTTTTTTTTAGTTTTTTTGACCTTTTCTTCAATATATTCTTTGAACAAAGAAATTCACCAATCTGAATTAGAAACCCTCAAAGAAATGATTGTTTTAGATGCAAGTATAGGTAAAGGTAAAGGTAGAAGTTTGAATCTGAAATTAAAGGACTTTTCTGAATTTGAATTCACTATTTCAGGAATTAATTTTAATGCGGCAAAGCCAGAAAAGTTTATTTCAGAATTCAAAAAAGGTGACACTTTAGATATTGACATATTAAGGGAAGATTATTTAACCAGGTTCACAAAACAAAAAGAACCCAGTTTTTTAGACAAATCAGTTAATTACTATTTTGTAACTTTTTACGGATTACGAGATAAAAACAACAACTATTTAACTTTAAAAGAAATAAATTTTGAATCTAAAAAAGACAAAAAGATAGGAATAATCATATTTCCATTACTTGCTCTAGGCAGTCTACTATTTGGGGCATATTTCCTTTTAAAGTCAAAAAAAACGAGTTTAAAATCACAAAACAATGATTGAAACAAATCGATTGATTATCAGAGAATTGGAGTTTTCGGATGAAAAGGATTTATTTGAAATGGACGCTGATCCAGAAGTACATTTATTTTTAGGAAATAGTCCAGTGAAAGCGCTGGAGGAAATTACTGAGGTTATTAATATGCTAAAAAAGCAATACGAGGAAAATGGAATCGCGCGTTGGGCTGTTGTTGACAAATCGACGAACGAATGTATTGGTTGGTCAGGACTCAAACTTTTCAAGGATCGCATAAATAACCATGAAAATTTTTATGAATTGGGTTATAGATTCAAGAAGAAACACTGGGGAAAAGGTTTCGCGACCGAATCATCTGTTGCTATTTTGAACTATGGTTTTGAAAACCTTCAAGTCGATAAAATATTTGCCTACACTGATTCAAAAAATTTGAATTCTAAAAAAGTGCTAAGTAAACTAGGATTTGAAAATAAAGGAACTTTCGATTGCGATGGTGAATTTTGCGATTGGTTTGAGTTGGAAAAATCCAATTTTGAAGCAAGACAAATTGGATGAATGATTGACTAGAAAATTTTAGGAAATCGCCGATGAATTGGAAGAAAAAATTCGAGAACATATAAATTTAATAAAAATGAACGTTATCAGAGAAATAAAACCAAATGATTTAAAAAGGCTCAAGGAAGTGATTGACTCAACAGGTCTGTTTCCTTCAGAGCTTTTAGACGACATGACCAATGATTTTTTTACGAATCAAGATACCTCAGACATTTGGTTAACGAAAGAAGTTGACAATATTCCCGTTGCGGTTGTTTACTTTGCGCCAGAACGCATGACAGAGGGCACTTTTAATCTCTATTTAATTGCGGTAGATCAAAAATTTCAAGGCAAAGGAATTGGTTCTGAAATGATGATGTACGTTGAAAATTTATTGCGTGAAAAAGGGAATAGAATTTTAATCGTTGAAACTTCGTCATTACCTGAATTTGAATTAACGAGAAAATTTTATGACAATTTAGGATACACAAGAGAAGCAGTAATCAGAGAGTTTTATCAAGAAGGTGAGGACAAGATTGTGTTTTGGAAAAAACTGAACAAATGACGAATAGAACAGGTATAGACACAGTTGCGAAAATCAGCTTTTCGGCAACATAAAAATTAAAGAATGCATAAAAATAACTTTATTTTATTGCTCTATTTGTTTTGTCAAATACATTTAAGCGCTCAAATCATTCCAGAAATCGACAGCATTGTCAAACTTCATGTTGACAAAGGATTCAATGGAAATATCATGTGCTCGAAAGGTGATTCAATCATTTTTAAAAGGAACTACGGATATTCGATTTGTGAAACAAAAGAATTACTCAATGATTCTTCCCTTTTTGAATTAGGTTCAGTTTCGAAGCAATTTACAGCGATAGCGATTATTACATTGGTGGAAGCCAAAAAACTAAAATATGAAACGGATGTTAGTGAGATATTTCCTGATTTTCCATACAAAGGAATAACAATCGAACACTTATTACAGCATCGTTCAGGTTTGCCAGAAATTTTTTCATTCGCAGTAAAACATAAAGTCTGGAAGCAAAATGGAATAGCAACAAACGCAGATGTTTTGGCAGCTTTGACAAAATATAAACCAAAACTTTCTTTTCAACCAGGAACAAAACATGAGTACAGCAATTTTGGCTATGTGCTACTTGCTTCAATCATTGAAAAAATATCGAGGGTTTCTTTTTCAGAATATTTGAAAACAAACTTGTTTCAACCAGCGGGAATGCTGACTTCTGATGTGATTTTAAGAGAATATGACCCAAAAGTAATCGCGAACAATACTTTAGGTTATACAAATATTTTGAAAGGGAAAAAAGCGACAGATAAATGGAGACTCTACTTTTCCATCAAAGCAAAAAGTTATTTATACAGCCCAATATATCGCAATTTTAACGGTGTTTATGGAGATGGCGGAATTAGCAGTTCAATTTTAGAAATGGAATTATGGAAACAAGCGTTCAGATACAATAAAATTATTTCCGCGGAAAGTAAAAAAAGAATGACAGATATTTTAATACAATCGGAAAAGTTGGGATATGGATTTTGGGTATTGAGATACGAAGATGAAATTAACTACTATCATCCTGGACAGTGGGCTGGATATACTTCGGAAAGTTTTTATTTCGTTGATAAAAATGTGTATATTGTTATTTTATCTAACAACAACTATCAAAAAACCGATGATATGCTTTCGGATATTATTACAATATTTCAAAAGAAATAATCAAGAAATCACAAATTTTGTGTGAAAACAAGAAGTAAAGAACATTACATTAGAATTGAAAATTACATCTATAATATTATCACTTTTAGCAATTTGCTTGGCAACTATTTTCATTGCCAAAATAATCTATTGGCTAAAAACGGATGTGCCAATTCGCCGAGGTTCTATGTTGATATTGGCATTATATATAACTTTCCTTACCTTTAGAAATAAGTTTACTTTTCTTCTTCTTGGAGGATTGGCAATATTTTGTCTAGTTTACAAATCATACAACACACATTTGAGTGGTTATTTAGTCGTTGATTTTTTGTCATCATTTCAGCAGCCATTTGAGTCAAACAATAAACTGCTTTATAAGTTTCCTTACTACGTTTATTTTTTTACGCTCATTTTAATGACTTTTCCTTCAACGCACCAACTATATTTTAGATCAAGACGATAAACAACAGAACTTATTGAGATTAATTGTACTGTTAATTCACCGTACTTTTACTAAATTTGGACATACATGAATTTCAGTAAGTCGTTCATCATATTATTGTTTTTGCCATTACTTGGCTTTTCCCAAACTTATGGGAAAGAAACTTACGTGCTTGATTCTCTTCAAACTTTTTCAGTAAAAAAGAAAATATATGAATTCAATTTAGACTGTCCCTCACAAGGTCTTTATTTGGGGCAATTGTCGGGTGATTCTATACCGCAAATTGAAATCAAAGTGATTAATAACACGGGCCACAAGGTAATAAATTATTATCGGGAACGTGATTGTGCAGTATCTTGGTTGCGAACAAATGGTAGAACGGATACACTTTTTCCAGGTCAATTCATGTTGTTGCGCGCTGGATGGTTGCGAAAAGAAGGCAGAATAAATTGTCTAATCAATTTTCGATATGCTTTTTTCAATGGAGAAGATGCCAATTGTTCAATTCAGGTTTGGGGAGAAATTACACCAGCACAAAACAAAAATATGGTGATGAAAGATTCCATTCCAAACACCATAGTAGTCCATTCAAAGCCTGTCGTTGAAAAAAACAATGTCCAAATCGAAAACAATCAGACTCTAGCGCAGCGTCCGCCTGGTGCAGCTTGGTTCGGAACGGGGAATATACATCATTATGATTCTACTAAAACGAGCTATGAATTTCGAATCGCCAACAATAAGTTGCATAATTCTGCTAAACCACGAGGTGTAAACGACATTTTTTTATGGGACACATTGATAGCGCAAAAGTGTGAAGAGGAATATGTATTTAACTTTAAGAATGATTCTAAGTTTCCCTTATTCATCTTGGATGTGGAGGCATCTTCGGCCAATTTTATCGTGCGACAAATTGGTAAAAAACTTTTGCTTCCAGATTCAGTGACGAAAATAAAATTTCAAACAAATATCAATGCAGCAGGGAATTTTTATGGCGTTATTTCCATTCATTACCAACGAGAAGGAAAGAAGGAACATTACGACATGGGAATGTCTGGATTTCAGCCAGAAAAAAAATATACTTTCAGGGCAAATCAATCTCAAAATCGTTCTGATTCGATTGCCATTTACATTTATGACAAAAATAATCTCACGTCAGGCAATCTCTCATTGAAAATCAAGGACAAGGATTCTATATATTTTCCCAAATTCAATCAAGTGAATGGTGAATTTGTAGCATTTATAATGTTGAAATATGGCAATAAATTTTGGTGCGAGATTCGTACAAAGGAAAATTTGGCGCTAGCGAAAGGATTTCTCACGCGTGAGATTGGAATTTCGAACAAATTTCTTGCGATAAATGGAAATCGAGAAAAAGTACATACTTATGCAAGCTATGCAGGTCCAATAAATTACAATACTTTGGATGGTGTTTATTTGCTCAAATGGAAAAATGACTTTAACCGCGACGAAGTGCTGGCCTATTTAAGTTCGAAAGGATTTAAAGCACAAAATTCCTGCAAGGATTACCTCACCATTCCTGAAAAATCCAAAGCGATTGCACTACAGTCAGAAATTATCAAATCAAAATTTCAAATCGTTTTACTTCCAATAATTAATCATTCGCACATCAACGAATTTGGATGGGGTGGAGGTTGTAACTATTATGACAATCAATTTTCCATTGAGTTCCATGAAAATGTGAAAGTTGAACGAATTAAATCTATCTTTAGCAATTGCGCGATTACTGATTTTAAAAGTTTAGGAATCAATGAGAATGGACTAATAGAATATGAATTTAGCATCAAAACTCTTGTCGATCAAAAATTCATCGCAACATTAGATAAATATTGGGATTTGCCTGAAGTTTATAGCATTGGGCAGCAATCCTTGAGTGTTGGAGGTTTAGACTAATTAATTCACAATATTGTAGATAAAAAGATTTTAAATTAGATTTTTAGGAATTGAAGCAAGCAAAAATTGAATCAAAATGAACAGCGACAATAAATTAACCATCATTTATTCTTTTAAGTTGGTTGAAGGAAAAGAAGAAGATTTCATTCGATATTGGACAGCACTTACCCAAATGATTTATGAATTTGAAGGAAGTTATGGTTCCAGGCTTCACAAAGTAAACGACTGCTTGTACATCGGTTATGCCCAATGGCCCAATAAAGAAATTTACGACAACTCAGGAAATAATCTTCCAGAAACATCCACTACTTTAAGGAAAAAAATGCGAGAATGTTGTGCTGAAATTAAGTCAGAATTCGAGATGGTTTTGGTGCAGGATTTATTGAAAGATAAAACCTATCAAGCTGGTTGAAATCTGTATAATACTGTTTACGAATATTTTAGATTGATAAATAATTGATTCACTTAAAACCGTATTTTTGTCTCAGCACCTAATTGCTAAAATTCTATGAAGAAGATATTGAAAAAAGGTTGGAAATTTTATAGTCTGTTTTATCTCGGATTGATTTTGGCTGTTTCTGCTTGCGATTTCAGTACCCATGAGTACTATATCTATTCAAATCACAAGGAAGGAACTTTGGGCGAAATTTATTTTCTGTGGTCGGATTCCTCGCAGTGCGGCATGACAATCAATGATTCAAGCTTTCAATACGATAGTTTCAAATTGTATTTTCCATCGGACAAATCTACTGTCATTAGTCATTGCGAAAGCTATTACGATTATGTTCGTGACAGCACAGATTCCGTTATTGATTCGGTCGAACAATGTGCAAATTATTTCACAATAAATGAGTTTGACCCAAGAATTGAAGCCAATGAGTTGGTTCTACTTTATATTTTCAATCGAAATTCTTTAGTTCGGATTGATACTATGTTTCGAGAAAAAGAAACTCAAGATTTCATCGACAGATTGCCACTTCCAAAACTTCATTGAGAAAAGAGAAAGTATCAAAATCTATTTTGTAAATACGATTAGCACAAAACCCAAAAAGAAAAAATAATCGCGTATTATTGCAACTTCGTGACAAGGAAATAATTCATAGAAATAACAAGAAACGATGATAAAATTTGCATACACCATTCTTTACGTGCAAAACGTAACAAAATCAGTTGAATTTTATGAAAATGCATTCGGGTTTTCCAGAAAGTTTATCACACCAGAAAACGACTATGCAGAGCTTTTGGTAGGAGAGACAACACTGTCGTTTGCATCCACTACGTTGGCTAAATCGAACTTGACAAATGGTTTTACAGAAAGCGATTTGAATGCAAAACCCTTTGGAATTGAAATTGGTTTTACTTCAGATAATGTCGCAGAAACTTTTTCGGAGGCAATAAATGCTGGTGCTACAGTTGTTGAAAATCCGAAAACAAAGCCATGGGGACAAGTTGTTGCTTATGTGCGCGATTTGGATGGCTTTTTGATTGAAATTTGTACCCCGATGGGATAAGAAGTTTACAAAATCTAGTCTTTTTAGACAGCATCAGATTGAACTTCTAGTAAAATGGATTTTTATGATGATTTAAATAAACAACTTTTGAATGAAGAAAATCGCTGTAATTATTTTCGTATTTATTTTACAAGCAGCTCACGCGCAAGAGGAGATTGCCATCAGCGATTTTGTGCCCCAAGTTTTTCTCTTCAAAAACGATATTTTTGAAAAATACCAATACAAATCCTTCAATTATGAAAGTACCTTGCTCGATTTGGAGAAAAAATCAAAGGAAGAATTCAAAATAATTTCAAAGAATGAAAAGCAAATCATTTATAGTCAAATCGATCGGGCTTTTTCTGATACAATAACGCATGTTTTAGATTTTAACGAGCTTAAACAACTGAAGAAATGGGAGATTGATGTAAAGGATTGTTACGATCGAAAATCTTCTGATATGCCTGAACCACTTATTTCTACGGTAGTCATAACATACAATCCAAACGGTCAAATTGCAGGAATATCAGGACATTGCAAATCGAACGAATATTCTACAGAAACAAGTTACAATTATAGCAAGAATAACCACTTAGATTCCATCATTTTCAGTGAAGGATATTCCAATCAAAGGATTTTTCAAAAAGTCATTTTTGTCGATACCACGATTTTTTCAGGAGAACCCAAAAGTTCTATGGTGTTGATTTTGAATACTAATTTTAACTTCAACAAGTGGTTGAAATTCGAGTTAAATGATGGGACTTACCTCGATGAAAATCAAACTGGAGAAATTAGCTCTAGAAACCGGGCACCAAAAATGCAAGAATTTGGCGATGGTGCAGGAACCAATTTTGTTTACGAGTTTGATTCGCTGGGCAGAATTACTTCCCTGAGAACGATGAATGCAAATGCTGAATACATTGCTGATTTATCCACTTTTGGATGTGATTTTTGCGATGCAAATTGTGATGGACCTTCCGTTATTGAATTTTATTATCAAAACGACAAAATTTCCGGAGTAGAAATGGCTTCTTATAGTGCTCCAAACGAAGCCGGCAAATTAAGTTGTCGTTGTTTGCTGAAAATTACCTACCGAAAAGACAAAATCAAAGAAATCATTTTTTACAATGGCTTGGATTATTTTAATTGGATTTTAGTCAAAAAATGGAACAAACGAAAAGGATTTTTCATTCCAAAGGATATTTCTTCAGAAATAAAATAAGTTCAATCAAAACGTAAATCTTTTTGCAGGAATTTTTGTAATTATTGATGATTCAAATCCGTTTTTAATAAAATGATTGACTTTTACGTGATAAAATACGTTGTATTCAATAGAAACTAAAAAAAACACTGAATTTGGAAAATAAAAAAATTGAATTCATTTATTGGTTTGCATACTACAACTTGGATTCGCCGAGCGTAAGGTATAGAGCAAAATATCCGCTCGATTTTTTCAAAGAAAAAAAAGGAATTGACAGTTATTTGGTAGTTCCAAGTTATTCAATTTCAGGGATTTTATTATTTCTAAAAGCTTATCTTTCTGCATTGTTATTCAGGAAAAGAAACTCTTTAATTGTCATTCAGCGCGTTCAATCAAATTTCATTTATGCTGGTTTATTGAAATTACTCGTTCGAATTAGGCGCGAAGACACCGTTTACGACCTTGACGACGCAGATTATTTAGAAGAAAACCAAGAAACGATATTTTATTTCGTCAAAAATTGCGCTAAAATTTCAGTAGGAAGTAAAGCCATTGCTGCATATTTGAGTCGATTTAACCATCAAGTTGTCCATACTACTTCTCCGACAGTTGATTTGAATATCATTAAAACTGAAAAGAACGAAAAATTGACCATTGGCTGGATTGGTGGTTTTGGCGGAGAACACAAAGAAAGTCTCATCGATTTGGTTTTTCCAGCAATCAAAGCAATTGCTTTTCCTGTGAAATTCACCTTGATTGGCGTATTGAAAGACGCGGATAAAACATTTATCAAGCAGTATTTTCAAGAGAATCCAAACATTGAATTAGAATTACCAACTGGAATTAATTGGCACGACGAAGCAGGACTTCAACATAGAATTGCAGCGTTGGATCTCGGTGTTGCCACTCTTTCAAATTCTGAAATGCAACTTTCCAAATCAGGAATCAAAGCCAAACAATATTTGAACAACGGCGTGCCAGTACTCAGCACAAATCTGCCAGAAAACAATACTGTGGTCGTGGATGGAATGAACGGATTTTTTTGTAGCTCAACTTCTGATTATATCGCAAGGATAAATCAATTTGAACAAATGTCCGAAAAGGAGTATTTTCAGTTTTCAGCAAATGCAAGAAAATCCATTGTAAATTTTGATCATGAAAAGTATTTTGCGGACTTTGAGAAGATTAAAAGTGGCGTTGAGATGTATTCTAACGATTTGAACTAATTAATTTTGTAAATCAAACTTTAACAAAAATGTATTCAAACGATCATCTAGAAATTTATAGTAGTAGAATTTTAAACGCAGGCGTTGATGAGGTTTATGATGCTTTTGCTAATCCATCTCGTTTAAAAAAATGGTGGGGACCCAATGGTTTCACAAACACAATTCATGAATTTGATTTAAAACCTGGAGGAAAATGGATTTTAACAATGCATGGGCCTGAAAACGGAAACTTTGAAAATTCTTCTGTGTTCAAAATAGTCAGTCCTTATGAACTCATCAGATGGACTAGGATTTCTCAACCGCTGTTTGAAATGGAAGTTGCATTTCAAAAAATTGATGATTCAA
Source organism: Crocinitomicaceae bacterium (assembly GCA_965284445.1). GTDB lineage: Bacteria > Bacteroidota > Bacteroidia > Flavobacteriales_D > Crocinitomicaceae > JAQVCM01. The sequence goes on along the minus strand of OZ260085.1, from coordinate 1,301,398 downwards.
AAACGCAATTTTCATTTCGAATGATTTTTGAAACCGAGGAAGAATGTAACAAAATTCGACCTTTTGTTGAACCGAAAAATGAGGAGAATTTTGATAGATTGGAGAAAGAGATTTTTCGTAATTTAGATTTTACAAATTAATATAGATACAACTGAATCCTTTAATTAATTTAGTGACAATCAATTTTAAGGCAAAATAAATGAAAAAGCTACAATACAAAATAACGATCAATTCGCCAGCAACTTTGGTATATGATTTTATGCTGGGCATCAAGAACAAGTCAACTTATGAGCAGTGGACAGCATTGTTTAATCCTACATCTACTTTTGAAGGAAACTGGGAGAAAGGAAGTAAAATGCTTTTTGTCGGTGTTGATAGCAAAGGCGAAAAAGGAGGAATTGTTTCAAGAATTGCTGAAAATATTCCCAACGCTTTCGTTTCCATTCACCATTATGGTTTGCTAAATGCTGGACAGGAAATCACCGAAGGACCAGAAGTTGAAAAATGGGCAAATGGATTTGAAAACTACACTTTCGAAGAAAAAGATGGAATTACAACAGTCATTGTGGATTTAGATTTAACAGCTGATTTTGTGGATTTCATGAACGAGACTTATCCAAAAGCACTTGATAAGTTGAAGGAGATTTGTGAAAAGTAGGCCTTTAAGGATATTAATGAAGTAAAATAATCGCAATTAAAGGTTTTTATGAAGTTTAAATTGATTTTCTGGGCACTTTTCTTAATCAATTTAATTGTCGCAATTATTTTTATTAATATTCTGCCATTTAAGTCAAATGGCGACAAAACAGGGTACATGTTATCTATCAATGTGCTATATCTTTTTACTTATGGCGTTTTTGTTTTGTACTCCCGATTGGTCATTGCTATTGTCCGACGAAATGAACTTAAAAACCGAGAACATTCTGGAATAATAATGTTAAAAATAGTACTTCATACAACTCCATTATTGGCATTTTATGCAGCACTAAATATTTTGATTTTCACTTTACCAAAAGCAATTGCAGACGATGATTACATGAGATTGAATAGTATTAGCATGTTGATGGGACTAATCTTGGGAGGCACGCAATCATTGTTCGAAATTCGAAAAATGAATAAAAAACAGGAAAATGAAAAAGGAAATAATTAGGATCAAAATTTCCCAAGACAAACCAAATGATTAAATATTTATAGGATGAGATTGTTAACTATCTGTATTTTACTTTTTCTTTCGTCCCAATTATTCGGTCAATCGAATAAAAAAGTAACGAACCACAAAAAGGACGAAATCATTCAGAAAATTGAGGGAATAAATACTTTGCTAAAATACTATGGAACACTTTCTCCTTTTTCAGAAGATGACGACAGGTTTGAAATGATAGATTCTATCTGCAACGAAATTACAACTCGACTACTAAATATTTTGAACGACAAGCGAATAGTAAACTACCCAATTGAAACATTATTGAATCAAGAGGAGATTTTAGTCTCAAAATCAATTGACAACAAAATTTTCTTTTTTTCAATTGACGAAAAAACTGGTGGCTCATATAGAACAAGTAAAACAATCATACATTATCGACTTTTAAATGGATCGGTAAAGGCAGATTTTTTCGGAGGAGAAGCGTCTGAAGTGCTTGCAACGTCAACTTACGATCAGGTATTTTTACTCGACAGTATTAATCAACAGTATTTTGTCATTGGCGGTGTACCGACTTGCAATACGTGTTTTGTTTCGTCAGCAATAATGATTCAACTCGATTCAAATTCATTTCAAACAGAATTGATTGCTCAATTTGATGGGCGTTTTGATGATTTGAAAGTTTTTGAATTCGACAGTATTTCCAAGATTTTCACGTATGAATATTTTGCAGCTGACAACGATGATTCGCTCTATGGAGGAAATAATGAATATTTAGGATTACAGCATAAATTTAATAGTAAATTCAAATTTATCAATGGAGAATTTCTTGAAGTTGAAAAGTGCGAATGGTGGGATGAGAAAGAATAGTGATTTTTTTGTTTTATTATAAAATTGATCTTACTCATGTAAAATCAATTTTATTTGATAACTTTCTAGCTTTTAAGCATCTTTCCATTAAGTTTGGAACATTAAACTATTTTTAAAATAAAAATTATGGCACTAATAAATCCCTACATCAACTTCAACGGAAATACCGAAGAAGCATTCAATTTTTACAAATCGGTATTTGGCGGAGAGTTTGCAACGATTATGCGTTTCAAAGATTTGGATAGCCCAGAATTTCCTATCGATGAACGTGATGCAAATAAAATCATGCACATCGCATTGCCTATCGGAAAAAACGTTTTAATGGCCAATGATGTTCCAGAAAGAATGGGGCGCACCAATGAAAACGAAAACCGAAGCAAAATTTCAATCAGTGCAGAAAGTAAAGAAGAAGCTGATAAATTATTCAACGGACTATCATCAGGCGGACAAATAGAAATGCCCATCGCAGACAGTCCTTGGGGTTCATATTTTGGCATGTTTAGAGACAAATACGGAATAGAGTGGATGGTGGATTTTGATGCGAAATATAAAGGTCAAATTTGATCATTGTATTAAGACTTTCCCCAATTTGCAAAATCAAAATCCTTTGCCTTGAATTAGGCTTAATTCAGCTTTTTTTTTGAATGAAAAATCACCTTCGCTTTATTTCATTTTTTGTAATGATGATTTCCACAACTTTGGTATTCTGTCAGACAAAATATAATGACCTGTATTTTTCAAATCTAAAAGGGCAAGTAAAAAGTGTTTCTGCAAAAACTATTCAATATGATTCAAGTAGTTTGACATTTGGGTCTGAAAATAGAATTGTTACTAAATACAATCAGAATGGCAATTGTGAACTTGAATGGGAATATCTTGATACAACCCTGATTCAGAAAAGAGAAAACGTGTTCCAAGTTTTCAACGGAATGGAAAAGCGGGTGAAGAAAATTACAACCCATTTAATAGATTCTACCAATAAAACCATCAGTTACTATTATTTCGACAACTTGGGATTTGATACATGCACAATTATTTGTGATTTTGATAGTTCCTATCATATTCGTTATCAATATGAAAGAAATGAGCTAGGTTTAAGAACAAAAGGAACGGAATACAATGCCAAAAATGGTCATAAAAACTATTCGTTTGAAATTTATTATTCAAAAAATCTATTGATTGATTCCATTGTTTATCTAAATGGTGCGGGGATAATCAACTACATTGCATATCATTTTTATAATTCAAAGGGTGAGTTGGATAAACTGAAATATTCAACCGGTGGAATGACTATTTATGTGCACAATAAAAGAGATGAACATGACAATTGGATAGAAATGGAAGCCTATTTTGATAAGAATGGAATTTTAGAGATTACTGAACGTAAAACAAGAATAATAACTTACTATTGATTAATCGAATTGCAATTAATAAGCTGTAAATCAATTAAAAAGTAGTTAATAACGTTTCTAATAGAAATATTAAAGGTGTGCTTTTTTTATCAAAACTATAATTCAATGTAAAAAATGGAAAAACAACAATTCATAGACAATTTCAAACTTCTACTTGTTCAAATAAATAGTTTGACAAGCGAATATTGTTTCAATGAATTGTCCAATAATTACAAGTTTATCATTGAGCCAAGTCAACAAGAAATCAGCAATCATTTGTCGGAATTTGAAAATGGATTTGTAAAGAAATGGAAAACACTTCAGGGCAAACAATTGACTTTTGATGAGGTGGTAGATTTATTTCACCAGCATAATAAAACGCCAAAATGGGTTGATTGTAGCGTTTATTATTCAACATCTGAAATTACAATTGTTCATTTATTTTTTAGTCGCAAATTTAGGGATGAATCTGAAATTTATTATTTGGAATGGGGAACAGGACCTTTCAAAGCGCTCGTCACGTTGCCGCCTGATCACAGAAAAGTGATGCACGGCGATAAATTTGATGTTAATTGGAAATGGAATAATAATATCTAAGTTATGAAGAAATTAATACCGCTTATTACGCTGATATTGATTAGTTGTAGTGGTAAAGTGCAAGACAAAGACAAACAGAAAGATAGTCAGTTTGAATCTCAAATAAAAGGAAAACATGACCTTGAAGAAATGCGTTTTTATGACAGTCTTCACAATCGTGAAAGTTTTCGATACATTTCAAAACTTGAAGAAATTCCAAATGCTGATTCAAATGCTTATAAATTGACTATATCATCAAAAGATGGCAAAAAGCAATTCTCTAAAATATTGAATACTCGACCTGGGATGTCACAAATAAATTACTGCAATGATTTATATACAGTGGTAGGTTTTTCCTGCGGAGGACCGTGTTATTCCCAGGTTTTTGTATCTACTGATGAAAATAAACCAACAGAACAATTTGCATATGGACAAAAGGTAAAAAACAACCCCAATTTTATTGTTCACATTCAAGATGAAGAATTTAAAGAGTTGATTGTTTATAATTTTGAAAACAGGAAAGAACTATTCGTTGATATTTCAGACAATAATTACTGGAATTATGGTCAAATGGACTCTATTATAATGAAAAATGAAAGTTTATTTGTCTATTACATGAATGAAAAACACAAAGCAATAAAGAAAGAAGTAAATTTAAAACCAATACTAAAATAAAAAAAAATAATGACAAACTCCTAGTGCAAATGGCTGATTCAGAAAAGTTACGTACTTCTTTTCGCAAAATGAAAACTAGTATATTTTAATAGATAGACGAGAATGAAATGCATCATATATATCATAGCCCTTTTATTTTTTGGTTTGTCATTTGGACAAAGTGAAAATGACACTTTTATTTTTATTCAAGACCAAACGAAGGTTGATGATTGTTTCATTTTGTCAAGGGAAGACTACGCTAAATTCAAAAGTGAAATTTCAATTGATACAAAAGAAGGTGATAGAAAAGCACAATATAAGGTTTGGATCGTCAGTGAAAATAATTCAAAGGTAAAACATTATTCATTGCCAGATAGTTCGGCTTTACATCTAGGAAGCGCCAAGGATTTGCTGAAACGGGTTGAGTTTTCTACAGGAATCGTCGCAGAGTATGATTTTGCAAAATTGATCGGAGATAGTTTAAGGAAAAAAGGAACCTATTTTTTTACATATCCTGAACTTTCTTCGAGCTTGAAATATGAATTAGTTGTTGTTGCTTGGTTCAATTATCCTGACACTTTAAACAAGCTAGCTTATGAAAATAAAAGAGTTGCAGTAGATCCATATTTCAACGATTTATATGAAAAAATCTACCAAGATTTTAGTGAGTATGGAAGCGAAAATATTCAAATTTATTCCATGATGGCTGGACATGTGAGAATCGTAATTCAACTTAAAAATGATAATTTTCAATTAAATAAACTTGATCAATTTAACTTGAAATTTATCCACAAACCAAAAGTCAAAAAACGCCTTTTTGAGTTTATGATATTGGAAGAATGATGCTATTGAGTAACTAATTTTACTTTAGTTGAAAACTATGAAAAATAATTTATCACCTTTTGAAAATCAAATTCAAAAAGTTTCAACTTTCGAAGCGCTTGTTTCAACACATTTTCGTGGAGAAATGAATGCCCTTTGCTGGGATCGAAAATTGGTAGGTAATTTTGCTGAAATTGTCGATAAATTTGAAATTACAGAGAATTTGGTGGAAATTGATTTGGATGAACTTCGCGATTTGAAATTAAGTCAACAAGGCAATTTAGCACGCGAAATTTTGTTGAATGATTACCAACTATTAAAAGATTATGGTGCTTCGCCTTCGCTCAATATCATTGAGTTTTATGAACGTGATGACAGCTTTCCATTTTTCCCAACCGATGTTTACTCTTACCATGTCGATCGTTCACCGATACCAACAGCCACATTTTTATGCACTTATTTTGGTGCAGCAAGCGAATTGATTTCAAATGTTGAAGCGGAACAAAAAGTGCTTGTTCCTGAAATCAGAGCGGAACTCAGTAAATTATTTCACGGAGAAGAAGCAGATTTTGATGCATTTTTGACCGAAAATTTCTTTGATTTGCATTATCAAGCGAAACCAGCTGCGCAAATAATCAATCTTGGAATTGGAAACATGTGGAGATTGGCGGTAGATCATCCAGAAAGTAATTGTCTTCCATGTGTGCATCGCGCACCAAAGGAAAAAATAGGAGAGAAACGATTGTTGTTGATTTGTTGATTTGTCGTCTATTTTTTAAGGATGTGCTTTGATTTTCATTTAATACGAAATAAATTGGCTAATTTTAGTCTAACAAATTCTATTCGAATGAAATCCTTTAAATATCCAATTTTTGTTTTATTCAAAGTGAAATTTCTTTCATTAGTTGAGTCTAACAATTACACAGCATGTTGAAATTATTTTACACATTCTTTTTCCTGTTTTATTTTGCGACAAGTTCATTTGAGCAAATCACAGTTGGACTTATTCAACACGATGCTGGCACTTTAGATGATGGTTATGTTTTATTTGCGCCTTTAGGAAGTACAACAACTTTTTTAATTGACAATTGTGGCGAGCAAGTCAAAACTTGGCCAAGTACCTACAAACCTGGTCAATCGTGTTATATATTGCCAGACGGAACTTTGTTAAGAGCTGGAAATACAAACAATTCTACTTTCAATGCAGGCGGAAAAGGTGGAATTATCGAAAAAATTAATTGGGACGGAACAGTAACTTGGAGTTATACGATTTCTGATACAACCGAATGCCAGCACCACGATATCAAAGCCTTACCCAATGGAAATGTTTTGGCAATAGTTTGGGAATCTAAAACATTTGAAGAAGCTGTTGCCGAAGGACGAAATCCTGCTTTGACAACAACAATGGTTTGGAGTGAAAAAATAGTTGAAATTCAACCCGTTGGCGCAACTGGCGGTGTGATTGTCTGGGAATGGCATTTGTGGGATCATTTGGTGCAAGATTTTGACAATACGAAATCAAATTTTGGTACGGTTTCTTCTAGTCCACAGTTGATTAATGTGAACTACAGCGCGAGTGCAAACACAACAATTGGCAAAGATTGGATTCACATGAACTCAATTGATTACAATGCGAGTTTAGACCAAATACTTGTCAGCTCTCATTCCTTTGATGAAATATGGATCATTGACCACAGCACCACAACAATTCAAGCTGCTGGCCATGTTGGGGGAAACTCAGGCAAAGGTGGAGATTTGCTGTATCGTTGGGGAAATCCGCAAGCTTATGAAAACGGAAATGTTGCAGACCAAAAATTATTTGGACAACACAATGCAACTTGGATAGAAAGTGATTTACCTTATCAAAACGAAATAATGATTTTTAACAATGGAAATGGACGAACGGGCGGAAATTACTCAACCATTGAAATCATTAAAACCCCAATTGATGGATTTAATTACACAGCTAGTTTGCCATTTTTACCAAGTTCAACTTCATGGATTTACAACGGGAACAATGAAAATAATTTCTACGCGCAAAACATTTCGGGCGCACAACAACTTTCAAACGGAAATGTGATTTTTTGTAACGGTCCCAATGGAATTTTTACTGAAATTGATTCTTTAGGAAATCCACTTTGGAAATATATCAATCCTCTATCGCCAACTGGAATTATTTCTCAGAGTGCAACGCCAACACAAAATCTAGCCTTTAGATGCAGTTTTTATCCAAGCAGTTTTGCTGGTTTTGTAAGTCATACACTAACACCGTTTGGAGTCATCGAAAATTCAAATTCAAACTCCGTTATTTGCGCCCAAAATATTGGAATTAGTGAGAATCAAATAGACGAAAATTCTGTTCGAATTTACCCAAATCCAGCGAAACAAACCCTTTATATTGAGCTAGATAAAAACGCAACATTTTTTTCTCAGATTGAAATTGTTGATCAATTAGGAAGAGAAATTTACAATAACTTTGATTTGAAAAAACAAAATTCAAATGCAATTGATATTTCCAAATATCCGGTTGGTTTATACTTTGTATCACTTAAATCTAATGATGGTTTACTCACTAAAAAAGTTGTTTTTGAATAATATAAACATTGCGTTAATCGAACATTTGAAGAAACTTGTAAATAGAAATCCTATGAAATTTTTCAAAACCATTTTCACTATATTTTTTATAACGATTCTAAGTTCTTGCAACCATGCTCAAAATGAACAAGCGAATACGCAAAATTTGATTCTCTTTCAAGATGAAAATGGAAATTACAGTTTAAAAGACCAAGCTGGGAATGTTGTTGTGACTGAAAACAAAGCGCTGGGTGCGGTTTCCATCAATGAATTTCACGAAGGTTTAGCAGTCTTAAAAATGAATGGGAAAGTTGGTTTTATCGATTCAGCTGGAAAGTTGGTTATTCCTTTGCAATTCAAAGGAGCGGCTAGTTTTTCAGATGGACTTGCCATGATTAAAATGGATGGAAAACGCGGTTACATTGACAAAGCAGGTAATGTGGTAATCAAACCTGAATATGAATTTACAGCTGGATTTTCCGAGAATCTTGCACGCGTAGCTATTGCCGATAAATGGGGATTCATTGACAAAGCTGGAAAAATTGTCGTAAAACTTGACTATGATTTCGCCAATGATTTTTCCGATGGTTTGGCGCTGGTTCAAATGAAAGAAAAATTTGGGTTCATCGATAAAGCTGGAAATGTCGTTGTTCCGTTAGGTAAATACGAAGATTTAGAGAGTTTTTCTGAAGGAATGGCGGTTTTTAAAATCGATGATAAAATTGGATTTATCGATAAAACAGGCAAGGTAGTTATTCAACCAAAATATGATTTTGCCTTGGGTTTTTCCGAAGGTTTTTCTAGTGTTGAATTAGACGGAAGCCAAGGACTCATTGACAAATCAGGCGCCGAAATAATTCCTTTGAAATATCAAAGCGTCACGAATTTTTTCGAAGGAACTGCCATGGTAGAATTGGATGACAAATGGGGAATCATTGACCCAACCGGAAAAGAAATTATTCCTATTAAATATGAGCAAATCGAATCTATTTCAGATGGCATAGTTCCAGTAAAGTTGAACGGAAAATGGGGCGTTGTAAATGTTAAAGGAGCGGAAATAGTTCCATTTAAATACGACTACATTCAATCTTTTTCGGAAGGAATTGCCGCTGCTCAATTAAATGGGAGATATGGATTTATCGATGCAACTGGAAAGGTATTGATTCCTTTTAAATATGATTGGTGTCACGATTTTAAAAATGGAAAAGCCCAAGTAGAATTGAATGGAAGGAAATATACTATTGATAAAAAAGAAAATAAATTAAACGATTTTTGAAGATCACTCAAAAAGAAAAAATAATTATTCTTGACTAACCAACTGAAATTGCTTACCTTTCCTTCTAATTTATAACCGAAATGAATGAGATTTATTGATACAACTTTATTAATTTTAATTGCGCTAGTTGCACTGCCGTTGCCGGCGCAAGAATCCAATCAAATGATGATTAAAAAATCTGTTGTTTTAAAAGATTTGGAATTTCAACCCTTTTACGAAATTGGTTCAAGAACTTTTAAGGTGCTCGACGATAATGAAATTCCAGAAAATTCATCTCCTCCTGATTGTGGATATTGTAGTTCCTTAACTTCGTATTCACCCGTTGATCCTGCAAAATATAGTGGAATAGGCATGAACGTAAACTATGCCAGGGCTAGGCTTTTTTTAAATTTTTCAGCGTCGATAGAAAATCATCACAATGAAATATCTCAAAATTATCGTAAGAATTATTACCATCCACATGTTCCTTTTGGCACATTTTCAGATTATTATGAAGAGAAAGATTATTTAACTTACACAAATCAACGGCTGATTTTAGGATTTGGGATTGGTGTCAAAATATTCAAACCGAATCGTTGGTTTAATATCATTCCAAAACTGAAATTTTCACATTCTTATAGCACAAAATTGAGTAATGAAGTCAATTACTCAACCAAGAGAAGAGTAAGTTATTGGGACTTAAATCCAACTCCATCCAATAATTATTCTTGGGATTCAACCTTTACGCAATCTAATATTGAAATTCCTAAAAAAGCTTTTGACTGTGCATTAGGCATCGGTATCACCTTGCGACCTATTAAAAATATAGTTGTTAACTTCGACTTTTATTTTCCAATCGACACCCGTGAAATTGTTCATTTGCCAACACAGTACGTCGTTGATAAACTTCAGTTTAGATATTCTTTTGGAGTAGGGTATAGATTGCCTTTGAAAGGTAAATCAAACAAAAAACAAATAAACAAACAAATTCAAACATGAAATTAGCAAACAACAAAATATTAATCACCGGAGGAGCAAGTGGAATAGGATTTGGGCTGACTGAAAGATTTATTCAAGAAAATAATACCGTTATTATCTGTGGTAGACGAGAAGATCGATTGCAAGAAGTCAAAGAGAAATTTCCAACTGTCATTACCAAAGTCTGTGATTTATCCATTGAAGCAGAAAGAATTGAACTTTATAATTGGATTTCTCAAAACCATTCAGATCTAAATGTTTTAGTTAATAACGCGGGACTTCAAAATTGGATGCATGTTTCAGATAATGATTTTTATTCAAAAGCATCGAATGAAATTGAAACTAATTTAAGGGCTCCTGTGCATTTAACTTCCCTATTTGTTAATCTAGAATCGTTAGATACAATCATGAACGTTACTTCAGGTTTGGCATTTGTTCAACTTTCAAAAGTTCCCATTTATTGCGCTACCAAATCATTTTTTCATTCTTTTACCTTGTCTTTGAGACACATGCTTAAATCTAAAAATATCGAAGTGATAGAAGTTATACCTCCAGCTTTAAACACAGATCTCGGCGGAATCGGTTTGCATGATGGTCAACCAGCAGTTTCAGATTTTGTGCATGCTATTTTTGAGCAATTGAAAGCAGGAAAAATTGAACTGACTTTTGGATTTAGCGAAATTGTTTCAAAAGCAAATCCCGACGCTATAGCAGAAACATTTAATAGAATGAATCCTTAATTAAAATGAAATCTTAATGAAAAATTGGCATTTATTTCTTGTATTTTGTTTCGTTTGGATTAATCTTGGATTTTCGCAAACAAAACCAACCATCGAATTTGTTGAAATTCCTGCAGGTACTTTTACGATGGGAAGTCCAACCACTGAAGTTGATCGTTATGCAGACGAGATGCAGCATGAAGTCACAGTCAGTGCTTTCAAAATGAGTAAATTCGAAGTTACTTTTGAACAATACGATTTGTTTTGTGAAGCTACCGGAAGAGTAAAACCCAAAGACGAAGGTTTTGGCCGTGGAAAACTTCCTGTTATTCATGTTTCTTGGGTGGATGCAAATGCCTTTGCAACTTGGATAGGCGCAAGACTGCCGACTGAAGCAGAATGGGAATACGCTTGTCGCGCTGGTGCAACAACTCCTTTTTACACTGGGAAAAATATTTCCACAGATCAAGCAAATTTTGATGGGAATTATACCTACAATAAAGGAGAAAAAGGAATCTTTAGAAAGAAAACAACGCCAGTAGGAAGTTTTGAGCCAAATGCTTTTGGATTATACGATATGCATGGAAACGTTTGGGAATGGTGTAGTGATTTTTATGGTCCATATTCCAAAGAACCTCAAATCGATCCGAAAGGACCAGAAAAAGGAATTTATCACCCAATTCGCGGCGCAAGTTGGTTTTTTGCATCAAGATTTTGTCGTGCTGCCAGACGAGGAACCAATGTTCCAGATTACCATGGTGATGATTTGGGATTTAGGGTTGTAGCCTTGCCATAAGATCAATTCTCAATGAATAAATTACTGATTTTAAATTACCATGCAATTCTCCCTAACGATGCGGAAAATGATGGTGATGTTTATAAAATCAAATTTTCTCAATTTCTTGAACAGTTAAATTGCATCGAAAAATTTAATATCCCAATTGTCTCGGCGTCAGCGTGGAAAACGAATATTCACCAATTTGAAAAATTCTCCATTGCTTTGACTTTTGACGATGGATTGGCTTCTCATGTTGATTTGGTTTTACCAGAACTTTTAAAGCGCAATATTCCAGCTACTTTTTTTCCAATTGTTTCCAAAATAGGGCAGGAAGGCTACTTGACTTGGACACAATTGTATTTTATGCAAAAAAATGGATTTGAAATTGGTTCACACAGTTTTTCTCACAAACGCTTGATTTCATTTTCAAAACGAGATCTTCGACAAGAAATTATACATTCTAAAGAAATTTTGCAGAAAAAATTAGGTCAATCAATTACTCAATTTTCTCTTCCTTACGGAGTTTACTCGAGAAGTTCATTAAATTTATTGAGTGTCGATTACAACATCGTTTTATCAACCAAATCAAAAATAAATTTGCCCAATGCTGGACGTGTACTACATCGTTTCAATATCAAAAACGACTTGAACCTCATTCAATTTGAAGGATTATTGAATCAAAATTATCTGGTTTTGCAGAAAAAGAAACTTGCCTCAATTTTTGCTTTGACTTTTAATCGAATGAAGGGGTTGTTCGATTCAATTCTTTCTAAAAAAACGAATTAGTGGTAGCCTTCCTTCATATTAGTTTAATTGTCGCAATAGTTCCTTATTTTTTGCTGGTTTTGATCATATTGGGCAGTTTTAGGTTTAGAAATAAACGTAAAAATAATGACTTTTCAGAGAAGAACTTCAGTGCTCCAGTCAGTATCATTCTTTCTTGCTACAACGAAGAAAAACATGTTTTTCGCAAAATCACTTCTTTGCTCGACGAAAATGATTGGATAGCTGGGTCAGAGATTATCGTTGTCTCTGGAGGATCGACAGATGCCACGAACGAACAACTGCGATTATTTGAAAACAATCCAAATGTGCAGTTACATCTTTTCAATGAACGAGTTCCAAAAATTAAAGGAATTAATCTGGCAGCGAGCTTTGCAAAAAATGACTTTTTGGTTTTTTCTGATTTTAGGCAAGACATGAAAAAAGGTTCCATTCCCGCATTAATGAATTATTTCAGTGATCAAAGTATCGGAATTGTTGCTGCTTCCTTGATTGATACAAAGAAAGGCACGAAACCTTCATTCGCTCGCTCACTGATGAATAAAATGAGTATTCATTCCAGTAAATATTCCTCGAGTTTAACGATTTTTGGTGCATTGTATGCACAGAGAAAAGAAACATTTAGAGAAATTCCAGACGATATATTATTCGATGATCTGTATGTTACAGTTTCCATTTTAGGTCAAAAATATAGACTTGTGCAAGCAAAAGAAGCAATCATTTACGATTTCAATTTTAATAATTACTATGACAAAGAACGAATAATGCGTTTGGCGCGTGGATTACTTTTATTCTTATTTCTACATGGCAATATGATTCAAAAAATCCCATTTAATCTCAGAATTCGTTTCTATATTTTCAAGTACTTGAAACTCGTTTTTCCTTTTGCACTTTTGATTTTGTTTACAACACTTATTTTCCTCGCCATGATTGGAGAATTAGTCTTTCCAATCTCATTTTCAATTTTATTTCTGCTCTTTTTATTGAACCCAGCAACCCACAAATCATTTTTGCAAGTGTTCAGATTTCATCTCTATTTTGGCATGGCTGTGTTACTTTTTCTTTTTGGAAAGCAACGTTCGGTATTTTGGGAGAAACTAAAAATTGACAGGTAATTTTTTGACGGGGAAAACGATTAAGACTGTTTGTTTTACAGAGGATTATTTTGTCTATTGGTATTTTACTTCAAATGAATTTTAAATTGAATTAATAGTAAATATATTATAATCAAATCTTTAAGTCGTTAAAATTAGCGGATCTACCAAACGATTGGTTTTTTTTAAAAAAGATTTTGTAAAAAGAAAAATAAGTGTCTAAATTTTATTTGATATCTAGAAAGCTGAATTGATGCAAATTATAAATTTAAAAATTAGTTGGAAAATAAAAATTATATATTTAATTTAGGAGTCAGTTGTAGTTTTTAATGTTGATTTTTAAATAATTAAATACTTCTAGCTTGGTTCTAATTTATTTGAAACAGTTTAAATTATAAATCTGAAATTGAATTCGTTTAGATTTAAATTGAGTAAAAATAAATTTGAATTGATGGCAAACGACTACCTAATGAAAAATACAAGGTAAAGAAACAGATTAAAAATTTTGAATACAATTCTTTAAGAAAAATAAGGTAACTTATGTTAGAGAATTCAAAACCTAATGTGAATTTATGGAAAAATATTCAAATATAGAATACTTAAAATTCCTCAGCGAGAGTGCTTTGGAGAGTTCTTTAGCTGGATTTTGGGATTGGAATATTGTTACCAATGAGGAATATTTGAGTCCAAGATTCAAAGAAATGTTTGGCTATGCTGACCATGAAATGGAAAATTCACCGGATTCTTGGAAAAAAATTGCATTCGAGGAAGATTTGCCCCATATGTTTATGAGTTTCGAAGAACATGTGAAATCGAGAGGTAAGATTCCATTTAAGTCAGTTGTTCGGTATCATCATAAAAATGGAAGTACTGTTTGGGTTCGTTGCAATGGAAAAGTTGTAAAATGGTCTGAAAATGGCGAACCTTTGAAAGCAATCGGTTGTCATGTCGATATCACAGAGGAAAAAGAATTAGAAAATCAGTTAAAAAAAGCCATTATCGAACGTGATTTCTTTTTGAAAGAAGTTCATCATCGAGTGAAAAACAATTTACAATTACTACTGAGCATTGCTAGATTGAAAACAAAAAATGGACAGATTGAAACGCATGAAATTGAAGATTCGATTTCTTCAATTGCCCGTGCTTATGAAGCTATTTACCAAGCGAATGAAATTCATTCAATTTCGATTGAAAATTATTTGAATCAAATTATTGAACCAATTATTTCTGGAAGAGAAATTGAATTTAATATTCAGGCCGTTCAAGTTAATAAAGGCATTGATTTCTTAATTCCAATCGGATTGATATTAACTGAATTAGTCAATAATTCTTTAAAACACGCTTTTGAACGATTAACAGGTAATAAAATTTGTTTGGAAATCGAAACAGAAAACAATCATTTATTAATTAAATATTGTGACAATGGAAAAGGTTTTGGAACAGATTTTTTAGCTCAAATTAATTCTTTTGAGTCATTTGGAATGTCTATTATTCAGGGACTTATAGATCAACTCAATGGTGAGATTAAATTCTACGACGAGAATGGTGCAATTGTGGAAATTGTAATTGATTTGGACGAAAAGTAAAAATTTTATTCGTGATAAAATCAAAGGTTCTGCAGAATGGAAAAAGACGCTTTCAACGATAGAATTAAAAATTGGATGAATTCTAAATTTAATTTATTAGAATCCATTTTTGCAGTAACATTTTTGTTGGCGATAACTTTAAAATCAAGTGGCGTTCATAATATGGCAATTGTGATATTAGTCGCGCTAAACCTGCTTACATTGCTTTATATTTTCAAATCCTCTTTGTTGTCGAGAGATGAGAATGTCAATGGAACCATAATTTTCATCAATAAAATTGTTTTTTATGGTTTGGCGATTTCATTGGTTGGAATATTATTCACCCTTTTTGGTTGGCCAAATGCAGATCAATTTCTATTGATGGGATTAATCTCTAATGGAATATTTATGATAGTTGTATTATTTAAGATGTCTAATAAGAGTGATTTTTCGATGTTTAATGAAAGATATTTAATTCGAATGTTGCTCATTTTATCGGTGGTAATTTCTCTTAAATTTGTTCCTAAATCACAACTAGTGAAATGGAAGATTATCGCGAAACCACAAGTAACACAAATGAAATGAAAATTTTCAACGTGGTGCGCTCTTTATCCGTTATTGACGTGTGTTTATTTTCCAATATACTAATATGAAAACAGCAAAATTACTTTCAATTTCTACTTTTGTTTTCGTCTTTGCGCTGTTTTTTTTATTTCAGGCTTGTAAAAAAAGCCCAACGAAGCCTAGTTACAAAACTCAAAATGTATTTATTATCGTTGTTGATGGCGCTCGTTACACCGATACTTGGGGTGAACCAACGCATCAATTTATTCCATACCGCTCAGCTTTATTGAAGCAAGGTGTTCTTTGCAATAATTTTTACAACGATGGTTTTACTTTCACTTGTTCCGGTCACCAAGCTATGTGCACTGGAGTATATGAAAACATCAACAATAACGGAACGCAATACCCAACGAATCCATCCATATTTCAATATTGGTTGAGAGCGACAAGTGAGCCAAAATCAAAGGCATGGATTGTAGCGACCAAAGACAAATTAGAAATCCTTTCAGATTGTTTAAATCCACTTTGGAATGGCAAGTTTAGACCAAGCACCGATTGTGGTGTAAACGGTTTGTTTACAGGGTACAGAGAAGACAGTGTAACATTCAATCACTTGAAAACGATTGTTACAAATAATCAAGTGCGCTTGGCAATCGTAAATTTCAAACAACCCGATGCAGCTGGCCATGCTGGTGATTCACTCGCGTATTTGCAAGGAATCAAAGACACTGACAAATACATCCATGATTTTTGGAAAATGTTGCAAAATGATTCGAAATACAAAAATAAAACGACGTTGATTGTCACAAACGATCATGGCCGACATACCGCAGGACATGCCGACGGATACATTTCTCATGGCGATTTGTGCGAAGGTTGCCGACATGTAGAGTTTTTTGGTTTAGGACCAGATTTTAAGAAAAACCATACTTGTGAAACGCTTTATGAGCAAGTTGATATTGCAAATACAGTGGCTGAAATGTTGCACTTTAAAATTCCAACTTCCACTGGGCGAGTGATGAAAGATGTGTTTAAGTGATTTGGTTTTATAGTTTTGATTTTTAATCAATTAATTGGTATAAAATCTTAAATCTCACTTCTAATCTCTTGTTTGTAAATTCTCCTTACCTTTGCACCCATGAAAATTTTAATGGTTTGTTTAGGGAATATTTGCAGGTCGCCGCTTGCAGATGGACTTTTGCGCCAAAAAGTAAGTGAAAATAATTTAGCTGTCGACGTAGACTCAGCAGGAACTTCTGCGTTCCATGTTGGAGACGCGCCTGATCAAAGAATGACTGCAACAGCTAAAAACAGAGGAACTGATATTTCTTTTTTGCGTGCAAGACAATTCAAAGCCAAGGATTTTCAAGAATTTGACTTGATTTATGTTATGGACCAAAGTAATTTGAAAAATGTTTTGTCCCTTGCAAAAGAAAAAGAAGATTTTAAAAAAGTAAAACTGATTCTAAATGAAATTTCAAACTCAGACGCAGAAGTCCCAGATCCTTATTTTGGAGGACAAGCAGGGTTTGAACATGTGTATGATCTATTAGATGAAGCAACAGAAATTATTATAGAAAAAATTAAAAAAAATCAATTGTAAAATGGCAGCTGGAAAATTATATTTATTACCAACAACTTTAGGAAGTGAAGGAACATCGCACGTAATTCCTGCGGATGTGATTGCAATAGCCAAAGAATTGAGATTTTTTGCAGTAGAAGATTTAAAATCTGCGCGCAGGTATTTGAGAAAATTAGACCGTGAATTTCCTATTGATGAATCCACGTTTTACATTTTGAACAAAAAAACACCACACGAAAATTTAAATCAATTTTTGAAAGTGGTTCGAGAAGGTCATAATATGGCAATCCTTTCAGAAGCTGGTTGTCCAGGAATCGCCGATCCAGGTGGAAATTTAGTAGCATTGGCTCACCAACAAAATATCCACGTTTTGCCATTGGTTGGTCCTTCTTCAATCTTATTGACTTTGATAGGAAGTGGTTTCAACGGACAAGAATTTGCTTTTCACGGTTATTTGCCAAGAGAAAGAAAAGAACGCATTCGCAAATTGAAAGAATTTGAAATTTCAGCGCGCAAAACTGGAATGACGCATTTGTTCATGGACACGCCTTTCAGAAATATGCATATTCTAGAAGATTTATTGAATGAATTGATGGATGAAACATATTTGTGTATCGCTTCCAATTTGACTTGTTATGATGAGCGTATCAAATCAATGCGAATTGTTGATTGGAGAGAAAACGCATACGATTTTGGGAAAATTCCTGCCATGTTTGCCATTGGAAAATTAGCGTAAGTTGCAATGAGAGATAAGATTGTTGGTTTCATTGATTTTTTTCATCCTTTATTTAGGAGAATTATGCCTTTGCAAACATTTCGTTACGCCGTTTGCGGTGGAACAAATGTGGTATTGGACTTAGTTTTGTTTTTCATCAGTTTTCATTTCATATTGCACAAAGAGGTTTTGGATTTGGGATTCATTATTCTGAAGCCCTACAATGCGGCTTTGGTCATGGCATTTTTTATCACATTCCCAACAGGATTTTTGATGTCAAAATACATCGTTTGGACGGAATCAACATTGAGTGGTAAAGTTCAATTATTTCGCTATTTTTTGTTGGTGATGACCAATTTTTTTCTCAATTATGTCATGATGATGTTTTTTGTTGAAATTCTTCATTTTTATCCAACTTTAGCTAAATTTTTGACTATTATTATCGTTGTTTTTTATAGCTACACGAGTCAGAAATATTTCACTTTCAGAGAAAAGAAAGCATAAAAAAAGAGGAAATAAATTCCTCTTACTATTTTTCATTTAGAATTTTACTCAGTCCAACAAATACGTTTCCACATAATCAATCAAACTGTGAATCACTTTGATATGTATTTCTTGCGCCCTGTCTGCGTATTTTGATTCAGGGGCCCTTACTTCTACATCACAAAGATCCGCCATCGCTCCTCCATCTTTTCCAGTCAATCCGATCACCTTCATTCCTTTTGCTTTAGCTGCTTCGATCGCGTTTAAAACATTTTTAGAGTTACCTGAAGTTGAAATTCCAACCAAGACATCTCCAGGTTGACCGAATGCCTCTACAAATCTTGAAAAAACAAATTCATAGCCGTAATCATTCGAAACACAAGAAAGGTGACTCGGATCTGAAATTGAAATCGCTGGAATCGCTTTACGATTATTGCGATATCTTCCTGTTAATTCTTCAGCAAAATGCATCGAATCGCACATCGAACCTCCATTACCACAGCTAATTATCTTGTGGTCGTTTTTCAAAGATTCGACTAAAATTTGACCCGCTTTTTCGATCAACTCCATATTTGCTGAATTGTTAAATTTTAGCAAAATTTCGGCAGCTTCAGAAAAATGGCTTGCAATTTGTTTTGTGCTCATCGTGTTTGATTTTTGTCAAAATTAATTAATTTCGTTTTGACTAGCTACATTTAAATCAAACTTACTATATTTGGAACTGAGGAAACTCATAAATTAACAAGAATATGAAAAAAAGTTTACTGTTTAGTCTAACATTACTGCTATCAATTAGTGCGTTTTCTCAGTCTGACGACTGTTTCAAGAAATTGGAAGAAGCATTCACAAAACGAGGTTCTTACACGATTGCAGATGATATGCACAGAAATGTGATCATTAGTTTTTTCGAGGGAGAAAATACAAGTTGTGTTTCTGGAAAAGTACGTGTTGAGAATGGAGTGATTGTTTCAGTATTTTTACAATACAAAGACGATACTTATGAATTGTACATGGATAAAAACGTTTACAATGCAAAAAAACAACCACCAACAATTACCAACGGAATTTCAGAAATGATTATCACTCCAACTGGCGAAAAGTTCAAAGTTGTTTTCATCGACAAATTAAAACCGAAAGCAAAATCATACAAAACAGTTCAATTACCAGAAGACTTGTAATTAGCTAAAAAATATTCGAGAGCCATTGTAGAAATACAGTGGCTTTTTTGTTTGAATTAATTGGTATTTATCAAAATTCTAAATTCAAGAGTCTCTATACTAATGTCTTCAGTCTAATGTCTCCAGTCTAAAGTCTTCTGTCTAAGATTTTCTCCACCAAAACCCCATTCGCACTTGACCATTGATAATTCGCTTTCACAAAATTTTGACCAGCTTCAGCTATATTTTTCAATAAAATAGGATCGTTCAATAATCGTTGAATTTGATTTGCAAACGAATCTGCATCGTCAGCAATTAATATTTCCTTTTCTGGAGTTGCCAAGAGTGCATTGTTTGCCAAAGTTGTCGTAATACAAGGCAAACCCATTGCCATGGCTTCTAAAAGCTTGTTTTGAAGTCCTGTTCCAATCATCATCGGTGCGATGAATATACGTGCAGATAAATAACTTTCGCGAATATCTTCAACCCAGCCGGTTACTATAAAATGATTTGAAGAAAGTGCTTTTAAACTTGGATTTGGATTTGCACCTGAAATCAAACAGTTTATCGCTGGTTTGAAATGCATGATTTTGGGCATGATTTCCTTTTCGATATACATCGCAGCATCAATATTCGGCGGATATCCCATATTTCCTGTGAAAACTAAATCGAACTTTTTCTCTGTTTCAAAATTTTCAAAAAACTGATTGTCAACACCATTGGGTACTAAGGTGATTTCTTCTCTATTTGGATGAATGATGTAATTTCTGTCTTGTTTTGAAATGATGGTGTGGTTCTCAAAATAATCGAAAATTTGACGTTCATATTTTGCCAAACGTTTGTATTCAGCAGTAAATATCCACTTTTTTAGTCCCCAAACATGCTCAATTCGTCTCTCCATTCCTTTGGACAATGCATCCATATAATCCAAGGTTTTAGGGCAAGAATGGTAATTTTTAACATATTCTGTTGTTCTAATTAATTGACAATAAATATGTTCAGGCTGAACGTCTTTTAATATTTGGTTAATTGCTTTTTGAATCCAATTTTGGTGGAAAAATCGCACTTGAAAAGGTTTAGAATCAAATACCGCCCAACACAAATTAAAGAAAAGGTTGATTTTTTTGAGTTTAAACACATGCAAAGTTTCACAAAGTTCTGAGATTTTGGCGTAATCTTTTGCTGGAATTTCCTTCTCAGATGTGCAAATTAAGTGAACTTCAAAAGTCTTCGCTAAATCAACCAATTGATAATAAGCACGTAATTTATCGCCTTTTTCCAATGGAAACGGAAAACGGGAAAGTATAACCGCAATTTTTGGCTTATATGGATTGGATGAATGCAAGGAGTTTTTTTGAAATGTTATGAATATTGAAAGTTTCTATCGCCAGAATTTGGCCTTTTTCTCCGATTTTATGCGCTAAATCAGCATTGGTAGCGAGTAGGACAGAAGCATCGACAAAATCTTTCGTGCGATTGGCAATCATCCCATGAATTTCATTTTTCAGTGGAATTCCTTCAAAACCAACTTTCGATGACACAACCGGAATTCCCAAAGCCAATGCTTCAAGAATTTTAATTCGGATTCCCGATCCAGATTTTAGAGGGACTAACAAAATGCCGTTTTCACTCAAAAATCGCTTCACATCCGTTACTTTGCCGTGAATAAAGACATTTTTTTGCTTCAGATTCAATAATTTATCGGACATAAACGAACCAGCAAGATGCAATTCAGCATTCGGTATTTTTTCTAGAATTTTTGGGAAAATTTTATTTAGCAATAAATCAACAGCTTCAATGTTTGGTTTCCAATTCATCGATCCTAAAAAGCAAAATTTATTTTGCTGTATCGAAAGTGGATTATCAGTATCAAAATCCATAGAAACGGGAATCGAACTAATTGGCGTGTAAATACCCAAACTTCTGAAATGCAATAAATCTTCTTCTGAAATACAAGCAATTCCATCCACTTTTTTCAATGCGTTAACTTCAAACTTCATTAAGTCTTTAGCCAATTTCCGCAAGAAAAGTTTTTTCGCAATTCCAATTTCTGACGCAGCCAGTCTTTCCCAAATTTTATATTCAACGTTGTGAGCTCTCAAAATCACTTTACCAGAAAAATTAGCCCTTATTGCTGGTAAATAAGGCAATAGATATGCACTTTCCAAAATGATCACACCAAAATTAGAAAGTTGTAAGTGTTCGATGATTTTGTTCTCAAATTCTGTATTGTAAAATCTGGAGATGTTATAAGAAGTGCTTCCAAATAGAGATAAGAAAGCATCTTTGGCTTTGATTTGAGTGTCAACAAATACCGCCTCTGGAAGTATGATCTCTTTTAACGGTGAAGGATAAGATTCTAAATCAAAAGGATGTTTGGAAGTTTCAATGGTTAAATTTTTTACTTCAAAGCCAAGTTGCAATAGGTTTTTCAAAAGTTCATGCATGGCAATACACCCACCATCTAATAAAGGGAAAATTGGTTTATTAGTGAGATGAAGTATTTTCATATCGCAGTATCTTTTTTCGTTTTCTTTTTGAAAAATTTAATCCAAGAATCTTTATTGAATACCTTAGAATCATTGGCCGCACTTCGCATCAATATGATTGCAACGGGTGACAAAATGAATGTAGCCATCCACATGCCCCAGAATGGTGAAACTACACCTTCGTTTGCTAAACTTTCGCCCACGCTATTGAGAATAAAGTAAACCATAAAAAGTAACGCTGCAATCACTACTGGCGCACCAAATCCTCCTTTTCGAATAATTGCGCCCAAGGGAGCACCGACGAAGAACAATACCAAAATCGTCGCAGTCAGTGAAAATTTTCGATTGAATTCTATGTAAAATTTAGAAACTTCTTCAATGATGGTTTCTGTAAACAATTTTTGGCTTTGTAAATTATCCTTGCTTGTGCGCATTTTGCTGATAGACATATTATATGCCTGTCTTAAATCTGGAATCGATAAATCACTTAATTTGACTATTTCATTGGGGATTGTCATGGTATCAATAACGCGCAAACTGATACTGTCGTGTTTAAATTTATGCGCTTGAAAATAGGGGTGACTGTTTTTTAAACCTTCCACAAAATTATTTAAAATGGCATTTGTTTGTTTTTGAATGGAATCTACTGCTTGATTAATTTGAAAAACATTGTACATCTCATGTTTATCTTTGAACAAATCCTCGTCTGATTTATTCATTTTGAATCCAGAAATATCAATTTTATAGGTGGCATCGTCAAAAGAATATCTTCTGCTAGGATGGAAATTACTATTTGATCCTGAACCTGTTCCTGAAAAAGACGATAATTCTTCGAATACTTGACCATTTTCTAAATTGAAAAACAGATAAAGACCATTTTTTGATTTAAAAACCTCCCCACGTTCAGCTTTTACCGTTTTTACTACGTTCAAATTGGTGTGGTCATGAATCGTAATTCCTTCAAATTTACTGTCGTTTCCTTTGTCTATTTTGATTGAATAGCCATCAAGTTGATTGTTGTACTTACCTGGTGTTAAAATCGTTGAAATCTTAGTTTCTTGAATATCATAAATGATGGTGCGCCACTTCAAATTGGCAACAGGAATCACAAAATTCGCAAAATAGAATGTTCCTAAGCAAATAAGTAAAACAACGCCAGTAAGTGGTCTTAAAATGCGATATAAAGATAAACCAGAAGATTTTAGTGCGGTCAATTCGTTGTTTTCAGCTAAATTTCCGATGGTCATGATCGAAGACAAAAGCATCGCAAGCGGCAAAGCCAAAGGAATTAAACTTGCAGAAACAAAAAATAAAAGCTCGAGAATTACTGTAATACTAATTCCTTTGCCCATTAAATCGTCAATGTATTTCCAGAAAAATTGCATGATTAACATGAACATGGAAATACAAAAAGTAACCACAAATGGACCTGCGAAGGATTTGATACTAAAAACGTACAGTCGTTTCAAAATAAAGGAAATTCTTTTTTCACAAAAGTAACGAATGATAAGAGAATTAATTTTGAATTTTCTAAAATGAAAATGTTCTCTATCAAATAAAAATGGCTTAATGTAGTTGGATTAAGCCCCTAAAACTCTTTTTAATTCTTGAATAGATGACTCCCAAAGCATTGTAACTTCTTCTACATCATCTTCTTCAGCGAAATCAGTGATGTGTAAAACCAAGGTTTTGGTCATTGGATCAACTTCATATTGAATTTCAAAAAATGTATCATTTTCTTCTTCTTCTTGTCTCATCCATTTCCATTTCATGTGATGACCAGCTTTTCTACTCAGTAATTTAGCTTGTTCTTCACTTCCATCCCAATAGAATGTGTAAATATCTTCTTTAATATTTACATCATCTGCAAACCATTCAGCCAATCCACTTGGGGTAGAAACCATGTTTTCAAAAACTTTTGGTGAAGTTTTTAATAAGTATTCTAATTCTATTTTGTGTTTATCAGTCATACTATTTTTCATTTTATTACCTTCGCACTTTATTTGAAGATTTGAAATATACATAATTCTTTTCAATGGCATTAGTACACACACTAGAAAAAAATGGAAATTTTTTATTTAAATACCGCGGACAGATCCCCGTTATTTTGTTTTTAATGGCAATTCCAACCATTTATTTTACTGATTATGAATTTCTTAAAGGAAATGATGATTGTAAATTAATTCTCACAATTGTTGCAGGAATTATTTCTTTCGCAGGTCTCGTAATTCGTTCAATTGCGATCGGAACAAGCAATAAAAACACTTCTGGGAGAAACACCAAGGAGCAAGTTGCAGAAGCTTTAAACACCAAAGGAATTTATTCCACAGTTCGTCATCCACTTTATTTGGGAAATTATTTCATGTGGATTGGAATTGTTGTTTACACTTTCAATATTTGGTTTGTGCTTTTAATTAGTTTGATGTTTTGGTTATACTACGAAAGAATCATGTTCGCAGAAGAGCGCTTTTTGGAAAAAAAATTCGGTCAATCTTATGTTGATTGGTCAATGAAAGTAAATGCTTTCTGGCCAGGATTTAAAAATTATGAGAAAACGAGCATTCCTTTTTCTATGAAAACAATCATGAGAAGAGAATACTCTGGTGTAACTGCAACGATTATTGGATTTGTTTTTATTGACTTTTTCAGAGATTGGTTTACTGAAGGTGAAGTTCAATGGAAAGTAAATCATGGAATTGTTGTCGTAATTGCTTTGTTAATTTCTTTGATTTTCAGAACATTGAAACACAACACCAAAATTTTATTTGAAGAAGATAGATCTTAAGCTATTTTGAAATAAATATTTGCGTATATTTGCAGCCGCAAACAGGCTGAAAGTTTTGAATTTTCAGCTGAAAACGCAAAAATGGCGAGGTAGCTCAGTTGGTTAGAGCGCCGGATTCATAACCCGGAGGTCGGGAGTTCAAATCTCCCTCTCGCTACAGATAAATGCAAAGCTTTCAGAAATGAAAGCTTTTTTTCTGGAATAAAGTTTTACATTTGAATTATGCATTCGCTTCCGTTCAAATTGCTTTTCGTTTTTCTACTGCAAGTTTCATTCACTTATAGTCAAGTTGCTGATAGCTCCTTCTATTACAAGTATCCTCATCGCCCGTCAAGATTGGCTTCTTTCGTCCAATTTGTTGCTAAAAATTTTCTTCCATCCAATAAAATCCAAAAACATGTCGAGAATCCAAATTATGTTTCGCTTCCTGCTAAAATTCCTTTAGATTTAAGAAAACAATGTCAAATCGATACTGTAACTGTTGCTGGACGAAAAGTATTTAAGCTGTCACCAAAGTCCAGTAAATCGAATAAAACGGTTCTTTTCTTGCATGGTGGTGGCTATGTGAATAATATTTTCAAACAACATTGGATTTTTGCGTCTAATTTGGTTCAATCGACCAACTGCACGGTAATTATTCCGGATTATCCATTGGCTCCAAAATCTAGTTATTCTGATGCGTTTCAAATGCTAGATTCATTGTATCAAAAACTTTTGTCAGAGGTAAATCCAGAAAATATCATTTTTATCGGCGATTCAGCAGGTGGAGGTTTGGCGCTGGCTTTTGCTCAAAAGCTAAAAACAGAAAATGTTTCGCAACCCAGTCAGCTGATTTTAATTGCTCCTTGGCTGGATGTCAGTCTAACCAATCCTGCAATTGATTCTATCCAAAAAGTTGATCCGATTTTGAAAGTGAAAGATTTAACTTCGATTCATGCGACTTGGGTGAAGGATATTTCAATCAAACATAAGCTTGTGAGCCCAATTTATGGCGATTTAACTGGTTTGCCGAAAATTTCTATTTTTATCGGTACGCATGATATTTTGCTGGCTGACTGCCAGTCATTGAAAGAAAAGCTTGAAAAGAATAAAATTGTATTTAACTATTTCGAATATCCGAAAATGTTGCACGATTGGGTGATGTATATCCCTTTGAAGGAATCCAAATTTTCGATTCAGCAAATAGGGGAGTTGCTAAAGTGATGCTTACTTTTTGAAGACTTTTATCACTTTCTGATTGCCATTTATTTCAATATGAACAAAGTAAATTCCAGTGAGGAAATTTTCAAAATTGACATCCAAATCACTTTCAAAAGAATTTGCAAAGACTGTTTTCCCAGTAAGATCCAAAATACTCATCTTAATTGTACCAGAATAGGTTGACGCTAGATGTAAAATTTCATCTACTGGATTTGGAAAAATAGAAAGTAATTCGTCGTTTTCGATTGTTTCGACAGACAATAGGCTTTGTTCTATCGGCGCAGTATAAGAAGCGGGATAGTCGTCATTTGGACCAATTTTTACTAGCGTAATATTTTTTCCTCCTGAGCCAAAACTGGAATTGTAACCCACCAAAATTGCGCCACCATCCGACGTTGGAATAAATTGATTTGATTGATCTTGTCCTAAATTTGAAGTGTTTAGAGCTGGAAAATTCTCCCAAAATAAATACTCAGAATACCTGCGTACAAAGCAATCTTCACCTACTCCAAAAACAGGAATTGTGCTATTGGTTGCCTGTTCGGCGATGTAAAATTTGGTTGGATTTCCATACGAAGTTAAATAATCGATTCTCGCATCGGTGCCACTTTGATCTAATAATTCAAAAATCAAACTTCCATCTACATTGGCTAAATATTTATAAATGTAGGTGAATTGTGTTAGATCGTTGTTCACAACAAAATTGCTTCCAACTGCGCGAACAATCCCATTATTGATTGTTACATCGTTTAATGAATAATTTCCGTTTTGTCCAGTGTAATTTGTCCAATCAATGTTTCCGTTAACGTTCATTTTCATCACGATGGCTTTTTGCATCAAAGAATCGGTGACGAAATAATCTCCTACCACAATAAAGGTGGTATCGTTCACAATATTCACATTTTTAGCGATGTCTTTGCCTGTGGAGCCAATTGTTTTGGTCCAAATTGTATCTCCATTTGATTTCAATCGCATCAAATACATGTCTTCCACTTCGGTATCATTCGAACTTGTTTCTCCAACTAAAATGAAAGTAGTATCCGGCATCATTACAGCGCCATGTAATTTTTCAAATTTTGAACCTCCATAAGTTTTTTCGAAAAGTAAATTTCCTTGAAAATCGGTTTTGAAAAAATAGAAGTCAAACAATCCGTTTCCAAATGAATTGGTATATCCTGCGACATAAATTCCATCGCCTTCAACAGCGAAAATACGTCGTCCCCAATCGCTTTCTGCGCCTCCATATGCATTTGACCAAAGCCTATTTCCCAAACTGTCGACGTGTAAAATGAATGCCTGCGCTGGAGCTTCTCCAAAACTACTTGATGACCCAGTAATCAAATAACTGCTGTCTGAAAGCTGACAAACGCCTTCACCAAAATCATATCCATTGTTGGTATAGATATTGAAAAATTTAATTTGAGCTTGGATATTTTGAGTAATCGTCAAAACTCCAAAAATGAAAAGGATTTTTATAATTTGCATCTTACTCTTAAATTAAATGATTGACCAAATGCATTTTTGGAAACAAACCCTAAAACGTCTTCTGTTCCCGCTCCGATTTGGATTTTCTTGAAGTTTAGATTTGCATAAAATCCTGCTCGCAAGCCACCAAATCCACCGTAACTTGCTATTAATCCTAAATCTAACATTTGGATTGGTCTGTAATTAACGCCCAAATAAAGCAACGGGGTATAACTCAAAGTTGGATAAACTCTCAAACCAAATATTGTTTGAACTTTTCCTTGATAATGTTCATCTATAATTTTTCCAACTTGGAATAAACAAGGTAAAGCGATCCAGTTTTTTTTCCTTTCAGTTTGAATGTGTAAGGTGTCGAGCACTGAAAAATTGCCTGAAAATAACGACTGATTATTGAAAATTTGGTCAAAGTTAAAGCCCGAATAATTGTAAATCGAATCTGCTGTGTAGCTTTTCATTCCTTGATTCATGTATGCCAAACCTAGATTTTTCGCTTGCAATTGGATATAAGCTTTTCGTCCATTTAACCATTGAAAAGGAATTTTAAAATCTAAATCTACAGCAGCACCTAAACCATTTGAAAATTGATTTTTGTCGGTAAATGAAAATGAGCCGTCTACATTCAAGTCAATGGAAGTAGCTTCAGCATCTTGTGTCAAAGATCCATTTCGAAGATGCCCTTTGTACACATTTGAAACATTGACAAAATTCAAAGTAATTGAAGATTTACTTTTTTTGGAAATCACGCCAAATCCAATTTTTTGAAAACCAGTGATATTGGCAGTAGTTCCTGAAAATTCAGCCGTTGAACCTAGAAAATGGTCATTTCCTTTAAATACCAAACCGAATAAATCATCGGAATATGCGGCAGATCCAATAAAATAGTAACCGCCTTTTACGAGAAATCCCCAATTTTCATTTCCAAAGATATTTGACTTATAGTTGCGATATTCGAATTCAGCTTGAATATTTTTCCCTAAACGATTCAATCCTTTGTGCGCATTGTAGCTATTGTCGATTACTTCAGTAGAAATTTTTCCACCATTAAATAATCTATCAGCCATGCTGTTGCGTAATGAAGTTGAATTGTAGGCATTGTCTCCTGATAAAATGAATTCTTGTTGAATCAATGTAGTATCATATTGAGCCGGCAACCACAATTGGCCAAAAACTTGCTGAAAACCAAGTAGGAAAAAGAATAAAATGGTATTTCTCATTTACAATCGATTTTCAAGTTGAAAAGCAGTTCCCAATTTAAACGCCATGAAAGCACCTTCAGGAATCAACACAAAATTGGAGTTATTTGTCAAAGCATCCGGCGTATTTAGAACAACTTTTATTACCACTTTTTTGATGGAATTAATTTTACTCAATGTGTTCGAATTCAAATCAAAATAAATCGTTGCATCTGATTTTTGCAGTTGTCCTGAAATCAACGTTCCGTATACTGAAGATGGAATTAATTCAGAGCCATTCACGGTTTCAACTAATTGACCAGATGCATCTAACAAAAACATTTTTACTTCTCCTTGCAACGGAAATGCATTGGAAACTTTCAATTTCAATTTTCCAGCCTCGATATGTGTGTTGTTTGGGTCTGAATCGATGTTCAAATCAAAAGTATCTTGAATTGTTAAATTGGTCAAAGAAGCACTCAGCGGCATTTGTGCTTTCAACATTACTTGCAATTTACTGTCAGGAAAAAATTCGTCCCAACCACCTGAGATATTTCCGTATGGATTAAGTTCAAGCTTGAAATCTAATTTTTGATGCGCGCCCAAATTTTCGATAAATTGCTCAACATTGCTATTTGAACTTGTAAATAAAATCGTTTTGATTGAGGCAAAAAATGAATCCCAAGTTCCAGTAGCTTGATTAATGATAAATGGAACGCCCATTTGTGGGTGATTCAAAGTCACACTTGTGCCAGAGTAAGAATTGGTGTTTGTCAAAGAATTAAGCGTTGCTCTTGCTGAAACCTTGATACCATTTGAAATGATAAATTGAATATTGGTAGCAGGTAAATCAAAAATTCCACTCGTGATTTTATCTAAAAATTCAACATATAAATCTGAAGTATCTTGCACAATTAGATTTCCAAAATAGCCACGCGCATAATTCATTTTGATACCTTCCATTTCAATGATGAACTTGGTTGTATCGTAATTATTCACGCTAACGGCAACACCGGATTCATCTGTTTGAACAATCATTTGAGATTGCAACAAATTAAAACCTTCTCCATTTGTGCCAGTTAAATTTAGTTCATATCCTGTCAAATCAATTTCTGCACTGGCAACAGATGGATTCGCATTGGTTCCTGCAGGCGCTTGAAAAGTTTTTGAAATTGCAATACCGTCTTTTTTTGCTTTCGGCAATTTAACTGTAAAAATCGTTTTTGTTTCAATTGGATTTTCAACACTGATTTTGATTTTACCTTCTGATATAACTACCCGTTTTAATTCGGGTCCTTGCAAATCAAAAAGATGGTCTTTGTTGTTGTTTACAAAACTCGTTCCCGGTTGTACATTTAAACTTCCTGAAGCAATCGAATATTTTTGAGAGATTGTAGTATCAGGAATTTCAATGTAATCCGATAAATTTAAGTCTAAGATATTTCTATTGATTTCCAACTGATAATTTCCAGAGCCATTGACAGCTAAAAAAGAATCTGTGACCAAATTTTTTAAATTAAGTGTATCGCTTACCAATGGCAAACTCCAATCAGATTCCCAAATCGCCTTTTCTTTTCTGCATGAAACAAGAAGTACCGAAATGAATATACTGGAAACAATAAAAAAACGCATAGGCTTTTATTTATGTATTTGAACGAACGATTTCTTTGAAAGGTTGAAATTAAACGCGTTCAATTACCGTTGCATACCCTTGTCCAACTCCAATACACATTGTTACTAAAGCATATCTTTTGTTAGATCTAATTAATTCATTTGCTGCGGCATGTAAAATTCTCGCACCTGACATTCCCAGTGGATGTCCCAATGCGATTGCTCCACCATTTGGATTGATTCTTGGATCATTGTCGTCCAATCCCATTTTTCGGGTACAAGCCAAAACTTGGGCTGCAAAAGCTTCATTCAACTCCAAAACATCCATTTGATCTAAAGTTAAACCAGCTCTTTTTAATGCTTTTTCAGAAGCGTAAACCGGACCTATTCCCATGATTCTTGGCTCAACACCAGCAACTGCCGCGCTTACAATCCTAACCAATGGTTTTAAATTTTGAGATTTTAAAGCAGATTCAGAAGCAATTAATAAGGCTGCAGCACCATCATTTAATCCAGAAGCATTTCCAGCTGTTACTGTTCCATCTTTTGCAAATGCCGGTCTCAATCCGCCCAAAGTTGCCAATGAAGTTTCTGGACGCATAAATTCATCTTTATCAAAAATAATAGGATCTTTTCTTTTTTGTGGTATTGCTATTGGAGTGATTTCTTGTGCCAAGATTCCATTTTGTTGTGCTTTGAATGCTTTTTCTTGTGACCATGCAGAGAAAACATCTTGGTCTTCTCTAGAAATATTATACAATTGAGCTAAATTTTCAGCGGTATTTCCCATGCTGTCAACACCATAAAGCGCTTCTAGTTTTGGGTTAATAAATCTCCAACCAAACGAAGAATCAAACATTTGTGCATCTCGTCCAAATGCTGAACTTGTTTTAGAAATCACCCATGGTCCGCGAGTCATATTTTCAACGCCACCAGAAATGTAAATTTCTCCAGCTCCGTCTTTGATTGCTCTTGCAGCATTGATTGTTGCAGCCATTCCAGAAGCACAAAGTCTGTTGACCGTTTCTCCACCAGCCGTTATAGGAATTCCAGCCATTAATGCCGACATTCTTGCAACGTTTCGATTGTCTTCACCTGCTTGGTTTGCGCAACCAAAAATTACATCTTCGATTAAATTTAAATCTAAATTTGGATGTTTTTCAATCAATGATTTCATCACATGAGCAGCTAAATCATCTGGACGAACAGCAGCCAAAGTGCCACCAAAATTTCCAATTGCAGAGCGAACTCCATCAACAATATATACTTCTTTTGACATTGAATTATTTTTAAAGTTCAAAGATAACAAACATTACTTTCAAAGCCCAAAATGACGAAATTTGTTCACGAAATTGAAAAAGTGTTTAAAAATAATTTGGAAATTTAGGACACAAAAAAAACCACTTTATTTGTTAAAGTGGTTTCAATATTTGAGAATATTTATTTTAGTGTTTTGGCGCAACTGGAGCTGAATTTCCTCCGTCTGGTGCAACTTTACCTTTGATTGTCAAAACAATTGGATCTCCAACGTTAGTTGTTACTGTAATTGTTTTTGTAAAATCACCAACTCTTTTAGTGTCATATTTTACAGCAATTTTTGAACTTTTTCCTGGTTGAACTGGCTCAGATGGTTTCTCAGCAGTCGTACATCCACAGCTTGTTTGCACATTACTAACAATGATTGGTGTTTTACCAGTGTTTTTAAATTCAAATGTGAAAGTTTCGTCAGCTCCAAAAGCTATATTTGGTCTTACAATTTCCAATGTTTTGAATGTAATTGGTAATTTTTGTTTAGCAACTTTTGTTGTTTTTGCTTTTTTCTCAGTTGGTTTAGCATCTTGAGCAGCAGCTGAAAAACTCAAAGCCGCAAGCACCATCATCGTCAATATTGATTTCATAGTTTATTTTTTTTATACAAGGTTACAATTTTCTACTTATTCAAAGACTTTAATTAACAAAAAATTAGACATTATTTTAATTATTTAAATTTTATATTTTGTTTAAATATTTGAATATAATCTAGTTAAATAGAATTATTTTTTAAAGTAAGCATCTAACACATCTTTGATAGAGGCGTAAGTTTTGTTGTATTTTTTGTCGATTTTGTCTTTTTCTATCCATTCTACTTTTGTGATTCCTTCTTCCATTTGCGGTTTTAATTTCTTTGATCCTTCGTATGACAACTCGTACCAGAATGTTTTTTTCAAAGTTGGAACTCCAGCGTAGGTGTATGTGTGATAAGTAATTAGAATAAGATCATTGACTGTTGGATTTTTAATTCCGCATTCTTCTTCAATCTCTCGTTTTGCAGCCATCACTGTGCTTTCACTAGGTTCAACCTTGCCTTTCGGTAAATCCCAAATTCCGTTTCGCTTGATAAATAAATATTTATCGTTCCTCTTCACAATTCCACCCGCTGCTTCAATGATTTCATAATTTTTAAAAAATGAGATCATTTCTTCTTTTGGATTTTGTCCAATCACATAAAGTTGAACATCTTTGGGCAAATCATTCATTAAATTTAGAATGAATTGGTTGTGGCTTTCGCCGATAGAATGACTAATAAAAAAACCATCATAATTTGAAATTTCATTAACAGAAATGAAAATGATTGGTCTATCTTGAATAAAAACTTTGTACATTTGCAGCATGATTTTAAATAACGACAGAGCACTAAAAGTAGCCGAATTTTTATTACAAATTAAAGCAATAAAATTGCAACCTACAAATCCATTCACATGGGCTTCTGGTTGGAAATCCCCAATTTATTGTGATAATAGAAAAACACTTTCTTATCCAACAATTAGAACTTTTATCCGTCAGGCATATTCTGAGGTGATTTTGGAAAAATATGGAAAACCAGATTTTATCGCCGGTGTAGCAACTGGTGGTATTGCTCAAGGTGCCTTGGTTGCACAAGAACTTGGAATTCCTTTTGTTTACGTAAGAAGCACACCAAAAGGACATGGTTTAGGAAATCAAATTGAAGGTGATTTTGAAAAAGGTCAAAAAGTGGTTGTAATTGAAGATTTGATTTCAACAGGTGGAAGCAGTTTGCAAGCAGTTGATGCATTGCGTGAAGCTGGTTGTGACGTGAAAGGATTGGTTGCAATTTTCACTTATGATTTTGACGTTGCTAAAGAAAACTTTAAAAAAGCAAATTGTCCATTTGAAACATTGACTAATTACGATTTTTTGATAGAACAAGCGATTCGCAAAGATTACATCAATGAAAGTGATTTAGATTCTCTTCAATCTTGGAGAGCAAATCCTTCAGCTTGGAATCAATAAATATCAAATTTTAGCATACTAAATTAGTTAGCGCATGAAAATTGAAAGTACAAAATCATTGGTGAACGCACCAGCTCAAACAGTTTTTGATTTTTTAATCAATACTGAAAACTTGTTTCATATCTTGCCTCAAGATAAAATGAGTGACTGGAAAGCAGATGAAAAAAGTTGTTCTTTTAAAGCGCAAGGTGGTTTCTTAATTTCTTTGATCCAAATTGATTCAACAGCACCAACGCAAATCGTGATGAAATCAGGAGAAAAATCTCCTTTTCCATTTACGTTGACCGTGCATTTGAAAGAAGTTGATGACAAAACCGAAGGTTACATTGCTTTTGACGGTGAAGTGAATGCGTTTATGAAAATGTTGGTTGACAAGCCATTGACTAATTTGTTCAACTACATGTCGTTCAAATTGCAGAAATATTACGATCCAGAAATTTAATTTCTTTTAAATCGTATAATTTTTCTTCTGAGTATTTTTCTACAATCAGTCTTCCGAAATCATCGGTTCCAAGAATTTTTCCTTCAAAAATTCCTGTTGCATCTTCAAACATGCTTGGTTGATTTTTTAGCCAAAGGTGATTCAGGTAGTCTGTTTTTAATCCTTCTAAATTTTTGAATTGCAGTTGATTAAACCGTGCTTGAAGTTTTTCTATTAATTTCATCGATACGTTTTCTATTGAAAAGTCTTCGTTTTTTTCCAATTTCAAACTTGTTGCATTGAATCCACCAAATTCGATTTGATTTACATTTAATCCAATTCCAATAATACTGCTTTTGAGTAAAGTACTTTCCAACTGATTTTCGATCAAAACGCCAGCGATTTTTTTATTGCCAATTACAATATCATTTGGCCATTTTATAGATGCTGAAATGCCAAAAAAACTTAAAAGATCATTTAAAGCAAGGCTGACGAAATGTGTGATCGATTGATGATTCGCAACTGACAATTTATCATATTCCATAAAACAAGTAAAAATGAGGTTTTTATAAGGCTCAGCCGCCCAGATAGCGCCTCTTTGACCTCTACCAGCAGTTTGTTCACCTGACATTATTACCGTTCCATGAGACAATTCACCTGCTTGAAGCAACTTGGCAGCATAATTGTTTGTAGAATCAAGCGTTTCTTTGAATATGATTTTTCGACCAATCATGTTTAAACTTTATCGCTGAATGAAGCGTTTATAATGCGTAAAGTTAAAATATTAAATTAATTTTGTAAAGAACACAAATTATAGAATGTATAAATTAATAAACAACATAGATTCAAAAGTACTTTGCGATTGCATAGTCGAAGGAATGCAAGAAAATAAAGCCAAAGACATCGTTGTTCTTGACTTAAGAGAAGTTAAAAATTCAGTAACTGATTTTTTTGTGATTTGTTCAGGTGAATCAACAACTCAAGTGGACGGTATCAACAGTTCAGTGATGAGACACACAAGAAAAGAACTTCAAGAAAGACCTTGGCACCAAGAAGGAAAAGAAAATTCTGAGTGGATTTTATTGGATTATGTGAACGTCGTAGCACATATTTTCCACAAAGATTCTCGCGGTTTTTACGACCTAGAAGACCTTTGGGCTGACGCAATCAGAACAGATATCCCCAATTTGGATTAACAACATTTATTTTACAATTTCATGTCAGAAAATCAAGAAAAAAAGAAAAGTCCTTTCAACATATATTGGATATATGCGCTGATTGGAATTGCTGCAATTGCAATCAGTATTTTCACAAGTAGCTCAAATGTAGTTGAAATTAAGCAAGATGTATTTTTTACTTTGGCTGATTCCAGTTATGTTAGCGAAGTTAAAATCGTCAACCGTGAACGAGTAGATTTTAAAATCACTGAACAAGGTAGAAAATTCATCACTGAAAGTAAAAAACCAAGTTTCGATAAACTCAAAAAGGTTTTAAATCCAGTTAAGAAAACGAGACAAAGTATGAATCCTAGTTTTCAGTTTAAAATTGCTGATCCAGGAAACTTTTTGACGCGTTTAGATGAGAAAAACAAAGCTTTACAAGCGTTAAACAAACCAACAATTAATTCTGAACCGATCGTTGAAGAAAATTATCTAGGTGCAGTAATCAACTTCTTGCTTTTACCTGTGATTTTAATCGTCGTTTGGTTGGTTATCATGCGCCGTATGTCAGGTGGAGCTGGTGGCGGAGGTGGACAAATCTTCAATATCGGAAAATCAAGAGCGCAAGTATACGAAAAAGGTAAATCTACGAACGTTACATTTGCAGATGTTGCTGGTCTTCATGGTGCAAAAGAAGAAATTCAAGAAATCGTAGAATTCTTAAAAAACTCCAAAAAATATACTGAATTAGGTGCAAAAATTCCGAAAGGAGCGTTGTTAGTAGGACCTCCAGGTACAGGAAAAACTTTATTGGCAAAAGCTGTTGCTGGTGAGGCTAAAGTTCCTTTCTTCTCGCTTTCTGGTTCTGATTTCGTTGAAATGTTTGTAGGTGTTGGAGCTTCTCGTGTAAGAGATTTATTCAAACAAGCCAAAGAAAAAGCCCCAGCAATTATTTTTATCGATGAAATTGATGCCATTGGTAGAGCGCGTGGAAGAAATAACGGAATGGGTTCTAACGATGAAAGAGAAAATACATTGAATCAGTTATTGACTGAAATGGATGGATTTGGAACAAATTCTGGAGTGATTATTCTTGCAGCTACGAATCGTGCTGATGTGTTAGATAGCGCTTTGATGCGTGCTGGTCGTTTCGACAGACAGATTTATGTAGACATGCCAGACATCAACGAGCGCAAAGAAATTTTTAAAGTGCATTTGAAACCATTGAAATTAGACGATTCAATTGACATTGATTTCTTGGCTAAACAAACGCCTGGTTTCTCGGGGGCTGACATCGCAAACTTATGCAATGAGTCTGCATTGATCGCAGCTAGAAAAGCTAAAACGCATGTTGAAAAACAAGATTTCTTGGATGCTGTTGACAGAATTGTTGGCGGTTTAGAAAAGAAAAATAAAATCATCACCAAAGATGAAAAACGTGCCATTGCTTTCCACGAAGCGGGTCACGCTACAACTTCTTGGTTGCTTGAACACGCGCATCCGTTGGTGAAAGTGACAATCGTTCCTCGTGGACAATCGTTAGGTGCTGCTTGGTACTTGCCAGAGGAAAGAAGTATCACCACTACAGAGCAAATTTCTGATGAAATGTGTTCTGCTTTAGGAGGAAGAGCAGCAGAAGAGTTGATTTTTGGTAAAATTTCGACTGGTGCTTTAAGTGACTTGGAAAAAGTAACGAAACAAGCGTACGCCATGGTTTCAATCTATGGTTTGAATAAGAAAATAGGTAATGTTTCTTTCTACGATTCTCAAGGAAGAGATAGTTTTACGAAACCATATTCTGAAGAAACGGCCAGAGTTATTGATGAAGAAGTTAGTTTATTGATTGAAACGCAATACAAACGAGCACTTCAAATTTTGACTGAAAACAAAGAGAAATTGACCACTTTAGCTGAAAAATTGCTTGAAAGTGAAGTGATTTTTAAAGAAGATTTGGAAGAAATTTTCGGAAAACGTGCTTGGGAACCTTCTGAAATGTCAGGTGAGGAGTTTGTTGCTGGACTGGCAGAATCATCAGAAGCGAAAGAAACACGCGAAAATGAAGAAGCGAAATCTGCTTCAGAAAGCAAAATCGAAATGAAAGTTGAACCTTTGAAACCTGAAAATTCAAAAGAACAAGATTCAACTGAAAATAAAGATAAAACAGAAGAGTAAGTTTCATTTCAGTATTGAAATTTAATTAAAATAATTCAAGTATTCCCGTTTGGTTTTTGGCTAAACGGGATTCTTATTTTAAAAATAAACGATGAATAATATTCTAGTAAGAGCGTTGTCAGGAGCTGTTTTTGTAGCGTTAGTTATTGGCAGTTTAAGTTATAATCTACTAACTACAGTAAGTTGTATTGGACTATTCACACTTTTGGGTTTAAATGAATTTTATAATCTTTTTAAAAGCTCGAAAACGGTTTCAGTTTCTCCGCTGTTAGGAACTTTTGTAGGTTTTACAATTTTTGCCCTTTTCGGTGCAAATCACCTAGGATTGATTCCTGAAATCTATATTTTATTCACGATACCGCTTTTGTTTTTAAGCATGATGGCAGAACTCTGGCGCATGAAAGAAAATCCGCTACTCAATTTAGGCGTCTTGTTTTTAGGGTTTTTGTATGTTGTTGTTCCTTTTGTCTTGATGATTTTCATGCAAGTACAAACAATTGAATCTTACACATTGATATTCATGTTTTTGTTGATTTGGACCAATGATACTTTTGCTTATCTGACTGGTCGCTGGCTAGGAAAAACAAAATTGATTGAAAGGATTTCCCCAAATAAAACATGGGAAGGTACAATTGGTGGTATCGTGATGACCTTTGTTGTTGCGCTAGTTATAGCTTATTTTAATGGTCAAAAGTATCTTTTTTGGGGTGTTTCAGCAGTGATTATAGCACCTGGAGCGATTTATGGAGATTTATTAGAATCACTTTTTAAAAGAAGTTTGAACATCAAAGACACAGGAAATATCATGCCTGGACACGGTGGAATTTTAGATAGATTTGATGCAGTCTTGTTTACAGTTCCATTTTTCTTTTGTTGGTGGCTGTTTTATACCTATTTTTGACCCAAATTTTTGAAATGAAAATACACAGAGAAGGATATTTAATCATTGCGATTGGTCTTACAATTTTAGGATTGATTCAATTGGGAAACTACTTTTTATACACTTATTTAGATTGGTTGTGGTTATATTTATTACTGAGCGCAGGTGCGGTAGTGATGGCTTATTTAATCATTCAATTCTTCAGAGTCCCAAACATTACTTGCAAATATGATATCAACGACGTTATGTGTCCTGCTGATGGAAAAATTGTTGTGATTGAAGAAGTGGAAGAAACAGAGTATTTTCACGACAAGAGAATCCAAATTTCAATTTTCATGTCGCCAATGAATGTGCATGCGAATTTCAATCCCATTTCAGGGATTGTAAAGTATGTAAAATATCACAAAGGTCTTTTCTTAGTTGCTTGGCATCCAAAAAGCAGTACTGACAATGAAAGAAGTACTTTTGTGATTGAACATGAAAATGGACAAAGTGTTTTGTTTCGCCAAATTGCTGGTGCAGTAGCGCGTAGAATTTGCTATTATGTTCAACCTGAACAAGAAGTAAAAACAGGCGAAGAATTTGGTTTTATTAAATTTGGTTCTCGAATTGACGTGTTTTTGCCGCTTGGAAGTGAAATAAATGTTAAAATTGACGATGTTGTCAAAGGAAGAATTACTAAACTTGCAGAATTAAAATAAATATTTGTAAATTTATCCTATAAAATAGATTGTTATGAAAAAAGCGTTTGTAGTATTATCATTGATGTTGTTTACAGGTTCATTAACTTCTACAGCAATTGCAGCTGTTAGTGGTAACAAAATGGAGGTTAAAAAAATCGACGATAAAAAGAAAAAGAAAAAATCTAAAAAAGGTAGCTGCTGTGCAGGAAAAACTTCTTGTGCTGCTGGTGAGAAAAAAGCTTGCGCTGCTGGTGCTGAGAAAAAATAAGATTTTTTTCAAAGAAATAGTAAAGACTGTCTAGTAATAGATAGTCTTTTTTTTTGCAAAATATTATGAAAACAGATATCAGAGTCACAGAATATATTGAGAAATCAGCGCCGTTTGCGCACGAGATTTTAGATTTTTTGAGGGAAACAGTACATACTTTTTGTCCTGAAATTGAAGAAACAATCAAATGGAATTTCCCTGTTTTTATGTACAAAGGCAAAATTCTTTGCAACATGGCGGCATTTAAAAATCATTGCAGTTTTGGTTTTTGGTTGGCAGCACACATGAAAACTACCGATTCAAACAAAGATGGAATGGGAGATTTGGGTAAAATCACCCGATTTGAAGAACTGCCTAAAGAAGTGGTTTTGTCCAAAATGATCAAAGAGGCAATGGAACTAACGGATGCTGGAAAAACAATCGTCAAAAAAACGAAAGAAAGCGAAGAGATTGAAATTAGTGATGAATTTCAAGCGTTTTTAGCAACCGATTTGATTGCCAAAGAGAATTTTGATAAACTTGCACCAAGTCATAAGAAAGAATATATTCGTTGGGTTTTAGAAGCAAAAACCGAGAACACAAAATTGAAAAGAGTACGAAAGATGATTGACAATTTGCAAGAAGGAAAACCACAGAATTGGAAGTATATGTAGCATTTAATATTTGTTCAGATGAAAAAACAAATAAAATCCATTAGACCTTTTATTGGTGCTAGAAATTTTGAAATTTCAAGACAGTTTTATCTGGATTTAGGGTTTTTAGAAACTGCCATTGCAAGTAATTTGAGCTATTTTTCGATTTCCGAATTTGGATTTTACTTGCAAGATGCTTTTGTGAAAGATTGGATTGACAATACGATGATTTTCATGGAAGTCGAAAACTTAGAAAAACATTGGTTAGATATGTTGGAATTAAATTTGCCAGCAAAATATGACACTGTCAGGTTGGTTCCAATTAGACATTTAGATTGGGGTAAAGAGTTCTTTTTACATGATCCTTCAGGTATATTATGGCATTTTGGTCAGTTTTATTAAAACTATCTATCATGGAAACTAAAGAAGAAACTTTTCAAAACTGGAATAAAATTGCAGATTTGTATGAAAGTAAATTCATGGATTTGGATATTTATAATCAAACTTATGATTATTTCTTGGATTTGATAATTGTGGAAGAACCGAGGATTTTGGAAGTAGGATGTGGGCCTGGTAATATCACTAAATATTTGCTTTCTAAATCTAAACAATCTCAAATTTTAGCGATTGACGTTGCACCGCGAATGATTGAACTGGCAAAAAAAAATACTGATTTTGACAATAGGTCTGATGCTGTTGTTAGTTTTGAAGTAATGGATTGCAGAAAAGTTTCAGAGATAGAAACAAAGTTTGATGCGATTTTGGTAGGATTTTGTTTGCCATATTTATCCATCGAAGAGACAACTACTTTTGTAGGAGATTGTAGCAATTTATTGAATGAAAATGGGGTTTTTTATCTGAGTTTTGTAGAAGGAAACCGTCTTGATTCCGGCATTCAGGTTGGAAGTAGTGGGGTTCAGATTTTCTTTTATTTTCATGATTTGAGCGCAATTGAAAATATACTTATCCGAAATCATTTCGAGAATATTACAGTGCAGAAGGTTTCATATGAAAGGTCATCAGGTCAAACGGAAATACATACAATCGTAACTTGCAGAAAAGCTATTTCACCGCAGTTATGATTTTTCCGAAAATCAAATAAAAAAACACAGTGGATAGAGTTTTTTATTTGATCTAAAGTATAAAAGTTATTTTTGGTCAGAATTTTAATTCAATTTTTAGCCATAGTTCAACGATAATATTAAATTATCACTTTTCTATAATTTTTAATTTATGCGTGTGTGACAAAAGTCACTTAATATTGATTTGCGAATCCTTAAATTTGATTGTTTTTTATCATATAAATAATGTTTAATAAGTTCGTCATCGTTGCGTTTTTGGTTTTCTCAGGCATTAGTTCAACAGCCCAGTCACCTTTTGAAATTTATCTTGAACCGCTTAATATTGATTCCCTCGGCGGTATACAGGCTTATGCATTCGGACAACACGATGGTAAATGGTTGATTGTTGGTGGAAGATTAGATGGTTTGCACAAACGTCAACCGTTTGCATCATTTGATATAGCAGGGAATAACAATCAAATATTGGTTATTGATCCAATTTCACTTCAAAAATGGACTTCGCCTATCTCGTCGCTTCCAATTGCGATTCAAGAACAGTTAAGTTCAACGAATATGGAGTTTCATCAAGAAGGCGATTTCTTATATTTGATTGGTGGATACGGATACAACAACGCTACAACTTCCCGAAAAACATTTGAAAATCTAACAGCAATTGATGTTCCAAATTTAATAGATGCTATAATCAATGGTTCAAATATTGAAGTTAATTTTAGGCAAATAACAGATGCCCAATTTGCAGTAACTGGTGGTCACCTCAAAAAAATTAATAACACTTACTATTTGGTTGGAGGAAATAAATTTGATGGCAATTATAATCCGATGGGAGGCGGTTCCTACACTCAAGTTTACACCAATTCAATTAGAAAATTCAATTTAATTGATGACGGAGTAATTTTGACAGTCAATCATTTGCCAACTTTAACTGATGCAACTAATTTACATCGAAGAGATTATAATGTTGTTGCTCAAATTTTGCCAACAGGTGCTGAGGGATTGACTGCATTTTCAGGAGTTTTTCAACCAAATGTAGATTTACCATATCTAAATTGCGTAAATATTGACAGCATTGGTTATGTGGTAAACAATTCATTTCAGCAATATTACAATCATTATCACTGTGCTGTTTTACCACTTTATTCACAGATGAACAATGCGATGCACAGTGTTTTTTTCGGAGGAATTGCTCAATATTATGACAGTTCTGGAATTTTGGTTCAAGACAATAATGTACCTTTTGTAAAAACTATAGCGAGAGTGACGCGCGATGCTAGCGGGAATATGGCCGAGTATAAATTGCCGATAGAAATGCCTTCACTTCTTGGAACGGGGGCTGAATTAATTCCTATTAAATCTGTTCC
The DNA here is from genome assembly GCA_965284445.1 of Crocinitomicaceae bacterium. Classification (GTDB taxonomy): domain Bacteria; phylum Bacteroidota; class Bacteroidia; order Flavobacteriales_D; family Crocinitomicaceae; genus JAQVCM01. The sequence continues at coordinate 1,259,008 of OZ260085.1, read as the reverse complement.
GAAGTATGAAAATGAGGTTTTTAAATTGGATGAATTTACACAAGACAGTACTTTGGTAGGCTATATTTACGGTGGAATAAGTAGTTCTGCTGCAAATATATTCTTTACCAATACTGGATCTGAAAGTAATGCAAGTAGTCAAATTTTTAAAGTTTATGTTGTTAAAAAATCGACTTCAGGGATAGATCAATTGAATCAGCAAAGTGTTGGGACTCTAAAAATGCAAGTTATGCCGAATCCAAGCGATGGGGAATTTGAGGTACAATATTTTCTGAGCAAAAATACGGATGTAAAAATATCTCTTTATAATATTCAAGGAAAAGAAATAGAAGTAAAGACCATCATAAATGCGCAACTGGGTGACAATCATTATCACCGCAAGATTAGAAATCTAGACAATGGTGGGACATTTATGCTAACAATTGAAACTTCTTATGAAAAAGCAGTTCAAAAAATAGTGATCGAACCTTAATTGAGTAACAAAGAGTTAAGTATTTGTCCTTGAATAAGCTATTACAGCTGGATTCCGACAACACAAACATCGTCCACTTGTTCTAATTTTCCTTTCCACTGGTTGAAATGGTCATTTAATTTTTCTTCTTGTTGATGAATATTTGTACTCGTCGAAATAATTAGCCTTCTAAATGCTTCTTTATTTAATTTTTTCTGTCTTTCTCCTCCAAATTGAGAGTAATAACCATCAGAAAATAAATAAAGTCGGTCGCCTTTTTTGTAGTTGATGATCAAATGATCAAAATTTTGATTTGAATTTTGTAAATCCGTCAGTCCAATTGACTTTTTAGTCCCATTAAATTCAATGATTTCAGCATCAGAAATGATCCATGCAGGTCGGTTTGCACCGGAAAAAGAAATTTGTTGTTTTGCTTCATCTATGACACAGAAAGCCATGTCCATTCCGTCATTGATATTGAATTCAGGATTGGTAGAACGAAATTTGTAATCTACTTTGAAATTGATGTAATTCAAAATTTGGTTCGAATCAGTATATCTTTTGTCTACAACCCCTTTTTTAATGATTTGATTCGCTACAATAGATAAAAGTGCTCCGGGTACTCCATGTCCTGTGCAATCGATAACAGAAATATATTTATAATTTTCATCTTGATGGCACCAGAAAAAATCGCCACTTACAATGTCTTTCGGTTTTAAAAAGCAAAATGAATCTGGAAAAATTTCAAGTAAATCTGATTTTTTCGGAATCAATGAATCTTGAATACGATGCGCATAGTTTATACTATCTAGAATTTGCTGGTTTTTGTACGTAATTTCATTTAATGATTCATTTAATTCATTGGTTCTTGAAATGACCTTTTCTTCTAAGGTTTGATTTAATTTTAGAATCTCTTTTTCTTGTTCTTTAATAAATGAAATATCTTTTGCGATTATTGAAATTTCGTTTGACAGTGCACCATATTTGTGAAAAACAAACGAACAAAGTACTGGAATTTCATCTCCATCCGCCGTAATTAAAACCAATTCTCCATTCCATGATTCTTTTTCTTGTATTTTTTTTAGAATAGGTTGAAAAAATTGCTGATTAAATATCGGGCTCAAAAAGCTTCTAAAATTGATTGGTCCATTATTGAGGTTTAATTTCAATAATTGCTCTGCCTTTTTATTTAAATAATTTACTGTTAGATTCAAGTCTGATGTTAAAATTAAGTCACCTGCAGAAGAAATAATTTCCGAAAGTTTGATTGATTTTGTTTCAAGAATTTTGTTTTGCTGTCTAATTTTATGATCATCTAATTCTTTTTTTACAACTTGCGGTAATTTAATCAAATTGTCTTTCATGACATAATCACAAGCGCCAGCTTTCATAATTGACACAGCAGCCACTTCACCAATCGTTCCTGAAACGAGCAAAAACGGAATGTCTTTTTTTTCTGATTTCAAAAGTTTTAGAACGTCTAGACCATCAAATCCTAATAAATTATAATCGGAAATCACCAAGTCATAATTATTGTATGCAAGTGCGTTTAGCAATTCTGAAAAAGTTTCAACTCTCGTAAAATCAAATGCTTTTTTCGTTTTATTGAGTTGACGTTGAATCAATAATGAGTCGTTATCATTGTCTTCTATGAGTAAAATCTGAGTATTCATAACTACATTAATTAATTGAATTTGGTGACTCATTTAATAATATCCAATAGACACCAATTTGCTTGATTACATCTACAAATTCAGTAAAGTCGACAGGTTTTCTGATGTAACTATTTACTCCTAAATCGTAGCTAGTGACTAAGTCTGATTCTTCTTTTGAGGAAGTTAAAATAATAACAATGTAATGACGTGTTTTCTTGTTACTTCTAATTTCTTTCAATACTTGGATTCCGTCGATTATTGGTAATTTAAGATCCAATAGGATTAATTCTGGTTGTTCGTTGATGTCATTTGCTGCATATTTATCTTGACAAAACAGATAATCGAGTGCATCTTTTCCATCTTCTAAAATGACAATAGGGTTTTGAATATTCGCTTTTTTAAAAGCTCTCAAAGTCAAATCTATATCACTTTTGTTGTCTTCTACAAGAATAATTTTTTTAGCTAACATTAGGTTAAATTTTAAATTTGAATAGTGCGCCTTCGTTGATTTGAGATTCAGCCCAGATTTGTCCTGAATGTAGTTCTACAATTCTTTTTACGGTTGCTAATCCTATGCCAGTACCAGGAAAATCAGACTGCTTGTGCATGCGCTGAAAAGCACCAAAAAGTTTATGAGAAACATTAACGTTAAATCCAGCGCCGTTATCTTTTATGAAGTATAAATTTGATTTTTCGTCGGCAATAATTTTTCCGATGGTGATTGTCGGTTTTTCAACTTTGCTAGAAAATTTGATGGCATTTGCGATTAAATTAGTCATCATAATATCCAATAAATTTTCATCTGCTGTGATTATCAATTCTTTTTCAATTTCTAGTTGGAAATCTTTCCTTTCGCTTGTTTCTATTTCTCGTTGAAATATTTTTTCACAAAAGCCTGTAAAATCTATCTTTTTAATATTTAAGTGAACTTTTCCAATTTTTGATAAGTTTAATAAATCATCTATTAAATTCGCCATTCGTTGGGATTCTGTTCTTACACGAGTTATATACTCTATAGCTTGTGGGTCAAGTGATTCCCCGAAATCTTCTAGTAAAGCCAAACTCCATCCATCAACAGCTCTTAGTGGGGAACGTAAATCGTGAGAAACTGAATATGAAAATGCATCCAATTCTTTGATAGCAAGTTCTAACTGGTTGGTTCGTTTAGAAACCATTTCCTCCAAATTTTGATTCAATTCCTCAACTTTTTGTTCAGCCAAGATGCGTCCTGTAATCTCAATTCCTAATCCAATCATATTTTTTAATTCATTGTCTGAATTGAAAATAGGAGTGAAGTGACGGAGCATGTATTTCGGGTTTCCTAATTTGTCTTTTAATTTTTCCTCAAATGGGATCGTTGTTTTTTTCGAAATGGCTTCCAAAAATAGCTCGTGTCTCAATGTTGGCATTTCAAGCGAACCTCCTCTTTGAGCAACATATTCAAAATCAGTTTTACCAATGATAATTGCCCTTAATTCGGGGTCTTGAATGGCTTTGTCGTTGAGAAACACATAGCGATGCTCAGAATCAAAAATGGCTAAATCAGCGGGAATATTTGCTAAGATGTTTTCGTAAAATTCCTTTTGATTTTTAATTTCATTTTGAATTTTTCGGATTTCTGTGACATCTCGAAGTGTGATTACAAATTCAATAGTAGATCCCTCATTATTGATGGTAAGGTTTGCTTCAAATTTGGTGGAAGTATTTTCTAAATTTGGAAATGAAAATTGAAAATAGTTATTCATCGCATTTTCATCCTTCAATATTTTTTTTAACTCTGTGAGCTGATTTTTATTAAAAAGTGAATTTAGATTTGTTCCGACTATTGATTCATTTGTAGTTTTAATCTTTTCGTAAAAATTTTCACTTACAAATTTAACATCTAAATTATCATCAACAATCAAGATGATTTCAGCAATGTTTTCAATGATAGATCGGATTCTTTTTTCTTTTGCAGCTAACTCTTGAAACGCGGATTGAAGATTTTGTGTTTTTTCTTCTACATGTTTTTCTAAGTTCTGATTTAGTTCTTTTAATTCCTCATTTACCTTAAACAGTTCTTCTTGATTTTCTTGGACAATATTTTCTAACAATTTTTTGTCATCATCGTATTCAAAATAGGCTTGATTAATCGATCTCATAAACGATTCAAAATGCGGATTTTTCAACAAATTGTTTAATAACTCCTCGTCTTTACAATGAGTTTCAAATTGTCGTCTCAGCAGCCTATGTGTATCTTTTTTGAACATCGATGAACTAGTTTTCAGTGATTAGCGTAAGCGTCATTGTTTGATTATGCAATGCACAATTGTTTGATTTACTTGAACTTAGTTCTCCATAAGAGTAAAAACCTGAAAAACAGAAGTCTTCATCGAAATATTTGGTTACACACTCAACTTCTTCTTGCACAATTTGTTTTAAAACGAGTTTACGGCCGATGCAACTAACGAGAATCATCAAGCCATTCTTTTCTTTATTCTTTTTAGATAATTCTAAAGATGCAAGTTCTGCGGCATTTAATATAGAATCAATATTTGTTTTCATTAATCTGACAGAAGAGTTCAGAGGAATATTTCCAGCAAATCGGATACTATTTTCTTCTTCGTTTACCCCCAAAATAGTTCGAACCACAGATCCTTCTTGTGTTTCTAATGATAACGGAAAAAGTAGACCTGAACTAGGTAAATATTTGGCTTTGTCACCTAAATAAGATTTATACAATTCTAGAGCTGGTTTATGATCTATTTCGAAAACAATATTTTGATCACTTTTAGTAACAATTCTTTCTTTTCCGAAAATTTCCCAACTTCCTTCAGATGAACATTGAATTTTTATTCTGTCTCCGTAAAATCCAACGGCAGAAATTGTATTTTCTTTGAATTCTCCAGTTTCGTTGGCCACTAATGTTGAATTAAAATGAACACTATCTCCAGCCAAACCGCCAGAAACACTAATTTTTCCATTGGTAACAGAATTAATTCCATCCACTAAATTTGTTCCATTCACATGCAAACCATCTGAAAGTACGAAAATATGCTTTAAATCATCTTGCATTAATGCATTCACCAATTTTTGGCCAATAGCGTATGAATCTTCGATTTGATCAATATTGAGACTTTCTAATCTCACTTGTGTATGTGCAAATGAAACTGAAGTCATAGCGAAATATCCATCATATACATTCGTTCCAGCGATTTCTCCTGATGTTGAACAAGCAATTATAGGGATTGATTTAAATTTTTGATTTAAGGCAACGGAAATTTCAGAATTTAAAAATTGTTTATCTGAAAAAATGAAAACAAGGCTTTCATCAGTGAGATTAAATTGCTTTATATATTGAATAATCTCTGTGCGATTATTTGAGCTAAATTGTTTCGTTTTCATTTTAAAAATATTTAAAATTGAATCTCCGTCATCAGCAAGCCAGTAAGAATTTAGACAGTCACTAATTTTGAATTACGCGTAATTCAAAAAACATAAAAACCAAACATAAAACAATTATCTGATTGATTATTAATTCGATTGTCTCGAACGAATATAGTTAATGATTTCAAAAAAACAAACAATTATTGTTTTTTTTTAGATGAAAGTGATTAAAATTGTTATAAAACTACAAGTTTAGTCGTTAAGGTTTTCAAAAAGCCCTATTTTTGGATCAATTTCCCAGTACTTATTTCTTTCACTGAAATAGAAGTAGGATTTCCATAATACCAAATATCGCCAAATGATTTAATTTCACCATTTAAAGGGATTCCGTTGGCGTTTAAAATGATTTTTCCGACAGTTTCACTTGACACAAAAACTGAATCTTTTATTTTTAAATTTTGCACGTCACAATAACCATTGCTTCTTGCTGAAATTCTTGCGTAATCTGTTGTTCCTGAAAGGGTATAATCGCCCCAACCGTGAGAAATATCAGCATTAATAATCAAAGATTTTAAAGTTAAATTTACCGAGCCTGCACCATCTCGAATCATCATCACAAAATAAGGAACATTTAATGTGTCAATATTTTTCATCGGTTCCGTACCTTCAAATTGAACATTAGATAGACTCGTAAAATGTATTTCACAAGTAATAATTTGATCCAATTTTCTTAAAAAATTACATTTATTTTTGTTTTCAATGTACAGAACACCATCGTTATCAATGCTCCAATTGATAAAGTTTACCAAGTTTTCACCACCTCTAATGACTAATTTATCTGTGCTGTCTTGAATTAAAAGATATTCAATGTGTTCTTTTAAAAATAGTTTGTCAAAACTCGGTACTGCAATAGTCTTTTCCGTGTTTTTCCCGATAGATTTGAAACAACTTCTATTTTCAGCTTTTTTACAGCTGCCTAAAATGAATGAAGTAAGAACGAAAAGGATTATTAAATTTTTCATTTTTCTATTTCTTAAAATGTGTAACCAATTCCATATTCAACATAGTCAGCTTTCGCCCAATGTGTTTTCAATGTAAAGTTGAGTAATAATTTATCTGTCAATTGATAACGCATACCTAATCGGTGATACATTCTGCTATCAGGAAAATATTCATCTCTGACATACAATCCCATTCCTAGCACAAATTGTAGTTTATCTAAAGGTAAAACATATCCACAATAAAGACCAATTTGAGCGATTCCTTCTTTCGTTTTGTGAATTTGTGGTTTGTACGCGTTGATACTCGTTTTGTAAATGAAATCTAGTCCCAATTCCATCCCAGTTTTTGGCGTAAATATTTTTTTACCAACCAAAGAAAGCGCATAAATAGGATATTTTTTTCCTCCCGTAGGGAAAACTTCTTTGGCAGAAATAATTCCTATTGCTGTTAAATTCCATTTTTTCGGTACAAAAGAATCAGGTGATTTACTTTTTTCTACTTGATGAAAAGTATGTCCCAAACCTAAACTGATGTAAGGTAAATTAATTCCTAAATTAGGAACTTTTGTTGATCCATTACTGCAATGTGTTAAATCAATACCAGCAATAATATGTGTTTTTTTTGCTTCTCCCAAATAAAATCTACTTCTCAATCCAAAACAAATCAATGCATTTACATGTGTGCTCATTGCCACATTTTTGGGATTCAAGTCTTGGTCAAAAACCTTGGTATTCCAACTGCCACCAGCGCCTAATCTTCCAGATAATTCAAAGGAATTGGTTTTTTTGAATGGAAAATCGATAAAAGTGTAAACTCCGACAACTTGCCCTAAAATTCGATTATTTCCGACCGTGCTTCCGAATAAAGTTAAGCCAACTTTTGGAAAATTATATGCTTTATGGTAATTCTTTGTTCCGTTCGTAGAAATGAAGTATGTGATTTCACCTCCGATTGCATGTTCACGTGGTAAGTGCCCCATAACACCTCTGTGAGCTAATAAAAAACCAAGTTTTGGATTCATTTCAATTCCCCATTCTCTTTTCTGAGAAACACTGGAAAATGAAAACATGATGAAACCAAATAGTAGCCAAAATGTCATTCTCATAGGGCAAATGTATATATAATCTCAATTCTACATAACTTCGCGAGAAAGTTTAGAAATTTGAATATTAAAAAATAACTCATGGACGAAAGATTACAAGCATTTGAAAGATTATTAAATATCATGGATGATTTGCGTGAAAAATGTCCATGGGATAAAAAGCAAACTTTTGAAACACTTCGTCCATTAACGATTGAAGAAACGTATGAGTTGGCTGATGCAATTCTAGACAAAGACTTAAACGGAATCAAAGGTGAATTGGGTGATTTGTTCTTGCATTTGGTTTTTTACAGCAAATTGGGGTCAGAGACAGGCGATTTTAATGTAGCTGATGTTTTGAATGCAATTTGTGAAAAATTGATTTTCCGTCATCCGCACATTTATGGTGATGTTGAAGCTACAACAGAGGAAGAAGTAAAGGCCAATTGGGAAAAATTGAAATTAAAAGAGGGTAAAAAATCAGTTTTAGAAGGTGTTCCGAAATCACTTCCAGCATTGGTTAAAGCAGCAAGAATACAAGAAAAGGTGAGGGGAGTAGGTTTCGATTGGGACAATAAAGACCAAGTTTGGGCAAAAGTGCAAGAGGAAATTGGAGAATTGAACGAAGCTGTCGATATCAAAAATCAAGAAGAAATTGAAAATGAGTTTGGTGATGTACTTTTTTCATTGATCAATTATGCAAGATTCATCCATATCAATCCAGAAAATGCTTTAGAAAGAACCAATAAAAAGTTCATCAAACGTTTTCAATGGATGGAAAATAAAATCGCCGAAGAGCAAAAAGAAATGACTTCCATGAAATTAGATGAATTAGATGAATATTGGAATCAGGCAAAAAATGCATTGAATAATAAAAGTTGACGTTTTAATTTTATCGATTTGAAACAAAAAAGTTAAATATTACAGTTCACTCAATCAAATAGCGACTTTACTAGTTTTATTGAAAATCTTTCTAAAAGAAATTTTAATTATGTACTTTCGCAATGCTAAAAATTGCTAAAACTCAATAGAAATTACAATATGCAGACTAGAAAACTCTTCTTATTTCTCTCATTTACTTTTATTACTTTTTTGTCAATGGCTCAGTCTGCGACAATTAGAGGATATATTCGTGAAAAGAAAAACGGTGAACCAGCTTTATTTATCAAAGTAAAAGTTGTCAATGAAGCAGGAACTGCCTTTAGAGCTACTACAGATTTAAATGGATTTTTCTCCATTCCTAAGTTGAATATCGGGAAATATAATCTAGTAATCGACAATGATGGTTACAAAAAAATCGAGAAAAAAGTTGACGTAGTAAAAGCAACAGGAATTATCGATCTAGAATTTGAAGTTGAAGAAGCTGCAGAGGAATTGGGCGAAGTAGAAGTGAGCGCTTCTCAAAAACAAAAAACTACTCAAGTAGGAAATTCAGAAATTAGGTTAAGCAAAAAAGAAGTAGAAAGAATTCCTAGTCAAGGTGGTGAAAGTGATGTTGTTGCAGCGTTGAGTGTTACGCCAGGTGTAACTACTACAGGTGACCAAGGTGGACAATTATACGTAAGAGGAGGAACACCAATTCAAAACAAAATTTTGTTGGATGGAATGACTATTTACACCCCTTTTCACTCTATCGGATTTTTCTCAATCTTCGAAACTGAATTGATTAAGAATGTTGATATTTATACTGGTGGATTTGATTCTAAATATGGTGGAAGAATTTCTTCTGTTATGGACATTACATACCGAGACGGAGATAGAAAGAGTTTTGGTGGAAAAGTTTCTGTCAGTCCTTTCTTGGCAAAATTGGTGTTAGAAGGTCCTTTTAAAAGATCTATCGACGGAAAACCGAGTAAAGCATCTTACGTTTTTTCTGCAAAGCATTCATTATTAGATTATACATCTGAAAATTTATATCCAAGAGTGAATAATGGTAACGGTTTGCCATTTGCTTTCACAGATTTATATGGTAAAATTACATTGAATGCGCACGGTGGTTCAAAATTTAGTTTTTTTGGATTTAGTAACAGCGACAAAGTAAAATACACCAATGTTGCTGACTTAGGTTGGACGCAAGCGGGTGGAGGAATGAACTTTGTTTTGGTTCCAATTGGCTCACCAGTTTTTATCCGTGGACATTTGAATGCTTCGAATTACTCTTTGAGTTTCTTAGAAAAAGGATTGCCAGAAAGAACAAGTTCAATCGGTGGTGCAGATTTAGGATTCGATTTCACTTTCTTCCAAAAAAATGAAGGTCAAATTGATGTTGGAGTTAATATCAATGGTTTCCAAACTAAATATTTGACTTATAACGAAGCAGCAAGAAAAATTGAAGATCAAAATTTTACATTCGAAGTTGGAAGTTACGTGAATTACCGTGTGATCAAAGGTCGTTGGGTAATTCAACCAGGTTTCAGAGCACAAGCTTATGCATCAAGAGGTGTTATTTCTCCAGAGCCTAGACTTGGTTTGAAATACAACATGACTGAAAAAATGAGACTGAAAATTTCTGGTGGTCGATTCTCTCAAAACTTTACGTCGACTTCTTCTGATAAAGATGTTGTGAATTTATTCAATGGTTTGCTTTCTTCTCCAACAAATCTTCAATCTACTTTTGTAACTGAAGGAGGAAAAGAGAAAACAGTTAAAAATGGTTTACAATACGCTTGGCATGCAATCGTTGGTTACGAATTAGATTTGAACAAAAACTTAAGCATCAATATCGAAGCTTACTACAAATATTTCACTCAATTGAGTAACATCAATCAAAATAAATTATACGATGATGTAGCAGAATTTTCGGATGTCGCGGACGTTTTCAAAAAAGACTTTATCATCGAATCTGGAAAATCATACGGAGCTGATTTATTGGTGAAATATTCAAAAGACAGACTTTTCATCTGGACAGTTTATTCTTATGGTAAATCAACACGTTGGGATGGCTTCCAAACATACGCGCCAGTATTTGATAGAAGACACAATGTGAATGTTGTATCAAGTTATACTTTCGGTAAGAAAAAATCTTTGGAAGTAAATGTTCGTTGGAATTTTGGTTCAGGATTGCCATTTACACCAACTTCTGGTTACTACCAAAACGAAACTTTCCAAAATGGTGTTACAACTGATATCAACACTTCAAATGCAAATAGTGTAACAGTTTTGTTGGGTGATTTCAATTCTAAAAGATTGCCAACTTACCACCGTTTAGACATTACAGTTAAAAAGAATTTTACATTCAAAAATAAAACGGTAATGGAAATCGTAGCGAGTGTTACAAACTTATACGACAGAAAGAATTTGTTTTATGTGAATCGTGTTACAAATCAAAAAATCTATCAATTCCCAGCTTTGCCAAGTTTGGGTGTGAGTTATAAATTTTAATCAAATAATATTGAAATGAAAGTCTTCCAATCGGGAGACTTTTTTTTTGAAAAAAAATGCACGGTATTTGGAATGGCAGAAACTATGAAAAATTATCTATTCATTTTTATAATCGGATTTTTAGCTTCTTGTAAGCAACAAGTTGACCCAAATTCAACTGCATCAAACGCTGAGAATGACAATTTGCGTGCTCAATTGAAAGGACTTTCAAAGGAATTAAAAGAGATTAAAACACTCTTAGAAAAGGAGGACAAACAGCCTGATCAAGTGCCTGTGATTCCAGAGGTCAAACAAACAATAATTCCCACAAAGGTTGATCAAATAGAAAAGAAAATACCTAAAGAAAAACCAAAAGAAGAAATAATTAAAGTTCAGCATCAAGTTTTGGTGGATGAGCGAAGAAAGGAGAAAACATATTATTACAACAAATCAAAATTGGTTTCACTTCATATTTCTGCCTGGAAAGATGACCGTCAAGAATTCAAATTGTATGATTTAAAAGGTGATTTGACTTATGAGTTTGAATCTATTTTTAAAAGCTATTCTGTGTCAGTAGAAATCAAATCTTTTCATCCAAACGGCGCAGTGCATCAAGTTTCTGTGCATACCAATCCAGGAGCGAGCATGTATATGTATCAAACGGAATATACTTTCTCTGACGAAAACGAACCTTTGACAAAGGAAGATTTTACAACTCCTGCGCGACTAGAAGATTTTATGGATAATGTTTCAACTTGGAACAAAGAGAAAAAACAATGGGAGAAGAAATAGTTTAAAATCTATTTCATCCAAAAATCAAATGCTTTTTTCTGATGATTCGTTGGGTTTCCAATTTTAGAAACACTGTATTCTAAATAGAAATTCCGATTCACTTCTGGCAAGGAAAGTTCAATCAATTGGCCTTTTCTACTTACAGTGATGATTTTGCCATCCATGTCAAAATAGTTCAACCATTTGTCTAATTCGCCACCGCAAGAGTAGCCGTTGATAGCAATAATCTCATCTTCCAACATGATTCCACCCAATTCCGCTGGACTTCCAGGATAAATTGCCTTCACAATAAAATTGAATCCTTGAGGAATCGACTTGAAACCTAATTTTCCAAAACTGTATTTTGGAGAAGGTTTGTGGTTCATTTCTAAACCTAAGTATTCAAAAGTATCGGTCAACATCGATTCAAAAGGTGCTGTTCCGTATATAAAATTGGTGTAAATTTCATCCATTTTGGCTCCAGCAAATCTTTCGATAGTTTCCTTGTAATCGCTTTCAGAAACACCTTTTCCTTGCAAGAAAAAGTCAAAATACAAAGATCGCATAACGTCGTCTAGTTTGTATTTTTCTTTGGAATTTTTGGCAATAAATGCATCTGTGGCCAACGCAATCAAACAACCTTCAGTATAAATCGAAACTTTGCGATTAGGTGCTCCAGGAACGTAACCGTCTAACCAAGTGTCAAACGACGATTGCGCCACGGAATATTGAAATCTTCCAAAATTATCAAAGTGTTTTTGCAATTGGTTGTTCAATTCTAAGGCATATTGCTCAAAGGTGAAAACGCCGCTTTTGTACAAAAATAAATCACCCATGTAAGTGGTGACACCTTCGCATAAATATCCCAATTGTGAATAATTTTCTTTCGAAAAATCATAAGGAAACATTTCAATCGGACGAATCGCTTTGACATTCCAAGTGTGATACAATTCATGCGAACTTACGCCTAGTAATTCTTTGTAAATCGCATCAAATACATCGTAACTTGGACCAAGCAAAATCACAGTAGAACGTTCATGTTCTACGCCGTGATAAGCTTTGTAAGGCACGATTTGAAACAAGAAATGGTATTCTTCTACTGGAAATTCGGCGAATTTTTCGATTTGTTTGTTGGTAAAAGCGATAAAATCCTTGGTGATTCTTTCCCAATCAACTTTTATTTCACCTTGAAACCAAATGTTGAATTTGACATCGTTGATGAAATATCCACCGTGTTGTAAATTCGCAGAAGCAATCCACGGTGAATCCGCCAATTGGTCGTAGTTTGCGGCAAATAGTTTGTGTCCTTCTTGTTTCAAAGAAGTAGCAATGCTGTATTGCGCAGGAATTTTTAAATCAATTTCACACGGTTGCGTTTCTTTTCCATGAACCCAAATGCAGCAATTCACTGGATTTACATACAATTGGTCTTTGTATAAGTAAGTCGATCCAGCATTTAAATCTGGTGCATAAAATTGATATTGTACAGTGATTCGTTTGGCATTTTCGGTTTCAATTTTCCAAGCGTCTTTGTTGATTTTGCTTGCGACAAGCACTTTTCCATCTTCATTGAAAACTTTCAAGCCTTTGACGTTTTTTGCAAAATTCCCCAATTCATACCTTCCTGGTCTCCAACTTGCCAACTGAATGATTTCAGTAGCTTGATTGGACTCAAATTGTGTAGTAATGGCAATGTATTGTTGCGCTGGATTTTGAACTGAAAATGTATATTGAATCATGTGATTTGATTTAAAAAAAGAAACCGAAAAACAAGAGCTGAATTTTCGGTTTCAAAATGTACGAATATCGATTTCTAGTGGTGGTGACCGCCTGGACCGTGTACATGTCCGTGCGCTAATTCATCTGCTGTTGCTTGGCGAATATCTAAAATTTCACCAATAAAATGCAAATCTGTTCCAGCCAAAGGATGATTGAAATCCATTTTCACGAATTCTGCTGTGATTTCTTTCACTTGACCACGCATGTGATTTCCTTCGTTATCAGACATTGGAACCAAAGCACCTACTCTGATTTCATTTTCATTGATTTTCCCAGTTTCGTCTTGGAAAACAGAAATTGGAATAGCAACGATATTGTCTTCACTGTGATTACCGTAAGCATTTTCAGAAACAATTGAAAATTCAAAAGAATCTCCTGCTTTTTTACCAAAAAGGTTTTCTTCAAATTCCGGAATCAAGGATCCAACTCCGTAGAGAAAAACCATTGGGTTGTCGGAGCTTGTTTCTTCAATTTTCTCCCCTGTTTTGTGGTTCGAAAGTTTGTAATTCAAAGAAACTACGCTGTTTACTTCTATTGTCATTTTCAATAATTTAAAATAATAGACAAAGTTACTTTAATAATCTCAAATCTGTCGCGATAAAGGGTTTCAAAATATCAACGAATGCAGCTTGGTTATTAACTAAAATAGGCCAACGTCCTTGTCTTTCGGCTCAGTTTTGTGAATATTTCCTAAAATACAGCTTTCAAAAGTAACAAATCCCAAAAAGTTCATTCATAGTCAGTGAATAGTACACTTAAATTATTGAATATTCATTTTAACATACATTGTACATCGAATTTCAAACTATTCCTTAAATTTATACGTATAGAAAAAAGAACAATTGTGTTTTCACTCTTTAAAATTAGAAATTATGAGACAATTGAAAATTACCAAGCAAGTAACCAACCGTGAAACTGCGTCGTTGGATAAATATCTTCAGGAAATTGGAAAGGAGGATTTAATTTCTGCTGAAGAAGAAGTTATTTTAGCGCAAAAAATCCGAAATGGAGATAGAAAAGCATTGGAAAGATTAACCAAAGCCAACTTACGTTTTGTGGTTTCTGTATCAAAACAATACCAAAATCAGGGTTTGACGTTGCCAGATTTAATCAATGAAGGAAACTTAGGATTAATCAAAGCAGCCGAAAGATTCGACGAAACGCGTGGATTTAAATTTATTTCCTACGCTGTTTGGTGGATTCGTCAATCTATTTTACAAGCCTTGGCTGAACAAGCTAGAATTGTGCGTTTGCCTTTGAATAAAATCGGAACAATCAATAAAATCAACAAAGCATATTCTGAATTAGAACAAAAGTTTGAACGTCCGCCATCAGCTGAAGAGTTGGGTGAATTTTTAGAAGTGTCTGCCGACGAAGTGCGCCAATCCTTATCCAATTCTGGTCGCCACCTTTCAATGGATGCGCCACTTTCTGAAAATGATGAATCATCTTCAAGCATGTACGATGTATTACCAAATACTTACATGAATAGTCCAGAAAAAGAATTGGTTACGGATTCATTGAGAAAAGACATCGAACGTTCACTTTCCACACTCACCATCCGAGAAGGCGAAGTGGTGCGTTTGTACTACGGCTTAAACGGTCGTTATCCATTAACGCTAGAAGAAATCGGAGAACAATTCGACTTAACAAGAGAAAGAGTGCGCCAAATCAAAGAAAAAGCGATTCGTAGATTGAAACACACATCGAGAAGCCGAATGTTGAAGTCGTACTTGGGGTGATAGGAGATTTTAAGATATTAGGATATTATGATGTTAAGACTGGAGACATTAGACTCAAGACAATAGACTGTATTATTTGTTTTAATGATTTATAGAAAAATTTTTAATCACCAATTTTATTTGAATAAATGATAATGAGCTTAATTTAATGCGTAAAAGAAAAAGCTTACGTATTGAAATTATTATCTTTTCAGTCGTTTTTGTATGTCCTTTGTTTTTACCTTTTTCTACTGTTTTTAATTTCGAAAAAGGTAAAATTTTAGTAGTTGAATACGGTTTTGAAAATCAAATTGAGTTATATTATATCGTTGTTTCTTACATTGGGTTATTTTGCACGCTGTTTTTGAACAAGATTTTAATAAATATTATTAATCCAATTGTTTTAGCAATTTCTGTAGTAATACCTTTTTTATTTGTCGTATCGGCCTCAATGTCAGGAGTAAAAACTTCCTTCAATGTTGGATTTTTTGTTGCTTTCGGTTCAATTTTGTTATTTGCAATAAGGTCTTACATTTGGAGCCAATATTTTAATTCCATAAAAGTTACGAAATACGGTCCAAAAATCCAATAATCTGTCTATCCAACAATCCATTAATCCAACAATCCAAAAATCTAACTAGGATCCACATCAATCACAATTCTCACAGATTTCTGCACAGGAACGGCGTAAAACGCGTCGATGATTTCTTCGATTTTGGCTTTTACTTTGTTTTGCGAGGCGTCGCGTTCGATTTTGAGGACGATTTGTTTCAAGAATAAATTGTTGATTCTATTGATCGACGGATATTCAGGACCCAAAACCCTTTCTTTGAAGACATCGTACAATGCAATTCCCAGCGCTTTAGAAGCTGAATCAAGTACATCTTTGTCTCGATGTTTTAAAGTGATTTGAATCAATTTATAAAATGGCGGATAAAAGAAATTTCGCCTTTCAACGATTTCATTCGTGTAGAACGATAAATAATCGTGTTGCATCACTTTTTGAATGATCCAATGTTCTGGCTGACCAGTTTGGATAATCACGGTACCGCGTTTTGATTTTCGTCCTGCGCGACCTGCAACTTGCGACATCAATTGATAACTGCGTTCAAAAGCTCGGAAATCCGGACGATTGAGTAACATATCTGCATCTAATATTCCGACTAAACTCACGTGGTCAAAATCCAATCCTTTGGTAACCATTTGTGTACCAATTAAAATGTCGATTTTGCGATTTTCGAATTCGGAAATAATCACTTGATAAGCATTTTTGCTTCGAGTGGTATCTAAATCCAAGCGCGCCACATTTTTTCCTGGAAACATGATGGCCAATTCATCTTCAATTTTTTCTGTTCCAAAACCCAACATTTTCAATCGATTGCTGCCGCAATTTCCGCACGTCCCAATAGGTGCGCTTGCATAACCACAATAGTGACATTTGAGTGTGTTCGTATGTTTGTGATAAGTCAAAGAAACGTCGCAATTTTTGCATTTTGGTGACCAATTACACAATTCGCAAGTCCAAATAGGAGTATAACCGCGTCTGTTTTGAAATAAAATGATTTGTTCGCCTTTTTCCAATACGGTTTCAATGTTTCGCATTAAAAATGACGAAATGTGGGAATGCATTGTTTTTTCCTTCCGTTCTTTTTTGATGTCGGCGCAGAAAATTTCAGGCAAAGCCAATCCGCCATGTCTTTCCATCAAAGTGACCAAACCAAATTTTCCTTCTTTGGCGTTGAAATACGTTTCGATAGAAGGCGTTGCAGAACCTAGAAGGACTTTCGCACCAAAAGATTTCGCCAACACGATGGAAGCATCTCTCGCATTGTATCGGGGTGAAGGATCATATTGTTTGAATGACGATTCATGTTCTTCGTCTACAATCACCAAACCTAAATTCCTGAAAGGCAAAAATATCGAAGAACGAGCACCTAAAACGATTCTGTATCTTTCAGGATGATCGTGTAAAACATGATTCCAAATTTCAACGCGTTCATTTTGATTGAACTTTGAATGGTAAACGCCAATTTTGTCGCCGAAATAAGCGGATAA
Source organism: Crocinitomicaceae bacterium (assembly GCA_965284445.1). Classification (GTDB taxonomy): domain Bacteria; phylum Bacteroidota; class Bacteroidia; order Flavobacteriales_D; family Crocinitomicaceae; genus JAQVCM01. Next base: position 1,241,767 of record OZ260085.1, on the reverse strand, counting down.
TCTGGTGATTAATTGCGTTGTTAAAGCGATTTCTGGTAAGAGAAACAAAACTTGTTTGCCGAGTTTTAATTGTTCTTCAATCAGTTCAACATAAATTTCCGTTTTACCAGAACCAGTAACTCCGTGCAGCAAGCAAACATCTTTTTCCAGCAAATTTACTTTGACTTCATTGAGTGCAGTTTGCTGAACATCTGACAACGCTTTTTTGGATTTCAGTTCATTATCTTTTTGACCAATTCGGTCAATTTGCAAGCGTTCTGATTTGACAATGCCATTTTTTTCCAAGGTTTGAAGCGCAGAAACTGAAACATTTTTTTCTTCCAAGTCCTTTTTAGAGACTGGAGCATCGTAAGAATTTCTAAAATCACCTAAGCTCAACATGGACATCAAAGCGTGCAATTGTTTTTCTTTGCTTTTTTGATTTTCCATGCTTTGAAACAATTCATTCAAAGTTTCTTCCGACTGAAATTCTGCAGTAAAGAAATAGAAAATGGCTGTTTTAGGTACGTATTTGTAATTCAATTCTTCCAATGAAATCACTACGCGCCAATCAATCAATTGTTTGATAATCGGCTGAATGGTTTTGATTCCAACAATTTCTGAAATTTCTTTCAAATCAAGTACTTCTTGTACCTCGAGCGCTTCGACGATTTGAAATTGTCTGTCGCTCAATTGATCCGTTTTTCCATCGAAATCTGGATGTAAGGAAATTTTGGTTTCTGAAGCCAATTTGAAGTTGGCTGGAAGTGCAGCGTTCATCACATCACCAATAGGAGAGAGGTAATAATTGGCAATCCATTTCCAAAATTGGTATTGATTTCCAGTGATGATTGGATTTTCGTCCAACAAATATTCAATGAATTTTGCCTGATATTTGGTTGGAATTTCTTCATGTACTTTAGAAACGATTCCAGTATATAATTTCCCCTTTCCAAATGGAATTACGACGCGCATTCCAGCTTGAATCAAGTCATTCATTTCAAAAGGAACGCGGTAAGTAAACTCATTTTTTACCGCAATGGGAATTATTATATCCGCAAAAAGCGTTTTTCTCTCAGACATGGGATAAAGGTAATTAGACTGAAATGATGTTCAAAGTTTTTTGAAATAAAAAATCCACCGAAAATCAATTCCGGTGGATTTTTCTAGGATTCAATATTAAATCGAAATCTTTTGAATATTAATTGCAGAAATACTGTTCCGGTGTACCGACATTGTATTGCGGATTGTCAGTGCAGAAAAGCAAAGAACCAGTTAAAGCACCAATTCCTAATTCTTTCATCGAATTTTTGTCTATAGCCGTTTTGTAGGTTGAAACACCAAACAAAATCCAATCTTCCTTGCTGATAGAAGTCGTGTGTCTTGCTGAAAAAATCCCGACAACATTACGGTCATTAGTCGCTGTTAAGTTTGTAAAAGTTGGTTTTGTTTGAGCCAGTGAAGACGAAGGTGCAACCAATTTCATGTATTTTTCTAAATCTTCAGAACCACCTGTTAAAATGACTTTGATTGATTTTAGCATTCGTTTGGTAATGTTTGGATCGTTTGTAACACCGTCTCTAATTACTGTGTAAAAAGTTTTACCATTTGCCAAGACTGAACACGTTGTTGAAGGCATACTCGCTGAATTTAAATCTCCAACATTCCAATCGAGTGTTTTTGTAGTAAAATTGCTTCCAATAAATTCTTTGATTGTCAATTGGATTTTCACATTGGTTAAAAATGCATCTCCTTTGGTGAAAGCAATCGTTGAACTTGCATATCCTTTGTTTGCAACATCACTCGTCGCAAAAGTGAAATAGCTTTGCGGCTGTGTAATTCCCATTCCTGCAATTAATTTCGTGATTCCAGAAACAGAAAATTCTCCTTCGTTGATATTTACATCCAATTTGTATTGCGTATTTGCATTGGCAATCAACGGTTGAGTTGAAGTAGTTTTGAAATAATATAATTTTTGTTCTGGCGCATAGAAAACACCTGGCTCTTTGTTTTCGATAAGTGTATCTTTTAAAATCCAAGTTCTTACTACATTTCCATTGACCAACTCTTTGATGGTTGCATCAATATTTTTGAAATAGTTAGAATCAGGAATTTGAGCAGTGATTAGAGAATTGTCATTGCTAATAAAAGCCCTATTTATTTTGATAAAATGAACACTATCAGCTTGGTTTAACAAACCGTAAATTACTGCAGTTTCTTTGGCATCTCCCGTCAAATCAATATCTTCCTTGCAAGAAGAAATTAACATTGTACATGTTAAAGCTATGAAAGCGAAGAGAATTCCTTGTTTTAATTTCATATTTTTAGTATAATAGAGTTCAAAGATACAAAATACTTTCACAAAGAAATTGCACTTCAATCAAGATTTCACACCTTTAAATCAACAACTAATCTTTTACGCGATTAAATCTCATTGTTTTCAGCATCCATTTTGGTAAATGCTTTCTTGGATCACGATTTTTGAGTTTGATGTACCAACCTAATTTTTTCAAAATTGGCACTTTGTGTGTTTCTACAAATTCTATCCAAGTTCCATCAGGATCTTCGATGTAGCTGAATCTTCCACCAGCTTCTCCCATGTCAAATGTTTGGCCTGAATCGACTGTAAATGGGAAACCAGCTTTTTCACAATTAGATTTCAATTCATCAATTCCTTGGATATCGAAACAAAGGTGAATGAAACCCCAGTCGCCCCAAAATCTATTTTCAAACATGTTTCTACAATCTGTTCTCTCCACTGATTGAATTAATTCGATTTCAGTTGGCCCTAACAATTCAGCAAAAGGTCCTTTTCTCGGCTGTGGATGACGCAATAAAACGCGACGTACTTTTTTCTCTCCTGACGGAAAATTTTTGAATGCTTCAACTGTTTCTGTCACATCGTAAACGATTTCAGAATATTGCAAAACATCTTTGTATAATTTCAATGAGTTTTCAATGTTGCTCACACAAACCATTGCACCTGCAACGCCACCTGTTTTTCCCGCGAAATTGGTTTCCATAAACCAACCTGAACCTTCAACAATGTCAAAAACGTTTCCATTTGGATCTTCTACCAAGAAATGAGATTTTCCTTCTGGAGTTGGCAACAATTCACTCAATAATTTAGCGCCTTCCTTTTTGAAATAAGCGAAAGATGCTTGAATATCTTTGGATTTTATTCTGCAAGCGTATAATCCATAGTCTCCAAATTGGATGTCAAATTTTGCTTTTTCAGTATTTCTTGATTTGTATTGCCAGATTTCAAATCCGCCGCCGCCTTCCATACTCAAGGCTAACGTTGCAGTTCTGTTTTGAACTACGCCACCTGTGTAAATTGTCATCAAAGGTGCTTCTGCAGCATCTTCAAAGACTTTGATATCAACACCAAAAAATTTTCTATACCATTTCCAAATTTCTTGTACGTTGGGAACACCAATTCCCATTTGTTGAATTCCACAGATTTCCATTTTGCTTATTTTTTGTCTATTTCTATGACAAAAATATAAATTTTATCGAATAGCTCTTTCGTTAAACAAAACGTAGCCGTAGCTAAACTGAAAATAAAAAGGCGTTTTTTGCTTTGGGAAATAGTTGGTTGTGAATCGAATTGGACCAAATGGACTGTGATAAATAATAGATCCAGCTGCCATGTAAGTTTCACCTTTGAAAGGTTTTGAATAGGAAACCGTGCCATCATCATTCAATCTAATTTGTTTGAAAGGTTGATAAACGTAACCATCAAAACGAATATCAATACTTTTCTTGATGCTGAAAATTACATTGGTTCCTAAGCCTGCATGTTGAGGAGCTCGATATTCTTCCAAGAAAAAAGTTCCCGCGTCAGGTAACGGGGAAAATGAAGTTGTGCTGAGAATAGAAGCTTTATAATTACTAAATAACGATTGACTATTCATGATTGCTTTGGCGTGAATTCCTAAATGAAAAATTCGATTATTGATAACAAACGATTGTGCTTCTGCATCCAAATTGATCCAGTCGTGGTTTTTATTGATGTCATATTTAGTGGGAGAAGTTGAGCCAGAAATACTGCGTTCTTTTCCTTGCACATATCTCGCTTTGAAAGAAAAATAATGACCAGATGAAGCAAATTGTTTTCGATTTAGCGAATTGTTTTCGATTTGCCAACTTGCCATTTCGCCATAAAATTGCGTGTAATCAGCGGTATCAGTACTCTTGAAGTTTTGAGTTTGATAATAATCGTCTTTCAATTCGAATTTTCGAATGTCAAAAATGCTTTTGGTATTATTTGCCAAAGGATGTTTTATTTTTACTCCATAGTACATTTCATTTTGCACAAGAAATGATGGTTTTATGTCTTCAAAAAAGGTCGAAGAACTTCTATAATAATCCCAGCGATTCAATACAAAATAAGGTGAAATCGAAACAGGATAATACATTGGTAATTGTAAATCAACACTGGTTTTTACAGAAGCATAAAATTTCCCAAAATAGGATTCACCTTTGATTTTAAGCGCGACTTTGCTAAGACTATAATAGGTCAAACCAATATATCCAGTATTTACCGAACGAGACGAAAAGTGTCCACCGACTTCCAATTTGAAATCTTTGGTTTTGCGCACCAATAAATCTAAGTGAAAAGTGGAATCTGGTTTTAGAGTCACAGTTGGCAATAAATAGTCAATCTGTGGAATTGCTGCTGTTCTAAAATATCGTTTTGTAAGTAATTCCGGTGTAATTATTTGATTTTTAGAATTTTTTAAAATTGATTTTCTAACGAAACTTACATCCATTTTTTTCAAACTGTAAGTATTCACAGAACTAATATTTAATTTCAAAATCTTCTTTTTAAAAGCTGCTCTTTTTAGAGTTAATTCTTCGATTGAAACTCTTCTTGTTACATGTAATTCGATGGAATCCAAATATTTAATAGTCGAAAGATAACCATCTTGAATGGCGTCTTTAACATCTTCAAATTCGAAAGTTCCCACGTCTGTCGTTGGTCGAATAACTATTCCTTCATCACACGGCAAGTCAAAATTGGTGTATGAGACCAACATATTTCTCAATTGACTTAATAAATCATCTTCTGAAGGTGGTGTCGCATTTCCTGCTACGTTGCTCCCAATCATGTAATCGGGCGCGAAATCGTTATACATGACATCGCTTGGGAAATTATTATACAATCCGCCGTCAAATAACAATTGACCATTGATCCGAATTGGGTTTACAAAAAACGGATAAGTCATGGAAGCCCTGACAGCTTGATTTAATTTTCCATTAGAAAAAACGACACTTTTTTTGTTGTAAATATCAGCAGCGACACAGCGAAATGGAACAAATAAACTATCAAAATTTTCTCCGCAGGAAGCACCAATTGTTCCCAGTACATACATCATTTCAAAATCCAATAAAGTTGGACGGATATAATTTGTGGGCAATGATTTCTTTAAAATACTGTCTTTCGAAAAAGCCAAATCGATCAAACTCGCATCTTCGTCGTCTTTTTGGAAAAGAAATTCTTGATTGCGCTCTAGTTTTCCGCTTGACATCAATTGAAATCTTTCACTTAGAACATATTCTTCAATTTCAGCTGGACTGTAACCAATTGAATACATTGAACCTACTAATGCGCCTGCCGAAGTTCCGGTGATATAGTCAATCGGAATACCTCTTTCTTCGAGTGCTTTGATTACACCAATGTGCGCAAAGCCTGTTGCGCCACCGCCACTCAGCACTAAACCAACTTTTTGGGAAAATATCGTTGAAGCCGTAAAAACGGTAAACAGCAAAAAGACGATGAATTTTAGGCGGCCGTTTGTTTTCAATTTGTGTACTTTTGTACAAAAATAAAGGATTTTTTTACATCAAAAGCAATGTTACTAGCTATTTTTGAACATCTTGGAATTTTTGTTTTTGCAATCAGTGGATTATTGACTGCCTCTGAAAAAAGATTGGACTATTTTGGAGGAATGGTCATTGCTTTTTTTACCGCTTTGGGAGGAGGAACAATCCGCGATTTATTGCTCAATACCGAAGTGCGCTGGATGGAATCTTCTGTGCTCATTTTTACAGCGTTATCAGGCGCTTTGGTTGGGATTATTTTCAAACAATATTTGATAAAATTGCGTCGCACTTTCTTCTTTTTCGACACCATCGGTTTGGGACTTTTTACCATTTTGGGAATTCAAAAAGGCATTCAATTTGAACAAATTCCTGTAACTTGTCTATTTCTTGGCTTAATTTCAGCTACTTTTGGGGGCGTTATCAGAGATGTGCTTTGCAATGAAATCCCATTGATCTTCAGAAAAGAAATTTACGCAACCGCTGGAATAGTCGGTGGTTTGTGCTATTTGGGCTTTAGAATGATTGGTTGGCACAACAGCGCTTCGATGATTGTTTGTGTGTTCATCATCATTTTGATCAGAATATTAAGTGTTGTTTATGGCTGGAAAATGCCGATTTTGAAAAAAGAAGACAATTAACGCAATTAGAAATTAAGAAATACAATATTAAAATGGAAAAATTAACAATCACCATTAAGACAATTTTTGGCGTTGAAGAGGTGTTGAAAGAAGAATTAAATGAATTGGGCTACAACGACGTAACGGTGCTTAATCGCGCAGTTCAAATTCAAGGCGATTGGAAAGATGTGTATTTTTTGAATCTGCATCTTCGCTGCGCGATGTCTGTTTTGGTGGAAGTGAAAAGATTCAAAATTCGTGACGAACAAGATTTGTACAAACAATGTATGAAAATTGATTGGACAGAATATTTCGACATCGACAAAACTTTTGCAGTTCGTGGTGCGATTCAATCTAAATTGTTTTCACACACACAGTTTCCATTTTTATTGGTAAAAGATGCCATCGTAGATACTTTCCGCGATAAATTGGGTGAAAGACCAGATGTAAATATCAAAACGCCTCAAGTTGTTTTTGATTTATACATCAAAGAAACACAAGCAACCATTTCGTTGAATACAAGTGGAACAGCATTGTTTCAAAGAGGTTATAGAACTGAAATCGGTCAAGCGCCCTTGAATGAAGTAGCTGCAGCGGCTTTGATTAGAATGTCTGGCTGGGACAGAAAATCAACTTTCATGGATCCTTTTTGTGGTTCAGGAACGTTGTTGATTGAAGCGGCATTGTTGGCGAGCGGAATTCCTTCAAACATTGACAGACAGCATTATGCGTTTAAAAATTTCAAAGGATTTGATGCTCAAATTTGGGAGGAAATTCAATCCAAAGCAACGAGATTGTGCAAAGGTTTTGATTTTGAAATTATTGGTTCTGATATCGATTCAGACATGATGATGATGGCGAAACGCAACTTGCGAGGTTTGCCAATTGGCAGATTTGTGACGGTAAACACAGCTTCATTCGACGAAGTTAAAAAGCCAACTGACAATGGAACATTGATTTGCAATCCGCCTTATGGAGAAAGAATGGGCGAGGAGATCGAAGATATGTATCAAGGTTTGGGGGATTGGTTCAAAAATGAATTGAAAGGCTGGAATTGTTGGGTCATTTCTTCCAACGAAGAAGGTTTTAAATCAATCGGTTTGAAACCAAGTCGCAAAGTGAAAATGTACAATGGCGATTTAGAATGTAGTTTCCGTGAATACCGCATTTTTGATGGATTCAGAAAAGAATTTGTGAAAGGAATGAAAGAGGGAAATGGAGAAATTGAAGAAGGAAATTCGGAAGAATAAAAAGCAATAGATTTTTTGGAAAGACCATTTGATGTAAAAGTTGGATGGTCTTTTTTTTATGGAATTTTTTTTTGTTTGGATTAAATCATATATTTGAAATGATAATATCTTTATTATGAAGAAAATACTATTCCTTTTTTTGTTCTTTTTAACTTTAAATTTTGATCTCAGTGCTCAAAAAATGGAGTTTAATTTTACTGATTTTACAAGTTTAGAATACAATCTTAGTGATATACGAAAGGTAACTTTCGACGGAGATATGTTTAATCTACATTTATTTGATGGTAGTATTTATTCTTGGAATGTGTATACTATCGATTATTTGGATTTCATTAATGAAACCTCTGGAATTGAAAATAAACTAGATATTCCAAAATTGAATATTTTTCCAAATCCATGCCAAGATGAATTATGGCTAAGTTGCAAAAGTTTAGAAAATAAATCATATACTTTTTTATTGATTGATTTAAATGGAAAGATTTTACTTGAAAAAAACATTGAATTAACTCAAAATAATGATTTTAAAGAAAGAATTGATTTTTCTTCCTTTCAATCTGGAAATTATAAGTGTGTATTAAAGAATAATAAGTTTAGTATATCTAAAACCATAACAAAGAAAACCAACTAAGATGAAAACAAAATTTTTACTACTAATTTTTGTGACTATAGGATTGATAAAACATTCTTATTCACAGACTATTATGAATATTTTTCAAAATAATGGTAATGTCACACAAATTCCCGTTTCTTCAATTGATAGTATAACTTATACTCCTATCGGAACGACTGGCAATTTAGCAACTGTTGTAACTTCACCAGTTACAAATATAGATTCAATAACCGCTGTTTGTGGCGGTGAAGTCACAGATGATGGCGGCTCTCCAGTTATTCAATATGGTGTTTGTTGGGGATTGAGTCCGAATCCTACGATTTATGATTCTTTATCAGTGGATGGAAGTGGAACAGGCACATTCGTTTCAAATTTAACGAATTTAATGTTCAATTATACCTACTATGTTAGAGCCTATGCAATAAATAGTGACGGAGTATCTTATGGTAATGAATTCAGTTTTTTCGTAAATTTAGCTCAAAACATTATTGTTTCAAATCCTGGAAATGGAGTTACGATGGATAATTACACTTATCCAACGATAGTTCTTGGAAATGGACAAGAATGGATGGCTGAAAATTTACGTACAACAACTTATGCTAATGGTGATCCTATTCCTAATATTCAAATTAATTCGCAGTGGACTAGCGCAACCACGGGCGCTTACAGCTATTATTTAAATGATTTACAATATCAAACTACTTACGGAAATGTTTATAATTATTACGCTGTTTCTGATATTAGAAATGTATGTCCTTCAGGATGGCATGTGCCTTTTGATTCAGATTGGGTAACTTTTATTAATTATTTGGATCCAAATGCGGGAGGGGGCATGAATGTTACGAATACCTATGCTGGTGGCAAAATGAAAGTCACAGGAACTCAATATTGGCAAAATCCAAATGTTGGCGCGACTAATGAGAGTGGTTTTTCTCTTCTTCCAGTTGGGAGTCGAAACTTTGATGGAACATATACACCCACTGGGACAATTTTGTATTTGTGGAGTGCATCAATTTATGGTGGTACAATAGATACTGGTGGTTCAGTTAGTACTTATGATTTGGGTAGTGGTTCTGCAGCAATTGCTGGCGCAGATGGCGGAGGATCAGATTATGGAGAAGGAAATGTTATTAGATGTGTAAAAGATTAATTGATTTTAATTTTTGACGAGTCAATGACTTATTCTTTCTCAATTTGGTTCTTCTTGAATAATAAGGCATTTTTGAAAAGCTGTCTAAAAAAATAATCCTAAATTTATCAAAAATAAACTCGTTTTCATTAGATTAACTACTGTTTGATGATCAAAAAAATAACATTTCTTACCCTTTTTAGTGCCTTTTCTCTGACCTTAACTGGTCAAGCATTCTTCAATCGCGCATATTATAACGATTCCTTAAATAGTAAATATGGCAGTGCTAATGCTGTGATTCAAACAAGTGATGGGAATTTTTTAGTGGCGGGAACAAATCGAAGTGGTGTTAAAATGTCTGCTTTAAAATTAAATTCACAAGGTGATACAATTTGGTCATTTTCTCCTTGGGAACCTGCTAATAGTGATCAGGTAATATATTCTGTATTGGAAGCATCTGATGGTAATTTTGTTTTAGGGGGTAATTATTATAATCTTTTAATTCAAGATCATGCAGGTTTTCTAATTAAAATAAGTTCAGAAACTGGGGCAATAATTTGGCAACGTGATATCGGTGAAATCGGCAAAGGTGAACGGGTTTTGTCAATTAAAGAAACTGCAGATAAAGGATTTGTTCTTTCAGGAGGTGTTTCTTTTTTGGATTCGACTGGTGTTTCCCCTTTTTCTAATGTAAACGCTTTATTTGTGAAAACTGATAGCTTGGGAATATCTGAATTTACAAATAACTTCGGGAGTTTTGATAGACAAGAAGCCTACTCAATTGAATTAACCGACGATGGAGGTTTTATTTTACTAGGATTATCCAGTTCCCTTAATTCAAGTTTGTCAAGTATATATGCAGTCAAAACGGACAATTTAGGAAATATGTTGTGGCAAAAATTCTATGGAGGAAATTTTGAAAGCAATTATGGAATGAATATTTGTAAACTGCAAGATGGCAATTATGCCATCGTTGGTATTTCAAATAATGCTATCGATTCAACAGTATCTTATATCGTCAAAATTGATCCAGATGGTTTTATTCTTTGGGAAAAAAATCTACGAGGAACCAAATTATTTCAGTCTTTCCAAGATGTCGATCAATTACCAAATGGAAATATTGTCGCTTGCGGATATACCTATATAGATAATTCTGGTTATAGGACAAGAGGAATTTTGAAAGCCTTTAATCAAATAAATGGTGAATTGGTTTGGGAGAAACAATATAGATATAAGGCAGTAGACAAAGCACAAAATGTATTTTACAATATCGATGTTTGTAATGACGGAGGAATGATTTTATCCGGAAATTTTACTAATCTTAACAATTATCCTATTTCGAATCCTTCATACTTCTGGGTTGTTAAAACAGACTGCAAAGGCAGCTTCATTCAATGGGGGAACTCTTGCTCTCAAGCAGGCATTGACGAACTAGAAGATGAATCCTCACCAACTTGGTTCACCTTATACCCAAATCCAACTACAAGTAATTTTTCTGTGCAATGCACACTGCCTGACAACAGCAAAAACAACACGATTTCTATCTATGATGCCATGGGGAAATTGATGCAAATTGTGCGGATCTCCGCTTTTTCCAATGCAGCGGTAGAAATTGATGCAAGTGGTTTTGCAGCGGGAGTTTACAGCATCGTTTTGTCATCTGACCAGCAAATTTTGCAAACGCAGAAGTTGGTGAGGATGGATTAATTTTTAGATTTAAGTATTTTAACCAGATGAAAAAAATAGCTTTTCTTACTCTTTTGAGTTTTCTTAGTTTTCTTAGCTTTTCACAATCAGTATTTAACCGAGTGTACGTAACAGATTCTCTTTATAGTGATTATGGTTTTTCTAGATCGGTGATACAAACTTCTGACGGTGGTTACTTGGTAGCTGGTGCCAATGCCGCACGAGACAAATTAGCCGTTTTGAAATTGAGCAGTAGTGGTGATACACTTTGGTCTTTTAGTGAGCGATTAGGTTCGGGACAGTATGAAATAATATATTCTGTTGTAGAATCAACGGATGCTAATTTTGTTTTAAGTGGATTATTCTTTGAACCAATAAATCAAGATCATTCTGGTTTTCTTATCAAAATCAGTTCAAATACTGGCGAATTAGTTTGGAAAAGAGAAATAGGTATTGTTGGCAGAATTGATGAAATTTATTCTCTTAAAGAAACCTCTGATAATGGATTTATTCTTGCAGGAGTTGTAGCATATAATGATACTACTGGTGCTCAAAATCTTACTGGTGTAGATGCTTTATTGGTAAAAACTGATAGCTTAGGTATTACAGAATGGGAAAAAACATATGGAGGTATAGAACCTGATGATGCAAAATCTATTGAGATTACAGATGAAGGTGGTTTCATAATGCTTGGTGTAACCTATTCTTTTGGTCTTGGTCAGTCAAGCATGTATGTCGTCAAAACTGACCATCAAGGCAATATGCTTTGGCAAAAAACCTATGGTGGTAATTTCACTGACGAAGGTTGGGCAATCCACAAACTTCAGGATGGCAATTATGTCATTTGTGGACAATCCAATTATGCTTCAGACTCTACAGGAGCATACATCGCCAAGATTGATCCAGATGGAATTATCATTTGGGAAAAAAATTACAAAGGAGCCAAGCAGTTTCAAGATTTTGAAGATGTAAAGCAATTACCCAATGGCAACATTGTGGCTTGTGGCATCAATCAATTAACAAGTTCAGGATCTAGATATCAAGGAATATTAAAAGCCTTGGATCCAACTGACGGCTCTGTGGTTTGGGAAAAACAATATAAATATAATGTAGTTGATAGTACTATAAATGGTTTTTATGGATTGGACATTTGCGCAGATGGTGGAATCGTGATGTCTGGAAATTTATGGGATGTCCACACCTATCCTGATATCAATTTAGCGATGTGGGTAGTCAAAACCGATTGCAAAGGCAATGCAACTGCATGGAGCAACACTTGTTCTCAAGCAGGCATTGAGGAATTTAATGATGAGGACTCACCAACTTGGTTCACCTTATATCCAAATCCAACTACAAGTAATTTTTCTGTGCAATGCACACTTCCTGACAACAGCAAAAACAACACGATTTCTATCTATGATGCCATGGGGAAATTGATGCAAATTGTGCCCATCTCAGCTTTTTCCAATACCGATGTAGAAATTGACGCAAGCGGTTTTGCGGCGGGAGTTTATAGCATTGTTTTGTCATCTGACCAGCAAATTTTGCAAACGCAGAAATTGGTAAGGATGGAGTGAAAAAAATGAAATCCCTTTGAGAAACTATTTCAACGGGATTTTTAATTTCTTCATTGCTTTTTGGTAAATTTTCTGAATGCTATTTTTTTCTTCGCGTAAAATGATGCTTTCAATTGCAGGAATGAGCGTTTCGTTGTGTTTGGTTTTTAGCAAAATAATTTCGCCCAAAGCATAAGCAGCACTCCATCTAACGACAGTTCCGATGTGTTCTGTGTTTGCAAGTAAATTAGTAATTGCTTGATCAAGTTCTTTCGAGAATTGTCCTGCACAATTTCCAACCACTTTTGCACTTTCCCATTTGATCCTAGGTGCTTTTTCAGTCAAAGATTCCACAGAAAAATCAAACCACGCTTTCGTGGCAATTGACGGTTCATTTTTACTCGCAAATTCCATCGCTTCAATGCATGTAGCTTTGATTGGATCTTTCGAATTTTTAGCAAAATCAAGTAAAATTTGCGTGTTTTCTCTATTTTCAAGAATCCAATTGCTCAACCATTCGGTTTTTTCTTTGGGCTTAACGCTTTTATCGTTTAAAATAAGATTGAAATCAGACATTGTTTTTGAGATATTAAGATATTAGGATTTTAAGACGTGTAAAATTACGCAAAAATCTAACACAGTTTTCGTAAGACGCGCAGCTAAACCAATAATCCAACACCACCGCAAGTAGCCACGCAGCACCGACGAAGTCAGTCTAATAATCTAACAATCCAACAATCCTATTTCTGCGCCATCTCCAAAGAAATTTCTTCATAAACTCCGTCCCACAATTTGATTCTTTGTTTCAAGGATTCGATAATTGCAATTTCTGCTTCTTGCCATTTTGCTTCGTCGTTTCCACACAAATTTGCCGTCATTTCTAATGCTAAATGAGAATGGTGATCGCCGTCCACTTCGATGTGACGCTCCAAATAGTATTTGAAAACGGAGACGCTTTCAGGAAATTTCTGGTGAATATCATTGATGATTGAATAAAACATTCCAGGAATCAAATCTTCTCTACCAAAGGTGAAAATCGCTGATTGTAAATATGCTTTTTCAGAATCAATGATTTGAAATGTAAATCCAACAAAATCTTTGATTGACTGCGACATTTCAACTGCATTTAAAGCGTCAGTAACAGAAGTTCCAGCTTTCAACAAATCGATGAATTGATTGATTTGCGTCATTACTGCACCGGCTTGTTTCATGGCGTCAGAATACAATTCAAAGTGACTTTTTCGAACGCCATTTTCGTCTACATCAGATTCTTCGCCAACCACAATTTCATTGATGAGGTAACGCGTGTCAGCGGAACCAACAGGAAACCAAGGAACTGAAACGCAAGTCAAGTTACGTTGCAAAGATTTTAGAAGCGACATAAAATCCCAAACTGCAAAAATATGGTGTTGCATGAAAACCTTTAAATCGTCAATGTCGTTGATCAAAGAATATACTTTGTGATTGATAATTTCTTGTCGTAAAGGTTCGATGTTTGTTTGGATTTTCTGAATGTAAGGATTCATTGTCTTTAATTTTAATTTAAAAAATTCGTTGCCAAAAATAAACAGTTTTAGACAAAGATTTGTTTTAAAATTTACTTTTTAGAAATGAATTTTCTTAGAATAGGAGCGAAGTATAAAATTGAAATTCCTACCAAAATAAATGCAATCGCCCAAGTTCTCATCCAGATAAATAGAAAGTTAGGCTTGAATCCCAAATTGATTGAAACAATCACGAACGTCACAAAAAAGGTTGTGATTAAACTCATTAAAGTTGCAAATTTGATTTCTTCTTTTGTCTTCAATCGTTACTATTTTGATTTTTCAAGTGCAATTCTCAAACAAAGAAATGCAGAAATGAAAGTTAATGGCGTAAAAATATAAGTTTCTAAAGTCATTTTTGCAAAAAGGTTTCCAATGGTATTCAGTGCGAAAATCACTACAAAAATGTATAGAATTACTTGAATGATTTTTGGATTTACGTTCCATCGAACGATTTTACTTTTGAGTAAAATGGCAGAAAACAAAATGACATTTATCAAAACTGATACACTTTCAAACTGATACATTTGAGTGTCATTCTCGATTTTCCCAGCCCAAACAATCGTGTAAGGAATGATTTTCAACATCACCAAAAAGTGAAAAATAAAAACACTTGAAAGCAACGTTAACAAAAAAGAAAGCGCAAATTTAAATGGGATTTTTTGAATCATTTTGTATCGATTTTAAATACTTCTTCCTTTCCATTCTGGTTCATAAAACAAAGTCATCACCAAAATCATCAACATGTAAATTGGATAAATCATGGAGAATATTGGAATAAATAATCCCAACCAAGCGCGTTTTAAAATGCGTAAATAAGGAAAAATCAACAAACCATCGAGTAAAATTTTCCAATAAAATAGAATCGTTAATTGATTCCATGTGGCATCTGTTAAAAACATCAACCAAAATCCAAGGTGGTAAATCAATCCAAAAATCGCTAAATAATTGGCAAATCGATCTCCCACTTTTTTGGATTTTCCAATCCATCTCAAACGCTGATTAATGATTCCTTCCCAGCTTATTGGAATGGGCGTTTTTACTTGTAAATCAGGATTCAAAGTCAATTCAATCGATTTTTTATGATTTTTGAAATCGAGCAATAAAAAGGAATCATCGCCACTAGCAACATCTGCATGGTCGTCGAAAGAATCAATTTCTTCAAAAATCGCCTTGTTGAAAAGCAAATTTGCACCATTGGCTGCGATTGGTTTGGTATGACCAGAAATCGCAGTATTCAAAGCATTCAAATATTGAAAATCCAATTCAAAAAAGAATTGCTTTAAATTTTTCCCAGGCATCGAAACGGGCAAAATCAATAAATCTGAAAGTGGTGTTTTTGACAATTGACGAAAGAAATTCGGATTAACTACAATATCAGCATCCCAAGTCAAAATGAATTCGCCCATGGCATCTGAAATTCCAGCTCTTAATGCGGTTTTCTTGCCTTCATCACCTGGCGCTAAATTGATTAGGGAAGTTTTAAACGGAACATTCAATTCGTTGAAACATGGTTTGAATTCGTCCTCAGAATGATCGTTGACAAATATAATTTCTCTAGGAAAAACGACCAATTTATTGAGAGATTGAATCAAGTTCGGCAAGTTAGTCACTTCATTTCTAAATGGAATAACGACTGAAATGTCCTCGATTTTAAAAAACTTGCGCTTTTCTTGGTAATTTTTGTTCCATTGCCAGCGAATCCAAAAACCGAAAAGGCAGAAAATTGAAAATGCACTAAAAATGATCATGTATAACCAAATCATAGTCTTTTCGAATTATTCGTTTTTAAAAATGGAATTCCAACTGCTGCTGGAACAGCTTGATTGATGATCCAAAGTGTAACTGATGCAAATAAAATCAATGCCGGATTTGAGGTTAATGGCGCTAAAATCCAAAGCGCCATCGATTCGCGAATAATTAATTTTCCGAACCAAAGCGATGGAATCAATGTTGCCCAAAAGAAAATTTGCCAAATCCAACCCAACCAATTTATTTGTATTTCAATTCCAAATGCATCTAGCAACAACCAATATTGTAGCGCAAAGACGAAGTGTCTAAAACAGCTCAAAATTAACAGTTTCAATCTGAAAAAGCTATTTTTTTGCATCAAAGGTGCGATTCGTTTGATGTGTTTGTTCTCTTTTATAAACTGAAATGGTACTTTTTCAAATTTGAAATAAAGCAAAGTCAAAATCGAAAATCCAATAATTGATGCCAATAAAAATGAATCTTCAGACCAACTGAAATTTTTACTAGGGATTCCTAACCAAATGATTCCCAGTATTCCAAAAAGTATACTTGCCAGAAATTGTGCTGCATTTGAAAAAAGTGTCAGCAAAATAATCGAAGGTCGTTCTCTACGTTGAAAATAAAACATGCGACCTAAAAAGTTGCCAATCATGTTCGGCGTCAACAATCCTGTAATGATTCCAGCCAGAAATGATTTTAATTTGATTTCTCGATTGGTATTGGTCGCAGTAAAATCCAAAACCACATTCCATTTCAGAAACTCTATTCCCCAATTGAAGAAAACAAGTACAACGACAAGTGCGAATTCCAGCGGATTTTCAATCGAAATTTCATTCCATTTTGACCAATCAATTCGTTTGATTTGATTAGAAAATAACCAAATTAATGCAAAAAACAATAAGATTTTAAGCAAAAACGTAAAAATTCGTATATTTTTCTTAGTTTTGAACACTTGAAGAATGAAATAATGGTTGAAGATAAAATAATTCTTGGAATTGACCCCGGAACTTCTGTCATGGGATATGGAATAATTCATATTCAAGGCAAAAAATTGGTTTTATTGAACTTTGGAATCATTCAATTATCCAAAATCGCTGGTCATCCTGATAAGTTGAAACGCATTTTTGATCGTTTAGACGGATTGATAGGCGAGTACAAACCTGACGAAATGGCGATTGAAGCTCCGTTCTTCGGGAAAAATGTACAATCGATGATGAAATTAGGCCGCGCTCAAGGTGTTGCCATCGCTGCTGCTTTGAAAAACAATGTGCCTTTTGAAGAATACACACCGCGAAGAATCAAGCAAGCCATCACAGGAAATGGAAATTCTTCCAAGGAACAAGTCGCCGCAATGCTTCAATCTTTGCTGAATTTTGAAGAAATGCCGAAATACCTCGATGCGACAGATGGATTAGGAGTTGCAGTTTGTCACCATTTCTCCAAAGGAATCGGAGAGCACAACAAAGCAGGCGGAAATTCGTGGGCTTCTTTCGTGAAGAATAATCCAGGGAGGAAGATATAGTTTTGTGGAGACTCAAGACGATAGACCGAAGATATTAGACTTTTAAATTTCTTGAAATTTTTGAATTTGCGTAGCAACAGACCTAAAGTCTTTAGTCTAATGTCTATTATCTAATGTCTAATAGCGAAGCGGGTCTTCACTGCAGGTGATTCAATTTCCAATTCAACGAATCCTGCACTTCGGTGTAGATCGATTGCATTTCGTCTTGGCGTGAACCGTAATAGCTGACAGATTCATCAAATCTTTTGAAGCTGATGTGGTATTTTTTCAAAATGGCGTCGCCAGATTTGCGCATGACTTTTTCGTTGACATGCAACAACGGATATTTTGTGGTGATGTATGATTCCAAAACTGTCAATTCTTCGATCACCAAAACCATCGAATCTCTGGGAATTAAATTTTCTGGCTCGTCAAACCGTTTTACTTCAGTTTTACATGAAGCAAAAAATAAAATCAATGAAATGAATGCTATAATTTTCATTTATTGAATGTTAGTCTTTTTCCAAAAAGATCGGTTCTTACTTTTTCGCCATCATAGACCAAATTTCCATTGACAAAAGTACCTGCGATTTTATGTGAAAAATTCGTCCCTTCAAATGGCGACCAACCGCAGTGATATAGGATATTTGATTTTGAAACCGTTATATTTTCATTTGGGTCGACAACTACTAAATCTGCGTAATAACCTTCTCTAATGAAACCACGTTCTTCCAATTGAAAGCAAATCGCTGGTGCATGTGCCATTTTTTCTACTACTTTTTCAACTGAAATTACGCCATCTTTGGCTTTTTCGAGCATCGCCAACAAAGCGTGTTGTACCAATGGTCCACCAGATGGAGCGTTGAAGTATGTTCCGTTTTTTTCATCAATTGTGTGCGGCGCATGGTCTGTTGCAACGATATCAATTTTATCATTTAATAAACCTTTCCAAATTGCCAAACGGTCTTCTTCAGTTTTCACTGCTGGATTCCATTTGATGAAAGCGCCCTTGGTTTTGTAATCTTGATCGTTGAACCACAAATGGTGCACACAAGCTTCAGAGGTGATTCTTTTTTGCTCCAATGGGATTGAATTGTCAAATAAATCAACTTCAATTCCTGTTGAAATATGCAAAATATGTAAACGTGTGTTGTATTTTTTAGCTAGCGAAGAAGCAAAAGACGAGGAAATGTAGCAAGCTTCCGCTGAGCGAATCAAAGGATGCATTTCCATTGGAACATTTTCTCCGTATTTCTCCCTGTAAATTTCAGTGTTTCTTCTAATTGTCGCTTCGTCTTCACAATGTGTTGCAATCAACAGAGGAACTTGAGAAAATAATCTTTCTAAAGTTTCAGAGCGATCAACTAACATATTTCCAGTGGAAGAACCCATGAAAATTTTTACACCGCAAACATTTTTACCATCTGTTCTCAAGACTTCTTCCAAATTATCGTTGGAAGCGCCCATGAAAAATGAATAATTTGCAGGAGAATTTTGGCTTGCGATGTCGTATTTATCTTGTAATAATTTCTGAGTCAATGCGTTTGGAACGGTGTTTGGCATTTCCATAAAAGAAGTGATTCCACCAGCAACAGCCGCTCGCGATTCAGATTGGATATTTCCTTTGTGTGTCAAGCCTGGTTCGCGGAAATGCACTTGGTCGTCGATACAACCTGGTAATAACCATTTTCCTTCTAAATCAATTACTTCCATGTTTTCAGAAGCAGCAATATTTGCATCAATGCGTGCAATTCTCTCGTTTTCAATCAAAACATCTGCGAAAAATGATTTTCCTTCGTTGAAAACTTTGGCACCTTTTAGTAATTTTGATTTCATAAATTATTGATTTAGATATGTTTGTATTTTTATAATTTCATACGCAACATCGACCAAACACCAAAAAAAGCTTCTTTGAAAATCCCAGAGCTCATTTTTGATTCTCCATAAAGTCTATCTACAAAAGTGATTGGCACTTCGATGATCTTGAATCCATGCTTTTTAGCGGCATATTTCATGCAAATTTGAAAAGCATAACCTTTAAAAGGAATATTGTCTAGTTGCACTTTTTCCAATACGCTTCTGTGGTAGCAAATAAAGCCTGCAGTAGTGTCTTTGATGCCAATCCACAAAATCATTCGCACATAAATCGAAGCGAAATAAGACATGAGAATTCTGTCAAAAGGCCAGTTGGAAACTTTTCCGCCTTTACAATACCTTGATCCAATGCTCAATTGACCTTTTCCACCGTCGATGGCGTTCAAAAGTCTGGCTAAATCGTCAGGATTGTGTGAAAAGTCGCAGTCCATCTCAAAGACATATTCATAGCCATTTTTCAGCGACCATTTGAAACCATGAATGTAAGCGGTTCCGAGTCCTTGTTTTCCAGCGCGTTTTTCTATGTGTAATCTTTCTTTGTAAGTTTCTTGAAGTCGCTCAACAATGGATGCAGTTCCGTCAGGAGAACCATCGTCGACAATCAAAATGTGAAATTGCTCAGGATAGTTCATCACTTGATGAATCATCTTTTCTACATTTTCACTTTCATTGTAAGTGGGAATTATTACAACACTTTTCGGCACTTTTCTAGTTTTGGGTACTAAAATAAGGATTAATATTAAAATCAAATATATGATTGAGTGAGATAAATCTCACATAACAAATATTAACGCAATTTTAAGAGAATAGTTGTTTAAAAAGGGTCAATTATTTATTTTAATGAAGTTGATTTTTAATTTTCAATTTCCTTCATAGCATCTAAAATCAAATCAAATTCATAGCCTTTCGAAGCCAAATAACGTTGCGTTCTGGTTTGAATTTGCCAATTTTCTTCCTTGGCTTTTTTTTCTTTCTTTTTGCGCTCAGCCAATCTTTTCAACGTATTCCAATATTCATCGGGATCAATTTCTTGCATTCCTTTTTTGATAGAATAATCTGAAATTCGCTTTTGCTTTAAATGCTGCTTGATTTTATTTCTACCCCAATGTTTGATTCTAAATTTTCCAGAAACAAATGCTCGTGCAAAACGCTCCTCGTCGATGAATCTGTGCGAAATTAAATCCGCAATGATTTGACTGCGTTCAGTTTCGGTGAATTTCCAAGTAATTAGTTTTTGTTCAACTTCAAACTGACAACGCTCTTGATACGCACACCAAGCTTCCATTTTTGCTTTGGCTTCTAAAAACGAAGGAATGTAAGGTGTTTGCGGTTTCATTTATTTCAAAGATGCTAAATAAAGTAAAACAATAGCGGCGATTGAAGCAGTTAAACCAATGATTTTTAATTTATTGAAATTCTCTTTGAATCCCAAAAAACCAATGATTGCTGCGAGCAAAACCACTGAAACATTGCAAATCGCCAAAACGGTTGAATCATTCCAACCGGTCGTTGAATAGGAGAGAAGCAACAAATAAATCGAAAAGTAATTCGGAATTCCTAAGCAAATTCCTGCCAAAATATTTTTAAAAGCGAAAGTGCGTTTTTTGCGAATCAAATCGATAATCAAAACCGACAAACCAAAAAGTCCAGCGATTCCGAAAGAAACGGCGCTAAATAGGGAGGAAGGAATGAATTTTTGGTGATAATTTTGCACGTAATTCAGTAAGAAATCTAAAATTCCACTGCCAAGAAATAAAACGATTAGTAGCCATAAAACTGTTTTTTCTTTCGTTTCATTTCCTACTTTACTTGGCCAAGACATGGCTAAGACGCCCACAATGGCGAAAATAATTCCAAGGATTTTGAAGAGTGAAAGTGATTCATTGTAGGCAAAAATCATCAGACACATCGTCATCGCCATGCTCATTTTGACAGAAACAGAGGTGATGGCCATGCCGTTTTTTTGTGAACTGATTCCAATCGCGAGAAACAAAGCGATTAATAGAAATCCACTTAAAATTGCGAAAGGAAACCACGAAGGATTGTCGATTGCTTCTTGTTTGAAATCTTTGCCATAAAGCAAAAATCCACAAGTTAATGCAGTGAAATAATTAAAAACAATGGCTTGAAAAGTATCAATTCCATATTTCGGAAAAAGTCTGAACAAGATAAATATAAATGCAGAGGATAAAATCCCGATAATCAATGGAATCATTAACGATAATATTGGTAAATTTTGTCAGTCGAAAAACTGAAAGAATGGGTTGGAATGGCTGTGATTCTTGGTGCTTTAATGCCTTCTTTGAAAGTTGATTTACCAACGATTACGCGTGCTTCATCCCAAACATTGTCAACCAAAAAATGCTGAATGGTGCGACTTCCACCTTCTACAAAGACAGAAAGAATATTTCGTTCATACAATGCTTTAAGGATGTTTTCAGTGTCTAAATTTGTCAATTTTACAAATTCAACATTGTCAACAATTTCACTTTTGATGCGATTTAACACCAAGGTTTTACCATTGTCACTGTAAATTTTAGATTCTTTCGGCATGCGTAATTGACTGTCAATAATCACGCGCAAAGGATTTTGTCCTGTCACTTCACGAACTGTTAAGCTTGGATTGTCAAATTCAACTGTTTTCCATCCAACTAAAATCGCTTGTTCTTCACTGCGCCATTGATGGACTAGCGATTGCGTTTCTGGAGCTGAAATCCAATTGATTTTTCGAGTTGTTTCATTTCTGACTGAATCAATGAATCCATCGGACGTTTGTGCCCATTTTAAAATAATATATGGTCTTTCTTTTTGGTGAAATGTGAAAAATCTTTTGTTGAGTTTCAAACATTGTTTTTCCAATACACCAACGGTGACGTAGATATTTGCTTTTTTGATTTTTTTGATTCCTTTTCCAGCCACATCAGGAAATGGATCTTGGCAACCAATGACGACACGTTTGAAATTTGAACGCACTAATAAATCAGCACAAGGAGGCGTTTTTCCTGTGTGAGCACAAGGTTCTAAACTGACGTAAATAGTTGAATTAGCTAGCAATGATTGATCTTCCACAGAATTGATTGCATTAACTTCAGCGTGTGCTTCGCCATATTTTTGATGGTAACCTTCACCGATTATTTTCCCATCGCATACAATAACTGCACCCACCATTGGATTTGGTGCTACTTCCACACCGCCCAATAATGCCAAATCAATACATCTTTGCATAAAGATTTCGTCCATGTCGCGAATATAGGGAAATTAATTAAGCACTATTTTTTCCAAAATATTTTTCAATTTATTTTTAAAGGTTTTGATGTTGAAAATTAAAAGATTTTCTCAAAATGCCGCTGTAACAAAAGCAGTAATTTAACGCTATGAAATATTTGGGTACGACTTTTGAATAAATCTGCCCAATTACAAGGAATAAAAAACTGATCATGATAAAAAATTACTTTTCATTCGTATTAATTACATTAACAATGACCCCACTTTTTGCACAAGTGGAAGATGAATCTTGTTTGCCACCAGCCAAAAAGGTTTTGAAATTGATTGAAACAGCCAAAAATACTGCTGACGCTAAAACTGCGGTTGTTAATTTCAATGAAGCGATAGCAGCAGCTCCAGACAATGCAATGGCTTATTATGAGTACGGAATGTTTGCTTACAAACAAGGAATGAAATTTTACGATCAAAATCCTAATCCTGCAGTTGGCGACAAGAGCATGGCGAAAGCGGATGAAATGTTTAAACAAGCATTAACTTATTGCTCCGATTACCATGCAAATTGCTCGTATTATATCGGAGTGATTCAATATTCTAAAGGAAATAAAACTGAAGCAATTGAATATTTCAAGAAATTTGCAGCTTTTAAAAGTGACAATCAAGAAAGATATCCTGAAGATTTTTCTAAGAAATTAGCTGATGTGCAAAGTGTATTGAAAGAATTGGAAGGAGAACAAGAATTATTGACCAAAGCTGTTCCATTTAATCCAATTATGGTTGCTAATGTGAGTACACCAAGTTGGGATGAATATTTTCCAATGATTTCACCTGACAATGAATTGATGTTTTACACACGTAAAATAGACAGAAAAAATATTGGAGATGTAATTTCAAACATTGTGGAGGAATTCACCTATTCAGCAAGAACTAAAAATGAAGGACCGAATTTCGACGGTGGAAAACCTTTTGAAAATCCTTTTAACGATGGAACCTATCCAAGTTATGGCGCTGCAACCATGTCAGTCGACAACAAAGAGATGATTTTATGTGCTTGTAAAGACGAAATGGTAGATGCGCAGAAATACAGAAATTGCGACTTATATATTACCAGATTTGAAAGAAGTGGAGAAGGAGGAAATGATTTCAAATGGACACCTTTAGAAAATATGGGACCAGGCATCAATTCTGCTCGTGGATGGGATGCGCAACCAACACTCTCTGCAGATGGAAACACTTTGTATTATACAACTTTAAGAAGCGGCGCAGATGCCACTCAAGACAATGATATTTGGGTTGCCGAGCGAGATTCAAAAGGGAAATGGGGCGCAGGAAGACCTTTTGCTGAAATCAACACACCTGGAAAAGACAAAAGCCCATTTTTGCACCAAGACAGCGAAACCTTGTATTTTGTTTCTTCATCCACTGAAACTAGAAAAGGTGTTGGAGGTTTAGATATTTTTTACATCAGAAAAGAAGATGGGAAATGGTCGAAACCAAAAAATATCGGTTACCCAATTAATACTGCAGAAGATGAAATCGGAATTTTCGTTTCAACAGACGGTAATTTAGCTTATTATTCTTCTCGCTACGGAGGAAACTGGAATATTTACGCTTTTGAATTATACAAAGAAGCACGTCCACAGGCAGTTGCGATTGTGAAAGGAAGTTTGAAAGATGAAAATGGTGAACCTGTAAAAAATGCAACCATTGAAATCGCCTACGGAAATTCAGACAAAGTTGAAACAGTTAAAGTGAACGGCGATGATGGAAAATATGCTGCAGTTGTAAAAACCAATGTGGCTCAAGATGTCATGGTAACTGTGAAAAAAGAAGGTCACGCTTTTGATTCTAAATTGATTACCAAAGAAGAAATCAAAAAAACAACAACCATCAAAGGAAATGATTTGGCTGTTAGAGAATTGAAAGAAGGCGCTGCTTATACGATCAACGACATTTTATTTGCTACAAATTCTTATGCGTTGACTCCTAAATCAGAATTTATTTTGAAGCAATTTGCTAGATTCTTAAAAGAAAATCCAACGATTACCATTATGGTTCAAGGACATACGGATGATATTGGCGACGATACGCAAAATATGAATTTATCAAAAGAACGTGCTAACGAAGTGAAGAAGTTTCTTGAAAAACAAGGAATCCAAGGAACAAGAATGACTTCGCAAGGATTTGGGGAAACAAAACCAAAAGTGCCAAACACAAATGAATCAAACAGATCAGTCAATCGTAGAACTGATTTTATGATTATGAAGCTTTGAATCGAAACGAAATAAAATGAAAAACCCCGAAATTGAAAGTTTCGGGGTTTTTCTTTGCAATGATATTTTTTTAAAAAATCTTCCCTGGATTCAAAATCAATTTTGGATCAAAAACCAATTTGATATTGCGCATCAAGTTCAATTGAATTTCATTGAACGCCAGTGGCATGTATTGTTTTTGAACGAGTCCGATTCCGTGCTCGCCAGAGATTGTTCCGCCCATAGCGATTACTTCCTTGAAAAGTTCGGAGATTGCTCCTGAAAGTTCATTGTCCCAAAAATGATCTGATAAATCGCCTTTGATAATATTGATATGCAAGTTTCCATCGCCTGCGTGACCGTAGCAAACCGATTTAAAACCGTATTGATTTCCAATTCTTTTTACTGCCGATAACAAATTAGGAAGCTCAAATCTCGGAACAACCGTATCTTCTTCCTTATAAATAGAATGAGATTTAACCGCTTCACCTACTTTTCTGCGCAATTTCCAAAGTTGTTCTTTTTGCGCTTGACTATCAGCGAATAATACCTCGTCAGTTTCGAAATTCTCTAAAACGCTTAAAATTTTCTCACAATCGAGCATCAGTTGATCTGCATCAAAACCATCAACTTCAATCAACAAATGTGCTGCATGATTGTCTTTCACCTCGATAATTGTATCTGGTTCATAAGGCAAAGTCCACAATAATGCGTCGCGTTCCATGAATTCCAATCCGCTTGGTGTAATTCCGGCCTGAAAAATGGCAGCAACAGCTTCACAGGCTTTTTGAGCGTCGAAAAATGGAACGAGCATCAACAAATCCGTCGTTGGATGTGGAATTAATCGCATCACAATTTTTGTAATGACGCCTAAAGTTCCTTCGCTACCGACAATTAACTGTGTCAAATTATATCCTGTTGCATTTTTCAAAACGTTTGCTCCAGTCCAAATAATTTCTCCATTTGGCAAAACAACTTCCAGATTCAAAACATAATCTTTCGTCACACCGTATTTGACTGCTTTCGGTCCACCAGAATTTTCGGAAACATTTCCACCGATAAAACAACTTCCTTTACTTGCTGGATCTGGTGGATAAAATAAACCTTTCTCTTTCACAGCATTTTGTAAAACTTGTGTAATAACACCAGGTTCAGTTGTTACTTGATGGTTTTTCTCATCAATTTCGATGATTTTGTTGAATTTTTCCATCGAAAGTGCAATGCCTTTTTCAATGGGTAAGGCACCTCCGCTCAAACCAGTTCTAGCGCCAGAAGGAGTTACCACGATTGTATTTTCAAAACAGTATTTTAGAATTGCGGAAACTTCTTCCACAGAACTAGGTTTGACCACTAAATCGGGAAAGAATTGTAAGTCTTCTGTTTCATCATGACCATATTCCAGTCTAATTTCATCTTCTGTAAAACATCTATTTCCCAATAGATTTTTAAAAAAAGCAATGTCTGAACTATCAATTGTTTTGTACATCGAATGGTAATTTGGTTTCAAAAATAGGGAATAAGGTTAATAAATTAATTTAAAACTTAATGTATGATTGATATTTGGTTAAAACTACCTTGATTTGGATTGAAGACCTTTGCGGCAGGACTTAGAGCTCATGAGGAAATTGTTTTTGTCAATATTTGGTGTTTTTTGCGGTGTTTTGGTCATCATAGGTGCATTCAATAATTATCAATTTCAACGCATTTCAGCATACCAAATCCATTTGCAGCAAGTTGACCAGTTGACTCAAGAATTAAATGATCACTATGAAAAAATCAATTATTGGATTGCTAATCCGAGTTCGTGGGATTATCTGGCGAGCAATAAAGAAATAACCTTAAGAAATTCAGCGCTATTCTGGACGCGTCATAGATTAAAATCAACGCATGTTCTGCAAAATGAAATCGTCAAAAATGGATTGAGGAATGAATTCATTGATAAACAATATTTGAAAGACTTGAATGTCATTTCTAAAACTGAAGGTCAATTGTTTATTTTACTTTCTAAGGCAGGTTTTAAAGATCTTGGAGCTATTGGTTCTATGCGGAAAATAGTGCATAAACTCGAACGAAAACCTGGGGTTGATTTAGAGAAATTATTGAGTATCAGAAGAGATGAAAAAGATTTTTTGTTGCGCAAAAAGGAACTATACGCGTGGAAAATTCACCATGCAATTCAAAAGTGGCGTTTAAGTCCAGATTTCCCAAGAGAAATGAATCAATATGATTCTGAGTTCACAATTTATTCAACTTCTATCCAGAGAATTTTCACGAACGAACCGAATATTTATCAAGTCTGGAAAAAGGACCATCGCAAAAAGTTAAAAATATTACATGAAACTAGAATTAATTTATTGAATTACAATCTATTTCATTCTAAAAATATCCAACAATTTAATATCGTTATCTATGTTTCGATCTTAGTAATTGCAATCATTCTTTCCATTTATTTTTCTAAAATTTTGAGTCATTCAGTGACACAACTTCAAAAAACAATGGAAAAGTACATTAAAAGTAACTATTCAGAGGTGGAAGTTCTTAAGTTGAACATTCCAAAAAATGAATTTGGAAAATTGATGCTTCACTTTTTGCAATTAAGCAATAAAATAAACAGCGATTTTCGATTACTTGAAGAACGAGTTGAAAGGCGAACAAAAACGTTGAAGGAGAAAAACGAAGAACTTCTATTGAAGCACGATGAAATATATCAAGGAATGAGATATGCAAAAGACATTCAACAAAGTTTGATGTCTAATACCAAAGAATTGAATGCTTTTTTTGAAAAATGCAGACTTTTTTTTCAATCGAAAGATTTGGTTGGTGGCGATTTTTATTGGTCAAAAAGTATTTCAACTGAAGAAGTAGATTTGCGATTTTTTGCCTTGGCAGATTGCACAGGACACGGCGTTTCTGGGGCAATGTTGAGTATTTTTGGAATGCAGTCATTGGATGAAATAATTGGAAAAGGTGTTTATGATTCAGGCGAAATTTTGAATCAACTCAGGTGGAATGTATCGCATAGACTTAATCGCAACAATGATCGAAGATATGATGGAATGGATATTGCCCTTTTTTCCATTGATTACCGAAATAAAGTAATGAGTTTTTCTGGCGCAAATCTTTCTGTTTGGATTATCGATTCTGGTGAAATTGTTGAGTTAAAAGGACAAAGAATGCCAATTGGTTGGACCGATACGCACCACGACTCTTTTAAATCATTTTCGATACAATTATTTCAAACGGATAGAATTCTAGTTTTTTCAGATGGAATCTCAGATCAATTTGGTGGAGAAAAAGATAAAAAGTGGGGGAGAAAAGAGATAAAATCCATCGTCAATTCTAATTTGGAAAAAGGAATTGATTTTCTGTTTGACAAAATCATGTTTGAATTTGAAAATTGGAAAGCTGAAAATGAACAAACAGACGATTGCACATTGGTGATGATAGAACCGTTTTATTTTTCACAATCGAATTAAAAGTGAGTTTGAATCAAATGCGCTTTTTACCAACTGAAAATTCTACATTTGCAAGTGAATTCAATTGAATAAATTATGCAAATCAAAGAAGTTACTTCCTTTTTGGAAAGCATCGCGCCATTATCAAGTCAAGCAAGTTATGACAATTGTGGATTGATTGTAGGCGATGCAGCGCAAGAAATTACTGGCGTTTTGGTTTGTTTGGATTGCACAGAAGAAGTTTTAGAAGAAGCAATTGAATTGGGAGCGAATTTAATTATTGCACACCATCCGATTGTTTTCAAAGGTTTGAAGAAGTTCAATGGCAAAAATTATGTTGAACGAACAGTTATCAAAGCCATCAAAAACGATTTGGCAATTTATGCCATTCATACCAATTTAGATCATTCAATTCACGGAGTCAATGCAGAAATTGCACGCAGACTAGAGATTGAAAATCCGCGAATTTTGCATCCAAACGAAGGCGTTTTGAGTAAGTTGGTTGTTTTTTGTCCAAACGATTATGTTTCAGTTATTGAAAAAGCGCTTTTTGACGCTGGCGCAGGAAAGATTGGCAATTATGCAGATTGTGATTTTGTGCAAAACGGAATTGGCGCTTTTAAGCCAACGGAAGGTGCAAATCCATTTGAAGGAAAAATTGGCATGCGTTCGTTGAGCGAAGAATCGAAAATTGAAGTGTTGGTTTCCAATCATATTTTATCAAAAGTGGTTTCAGCGATGAAAGAAGCGCATCCTTATGAGGAAGTTGCTTACGATGTAATTCCTTTGAGTAATGTAAATCAAACGGAAGGAAGCGGAATGATTGGAGAATTGAAAAATCCGATGGATGCATTGACATTTTTGGCGAAATTGAAGCAGACTTTTCATTGCGGTTGCATTCGACATACTGACCTTTTAGATCGAAAAATTAGACGTGTTGCATTTTGCGGTGGATCGGGAAGTTTTCTCTTGCCACAAGCCATTCAGCAAAAAGCGGATATTTTTATTACAGGAGATTATAAATATCATGATTTTTTTGATTCTGAAAATCAATTGATTATAGCGGATATTGGACATTATGAAAGCGAACAATTCACAACAAATTTAATTGTCGAGGTTTTGACCAAAAATTTTGCTAAATTTGCGGTTCATAATACAAGGGTAAATACAAATCCTATTAATTATTTTTAGCACATGGCTGGAGCAGCGACTAAAAAAGAAGTATCAGTGGCGGAGAGATTAGACGCCCTTTTTGAATTACAGAAAATTGATTCTGAAATTGATAGAATCCGAACTATCCGAGGTGAATTGCCTTTGGAAGTGCAAGATTTGGAAGACGAATTGATTGGATTGGAGACTCGTTTGAAGAAATTACAAGACGAAATCAAAGATTTAGATCAAGAGGCTGCAGATCGTAAGAATGCAATGAAAGATGCAGAAGCAGCGATTTTGAAATATAAAGAACAACAAAATAACGTTAGAAATAACCGTGAATTTGAATCTTTAGATAAAGAAATCGAGTTTCAAACTTTGGAAATCAAGTTGCATGAAAAACGTATCAAAGAATCAAAATTTGGTATGGCAGGCAAGAAAGAAGTGATGGAAGAAGCAAAAACACGTTTGGATTTACGCAAAGGTGATTTGGCTGCTAAAAAAGCGGAATTGGACGAAATCGTGAGTGAAACTCAAAAAGAAGAAGATGCATTGACAGCGAAATCTGACAAAGCTAAATCTTTGATCGATGAGCGTTTGGTAATTGCTTATAACCGTTTGAGAGAAAATGCAAAAAATGGTTTAGCAGTTGTTCCAGTTGATCGTGATTCTTGCGGTGGATGTTTCAACAAAATCCCACCACAACGTCAATTAGACATTCAAACAAAAAGAAAAGTAATCGTGTGCGAGCACTGTGGAAGAATTTTAGTTCCGACACAAGAAGCTTAATCTTTTTGTTCAAAATAATTTAAAGTCACTTTCGAGTGACTTTTTTTTTGCGGAATAATTTTCTCTAACTTAGTTGAAAATTCTACAAATTAATTTCAAAATTATGAAACCAACATTAGTCATCGGAGCAAGCAATCGTCCTGAAAAATACGCGTACAAAGCAGTTAAAAGTTTATTAAATCATGGTCATTCGGTTTTTGCATTTGGAAGGATGAAATCTCAAATTGATGGGATTGAAATCGAAACTGAATGGAATCCAAATTGGAAAGTGGATACGGTTACTTTGTATCTAAATCCACAAAATCAAGTTGAATACTACCAAAAAATCATTGATTTGAAACCAAAACGCGTCATTTTTAACCCAGGAACGGAAAATGAAACTTTTCAATATTTACTTGAATCCAATGGTATTTCAACAGAAATTGCATGCACTTTGGTGTTATTGTCAATTAACGAATATTGAGGATTATTTTTAACAAAAAACAAGCTAAATAATTTTATTTTTTAGTCGCTAAACCGCCGATGAATGCGTAATTTTGCACCCACGAAGAAAATAATTTTTTATATGGAAAAATTTTCAAAAGCGCTATTCTCTATGCGCATGATGGCTTTAGCAATGTTGGTCTTTTTGTTGGCAATCGGAGCAGCCACAATGATTGAATCAATTTACGATATTCAAACGGCCAAATTGATGATTTACAATGCTTTTTGGTTTGAATGTTTGTTGATTTATTTGACAATCAATTTGATTGCAAATATTTTCAGATACCGCATGTTTCAAAGAGAGAAAGTCGCCATGTTGACTTTTCACTTATCTTTCATCATCATCATTATCGGAGCGGGAATTACCCGTTTTTTTAGTTTTGAAGGAATGATGATTATCCGCGAGGGCGAATCTTCAAATATTATTCTGGCAGCAGATCCTCATTTGTGGTTTAGAATTGACGACAACAATAAAATGCAAGCTTCTCATTCTGAAAAAATGTTCATGAGCGAGCAAACCAACAATTATTTCAGTTTAGAGAAAGAAATTCCAAGCAGAAAGTCATCTGTTAAAATTGAATATGTAGATTTCAAAAAGAAACAAGTTGATTCATTGTTGATTAGTGATACGATTAAATCTGGGGTTTTAGACATTGTAACTGGAGGAATGAATTCAACTTTTGTTGGTCCGAGCGGATTTGTGATGGTTGGAGATGTGGCACTTTCTTATGACAAAAAAGATGCGATGCCAGGAATATCGATTACAAGAAATAAAGGTCAATTGATGATTGAAACCAAAGTTCCAGTGCGTTATTTGCCTATGTCGCAAATGAAAGCTTTTCGCCAATCGGGTTTGACACCGCCAGATTCGTTGTACACAGAAATTCCAACAGATTCAATGGTTCCATTTTTATCCACAACACTTTACCAAGTAAATGGCGAACAATTTGTTTTCAAAAGAGAAATTCCACATGCGAAAATGGTAAAAATGAGTTCTGGTAAGAAAAAAGTCGGAATTGATATTTTGACATTGAAAATCACCGACGGAAATAAATCCAAAGTGGTTGAATTGGAAGGTGGTTACGGCCAAATACCGACCAAACACATGTTTACTTTCAATGGTTTGACTTATCAAATGCAATATGGCTCAACGATGTTTGAATTGCCATTTTTCATTTTATGCAGAAATTTCACCTTGGATCAATATCCTGGTTCTGATGTTGCTTCCTCTTTTTCCAGCGATGTGACGATTCAGGATGAAAAAAATCATTACACAAGAGATCAACGCATTTTTATGAATAATGTAATGGATTACAATGGATTTAGATTTTTCCAATCTGCTTATGATTTGGATGATCCAAATACACCTGAAAATGAAGAAGGAACGCGTTTGAGTGTCAATCAAGATTGGTTGGGAACAAATGTAACTTACTTAGGTTATTTACTAATGGCGATTGGAATGGTACTTTCCATTTTTGCTAGAAATGGAAGATTCAAAGAATTGCAAGAAAAAATCAAAAAATCAAGGTTGAGAAGAGAATCTTTGTTGACATTGTTGTTGCTCGTTTCTTTGTCTTTTTTCAATGCAAGTTACGCCCAAGGATCACACAATCACGAAGATCACGCGACACACAATCATGCACATGAAAAGCAAATGGTTCCGCAAAAACCAATTTTTAGAATTGCTTCTGAAGAACAATCAAAGGAATTGGCTTCCTTGTTGGTGCAAGATTTTAAAGGAAGAATCATTCCTTTTCAGACTATGTGTAATGAATTGCTTTCTAAGGTTTATGGAAACAAATCTTACAATGGAAAAAATGCGGTTCAAACCGTGATGAGCATGCACATGTATCCAGATCATTGGTTGTCGGAAAAAATCATTTCGGTTCCAAGTGCGGTGAGAGAAGAATTGAAATTGTCTAATTACGCAAGTTTCAAGGATTTGATTGATGCGAATGGTCAATTGAAATTCATTGACAAATACAATGCAGCGCACAAAAAGTTGGAGTCAAAACGAAATGAATTCGAAAAGAAAATCATCAAATTGGTTGAAAGACATCAAGTTTTGAATTCGATTTTCAGCTGGCAATACATGAAATTGATTCCGTTGAAAAATGATGCTAAGAACAATTGGTATGTGCCGTTGAGCATGGATTTAATGCAAAAGGATTCCATTTCTTCGTCTTTTGCGCTTCAATATTTGTCTGCATTGGATGAAGGTTGTAAAACGAATTCATACGGAGATGCGACCGACAAATTGAATGCTTTAAAGAAATTTCAACGCATCGTTGGAGGAGAGTTTGCTCCGAGTGAAACCCACGTAAAATGGGAAATTCGCTACAACAATATGAATATTTTCAAAAATTCTATGTACAGCTATTTGCTAATTGGAATGGTTTTATTAATTATATTCTTTATTCGAATTTTTGTGCATCCAACACCTGTTTCAGAACGCAAATTCAAACGCATTTCAATACCTTTCGTGGTTTTAATTTCAATCATTTTTATTTACCATGGCGCTGGTTTAGCAATGCGTTGGTATATTTCAGGTCATGCTCCTTGGAGTAATGGATATGAAGCTGTTGTCTTCATTGGTTGGGTCACAATGATTGCTGGGTTTATCTTTTCAAAAAAGAATCCAGTAGTTTTAGCAGGAACTGCAATTCTTGCATTCTTCATGATTTTCGTGAGTGAAATGAGTTTACTTGATCCAGAAATTACGCCGCTACAACCTGTTTTGAAATCCTATTGGTTGATGATTCACGTAGCGATAATTACAGGAAGTTACGGTTTCCTTGGATTGGGTGCGATTTTAGGATTTTTCAATCAGATTTTATATGTTTTCAGAAATAAAATCAATGGAAAACGAATAACAGCGCACATTGGCGAAATCACTTATATTTCAGAATTGACAATGACCATCGGTTTGTTTATGCTAACGATCGGAACATTTTTAGGCGGAATTTGGGCCAATGAATCTTGGGGAAGATATTGGGGTTGGGATCCAAAAGAAACTTGGGCCTTGGTTTCAGTGTTGGTTTATGCTGTGATTTTACACTTGAGATATATTCCGCAACTTTCCAATAAATTTACATTTAACGTAGTAAGTTTTTGGGGTTATACTTCCATTTTGTTTACGTTTTTTGGTGTAAATTTCTACTTGACAGGTTTGCATTCATACGCGAGTGAGGAAGGTTTAGCAGAAGTTCCGAAATGGATTTTTTGGACCATTTTCGGATTTTATGTTTTCACAGAATTTGCAGCATTTCGCTACCAAATTTACAAATCTCAAACTGGAAAATTACCGCTTCAACATTTCATCAAAAAACTAGTCGTTTCATTGGGTATTTTGTGGGTTGTTTGTATCTTGCAATTATTTTTTATCAAGCAAAGTTTTGATTTAGAGGTTATTTACACTTACTTTGAACTGACAGCTTGGTTTGTTTTAATTATTGGAACAATGGCCATATTGAATGCTGTAAGAAAAAAATCAACCGTTGAACTATAGGGAAATGAATATATACAGTTTTGAAATTCTAGATATTTCTGGTAAATCTTTCGATTGGGAAACAGTCAAAGGAAAGAAAATCATGGTGGTGAATGTTGCTTCAAAATGTGGTTTGACTCCTCAGTATGTGCAGTTAGAAGAATTGTATCAAAAATATCAAAACCTTGGATTCACGATTTTAGGTTTTCCTGCGAATAATTTTGGAGCACAAGAGCCTGGCTCAAACGATGAAATTGCAACATTTTGTGAATTAAATTTTGGTGTTAGTTTTCCGTTGATGTCTAAGATTTCGGTTTTAGGAAATGATCAACATCCATTATATAAATGGTTAACGCAGGAAACGAGCGAATCAGTTTCGTGGAATTTTCAGAAATTTTTGGTAGATGAAAATGGCGACGTTGTAGAGAGTATTCCGCCAACAGTTTTGCCAAATGATGAGTCAATTGTTCGTTGGATTGAAACCAAACACCAATAATAAATTAGAGTTATGAAGGTAGATATTCTTGCTTTTGGCGCGCACCCTGATGATGTTGAATTGTCAGCTTCAGCAACTTTGTTAAAACATATTCAACAAGGAAAAAAAGTCGCTTTAGTCGATCTCACTCAAGGTGAATTAGGTTCACGTGGTACGATTGAAACGCGCTATGAAGAAGCAAGTGCGGCTTCCAAAATACTAGGAATTGAAGACCGAGTAAATCTAAAAATGGCGGATGGATTTTTCGAACATTCACAAGAGAATCTATTGAAAATTGTTGAGCAAATCAGACATTTTAAACCTGAAATTGTATTGGCAAATGCAGTAGAAGATCGCCATCCAGACCATGGAAAAGGAAGTAAATTGGTTTCTGATGCTTGTTTTCTCGCAGGTTTGGTAAAAATTAAGACAAATTTGAATGGTGAAGATCAGTTGCCACACAGACCAAAGGTGGTTTATCACTACATTCAAGATCGCTACATCAAGCCTGATTTTGTGGTAGATGTAACAGGATTTGAAGAACAAAAATTCGAGTCTATTCGCGCATATAAAACGCAGTTTTTCGACCCTAATTCAACTGAACCACAAACACCGATTTCTGGTAAAGAATTTTTTGAGTTTTTAAGAGGAAGAATGTCAGAATTTGGACGCGCGATTGGTGTGCAATACGCTGAAGGATTTACTGTTGAACGATTAATTAGCGTGGATAATTTTTTTGATTTGAAATAGGAATAATCTATATTTCTGTTTTCAAAAAAGGCAAATAGTCAATAAATTTTTCAATAGAACTCGACTTAAAAAAATCATGTCCGTTTTCTATTTCTATGATTTCTTCTGGTAATCCTGCATTCTTTAAAAAGATTTTTGCTTGAATTGGCCTAATTACTTGATCGTATTTTCCCATGATGATATTGAATTCAATTGGAAAAGATCGAATAATCTCACCTGTTTTGGTCGGATTTGGTTGTAATTTTCTAAAAGCCATCCAAGTGTTTGCAGCCCTTTTCATCGTTTCGGGATCTGATGAAAAGTGGTGAACAAAATCTCTCACTTTTGGACGCATCAATTTTAATTTCACTGCTGTATTTGCCAAATTTTGCAACTTTTCAGGTTTTTTCTGCCAACGGTGAAACAAGGATCTGAAAAACCACCTTCTCGATGACCAATTGTAAAAACTGCTATTGTTCAGTCCGTCAGGAGCTAAAAGTGTAAAACTTTTGATTTTTTGTGGTAAATGTTCTAGCAAAAGCAAGGCAAATCTTCCGCCTTGACTAAATGCCAGCACGTGGAATTGATTGATTTTCTCAACTTCAAATAGTTTTTCAAAAACAGGTTGAATTTCTTGCCAATTTATGGGGTTTTTATCAATTCGCTCAGCAGGCGCTATGGATTCTCCATGAAAAAATAAATCAATCGAAATTACGCGTACTTTTTTATATGCTAAAAAGTGAAAATCATTGGCGCTCCTTCCATGCCCATGCAAACAAATAACCGTTTCTTCTCCCTCACCAAATTCTTGGTATGAAAGCTTGAAATCTGAATGAGTAACGGTTTTGTTTTGAAACATGGCTAATAATGAGTTACAAATTTAGTTAATATGTGAGTTAAAATTGAAATTTAATTCAACATTGAAATCTTTTGAATAATGATGATTATTGGTTTAGATTTACTTCCATAGAGCATGCAACAAGCAACGTTAAATTTTATGTAACTTTGCACAAATTAATTACATGAAATTAACGGCTCACTTTTTTTTGTTGAATGATCATTTTTCGCCAGAATATGCTGAAGCAAACCACGGAGGAAAAGAAAGTGAAAACAACCCTTTGTACGAATGGGAAGATGAAATGGAAGTTTCTCAAGGATTGAAAGAAATTGAAGTTTTGCGAGACGGAACATTTAATCTAGTAGGTGAAATGCCTGATGGAGAACCATTTGATTGTCCTGTGGAAAAAATGTTTTTGTTAGCTCTACATATGGAAAATGGTCAAGTTGGCTATTTTGGTGTGTCTGAAAGTATCTTAGATTCTTTTACGCTAGAAGGTGACGAAAAACATCAAGTTTTAAAAGTGTACATCAAAGATTATGAACCATTGGCGAATCCGATGCCGGGAGTTTTTATCGCATCGAAGGAATTCCCTAAAGCTTTGATATTTTGATGTTAAAGGTTCGAAATATACATTTTGCTAGACATAAATCTATTCTCTCAGGAATTGATTTTGACTTGAAACCTGGACAAATTTTAGGATTAGTTGGTCCAAGTGGCGCAGGAAAATCTACATTGTTAAAAATTATCGCTGGTTTACTTGATGCAGATATAGGAACTGTTAAGTTAGGGAAAGAGCAAATTGTCGGTCCGAAAAACTTACTAATTCCTGGTCATCCAGAAGTTCAATTGGTAAATCAAGATTTTGAATTAGATCTGTTTCACACTGTGCGTGAAAATATCGTTTTAAAAGCCAATTACTTGCCCAAGAATGAATGCAACGAATTGGTGAATGAATTACTAGATATTTTTGAATTAAATCACCTGACGCAACAAATTGCCAAAACTTTATCTGGCGGTGAGCAACAACGTTTGGCTTTGGCTAGAGCGTTAGCGATGGAGCCTAAAGTTATTTTACTCGATGAACCTTTCGCTCATGTTGACGCTCATTTAAAATCCAGAATTTCAAATTATTTGATGGCTTTGAAAAAAGTACGCAAAACGATTTTTATTTTGGTAACCCACGATGGGCAAGAAGTTTTGAGTTTAGCAGATCAAATCGCTTTTTTCTCAGATGGAAAAATACAACGAACCGATTCGCCAGAGGCGTTTTATTTCGCGCCTTCCGATGCATATGAAGGACTATTTTTTGGAGATTTGAATCAAATTAAAGTGCAAAGAAAAGTGGTGCTTTTTCGTCCAACCGAGTTTTCATTAGATTTAAGCGGAGCAGGAGAGGAGATAGAATTAAAGTTTATTAGAAAGTCTTTTTGTGGTCCGTATTACCAGAATTTTTTCAAAGTTGGCGGCAAAGGAACAATCGTTTTATATCACAAAGAATCATTAGAAAATGTCCAAAGAATCAAAATTGACAAAAGGATTTCGTAAGCTCAATTGGAGCCAAAGAATTCAAGTTTTGAAAGAAACTTTTTCTGGATTTATTTTCGAAAAGGGTTTATTTCATGGCGCAGCACTTTCGTATTACACCATTTTTGCGATGGTTCCAATTATTTATTTGAGTATCATGACTTTTGGAAGCGTGATAGGTCAAAAAACGATGATAGAGATTATTACGAAAATTTTAAAGGAACAAGTTGGCATTCAAGATGTTTCTGGAATTATTTCCTTTTTAGAGACGATTGATTTCGAAAAAGGAAGTTTTATTCTTCAAGTTACAGGTATCATTGCTTTGTTGCTGTCTAGTACTGCGATTCTTAATTCTTTACGAAGTAGCATCAATACTTTTTTTGAAATTGAAAGAAAGTTTGATTCTAAAAGAAAGCAGTTTGTTTCAAGTTTGTTAGCGAAATTGGTCTCTCTTGGATTGTTGGGATTGATTGGTTCCATTGTGATTGTGACTTATTTTTCTCAAATCATTTTATTTTCTTTCAGTCAGAAACTGTTTGGAAATTTGCAAGGATTTGAAGCATTTATGCTGGTCTTTTTGAAATTCATTATTGCGATCTTATCGAATATGCTCATTTTTGTCTTTGTATTTAAGTATTTGCACGATGGTAAAGTACAATGGAATCAGGCATGGATGGGTAGTTTTTTCACAGCGATTTTACTCTATTTTGGACAAGTTTTGATTCAGTACTATTTGACAAATTTTTTCTTCGCCAAAGATGGAGGCATTGCAGGGGTATTTTTGGTGATTTTGGCATACGTTTACTACTCTTCCCAAATGATTTTCATCGGAGCAAAATTCACTTCTGTATTTGCACATATAAGTGGAAATCCAATCAAAGTGAAGTAATAATTTAGATTTCAAAAGTCACTTTTCGTCTTAGCGTTTATTTTTTTTGAGTAAATGAATTGTAATTCAAAAATTATGATTAATTTTCCGTCATTAAAATGTTTATATATTAATCATGAAAATTGGACAAAATATCAAATTGCTTCGCAAAAGGTTAGGGAAATCGCAAGAAGAAGTCGCAACTGTTTTTGGTTTAACGAGGTCAAGTTACAGCGGTTATGAAAATGGCGTTGCAGACCCTGGAATTGATACTTTGATTCAAGTAAGTGATTATTTTAAAATTCCTTTGGACACGTTAATGCGTAAGGATTTCAATGATTTTACAATTTCAGAGTGGGAAGCTATTGACAAAGGTTTGTATGCAGATATTCAAGGGAAAAATATTCGCATTTTGACACAAATGGTCAATAACGACGACGAAGATTTGATCGAAATGATTCCTGCGAAAGCACGAGCTGGTTACGCAACTGGTTATGCCGATCCTGAATATTTGAAAATTTTGCCCACTTTTTCGTTGCCTTTTTTGTCTAAAAATAGAAAATATCGCTCTTTTCCAATTATCGGAGATAGTATGCCACCCGTGGTTGAAGGTTCGTTTGTGGTTGCCGAGTTTATTCAAAATTGGATGACAGTTAAAAATGGTTCTCCTTGTATCGTTGTTACAAAAGACGATGGTATTGTTTTTAAGATTGTTTACAATAACCTAATGGAATCTCAATCTCTGCAACTTTGTTCGACCAATCCAATGTATCAACCTTATACAGTTCACGCGAATGATGTATATGAAATGTGGAAATTTGTGAATTATATTTCGCCAGAGTTGCCTGATGTAAGAATGGATGATACTCAGTTGGGAAAATCAATCAGCGAATTGCAAAAAGAAGTACATGAATTGAAAAATTTACTTTTGAAAGAAAAGTAATATTTGATTATTAGTGTTTTAAATTGTGAAGTTGTTAATTTTTACCTAATATTTTCAGCAAGCAAAAAAAAATCAAGACCTTTGAACAAATAATTTAGGCTATTAATGTTTAAACAATCCATTGCTAGAATCTTTTGTGTCTTAACAGTATTTTTACTGACTAGCAATGTTGTATTATCTGCCGTACCTTTTCAGAAGTCTAAAGGGAAAATTACTGAGCGTAAAACTCAAACATTTTCACCTTACGTAGACTTAGATCAAGATTCAGCTTATATTTTAGAAAAAGATCCATTTGAAGATTTGGATTTCGTTGCTACTATACCTTTTTATCAAAATTATTTGTTCAGTGAAAATGCTTATACTGAAGAAGTAAAACATTTTTATAAAGTAAATGGTCCTCATTACAAAACCACTCCAATCTGGTTGTTGGTAAGGCATATCCTAATATAAAATTTATTTATCATTTGTTTTTGGGCAATTTTTAAATTGTCTTGATTCGTTTTGTCATTTTTGTTGATAAAACTAAACAAACAAGTCTTTTAGCTGAAGAATTTAATATTCTAAAGTTGAAAAAATTAGTCGTTAAGATTGATTAAATAATTAAATTTTGAATTATGAAATTGGAAAATTCAGTTTTCGATATGCACAAAATGATGCATGATTTAAAACATTTTTTGCCTGCTCAGGCGCCATTGAAAGATTTCATTCATCACAATACCTTACATGCTTTTCAAGATATTCAATTTTTTGATGCCTTGAACAATGCCAGTATCATGTTTGGTTATATAACTTCGCTTTCACTAATAGAATATAGAGCATTATATGATCAAGGGAAAATTGATAAAAAGATTGTAGATAAAATAATTTTAGAAAAGAAGGGGACAGTTCAATCACTTCTTTGGTCAAATAAAGTTTATCATGCTCAATACAGTGAAGAAACAATTCAAAGAGTTGGTGCTTTACGTGCAAACTGGAAAAGCCAATATAAAATCGATTTAGATTCAATGGTTCATCCTAATATGTTTAGGATTCTTTGCAGTTATTTAGACCAAGGAATTTCGATTTGGAATTTTCCAGGTGAAAAAAGATCTTTTCTTTCTTCTTTGAGAGAATTGGAAAAAAATAGTTTTGTAAGTTTCTTTAAAAGCAAACGTGCAAAATCTCTTTTGCTAGATGAAAATTGCAACATTGAACAATTGTTGAAAATTCTAATCGGAGATGAAAAGTTGTTTGAACACTATGTATTTGATCAGCAATTTGCGCATCCAGGTTGGTCTGGTTTGGTTTCAACTATCGAAAGCATGCCGGGCACTTTGTTAGACAAAAGAAATATCAGTTTAGCAGATTTAATCATTTTCGAATCTTTATTGGAGATCGATGTGCTGGATTCTCATTTTGGAGAAATTTGGGCGCCACTTGGAGAAAAGGTCAATGAGATTCCTACTCCGCTATTTGATCCAATTGAAAAAAGTGAATTAAGTGAAGTGCTTCAAATTTGGCAAGAAGCCTACGAATGGACTTATTACGATCAAGTTTTAGCAGGAATTAAATTGCAAAAAAGCGAAGTTAAATCCAATCAAAAATCTTTTCAAGCATTTTTCTGTATCGACGATAGAGAATGTTCCATCAGAAGACATGTTGAAAGTTTGGATTCTGAAGCAGAAACTTTTGGCACACCTGGGCATTTTAATTTGGATTTTTATTATAAACCAGAGAATGGGAATTTTTTCACAAAAGTTTGTCCAGCCCCGCTAACGCCTAAATATTTGATTAAAGAAATTGAAAATAATTCTAAACAAAAGAAGGATTTCCACTTTAACACAAATACACACGGTCTGTTTATCGGTTGGATTTTAACGCACACACTCGGTTTCTGGTCTGGATTCAGATTGTTTTGGAGTATTTTCCGACCAGGAGATAGTCCATCAGCGGTTTCATCATTTCGCCACATGGATGTCAATTCAACGCTGACAATTGAGAATACTTCAATTGAAGATCGCGAAGATGATTTGCAAATCGGATTCACTATTCCAGAAATGACAGATAGACTTGAAGGTTTATTGAAAAGTACTGGAGCGGTTCAAGATTTTGCAGATATCGTTTACCTTATCGGTCATGGAGCCAGTAGCGTAAATAATACACATTACGCTGGTTATGATTGCGGTGCTTGTTCTGGTAGACCGGGATCGGTAAACGCCAAAGTGATGAGCGCAATTGCAAATAATCCAAAAGTTCGCGTTTTGTTAGCAGAACGAGGAATTGTTATTCCAGATTCTACGCAGTTTTTAGGAGCTTTGCATGACACAACAAAAGATGATATCGCGTATTTTGATGAACATCTTTTAAATGAGTCTAATCGAAAAATACATGAGGAAAATAAGCAAATTTTCTTGCATGCTTTGGATTTAAATGCAAAAGAACGTTCTAGAAAATTCATGTCGATCAATACGCATAATTCGGCTGAAAAAGTGCATAAAAAAGTGAGATTGAGAACTGTTTCTTTGTTCGAGCCTCGTCCTGAATTGAATCATGCAACAAACACACTTTGCTTGATTGGCCGACGATCCATGTCTAAAGGAATCATGTTGGACAGACGTGCATTTTTGAATTCCTACAACTATAAAGTTGATTTAGACGGCAAGTATTTATTGAATATTTTAAATGCTGCTGCGCCAGTTTGTGGTGGTATTAATTTGGAATATTACTTTTCAAGAGTCGACAATCAAAAGTTAGGTGCAGGAACCAAATTACCACACAATGTGATGGGATTAATCGGAGTTGCTAATGGTATCGATGGAGATTTAAGGCCTGGTTTGCCAAGTCAAATGATTGAAGTGCACGATCCATTGAGATTGATGATGGTTGTTGAACACTTTCCTGAAGTGGTATTGGATACGATTCAACGAAATCCGGTGACTTTTGAATGGTTCAAAAATGATTGGGTCAAATTAGCTGTTTGTCATCCTGAGACGAAAGAAATTTCAATTTACGCTGACGGACAAATGGCCAATTATAATCCAATGAAAACAGCATTAGAAAGTGTTAAGAACATGAATCAGTTGGTTGAGTCAGGTCAAGATACATTTCCAGTTTTATTAATCAATAATCATAATTAAACCATGGAAAAATACATTCAAATTTTTGTTCTGATTCCCATAGTAGGTTTTTTGCTGAGTCTTTGTATTCCAAAGAAAAACGAAAACACCATTTCATGGATTTCATTTTCAACTGTTGGTTTACAATTGGTTTTGGCAATTGTTTTCTCTATTTATTGGTTATTTAATCATCATGTTGTAATCGATTTACGTGGATTTACCATTTTTGAAACAACAGGGTACAGCTTCTATTTAGATTTCTATTTTGATAAAATCACCGTTGTTTTCCTTTTGATCGGTGCATTATTAACTTTCATGATTACCGTTTATAGCCGTTATTATTTGCATAGAGAAGAAGGATATAAAAGATTTTTCAATGTTATTTTGTTCTTTTTCAGTGGATTTAACATTGTGATTTTTTCAGGAAACCTAGAAACAATGTTCATCGGTTGGGAGATTTTAGGAATTTCATCTTTTCTATTAATTGCATTTTATAGAGATAGATATTTGCCTGTTAAGAATGCAGTGAAAGTCTTTTCGATCTATCGAATTGGTGACGTAGGATTGATTTTAGCGATGTGGTTGAGTCACCATTTATGGCATTCAAACATTTCATTTTCAGCGTTAAATAACTACGGTCTCGTACATGAACATTTATCTAGTCATACTTTTATTGGTGCGTTGATTTCATTGATGATTTTTGTTTCTGCAGCTGCAAAATCTGCGCAGTTGCCATTCTCATCTTGGTTGCCACGTGCTATGGAAGGTCCAACGCCTTCAAGTGCTATTTTCTATGGTTCACTTTCTGTGCACATTGGCGCATTTATCATGTTGAGAACTTTTCACTTTTGGGAACATCAGTTTTCAATTCGAATTTTCATTGCATTCGTCGGCTTGACAACAAGTATTGTTGCGACATTAACTGCAAGAGTTCAATCTTCAGTGAAAAGTCAAATTGCGTATTCTTCCATCGCACAAATAGGTTTGATTTTCATTGAAATTGCTGCTGGATTAGAAGTTTTCGCATTGTTTCACATTGCAGGAAATGCTTTTTTAAGAACGTATCAGTTGCTGGTTTCTCCTTCGGTTGTGAGTTATAAAATCCGCGAACAATTTTACAATTTCATTCCTCGTCACAAAACAATCGAAGATTCTCTTCCTAAGAAAATTGAAAATTCATTGTATTTGTTGAGTTTGAAAGAATGGAATTTAGATTCGTTCATGTACAAATACCTTTGGAATCCATTGAAAAGATTCGGAAATAGATTGAATTTTTTAACATTCAAAACCTTATTTTGGATTTTTGCACCGATGTATATTATTGGAATTGTGCTGATGTTGTACGGAAATTCTTTGGATCCAATTTTGGTGAAATACCTGCCTGGCGTTTTTGCATTTGTTGGTTTAGTTTTGGTCATCAAAGCTTTTACCGAAAGAAAAAGTGTCCGAATGAGTTGGGTTTTAGTGATTTTAAATCACTTCTGGATTGCGATGGCGATTTCATTCAATGAACATTTTGATTTCTTGCACATCATATTGTATTTGAGTGGCGTGATTGTCGCAGGGGCGATTGGTTTTATTGCCATTTTAAGATTGAAACGAATCGAAGGAAAATTGGATATGAATCAATTTCAAGGCCATATTTATGAGCATCCAAAAATTGCTTTGGTTTTCCTAATTTCTTGTCTCGGATTGGCTGGTTTTCCAATAACGCCAACGTTTGTAGGAGAAGATTTAATTTTCTCTCACATTCATGAGGACCAAATTTTCTTGGCGTTTTTTGTGGCTTTGAGTTTCATAATCGATGGACTTGCATTAATCAGAATTTATGCAAGAGTCTTTCTTGGACCACACAGTAAAACCTATCATCAAA
Organism: Crocinitomicaceae bacterium; assembly: GCA_965284445.1. GTDB lineage: Bacteria > Bacteroidota > Bacteroidia > Flavobacteriales_D > Crocinitomicaceae > JAQVCM01. The sequence goes on along the minus strand of OZ260085.1, from coordinate 1,197,251 downwards.
TTGCCAAAAGATCTTCTTGATCTAATTAATTAACTGATTTCTAATAAATAAAAAATTATAAAAAATGTCAAAATCAAATAAAAGATTTATTCCAGCTGATGGATTAGCAGGTTTAAAACAAAATTTTTCTTCTGATGCATTATCAGGTTTTCTTGTGTTCTTATTAGCACTTCCTTTGAGTTTAGGAATTGCTGGAGCAAGTGATTTTCCCCCAATTTACGGATTGATTACTGCAATGATTGGAGGTATTGTTGTTAGCTTTTTTGCAGGATCATTACTTACTATTAAAGGCCCTGCTGCTGGATTAATTGTAATCGTTGCAGGTGCAGTAGCAGAATTGGGTCACGGAAATTCAGAACTTGGATGGAAGTTGGCCCTTGGAGCTGTTGTTGTTGCAGGTGCACTTCAAGTGATTTTTGGATTACTGAAGCTCGGCTCCTTGAGTGATTTTTTCCCTCTTTCTGCTGTTCACGGTATGCTTGCAGCGATTGGAATTATCATTATCAGTAAACAACTCCACGTTTTAGTTGGTATGAATCCGATGACACCTGAAGGTAAACCAATGGTTGAACCAGTTGAATTATTAGTTGAACTGAAAAATACATTTGCAAATTTCTTCCTACACAAAGATGTTGCAATTGTTGGACTTGTAAGTTTAGGAATCGTTTTCGGATGGCCAATGCTTCCTGTAAAAGCGTTGAAAAAAATTCCTGCTGCTCTGATTGTATTAGTCGTTTCTATTCCTTTAGCGATGTATATGGGAATTCACAATGTTGCAGATGTTAAAAATGCTGCAGGTGAAGTAGTAACAAAAGGTTTTTCTCCTTTATTAGAATTCAAAAAAGGATTGGTTGATATCATTGGTGTAAATGTAAGTTTTGATGGATTTTCTCAAACTGGAACTTTTATCAAATTTGTGATCATGTTTGCGTTGGTTGGAAGTTTGGAAGCTCTTTTAACTGTGAAAGCAATTGATATGTTGGATCCATTCAAAAGAAAATCAAATGCGAATAAAGATTTGATTGCAGTAGGAGTTGGAAATATTTTTGCGGGCGTCTTAGGTGGTTTACCTATGATCAGCGAGGTTGCTCGTTCTTCTGCAAATGTTAACAATGGTGGTAAAACTCGTTGGGCAAATTTCTTTCACGGTGTATTTATTTTATTGTTTTTGTTCTTTGCTGTTACTTTCAGTGATTTGATTCCTAAAGCTGCGTTGGCCGCAATGTTGATCGGCGTGGGTTGGAAATTGGCTCATCCAAAAGAATTTGGTCACATGGCTAAAATTGGTTGGGACCAAGTTGCAGTTTTTATTACAACAATTATTTTCACATTAGCTACAGATTTATTAGTTGGAATTGGAGCAGGGATTTTATTAAAAATGATTCTGCATATTGCAAGAGGTGTTTCTGTTGGTAGTCTTTTTAGTGCGAAATCTAAAGTGGAAGGACATACTGTAACAGTTCAAGGAGCAGCTGTATTTAGCAATTTTATTCCTGTTAAAAAACAATTATTAAAATTCCAGTTGACAGATCATGTGGTTTTTGATGTTAGACAATGCTTTTTTGTAGATCACTCGGTGATTGAAACACTTCACCATATGAAAGATGATTTTGCTACTGAAGGCGGTAATTTAGAAATTCTAGGTATTGAAGAATTCAAATCAGTTGGAAAATCTAAACATAAATTAGCTGCGGTTAGAAAACGTAAATAGCCTTTGAAGTTTTAAACGATTAATTTATCAAAAGAGTCTTGAAATACATTTGTTCCTAAGTGCAAATTCTTTGTAATAGTCTGTTGGTTTATTGCAAATTCAAGGCTCTTTTTAAAAACTTTTAATATGAAATTAAAAATAAAAGTCGGAGCAACGATACTAGTTGCTTTGGTTGTTTCCACATCAAAAATTCACGCTCAATCTTTGGATAAAAAATACAAAGAAGGCTTGAAAATTTATTTAAGTGACGACAGCACAAAATACATTAAAGCAACAGGATTAGCTCAAATTTGGATGCGTTACAACGACAATAATCCAGGTTCAACGATTTACGGAACGCCGAAAAAAGAAACTTTTGATGTTGGATTAAGACGAGTACGTTATCAAATTATGGCTCAGGTTTCAAAGAAAGTATTTTTTTATACACAAATTGGGATCAACAGTGTGAATAGTCTTTCGGCTAGAAAAACTGGAATATTTTTTCATGATGTAACTGGGGAATATAACGTTTACAAAAATTATCTGACTTTAGGAGCGGGATTGAGCGGTTGGAATGGAACGTCAAGATTTTCATCATCCGGTGTGGCGACGATATTAGGTATGGATTTGCCAGTTGTTCAGGAAGCGACAAATGATGTAACGGATCAATTTGTTAGAAAATTGGGAGTTTATGCGAAAGGTAAAATCAGTGGTTTTGATTACCGTTTTTCTGTTTCAAATCCTTTTCCAGTTCAAAATTCAATTTCACTCGTAGCTGCATTGCCAGCAACTGGAACGAATACAGCTTATTATTCTACAAATGCGCCAAAATTACAATATCAAGGGTATGCGATGTGGCAATTTTTTGACAAAGAAAGCAATCAATTACCTTACATGACAGGTTCTTATTTAGGTAAGAAAAAAGTGTTAAATGTTGGTGCTGGATTTGCATACCAAAAAGACGCGATGTGGTACAGAAATTCAAATTTGGATACCGTTTCAAAACCATTGCAGCAGTTTGGAATTGATTTATTCTATGATAGCTATCTAGATAAAACAAAACAAAATGCGATTACAACTTATGTTTCATTTTTGAATTACAATTTCGGTCCAAATTACATTAGAAATGCTGGTGCAATGAATACTGCGAATGGCGTGAATGGCAATGGAAGTTTCAATGGAGCTGGAAATGCGATTCCATTAATTGGAACAGGACAAGTTTTTTACGGTCAATTCGGTTATTTATTCAGAAAAGATTTATTGAAAAGTTGTGGAACATTACAGCCTTATATTTCTGGTATTTATGCAAACTATGAAAAACTGAAAGATCCTGTGATGGTGTATGATTTAGGTGTAAATTGGATCATGGGAGGGAGTAATTCTAAAATTTCTTTGGATTACCAAAGCAGACCAATTTTTAACACAGATGTGAGCGGAAATATTTCTGAATCTAAATCTGCGAGAAGAGGACAATTGGTTTTACAATATCAGTTAGCATTTTAAAAGGTTTTTGGTTTAAATTATAGTTTATCGTAAGCTCTTGGTTTTTTGTTAGTTTCAAATTTTCGATCGGTTTGAAATGAATCAAATGCCAAGAGTTTTATTTTTTAAATAAAGCTTCACTTTCTAAAAGCGGAGCAGAAATATTGTCTTGAATTTCGATATTGAAATCTTCCGCACTAATTACATTTGCAACTGCGTCTATTTGTTCGATTAAGGCATGGATTATCACTTCTTTTTTAAGGTCTAATTTTGTTAAATTCAAAATAGTAGAATGCACATTTATTTGAATTTTATCTTTCCTTTTGACAACGTTAATAATCAATTCTTTATTTAAATCATTCATAATACTCTGAATCCAAAAAACAGAAATTATTTCATGAATGATTAATCCAATTGGAATTGCTTGTTTTACATTTAAGAAAAACGTTTCACTATTGATGTTTATTTTGCCAGCAATCGGAAGTTCCTCGAAAAGTTGAAACCAATATAGCTTCACTTCTTTAAGGTATTTTTCAGTCGGAATAATTAATCTGCCTTCTTCAAATTTTTGTAAATGATTTGCTTGCGCTACAGTGTGAATAGCGTGAATGCTTTCTTTGTATGCAAAAGAATAGTTGTCATCGTTTACATTTTCTAATTTTAATTTTAGAAGCGAACTCATTAAACTTAAATTGTTTTTTAAACGATGTTGCAATTCAGCCAATAGAATTTCCTTTTCTCTATTTTTTTCAACTTCTAAATTTCTAAGTTTTGATTCTTCATTGACTAGATTTTCCAAAAGTGACAATTTTTGAACATTTGAAGACACGATTAGAAAAATAAAATATACCAAACAAATCACTGAAATGAGCATGTTAATATTAAACATTTCATTTTTCTGTTCCATTGTTAAGTTTTCATTTTCAAAAATCTTGTGGTCAGTTACAATATTTAAAAAAATCAAAATTCCAATAAGTAAAAGTTGTGAAATCAAGATTATTCGATCATTTTTTGTTTGAAAATCAAACATATTCGCGACAGCCAAAGAAAGCGGGAAATAATATAAATAAGAGCCTGAATCTACTCCTGAATAAGAATCAAAAAAGAAAACACCTGCGGTTATGAATATAAACAAATATAAAAAAGCAGTTTTAGGATTAAAATAAAAATTTACCGCTAAAGTCAAAAGACTAAACATTGCTAACAATTCAAGAAAAATGGCTGATTGTGGGTCGCCTAGTAAATAGTTATTTATTCCGGTAGTTAAAAAGACAGCACACGAGATTAACCCAAAGATGTTTGCTAACTTAACTTTGGATTTCATCTTATCAGTAATAGATAATTCTTCTACAATATTTGTAATCTTCAACTTATTTAAAGCTTGTTTATTCTCTAAATGTAAGAAATTGATTTACAACAATTGAATGTGCTTGTTATTTTTATCGTGTTTTTTAGCCGAATGATAATTAAAAAACGACAAAGTGTTAAAATCTACATTCAAGTTAATAATTTTGTTTGGAAACATTTAGGTCAACCAATTCATCGATTCCTGGTAGCGTTCCTGATTCAGAATATTGCCAATGAATAATTCTTTTATCATTGATGCACTGAGGTTTACGAGAATAAGCTGCAATCCAAAATTGGTAATCTAAAAAATCATTTTGGAATTTGGTTTCATAAAAATGTAGAGAAGTATAAATGATTGGTTTCATTCCGGTTTTTAGTTCAACTTCTGTCAACCAAATTTTCATTTTGGCGATTAAATCTTTGTCTGAAAATCCTTCTGTTTCAACATCTAAAACTGGTGCAAGATCGATGTCTCTTTTTTTCCAAGTATTCAAAAAATGTACTGCTTGGGGACGAGGTGGATCTGTTGGAATGAAAAAATGATATGCTCCATTTGGAATTCCTAAATCATTTAATGCTTTACGGTTCTGCTCCCATTGTGTGTCTAGATGCGTATTACCTTCGGTAGCTTTACAATAAACAAAATGTATGATGCTGTCGAATCCTGATTTATTCATTAATTTTTCCCAATCAATGTCACCTTGATGGTGAGAAACATCTAACCCGATTGTCGCAAAACCTTCAGGAACCGATTTTCGAAATGTATCAACTGTCATTACTTTCTTTTCAGAAAAGGAATAATAAACAATGATACAAGAAGTTAGAATAAGGATGATTAAAGAAATCCATTTCCAATTTTTAGAGGTAGACTTTGACTTCTTCCTTTTAATTGGTTTTCGAGCTGGTTTTTTCCTTACAGCCTTGATTGGATTTTTCTTCGCCATTTTTTTGAGCATAAAAAAAGCGCTATTCCACCGAAATAGCGCTTTTGATATTAATTTTATTTCTTGAAATTGGGTGCTACGATCAAATCTTTCGTTCCATGATTCCAACTGTAGAAACCTTCGCCTGTTTTGATTCCCTTTTTACCAGCAGTTACCATATTTACAAGTAATGGACATGGAGCATATTTTGGATTTCCAAAACCATTGTGAAGCACTTCTAAAATTGCCAAACAAACGTCTAATCCAATAAAATCAGCCAATTGCAACGGTCCCATCGGATGCGCCATTCCTAATTTCATAACAGTGTCAATTTCCTCGACACCAGCAACTCCTTCATACAAAGTGTAAATTGCTTCGTTGATCATTGGCATTAAAATTCTATTGGCAACAAAACCAGGATAATCATTTACTTCAACTGGAATTTTATTTAATTTTTTAGAAGTTTCCATGATTAAATTTGTCACTTCATCCGTAGTTGAATAACCACGAATAATTTCAACCAATTTCATCACTGGAACTGGATTCATGAAATGCATTCCAATCACTTTCTCTGGTCTGTTGGTGACTGAAGCAATTTTCGTTATTGAAATGGAAGATGTATTTGAAGCTAAAATCACCGATTCAGGAGTTACATCGCTCAATTCTTTGAAAATTTTCAATTTTAAGTCGATATTTTCAGTTGCTGCTTCAACGACTAATTCAACGTTTTTTACTCCTTCAGCAATTGAAGTGTAAGTTGTAATATTATTCAGTGTTTCAGCTTTTTGAGCTTCAGAAATTGATTCTTTTGCAACCTGACGATCTAAATTTTTTGTGATTGTTGCAATTCCTTTGTCCAAGGAAGTTTGTGCAACATCTATCAAAGAAACTTTATATCCAAATTGGGCGAATGTATGTGCTATACCATTTCCCATTGTTCCTGCTCCAATTACAGCTACGTTTTTCATTGTTTTATTTTTAAGAGTCGTAAAGATAGTTATTTTAAAATTTTATTTTTTGTTCTGCAGGCAATTTTAGATAAACGATGCAATTTCTTGTTCAAATTCATTCATCACCTGCTGTGTCTGAATACCTTTTGGAATCAAAATGGGCGTTTTAGAATAGAAATAAAATTGAATGTAATTTTCTTCAATAATGACATCTTTAACTTGCACCCATTGAATTAATTCGGTTTTGGCATCGTAAGAAAAAACGATGTTAGTCCTAGTTACGGTAATCTCAACCCCATTTTTGATTTCAGCGTAATTAGTTCTAATTTGTTTCAGTGTAATCATCAATTCTTGCGATTTTTTCAGTGTATTTGCTAAAAAAATCAAAGCAACTAGGAATGTAGCGACACAAATCACTAAATGGTTGAAATTGTTTCCTTTACTATATACAAAAGCAAACAATAGACTAATTACTAAAAATAAAAATGTAATTATCATCCATGGAAAGGTGCTTACATGAGTAAAAATATTGGATTTTTTTGCGAATTTGGGCTCATATAAAGACCAATATTCATCCTCAGTGTATCTCAGTGTAAATGTTTTTTCCATGTGAAATTGAATTAATTCTTCACAATTTTTCTGATCGTTTGGTTTCCTTCATTGCTAGAAATTTGTATCAGATACAAGCCTTTCAATTCTTTTGTTAAGTCTATTTGAATATTTTTTTCAAAGTTTCTTTGTGAAATTAATCTTCCTTTTGTGTCAAGAATATCTACATTGTAGTTGCCTGCTTTTTTCAATGTTATGTTGATTATTCCATTGCTTGGATTTGGGAAAATTTCAATCAATTCTTCTTTTTCAATGTCATTGGTTGAAGCAACAAATTGGTTGTCGTAAACAATTGAACCAGTTCGATTGATTATCCAGTTATTTGGATCGATGCTTGAAATATTCGAAACTGAACCCATATTTTGAATGACGAAATTTTCATTGTTAGATAGAATGTCGAATCTTATTGTTGTATCTGGCAATGCCGTTCTAGTAAATTTAACTTCAATTGGATTCGTAAACGTTGGAGTAACAGCTGGAACAGAAGCAGTATGCGTAATTTTCAATTGTAAATTAGTACCAATTTTATTCCAAACAACAGAATACGTAGGAAATCCTTCGCCAAAGTACCACTCTTCAAAATTTGCAGTGTAATCAACACCTGTTGCATTTTCCAAGGCTGCTTTTACGTCAAGTCCAACAGAAACGCTGTCTGAAAAATCAGTCAAATAATTTCTTAAACCTTGAAAAAATAAAGCGTCATTGTTAGCTAGAAATCTCATTGTGTGAATGATAGCTGCTCCTTTGTCGTAAACCAAACGGCTTGAAAAAATAGCTCCTTCATTCAAACTATCGAGGACCCAAACACTTCCTCCAGGTTGCTGCATGATGTTATTGTGTCTTGTGTTCATGTCAGTAATTTCTTCTGAAGGATATAAATTTTCCAACATCAAATATTCTGCATAAGAAGCAAAACCTTCATTTACCCATATATCAGCCCAAGAAGCACAGGTAACTTTGTCACCAAACCACTGATGCGCCAATTCATGTGAAGTCAATGTTTTTTCAAAAAAGCCTTGTGTTGTCATGGTTTGATGTTCCATTCCACCGCTTAAAGGTGCCATACAGTGTCCATATTTTTCGTCTGCAAAAGGGTAGAGGCCAAACATATCTGAATAAAGTTCTATGAAATTGACTGTTTCATCAATATCCGCTTGAAAATTAGGCAACGTTTGTGGATTATTATAGATGAAATTTTGAACTAATATTGGACTTGTTGCTCCAACTGGATTTGCGTAAACATTGTATTCTATATATTCAGCAACTGCCACAGAAACCAAATAATAATCAATTGGATGGCGATGTTTCCATTCATATCTTGATTTTCCATTTCCTAAATCAAGTACGTTTTCTAAAACACCATTTGAACCAGCTTTACAAGCGTTTGGAACAGTGATTTTCACCGAAACACTATCTGCTTTGTCTCTCAATGATTGCTTACACGGCCACCATTCATAGGCAGAAAAAGGTTCACTCAACGACCAAGTAACTTGATTTCCCCAAGAAGGAGAGTTGTCGTTTGTCATTCCTGAACCTCCTAAAGGATTAGTGACCGCAGTTGGCGGAGTGCCCTGATAATCTGTTGCGATAACAAAACTTTCACCAGCTAAAATATTTACTGGAACTTTGATGGCAGAACCTTGTCTTGCATAAGGAGTTGTAATTCCATTTAATCTAATGTCACTGATAGTGAATGAATTAAATAATTCAAACCAAACTGTATCTAAATTTTCATTGGCAGTTCCATAAATTTCACCTGTTCCTGCTATATCTGTAGATAGATTTGTCATTTCTACATCTAAAGTGTAATAATGCACATCATATCTTTCTGTTTGTGCGATTTGCGCGACGGTTAAACTGGCGCTTTTTGAGAGATTAATTTTAGATTTCAGAGCAGAGCAACTGTGTTCTTTCTTTTGAGAAAACACAATCAATGAGCATGTTGCAAAAATAGAGAGGAGAATTTGTTTTTTCATTTGAGCTTGTTTGATTTCAAAAATACGGCTATTGCTTTTGAAATGCAATCAAATTGTGTTAAATGTAAGATTCATCTGTAGTTTTGTCAACTTTTAATTACATTTGAAAAACTAAAAAAAATAAATTTATGAGACCTAATGCAAATCGTGCAAAACTAGCAACTACCTTTATTTGGATCGTGATGGGATTTCAAATAATTTCAACCATTTCAAGTTTTTTTCAATATTTACTTTTAAAAGGTGTGGCTGAAGGTAATTCTATCACTCCAGAAGCCGCAAATTCAAATGATTTAAGACAGGCAATTGTTGCAATTCTATTTGCCATTCTGTATATTTTTTCAGTGATATTTTTTATCCAATGGTTCAGACGAGCATATTTTAATCAAGAAGTAAAATTCAAATCGATGGCTTCAACAAATGGTTGGACTGCTGGCGCCTGGTTTGTGCCAATTTTGAATTTGTTTAAGCCTTTTCAATTAATGCAAGAAATTTATGAGAATGCTGAAAATTATTTGCTCGAAAAAAAACTAATCGATGAAAAAAAATCGCGCAAACTTATCATCGGTTGGTGGTGGGGACTATGGATTGGGACTGGTGTAATTAGCCGGATTTCAAGTTCATTTCAAAATTCTGCTGACGATATTGGGGAATTAATTGGTTCTACACTTTTTTCTACGTTCATCATTGTGATATTTGTTCCATTGTCTATACTCACAGTCAAAACTATTCAAAATTACAACGAAATGGAATTGATTTTGGAACAAGAAAGTGACGATGTAGTGCAACATAAATCTAATGGCGATTTACTCGATGTAGGTATCTAATTTATAAATGTTTGGAACAAAAAAATCCTTTCACATTTAATTGCGAAAGGATTTTTTTTATTTGGTGCAAATTTCTAATGACCTTTTGCTGCCAAATATCTTTCAGCATCTAAAGCTGCCATACATCCCGTACCTGCTGCAGTAATCGCTTGTCTATAACGTTTGTCAGCTGCATCTCCTGCTACAAAAACTCCAGCAACATTTGTCAAAGAAGTTCCAGCTTGCTCATATTTAATATATCCAGTTTCATCCAAATTGATGTAATCAGCAAAAATGTCTGTATTTGGTTTATGTCCAATTGCAACAAAAAATCCAGTACAAGGAATGGTTTTTTCTTCACCAGTAACGCTATTTTTTACCAACGCGCCAGTTACACCATTTCCATCTCCTAAAACTTCAACCGTGTCTGTATTAAATAGAATTTCAATATTTGGCGTGTTTTTTACTCTTTCAGCCATAATTTTCGAAGCTCTAAATTCTTCTTTGCGCACCAACATCGTAACTTTTGTGCAAAGTTTTGATAAATAATGTGCTTCTTCACATGCAGAATCTCCTGCTCCTACAATCACAGTTTCCTGTCCTCTGTAGAAAAATCCATCACAAACGGCACAAGCAGAAACGCCACCACCTAATTCTAAATATTTTTGTTCAGAAGGTAATCCTAAATATTTTGCACTTGCACCAGTTGAAATAATGACAGTTTCAGCATGAATTTCTTTGCCATCATCGGCCCAACATTTATGTATTTCTCCAGAGAAATCAACTTTTGTAATAAAACCAAATCTGATGTCTGTTTCAAATCTTTTGGCCTGCGCCTCTAATTCAACCATCATTTCTGGTCCTGAAATTCCATTTGGATATCCTGGGAAGTTTTCTACTTCGTTTGTTGTTGTTAATTGTCCTCCAGGTTGCATACCTTGATACATCACTGGATGCATATCAGCTCTTGCAGCATAAATCGCAGCTGTGTATCCTGCTGGACCAGAACCGATAATAAGACATTTTACTTTCTCGATATTGCTCATTTTGTATTTGTTTGTCAACAAAAATAAGGTTTTTTTGACGATTTAGAACTGATTTTCATTAAACAAATATTCTTTAGGATTAGAATAATTGCCTTTTTTAGCGCTTAAAAATCAGCGCTTAAAAAATAAAAAATCTTATTTCTTATTTTAGGTTTGATATTCCATAAAAGAAGCGTAATTTTGTAGCCCAATTTTGACACAGACAATGATAGATACTGAACTTTATGAAGCGAAAAAATTATATCCATTCCAAGAAAAGACAGTTAAAAATATATTGTCAGAATTAGAAGAAAATGGATCTAATTTCAATCTATTATTTCAATTACCGACTGGAGGTGGAAAAACTGTAATTTTCTCAGAAATAGCCAAAAGTTATATTGAAAAATGGGGTAAAAAAGTCTTGATTCTAACGCATCGAATCGAATTATCTGTTCAAACTTCCAAGCAATTAAGCGCAATCGGTGTAGACAATAAAGTCATCAATAGCGACGTGAAAAAATTGGAAGAAAATGAAGAGTTTTCTTGCTACATCGCCATGGTGGAAACACTGAATAATCGCTTACACGAAAATGAAAATTTCATTGAAGGGGTAGGGCTGGTTATTGTCGATGAAGCGCACTACAACAGTTTTAGAAAAATATTTCAATATTATCAATCAGCGAACATTTTAGGAGTTACTGCAACGCCTTTGAGTTCTAATAAAGCGTTGCCATTAAACGATAATTACAATAAATTATTAGTTGGAGAATGTATTTCATCTTTGATTGAAAGTGGTTATTTATCTGACGCAGAAACATTTACTTACGATGTGAATTTACATGGTTTGAAAATTGGTTCAAATGGTGATTTTACCGTGAGTAGTTCTGAAATGGTTTACGGAAACTTTTTCATGCAAGAAAAATTACTTTTTGCTTATGAAGAAGTCGCTATTGGTAACAAAACCTTGATTTTTAATTCAGGAATCGAAACTTCAATCAGAGTTGAAGAAACTTTCAAGAAAAGAGGTTACAAAATCCGCCATTTAGATTCAACTTTCAGCGAAAAAGACAGAAAAGATGTGTTGGAATGGTTCAAAGTTACTCCAGATGCGATTTTAAGCTCAGTAGGAATTTTGACGACTGGTTTTGATGAGCCAACTGTAGAAACAATTATATTAAATCGCGCAACTCGTTCTTTGACTTTGTATCACCAAATGATTGGAAGAGGTTCAAGAAAATTACCTAATAAAAGTCAATTTAAATTAATTGACCTTGGAAACAATGTGCGTAGATTTGGTCTTTGGCAAGATTTTATCAATTGGCAAGATGCATTTCGTTTTCCTGATAGATTCTTAGAATCAAGACTTTCTGAAGGCGATGATCTGGAATTTGAAGTAGTCTATGAATTCAACAGAATGGCGCGAGAACGTTTTGATGTTGAGTTGTTAGACAGTTTCAATATGAAAGATGTTTACTACGAATATCTAGACAAAAGTGAAAAAGGTAAATTGGCTGTTGATGATTCTTTGGAAAATCATTTTCAAGTGATTGTGAAAGCTGCTACCGATTTTTATGATGGTTTGGATTTGCTTGAAATGTTGGGTGAACACATCGAATACCGCCTAAAGCAATATACCAAATGCATTGCGAAAAGTACTCCCAACTATTTCAAATATTTGATGGAAACGTACATCAGACAATTGCGTCAAAAATTAAGAGAAAATTTGGAAGACGAATAAAGTTCGAAATCTAAAGTTAAAATCAATACGTTTTTGTAATCGTTACAGTATCAAAAGGCACTGTTGTGATTGACTCAATTCCTTGGATCGCAGTGTTAACTACATTGAAAAAATAGGAATAAGTTGTGTTTGCATCATTTACACAAATAAAGGTTGTATCAACTATTCCAATTAAAGTGTGTGTTTCTTGCGGACAACATTCGCTACAACCAACTTTTCCTTCTTGTTTGTTGAAAGTCAATCCATCTCCAATTGTTGCTGGTGCAACATTTGTGAATACCAATTTGACCCAAGACTTTGCCGTTGTTGAATAACTTCTTTCCAAAGCATCTTCAGTTGAGAAATCTGAAAAACTGATGTCTTGATTGATAGAGAAATAATTGTTTTTTTCAACTGTGATGACGTATTTCTCGACTTTTTCTCTCGGGAAAGTGAAACTGTAATTTCCATCATTTCCTAAAGTGGCTGAACCAATAACTTTTGGTGTACTTCCTCCGATTGGAACTTGTGTTAGCGTAACGGTTGCACCCGTTAAACCTCCACTAAACGTGGCATCAGTAATTGTTCCTTTCAAAGTGAAATCAATGTCATTTTTTTTACACGCATAAAACATCGAAACCAATAAAGTCAAAAGTGCAATTTTTCTCATTCTGCTAATTTTTAAACAAAGTAACGAAATAAATCGGCTGGAAGTATGTATTTTCGCTAAACTATGCAAACCCCAAAATCAATAGCCACTCATAATCTTCGAATTTCAAGCGTTGCGATTATTGTAATTGTTACAGTAATTGGCTATTTTACATTCAATAAAGGAATACCATTTATTTTAAATTGGGATTTATTTGGCCACCACGCTTATTTGGCAAATTTGTTTCATAATGGAACTCTTGATATTCAAGATTTGAGTTTTTTTGAAGGAATTCAAAAGCAATACCAAAATACCAACACCTTGTACCAATTTGTGCTGCTAGAAAATGGTCATTTTATGATCAAATATACTTCTGGTTGGGCGATTTTGATGACACCATTTTATGCAGTTGCTGAAGTTTGGGCGAGTATTGGGAATTATCCAAAAGATGGATTTTCATACCCTTACCAGACAATGATTGCCATTGGCGCATTTTTTTATTTCATCGCTGGGATTTTTGTGTTGCGAAAAGTTTTGACTTATTTTTTTGAAGATAAATTAATCGCTTTGTTGCTGATTTTAGTGGTTTTTGGAACCAATTTTTTCTTCATGCAATTTGCATCATTGGGAATTTCCCACAATTTGGAGTTTTTCTTGGTATCGCTTTTATTGCTTTTCACGATCCAATTTCACCAAGAAATAAATCTTAAAAATGGAATTATTCTGGGTGTGATTGTTGGTTTCATAGGATTAGTAAGACCTCCAGATTTGATTTTGACATTGATTCCAATAGCTTGGAATGTAAGTGATTTTGGTGGTTTTTTTGGTAAAATTCGCCATTTCATTAAATTTAGAAAGTGGTTGCTTTTTGCGACAATTTTCACTTTTGTAGTCACCTTTTCACCGCAATTTATTTACTGGAAATTGGTTTCAGGTTCATTCGTTGTTAATAGTTATGCAAATAATTTAGGTGAAGGGTTTGATTGGTTTACACCGTACATTTGGGAAGTACTTTTCAGCTTTAAAAAAGGTTGGTTGCTCTATACTTCATTGATGTTTTTTGCGATTTGTGGTTTTTATTTTTGGATTAAAAAAGCACCAAATGGATTCACTTCCTTCATTGTATTTTTAATTTTCTTGTACGTGGTAAGTTGTTGGACAACTTGGTGGTACGCTGAAAGTTTCAGTCAGCGCGCATTGTTGGACATTTATCCACTGTTGACAATCGCTTTGGGTTTTTTCATTTTAAGAATCAAAGAATCGAAATTTAATTGGTTTTTCGCTGGTTTAATTTCATTGTCATTTTTGTTCAATTTGTTTCAAACCTACCAAATGACACTTGGAATCCTGCATGGTTCGAGAATCACCAAAGACTATTATTTTTCTACTTTTGGTCAGATTGGCGGAGTGACAGATTACCAAAAATCCTTGTTATCGATTGATCGTGGGATAATGAATGAATTTGATTTTAAAGATCAGAAATTCAAAAAATGTTATCAAAAGTACTTTCACTTTAAATCGGATTTTCAATTGGATAGTTTGAATCAATATACACCAACGATTGATTTACCACCATCTAAGATTTCATCGAAGTCTTATTTTTGGGTCGTTGCACGATGGAAATATGAAGGAAAAACAGAAGATCTAAAAGGTAAATTTTTCACAATGGCAATGAAGCACGGAAATGGCTTTTACGCTTGGAGGGGCATTTCAATGGAAGAAACCATTTTCCATCTTGATACCTTAAAAAAGGAAGTATTAGTATCTTACATAACACCAAATTTCAGGAGTAAAGAGGATCTAATTCGCATCGATGTTTTCAATCAAAATGGCAAGAAATTAAAAATTTTAGGGGTGAAATTAGAAGCATACGAACCGTTGGTTGATCGAGAAAAAGATTTTTGAATGCTAAATTCACTTGCGTATCAACCTAAAGCAGTGTTAGAAAGTATTAATATTCCTTTCGATATACATTGATTTTCAATTTTGTAGAGTGTTTAAATCGTCTAAAGTCTAAAGTCTAGAGTCTTGGGTCTAAAAATCATTTCGCCGTTGGTCTAAAAATCCCTTTTTCACTTAGCAACAAAATACAAGCTTCATTGTAGTGATTGCAGCCCAAAATTTTAGATTCTTCAGGAAATTCCGGATAGGTAACTCTTCCGCCCAAAGCGATTCTTCCATCAGACAATTGAATCCCACAGTGAAATTCTGAACTTGTTGGTTTTGCAGTCATCGCCAATGGAGTTAAGTCAGCATCTGGTGAATCTTTTGCATTCATTTCATCTGCTATAACTACTTTCAGTGAATCATCTAAAATCACCCAATTTCCTTTGCTAATGATGAATCTTCGGTCGTAGACTTGAAAGTGCGTACCATACAAGATGGTATTTCCATTTTTCAACAATAATTGACCATTCGATTTGATATTCTCAATTTTTGCCTCACTTATCAAATTTCCTTTGTTGTCGAATTTCCAAATTTGTGTCCAACAAGTTCCCATTTTATTGTTGCGATAAGCTGCTGAAAAAAGTACATTGTTGTGTTTGTCTAAACTAATTTTAAGATTTTCAAATGTTTTGTCGATTTTTGGGAAATTTGTCCATCTTTCATTGCCTAAAGAATCAAAAGCGTAAACAAAAGGTGTGATGGAATCATCGATCACTTTAATTCCGGTGATAAAGAAATTCTTATTCTTGTCTAAAACCGCATTCATGCACATTTCTGTGTATTTCGATTCATGTACACCAAATGGAGTAGAAGAATAAGTTTCGTTTGGTGTTTTAATGAAGTTTAAATTGAAAATTTTACTGCCAGTTTTTCTAACAGACTGAATGATAAAAGTGTGTGTCTTAGAGTAGGGAAGTACTTCGCCGTAAACTACAGAATTCTCACTTTCGATTGATTCAAACGTTGCTTTCGTCTCTTTTCCAATGGTTTGGGCATACATTTTAGAAATTCCACCGACTGTAGTATTCATACCATAAAGTCTGTTGGTGGTTGCATTGACAGGAATAATTCGTTTTACATTGTTGACATCTTTATTAAAATGTATTTTTCGGATTAATAGTCCTTTACTGTTCGTTTCCATTAAAAATGGAGCCGTTTTCGACAACTTTTCATCTTTTGATTCGCCGAATAACATCAATTTTTTTCCAGCAGTTTCTTGTATGTCTTTGATTTGTTTGTGCACCATTCCAGGCACGGTGTCTTTCAAAAGAAAAAAGCCTAATTGACTGAAAGAAAAGTTACTTGAAAGTAAAATGATGAAGAAAATACAAAAACGTTTCATGGTGTTAATTTATAGGGTAAAAGTAATTGATTCTTTGAAATGATTATTTTTTTAAATTCCTTTTAACAAAAAAAACGCAGTACCATGAGTAACTGCGTTTCATTCTAAACAACTTAAAATTATTGTAAACCAGCTAATTTCTCTTCCAAAATAGCAATTTTTTGGCGAGCATCAGCTTCTTTTTTGCGTTCATTTTCCAAAACTTGCTCCGGCGCACCAGATACGAATTTCTCATTTTGCAATTTTTTCAAAACTGAATTTAAAAATCCTTGCGTGTATGTCAATTCTTCTTCCAATTTCGCGCGTTCTGCGTCTAAATCAATGTTATCTCCAAATGGAATGAAATATTCATTTGAATTTACCAAAAATGAATACGCATTGTTAATTTTTTCAGAAACATATTCCAACTGACTCAAATTCCCCATTTTGACGATCACTGAATCAAAACTTGCATCGGATTCTTGGTTCTTTTTCACAAACAAATCCATTTTGATTTTCGTCGCGATGTTGTTTTGTTTGCGAATATTTCGAATGTTGGTGATGATTTCTTCCGCTTTCGTGAATTCCGTCAACACTTTTTCATCCTTCTTTTCAATCGTCGGCCATGAAGCGATGATGATGTCTTCGCCCGTTTTGCGTTCACGAATCAAATGCCAAATTTCTTCAGCAATAAATGGCGTGAAAGGTTGAATAATTTTCAAAATCTTTTCGAAAAATCCTTTCGTTGCTTCCAATGTCAATGCATCAATTGGTTGTTCATAACCAGGTTTGATCATTTCTAGGTACCAAGAGCAGAAATCATCCCAAACCAATTTGTAAGTAGACATCAATGCTTCAGAAATTCTGAATTTACCAAAAGAATCATTGATTTCAGCCAATTGTTGGTTGAATTTCGTGTCAAACCATTCAATTGCTTTAATCGAAGCTTTTGGTTGTTCAATGTCGCGAACTTCCCAATTGCTCACCAAACGGAATGCATTCCAAATCTTATTGGTGAAATTTCTTCCTTGCTCACATTGACTCGTATCAAAAGGCAAATCGTTTCCAGCTGGTGAAGAAATCAAAATTCCCATTCTCACGCCATCTGCACCAAATTTTTCAACCAATTCAATTGGATCTGGAGAATTTCCAAGTGATTTAGACATTTTACGGCCTAATTTATCACGCACAATTCCTGTGTAATACACATTTTTGAAAGGAATATCTCCCAAATATTCATATCCAGCAATAATCATTCTCGCCACCCAGAAAAACATAATTTCTGGCGCAGTTACTAAGTCATTGGTCGGATAATAATATTTAATCTCTTCATTTCCTGGACGAGTCAATCCGTTGAAAACCGAAATTGGCCACAACCAACTTGAAAACCAAGTATCCAATACATCTTCGTCTTGTTTCAATTCAGATGCAGTAATCGATCTTCCAGTTTTTTCTGAAGCAATAATAATCGCTTCTTCAATTGTTTTGGCAACTACATAATCATTCGGACCGGCACCAAAATACCAAGCTGGAATTTGATGTCCCCACCAAAGTTGGCGAGAAATACACCAATCCTTCACATTTTCCATCCAGTGGCGATACGTATTTTTGAACTTTTCAGGATGAAAATTGATATTTCCATTCATTACATTGTCCAATGCAGGTTGCGCCAATTCTTTCATGCTGACAAACCATTGTAATGATAATTTTGGTTCAATCACCGCGTCAGTTCTTTCAGAAAAACCAATCTTATTGATATGGTCTTCGGTTTTCACCAAATAACCTTTGTCATACAATTCTTTTTCAATTGCTTTACGTACATCAAAACGATCTTGACCTGCATAATGCAAACCTAATTCGTTCAAAGTTCCATTGTCGTTGAAAATATCAAGCGTTTCTAAATTGTGTTTTTTGCCAAGTTCGTAATCGTTTGTGTCGTGCGCAGGTGTAACTTTCAAACAACCAGTTCCAAACTCCATATCCACATAATCATCTTGGATAATTGGAATCACTCGATTTGAAATTGGAACGATCGCACTTTTACCATGTAAATGTTTGAAACGATCGTCGTTCGGATTGATACAAATAGCAGTATCACCTAAAATAGTTTCCGGACGCGTTGTTGCAATTGTCAACCATTCATCTTCGCTACCCGAGATTTTATATCGAACGTAAAATAATTTCGAATTAACTTCTTTGTGAATTACTTCTTCATCAGAAAGTGCAGTCAAAGCTTCAGGGTCCCAATTGACCATTCGAACGCTTCGGTAAATTTTACCTTTTTTATATAGGTCGATAAAAACATCCAAAACAGATTGCGAATATTCAGGATCCATCGTGAAGCTAGTTCGCTCCCAATCACAAGAGCAACCCAATTTTTTCAATTGCTCTAAAATGATTCCACCATGTTTGTCTTTCCATTCGAATGCATGCTTCAAAAATTCGTCACGTGTGAGATCAGATTTTTTGATTCCTTCTTTGCGTAATTTTTGAACAACTTTTGCTTCCGTTGCAATAGATGCATGATCTGTCCCTGGAACCCAACATGCATTTTTGCCAAGCATTCTTGCACGACGAACCAATACATCTTGAATTGTATTGTTCAACATGTGACCCATGTGCAGAATTCCTGTTACGTTTGGCGGAGGAATGACGACGGTATATGCTTCGCGACCATCTGGTTCAGAATGAAAATAACCTTTTTCCATCCAATAAGCATACCATTTTTCCTCTGCCTTAACAGGCTCATACATTTTTGGGATTTCCATGATTTTTGTAAATTTTTGAGTGTAAAGATAAGGAGAATTTTGCGAAAGTGCGTTTGCGAAAATTTGGAAGTTATCAGACAGGAATTAGCACGTACTTAAAAAGTCAATCTCGTATTTATTGAAATTGATTTGGAGAATTTAGACAAGTAATTTTGATTCAAAAAATCAGTCATTCTTCTTCAATAATTTTTGCACTCAATTTTTTTATTTCAGAAGCGATTTGAACCAAGTTGTTACAAAGTTCAATTTGATTGTTTTGAAGCGTTGATTTTGTGTCAATATTTAATGATAATTCCACTTCAACTAAAACTTTATCAAAATAAGCATAACTCTCTTTCATTAAGTTAAATGACTTTCTTATTTCTCTAATCTCTTTGTCGCTAAACTGAGGTTTA
This sequence comes from Crocinitomicaceae bacterium, assembly GCA_965284445.1. Lineage (GTDB taxonomy): Bacteria > Bacteroidota > Bacteroidia > Flavobacteriales_D > Crocinitomicaceae > JAQVCM01. The sequence goes on along the minus strand of OZ260085.1, from coordinate 1,177,649 downwards.
TCTTCTTTCATAATATAGGAGATAGAAGCGACATTTGATGAGAACAAATTGTTTAATAGAATGAATTTATTAGCTTCATTTACATGTTGTTGCTTTCTTTTTGGTTCATTTAACATTCGCTGGAAAGCAGAGCTTAAATTTGAGGTACTCACATACATTTCTTTACGTGAAAGTCTATATTTAAGTTGAGTATTCAAATCATCTGTTTTATAATTGATTACGCTTTGAAGATAGCTCATATTTTTTTGAATCATTTCAGACATCATTTTCTTAATTTGAAAAGATTCCCAGCTTGGAAGGATAAAATAACTTGCCAAAGAAGCGATTCCAGCGCCAATAAATGTATCTAAAATTCGTTCTTTTACCAATAAAATTTCATTGTTTTGACCGATAAAATCAAACATTAAAAGGATGAATGGAGTCATGAAAAAGACACTAACAACATATTTTATTCGAGCAAAACTGTAGGTTAAAATCATAAAAACTAGTAATAACCAAAACTTAAAATTGAGATCTTTTACGAAAAATAAAATCAAAATCCCGAGTAATCCGCCGGCAACAGTTCCGACAATTCTTTCATAATTTCGCTTTTTTGTTTGACTAAAAGCAGGTTTTAAAATGACCAAAATCGTTAACAAAATCCAATAGCTAAATTGTCCAGTGTAAAAATTTCTGGCAAAAATAAATGCGATTAAACACACAATTGCAACGCGAAATGAATGTCTAAAAATGGAAGATTTGAAGGTTAAATTTTCTCCAAAAAGTTTCCAATCGAGTTGTTGATGTGTTGCCAAAGTGTGAATTTCATTTTTTCGCGCATCTGGAACATTTGTTTTTGATTGGTGATAAGCGTACATTTTTTCCACCCGTTGCGTCATGTTTCTTAAGTTCACGAGGATCTTTTTTAAGCTCACAGTTTGGATACCTTTTTGGTCTAAAGCGTCAATTTGAGATTTAATCCCAACCAATAAATCAGCAGTCAAAGGGATTTTTTTTGGCGTTTCATGATTGTGAATACAAAGTCCTATGTACTTTAATTCTTCACTCAGGTTAAAAATTGTCTTTTGAAAATTGGTTAATATTTTGGTTGAATCATATTCATTGTGCAGTACATCGTAATTCTGGTGGCTTTCCATCGCATGCTCATATAAATCAACGACATCGATAAATGACATGATTAATAAATTGCCTTGCGGACTAGAATCTTTGAGTAATTTTCTCGTTTTAAATAGTATTTCTCTTACGTTCTCTTGTGCTTGATTTACCAAAATTTGCTGATCGATAAGCGCTCGTTGATTGATTTCTTTGTTGTTTTTCGAATCGTAAAAGTCGCTCTTAATCTTGATGTATTTTGCAATTTCGAAGATACATTCACCTAGCATTTGTTCTGCAGGACGATAAGGTAAAACCTGGGTAAGTGTCATGCTAAACAGCAAATACCAAACACCTCCAGAAACTAAAAGTAAGGCATGAATGAGCGTTTGAGTTGGATTTAAATGTTGGTCAATTCCAACAATCATTACCAAAAGCGCAGCGATTCCAACAGATGAAGCGCGTGCACCATAAATAGTAAACATCGAGAATACAAAGCAAAATACTGGGATTTCAATCGCGAGAAGAATGCCAAATCTATTCGTGAACCCAATAATTATTGCCATAATGAAAATGAAAACATTGGCGGTAATCATTGCATTTCTTTTGTGAGAAATAGCTCCCGGATTATCTGTGATGCTTACAAATAAAGCTCCCAAGGAAATGGTGATTCCAATTTGAAGTTGATCGAGTTGGTAACAAATAATAGAAGGAAGAATTACCCCCAAAGTTATTTTGAGTCCGTCGTAAAAGTATTGACTGAGAAAAAATTGCTTGAAGCTTGAGACAGATTTTGAAATCGGTAATTGCATGTGCAAAGATAGGAATGAAGTTCTGATTTTACAGGTGATTGTGGCGATTTTTAAGTTTTGTTAACGTCAAAATCAAAATAAATTAAACAATTTTATTTAGAATGATTCTTTGTAAGAGAAAAGTTATATCTTTGTGACGTCCAAAAATAGAACAGATGCAACAACAAGTTTTACCGATTTCTCAGGATGTTTACAGTCAATCAATGACTTGTAGTAATTGTAGTTGCGGTAAGAAAAAGGATTGTTGCAAAAAATACAAGAAAAAGGGCGTTCATTGTAAAAAATGTCCAAAATTGTAATCACTCAAAAATGCCTTATATTTGAAAGGAAATTCTCTTTCAATGCGTTTATTGTTCGTCTTTTTATTCCTTTCATTTTTTCAAATTTCAGCCCAGACTGAAAAGAAATCGTTAGTTGGAGCAACATTTCAGTATAATTCAATGGACTTTTTTTTGACAGGAAATTACTTTCGTCAGTTACAAAAATTAGAGTATACTGCTGGATTTGGAATTGGAATTAACAGAACTTTTTTTCAAAAGCGATTTTTCCCAATGATTGGAATTTCAGGAAGTTATTATTTTTTGAATCGTTCAAAATTTCAACTCGGACCAACAATCTTGTTTCAGGGTAGTGTGTTGAAAGTGAATAGGCAGACGAAATATTTAAACTATTACAATCAGTTATTTGCAGGCTACACTTTTGCTTTTGGGAATAGGTTGAAGGTTTATCAATCAACATTTTATGGTGTTAATTTTGAAAATTATTACAGTTTGTTTTGGGATCGCTACAAGATGAAAAACAGTTTCAATTTTTCAGTTCAAATTGGTTTGAAGTATGCGTTATAACATTTTGATTTTCTTGTTATTAATATTTTCGTGTAAGAAAAAAGAAGATTTTTCAGATGTTAAAATCATTGCGCACGCGGCTAGTGGTTTAGAAAATCAAAACGCAATTTTTCACGATAATTCCAAAGAAGCGGTACAATTGTCATTAGAAACGGTTGGTTGTGATGGCGTTGAGTTGGATATACAATTATCAGCTTCGAATCGTTTATGGTTTTTTCACGATCAAACAATGGACAATGAAACCAATTCAAAGGGTTGTATTGCTTCTAAAAATGATGCAGATTTAGAGGCTGTTACCTATAAGTCATTGAAGAAAGAAAAGATTTTGTCTCTGCAAAATTTACCAGTAAATTATTTTGACAAACAAGTTTTGATGTTAGACGTACGACATTACGATTTATGTAGTGGGCAAAACGTAGATGAAATACTATTTATCAAAGAGATAGCTGATTTTACAGGCTTTTACAATGGACAAATCGAAGTGATAGTGTTGTTGAGCAATCCTGAATGGCTAGATAAATTTAAAGAATTGCCTTTCAAAGTGTACTATTCCGGAGGAGATTTTGCTGATGCTGACCAAAAGTTGAACGCTTATAATTTTGATGGTGTGGTAATTAAAAATGAATATATTTCCAAAGACCAAGTCGGTGCATTGCAACAAGCAGGAAAAAAAGTGATTATCTTTGAAGTCAGATCACCTAAAGGAATTAAAAGTGCATTGAAAAAGCATCCGAATTATTTGGTGACTGATGATTTAAGAGCAACAGTTATAGAGAAATATTGATGGCAAAAAAGAAATTTACCAATGTAGTTTATTCTACCAATCCTAATTTTCAATTTGAAACGGAGGAAGAAGAAACGGTTGATACACTTCCAAAAAATCAACAAAAATTGTATGTTTCGATAGATAAGAAACAGCGAGCTGGAAAAGAAGTGACTTTAATTGAAGGATTTATTGGTTCCGAGGAAGATTTGAAAGACTTAGGGAAAACGCTAAAAAGTAAATGTGGTGTTGGAGGAACGGTGAAAGACGGCGAGATAATAATTCAAGGAAATTTCCGCGATAAAGTAATGGAATTGTTAGTAAAAGAAGGATATCAAGTTAAAAGAAAGGGTGGATAAAAATCCTGATTCCGAAAATAAAACCAAAGGGAAAACCACTAACCCAGGAAATTATTTTTTTTCGGAATCAGGAAATACTATTCAACAAAACAAAATAATACCGAAAAATCTATAATTCAAAAATAGATTATTTCTCATTTCAACAATTAAATAATATCTTAACTGTTGAATTAATTGATTGACTTGTGTTGTTTTTTAATTAAAAAGAAATAGCGTATTTAAAAAGAACAAATTCTGACATAAAATTTCTTGGTTTACGCCTCTATTACTATCCATTTCCACTTAAATCTTTATATTTGTATATGATTCTTTCAAAATCCAATACTCCAAGATGGGTCATAAGCTTATTAGATTTATTTATTAGCTTATTTTCGTTGGCATTTGCTTATTTGATTCGATTTGATTTAAAAGCAGATGAAAATTTAATTGCAAATGAATGGGAGATTTTATCCAAATCTTTGCCTGTTTATATTATAGTTAAATGGATAGTTTTCAATCTTTTTCAAGTTCACAAAGGTTTAGTTAGACATACTTCTACTGAAGATTTGAAGCGTATTTTTTATGCTATTTCAACTTCATCAATTCTTTTCCTGATTTTTGGATTGATTCGTTGGAAATATTTGGACGGATATTTTTTATTTCCGAGTTCAGTGTTGGTCATGGAGTTTTTGGTTAGTTTTTTCTTGATTATCTCCATGCGGTTTTCTGTAAAACTGATTTATTTAGAATCTATCAAGAACAAGGAAAATAAACAACGTGTTTTAATCTATGGTGCAGGTGTTTCTGGTTTAATTACTAAACGAACCATTGAAAAAGACAGTCACATCAGTTATGAGATTATTGGATTTGTCGACGATAATCCAAAGTTAAAAGGAACTAGATTGGAAGGAGTCAAGATTTTTCAAGCTTCTCAAATTCGAAAATTGATTAGATCAGAAGGAGTTACAGAGTTAATTATTGCTATTCAACATCCTAACGAGAACAACAGAAAGGAGGTTGTAGAAATTTGTTTGGAAGAAAAAGTGAAAGTGCAACAAGTTCCGAGTGCAAAAAGCTGGATCAATGGCGAATTTTCAACCAAACAGATCAATACCATTAGAATTGAAGATTTATTGGGTCGTAAGCCAATTGTATTGAATGCTGATAAGATTGCTGCTGAATTGAAAGATAAAGTGATTTTGGTAACAGGCGCAGCGGGTTCAATAGGTGTTGGAATAGTAAAGCAAATAGCTGATTACAAGCCTAAAACGATTATTTTATTGGATCAAGCAGAGTCTCCAATGTATGATTTTCAGAATGAATTAAGGTATCAATTTCCATATTTACATTTCGAAGTAGTTATAGGCGATATTCGCAACAAAGAGCGAATGAATCATTTATTTGCAACCTATAAACCTGCATTTGTCTATCATGCGGCTGCATACAAACATGTGCCTTTGATGGAAGACAATCCTTCTGAGGCGGTAATCACCAACATTGGAGGTACGAAAAATTTGGTCGATTTGGCAATTGAATATCAAGTTGAAAAATTTGTGATGATTTCAACCGATAAAGCGGTGAATCCAACCAATGTTATGGGCGCGTCAAAACGCATTGCAGAAATGTATGCGCAAACTAAGAATGGAGGATTTACCAAGTTTATCACCACAAGATTTGGTAATGTTTTGGGTTCCAATGGTTCTGTAATTCCATTGTTTAAAAGGCAAATTGAACAAGGAGGACCGATTACAGTCACAGATGTAAATGTCACGCGATTTTTCATGACGATTCCTGAAGCATGTCAATTGGTTTTAGAAGCAGGGAACATGGGGAACGGTGGAGAAATTTTTGTTTTTGACATGGGTGAATCTGTGAAAATCATCGATTTGGCTAAGAAAATGATTCAGTTGAGCGGATTTGAGGAAGGAAAAGACATCGAAATAAAAGTTACTGGATTGCGACCTGGTGAAAAGCTTTATGAAGAACTTTTAGCATCTGAAGAAAATACCATGTCGACGTATCATCCACAGATTTTGATAGCAAAAGTTCGTTCGATAAGTGACGATGTGGTGACAGAAATTGAAAATTTGATTCAACTATTTCAGCAGCAGGACAATGAGGTGATTGTTTCAAAAATGAAATCACTCGTTCCTGAGTTCATTAGCAACAATTCAGAATATTCTAAATTAGACAAATGAAAATTGAACCAGCAAAAATTCAAGTAAGATTCAGTGATTGCGACATGATGGGACATGTTAACAATGCCGTTTATTTGAGTTATTTTGAAATGGCTAGGATTTATTATTTTGGAATACTTTTAGCTAAGGATAGAGATTGGAAAAAAGAGGGAGTTTTACTTAGAAAAAATGAAGTTGAATATTTGAAACCAGTTTTGTTGCATGATGTACCTGAAATTTCTGTTTTTTTAGATCACATCGGAAATAAAAGTTTTTCAGTAGCGTATGAGTTGAAAGTGAATGGTGAATTGAGAACCATTGGTAAATCTGTTTTGGTTTGTTACAATTCGATTGAAAATAAAACGTTTGAAGTCTCAGATGAATTGCGTTATGCTTTAGAGAAAATTAGAAAATAATATTAAAATTCAAGTTATGAATATTTGTAAATTTTTTATTGTAATTGTTTTAGGGTTTTGTTCAACTTTAGTATTTGCTCAGCCAGAAGTTAATGGGGTAATAACCAAAAAGGCGAAGTGTTACGAAAAAGCAGATGCTCAAAAAAACAAGAAATTTGTGGATTGGGAATGCGGTAAAATTGCTGGAATTGTAGATTGTAATGAAAAATTGGAATTTGACGAAGGTAGCAACACCATTTTCTCAGCTTCATCAGGATCTCCATTTACTGGAAGATGTGAAACTTGCCACCAAAATGGGATTCTAGAGCGACGAATAACTTTTATGAATGGTAAGGAAGATGGAGCAGATACGACGTACTATGAAACTGGTTGCCTGATGGTGATGAGAAATCATATTCTTGGGAAAGAAAATGGTAAATGGACATTTTTCTACGACAGTACAAATTACGTTGCTTGGGAAATGAATTATCAGTTAGGTCAAAAGCACGGACGACAGTTGTTTTTTGGACCGAAAGGAGATACCACTTTGGAAGAGAATTACAACAATGGCGTTTTGAACGGTGTGAAAAAAACATATTTCAAAAATGGTCAATTGGAAAAGGAAGTACATTATCGACAAGGAATTTTAGATGGTCCTTTTATTATTTATAATAAGGAAGGAAAATTGATTCAGAATAGTAATTACAAACAAGGCAAAAGAAATGGCGTTTTTACTTACTATTATGACGATGGAACTTTGTTGAGAACAGAAAATTGGATTTACGACGTTAAAAGTGGTGAGTTTAAAACACTTTATTATCAAGGCGATATCCAAAAAATAGAGAATTACAAAAAAGGGTTGAAAGAAGGTTGGTTTGAAGAGCGAGATTCAGATAAAGTTGTTAGACGCAGAACTTTGTACAAGAAAGATGTTGTAATCGAAGAGCATATTTTTGATTACGAAGGGAAGGAAATCAGCACTTTTGGGGGCGAAGCTAAAAAAGGTGCAGAGGATGATGCAATGCCAGCTGAATCAAAGAAAAAGAAACCGAAAAAAGCGAACAAAAAAGAGAATAAAGAGAAAAAACAATAATCTATAAATTTCTCATCACGTTTAAAAGTGTTTGACTTTTATTTTCCGTTTCTTCCCATTCCATTTCTGGAATTGATTGTGCTGTGAAGCCGCCTCCGATGTATAAATAAGTGTTTTTTTCTTGAATTTGGGCACATCTCAAATTAACAAATAGTCTGGTCGAATTTTCAGAAATCAAACCAATCATTCCGGTATAAAGTCCACGGTTGTGGGTTTCTAATGTTTTGATTAGAGCTATAGATTCTGTTCTTGGTAAACCACTTACTGCAGGAGTTGGATGTAATTTATAGGCAATTTCTAAGGGTGAAATATTTGAAATTTGAGCGCAGATATCCGTTCTTAAATGTTCAACTGGTCCTGCTTCAAAATCATAAGGGCCAATTATTTCTAGGCTATCAACTTGCATTTTTTTGAGTTCATCAGCAATGAAATCTGTAACTAATTCTTGTTCAATGATTTCTTTTTCAGTCCATTCGATATTTGCATTCACTTTTTTTGTTCCTGCAAGTGACATCGTGAAAAGGTATTCATCGTGCGCTTCTAGAAGTACTTCTGGACTCGCGCCAACCCAAGTTCCGATAAGATTTCCTGAAATCAAATAGACCAAAGCATTTGGATATTTTTCGCACAATTCATTGAAAAGTTGCAATGTTTTGCTGGTGTCAAAAAGTATAGTTTTAATTCTTGAGAATACAGCTTTTCCCAATTGCAATTGTTGGATACAATTTAGAAATGAAGTTGCTTGGTTGAGGTATTCATTTTTGGTGAAAACGTATGGTTTATTTGTATCGAAATGAATTTCAAAGTCTTTAGTTTCTGAACTTTCCCTGAAAATATAGCAGTTTTCTTTTAAGAAATCAGTAAAAATGAAACCATCTTTCAAGTTATCAAAAGCTGATTTTTCTAAAATACCTTCAAGTTGAACGATTTCACTTCCTGGATATCTATAAAGTAAATAATCTTTTGAGATTGGATTTTCCATCTTATTTCTGAACGACCATTACAGTTAATCTTCCTGTACAAATTAATTTTTCCGTTTCAACACTGAAAATATCAACTTGCCAAACGTGCGTTCTTTTTCCTGCGTGAACAATTTTTCCAATCGCTTTTACAAGACCAGATTTTACGCCACCAATGTGGTTCGCGTTTATTTCCAATCCAACGGGGAATTCATTTTGAAGGTCACAAAGTAGGGCAGAACCAATAGAACCGATGCTTTCAATCAAAACAGCACTTGCCCCTCCATGGAGTAAACCCATTGGTTGGTGCGTTCGGTGATCAACAGGCATTGTCGCAACGACATAATCTTCGCCAACTTCAACGCATTGAATGTCTAGCAATTCCATCATCGTATTGCGATTCATCGCGTTGATTTTTGTCAAATCGGTTGTATTCCATTTCATGGTGTAAAATTAAGGAAATGTTTGTAAGGAATTGTAATGTTTTGAAAATGAATTTTTGTGAAATACTGTAAAATAAGGTGTTTAAGTGATTCTAACGGATAAAAACCCTTAAAATTCAAAAAGGACTTAAGCGAAAATTCCAAGAAAATTAAGATTTCAATTGTTCCAAATAGATCCCAATGATATTATATTTTAAGATTCGTTTCATAGGTTGCAAAGAAAATGTTGAAATTTATCAAAACCTAGTAAAATCAATGCTCTAAGCGATTCTAACTGATAAAAACCCTTACCGTTAACTCTCAAAATTTGGAAAGCCTATTTTTTTCAAATTCAAACAAAATTCAAATCAAAGTAAAGAAATACTATCGTCAAAAAAAGTCGCCAAATCTAATTTGACTTACTTTACTTATTTTAATTTCTATCTAAGTTCATGAAATGATTATTTTTAAATAGTTCCGTAACCTTTTTTGATTCAACCTTTAACTCCCTATATACTGTAGTTTGTTCTTCACAAATCAAAATATCATCAATAAACATTTTGGAATTATTAATGTCAAATCCTTCAATGGCTATCGTTACTTTTTCTTTTTCGTCACTCACACTAAAATTCATTTTCATCATAGACCAATCTCCAGAAATCGTTTCACTTTCCATTGGTTTATAAGTTTTTAAATTGATGATTTTGTTGCCTAAAGAGTTTTTTAGAATGATTTCACAGTTATTTATCCTATCCTGACCTTTGTTGTATATCCAAAAAGTTGCAGTATATTTTTTATGCCTATCTAGTTTGAAACTGTTTATTTGAACAATTTTGTTCACTCCCTTTTTATTCAATATCAATGAACCCTTGCCGCTGTGGGTTATTTTGTTTTTAAGATTTTCAAAGTCATTGTAAAAGAAAAAATTTGAAGTATCTGAGAACAAAAATCCTTCTTTGGCAATTAAATGAGGTTTTGCGTTGAAATAAGCTTCAAACTCTTTTTTTGCTGTGTTTTCAAAAAGTTCTGCTGCGCTAATTTCATAAATGGAAAACTTTTCATTCGTTTTGATTAAATGGCTTTTGTTCAAAAGTGTTTGTTCATTTTCAGTCAATTTTTCATTTGAGCAAATCAATAAAAATGGTTTTTTAGAGGTAATGTCTTGGGCGATTTCTTTGGCGTAAAAACTATTTGAAAGAATCTGCATGACATTCCTACTTTCTTTGATTGAAATTCTGGTTAAATAATTCCCCAATATGGGTAACTTTAAATGATACGAAAATAGCATCGAAAGGTAATAAGTTTTGGAAGTTCCAATTTTGCCAAAATTTTCTGAGCCAATGTTATAGAAAGGCAGAGGTATAATTGCTTGATAATTATTTGATTCTATTCCTTTGAGCGCTTGGCTTGTCGATTTATCGATTTGTTTGATGTCAAAAATGTTTTTCTGTTGCGTGATTGTTCTTGAAATCTCTAAATGATAACTTATTCCTTCAATACCAATAATGAATGGTATAATTATCAGGATACTATAACTCAATACTTTTCTTTTTTCATTGAAATATTTGATTAAAAATGAATTGAAATAGTATACAACTTCAATGTTAATTATGAAAAAGAAAACCCATGAAAATCTTCCAATAGCTCTAAACTGCTTTAGAATTGGAAAATATTCTAAAAAACTTTCGAGTCCAAAACGAAACGGAAAGCCTACTGAAAAAAGCAATAAAATAGCACTACTGATTAATGAGAACTTTAAAAAAGGTGCCTTATTGTTCTCTGGCTTTATAGTGAGGTTCGACGATTCAACTCGTTTTTTTAGTTTGAAGAAAACAAACATCATTGAACCAAAAACAGCAACGAATCCAATGTAATTTAAACCTTCCCAAGTTTGTGTGAATTGCGGTAGGAATAAATCAGTCAAGTACTTAAGAGGATATTGATTTGGTAATAAAATTGTGTCAAAATCAGCACGGTACTCAAAAAAGCCGTAAGGGTTTTTGGTTCTACCTGTATGAATATCAATTGTTTTAACAAAAAGGTAAAATAAGATAATCGGAACTAAAATTTGGCTAAAAAACAGTGATTGATTTTTCCAATCGACATTTTTTACCTTGATATCTTGATACAATTTCATCAATCCAAATAGCAAAAGAAAACCCGTTGCCATCAAACCCAAATAGGAATGAATAAAAAACCAAAATATATTGTTGAGCAACAACAAAATGAGATATTTTTTCTGTTTTGACAGTTCGAATTTGAGAAGTAAATAAATTGTCAAGGGTATAAAAAATCCATATGACAAAGCATAATGCCCAGTCATTCGAAATATTTGAGGAGAAAGTATGGTAATGGCAACAGAACAGTAAACTGCGAAGAGTAAATTGATCTTTATATTCTTAAAAATCAGATATAAAAACAAAGCTTCCAACAAAAATGAAATAATCATCAGAAAATTAATTATTCCAACTTTGTAATCAGAAATAACTGGAAAATAGTTGCTTATACTTTTTATTGAATACGCTATCACAGGATGACAATCAGTGTACATGAAATTTTCACCATAAGGATAATTGAGTCCTTCAAAATTAGTTTTAGAGTGATTATTTTCAATGTAATAAGCAAAAGTGTAGTAGTTTTTAATTCCATCACCACTGTTACTGAAAGTATATTGGTTAGGATTTATTAAGACTTTCCCGTAGAAAATTGAAATAAAAAGCAAAGACAATGCAATCACCAAAGTGAGATAGAAAGAGTCTTGCTTATTACTTTTCATAGAGAAGTTTTATAAAATGTAAGATACTCATACTTATTCAAAATATCTTTTAAAAAAGTATTTCACGAATACAACCCCCCATTCAAATTCACCGTCTGGCCAGTCACAAATCCCGCTTCATCCGAAATCAAAAATTCAATCGTTTTGGCAAGTGTTTCTGGATTTCCCAAAGTATTCATCGGAACTTGTTTCAACAATTCAGCCTGTACGTCGGCTGGCACGTCGTCGATCATGCCGGTGTTGAAATAGCCGAGCGCGATGGCGTTGACAGATATTTGAAATTTCGCCAATTCTTTCGATAGGGTTTTGGTCAACCCAATCAATCCTGCTTTGGATGCGGCATAGGCTGAAGTGCCGACAAATCCGGTTTGTGCAACGACTGATGTAATATTGATGATGCGTCCAAATGCATTGGCGCGCATGCTTGGAATCACAGCTTGCGACAAGAAAAACGGCGCGTTCAAATTGATTGCCATGGTTTGGTTCCATTCTTCGGTAGTGGTTTTCCAAGAAACATTGCTCTTAGAAATTCCTGCGTTGTTGATCAACACATCGATGCAACCAAAGCGTGCAATTGATTGGTCAACCAAGGATTTCAAATCGTCAGGCTTGGTCAAATCGCATGCAACAGTAAGTACATTCGGATTCGCATTTTTGATGGAATGTTGGTTGTATTGCAACACCAAACAATGCCCTTGATTTTCCAAATATTTGGCAATGTGTGTTCCCAATGCGCCAGAAGCGCCAGTCAATACAATTACTTTTTTTTCCATAGTTGATACATTCGTTTTGCAAATTTGAACCACGCCGGAGCGAAATTCCATGTGTAAATGTAATAATGCTGGTCGATTCCGCCCAAATTTTGGTTAAATCTTCTAACACCTTCCACTTCTGAACCACCAAAATCAAAGGGTTTGGCTTCGTTCATAGTGCGTTCAATCGCTTGTTGCATACACCAATACATGCCGCCATTATCTCGGGCAAAAGCTGTTGCTGCGCCTTTCAGGTAAATTGTTTTTTCAAAAGTATCCATGAAAACCATGCCGCCTTGTAAGCTGTTTTCTTTGTAAATTCCTAAGCAAAATAAGCGATTGGAATTTTCCAAGTTTTGCATCAAATGGGCTAATTTCTCCAAGTTGTTCGGCGTAAATTCACTGATTTTTTCAGAAAGTTCAGCGCGAATAATTTCTAAAATCGCTTTCCAATCTTGTGTTTCACGGATTTCAAGTTCGTTTTTCTTTGCTTTTTGAATCATGCGTTTTGCCTGACTTCCAAGCTTTATTTCATTATCAATGGTCTGAAAAACACGTTTTTTATAGTTAGTTTCTTCAATTATTTGGGTGGTTTGGATATGTCCAACCTGAAATTGTTTTTGCAAATATTTCAGCGCTTCTTTGGGGAAATCTGCATTTTTGCCGATGAAATTTAGATTTCTAACAAAAATAGGAGGTGTAATCGCCAAGATTCCCAACTTGGATGTAAGTGGAAGTGCAATTCCGTTCAAGTAAAAATCATCCACTAACACACACCAATCTTCCGCACAAGCATCTAAATACCAGCTGTATGAAAATACATCTCCTTGATTCTGAGCTACCAATGAATCCCATTTTACGCGATCTATGTCTTTTTGAGAAATCAGTATCATGAATTCAGTTGAAAATGGGTGAATTTACAGCGCGAATTGTATTTTGCAATATATCGATCGAGCAGATTTAAGGAATACAACGTACAACTTTTTGGATGACCGATAAATACCAAGTTTTGTTGCCTTTTTTTGAAAGCAATTTCCGTGATTTTGGCCATTTTGCTTGCATAATAACCATCAGTACTCGCGTGATTCCATGTGAAATGAGTCAAAACTTGTTTTTTGCGTCCTGGTTGCGACATAAAAATTCCGTCGCCAATCATTTTGTGCGCTGCTGTATTTAATCGACCTAAAATATATAATCTCCAGTAGAATAGGGGAGAATAGCGATACGATCCGATGGGAAATTCTGTGAAAAATCCGTTTTCATTTTCCGTGCAAACATCATTTTGAAAGCGATATTGATCTTTAGTTGGTGCATTTCGGAAATCGAATGAATATTCTCCCGCTTCGAAATGTCCGAGCGGAAAAACACTTGAATCGTACTGGATTTCAAGTTTTTGAAACAATTTTTCCAATTGATTAAATGGTTGAATGCACCAGCCTCCAGCGCGAAAAGTATGTGTTTTACGACCGATGATGGAATCCAATTTGGATTTGTAAGTTCGAATGATTCGTTCTCTTTCTTCTGCTTCAAAATCAGCTAATTTGTAAGCGTTTTTGGTTACAAATTGCCATTTTTCGCCATCAAAATGCGTTTTTTCCCAATGCGGATGAATGTGCAATTGAACATCGCAGCCGGCTACAATCATTTCTTGAATTTGGTCTATGACCAAGTCGTAATCCATTTTGAGAATCGAGAAATCATTCAATTGTCTCTCAAGCGCAATGATGTACCCAATGTCTACAAAAAATGTCATTGGAACATGGTATTTCCGCGACAAATCTAAAAGCCGATTTGTAGGTTCGATCAAGCATTTCTGGACAGTTCCTGAAGCGGATCCAAAAAATAATTCGTAATCAAACGTAAGAAATACATTCATAAAGCGAAGATAGTTTTTTTTTGAGACTTTAGTCGAAAGACTCTAGAGCAAAGACATTAGTTATAAGACTTTTTTGCCACGGATTCACGGATTAAATAGTGATTGTAGCGGCAGATTGGGATTTTTTTGGATTCGATTTATTGATTATTAGATTCTTATATTTTTGGACAGAAACTAGTGGTCAACTCAATATATGCAAGCAAATCAGTCTAGTGTCTCAGGTCTTTAGTCTAATATCTAAAAGACTTCTATTCCTGAAAAAAATCTAATTTTATACAAAAAAACAAACACTGACAATTTAAATAAATGGAAATAGAACGCAAATTTTTAGTCAAAGAATCTCTTTGGGCTCAATTGATCAAACCAACGCCAAAACGCATTCAACAAGCATATTTATCTGATGATTCTAATTGTACGGTGCGCGTGCGAACCAAGGGTAATAAAGGATTTTTGACAATTAAAGGCAAAAGCGTTGGCATTTCTCGTTCGGAATATGAATATGAAATTCCTTTGGAAGAAGCGGAGAAAATGATTGCAGAATTTTGTCCAAAGGTGCTTTCAAAAGATAGATATGAAATCCAGCTTGGAAAACATTTATGGGAAGTAGATGTTTTTCACGGAAAATTGGAGCCTCTGATTGTTGCAGAAATTGAGTTGATTAGCGAAGATGAATCGTTTGAATTGCCGGAATGGGTGGATAGAGAAGTTTCGGATGATGTGGAATATTATAATTCTCGATTGATTTTGAAGTTGTAAAAAGTTTATTCAACGTTTTAAATTCTTAATTTCACAACCAAATTTTTTCATTTATGAATTTAAAATCATCACTCGGGATTTTGCGCATTACTGGTATTTTAGAAGGTTTTTCGTGGTTGGCTTTGTTGACTACCATGACCTTGAAATATGGATTTGAAATGCCTGAGCCAAATGTTTTAGTAGGAAAAATTCACGGATTTTTATTTATTGGCTATGTAATTATGGTTTTCATGGCTGCGATGGATAAAAAATGGGGAAATAAAACCACGATTTGGTGTCTAGTTGCTTCATTTTTACCATTTGGAACTTTCGTTGCAGACTACAAAATTTTGAAAAACGCTTAGTGTCTGAAATACACTAATTCACTTAAAGTCTTGCAATAGCCTTCAATTTTTCTACCTTTGCGCCATGGATAATCGCAAACATGTTGAAGTGTGTTTCACACCTGGAGAATACGCTTACTATAAAGACGAATTTGAAATCGTTGTTGTTATTGATGTTTTGAGAGCGACTTCAGCCATTTGTGCTGCTTTCGATAATGGAATCAAAGCAATCATTCCAGTTCCCACTGTTGAAGAAGCATGGGAATACAAACAAAAAGGATATTTAGCCGGAGCGGAACGAAAAGGTCAAATTGTGGAAGGTTTTGATTTTGGAAATTCACCCTTCAGTTACATGAAAGAAGAATTTCGCGGTCAAGAAGTTGTTTTGACTACAACCAACGGAACAAAATCCTTAGATGTTGCCAAAGATGCTGAAATTGTGGTTGTTGGTTCATTTTTGAATTTACAAGCTTTGTGTGAATGGTTAGAAAAACAAGACAAAAACGTGTTGTGTTTGTGCTCTGGTTGGCAAGATAAATTCAATTTAGAAGATACGATTTGCGCTGGTGCAATTTCAGAATATTTGTTGAGCACAGGAAAATTTACTTCTGACGAAGATTCATCGATTGCCGCAAAATATTTGTATCTTTCTGCCAAGGATAATTACTTTGGTTTCTTGAAATCAAGTTCTCACCGCAGAAGATTGAAAAATCTGAACCTGAATGAAGATATCAAGTATTGTCTGACACCCAATCAGTCAACAGTAATACCGATATTGAAAGATGGAAAATTGGTTCAAATACAAGATTAAATTTCTCGGGTCATTTTTGATCGTTTTCGTCCTTTTTGGGATGATTAAACCTGAAACTAATTCTAGCGCAGCAGCTTGGGGATTTACAGGTCACAAAAGAATTAATCGCGTGGCAATTTTCACTTTGCCACCTGAAATGTTTGCGTTTTACAAAGAACACATTGAATATTTAACTGAGCATGCAGTTGATCCTGATAAACGTCGTTATGCTGTAAAAGGCGAAGCTGAATGTCATTTTATCGATATTGATCACTATGCAATTGGTGGTGCAAATCCATTTGAAGTAGTTCCAAGAAATTGGTACAAAGCAGTCGAAAAATTCTCAGAAGATACTTTGCATGCGTATGGAATTGTACCGTGGCACATTCAGGTGATGAAATTGAGATTACAAAAGGCATTCGAAGCGAAAAATGTGGATTTAATTTTAAAATATTCTGCAGATCTTGGTCATTATATTGGAGATGCGCATGTTCCTTTGCATACAACGGAGAATTACAACGGACAAATGACTGGTCAAAAAGGAATTCATGGATTATGGGAAAGTCGTTTGGTTGAAATCAATATGGAAGATTACGATTATTTCGTTGGAAAAGGACAATACATTCCCAAACCATTAGATTTTACTTGGGACGCAGTGCAGCATTCCAATAACGCTCTCGATTCAGTGTTGCGTTTTGAAAAAGAATTGACAGCTGAATTTCCTTCTGACAAAAAATATTCTTATGAGCAACGCGGAAATTTAACGATTCAAACTTATTCGTATGAATTTTCTCAAGCCTATCACAAAAGATTGAATGGGATGGTAGAAAGGAGAATGAAAAAAGCGATTATTGCAGTTGGTTCATTTTGGTACACTGCTTGGGTTGATGCTGGTCAACCAGATTTATCAAAATTGCAAAACATTCCTCCTTCGCCAGATTTATTGAAAGAATTGGCAGAATTGGATGCGCTTTATTCAAAAGGAATTCAGCAAGGAAGAGATTGCGACCATTGATTAAATCTTTGGACTTTTAAATAAAAATAGAAGTAAACCTGCAGATATTCCTGTCACGTTTGCAAAAAAATCGTGAATATCAAAAGTTCGATATGGAATGAAGTAATGCAATGATTCACAGCACGCGGCAAACAAAATTCCTAGCCCATAATATTTGATAAAATCGATTTTCGATTGTTGCGCTTTGTTTGTAATCCAAAAATATCCCATGAAAGGCAAAAACATCGTAGCGTGCACATAATGGTCTTTTCTGATGCCAAAGATGTATTCGTCCATTCCTAAGTCAGCGGAAAACGGAACTACCAGCAAAGTGATAACACTCAATAAATAAATAATGTAAAGCCAAGTAATGATTTTTCTCTTCAAACTCATACTTAATCTTTTCTCATTTTTTGCAGCGCAAATAATTCATCTCTCAATCTTGCAGCTTCGATGAAATCCAAATCTTTGGCCGCTTTTTCCATTGATTTTTTGGTGAACGCAATTGTTTTTTCGAGTTGTTCAGGTGTCAAATATGCCACTCCAGGATCTGCAGCCATCATTAATTTTGAATCTGGATCTTCTTTCGGATGGCGATTTTCGTAGTCACCGTCAGCTACTACAGTTGATTCCATGATGCGCGCTTTCGATTTATTCAACGCCGTTGGTACCAAACCATGCTCTTCATTGTAGGCAATTTGCATCGCACGTCTTCTGGCTGTTTCACTAATGGTTTTTTCCATTGACATAGTGATTTTGTCGGCATACATAATCACCAAGCCATTGACATTTCGTGCAGCTCGACCTACAGTTTGTACCAATGAACGTTCATCACGTAGGAAACCTTCTTTGTCGGCATCTAAAATCGCAACGAGCGAAACTTCAGGTAAATCCAAACCTTCACGCAATAGATTTACACCAATTAACACATCAAAATCTCCCAAACGTAATTGGCGTAAAATTTCAACTCGTTCAATTGTATCAACTTCGCTGTGAATGTATCTGCATGGAATTCCAATTTTGTCCAAGTATTTTTGCAATTCTTCCGCCATTCTTTTGGTCAAAGTGGTTACCAAAGTTCTTTCATCTCGTGTAATTCGCAATTGAATTTCTTCAATTAAATTGTCAATTTGATTCAAGCTTGGGCGTACTTCGATGTTTGGGTCGAGAAGTCCTGTTGGGCGAATTAGTTGTTCAACAACGACACCTTCAGATTTTTCCAATTCGAAAACCGCCGGCGTTGCTGAGACATAAATCATTTGATTGGTAACAGATTCGAATTCTTCAAATTTCAAAGGTCGATTGTCCATGGCAGCTTGCAAGCGAAAACCATAATCGACCAAATTGATTTTTCTCGCTCTATCTCCTCCGTACATTGCACGAATTTGAGGCAAAGTAACATGACTTTCATCAACTACCATGAGGAAATCTTTCGGGAAATAGTCGATTAGACAGAAAGGTCGCGTTCCTGGTTCACGTTGGTCGAAATAGCGAGAATAATTTTCAATTCCTGAGCAATAGCCCAATTCTCGCATCATTTCTAAATCATACGAAACACGTTCTTCCAATCGTTTTGCTTCGAAAATTTTCCCTTCACGTTTGAAATTTTCGACCTGTAAAACCATGTCTTCACCAATCTGATCGATTGCTTTTCTAGTAGTTTCAGGACTGGAAACGAAAATATTAGCTGGATAAATATTGATTTCTTCGTAAGAATCAAGTTTGTGCATAGAAATAGGGTCAACAGCAAAAATTCCTTCGATGTCGTCACCCCAAAATTCAAATCTTACCGCATAATCAGCGTAAGCTAAATAAATATCAATCGTGTCACCTTTGACTCTGAATGTTCCTCTTTTGAAATCATCAACCGCTCGTGAATAAAGGTTTTCAACCAAACGAAGCAGAAATTTGTTGCGTGAAATTTTCTGACCTTTGTGCATGTGCAGAATGCTTTTTTCAAATTCATTTGGATTTCCGATACCGTAAATACAGGAAACTGAGGAAACGACAATCACGTCTGTTCTTCCAGAAAGTAGGGCGGACGTAGCAGAAAGTCTTAGTTTCTCTAATTCATCGTTGATGGCTAAATCCTTTTCTATGAATGTATCCGTAACGGGCAAATACGCTTCAGGTTGATAATAATCGTAGTAGGAAACAAAATATTCAACTGCATTATTTGGGAAAAACTGTTTGAATTCGCCGTATAATTGCGCTGCGAGTGTTTTATTGTGTGAAAGAATTAAAGTAGGCCTATTGATTTGTTGAATTACATTGGCAACTGTAAATGTTTTTCCACTTCCTGTAACTCCTAAAAGCGTTTGATGTTCAACACCATCCAAAACTCCCTTCACCAATTGTTTTATTGCTTCTGGCTGATCTCCAGTAGGTGAAAAATCTGAAACTAATTGAAAATCCATGATTGAAAGTTTGAACAAAAATAAGGAATTTAGTCGTGATTTCGGAGAATTTTAGGATGGAATTGGAATGAATAGAAAGATTGACTAATTCGGTCAAAAGGAGTATCTTTGCAACTTAAAAAAACAGATTTTGGCAACTTTCAAAGAATTAGGAATTTCAGAACAATTTATCAAGGCTTTAACGGAATTGAAAATCACTGAACCAAGTGAAATTCAAAAAAAAGCGATTCCGTATTTGTTGAACAATAATTCTGATTTTATTGGACAAGCTCAAACAGGAACCGGGAAAACGGCTGCATTTGGGTTACCGATTTTGGAGAAAGTAGACCCAAACGACAATAATATTCAAGCGCTGATTTTAGCACCAACGAGGGAGTTGTGTCAACAAATTGCCAAGCAACTTTTCAAATTCACGAAATATTCTGAGAAGATTTTTGTCGAGGCAATTTACGGAGGTGAAAAAATTGAAATTCAAATGCGAAATTTGGCAAAACCAACGCAGATTGTCGTGGCAACACCTGGACGTTTGATAGATTTATTGGAAAGAAAAGCGATCGATTTGAGTTTTGTTCAAACTTTAGTTTTGGATGAAGCAGATGAAATGTTGAGCATGGGATTCAAGCAAGAATTGGATACCATATTAAAAATGATTAGTTTACAGTGTTTTACTTGGTTGTTTTCAGCTACATTGCCAGATGAATTGAAATTATTGGTAGAAAAATATTTGTCTGAAGACGCTCATAAAATCCAAGTAAATAAAAATGATGTTGTCAATAAATTAATTGAGCATCAGTACTTTGTTTCCGCTCCAAATTTAAAGTTTGAATATTTATTGCAGTTTTTGAAGACGCAACCAAAAATGAATGGTATTATTTTTTGCAGAACGAAAGCGCAGGTTCAAACTTTGACCAAACAATTGATTGCTAAAAATATCGCTGCTGATGCATTGCATGGAGATTTAGAACAAAGAGATAGGGACAAAGTGATGCGTGCATTTAAAAATCACAAAGTTCAAATTTTGGTCGCTACTGATATTTCTGCGCGTGGAATTGATGTTGATAATTTGGCTTATGTAGTTCATTATGTTTTACCAGATCAAATCGAATATTACACGCATCGAAGCGGAAGAACTGCTAGGGCAGGGAAACGAGGGATTTCAATTTGCTTTGTTTCGCCAGATGAGGTTAAAAAAGTTAAAGTTATCGAGCGCACATTGAATTTGAACTTTCACAAAATTTGACACAAAAAAAAGCAGTCTGAAAATCAAACTGCTTTTGAATATATTGGTTGAAAATTATTTTTCTACTGGAGTAGCCTCAACAGGTTTTTGCTCCAATTGTTTGTAATCTATCTTTTTTGATCTATTGTCGAATCTAGCATCACGTTTTACTTCTAGTTCTTCAAATTTCTTCAATTGCTCTGGATTTAAGATTGCTTTAATCATGTCTTTTCTAGCATCGTTATTTCCTTGAATTGAAGCTTTTCTTGTTTCTTCCGACATGTTTTTATCAGCGCGAACAGCTTCATTTTTTTGGTCAATAGCAAGATTGATATCGTAAACTTGTGTTTTTTGCTCTGGGCTCAACAATAACTTTTTAGACATTTTTTCAGTTTGAGCAGTTGCTCTTTCTTCAGGAGTTTTCTTTTCTCCATTTTGATCTTGCGCGATTGAAACGTTAGCAAACAATGTCAATGTTAATGCTGCGAATGTTATTTTTAAACTTTTCATAGTTATTAAATTTAATGTTTTACGATTTCGAAAAGCCAAAAACCGTGCCTTTCTTGAAATAAAGTTAATTGAATTTTTTCAAAGTGCGATTGATTGCTGCAATTTTTGACAAATTATTAACAATGAAAAAAAGCTTTGTCGATCTATTTTGTCCTTTCGAGCATAGGAACGAAGCTAAAATCTCCAAAATTTTCTGTTGTAAATTCGGTTTCAGAAATTTTCGTAATTCTTTGCATTTCTTGCACATTTCCAGCGCCTAAAGGAATCACTAGAATTCCACCAACTTTTAGTTGATCCGTTAACGCTTCTGGAATAAATGGAGCACCACAAGTCACTAATATTTTATCAAAAGGCGCATTGAAGGGACGACCTTTGTATCCATCACCGTAAAATAATTCCGGATGAAATTTTAATTTTTTAATGATTGAATTTGATTTGATGTAGAGTTCTCTTTGTCGTTCAATGCTATATACTTTTGCTCCGAGTTTACAAAGAATACAAGTTTGAAATCCTGAGCCCGTTCCAATTTCCAACACTTTTTCGCCTCTAGTTAAATTCAATAATTGTGTTTGAAAAGCGACTGTGTAAGGATGAGAAATCGTTTGTCCAGCGCCAATTTGAAATGCTTGATTGGAATAAGCTTGTTGTTCAAAAGCAAGATCTAGGAAAAAATGGCGTGGAACCTCATTGATAGCATCTAGAATATTTTCGTCAGTAATTCCCTTTTGACGCAATTCATCAATCAACTGTTTTCTTAAGCCTTTATGTTTGTAAGTATCTTGCATCTTGCAAAGTTAGTTTCTTTCCTCGTTTGGTGGTTGAATTTTTTCAAACATGGATTTGTGAATATTCTAATGAGTTAATTTCAAACCATATTGTATAAAAAAAGCACTGTAAAATTAACAGTGCTTTCTTAAAAAATATTTAAAAACGATTACTTAACTTCAATTGCGTCTTTCACCTTTTCGTTTGTTAGCGCTATATCCAAAACTTCCTTCATTGTAGAAACATAATGAAAAGTCAAACCTTCTAAATAACTTGCTTTGATTTCTTCAATGTCTTTTCTATTTTTCTCGCACAAGATAATTTCTTTGATAGAAGCTCTTCTTGCAGCCAAGACTTTTTCTTTGATTCCACCAACAGGAAGAACGTCGCCTCTTAGCGTTATTTCTCCCGTCATCGCTAAGTTTTTCTTGATTTTTCGTTGACTAAATAAAGAAGCCAAAGAACTCAACATCGTGATTCCAGCACTTGGACCATCTTTTGGCGTTGCACCTTCAGGAACGTGAATGTGTACATTGAAATTATCAAAAACCGATTGATCCAAATTTAGCCAGTGGCTGTGAGATTTCAAAAATTCAAGTGCGATGATAGCAGATTCTTTCATTACGTCGCCCAAATTTCCAGTCAAGGTCAATTTACCTTTTCCTTTGGTGATGCTTGATTCAATAAACAGAATATCACCTCCAACACTTGTCCAAGCAAGTCCAGTCACAACTCCTGCGACATCATTATTCAGGTATTTTGTTCTGGCTCTGCCTGGTCCTAAAATATCATTTAAACTTTCAACTTGAATTTTCGGGGAGAAAGCTTCCTCCATCGCAATGAGACGAGCAGTATTTCTGACCAACTTGGCAATCACTTTATCAAGTCCTCGAACACCAGATTCGTTGGTATATTCTTCAACCACTTTCTCAAGTGTTTTTTTATCAATTGAAAATTGTTTTTTAGTTATTCCATGCGCTTCCAGTTGTTTTGGAATCAAATGGTTTTTAGCAATTTCAATTTTTTCTTCGATTGTATAGCCATTCACTTCAATAATTTCCATTCTGTCGCGTAATGGTCCTTGAATGGAAGATAGAGAATTTGCAGTTGCGATAAACATCACTTTAGAAAGATCAAATTCTGTTTCGATGTAATTATCGTAAAATTCTTTGTTTTGTTCAGGATCCATAACTTCAAGTAGTGCAGAAGAAGGATCGCCGTGATTGCTTTTACCAAGTTTATCAATTTCATCTAAAACAAAAACAGGATTTGCAGTTTCAGCTTTTTTAAGATTTTGGATAATTCTACCTGGCATCGCGCCGATGTAAGTTTTTCTATGACCTCTGATTTCGGATTCATCGTGAACACCACCTAAAGACATGCGAACGTATTTTCTACCCAAAGCATCAGCAATAGATTTTCCTAAAGAAGTTTTACCAACTCCAGGAGGGCCATAGAAACATAAAATTGGAGATTTCATGTCTCCTTTCAATTTCAGAACAGCTAAATATTCTAAAATACGTTTTTTGACATCTTCTAAACCAAAATGATCTCTCTCAAGAATTTTTTCAGCTCTTTTGAGATCCAATTTATCGATTGTGAATTCATCCCAAGGCAAATCGAGTAACATATCAAGGTAATTCAACTGAACCGTATATTCAGCACCTTGAGGATTCATTCTTTGAAGTTTATTGAGTTCTTTATCAAAGATTTTAGAAACTTTAGTATTCCATTTTTTCTTTTTGGATCGCTTCAACATTTCTTGAACTTCATTTTCTTGAGGATTGTCGCCAAGTTCCTCTTGAATTGTTCTAATTTGTTGATTTAAAAAGTACTCTCTTTGCTGTTTGTCCATGTCTTTACGGACCTTCGATTGGATTTGATTTCTCATTTCCAAAACTTGTGCCTCTAAAGTAAGGTGTTCAAGAACCATGTAGGTCCTCTTTTTCATGTCCAATTCCTCCAACATTTCTTGTTTTTTAGAAACGTCGGCGTTCATGTTCGATGATATAAAATTGACCAAGAAAGTTGGGCTATCGATATTTCCAATCGCAAATCCAGCTTCAGTTGGAATGTTTGGACTATCTCTAATAATTTGCATCGCTTGCTCACGGATTGACTTGAACATCACTTCCATTTCGGAAGATTTTTCGTCAAATTTCTTTTCTGTCAAGTACTTGACTTTAGCGCGCATGTACGGCTCCGTTTGAATTGGCGTGGTTAACTTAAATCTTCTTTTCCCTTGAATAATTACTGTTGTACTTCCATCAGGCATTTTGAGCATGCGAACTATCTGAGCGACAGTCCCAACGATGTGTAAATCACTGAATTCAGGTGATTCTTCATCTTGATTTAATTGCGAAACAACACCAATAATTTTATCACCTTTGTTTGCATCCTGAATTAGTTTAATTGACTTATCTCTACCAACTGTAATCGGAATCACAACACCAGGGAAAAGTACATTATTTCTAAGCGGTAAAATTGGGAGTTCAAGCGGGTATTCAGCATTATTCATGATAGCTTCTTCTTCAGGAGTTATCAAAGGAATAAATTCTGCATCATCAATTTCACCTGTAAATTCAAAAAAGTCGTTGTCTGTATATTCGTTCATTTTCGTGTTTTCTATTTGTGTCAATATGTCAGTCGGCTAATCATGAAAATTATTTTACTTCATAATTAGCATTATTTTACTTTCGAATAAAATAAAATTCAATGATTGTGCCATTGATAAAAATACGACTAATTGTCACATGTTCGAAACTTGATCTACTATCTCTTCAGTTTGCAAAGGTTTGATATATCTTACCCATCTTTTGTACATGTATGGGGAAAGATTGGAATGATCTTTTTGTCTTGTGATTACAATGGTATCACTTTCAGTTTGGTACCATTTGAATTCAAATACTTCCAATTTAAAATCTTTTGTTTGAATTCCAAGGTTTGTTTTGTCGATACCTGTTATGACGCTAAAATCAAATTTCAATTCTTGAAGCTTCAGTTTATTGATTTCAAATTTGTTGCAATTTTCGCCCAGTAAACTGCAAAGTATATTGTAGTTTTTTTTGAGAATGTTGATGTTATTCGTAATTGTGCTTTTAGCATTTTTTCGAACTTCTGAGTGGTATTTGTTTTTGCACTGAATATCACAGAAAACTTTGTCTGAACGACCGAATAATTTTTTATCGCAGACGCAACAAAGTCTGTCGGATTTTTTAAATTGATTGTTTTTCATTTTTGGTTGTAAAAAGGATTTCAGATTAAAATTAGTAAAGAAAAAAGCATATTTCCAAATTTTTGGTTGGAAAAAAAGGTTTTTATCGGTTAGAAACTTTTACGCCCTTGATTTTATTGAGAAATTTGAATCCATCGATTATACTCAGCTGCAAATGATGTTTAACAATAATTTACCAGAAGTTTTTATCGGTTAGAATCATTTAGAATATCTAAAATATTGGGATTTTTTTAAAAATGCGTTTCATTTTGAAACAGCTTACATCTAAAACTAGATTTTGATTAATAAATTTGCCTAGAAATTAGGCCAACCGGATTAAGGGTTAATAATTTCAAAATTTCTTTTTCTTAATAGTTTTTATCGGTTAGAATCATTTAACCTACCGCCCACACTGAAAAATAAAGATTTTTTCGTTCACAACAAATCCCAAGTCAACCCCATTTTCAATTCTATTCCCTTTTCTCAAACATTATTCACTTTACCAAGAAAATTCCGTAATTTTGCACCACAATTTCTACAAAACATGGATTTTAAATTAAACAGCATAGAAGAGGCAATCGCGGAAATAAAAGCAGGAAAAGTAATTATTGTTGTCGACGACGAAGATAGAGAGAATGAAGGTGATTTCATTGCTGCCGCTGAAATGGTGACGCCAGAGATGATTAATTTTATGGCGACTCACGGAAGAGGACTAATTTGTACTCCGCTTTCTGAAAAGCGCTGCGAAGAATTAGAATTAAACCTGATGGTCACCAATAACACTGTATTACACGAAACTCAATTTACAGTTTCGGTTGATTTAATCGGTCAAGGTTGTACCACTGGAATCTCTGTACACGATAGAGCGAAAACAATCAAAGCATTGGTTTCACCTGATACAAAACCGAGCGATTTAGGTCGTCCGGGACATATTTTCCCATTGCGTGCCAAAAAAGGCGGCGTTTTAAGAAGAACGGGACACACCGAAGCATCCATAGATTTAGCAAGACTAGCAGGTTTTCAATCCGCTGGAATCTTAGTAGAAATCTTAAATGAAGATGGTTCAATGGCGCGACTTCCTCAATTGGTAGAAGTGGCTAAAAAGTTTGATTTGAAAATTATTTCTATCGAGCAATTGATCCAATACCGTTTGAAACACGATTCTTTAATCGATAAAATTGTAGATGTCAAAATGCCAACAAAATCTGGTAATTTTCAATTGCATGCATACAAGGAAAAAACAACTGGTCAAGAACATTTGGCTTTAGTCAAAGGAACTTGGGAGGAAAATGAAGGCGTTTTAGTGCGTGTGCATAGTTCATGCTTGACAGGCGATATTTTTGGTTCTTGCAGATGTGATTGTGGTCCGCAGCTCGAAAAAGCCATGGAAATGATTGAAGCTGAAGGGAAAGGTGTGATTGTCTATATGAATCAAGAGGGCAGAGGGATCGGTTTAATCAATAAACTGAAAGCCTATAAATTGCAAGAAGAAGGAATGGACACCATCGAAGCCAACATTGAATTAGGTTTCAAAAGCGACGAAAGAGATTACGGAATTGGCGCTCAAATTTTGAGAGATTTAGGTGTTTCAAAAATGAAATTGATGTCCAATAATCCAACGAAAAGAACTGGATTGGTTGGGTATGGATTAGAAATTGTCGAAAATATAGCGATTGAAATTGAAAGCAATATTCACAACGAATCCTACTTGAAAACCAAACGTGATAAAATGGGACATTCACTAAAAATGACAGGAAAATAGTATGTTGCGCGCTGAAAATTTGACAAAAAACTATGGTTATTTAAACGTTTTGAAAGGCGTTAGTCTTGAAATTCAACAAGGCGAAGTGGTTTCTATTGTTGGATCTTCAGGTGCAGGGAAAACAACTTTATTGCAGTTATTGGGAACACTCGAAAAACCAGATGCTGGAAGTTTATCCATCGACGGCGTAATTCCTTTTCAACTTTCCGCGAAGAAATTAGCGGAGTTTCGGAATACTTCCATCGGTTTTATCTTTCAATTTCATCAACTGTTACCAGAATTTTCAGCTATTGAAAACGCCATTCTTCCAGCGCTAATTCAAGGAAAATCTGCTTCTGATGCAAAAAAACGTGCATCTGAACTGTTTGATTTACTGGGAATTTCTCATCGTTTGAATCACAAGCCGAATGAACTTTCAGGTGGTGAACAACAACGTGTGGCAGTAGCTAGGTCTTTGATAAACAGTCCAAAAGTGATTTTTGCTGACGAGCCATCTGGAAATTTAGATTCACAAAATTCTGCCGATTTACATCAATTGTTTTTTGATTTAAGAGAAAGATTTAATCAAACTTTTGTGATTGTTACACACAATGATTCTTTGGCAAACATGGCTGATAGAAAGCTCGTTATGCAAGACGGAATTATTATTTAATTGAAATTAGATGATTCCTTTTGATGAATTAAAAGAATTTTTGGATTCAAAAGTGGAACAATACAACAATCCCGCTTTTATTGAAGTGGATCCAATCCAAATTCCACATCGTTTTTCGAAAAAAGAAGACATTGAAATCATGGGTTTACTCATGGCAACCATTGCTTGGGGAAATCGAAAATCAATCATTACCAACGGGGAGAAATTAATCAAAATCATGGGAAACAATCCGCATGAATTTATTTTGAATTATACAACTCCAAAAACGTTGATTCCTTTTGTACATCGAACATTCAACGCAACAGATTTAGATTTTTTCTTTCGTTCGTTGAAAGACATTTACCAAAAATCCACATTAGAATCGCTGTTTTCAAGTCACGACGAAATCGTTGGTGTGAAAGGCAGGATTGTAAATTTCCGCAACGAATTTTTTGCTGTCGAACATGAAAATCGCAGTGAAAAACATGTATCTAATCCCTTGAAAGGCGCTTCGGCAAAAAGATTAAACATGATGTTGCGCTGGTTTGTCAGAAAAGATAAATGTGGCGTAGATTTCGGAATTTGGAATTCAATCCCAACTTCTGAGTTGTATTTGCCGTTGGACGTTCATACCGGAAATATTGCGCGAAAATTAGACATGATGCAACGAACTCAAAACGATTGGACAGCCTTGGAAGAAGTGCAATCCATTTTGTGTAAACTCGATCCAAACGACCCCGTGAAGTATGATTTTGCGTTGTTTGGTTTGGGAGCTTTTGAAGGGTTTTGAATTTCACGTTTACTAATAGATGTCAAACGATAACTAAACAGTAAGTCAAATTAAATTTCATTTTAGTATTATTGTCGGATGATAAAAACAGTAATTGTTGACGATGAGCACAATGCAAGCGAATTCCTTGAAAAAATGCTACACCGTTATTTTCCAAATAAATTTTATGTTTGTCAACTTTGTGAAAGTATCGACCGAGCTGTTGTTGCGATAGAAGAGTTTCAGCCTGACCTCGTTTTTTTAGACATACAAATGCCCAATAAGAATGGATTTGAATTGTTTAAAGAAATCAAAGAAATCAATTTTGAAGTTGTTTTTACAACTGCGCATTCAGAATTTGCAATTGAAGCCATAAAAAGAAGTGCTTTAGACTATTTGTTGAAACCAATAAATTATTTAGATTTACTTGAAACGGTTACCAGATATGAGAAGAAAACAAAAAAGGAAAGCCAACAAAAACAACTTACCATTTTATTAGAAAATATAGACACTGGTGAAGTTGCGCATAAGAAAATTGCTATTGCCACAGAAATAGGATTTGAGTTTGTTAAGTTTAATTCTATTATTTATTTAGAAGCTCAAAGCAATTATACCAAAATTAATTTGTCCAATGGTAATTCGATTATTGCCTCCAAAACCTTGAAATCATTTGAGGAATTATTACCAGAAGAACTTTTTTTTAGAGTACATAAAACTTATTTGGTAAATTTAAATTTTATCACACGTTTTACTAAAATAAATGAATTTTTAGTTGAACTTTCGACAGGCGAAAAAATACCCGTTTCAATTAGAAAAAAAGATGAATTTATTGCTGCTATTACTCAGAAAAAATCTTAGTTTAATTTTTATTTTCTTTTGTTTGACTTTCTTCAGTCAAAACGTTAAGAATTATAATATTTCTGATGGATTACCCGGTAATTCAATTAAATGTATTTTCAAAGATTCGAGAGGATTACTATGGATTGCAACTGAAACAGGACTATGTATCTACGACGGAACTAATTTTAAAATTATTGGAGAAGATCAAGGCTTGAAATATACTTTTATCTGGAAAATTATCGAAGATCCAAATAAAAATATTTGGCTATCTACTTATGGTGAAGGTATTGCAAAATTTGACGGAAATAAATTTACGTATTATAACAAGAAGAATGGATTGATAAATGACGCTGTAAGGTCAATGTGTTATTCAAAAAAATATAAATGTCTTATTTTAGGAACGGAAGATGGACTCAGTGTTTATGATGGAAATAAATTTTTGAATTTCAGAGGTAAATCAGAAAGTCCAACTTCAAAGTTTCAAGTAAATTTTATCAAAGAAGCAGAAGGTAAAATCTTCTTTGCTGCAGCCTATGATAATCTTTATGAATTAGTAATTGAAAAATCAAAAAATCAAAAATTAAAAGTTCGAAAGATTCCAACTATCAAAAATCAAAATTATTCAGGTTTTTTAAGCGGTGATTTCTATTATAATTTAGACTATTATAATGTTTTTGTTGCTCAAAATTTAAAAACAGGCGAAAACAAAATTTTTCCTAAATGTTCAAATATTTGGGATTTTACTAAGTCAAAAAATCATAACATCTACATGGCTTGTTGTGACATAAATACTCCAACGGGCGGAATACTTTGTTACGATAATAAGAATCTAGTGGACATTACAAAAGAATTGAAATTGACTTCTTCTCAATTTTGGTGTCTTTATTATGATACTATAACAGAGCAATTGTGGGCAGGTTCTACTGATCAAGGAGTTTTTGTGGTAAATATAAATAATTCAATTTTGGAGTCAAATCCGCTGTTGTTTCAGAAAATAAAACCTGAAATAAATAGCATGTGTATGGATAATAAAGGAAATTTATTTTTAGGTGGAAATAATTTTATTGCACAAAAAAAAGGAGGAAAATCAATCTGTTTAAGTAGTAATCAAATTAAGAAAAAAGTACTAGCATTTATATCTGCGCATCATAGTAAAATAAGAGTATCTGATAAAGATTTTATTGCTCAGTCCAATACATTTGTTTGTAATTGTATTAAATGTGATAATGATGGAAAGATATGGGCAATTACAAATTATGGTCTTATAAAATTTAATGAAAAATTTGAAATTGAAAACTATGTTTATATAAATGAAACAAATGGTGTATTTGAATTTTTTAACCAAAATAAAATGTTATTAAGCCAATTTTATAATTCTTCGTATGGTATTAATTTCAATTCATATATTGAAACGTCAATTTTAAAATATAAGCATCATTCAATTAATCTAAACGCAAATAAAATTAGCAAAGGAAAAAATCACTTGTGGATTTCGACGATAAGTAAAGGATTATTTTTATTTGAAAATGGAATTCTATTATCAATGCATGATCTTGGTTTTTTGAATGACAAAAATACCTCAGAAGTAATTGAGGATGATCAAAATAATGTAATTACTGGAACTTTTAGCGGAAAAGTTTTTTTTAGTAAATGGATAAACAGAAAATTAATTCATAACAGAGTATTAAAACCTGAAATCGATATTATTGGAAGTACTATTTTTTTTATAAGAAAGTATAAAAAGTATTATTTAATCGGTACAAACAAAGGGATAAATATTATCAGAAATTACAAGCTTATTAAGTTTTTAAACAAGGAGGAAAATCTAATTCAGACCCAATACACCGATGCAATTATTGATTTTAAGCAAAAGAAATTAATTGTTAGTAGCTATAAAGGACTGATGGAAATTGATTTAGAATCCGTTTTGTCATCTAAAAAAGTAAATAGTCCGATTCAAATTAAGCAAATTAAAATCAACGATAAAATAATTGCAACTGCTGATAAAATTGAATTAAGTCACGATCAGAATAATATTGATATTCAATTTGGTAGTAATAATATTTACAATCCTTCCAAAAATAGGTACAGTTATAAAATTATTGGATTATCGAATAAATGGAGTGAATATAATTCAGAAACTAATTTGAAATTATTTAATCTAAATTATGGAAAATATACCATCTTAGTGCGAGGTAAAAATATTGGAACCAATGAAAAAATTAGATCTGCAATTTTGAATATTACTATTTTACCTCCATTTTGGAAAACGGCTTGGTTTGTCATTCTAAATGTTATTTTAATCTCGACACTTACTTTTCTTTATATTAAACGTAAAATTCGACAAATTCAAGAAAAGGCAAATATTGATAAGCGAATTGCAGAAACAAAACTACAAGCATTACAAAGTCAAATGAATCCGCATTTTGTTTTCAATGCTATGAATTCGATTCAGAATTTTGTTATTGATAACCAAACAGATGATGCGCTTTGGTATATTGGAGAATTTTCAAAAATGATGCGCCAAACCTTGAATTTTTCGTCTAGAAAAAGTGTACGTTTAGAAGAGGAAATAGAATATCTGAGACGCTACATTGATCTTGAAAATTTGAGAAGAAATGACAGTGTAATTTATAAGATTATTGTTGATGAAAATATTGATCAAAACGAAATTGAAATACCTCCAATGCTTATTCAGCCTATTGTTGAAAACGTTTTTGTACATGCATTTGATTCTTTGATCCTAAAACCAATGTTAACTATTGAAATACATTTGAAGGATGAAAATCTATTGTGCGTAATTAAAGACAATGGAAAAGGATTAGATCTAAATAAAGCAAACCCAACAAATTCTAAAGGTATTCAATTGACGGAAGAACGGATAAATTTGATTGAAGCCAATGAGCTCAAAAATGTTGTTGTTGAATCAATTCCTTCTGGAGGAATTTGCGTTAGTTTAAGTATTCCAGTACGATAACATGACTATTTTTCACGTTTAATAAATGGGTGTTTACATACTTAAGAAAATTTTAACTTTGAAAGAAAATTTATCAAAATGAAAATAATTTTATTAATGCTTGTATTCTTTGCTTTTTTGTCATGCAAAGAGAATGTTTCTAAAAACCATCTAAAAAAATCTGATTCAGATTTTAATAATGAAGTTAGAAATGATTTAGAAATTGCAGGATTAAAAGGAAAAATTAAATCAATTGCAATAAAACATTCGTTTCTAGATGATGACAGAAATTGGATTGAGGAAGTCCAAAAATATAATTTATTAGGTTATTTATATGAGAAAGAAGAATTCGGTAACGGTGAACAAAAAATTATATACAAAAGGGACGACAAAAATAATATTGTCGAGGAAAGATGCAGTGGATTCGAAGCTGAGGGTTATAGTGTAAATTGGATGAAAAAGAATACATTTAATGAACTAAATAAATTAATCCAATCTAAATATTTTATTGAAGATGTTATTTCTACTATAAATCAGTTTAAATATGATATTAATGGAAATTTAATTTCGAATTATACTACTTTTCCAAAAGATATTGCTAGTGAAGAAGTTACTTTATACAAATATGATGAAAATAAAAACATTTTAGAAAAAATAGACAAGACTTCTGTCAAAAAAAAATATATTCCTCATTTTATGAAGTATATTTATAAATACGATAGTAGGCAAAATAAAATTTATGAGAGTGAGGTAAATGAAAAAGGGGAAGTAGGTATTAGTCGAAAATTTAAATATGATAATAATGATAATATTGTTGAAGAACAATATTCATATCGCAATTCAAAACCTTTCATTACAAAATATTTTTACAACGATAATAAATTAGTAAAGGAAAAGCGATATGATAGTGAAAGAGGACTTGAATGGTATGTATTATATGTATATGACAATACAGGAAACTGGATAAAGAGAACAACTTTTGAAACTAATGGAAATGTTAGTATAAATGAAAGAATCATTGAATATTACTCAGCAAATGAAAAAACAAGTGCTGAAATAAGTGATGAGAAAGAAGTAAACTATTTTAATGGTGAAAAATTAAACACGGGAGATAAGATAATTAAAGTAAATTGGGGTATGGAAAACACGACTAATTTCTCTCGGGATTTTAATAAAGACAATCCAAGATTTAGCTCCGAAAAACTCACTGTGCCTAGTGGTAAAGTATGGATTTTGTTATATATCGATGAACATTATACTTTCGAAGGATTAAAGTTGGATGTTGTTCCTCAGCTTTTTGTTGATAATAAGAATATTGACTGGTCTTATCGAAGAAATTTCTCAAATAAAAGTAATGTCAAAATTTCCAATGCAAAGATTCAAAATTTAATTTTTCAATCAAATCAAACAATATTTGCAGTTTCGGACAGGCAAAAGGGAAATGGAACTGGTGAAGATTTTTACGAATACAATGGAGAAATGTGGTTTTTAGAAACAAATCTTACATCTGATATGCAACAACAAAGAAATACAAATGATTTGAAAAACATACAAGAACAAAATCGAGATTTAGAGAAAAAAGTAGATGCCGTAAATAGATCTAATCGTGTTAGAAGGTATAATGATGAAGTTCAAAGAAAAATGTCAAGAGGATACTGACGTTGAAATGTTTTAATTCTCAAAAGACCCTTTCTCCTTCATTCTTACTTCTAATTTCTAAATTTAAAAAAAAATAAATGAAAAATATTGTGTTAATTATCTTTTTACTTTTTGTAAAAGCATTTTATGCGCAGAACTACAATAAACTTTTTAAAAGTTTAGTAATTGAAGATTTCCAAAAAGTTGCAATTGAAATCGAAGAACTAAGTCAAGAAAAGAAATTAGACACAACAATAATTTCTTTCGCGAATGCATTGATTTATGCAAATAAAAACTATAAAGATTTTAATCCGATTAAGGCGTATAAGCTTTTTATCGAAGTTTTAAAAGTCAAGTCAATCGAAACTAAACAATTAAATATTATAATTGAAAAATTTGAGTTTAATCTTGAAAGTATCAAAAATGATATTGAAAGTAAAGTATTCGAATATTCTAAGATTAACAGTAGTATAGAAAAGTACAATGAAATTATAAAAATCTGTTTTTCTTGTGATTATTTAGAAAATGCTAAAGTGGAGTTAGAGAAATTAGAATATTTAAATGCTCTTAAGAATAATACTATTAATCAGTACAATGCATTTTTACAAAAATACCCAACATCACAGCAGAAAATTACGATTGAAAATAGAATAGACTTTTTAACTTTTAATCTATCAAAAAACAACTATTTTGATTTGAAAAAATTTATAAATACTAATCCAAATAGTAACTATAAAGATGAGGCAATCATTTTATTAGACTCATTAAATAAAAGTATAGAAACTATACTTTACTACCGTAATCAAAATGAAAAAATTGCCTGTAAAGGAAAATATTTAGATGGTAAAAGATATGGTGACTGGTTTTCATTTTTTGAGAATGGACAAATACAGACTCAAATAAAATATTCAAAAAATAAAATTTTAGAGTTCACTGAATATGATATCAATGGGCGAAAAATAAATTATATAAACTTTATAGAAGGTAATTGGCTCATCTATTTTGAAAACAGTAAGAAAGTAAAATATGATGTTAGTTTCTTAAATGGTAAACCAAGCGGAAAATGGATCAGATTTTATGAAAGTGGGCTTATTATGGAAAAGAGAGATTATTCGACAGGAGAATATATTTCCTATTTTGAAAATGGTCAAATTAAATCAAAATACTTTTTATACGAGGAATTTACTAAGTTGAAAGAGAAAGAATCGATAAGTAGAATGCACAAAGTTTGGGATTTGGAAAAATTTTCATACGACCCTGAAATACCTTATTTAGAAAATTTCACATTTTCTTCAGGAGAAAAAAACTCAGATATGGAAGTGATAGTAATTGAAAATATTTTAGGTATTCCGCATTTTGATGCTAAATTTAGTGATATGAGCAATTTTAGTGAAATATTAGGAAAAAATCGCCCTAATCATAGTGAATTTACAGATATATTTATCAATGTTGGAAAGAAGAATGGTGATTTTACAACATTCTATGCTAATGGACAATTGCATGAAAAGGGTAAATACACAGATGGCGAACTAGATGGTGAATGGATTTCATATTTTGAAAACGGTAAAATTGATGAAAAGGGTCAATATGTCAATGGTGTTTTGAGTGGTGAATGGATTTCATATTATGAAAACGGTAAAATTCATCAAAAAGGTAATTGTTCGAACGGTCTTTGGTGCGCTTATGACGAAGAAGGTAAAATTTATGAGAAAGGAAAATTCGCGGAAAATAAGCCTGCTGAAGAATGGACATATTATGATAACTTCTCCGATAAATCACAACTAATTAGTAAAAGAAATTTCTCAACTGGAGAATACATATTATATGAAGAAAACGGGCAAATAATTGAAAAAATTAATTTTAAAAATGGCGACTTTAAAATGTATTTTGAAAACGGGAAAATTCTGTTGCAAGGTCAATTTGATAACGAGAAGCCCGTTGGAAATTGGATTACCTTTAATCAAAATGGTAGTATATTTAAAATATTAAAGGTAAATTATGGGGCAACTGGAAAGTCAGTAAGTGATTCTATTTCCTATTTTGATAATGGAAATATTATTCGACAAAAAGTAGTTTACCATGATGAAAACGGCAAAAAAATAAGAGAAGATGAGCGTTTAGGAACTGGAAATTGGGAAACTTATTTATACAACACAGAAGGCAATCGGCATGTAGATGAAGCATTTTACAATCAAAAGAATGGAAACAATATAAGGTCTGAGATCAATGAATTTTTTCAACCTAGTCGTGACGACTTAACTTTTTACAATCAGAGTGCTAGTGGGAATGAATCTGTGTGGATACCAAATGATGAAGAAATTCAATTTTTTCAACAAGGCATTTTCCAAGATAATAAAAAAGAGGGAGA
Organism: Crocinitomicaceae bacterium; assembly: GCA_965284445.1. Lineage (GTDB taxonomy): Bacteria > Bacteroidota > Bacteroidia > Flavobacteriales_D > Crocinitomicaceae > JAQVCM01. Next base: position 1,141,397 of record OZ260085.1, on the reverse strand, counting down.
ATGGATTTCTTATAATCGAAACGATGGTAGTATTTATCAAAAAAGCAATTTCAAAAATGGAAAATTACATGGATTTCGCACTTACTACTATGGAACAGATAAAATTGGAGTAAAAGAATATTATATCAATGGGAAATTAGATTGTAGAATTGAAAATTAATCAAAATTTCGGTAAATATTAATCATTTATTTTAAAATTAAAATGGAGGAATTTAAAAAAAAGGTTTTGGTAAAATACGAAGATTTAATTGAAGAATTAAAGGTCGTTAACGAGCAATGTCGTGTTTTTTTACTAGAAGCAACTTCTAATCCTACCGTTTCTCAGGAAGATATGGAGATTTTCATGGCTTTTGCAAATGATAATCATAGACGTCTTCAATTTGCTATTGCTGAAAAGGATATTTTAAGTTAATCCGAAATAAAAAGAATTTCTTAAGAATTATAAAATAATATACTAAGTATCCCATACAAGAGATATTGATCTTATTCAAAATAAAAAAATGAATAGGAAATTTAAAATGATATATATCGATATTTAACTGCCTTATAAAAGTAAAAATCTAATTAAATTTAAAAAAAATGAATGAACCGAAATTTCAAATTGGAGAAAACGTTAGATTAGTTAACGATGATTTAGATTATGTGATTGTAAATCTATTTAAAGATCAATTAATTTTTAAGTACAAAATTATTTCGAAGGATTTAACTTATCATATAATTGCAAATGAATTAGATTTAGAATCTATTCAATAATTAGTGGTTTTTTAAAACTTTATCTTAAACCAAAAAAAAGGTGCCTTTTTCAAGCACCTTTCCTCAATCTAATCAATTTTTTATCTATTCACATTATTCTTAGTCAACGAACCTGGTTTTCCACAGTTGATTAACTCAATGTAAAACAACAAAGATTCATAAGGTTGAATGTCATACGAATTTGTGTTTGGATTAAACATGCCAGATTCTTGGTAAGCCATTTGAAAAGGTAGATACAATCTATATTTCCCACCTTTTTTCATCATCGGCATTCCTTCTTGCCATCCAGTAACTACGCCAGAAAGCGAGAAAGCATTCAATGGTTGTTTGTATTTTTCAACCATTTCGAAAGAACTTTGCAAAGTATCACCCAACGAATTCATCAAAATATAATGCGCTAGTACGTCATCGCCAGGAGCAGGACTTGGTCCTTTACCTTCTTGAATAGTCTGCAAAACGATTCCACTTGCAGTTGTTTTGATATTTGGCAATTTCTTCGCTTTTTCCATCAAAGCACTTCCGTTCATTTTATTCAAATCTTCAAAGAAATTTTGAATCATCGATTTTTGTTCTTCCACATTGATCAACGTGTCGATTTTCATCAATCCGTGTCTGAATCCGATGGCTGCTTTTTTAATATCAATTTTACTCAAAGCACCTTTCTTTTTCCAACTCGCTTGAAAAACAATTCCAGACAATTTACCCAAACAACTTGATCCTTCTTTGACATAATTTGTATCAAACTTTTGACCTTGAGGACCGTAAAGTTTCCTCATTGTTTCGTTGCAAGCTTCATCAAATGCAGAAGTATCCGAAAATCCTTGTTCAAATCCTTTGACCATTTCGTCGATTTCATATTTATCAAAATACGGATCTCCAGATTCAGAAATTGAATGCGCATGATCTGCACCCAAAGCGTAAGACAATTTATCTTTGAAAGTTGTCAAATCAACTTTTTCAGTTTCTTCACTTGCTGATTTATCTCCACAAGCTACAAAAAGTACCAACAATGGTAAAAAAAGAATAACTTTTTTCATTTTAAATCTGATTAATGTATGGCAATCAATTCAACGTCGAAAATCAAAGCCATGAATGGTTTGATTGGTCCACCTGGATGAGGTTGAGCACCATAAGCCAAGTCTTGAGGAATATACAAGCGGTATTTTGAACCTTCTGTCATCAATTGCAAAGCTTCAGTCCAACCTTTGATTACTTGATGAACGCCAAACGTTGCTGGAGTGCCTCTTTGGATAGAAGAATCAAAAACACTTCCATCAATCAAAGTTCCATGATAATGAACTTCAACAGTATCTTCTGCCGTTGGTTTTGCACCTGTACCTTCTTCAATCACTTCATATTGCAAACCTGAAGGCGTAGTATGAATTCCTGGTTTTGTTTTATTTTCAGCTAAAAAAGCTTCACCAGCATCTTTGTGCTCTGCAAATTTAGATTCACTCACTTTTTGCAAATACTGTTGGATGATTGCATTTGCTTCATCTGGACCGTATTTTGGCGCTTTTCCTGCGAACGCATCAGCAATTGCTTCAGCCATCGCTTCTGGATTGATTTTTTCTAAGTCTTGTTGCATCAAACTTCCTGCAACACTCATTCCTACACAGTAACTTACTGCATTGATTTCTTCTGTCATTTTTTAAGCTTTGGTGCAAAGATAATTGTTTTAATTCTATTTATTAAGATGAATCACAATAACAAACAGACCAAACGCATATAACTTTAAAAAATCAAAATAGCTACATCGGAGCGACTTGTTTGCAACGACGGAGGTAATCTGTCGAACAAACAAATGCGTGAATTGCCTTATTGTAAAAAAAACTTATCACGAACAAGTAGATTATTATTGTTTTTAATAGGGCCCATTAATTCAGTGAAAATGGCGATAACTTAAAAATCAAAATAGCTCCATCGGAGCGACATATTTGTAACGACGGTTCCGATATATATCGGAATCGTCGAACAAACAAGTTCATAAAATCTTTTTTGGCGTGTATTTTTGAATAAAAATCATGACAAAAAACCATTGTGCGAAAAAGTAGTTTTGAAATTTTTTAGAACTGAGATTAATCCAAAAATATATTATTCTTCAAACTTTTTTTTCTATTTTTGCGCTCTATTATAAAGAAGCATCATGGCAAATACATCTGATATCAAAAACGGTTTATGCATTAAATTTAACGATAAACTGTGTCAAATTATCGAGTTTCAACACGTAAAACCTGGAAAAGGTCCTGCTTTCGTTCGAACGAAAATGAGACAAATTGAAACTGGGAAAGTGATAGACAATACTTTTTCGGCAGGTCATAAAATTGAGACTGTTAGAATTGAAAATCGTGAATATCAATATTTGTATCAAGAAGGAACGGATTATGTTTTCATGAACAATGAAAATTTTGAACAAGTGAACATTCCTGCTAAGATGATTGAAAAACCAGGTTTTTTGGTTGAAGGAATGAATTGTAGTATTTTGTTTCACGCTGAAGAAGAAACTCCTTTGGTTGTTGAATTACCAATTTCAATTATTTCTGAAGTAACTTATACTGAACCAGGAATTAAAGGTGATACTGCAACAAACACAATGAAGCCAGCAACTATTGCAACAGGCGCTGAAATTCGTGTACCCTTGTTCATCAATACTGGAGAAATTATCAAAATTGATACGCGTACTGGTTTGTACCAAGAGCGAGTAAAAAACTAATTTACAATATTTTAAATTATTAAATCCTGCAGCAATGTGGGATTTTTTGTTTTACAAAAGATGATTTTAAAGAAACTCCAACTTTCGACACATCAGGTTCAAATCGCTTTTATCGAATCAGAAAAAAGCAATTTAACAAACAGAACTGATTTTCAGGAGAACACTATTTTGTTGTTTTTGCATGAAGCTTTGGGTTCAATTGGTCAATGGCGAAATTTTCCTAAATTGTTGTGCGATGCCATGGGAATGGATGGTTTTATTCTCGAGCGAAGAGGGCATGGAGGTTCCGATGCATTAGTCGGTGAACGAAATGAAAACTACCTGCATGATTATGCTTACGATGAACTTCATGAAGTCATTCAGAAAATTTTGCCAGGCGGAAAGCGGGTGATTTTAGTTGGACATTCAGATGGCGGGACAATTGCCTTGTTATACGCCGCTAAATTTCCAAAATATGTCTCTGGAATTGTAACAATGGCCGCACATGTTTTGAATGAATCTGAAACACGCGCTGGAATTGAGCCTGCGATTGATGCGTTTCGCGCTGGGAAATTGGAAGGTTTGAAAAAATTTCATGGTGAAAAAACAGAATCGCTTTTTTTCGCTTGGGCGAATACTTGGTTAAGTGAACCTTTTAGAGAATGGAATATTGTAAATGACATTCAAAGAATTCAATGTCCAACTTTGGCCATTCAAGGAAAAGAAGATCAATATGGCACTAAATTACAGCTAGAATACATTCAAAAAGCCATTCCACAAGCTGAGATTGCATTTTTAGATTTAGTAAAACATCATCCGCATCTAGAAAAATCGGCTGAGATTTTGAGTTTAGTTGAACGATGGTTTCAAAATCATTTCGAATAAAAATGACTAAAAAAAAGTCCCACATTTCTGCAGGACTTTGAATATTTAATTGTTGAACATTTTCAACGAAGTTGCTAAAGTTTGTTTTAGCTCCGTTCGATCAACGATGTAATCTAAAAATCCGTGTTCCAACAAGAACTCAGAAGTTTGAAATCCTTCTGGCAAATCTCTACCAATTGTTTCTTTCACAACTCTTGGACCAGCGAATGCGATCAAAGCTTTTGGTTCAGCGATATTTAAATCACCTAACATTGCGAAAGATGCGGTTACACCACCAGTTGTTGGATCTGTCAAAAATGAAATATAAGGCAATTTATTCTCAGCCAATTGACCTAATTTTCCGCTTACTTTCGCCATTTGCATCAAAGAAAAACCAGCTTCCATCATACGCGCACCTCCAGATTTAGAGATAATCATGAATGGACATTTCAATTCGATTGCTTTGTCGATTGCACGGGCAATTTTTTCACCTACAACAGAACCTAATGAACCACCAATAAATCCGAAATCCATGGCAGCAATTACAAAATCCATTCCTTCTAATTTTCCATGCGCAGTTCTAACTGCATCTTTCAATCCAGAACTTTTTTGTGTTGCTTTGACTCTGTCAACATATTTTTTAGTATCCTCGAATTTCAATGGATCACCAGATGAAAGATTTGCATCTAACTCCGTGAATTTTCCTTCATCAAAAAGAATTTCGAAATATTCTTTTGATCCGATTCTCTCATGATGTGAACATCTATCACAAACATAAAAGTTTTTGACAAAATCAGATTCTGTGAAAACCGTTTTACAATTGGAACATTTGTGCCAAAGTCCTTCAGGTGTTTCTTTTTTCTCTTTTGTCGAAGTTGTAATCCCTTCTTTGTCTCTTTTAAACCAACCCATAGTTTATTTTTTGTGCTGAATTAATATTAAAGCGTATTTACATTGTTAAGATCATGGAAAGCTTGCTCAAGTCTTTTGACAAATGTCAATTCACCTTCTCTCATCCATTTTCTTGGGTCGTAGTATTTTTTATTTGGTTGATCGTCTCCCGTAGGATTTCCGATTTGTGTTTTTAAGTAATCAATGTTTTTTGTTACATAATCACGAACGCCTTCAGTAAATGCAAATTGCAAATCAGTATCGATGTTCATTTTGATCACACCGTAACCAATCGCTTCTCTGATTTCTTCCAAAGTAGAACCTGAACCACCGTGAAACACAAAATCTACTGGATTTGTTCCAGTATTGAATTTATTTTGAACGTATTCTTGAGAATTTCTTAAAATTTTAGGAGTCAATTTCACGTTTCCTGGTTTGTAAACTCCATGAACATTTCCAAAAGCTGCTGCAATGGTAAATTTGTCGCTTACTTTCATCAATTCTTCATAAGCATAAGCAACTTCTTCAGGTTGCGTGTACAATTTAGAACTGTCTACATCCGTATTGTCAACACCATCTTCTTCACCACCAGTAATACCTAATTCGATTTCCAATGTCATTCCCATTTTGCTCATGCGAGCCAAATAAGTTTTACAGATTTCAATGTTTTCTTCAATTGGTTCTTCAGACAAATCAATCATGTGAGAACTGTACAATGGTTTTCCAGTTTCTTTGAAAAATTCTTCACTTGCATCTAACAAACCATCAATCCAAGGCAAAAGTTTCTTCGCGCAGTGATCTGTATGTAAAATAACAGTTGCTCCATACGCTTCAGCCAAAGTGTGAATGTGTTTCGCACCAGCGATTCCGCCCAAAATTGCCGCTTTTTCATTTTCATTTGAAAGCGCTTTTCCAGCATTGTACAAACAACCTCCGTTAGAAAATTGTATAATCACCGGAGCATTAAGTTTCGCTGCAGTTTCCATAACACCGTTCACTGTTGACGAACCTGTTACATTTACTGCTGGTAAAGCAAAACCTTTCTCTTTTGCATATCTATAAATTGCTTGAACTTCATCTCCTGAGGCAACGCCTGGTTTGATATTGTGAGCCATTATTTTTCAGTTTTTAAATTGATTGCGCAAAGTTAAAAAAAATAAGAATGAAATGTTTAAATATTTTCATCCATATACAGCGTATTCACTTTCCTTTTTGCCTAATGAATAACTAATTTTCATAAATATGCTTATTTTGATTTTAGTATATTTGTGTAAATCATCAAAAAAATATTGAGTTGAAGTTGTATCAAAGTTTATTTTCAATCATTGAGCGTTCCATAAAATGGGTCAGGTCGAAATTATCTGAGCAACAGTTTTTGATATTTGCAAGCATGATGGTTGGACTAACAGCAGGATTGGCTGCGGTACTTTTGAAGATTTTCGTTTTTCAAATTCACCGATTCGTAACCTTGGACTTTAAATTACCTTTCAATTTAAACAGTTATTTGTACCTCGTTTTCCCAATGGTTGGGATTATTTTGACCACTTTTATAGTTCGTCGTTTTTTCAATCAAAAATTAGGTCGAGGGACAGCGAATATTATTCGTTCAATTGTCAAGAAATCAGGATTTTTACCAAAAGATCAGATGTATTCTCATATTATAACGAGCGCTGTGACTGTTGGTTTCGGAGGTTCAGCAGGGTTGGAGTCACCGATTGTTACTACAGGTTCATCGATAGGTTCCAATTTTGCCAAAACGTATCAATTAATATACAAAGACAGGGTTTTACTTTTGGCTTGCGGAGCCGCTGCAGGGATAGGTGCCGCGTTTAACGCACCAATTGCAGGTGTTTTATTTGCTTTGGAAGTATTGTTAGTTGACGCCAGTATTTCCGCGTTTATTCCACTAATTATTGCCGCAGCAGTAGGAGGTTTGACATCCAAAATCATTTTGGGAGATTCCATTCTTTTGACTTTCAAATTGCAAGAAGCCTTTAACTATTACAATGTTCCATTTTACGTTTTACTTGGGATTTTAACTGGTCTGATTTCAATTTACTATTCTAGAATTTATTTGCGCATTGAAAAAGTGCTAGACCGTTCGAACGATTGGACCTATGGCAAAGCAATCAAAGGCGGTGTTTTTTTAGCAGTTTTAATTTTGATTTTACCACCACTTTTTGGTGAAGGTTATGAAAGTATCAAAGTGTTATCGAGCAATACACCAGAGAAATTGCTTGATACGAGTATTTTTAAAAGTATGAAAACAGAAGGTTGGTTTGTCTTACTTTTTGTTGGTATTGTCATGTTTGTGAAAGTGATTGCAGCTGCCGTGACAATCAATAGTGGTGGAAATGGAGGGAATTTTGCACCTTCGCTTTTTGTTGGAGCTTATATCGGTTATGTATTTGCAAGATTGGTGAATTTGACTGGAATGACAACTTTGCCCATTAGCAATTTTACTTTGGTTGGAATGTCTGGTGTTTTGACAGGGATATTTTATGCACCGTTGACAGGAATCTTTTTGATCGCAGAAATCACTGGCGGTTATGAATTGATGATTCCTTTGATGCTAGTTTCAGCGATTAGTTATGCCGTTGTTCGAAGTATTGAACCACTTTCGATGGACGCCAAAAATTTAGCCAAAAAAGGTCAAGTTTTGAGAAGCAATAAAGATGTTACCATTTTGTCTTCTTTGAAGTCTGAAAGATTGATAGAAACGGATTATGAGACTTTGAAACCAGAAGCGACTTTGAGAGAAATTACCCAAATTATTGCGCATTCTAATCGAAATATTTTTCCTGTTTTAACTGAATTAAATCAGTTGGTGGGAATTATTCAATTGGATCAAATTCGGGAGACGATTTTTAAAACAGAACTTTACGATAGTTTGAGAGCCAAGCAATTGATGATCAAACCGCCAAGTGTTATTGATACAAATGAAAGTATGCATTCAATCATGAACAAATTTGATGAAACAAACGCATGGATATTGCCTGTAGTTTCTGAAAATGAATTTGTCGGATTTATTTCAAAGTCACATTTGTTGTCCAATTATCGATCTGAATTGATTCGAACTTCGACCAGAGAATAATCAATTAATAACTGCCATTCCATCTTCTCAGAAACCATTCTGCTGACAAAGTCAAACAAATGAGAAGTAAAAGCCAGAAATAATCTAACAAATCATTGAAGGCACTTTCTTCGTAGGACATTTCAACGATATCGTCACGTTTCTCCAAGTCGCTCAATAATTTATCATAATTAGCAAGTTGGTAAAATTGACCATTTGAATTCTTAGAAATTTGGTTCAATAATCCGTGATTTGCAACTGTTTCCAAATATTCAATTTCGATATCTTCAACCACAAAAGTTCCATTTTTAGTATGTTTTTTTCCATTGTGTGTTGTGGAAGCGGTCCAAGTATATTTGCAAGGCTTTAAAGTTCCGAGCGGTAAAACGTAGAAATTTCCAGAAACACCAAATTCAAAATTGGATTTGTTATTTCGTTCATCTTTTAAACTGAAAGAAATTTTAGGTTTGGTGATTAATTCCAGCGATTCATTGTAGAATTCAGCTTTAATTTTCACTTCTTCACCTTTTGAAAATCTTCTTGGTAAGGTTATTCTCAAAGATGATGCATTTTGTTTGATGACAAGGAATTGCGTAATTTTTTGAATTAATTCTTCAAACATTGCCGTCGATTTGGTTCGACTATATTCGTTGATTTTCCATTTCCAAATTCCTTCGCCTAGAAAAACGCCATATTTCACATTTGCTTTTTCACCAAAATAAAGAATAGGGTCTTTTTTATAGAAATCGCCCAGTCTTTGCGAGAGTAAAACTTTATTTTGTGGGTTCAATTTAATCTCGCCATATTTTACTTTCACTGGCGGATAGAATCTCAAAGTATTTTGGAGTTCCGTTGTCAATTCAAACAATTCGAAGCCAGCGTTGAATCCTGGTTGAACTTCATCCGTCTGATTTGAATTGCCAATGGTCATTCCAATATCTAATTTTTTGATTGTATTTCCATTGGTGTTTGGACCAGCAAAAAACAATATTGGTTTTCCTGCATTTCTGATTGCGTCGAGAACTCCTTGATTAAAATTGATTCCTGGTTCGTGCCAAATAACCAAATCTACTTTGTCTAATTTTTTATCCCAGTCTCCAATTAATTTAGACTCAACCTGTACATTTTCATCTTTTTCGAGTACATATTTCAACGCGGACACATCAGGATGAGGCGCTCCAGCGAGTAATATGATTTTATTTCTGCCATCTAGAACTTCGATGTAAAATGACCTGCGGTTATTTTTAGTGGTATATTCTCCATCGATTGGCGAAATTTCTACCGTATAGTTTTGAAAACCAATTTCTTTAGCTTCCAATTCGAAAGTAATGTGTTTAAAGTCGAATTGACCATTTTCAAAATTTACATTATTACTTGCTACGATTTTATTGTTGTGATAAATCGAAACTTTGCTACTTCTTTTTCCAACTTTCAGCGCTTCAATATCAATTTCAACAGGAAATTTATTTTTTAAAAATGCAATTTCATTGGTTGTTACATCTCTGATTAATTGATCTTTGTGCGGTATCGTATCACCAACACCTAAGGTAAAAATAGGAGTGAGGGCAATTTTTTCTGCTGAGTAAATAGGATTAGGACCTTCATTGAAATTTCCATCAGAAATAAATGCTATTCCACCGATATTCCTGTTGTAGTATTGAGAATATATTTGTTCAAAGCCATCAGATAAATTTGAATGTTGATCTTTTAAATTAAACGATTCAGTTTGTCTGAAATTATCTCCAACTGCATAAGAAACTAGCTCAAATTTTTCGCTGAACTTTTCTTTTATTTTGGAATTGAAATCGGCAATCTGTTGAGCAACTTTGGCGCTGTCTTTGAAGTTTTTGAGAGAATGAGAATTGTCAACTAAGGTAATAAAGATTGGTTTTTCTTTTCTGTATGTAAATGATTCGAAAAGAATTCCTAGCAGTAAAACCCCTATAAAAAACAGACTTAAAAATCTCAATGTGAAAAGTGATTTTTTTGTCCAGTTAGGAATTTCATTTAACCACGCTTCTTTTTTGTAAAATAAATATGTAAGCAAAAATGCAATCGCACCAATTGGAATCAGCCAAAAAAGAGATATGTCGGATATGAATTTCATAGATGATACGAAATTAAGAATAAAATAGAAATTGCGGTTTATAAAGTTAATATTTAGCTACTGGTGAAGTTGAATTTTTGGAGATCAATAAAATGGGGGATGTAAGTGTTTTCAACAGATAAAATCACATAAAAACTACAGAAAATTTGGAAATATCAAAATTCATTATTTAACTTTAGGTAAGCGAATAATTAAACCTTATCACGCTTAAATATTACTTAACAAAGTTAACAACCTTTTAAAACAACTATAATCATGCAAAAAACATCAAACATCCAACCCACAAAACAATGTTGTGTTTGTGATAAAAAATTATTCGGTCGCTCAGACAAAGTATTCTGCGACATACACTGCAAAAATAAATACCACCAATCAGTTCGAAAGCAAACGAAAACCGCCGCAGCAAACACAGTGAAGATCTTAAAAAAGAACTATGTTATTTTGTGCGAATTGCTGGGTGACAATTGCAATCGATTTAAGATTAAAAAAATGAAACTTCAAGAAAAAGGCTTCAACTTCGAAGTGATTTCAGGAATGAATCAAAACAAATTTGGAATTAAAATGGAGATTTTTGAGTTTTCTTGGTATTTTGCTGCAAGTAACAACATTATTGTGTTGCAGGAGCGTGAACAAAGTAAAATTTCTCCCTATATGTACAAGCGATGGAAAATGCAGCTTGAAGACTCGCAAACAGACAGGTTATCTGTTTAATACATAATCCTAAATCGAATTTTTATTTTTAATTGTGAATGAAACTCCAAGTCCCAGCACAGATTTAAATTGAGTTCTTGGACCAACTCTTCCTTTATTATCAGTGACATCAATGTCGTCGTCATAAAGTAAATTCCATTGCAAAGACGATGAAAACCATTTGTTTACCTTGAAAGTAAAAATCACTTCGGTATTTACATCCACGTTTTGTGGATTATTGATGTAGTTGGAGAATAATTCAAATCGCGATTTCATTTCAATATTTTTCGCAAGTTCTTTATTGAACCGCATTTTGAAATAAGCACCGTATTCACTTCGTACTTTTTTGCCAGCTACTAAAACATTTCCAAGCGCATCTAATTCTGCTTTTTGAACACCAAAAGCGCCAGCATTTGCTAGAACTTGATCATTGACAATCGTGAATTTTGATGCTAGTGGCGAAAGAAAGATATTGAAATTTTTGTCTGGTGCAAATTCTATTCCCAACGCCGAACTGACATAACCAGGAGCTAAAAATTTAGATGTTCTCACCGAATCATTTGGAAAAACAAATCCATCCAACATTTGGGTTTTGAAACCTCCAACCAACGTATAAAACCATTTATTTTTAAACTCATATCCTAATGAAGTGGCAATGTCAATTTTATCATCTGTTTTTTGCATTTTGGCTCCGGTGTTGTTTTTGTCCAAAAATCTCACTCCACCCAAAGCGAGTTTTAAATCATTATTCCACTTAATATTTGATTTACGATAAGTTGCACTTGCATCTAAAAATCCCAACATTGAAATGTTGTTTCGTCCACCCGCTGACCAATTTACAAATGAACTTTGAGATCCATTAATTCCAAATAGCATTTTGGAAGTCCAGTATGAACTGTCAGTTAATATACTTTTTAATGGAATTGTGTCTTGACTAAAAAAGAGAGTACAATTCATCAACAAAATCAAGACTAAAATAGATTTCTTCATCATCAATTTTTCAAAAAAAAGCACAAAAATAAAGTTTTGATTTCAATTTTAGAAATGTGATCGTAAATTTTAGGGCATGTTTAAATTTTGAATTCTTTCGATTTTCAGATTCATTTTATGGTTTTTATTGATTTTTCAGTTAAATACTTTGCTTATTTTATTAATTTCGTGGTCTAGTTACGAATCGAAAAAAAGTAAAAATCATAAAATGAAAAAAGAAGTTTTTATCATTTCCGCTGTAAGAACACCAATTGGTGCTTTCATGGGTGGATTATCAACAGTTTCTGCGACCCAATTAGGTGCTGTTGCAATCAAAGGTGCATTAGAAAGATCTGGTTTGAAAGCAGAGCAAATTGATGAAGTTTTCATGGGAAATGTACTTCAAGCTGGTGTTGGTCAAGCTCCTGCTCGCCAAGCTGCTTTGGGTGCTGGATTGACAAACGAAGTTCCTTGTACAACAGTGAACAAAGTTTGTGCTTCTGGAATGAAAGCGATCATGTTGGGTGCTCAAACGATTTTAGCCGGAGATAATGAAATCGTTGTTGCTGGTGGAATGGAAAATATGTCACAAACTCCACATTACATCGACGGAAGAAACGGTGTGAAATTTGGAAACATTACCATGTTAGATGGTATTACCAAAGATGGTTTGTTGGACGTTTACAGCAAAGTTCCAATGGGGAATTGTGCTGAATTATGTGCCAAAGAATATGAATTCTCTAGAGAAGACCAAGATAATTTCGCAATAACTTCATACAAACGTGCTGCTGCTGCTTGGGAAGCTGGTCGTTTTGCGGAGGAAGTTGTTCCTGTTGCTGTTCCACAAAGAAAAGGTGATCCAGTGATTATTTCAAAAGACGAAGAATATACAAACGTTTTCTTGGATAAAATTCCAGGTTTGCGTCCTGCATTCGACAAAGACGGAACAATTACTGCTGCAAATGCTTCGACACTAAATGATGGTGCTTCTGCTTTGATCTTGGCTTCAGCTGAAGCGGTTGCAAAATACGGTTTGAAACCAATTGCAAAAATTGTAAGTTATGCTGATGCTGCTCAAGCACCAGAATGGTTCACAACTGCACCTTCAAAAGCAATTCCAGTAGCGCTTAAAAAAGCAGGTTTGGAAACTTCTGATGTTGATTTCTGGGAATTAAATCAAGCTTTCTCAGTTGTTGGTTTGGCAAACATGAAAATTTTAGGTCTAGATGCTGAAAAAGTGGATGTAAATGGTGGAGCTGTTGCTTTAGGTCACCCACTTGGAAATTCAGGATCAAGAGTTATCGTAACTTTAATCAATGTGTTGAAACAAAATAACGCTAAAATCGGTGGTGCTGCTATCTGTAATGGTGGTGGTGGTGCTTCTGCAATGATAATTGAAAACATCTAGTAATTCTAGTAACAATAAATTAAATAGGATTTCAAATTTTGAAGTCCTATTTTTTTTGTCAAAAAACGCATAAGTTTGTTTTGACAATAATATATTTTTGTGTTTTAGAAATATATATTTCTAGTTTGCTTCGCCGCGATATTTTATAAATATATGTGCCCAAATTGATCTTCCCAATCTAACCATCAGCGGGAAGAAAATGCCAAAAGCAACAATCATCAAACCATAAGTGTACCAAACATTCAAAGATTCTGCAGCAATGGCGGTAAACAAAAATGGGGTTTCGATAATCACGACTATCGGATAACTCGCCCACAATGCACCAATCCAAAATCCTGGTTCGATTTCGTATTTTTGCCCGCATTGAGAACAATTTTCGTGCATATCAAGGGGATTGTGATATACAAATAATCCTCTTTTCTTGAACATATTTTCTTGCCTACAACTCGGACATTTCAAAGTTAATATTGAGCGATAAAATCCGATTTGCTTGCTTTTTTTCAATGTGGTTAGTTTTATTTTAAAACGCTTTCATACAGTGTTTCATACATTGGAAGAATTTTCTCCAAAGTAAAATCTTTGGCTCTGTTCAATGCATTGACTCTAAATCTTTGTAAATTTTCATCTGTTGAAAGAATTTTTAAAGCATTTTCAGCCATTTCATCTACATTGCCAACATTAGACAAATAACCTGAAACGCCTTCAACATTTACTTCAGGAATTCCTCCCGTGTTGGATGAAATCACTGGAACTCCTTCTGCCATTGCTTCCAACGCCGCTAGACCAAAACTTTCTGTTTCAGATGGTAAAATAAATAAATCGCTGATTTCTAGTACGTGACTCGTATCTCTAACTTTTCCTAGAAAAATAATTCTGTTACAAATTTTCAATTCTCGCGCCAAATGCTCCACCATGGCTCTTTCTGGTCCATCTCCAGCCAAAAGCAGTTTGCAAGGAATTTTCTCATTCACTTTAGCGAAAACTTTCACCACATCATCAATTCTTTTAACTCTCCGAAAGTTTGAAATATGTGTCAAAATTCTTTCGTCGTCATTCGCGTATCTTCTTCGTTTTTCTAGGTCAATTTCTGGCAAATTATCTTCAGAATTGATAAAATTGGGAATCACATGAATTTCTCTCGTGGTGCCAAAATGTTTGTATGTATCGTCTTTTAAACTTTGAGAAACCGCTGTAACTGCATTGGATTGATTCAAACAAAATGTAATCACTGGTTCAAAAGAAGGATCTTTCCCGACCAAAGTTATGTCCGTTCCGTGCAAAGTGGTGATAAATGGAATCTCAATTCCCTGTGATTTTAAAATTTGTTGCGCCATAAATGCTGCCGATGCATGAGGAATCGCATAATGAACGTGCAATAAATCCAATTTTTCATATTTCACAACATCTACCATTTTAGATGCTAAGACAGTTTCATAAGGTTGAAATTCGAATAGCGGATAATCGGTCAAAGAAACTTCGTGATAGTAAATATTTTCACGAAAACTACCGAGTCGAACGGGTTGTGAATAAGTGATAAAATGAATTTCATGGCCTTTCAAAGCCAAAGCTTTGCCAAGTTCTGTGGCGACAACACCACTTCCGCCATAAGTTGGGTATAATACAATTCCGATTTTCATTTGTAGCGTTTTACTGAAGATGTTTGAACTAATTTTTATTTTTTAACTGCTTGGTATATTACTCTTTGTATTTCTGTTCTGATATTCATGTCCCTGATTTTCCAGTTTTCTGCACTTGGATAAACTCTGTTCGACAAGAAAACATAATTGATTCCATAAGCAGGATCTGCCCAAGTGAAAGTTCCTGTAAATCCTGAATGGCCATAACTTTCTTGTGAGACCAATTCACACGTTGGACCTCCTTTGGCGCTTGATGTCGGTCTATCAAACCCAGCGCCACGGCGATTTCCCGCAAACTGTGCTTTCGTGTATGCTGCAATAACACTTTGATCAATCAATTGTTTGCCCATGTAATTTCCTTTGTTCAAAAACAATTGCATTATGGCTGCCAAATCCGCTGAATTGGCAAAAACACCTGCATGTCCACCGACACCGCCCAACATCGCTGCTCCTGGGTCATGCACATGTCCGCGAATCACTTGTCCACGGAAATCTTTGTCGTTTTCAGTTGGAACAATTCTATCATAAGGGAAAAAACTCAATGGAGTATAGCGAATATTCTGAAGTCCCATTGGGTTGTATAGTTCAGAATACAAGTATTTGTCTAAAGTTTGACTTGTTTGCTTTTCAATAATTTTCTTAACAAAATAATATCCCAAATCCGAATATTCATATTTTTTCACTGCATTCAGTCCGCTGTTTAAAATGCGTTTGTAAATAGTGTCAGGATACGAATTGGAAATCCAAATATCCTTAGCAACTTGCAATTCAAATCCCTCTTTTTTCTCAGTTGAATAAATCGTCGGATTCAGTTTACCATTTGAAACCGTTTTTTTGTAAAATGGAATCCAAGGAGTCAAGCCAGCTTGATGCGCCATCATGTCTTTGATGAAGATTTTCCCAAAAGCGCCTTTTCCAGTCACGTCGGGAATATAATCTTCCAGTTTCTTATTCAAAGTAAATTTCCCTTGTGTTTCTAATTTCATCAATGCGGCTGTCGAACCAGCAATTTTTGAAACGGATGCAATGTCATAAATATCTCGATTATTCACTGTGTCATTGCCTTCATATGTTTTTGTTCCGAAACTTTTTTGGTAAATGATTTTTCCTTCAACGGCAACCAAAACTTGACAACCTGGAAATGCACCCTTGGCAACGCCATTCAAGGCAATTTGATCAATTTCAGTAAGTTTCTCTGCATTTATTCCTAGTTCTTCAGGTTGAGAATATTTCAATCGATTCACTGATCTTACGTTCAAACCTTTGCCTTTTTTAAGGAAATCAGAAATTTGTAAGTGCATTTTCCCGTTCGCTCCAATGGCACCAAAAATCATTTGCGCCGTCCTGTCTTGAGCCAATGGATGATTTTCATATGCAATCACTAATGCGTCTTGTTTTTCAATGATTGGAGTGTTTGCAAAAGCAAAAGGATTTCCGAAAAGTACTAAAACACTTTTAGATTTTTCAGGTAATTGTGCCAACCATTCTTGCCATTTTTCTGGCATTCCGTATGCTTTTACACTTCTGACTGACGATGAATGTATCGAAGTCACAATCACATCATATTGGTTCAATTTCGTTCCCAAGGTTTTGATTGCCTCGTCAGCTGTTTCGAATTGAAATTGATCGTGTGGATTGAAATTCTGAGCCATCAATTGGTAAGTGATAGTATTTGAACCCAAACAAACCAAAGCCACTTTTTGATCAGTATTAGTTAATGGTAAAACTGAATTTTCGTTCTTAACTATCGTTAACGATTTTTCATAAACTTGCTTTTTGATCCAGTCAACTTCACCAGCAGTATATTTAGGTGCTTTTTTAGCTCTAAAAATCGCGTGATGTTTCGCTTTTAAAACTTTTAAACATCTAGCATTAATCTCTTTTTCTGAGATTTTACCGCTTTTTACTTTGGCTACGATGGCATCGATTGATTCAGAAACACTTTCTGGATATAAAAGAATATCGCAACCTGCTTCAAATGCTTTGACAACAACTTCCGTTTTACCGTATTTGTTGGCAACAGCTTTCATATTCAAAGCGTCACTGATAACTAATCCTTTAAAACCCAAAGAATCTTGCAAATATCCTTGAATGACTTTTTTAGAAAGAGAACTTGGCGTACCTGAATTGTCAAGTGAAGGAACATTTAAATGTCCAATCATGACAGATGAAGTTCCAGCTTTGATTCCAGCTTTGAAAGGAGGGAAGTCGGTCGAAAAAAATACTTCTTTTGAATGCGAGACAGTTGGCAATTCAAAATGAGAATCTTTGTCTGTATCACCATGACCCGGAAAGTGTTTGATGCTTGTCATTACTCCTTCGGCTTCCATTCCTTTCACAAATGCAGCGACGTGTTCTGCAACATTTTTCGAATCTTCGCCAAATGACCTAAAGCCAATCACAGGATTATAAGGATTGCTATTTACATCAGCGTCTGGTGCAAAATTGATGTGAATTCCAAAATCTCTGCATTCTTGCGCCATGGATTCTGCAATTTTTTCAGTCAAGGCAACATCATTCGCAGCACCGATTGTGTAAGCAAAGGGAAATCTTTCCTCTTTTTCCAATCTCATGGCAACGCCCCATTCAGCATCCATACCTATTAACAAAGGAACTTTCGACGCAGTTTGCATTCTAGAAATGGAAGTTTTCAAGTTTGATTTATCGCCTTGAAAATAAATTAATCCTCCAATTTTATTTTCGCGAATGATTTTTTCAATTTCTCCTTGATGTGATTCGTCTTTTTCTGACCATGTGGCAACCATAAAAAATTGTCCTACTTTTTCTTCTAAAGTCATGCTGTTGAGCACTTTTTCTGCCCACAAATCACCTTCGTCTATAAACGCAGGTTTTGATTTTATTTTGATTTTGGAATTTGGCGCCGATTTAGATTTCAAACTAACTAGTAAACCCAAGCAAATAAAGACAAAAGTTATTTTTGAAAGTTGATTTTTAAACATTGAAATGAAGTATTTATCAGCACAAATTTAGTGAAATAAATCTAGGTGAAATCCCGAAAATATGGACGTCGAATAAATTATTTTATTTCATTTCTAAAATAAGCGGAATGCACTTTTTTTAGATTTTCAAAAATATTGATTTTTGTAGATTATTTGAGAATAAAAGAATAATCCAAATGTTTATATTTGTGGGCGATGATTTTAAAAAACGATTTAATTTTAAGAGCAGCCAAAGGTGAATCGATTGAACGATACCCTGTTTGGCTGATGCGACAAGCAGGTAGAATTTTACCAGAATACCGCGCTGTTCGCAATTCACTAAGTGGATTTAAAGAATTAGTAGAAACTCCACAATTTGCTGCGGAAGTTACCATTCAACCGGTAGACATTTTAGGTGTTGATGCTGCCATCATTTTTTCAGACATTTTGGTTGTCCCTGAAGCTATGGGACTTGAATATCAAATGATTGAAAAAAGAGGTCCTTGGTTTGAAAAAACAATCAAGTCTGAAGCTGATTTGAAATATGCAGAATTTGATTTCGATATTGAAGACCGTTTGGGATATGTTTTGGAAGCCATCAAATTGACGAATAAAGAATTGGATGGTAGAGTACCGTTGATCGGTTTCGCCGGTGCACCTTGGACAATTTTTTGCTACATGGTGGAAGGTTCAGGTTCAAAAACATTTTCAGAAGCAAGAAAGATGTTGTACACCAATCCAAAATTGGCACACGACTTGCTAAGCAGAATTACGAAAGTGACAATACAGTATTTGAAAGCTCAAATCCAAGCAGGAGCGCACATGATTCAAGTTTTTGATTCTTGGGCAGGAATTTTAGGAACTGAGCAGTATGCTGAATTTAGTTTGCGTTATTTGAATGAAATTGCGAATGCGATCAACGAAGTTCCGCTTACTTTGTTTTCAAAAGGAGCAATTACTTCAGTTGGTGCAATTGCAAAATTAAATTGTAACACTGTTGGTTTAGATTGGAACATGGATATTCAGGCAATTAGAGCTGAAATTGGAGATTCTAGAACACTTCAAGGGAATTTAGATCCTTGTGCTTTATATTCTTCTCATGCTGAAGTTGCTGATTTAACAAATAAAATGTTAAATTCGTTTCAAAGTAAACGACATATAGTGAATCTAGGTCATGGAGTTTATCCAGATGTTGACCCTGAAAAAGTGAAAACGTTTATAAATACAGTTAAGGAATATGAAATAAAATATTAATCTTCAATCTGATAGATTTTGTTTATTTCAAAAATTAAAAATTAATATTTATGCACATGAAATCGAATACTAAATCAATTGCTACGATTCTTGCTCTTATTCCAATGAGCTTGTTCTCATTTACTTTTGGTCAAGGAGAAAATTTAGTTGAAAATGGTAGTTTTGAATCAACTACTGGAAAAACCAAAAAATTGGGTGGAATTGAAGCTGCTACGGGATGGATTTCTCCAACAGGTGTGAGAGCTGATCTTTTTACTCCAGCTGCAAAACTTCCAGATATTAGTACTCCAACAAATATTTACGGGACGGAAAGCCCAAAAGAAGGAGAAAATTATGCAGGAATTGTTGCTTATTCATACAACGATAAAATGCCAAGATCATATGTTTCTACAAAATTGACTTCGCCTTTGAAAAAAGGAATGACATACTGTGTTCAAGCAAATGTTTCTCTGGCAGAATTGTCAAAATATTCTTGTAATCAACTAGGTGTACATCTTTCTAAAAAACAATTTGCAACTGAGGAAAAAGCAAGTATCATTGACAAAACGCATGTCTTAATTAAAGACAATAAAGTTTTGAACGCAATGTACGGTTGGGACAGAGTTTGTGGAACTTTCGTTGCAGATGGTGGAGAAAAATACATTACTATTGGTAACTTCACAAACAACGATCTTGTTAAAACTGAAAAAAATAAGAAACCAGATAACATTAAAGGTACGATTCTAATCGCTTCATATTATTATATCGATGAGATTTCAGTTTCACTTGTAGAAGAAGGTTCATCATGTGATTGTGGAACAGAAGACGTTGAGGAAGTTGTTTCAAATACAGTTTATCAAAAATCAGTTGTATTGAATGATAAAATGACTTCAATCCAAAAAATCGAATTGCAATCAAACTATTTTGGTTTTGGAAAAAATGTTTTGCAACCAGCAGGCATGGCTTCCTTGGATTTAATTGCAACAGAATTGAAAGCAAATCCAACATACAAATTAGAAATTTCAGGATTTGCTGATGCAACAGAAATAGCTAAAAGTATTGAAAAACCAATCTATGCTGATATGGATGCAAAACGTATCGCTACAGTTAGACAATATCTGAAAGACAAAGGAATTGCTGAAACAAGAATGATTGATGCACCAAAAGGAAATTCAGAACAAAATCCTGATATCAATGATGGTGATGAAGAAGACTTGAAAATGGCTAAAAATCGACGCGTTACTTTCAAAGTAATCAAATAGTCAAATAATTATTTTAATGAAGAAGGCTCCATTTAGTGGAGCCTTTTTTGTTTGAATATTGGACAAAAAAAAAGTCACTTTTCAGTGACTTGAACAAATATTTTGTTTTTTTAAGCTTCTTTTTTAGCAGTTGCCTTTTTTGCCGCTGGTTTTTTTACTGTTTCTTTCTTCACAGTTTCTTTTTTCTCTTTGGCTGGTTTTTCAGTTTTTGCAACAATTACAACAGGAGTATCTTTTTTCTTTGGTCTAGTTTTACCATAAGACCCCATTACTCTTTTGCCTTTTGCTGTTTTTTTATCTCCTTTTCCCATACCTTGTAATTTTGGTAATTAATATTATTTCAATTCATCAAATTTAACATTCTATTTTGAATTTGCAACTTCTTATATATCAAGTTGTGAAATTTTGTAAATCAAAAGTTCATTTTTATATAAATAAACTTTGTAAATATTACCACGGTAACTATATTTGTACCATGGAAATCGGAAAAGAAATCAATTCAAGATTCAAATCTCCCCAGCAAAAAGTTGTTGTGAACATCAGATTTACTTCCAACTGGATGTCGAATTTGCAATATAGTTTTATGTCAAAATTTGATTTGACAATGCCTCAATTTAATATTCTTCGAATTTTACGCGGTGCAAATCAAGCAATCAATGTCAATACGGTGAAAGAAAGAATGATCGAAAAATCACCTAATACAACGAGATTGATGGATAAATTAATCGAAAAAGGATTAATTAACCGTATTCGCTGCGAAAAAGATAGAAGGGTGGTGTATGTTGAAATTTCAATGAAAGGGCTTGATGTTCTAGCTGAAATAGACAAAACTTTTGATGATAATTCCTTTTTTATTAATAAATTAAACGACGAGGAAGCTGAAACTTTGAGTAATCTATTAGATAAACTAAGAGATTGATATTCTAATATATAAATTTACTCAAACTTAAAAAATCATGACAAAAAAACAAATTACTTGGATGATTATCCTTGGATTGGTATTGTTTTCAAATATTCTCGAATCCATGATTTTGATGCCGCTGTC
Organism: Crocinitomicaceae bacterium; assembly: GCA_965284445.1. Classification (GTDB taxonomy): domain Bacteria; phylum Bacteroidota; class Bacteroidia; order Flavobacteriales_D; family Crocinitomicaceae; genus JAQVCM01. The sequence goes on along the minus strand of OZ260085.1, from coordinate 1,119,834 downwards.
CTCCACTATCAAATCGGCACTGCACATGAATGAAAAGCAATGGGGAATTGCGATTTCAGCTTATCTTTTCAGTGCTTTTATTTCCGGAATTATCAGTATTTTCATCATTGATAGATTTGATCGAAGAAAATTTCTTTTGGCTTTGTATGCACTTTTTATCATTGGAACTTTCCTTTGCGGAATTTCTCAAACCTTTGAATTTCTTGTTTTTGCCAGAATTTTCGCTGGATTTTTCGGTGGAGTTATTTCGGCCGTTGTTTTAGCCATTGTCGGAGATTTAATCGAACCGCAACACCGTGGGAAAGCTACTGGTATTGTGATGGCTGGATTTTCATCTGCAGCTGCGCTTGGTATTCCTTTGGGACTTTTTATTGGGCTAAATTGGACTTGGCAAACACCGTTTTTCTTTATCGTTGGAATTTCCGTAATTACTTGGTTTTTCATTGCCGCACAATTGCCTGAAATGAAAAGTCACCTTACTCGCGAAGATTTGAACTATAAATCTTGGCACATCATCGGACGTGTGGCGAAAAATGGAAATCAAATTCGTGCGCTGATTTTTACTTGTACAATCTTGTTTGGACAATTCGCAATTATTCCATATTTAGCTGATTATATCGAACATAATGTTGGTTTTGAAAAAACTGAATTGGTGTGGATGTATTTCTTTGGAGGTGCTTTGACATTTTTCACCAATCCATTTATTGGTGTGCTTTCCGATAAATTTGGTCAGCTAAAAACATTCTTAGTGATCATGTTGATTTCTTGCGTTCCAATTTTGGCAATTACTTCCATGGGAGAAAATCCAATGCCCCTCGTTTTAATCGCTACCTCCTCATTTTTCGTTTTCGCTGGAGGAAGAAACATTCCTGGAACAGCGCTCGTTTTGTCAACAGCTGCTCCTTTTGAACGTGGCGGATTTATGAGTATTCGTTCTGCCGTGCAACAATTTGCCAGTGGAATTGCTGTTTTATTAGGTGGTTTTGTTTTACATCAAAACAAGGCTGGAGTATATTTCAATTTTGAGCTGATCGGCTATTTAGCAGTCGGCACAAGTATCGCATCATATTTCATTTTGAGAACAATTAAACAAAAATATTAATACATGAAATCAATTTTATTATTCAGCTTTCTTTTCTGTCTCAATGCATTCAGTCAAAATACAAAGTCAAATGTCCCAACAACACCCAAAATTGGGATTTTAACAGGGGTGATTCAAGATTCGATTACGAAAAAGCCAATCGATTATGCATCTGTGCGATTATTGTCAGTCATTGATTCATCCACTGTCGGTCAGATTTACAGCGATGAAAAAGGAATATTTAAATTGGAATTGATTCCGACAGGAAAATATTTCGTGAAGATTACTTTCTTCGGATACGCCAATGAAATCATCAGAGACGTTATTTTTAGCAATGAAATTCCAGGAAGAGATTTGGGAATTATCAAAATGAATCCGGAAAAATCGACCAATTTAGAACAAGTTGATGTTGTCGCAAAACAAGAATTAATGACTTCTGGATTAGACAAGAAAGTATACAATGTTGGCGAAGATTTATCTGTTAAAGGTGGAACTGTGAACGATATTCTCAACAACATTCCTTCGATTGAAGTCGACAACGACGGAAAAGTTTCTTTGCGAGGCGATGGAAATGTAACAATATTAATTGACGGAAGACCGAGTTCTTTAGCTGGTGGAAATGGTAAAAGCATGCTAGATGCATTGCCAGCCGGTTCTATAGAACGCATTGAAATTGTAAACAATCCATCCGCAAAATACGATCCTGATGGAACTTCTGGAATCATCAATATTGTTTTAAAAAAGAACAAATTAAGAGGAATCAATGGGAATATTTTGATCAGTGGAAGTACAGGGACATCGTTCAATGGAACGGCATCGCTGAGTGTTAGAAACGCTAAAATGAATGTATTCGGAACTTATTCATACCGCTATTATTCAGGGGATAGAAATCGATTTGGATATTTTTTGAATACTGTTGGCGATTCTGTTTATAAGTTGAATCAAGATCGTTTAGGAACAGATTTGAGTAATACTAATACAGCAAGATTTGGTGCCGATTTTTATTTGAAACCTAGACACACGTTAGGATTCACCCTAACTGGAAATTTTGATAAACGCGAGCGAACGGGAACAGTTGTGAATACACAAACATTGAATGTTCAAACTCCGATTAGAACTTGGGAGCGTGCTTCATCTGATCCGATTAGTTCGCAAAATGCAGATTTGAATTTGAATTACAAATTTGATTTCAAAGAAGATAAAGGTTTTTTTACTGCTGATGTTACGCAATCAACAGGGAAAAATAGTGCCAATGGATATTATGATGAAACTTATTTGACTGAAAATGGTTTGCCAATCGTGTATCAAGATTTGTTGCAACAGTTGGAAAGTAATGATAAAAATAGAGTAACTACACTTCAATCTGATTTCACAAGAGTTTTAAGGAAAGGAATGAAAATAGAATCTGGTGCAAAAGCAATTGTGCGATATTCTACTGTCAACACATATTCTGAAACTTACAATTATTCTAGCAATGCGTATGTGGCTGATACATTGTCAAATTTCAGTTATCAATATGATGAACAAGTTGTTTCTGCCTACGGAAATTTTTCTCAACAGTTAAAAAAGTTCAGATATCAAGGTGGTTTGAGAATCGAAGAAGCGATGCAAGCGCCAAATTTAGTTTCTCAAAATCAATCTTTTAAAAATACCTATTTCAACGTTTTTCCTTCTGGATATGTGAAATATACTGTTTCAAAAGCGATTGAATTAAGCTTGGGATACAGCAAAAGAATCAACCGTCCAACGGGTGAAAATTTGAATCCTTTCTCCAATTATTCAGATCCTTACAACTTGATGAAAGGTAATCCAGCCTTGAGACCAGAATACATCAATTCTTTTGATTTTGGGATGACGTATGTTCTGAAAAAAGTGAATTTTTCTGGGAATGTTTATTACCGACAAACTTCTAATGTTATTCAACGTGTGAAATTGTTTTACGAGGACGGAACCTCTGTAGCAACTTTTGCAAACATTGACCAAAGTCAAAACTTGGGTGCTGAATTGACCTTAACATATAAGCCAACGACTTGGATGAGAAACATTTTTTCTTTGAACGGAAATAAAATTCAATATACAGACAACACGAGCGGAATCGACTGGAATAATTCTGGTTTTAACTGGAGCGTAAAATATGCTGGAACGTTTGATTTTTGGAAAAAAACAGCTTCAATTCAAGTCAATGCGCGCTACAATTCACCGATTTTCACCGCACAAGGAAAAGCAGAGCCACGCGCTTCTGTAGATCTTTCAGGTGAAAAGAATTTGAAAGGCGGAAAATGGGCTGTTGGATTTAGATTGGCGGATGTTTTCAATACGCAAGAATTTAGATTTGAAGTTCAGCAAAATGACAATTTTCAGTATGCAAGATTCAAACAAAATACAAGAAGATTTTCTTTGAATGTGAGCTATAAGTTTGGAAAATACGAAGTTTCTAAGAAAAGTAAAATCACCCCTGAAAATGGAGGTGGCGGTGACTTCTAGTGAAACAGTTGACTTGAAGACTTGGTTTTCTTTGCATTTTTGACATCTTGGTGAATTCCCAAATTACACAATGATTGGTCAAAACTTTTTTTGATTTGCGGATTCTGACTTTTCAATTGAAAGAAATATGCAACTAGGTTAATTTTTGTTTCCATGACCTTTTGTTTTAATTTTAAGGAAGGTAAACAATTTAAGTACCAAAAAAAGCGAGATTGATTTTAACGCAAGTTTGATTGATTGAAATGTTTAGGATTTGAATTGAAGTTTTATTTCAAAGTTTTTTATTCCTTAAATTGTACATTTGTAATTCAAGAAATTTTAGATAAAATGATGTTTTCCGCCAGAAAAAAAATTCAATCCTTTTACATGAATCAATGCTTGTTGATACTTTTTGTTTTATTGAGTTTTTCAATGTTTGCTCAAAAAGCAAAATTCACGCCCGAAGATTCGATGAGAGGCAGTAATACTGCTGAAAGAGCTTGGTGGGATTTGAAAAATTACGATTTATCCGTTTCCGTTGAACCATCAAAAAAGCGAATTTTCGGCTTAAACAAAATTACTTACATTGTTTTGAAAGAGTCGCAAACGATGCAAATTGATTTACAATCACCGATGAAAATCAAGAAAGTAACGCAAAATGGACATTCCCTCAAATTCAGCGAAAAAGGAAATGCGCACTTCATTGAATTGAAAATGAAACAAGTGTTGAATGACACAAATAGCATCGAAGTTCAGTTTGAAGGTTTGCCGTTGATTAGCAAAAATCCACCTTGGTCAGGAGGTTTTACTTGGGAGAAAGATGAAAATGGCAAAGATTTTATCGCCACAAGTTGTCAAGGAATTGGAGCCAGTATTTGGTGGCCATGCAAAGATCATCCAGCAGACGAACCAGAAAACATGCAAATTCATGTATCCATTCCATCAGAATTAAATTTGACAGCTGTTTCCAACGGAAGACTTGAAAATATTGACAAAGGCAATAAATGGACAACTTTTCATTGGAAAGTCAAAAATCCGATCAACAATTACGGAGTGAATGTAAATATCGGCGATTACGTGGATTTTTCAGAAGTTTTCGATGGAGAAAAAGGCGCGCTGGATTGTCATTATTATGTGTTAAAAAATCACTTAGAAGCTGCAAAAACGCAATTTAAACAAGTTCCAATGATGCTCAAAGCTTTTGAATATTGGTTCGGTCCTTATCCCTTTTATGAAGACAGTTACAAATTGGTTGAAGTTCCTTATTTAGGAATGGAACACCAAAGTTCAGTGACCTACGGAAATGGTTTCAAAAACGGTTATTTGGGCAGAGATTTGAGTAAAACCGGCTGGGGATTTAAATTCGATTTCATCATAATTCATGAATCAGGACACGAATGGTTTGCCAATAGCATTACCAATCAAGATGTTGCAGATATGTGGATCCACGAAAGTTTTACTTCGTATGCTGAAAATTTATATTTGGAATATTATTTCGGCAAAGATGCAGGAGCGGAATATGTGATTGGGAAGCAAGCAAAAATTGAAAATGACAAGCCAATCATTGGAAGCTACGATGTAAACAACGAAGGTTCTGGCGATATGTATTACAAAGGCGAAAACATGCTGCACACTTTGCGTCAATGGGTTAGAAACGACGATAAATGGCGAACGATTTTAAGAAAGATGAACGACACATTTTATCACCAAACGGTTACTTCTGCGCAAATTGAAGCATTTCTAGCCCAAGAAACAGGTTTAAATCTCAAACCGTTTTTCGACCAATACTTGCGCAACACCACAGTTCCAGTGTTTCAATACCAAATTGAAAAAGACAGCTTTAAATTCCGCTGGGACAATTGCGTACAAGGATTCAATTTGCCATTGAAAGTTAAAATTAACGATTCAGAATACTGGATAGAACCCAATACTGATTGGAGATCTGTGAATCTCTTAAAGAACATTGAATCAGTTTCGGTGGATACGAATTTATATATTGAAGTAAAGGAAATCAAGTAGAAAAAAGACCCGCTTCGCTTTAAGATATTAAGATTTTAGGAGTCGTTGCTACGCAACTTTAAGACTGGATTTTCTTAGTTGCTGAGCAATTCTTGCGATAATTTCTGCACTTACGAAAAACAAAGTCTTAAAATCCTAATATCTTAGCATCCTGACGTCTTGCAAAAAAAAGACCCGCTTCGCTTTAAGATATTAAGATTTTAGGAGTCGTTGCTACGCAACTTTAAGACTGGATTTTCTTAGTTGCTGAGCAATTCTTGCGATAATTTCTGCACTTACGAAAAACAAAGTCTTAAAATCCTAATATCTTAGCATCCTGACGTCTTGCAAAAAAAAGACCCGCTTCGCTTTAAGATATTAAGATTTTAGGAGTCGTTGCTACGCAACTTTAAGACTGGATTTTCTTAGTTGCTGAGCAATTCTTGCGATAATTTCTGCACTTACGAAAAACAAAGTCTTAAAATCCTAATATCTTAGCATCCTGACGTCTTGCAAAAAAAAGACCCGCTTCGCTTTAAGATATTAAGATTTTAGGAGTCGTTGCTACGCAACTTTAAGACTGGATTTTCCTAGTTGCTGAGCAATTCTTGCGATAATTTATGCACTTACGAAAAACAAAGTCTTAAAATCCTAATATCTTAGCATCCTAACGTCTTGCAAAAAAAAGACCCGCTTCGCTTTAAGATATTAAGATTTTAGGAGTCGTTGCTACGCAACTTTAAGACTGGATTTTCTTAGTTGCTGAGCAATTCTTGCAATAATTTCTGCACTAACGAAAATCAAAGTCTTAAAATCCTAATATCTTAGCATCCTAAAATCTAATTGAAAAATGGAACAACAATTTTGGCAATCGCGTTACGAACAATCTCAAACTGGATGGAACATCGGTGACGTTTCAACGCCTATTAAAGCGTATTTAGATCAATTTACAGACAAGAACATCAAAATCTTGATTCCAGGTTGCGGTTTTGGTTATGAGGCGATTTATGCGCATGAATTGGGTTTCAAAAATGTATATGTTTTGGATTTTGTGAGCGATGCGCTGGAACAACTGAAAGTGAATTGCCCTTCATTTCCTTCAGCGCATATTTTACAGGCTGATTTTTTTGAAATCGAAGGTGAGTATGATTTGATTATCGAGCAAACATTATTTTGTGCAATCAATCCAAATCGGCGGGAAAATTATGCCATGCAAGTGGACCGCATTTTGAAAAAAGGAGGGAAGTTGGTCGGTTTGCTTTTTAACCGTGATTTTGAATCGGGACCGCCTTTTGGTGGAAATATTGAAGAATATCAAAATACTTTTTCACCCTACTTTGAAAAAATTGAAATCTCACCATGCTACAATTCCATTCCAGCGAGAGCAGGTTCGGAAGTGTTTATTCAGTTCATTCATTAGTTGAAGTAAGTGTAAAGTTTTACCTTAAATTAGAGCTTTTAAAATGATGTTTTTGAGTTGATTGAAATTTATTTTAAAAATCGCATACCAAAAAGTGAAACTTTTTTAAGCATCTACCGTTACAGAGAGAACGGATCAATATTATTAACATCTACAGGTTAATTAATGAATTAGGGCTTTCTTCGGAAAGCCCTTTTTTTGTTTTGAATAAATCTCTAATCAAAAGTTGATTTCTAGTTCAAAAAAACAATTATTAATTTCTAACTTCTATATTTACATCAAATTTAACCTCTATTCATGATTATTGCTTATACCATCATCGCCATTTTTATCGCTTGGATTTGGGTCGATTATTACAGATTAATCGATGTTTTCGAAAGTGAAAAATTGGCTTATTTCATCCTCACTTTTTTACTTGGTGCAAGTTCTGTTTTTATCGTATTTGGAATAAATCGTTATTTTCTCGATCAGTTTAACTTCGAATTAAATGGGGAATTCTTCAACGATTTTTTGTATTCAGTATTGAAAGTTGGCGTCGTGGAGGAATTTGCAAAATTGGTTCCTTTTCTGATTTTACTGGCATTTTTTAGAAAGCAGTTGAATGAGCCAATTGATTATTTGGCATTTATTTGTGTTTCTGCCTTGGGATTTTCAGCGGCAGAAAATGTGATGTATTTCCAAAAACACGGTTCAGAAATCATTACTGGACGAGCAGTTTTATCTACTGTTGGACACATGTTTGATACTGCTTTGATTGGCTATGGAATTATCAGGTATAACTTTTATTCAAAGAAGAACGGTATTTTAAAAATGTTGATGTTTTTCTTTTTGGCAGCCCTAGCTCATGGCTTTTATGACGTTTGGTTGTTTTATACAGCAACATTTTCCATGAGTTGGATTGTTACATACGTTTACTTTTTTATCACCATTTCTATTTTTGCGGATATTTTGAACAATGCATTGAATAATTCCTCGTTTTTTACCTACAAAAAAGTCATTGACACCAACAAAGTTGCCATTCGATTATTGACGTATTATGGAATAGTTTTTCTGATTCAATTCTTGTTAGCCTTCCTAGCAAAAGATGTTGGCAAAGCGATTGGCAGTTTTTTTCTTTCGCTTTTTATCTCCGGTTTTATCGTTATAATCACATGTGTGCGGTTGAGTAGACTTAAATTAATCCAGGGAAGATGGAATAAAATCAAATTGGATATTCCTTTCACGATCTCAAGCGGAGGAAATGGGCAATATCGTTCTACGCTGTTTAGAATCGGAATCAAAGGCGGAGAGGCCAACGAAATTCACATCAATGCTTTCTATCAAGAGTATTTTTACATTTATCCAGTTTCTAAGAGAAATAGCTATATCGTTGATCCGAAATTGGCATACATTGAAAGAAAAATTTTTCTTAGAAATGATGAAACTTTCTATGTTGCAAGAATTTTTGACGGTGGAGAAAGAAGTAGTTATGAAACGGTATTATTGAAAGCAAAGTCATTTAGCATCACCATGGTTAATGATAAATATCCTATTGTGGCATTATTGAAAATTCACGACGTGAAACAACTTGAAAATGTTTCTGCTATTTTTAATGATTTCGGTTTTAGAGAATGGGCCTTTTTGCGACCAAAAAATGAAATTAAAGCATAAATCATGTTTAGAATTATTGAGATTTTTGTTGAAATTGTACAGTGGTTTCAAATCATGCTTTCGCCTTTGGTGATTGGCATCATTTCTGGTTTTGTTGTTTACTACAATTATCCAAATCCTTACGGTGCTGCCATTGGTTTTTTCTTGGCATTCTCTGGATTAGCAATAGGTATTGTTTGGGCTACATACGTTTGGAAAAAATACGGGACCAACAATTTTATGTCGCGAATCATGGCTACACCAGAATTGGATGGTTACAGAAAAGATGGAACTAAAGTCGAAGAAGAAGAATCGGATGAAATCACGAAATAATAAGTTTTTGTGCTTATAACCATAAAAACACTTTAAAAATATATTTTTTTAAGGTTGTAACTGTTTTTATTTGTAATTATGTTGTATTTTTGTGTTTATAACATTAAAAAATATGCTCTTAAGGCCAACATATATAAAAGAAGTTAGCAAGTTTATCAATAAGCCGCTAATCAAAATAATTACTGGAATCAGACGGTCCGGGAAATCTACCGTTTTGAAATTATTGAAGGAGGAATTAATACGTAAAGAAATTGATGATACACAAATCGTGTATATTAATTTTGAGAGTTTTACCTATTCAAATATCACAAATGCTTCTGAATTATATATTTATATCAAAAATAAAGTTCATGAAAATAAGCGCTACTATTTACTGTTAGATGAAATTCAAGAAGTGAGTGATTGGGAAAAAGCGGTGAATTCATTTTTGGTCGATTTTGATGTCGATATTTATTTGACTGGCTCAAATTCTCATTTGTTGTCTTCTGAATTGTCGACTTATCTAACAGGAAGGTACATTGAAATTCCAATTTTTACGCTTTCCTACGTTGAATTTCTCAGTTTTAGAAAACACTTTTTTCCAAATGAAAAGATTGATAATTTGTTTTCACATTATCTCAGAACGGGTGGTTTTCCTGTAGTTCATACATCCGAATATGACGAAGAGTCAATTTATCAGATTGTTTACGATATATATTCCTCCGTGATTTTGCGCGATAGCATACAACGACACAAAATTCGAGATGTAGAGATGTTGGAACGTTTAGTGAAATTTGCATTTGACAACATAGGAAATACCTTTTCAGGGAAAAATGTGGCTGATTATTTCAAAAGTCAACAAAGAAAACTAGATTTAAATACAGTTTATAATTACTTGAATGCCTTAGAAAGCGCATTTATTTTATACCGAGTTCCAAGGTATGACATCAAAGGAAAAGAGATTTTAAAAACACAAGAGAAATTTTATGTTAGCGATATTTCATTGATTTATTCCACATTAGGGTATCGAGATAGGATGATTTCTGGAATTTTAGAGAATATTGTTTTTCTGGAGTTAAAACGAAGAGGATTTCAGGTTTTTGTCGGTAAAATTGATACACGGGAAATTGATTTTATCGCTGAGAAAAAAGGAGATAAGATATACATTCAAGTTGCTTACAAGCTGGAAAGTGAAGATACAGTAAAACGAGAATTTTCTCCATTATTGAGCGTAAAAGACCATTTCCCAAAATATGTGATAACAATGGATGATTTTTGGAAAGATTCCATAAACGGAATAAAACACATACACATCGTTGATTTCTTGACAGCTGAAAAATGGTAACTATTTTGATTTCAATTTCCAAAAATTCCCTTTAAAAAACCGTAATTTCGCAACATGAAACAAAATTTGCGCGTTGCAATTATTGGAGGTGGAGCCGCTGGATTTTTCAGTGCTTTGTCAGCCAAAAGTCATTTTCCAGCTGCTGAAGTCACGATTTACGAAAAATCCGCGAAAGTGTTGGCGAAAGTCAAAGTTTCTGGTGGTGGTAGATGCAATGTGACACATGCTTGTTTCGAAAATCGTGCATTGTCAAAATTTTATCCACGTGGCGAAAATCAATTGAGAAAAGCATTTGAAATCTTCAACGCTCAATCAACGGTCGACTGGTTTGCAGAACGAAATGTTCCTTTGGTTACCTTGCCTGATAATTGCATTTTCCCCAAATCAGATGATTCACAAACAATTATAGATTGCTTCGAAAATGAAGCACGCAAATTGGGTGTTCAAGTCAAAATTCAATCTCCGCTTGCTGATATTACGCGATTACACGATGGAACTTTCTCCATGAAATCGGGCGAAAAAACCATTTTTGCAGATAAAATTATCATCGCCACTGGTGGCACACCCAAACGAAGCGGATTGGATTGGTTGGAAAATTTGGGTTGCAAAATTGTCGATCCTTTGCCTTCACTTTTTACTTTCAATATGCCTAACGAACCAATCAAAAGTTTGATGGGAATTGTGGTTGAAAATGCTGTTGTCAAAGTTGAATCAACGAAATTGTTGGCTCAAGGACCTTTATTAATCACGCATTGGGGGATGAGTGGACCTGCGATTTTGAAATTGTCGGCTTGGGGCGCAAGGATTTTGGCGGATAAGACTTACAATTTTGCAGTTTTGGTCAATTGGTTGGGAGAGGTAAAAGAAGACCAACTACGCAAAGATTTTGAGCAAACAATTGCATTGCACGGTGCCAAAATGATTGGAAATTTGAATCCTTTTGTATTTCCTAATCGCTTGTGGAATTATTTGTTAGAGAAATCCGGCATCAATCCTGAATTACGATGGAAAGAAATCGGTAAGAAAAACGCCAATAAATTAATCAATACGCTATTGAACGACCGTTACGAAGTTTCTGGAAAAACGACTTTTAAAGAAGAATTTGTGACCGCAGGAGGTGTTGCTTTGGATCAAATCGATTTCAAAACAATGGAACATAGAGATGTAAAAGGCTTGCATTTTGCGGGAGAAATTTTAGATATCGATGGTGTGACAGGTGGCTTTAATTTTCAAGCAGCATGGACAACAGGTTGGATTGCAGGTAAATCAATTGGAAATTTAGAATGATGAATTGTAGTTGCGGAAATAGTGAAGCTTTCGAAAAATGTTGTGAACCTTTGTTGCTGGGAAAAGCGATAGCGACGAGTGCCGAACAATTGATGCGTTCGCGGTATTCAGCTTATGTGCATCAGAAAATCGATTATTTAATTGAGACGACGCATCCTTCAACTCGCAAATTATACCGCAAAAAAGACATCGAAAATTGGGCGAAAGAAAGCATATGGTTGAAATTAGAAATCCTTTTTGCAAGTGAAAATTTTGTCGAATTCAAAGCGTATTACCAAGATAAATTAGGCAAAATTCATGAACATCATGAAAAATCGAATTTTATTTTTGAGAATGGGAGGTGGTTTTTTGAGTGATTATTTCAGGCAATTGGGTTTCGGGAAGAGGATTTAGGCAATAGGAATTAGAAATCGGGAAGTTAGTCAGACAATTAAAAAATATATTTCTAATTCTAAATTTGCTACTTAGACGCTGATAGGTGTCACATATTGGTAGTAAATTTTGAGCAGATTGATTCATTTTGGCGTGTGTTTTTGTGTAAAAACCATGACAAAATGTTATGAAGAATTTTTTGGAAATTATATTTATATTCCTCGAAAAAATTCCGAAAGCAGAATAGCGCCAGCGGTGGAAACGTTTAATGATTCCGCTTCGCCGAAACGCGGAATGGAAATGGGAAAATTGATTGATTTTTGAAGATTTTCTGTAATGCCTTTGCCTTCATTTCCTAAAAGCAAAATTCCATTGGGTTTCATCGATTTTGAATAGATGTTTTCGCCTTCTAGTAACGCTCCAAAAACTGGTAAATTCAGCGATTCAAAGGTTTTTGCTAGATCTACATATTCAACTTCAATTCTGAAAATAGCGCCCATTGTTGCCTGCACGACCTTTGGATTGAAGCAATCAACCGTTTCCTTAGAACAAAAGATTTTTTTGACACCATACCAATCTGCCAATCTCATGATTGTTCCCATATTTCCTGGATCTTGAACGCCATCTAACGCGATGTAAAAAGGAAGTTTTTCAGCTGAATTTGACCATTTTCTAAATACTGCCAATGATTTGTTGGGCGTTTGCAAGCTCGAAATTTGTTTCAATTCTTGTTCAGTAATCAAATTTGGATTCTTGCTTTCAAATTGTTTTTCTCCAATAATTGAATCGCTAGTACAATATAAATCAATAAGATATTCGCTTTTCCATTGCAAAGATTCTTGGACCATTTTTTCGCCTTCGACCACAAAAAGATTCAATTCGTCTCTGAATTTCTTTTGTTGTAATGATTTGATTAACTTAATATGGGATTTAGAAATCATTTGAAGCCTTGTTTTTACTATTTTTGTTACTCAATTGATGAATTTGAAATCGCTCAAACTTACATATTATATTGCTTTTTGCCTAGTTTTTGTTTTAGTTTCCTGTAATCAGACTAAACACGTTCCAGACGGTAAGTACTTGTTGAAAAAAAACAAACTAATTGTCAAAGGAGATAAACTAGACAATGAAGCGATGAATGAAATCATTCGCCAACAGCCGAATAGAAAAACTTTGGGGCTGAAAATGAAGCTTTGGTCATACAATCGAGAGACTTTTTTCTATGTCATCAAAACCGACTCTTTGACCATTGCGCAAAAGCGACAAAAAGCGAACTTACGATTGAGAAGAATCAATGAAAAGCGCATTACCAGAATCAATGAAATCAATAAAAAGCGGATTGAAAAAGCCAGGGCGAATGGCGATGCTGATTACACACAAAAAATTCCGGTTTTAAAAGACACCATTTCACCACGAAAATTTTTCAGAGAATGGTTTAAATACAAAGTAGGAGAGAAGCCGGTTATTTTCGACACTGCATTGCAACGAAAATCTGTGCAACAGTTGCAAATTTACTTGAAGAAAAAAGGATATTATTTTGGGAATGTAGTCGCAGAAAATCAGTTTTCTAGTCGAAAAGTTGTTTGCAACTATCTTGTCGAAACAGGGAAGCCGTATGTGATTGATACAGTGATTTATGGTGGAAAAAATCCTTCTGTAATTAGCGATTATCAGCGCTACATGAAAAAGCCAGAATTTGAGAGTTTGGTTGGACAAAATTTAGATTCAGATTTGATAGAATCCTACAAAGCAAAGGTTGCTAGATTCATGCGAGATGCTGGTTTTTATGGTTTTAGTCCTTCTCATATCAATATTTGGGCGGATTCTACTTCTACGGATTCAATCCCAAATTTCAAAGTAAAATTGCGCTTGGAATTTATCAATAGAACCATCAAGGAAAAAGATTTGACCAAAGAGGTTGCGCATCAAGCGACTTACGTTCGAAGGGTTTATTTTCACATGGCGGATAAAATTTATTACAAAGGAAACTTTGAAGATTCAGCCAAAGTAAGAGGGCTTTTACCTGTCGAAAATAATTTCTTAAATACACTTGATTCATCTCGATATCAAGAAATTTACATGACAAAAAAAGAAAAATTGGACAAACATCTCAATGTAGATTCCGCTGTTTTACAGCCTTTGAGAATGGCTTCTTTTAAGTTTAATGGCGAATTGGCAGTCAGTTCAGAGATGTTGGAATTGCAAAATTACTTAGAGGAAACCAATTTGTACAAAGAATATTATTTGGAGAGATCTTACGCGAGATTGTCGCAATTGGGCGTGTTCCAAACAATCAAACCTGTGATTATTGAAATTCCAGGAACCAATTTGATTGATGTGCATTATTATTTGGTACCTGCCGCCAAACAAAGTTACAGTTTTCAACCTCGATTTACGAACTCGAATGGTTTTCTAGGAGTTGCTGCTTCAATAAACTATAACAATAAAAATCTCTTCAAAGGAACTGAAAAACTTACTATTAGTTTAAGTGGAGGTTTTGAATCGCAACCACCCATTTTTGACCAAACTTTAGATGGAGAAAAAATAAAAAATGCCGCACGAAGTTTTAATACCTTTGAAGTTGGACCAACCGTAAAATTCGATTTACCAGGTTTGTTTCCGATTAAGGTAACTAAACTTTCAAAAAGAAAAATGCCGCGTACAATTCTCTCGACGGCATACAATTATCAAAAGCGATTGGATTTTGACCGTGGTGTGTTTCAGTTCAACTACACGTATAAATTTGTATTGAACAAAACGCAATTGTTGCAATTTGGTTTTCCTTTTGCATCCGTTGTAAAATTTGTTGCCATCAATAAGAATGATGCTTTTGAACAAAAATTAAATCAAAACAATGACTTATTTTTGAGAAATGCCTACAGCGACCAGTTTATTTGGCAAGATTTCAAAGTTACTTTTGAGTACAACAACAAAACCGAGAAACAAGGAAAAACCACTGTTTTTTACAATGCGACTTTCGACCATGCGGGTTTATTGACAAGTTGGATCAGTCGCCAAACTGACACAGCTACTTTTCAGAAAGAAATTTTTGGAGTTCCTTATTCGCAATTTGCGCGATTAGACAATGAGGTAATTATCGGTTATCCATTGACGAAAGGTAAATCTTTCAATTTTAGATTTGTGGCTGGTGCTGGAATTCCTTATGGAAATACCAAAACTTCCATGCCCTATGACTACAGTTTTTTTGCCGGAGGAGCGAATGACAACAGAGGTTGGAGAGCACGTTCATTAGGTCCTGGAGCTTATAAGTATTATTTGGATACCAACAGAACTGCAACACAAATCGGTGATATTCGATTAGGTGGTTCAGCGGAATATCGTTTTTCAATGAGTAAATTGTTCAAAGGCGCTGTATTCTTAGATGCAGCGAATGTTTGGACGACGAAAAATGACATTAAACGACCTGGAGGACAATTTTCAAACAATTGGTACAAAGAAATCGCCTATTCTGCAGGATTTGGTTTGCGTATTGATTTCAGCTTTTTCATCGTGCGTTTGGATCTAGGTATCCCAATCAATAATCCTGCGATGCCAGCTGGTTCTAGATGGATCTTCCAATCGAGAAAAGCATATTACGACGAAGGTTTGGCGGTTCTCGGACCAGATTATAAAAGCATCATGCCGAAACCTTTTATTCCAAGTTTGAACTTTGGGATAGGGTATCCTTTTTAAGGTATTTTGGATTTGTGTTTATTGTCTGAAATAATTCGTTTCTATTGACTTAAATAATTTTATCTTTGCAAAAACAAATTTTTTAATGGCACTTGATATTTTTATCACCACCTTTTTAGTTTTATTGAATGGATTTTTCGTTGCAGCTGAGTTTGCAATAGTCAAAGTTAGAGCTTCGCAAATCGAAATCAGAGCGCAATTAGGCAGCAGACCAGCTAAACTTTCTGCACATATTGTCAATCACTTAGACGGTTATTTGGCCGCGACGCAATTAGGAATTACACTTGCAAGTTTGGGGTTAGGTTGGGTTGGAGAACCCGTCGTTTCGAAAATCATAATCGGAATCATGGATATGACCGGAATGGACATCATTAAAAATGAACATCTTGCACATCAAATCGCTTTGCCAATTGCATTTGCTATTATTTCTGTATTACATATCGTTTTTGGTGAATTGGCACCTAAATCTATCGCGATTCAAAAAGCAGAATCTACCACTTTGTTTGTGGCTTATCCGCTGAATTTCTTTTACTTGATATTCCGTCCATTTATTTGGGTTTTGAACGGTTTTGCGACGATCGTTTTGCGCATGGTGGGAATCAAAACGGTTCACGGTTCTGAGATTCACAGTTCTGACGAGTTGAAATATTTGATTCAACAAAGTAGTGAAAGTGGTTCGATCGAAACCAACGATTACGACATCATCAAAAATGCATTCGATTTTTCTGAAAGAACAGCCAAACAAATCATGATTCCTAGAAATCTAGTGGCTTCATTGAATATCAATAATTTCAATGACAGCGAATTAGAACGCATGTTGAACGAAGGATATTCGAGAATTCCTTGCTACGAAGGAACTATCGATAATACCACTGGAATCATTTACATCAAGGATATTCTCAAAAAACTGAGAAAAAACGAGGAAATTATCATCAAAGATTTGATGCGTCCTGTGATTATCATTCCTGAAAACAAAAAAATCGGAATTCTCTTGAAAGAATTTCAGCAAAAACACATTCACATGGCGGTCATCGTCAATGAATTTGGTGGAATGGAAGGTTTGGTAACCATGGAAGATATCATCGAAGAATTGGTTGGAGAAATTCAAGATGAAGATGACAATGAAGTTCCAATTGTTGTGAAAACGAGCGATTTTGTTTACAAAGTGATGGCAACTGCTGCAATCAATGATGTAAACAACATGTTGCCTTCGCCTTTCAAGGAAGACAAACGTTTCGATACATTAGCAGGAATTATCATTCAACGTTTTGGGAAAATTCCAAATGTGCAAGAGAAAATCACCATCGACGATTACGAAATCACCGTACTAGAACGAACTGGAAATAAATTGAACTTCGTTGAAGTGAAATATCTTGCAGAAATCGATGATGAGAAGGAATTGAATTAAAAATAATTTCTTCTTCATTTTGCTTTTTGGTAGTTTTCGTTAGGTTTAAGATAATTATCCTAATAAACCTCGTTCATCTCCCACCAAATAATTCTTTTATCATCGCCGGCGGAGACGAAATTCATTTCATCTTTTTTCCATAAATCATTCACTGCGTGGGAATGTCCGCCATCTTTGCGTTCGATTCTTTTTAACACATCTGCTGAGAAAGCATCCCAGATTTTGATGGTTTTGTCACGACTGGCAGTCACAAAAACGCGTCCTTGTTGCAGAAAAATTATTCTGTAAATCCCAAAATTGTGCGCGGGAATTTCGTACAAACATTTTTCTTCCTTCCAATTCCAAATGCGCAAATGTCCGTCTTTGCCACCGCTGAGCAGCAATTGTGGTTTGAGCGGAAATAGATGCAAGCAATTGACGCCATCTTTGTGAGCGTGAAAAGATTGAATTTCATTGTAATTGCTCGTTTCAAAAATGCGAATCTTTTCATCCTGACAAGCAACAAATATAATTTTCCCATCGTTGCTGACGTGAATGTCGCGGATTTTGCCAACTTGCAAGGGCAAGAAAATCAATAAATTCCAATTGAGTGTATTCCAAATGGCTAGATTTCCATCTGCGTCGGTGGTGTAAAGGTGATTTTTATGGAAATTCTCTACAATAGCAAAAATGGCACTTTTGTGTTGAACGAAGTGTTTCAATTCGCGTTTTTCCTCCAAATTCACGACATGCAAAGAACCAGACGAAGTACCAAAAACCAAGATTTTATCGTCTTGAATCAGTTTCAAACTGTAAATGCTTTTATCAGCCTTGATTGAAAAAGCATCCTGCGTTCCTAAAGTTAAATTCCAACGCGCCACAAAATTATCTCCCGAACCAGAATAGACGGAATCGTCGACGCCGTCAATCGCGTAAATCGCACCAGAATGGCCTTTTAGTTCGAGATTTTTGGTAATCATATTTTTAGATATTAGGATTTTAAGATGTTAGGATATTAAGACTTTGGCATTTTTGAACAGATTGAAATAATCTTAAAGTTGCGAAGCAACAACAAAAATTGAAGTCTTAAAGTTGCGCAGCAACGGCTCCTAATATCTTAACATCTTAAAATCTCCTTACTACATGTCTTCTTCCTCGGTATCACTATCCACTTGCTTCAAGCGCTCGGCGTAGTCGGCTGGGAGGAAATCGAAGAATGTGTCGCCGCGCAATCCTAGGCGCAAGCATTCTAATGGAATCATTTCGTGTGGACCGATATTTCCCAAGTTTACGTTGGCGCCAAATAATTTGATAAACCAAACTTGTTGATTTTTTTGCGGTGCTTCCCACAAAATGTCTTCAGGTTTCACTTTCGCGATGATCTTGTTAATTAACATCGTGTGCGCTGTTCCGTTTGGTCTGAAAACACCTACATTTCCTGCTTCACGGCCTTCAGCGATTACTTTCCAAGAGCCAGCTTCCAATTCTGTTGTCATCATTTTGATCCAACGGTTTGGGCTGATCAAGATTCCTGAATCTTTCGAACCAACTTCAGATAAAACGGTTCTGTATTTCGCCATTTTACTGATTAACTCACATTTTTCGTCGTGGTTGATGATGATCGAACCGTCAGAAATTTCCGCCAAATCCAATTTGTATTTGTCCATTACTCGCAAGTAATCGTCAAATTTTCCACGGGCAAAAAATGCTTCAAACAACGTTCCTCCAAAATAGGGACGAATGCCGTTGTCCATGTATAGTTTTATTTTTTCTTCCAGATTTTGCGCCACATAAGAGGTTCCAAATCCGAATTTTACGATGTCTGTTAAATGTCCATTTGCTTCGATAAAATTCTCAACTTCTTTCAAGCTGAGTCCTTTATCCATCATCATGGTGATTCCTTTGTTTCTTGGTTTTGCGGGTCTTTCTGGAATGTACGGTAATTCGAAATTCATATTTTTGTTAATTTGAGAACAAATCTACTATTTTTTGTTCGTTTTTTAAATTGGGGTACAACGTGAAGAGTTCTTTCGATTTCTCTTCGTCTTCGATTATACAATTAATTAAAAGATTTATCGCTTCTTGTTTTCTGTTTAAAATCCAGTATAAATTTACTTTAATAAGGTCTGTGATTAAGATCAAATTTTCCGGAATTTCCATGTTTTCCATGAAAAATTTGGCATCCAAAATTCTTTCTAAATCAATCAGGAATTCGATGTAGTCGCAAACAATTTCTTCGTTGTTTGGATCCAACTCCATCGCCAACAAATACGCATTTTCAGCATTTGCCCATTCTTCAATTTTTTCAAAAGCGCCTGCTAACACGTGATAAAAACTGCCGTTTGTGGGGTCTAAATTGATGGCTTTTTGAATCAAAATAATTCCTTCGTTGGTTTTTCCTTCCAAATCACTCACAATTCCCAAGCCAAGCCAAGCCTCTGGTAAATCTGGGAAAAATTCGATGCTTCGGTGGTAATAATGTCTCGCCAAATCGTAGTTTCCTAGTTGTTCGTGACATTCGCCAACGTAACATAAAGCCAAGCCGTCTTCACCGTCGAGTTCCATGCATTTTTCAAAATGATCAATCGACAATTGAAATTTGTCTTGCGACAAAAAGGCATTTCCTAAATTGAAATAAGCTGGCGAAAATTCTTCGTTGATTGCCACACAAAATTCATACGCCCAAATTGCTTGATCCCAATCTTCTAGCTTGGAATATGCGTTTCCTAAATTGTACCAAGCCGTGAAAGAATAAGGATTTTCGTCAATGAAATTAGAATAACATTGAATCGCTTTTTCGTATTCGTTGATTTGGTCGTAGCAAAATGCAATTTCGTAAATCGCTGCTTCGTTGTTGGGATTGTATTTGATGGCATCGTGCAACACTTCAATCGCTTGGTTGTATTCGCTCAAGTTTTCAAATTCCATCGCTAAATCCAAGAAAATCTCGTCTTTGTCTTCTGGCTCAGAAACTTTCAAGGCTTCTTGAAAAAACTTTATCGCCGTTTTTGAATCGCGCAACTGACTGAAAATCGATGCTTTGGTCAACAAAAACTCGCAAGTAGGAAGTTCGATTTTTTCCACTTGTGCCAATAGATTCAACGCTTCTTTCAACTGACCAGTTGCAGAAATTGCTTGTGCTTTTCGCAATTTAAAAAGCATGTTATAGGGAAAATGTTGCATGCCTCTTTCAGCACACAAATTTGCTTTATGGTATTGACTGTTAATTAAATAGTGATCAATGATGGCTTCCAATCTGTCACTATCAATAAATCCAACTGTTTCTCCTTTCAAAGATTTCTCGAATCGTTCCAGGTCTTCGTTGAAATTACCCTCATAATACTCGTCTTCTTCGTCGTTAAACATAATTTCAACTTTGAATATAAATTTAAGGATAATTATCGGGCGAAAAAAAAAATCGTTGATTTCTTTTAGGTTTTGTTGACAAAATTTGGGTTTTTTGGGGGAAACGCGAAAAGTAAAAGGTCAGCAAAAATTAAATCCTCCTTCTCATTTTCTTTCTCTATCTGCTTCAAATCCTACTTCTCATTCTCTATTTCTGTCTGCTTTCATTTTGTGATTGCAAAAGAATTGAAAAAACGATTGATTGATTTGTTGAATAGTTTTCCTTCTTCGGTGACCACTTCTAAAGTGTAAAAGATTCCATTCTTAAAATACATTTTATAATTGGTCTTGATATTTGATTCATTTACAGTAAAGTATAAATGCCTTCCCGGTGCGCCGTTTTTCTCAATTACTTCTTCCATTTCAAGTTTTGAGTTTGTGGCTGAAAGAAGAAAATCTCTTTGTTCATTGAATAAATCGTCAATTTCTTCCTTTGTTTTAATTTGCGGTAAAAACGAATAGTCAATTTGATATGCTAAATTCACATTATCTTTTCCCTGCATATTTGCGGTATAGTGGAAAATTTCAATCTCCTCATTGTCTATGATTTGCTTGGTTGTGGAAGTCTTGACATTGGGTACAGGAAATAGGATTTTGAATTTTGCTTCGGGAAAATTTACTTGACAATACCCATCGTCACCTGGCATAGATTCGATTAACTCATCGAAATCTGATTGTTTGCCTTTTCCATCTTTGATTTTTTGAAGGATTGCATCAAATTTTGCCCTTTGTTGTTCTTGTTGATCTTGCTTTTCCGTGCATGCGGAAAAGGAAGTGACTAGAACTATGAATATGATTGTTATTTTATTCATTTAATCATTATTTAATTTCTTGGTTGAGAATGAGTCATTGTTTTTGTCACGCATAAATCAATTTATTACATTGATTTAAAGTTTACCCAAATTCACTTTCTTACAAAAACATAAAGATAACCATCTGCAACATTTTCACTCAAATACAATTTTTCATTTTCGACAACATACGTATAATTGAAATCAAAATTTTCAGTAAAGTTGATTTTATATTTATAAAATCCAGTATAAGAGCTAACGGTAAAATTTAATTTTTGCTTTTCAATATTACCATCATAAACGGTATAAACACCTTTATTGCTAAATTCTACCCAACTGTTTGCATTGAATTGATTGCTGCCTCCATTTCCTGAAAAACCACCAGAATTGCTTTGGTATACCCACTGACCAAAAAGCAATTTAGATGCCTCATCTGGCATTGAAATTTCATCTGTCTTTGTAACTTCGTCTGGCGTTGAAATTTTATTGCAGCTGGAGAGGAGAATCACAAATAGCGCGGTGAATAGAAATAGGGTGGATGTTGGTTTTTTCATAATTAGCTGTTGATGAATTTACTCAAATTTATCAAAAAGTTTTGGAATATTCAAGAATTTATGAAAATGCAAACCAGAAATTTACTTCGATTACCAGTTGAATATTTAGTTATCATCAAACTTTCAAGTTTCTAGTAGAATAAATTTTTAGTTTTGCGGGAAATATGAAAGAAAAAGGAACAATTCACAGTTTGACTTGGTTGCGCGCAATCGCCGCTTTGATGGTCTGTTTATTTCATTTTAGGGGGTACATTTGGCACGGTGAAAATCCAAATATGTTTGTTAAATCTTTGAATTATGGTTATTTAGGTGTAATCATGTTTTTTGTGATTTCTGGATTTGTCATTCCCTATTCGATGTACGTGAAAAAGTATGAATTGAAGCATTTCTTTCGATTTTTGCTGAAAAGAACAATTCGCATCGAACCGCCTTACATCATTTTTATTTTCATTTTATTGCTGGTGAATTATTACACTATTGTTTATTTGTGGGGATTTCCTTTTCCTACAACTTTGAAGCAATTTTTTCTAAACATAAGCTATTTAGCGCCTTTTTTTAAAGTGGAATGGATCACAATTATCTTTTGGACCTTGGCAGTTGAATTTCAATTTTACATTCTTACTGGTTTGGTTTACAATACTTTTGTAAGTAAAAAAATCTACAAGTTCATCGGTTTCGCCACGCTGCTTGCAACGGGATTTTTGATTCCAGAAAGTTATCAAACTGTGTTGAATTATTACATCTATTTCATCATTGGTTTTCAGACTTTCATGTATTACACCAAACAAATCAAAAGCCTGGAATTTTTGCTCACAATGCTCTTTTCTGTCGCCTTTATAGCCATTTTCAAAGAATGGCAAGCCTTGCCTTTGATTGCGATTACCGTGCTTGCGATTTTGTATTTCAACTACGAACACAAAATAGCTACTTTTTTAGGAAACATCTCATTTTCATTGTATTTAACCCATGGAATGATCGGCGGAAATATTGTGATTTTCACCAAAGTAGGAATGTCGAGAACTGTGCTGTTGGTGTACATTTTATTTAACGCGATTGCGTTTGCTACGCTGTATTATTATGTTGTCGAGCGGACTTTTTTGAGACTTTCTAAGAGGGTTAGGTATTCGAAAGAGGAGTTAAGGGAATAATCGTTTTACAATTGATTTTTAGCTTTTTGTAATTTGTTTTTCATAGTGTGTCCAATACTTCGAGTATTTTATTCGTGTCACTTTCAACAATACAATTATATTTTGAATCAAGTTTTTGCTGAAAAATAATTGTCCTTAGCTCTTTTTCTGTGAAGAAAAAGTCAAAATACGGAAGTGCAGAGGTTGCATGTAAAAAATCAATTGTGTCATTGCCGTCAACATATTTTCTTGATTGATTCCACCTAACAGAAGCACTTAGTTCGGGAAAAATGCTAAAAGTTGGAAACTCTGTAGTGACTTTGTTAAGCCTGAACAAATTATACATTAGATTTTTTAAGCCATCTTGGTCAATTGTGGATTTCTCTGTTTCTGTTATTTGCTTTCCAAATTCCAAATAATACATTTGCTCCATTGTCTGGTTCAGATTGTCTTTAAAGTAATCGATGTAACCACCAAGCTCCTTTAAAAAAAGTTGCTTAAATGATTTATTTTCATTCTTGTATTTTTCCTTTGCTTCGTTCAAAAAATCAATATTGTCTTTGAAATAAAAAGGCTTGAATATTTTCAAATCTTCCATTATCGATATCATATCAAAAAAGGTTATTGACTCAATAAATTCAATGAACTTTATGTTTAAATCGTATTGCTTTGGTTGTGGCAAATAATTGTATAGAATATTCATTGAAAGTTTTGTCCAAACCAATTCGTTACATTCATACGTTGATTTTTTTTTAGACTTTCTTATAAAAATCAAAAACTCCAAGTGTCTCCGTTCATCATCTTTAATCAAGGAAATTCCATTTGAAAATTCGTCTATAAGAGTCGCGGAATCTTTTAACGTTTTAAAGTCGCCTTGTTTTAAAATTTCCCAAAATGTTATTTCACTTATTGGCAGAATGCACTTCTTTTGTTTAACAAGTTCTTTTAGTTTGTAAAGGAGTCTTTTGTCAGTTTGATCATTATTCTTTTCTGCATCTCTCAGTTTTATCCAGTAGTTTGTATCAAGGTATATTTTCTTAGTTGACTTGATAGAATTATAAAGGTCAAGGCGTTGTTGCTTAATATAATTTTCAGTTTCGGTCATTTTGTTTATTATACTCCGCTTTTTCTACGGTTATCGTCCTTGCACAACATTTGGCAGTTAGCCGAAGTCGTTTTACCGCCACTGTGCCAAGGTGTAATGTGGTCGGCTTCCATTTCGTTTAGTTCAAATTTCACTTTGCATTTTGGGCAAATTCCTTTTTGTCTTTCAAACGATTCACGTTTTTGTTTGTCGGTAAATGCACGAATACTTAAGTACTTTTCATTTCTTGTCAAAACGTATTCGTAAATACCTGACTTTTTAGTTACATCTTCGTCTTGCATTAAGGTAGTTATTTCTGCTTCTAATTTCTTTGCGTCAAATTGTTTGTCTTTGAATATGTTGTAAAGAAAACCGTAATTAATACCTTTCATTTCTTTGCGGTAATTTGGAAAGACAACTTTTATCCAATTTATCAAACTGTTGAAATACAACCAAAGTTCGTTTGCATTTGGCTTGTCTTGGTTTTCCGCCATATAATGCTCAATCTTGTCGTTGCTTAACCAACTTATTGCAGTTTCTAAATAGTCTTGTCGTATTGGTGTGCCTGTTAAATAATCGTTGCCAATATTGTATGCTGGACAACTTGTTTTGCTGAAATATTTTTTAGCATCTGTCAACCATGTGCCAGTATAAATGGCGTTTCTTAATTCTTGTGTTGTAAGTTTTTCGCCTGCAATATTTATGGTTTTGAACCAGTCAAGTTTTTCTTTGTCATTGCCTTCGCAGAAATAAACCATTAGTTTGTATTCTAATATTTGGTTTTGCTCAACGTCAGTTAGGTTTTTAAAATACATTGCGTTTAGTGAAAAATTGCCCGAAACATATTCGCAAATACTTATTGTTCTTTGTTGGCCGTCAAGCACTTCGTATGTGTCATCAGCATTTTTAACCCAATACATTACGTTTAATGGAAACTGTTTTTTTACTGTTTCAATTACTGCATCACGTTGTTTGTCTTTGTAAACAAATTCACGTTGATATTTTGGGCGAATGTTTAATTTACCACCAAATCCAACTACACCTTCTTCGTTGTCGTTTAAGTAATCTTTAGCAACTTCTCTTATTGTTACTTCTTTAAGTTCAATTTTCATATTCTCTTGTTTCTGATAATTACCCGAGCATAAATTTCTTTATTGTCAATGCGAAAACGGCTAACTTTTCCAGTTGCTTCTTCCACTAAAACTCTATCGATTCCTAAAATCTCAAATTGGTCAGGATTGTATTTGTCAATAAAAGTAATTGGAACACCCATTAAACCTTGATAGTCCATAGGAATGTCTGCCACTTTATTTATGTTGATTGCATCATAATTGTCGTAAGTTGGATATTCAGATTGATTGTAAGTTTTATAAAGAATTAAATCTTCGTGTCGTTTTTTTGTGTCTAAATTTGTAAACCAATATACACTTCCCATACTGAAATACTTTTGACCATCAACATTTTTTATTCTTGTTTCTGTTGCAATTTCATAATGTTCAGGAACTTTGAACCATTTTGTTCCACCATTATCAACACCAGTCCAAATTTTATCTTCTTTTACAAGTTTGAAAATTTCTTTGTACGTCAAATTATTTTGGTTACCAATAATTAGAAATTTTTTGTCATGTTCAATAAGTTGAGCCACATATTCACGAAAAAGAGAGAAAGGAGGATTAGTAACAATAATATCGGCTTGCTTTAGCAAGTCGATACTTTCTTGACTTCTAAAATCACCATCGCCTTTTAATTTGTGTATTCCAATTTCTTCGGGGTTTGGAACTCTGTCGCCATTTTTGTCGCCATTATATTCAAGCCAAATTGCACTTTCAGATTTATGTTTGCTGAATAAATCTCTTTCTTGGTTTTTATAACAAGTTGTAATTAGCCGTGTTAGTTCTAAATCTTCAAATTTGTGAGAGAAGTAGTGAAAGAAATTACTAATACGTGGGTCGTCACAGTTGCAAAAAACGGTCTTGCCTTTAAAGTGCTCTTTATAATGTCGAAGTTCTTTTTCAATGTCGGTCAGCTCGGTATAAAATTCGTCATTTTTACCCGCTTTTGCCTTTTTAAGATTGTTGTTAAGAGATTTTGCCATCTATATTTTGTCTGTTCGTTAAGAGGTTGTAAAGTTACGTTTTTAATTTTTGTTTCTATTTGGTTTGTCTGTCATTTTCGGTTCATCTTAAATTGGCATTTAACGGTTCCATCGGTAAAGTTACACTTCTATTTCGTTTCAATGCTTTCAATTAATTTACATAGTTTTGAGACTATAGTCTCCAAATCGTTTATAATTTTAGGGTCAGCTTTTTCTAAGATATATTCAGCTTTTTGCCCATGAGCAAAATAGTTACGAACACTAATTAGATAGGTTATGTAATCCAAATCAATCGCTGATACTTTATTATAAATTCCTTTTGTAAAAGCAAAAGGGAAAAAATCCTTTTGTTCTTTGAAAGTAACAAAAACTTCAAGAAATTTATCCTGGCTAAATTTTTTTCTTATTTCGCCAATTAGATTCTTATTATGGCCAACACATATTTCAAACAATATTAATTCAAATTCGGAAATTACTAACAGAAATGTAACAACATTGGTATTCCATTTGAAATTACTTAGAAATTCATCTTCATTAATTCCAATTATTCCTTGTTCTGTTTGGAAGTTTTTTTGTTTTATTTTAGGTTCAAGATTAGCACTTGCTATCCTTAATAATTTACCTTGAAGACCAATTTGCAATAATTGATCTTGAAATTTTTTACTACTTTTTACTGACAGCATCTTGTATTATTTTAAAAAGCTGAGATTTATTAAATATTTTTTTTGCAGAATTATCTCTATTTTCAATTAAATACCATAATTTCTCGCCTTCAACTTCTTGAAGCACCAAAATAAAATTTCCGAAAAACCTGCTGTTTGAGACGATATCTATTCTGCCGTATGCGCCTAAAATGTATGTTCCTTTAGGCTCAAAAATGATTTTCGTATCATTTAAAATTATCAGTGAAATTTGTTCACTTTTATAACTTCCCGTCCGCTCTTCATTTAATGTTATTTCTGACTTTATTACTGTAATTTCTTCACTTAATTCTTGAGTCCATTTTTGGATTAAATTATTCAGTTGAGTAACTTCTTCAAACCAATTTGCTACTCTTTTTTTAATTTTTTCAAATTGATTCTCTTCTTTTTTAGATTTATCATTCAATAATTCCTTTAAATTTAAGAATCCGAATTTATATTCAGCTTTAATATCATTTCTAATGGCTGTAATTTTAGTATATCTACAATCTTCAATTGAAAAATTCAATTCTACTAATGAATCTTCTGTATATGGGGTTAAGTATGCTCCTGTATGCATTAATTGACTAAAAATTCTACCATCAGGATAGGAGGTTACTATTTTAAACTGTTGATCATTAAGTTTATCTAAAGAGTCAGAAGAAACATTCTTAATTACTATATAGTCTTCGTTAAGACTGTTTAAATCAAATGTGTCGGTAATATTAGTGTCTATCTTAAAGTTTCTCATTGTGTTTATTTTTTAATTTTGCTTCAAGTGTCGTTTAACTTATATTTTTTTCTTTCTTTGTATACTCCATTGGAATAAAATACTCAAAATCAAAAACGTTGCTAACCGAATAAAAACACCTTTTACATGGTTCATTGGTTTGAGGCATCAACTAATTGATTACCAAAGCTAGCAAATTATTTTAGATTTACAACATGTCCAATGGACTTTTCAGTTGTTCAAATTCATTAATAGTCGAGAGAATTCATTAGAAATTTGGAGGAGTATTTATTTTCAATTGAATTGTTTGCGTTAGGTTCCGATAAATAGAGCAAGGTTTATTACCCACAAAATGACTTTCGACCCCGGATAGTAGCGACAGCTCCCAATTTTTTATTGGGACTACAGCAGAAAGCTGGAAATGGGCGCCAAAAAAAAGCGATTCAAATCTGAACCGCTTTCCCTAGCTTTCTATAAATCTATTAGTCTATAAATCCAATAATCTATAAATCGAATAATCCAAAATTCCAATTATTACTTCCCACTTCTCTTACGATCAGTTTCTTTCAATAAGATTTTACGAATTCTTAAGTTTTGTGGTGTTACTTCCACGTACTCATCGCCTTGGATGTATTCCAAACATTCTTCCAAACTGAAGATTTTCGGAGGAGCCAAACGTACTTTTTCATCCGCTCCAGAAGAACGCATGTTAGACATTTTTTTCGTTTTGGTAACGTTTACAATCATGTCACCAGCGCGAGAATTTTCTCCAATTACTTGTCCTTCGTAGATGTTTTCGTTTGGTGCAATGAAGAATTTACCTCTTTCTTGCAAGTTGTTCAAAGAGAAAGGAATAGAAGTTCCTTGTTCCATTGAAATCAACGATCCATTTTGACGTCCAGGAATGTCACCTTTGTAAGGCTGGTATTCCAAGAAACGGTGTGTCATAATCGCTTCACCAGCAGTTTGTGTCAACATGTAGTTTCTCAAACCGATAATTCCACGTGATGGAATTTGGAAAGTGATTGTCATACGTTCTCCTTTTGGAACCATGTTCGTCATTTCACCTTTTCTACGTGTCACTGCATCTACTGCTGTTCCACTGTGTACTTCTGGTAAATCGATTGTCAATTCCTCCACTGGCTCGCATTTCACGCCGTCAATTTCTTTCAAAATTACTTGTGGTTGTCCCACTTGCAATTCGTATCCTTCGCGACGCATTGTTTCGATCAATACAGACAAGTGCAATACACCACGACCGAAAACGATCCATTTGTCAGCTTTGTCAGTATCAGCCAAACGCATGGCCAAGTTTTTCTCTAATTCTTTGTTCAAACGATCTTGAATGTGACGAGAAGTAACCATTTTTCCTTCTTTTCCGAAGAAAGGAGAATCATTGATACTAAACAACATGCTCATCGTTGGTTCGTCAATCGCAATACTAGCCAAAGGCTCAGGATTTTCGAAATCACAAATTGAATCACCGATTTCAAAACCTTCAATTCCTGTGATTGCACAGATATCTCCTGGTTGAACTTCAGTTACTTTTCGTCTTTCGATGCCTTCAAAAACGAAAACGTCTTTGATTCTGTGTTTCTCTTGAGAACCATCAGCTTTAGAAAGAATGATTGGTTGATTTTCTTTGATTGTACCTCTTGTCAAACGACCAATCGCAATACGACCAACGTAAGAAGAGTAATCCAATGAAGTGATCAACATTTGTGTGTTTCCTTCTTCAATGGTTTTTGGTGGAAAATAATTCAATATTTGATCCAACAATGCTGTAATGTCTGTGGTTGGTTTTCTCCAGTCAGTTGACATCCAACCATTTTTTGCAGAACCATAAATGGTTTCAAAATCTAATTGTTCGTCGTTTGCGTCCAATTCGAACATCAAATCGAATACTTTTTCGTGTACTTCGTCTGGTGTACAATTGTCTTTGTCCACTTTATTGATTACCAACAAAGGTTTCAATCCAAGTGCCAACGCTTTTCCTAATACGAAACGTGTTTGTGGCATTGGTCCTTCGAAAGCATCCACAAGGATACAAACTCCATCGGCCATGTTCAAAACACGCTCCACCTCACCACCGAAATCGGCGTGACCAGGAGTGTCAATGATGTTAATTTTAGTACCTTTATAAAGTACGGAAACGTTTTTAGAAACGATGGTGATTCCTCTTTCACGCTCTAAATCGTTGTTGTCCATGATCAAGTCGCCCGTAAGACGTTCTCTTTCATTTTCCATACTTCCTGCTTCAATCATTTTGTCAACCAATGTTGTTTTTCCGTGGTCAACGTGTGCAATAATTGCGATATTTCTAATTTCCATAAAAAAAATCAATGGGGGGAATGAATCCCTTTTTATATTTTCTTGTTATTCTTTGATTATGGTGCCTTTGGCGTTTTTGATTTTTTGAAGGGGGTTGGTTGCAACCAACCCCTCCCAAATAACAAAACCATAATTTATTTAATATCTGCGTCGTCCGCCACCTTCAGAACTTGATGCTGAACCGTATCCACCACCAGATTTTCCTTTGTAGCTGCTACCAGAACGGCCTCTGTCGCCACCTCTGTCACGGTCTCCACCACGACTGAAACCACCACGGTCACCGCTTCTTTCGCGATCTCCGCTGCTTCTTTCACGGTCACCACCGCCACCGAATCCGCCGCTTCTTCCTGAGAATCCGCCACGATCGCCACCGCTTCTACCAGAGAAACCACCGCCACCAGATCTTGGTTCAGCTTTTTTCTTGGTAATTTCGATGCTGATGGTGTTCCCTTCGTAGTTGGCACCATTTACTTTGCTAATGATGTTTTCAGCATGCTGATCATCTGCTTCAAAGAAACTGAATGAAGGAAGCACGTCGATTTTTCCGATGTTTGAAGATGTCAAACCTGCTTCATCGCAGATTACACGCAACAAACCTCCAGGATTTAAACCATCTCTTTTTCCGATGCTAACAAAGAAACGAGTTTTACCTTCCTCATTGCGAGCAGGTCTTTCTCTTCTTTCGCCGCGGTCAGAACCAAAACGGTCTCCACCTCTTTCACCTCTTCTTTCTCCACGATCGCTTCTTTCGCCGCGTTCGCTTCTTTCACCACGTTCACCTCTTTTTTCAGAAGCAGCGTTTAAATCGCCAGCTCTTTCGTAATATTCGATGAAACGGTTGAATTCAACAGAAATGAATTTTTTGATAACTTCTTCTTTCGAAAGGTCAGCAAAGTCAGACATGATTTGAGGAATAAATTTCTCAATGTCTTTTTCCATTACTTCAGTTTCTTTGATTTTAGAAATCAAACTTGTAAGTTGAACACCACAAATTTCTTCCGAACTTGGAATTACACCAACACCGAAATCTGTTCTGATTTGTTTTTCAATCGCACGGATTTTGAAATTCTCACGTGTATTGATTAATACCAAAGATTGTCCTTTTTTACCAGCACGAGCAGTTCTACCGCTACGGTGCGTGTAATTTTCTATATCATCTGGTAGCTGATAATTGATGACATGCGAGATATCATCTACGTCAATTCCACGAGCGGCAACGTCAGTTGCTACTAATAGTTGTAACGTACGGTCACGGAATCTTTTCATTACATTGTCTCTTTGCGCTTGAGATAAATCTCCATGCAAAGGCTCTGCATTGTATCCGTCTTTACCTAATTTTTCAGCTACTGACTGTGTCTCATGACGCGTTCTGCAGAAAACCAATCCGAAGATGTCTGGGTTGACATCAATCAAACGTTTCAAGGCTGCATAGCGGTCTTTTTCTTTAACTGAATAATAGATATGCTCAATATTTTCATTACTCTGATTTTTGTGACCGATTGAAACTTCCAATGGATCTGTCATGTAATTTTTAGAGATTTGAGCCACCTCTTTCGGCATTGTAGCTGAAAATAACCAAACATTTTTTGTCTCTGGTGTTTTTTGAAGAATCATGTCGATGTCTTCTTTGAACCCCATGTTTAGCATTTCGTCCGCTTCGTCCAGCACCACATAACCAACTTCGCTCAAGTTAGCCGCTTTTCTGTTGATCAAGTCAACCAAACGACCAGGAGTTGCCACAATAATTGTAGCTCCTTTCAATTGCGTAATTTGTCTGCGGATATCTGCACCACCGTACACTGCTACTATCGACGTCTGTTTGTCGTATTTCGCGTAATTTTCCAGGTCTTTGGTAATCTGCAAGCACAACTCTCTGGTTGGGCAGATAACTAATCCTTGTGGAAGGAAAGTCCCTGGTTTCACATTGTTCACTAATGGCAAGCCGAACGCTGCCGTTTTTCCCGTTCCTGTTTGCGCTAGTCCAACAAAATCGCTTTCACTTTGTAACAAGTGCGGAATTGCTTTTTCTTGGATAGGAGTAGGTGCATCAAACCCCAAATCGTTTATCGACTTCAGCACCTCATCCCTTAGCCCTAATTCACTAAAGGTCATAAAATATATTAATAATTGGGTGCAAAGGTACGGTATTAAAGTTGATGTTCGACAAATTGGCGAAAATTAACGCATTGGTAATGTGGGATTGTTGGATAGTTGGATAATTGGATTGTTGGAATTCTCGCTCTTAGATGGATGCGAATAACGATGCGCTTTTCGATTTATTTGAAGTAATTTAATCCAATAAATCTATTCGCAAAGCGCATCTTAAGTTCACTTTTCAGCGAAATCTGTGACATCCGTGGCTCAATTTTAATTCTTCAATTGTAAATGAATCGACTGTTTTATAATTTATTAATGTCCAACAATCCAACAATCCAACAATCTAAAAATCCAATAATCCATTTCGAAAGTGAATGAATCGTCTGTTATAATGATATACCCAAGTCCAACGATCCAAAACCGACGAAGTCAGCCACGAAGTGAATCTAAAAATCCAATAATCTAATACTTCTTCCCCTTTAACTGCTCTTCAATCCTCTTCGTAATCAAATTAAAAAGCAATTTCACTTCTTTTTCTTCCAATTTTCTACCGAAGCGGATGGTTTTTCCAAGGTAGTCGAATTCCAATCTTTCACCACCGCGGATCCAGAAGGAACTTTCCCAAACCGCTTGAATGGAGTTTTCTTTCGGCTGCTGGATTCTGATTTTTTTGATGTTTTCGATGAAATAGGGAGTAGCTTTTCCGTAATCTTTGATGGTATTTTTCAAGGTGAAAGCCGTTTCGTCGATTTTCAATTTTTCTTTTCCAAACATCATCCATAGGAAAGCACGACCAACGCGAAGTGCATAATAGCCCCAAAATACTAGGAAAACAAACACGATGATTTTTTCTTGGTCTGTCAATTTCAAAGTCAATGACCAAAACATCGTTGCACCGATTGTCAACCACATGAAAAACCACGCGCCCATCAAAGCTTTTTGCCAACCAATGTTTTCAGGATAAATGACAATTGTTGTTCTCTTTTTATCATCCACAAAACTGATGCGTTTTCCAATCCATTTCATGGCAACAAATGTACAAATTCATTGAGAATGTTGAATTAATTTGAGTAGTTGTTTCTAAAATTAAATTCTTTTTATTTTTTTGATGACATTGTATCATATTATAATTCAAATAAATATATTTGTGTACTAATAACTTAAAAAATAAATTTATGAAAAAATTAATTTTTGCATTAATTGCTGTTGCTACTTTGAGTTTGGCTTCTTGTTCAAAAGAAACTAGAATCAATAACAAATTAGATGGATCTTGGAATGTTACTCAATGGGAAAACATTGCGATGCCTTCGGGAAGTACATTGACCTATGAATTTAATAAAGGTAAAAAAGGTGCTGGTTCTGGAAAAGCGAGTGGAACTGGATATTTTGGATTAACATCATATGATTTTTCGTATCAAATCACAGATGACAAGTTGGAAGTTGTTCATGGAACTCAAAAAGATTCGTACACAGTAACTGAATATTCTTCAAAAAATGTTACTTTGACTAAATCTGATGGCACTGTAACAAAAATGGAAGCTAAATAATTAATAATATCAAATATTTTGGATGGGTTGGTCAAAGATGATCAACCCATTTTTTTATTTCAATAACGTGATATTTCCTTTGATTAGATTTTTTTGTCCATCGATGCAGGTAACATCCAAATAGTAATCATACACATCTGGATCACACAATTTGCCTTTGAATGAACCGTCCCAACCAACACTTGGCGAAGTCGATTCAAAAACCATTTCTCCCCAGCGGTCAAAAACCCTGAAAGTCATTTGATCAACCAAAATTCCTCTCACGTAAAGAATGTCATTGTTGCCATCTTTGTTTGGCGAAAACGCATTTGGTATAAAGATGAACGGATCTCCACAAACAAATTCCAGTACTTTCACTAATACGGTATCTGATTTGGTGCAAATTCCATCAGTGACAGTGTAATTAAACAAAGTTGTGGTGGTCATATTTGCAGTAGTTTGGGCAATTGTTGGATTTGTTACGCCTGCGATTGGTGTCCAAGTTGTCGTGTAGCCAGCAGAAGGCGTTCCTGTTAATGTTACCGTTGTTCCTTCAATTACAATATATTCTGAAGCAGTTGCGACCACAGGAATGTTACCTAAATTACTTACTGTAATTAGAATTGAATCTTCAATCAAACAGCCATTCGACGCACTCGCAGTGATGTATAAATATTGAGTCGTTGGAGGATTTACCACAACGGTTGTTGTATTAGGTTGACTTGCAATAATTGAATTTGGACTCCAACTATATGTAAAGTTGATTGAAGGATTTTGATTCGTAACAGAAATTTGTGATTGTTCTCCAGCACAAAGTGTTGTATCTCCAGTAAATAGGAGAGAAGAACTGGTGAACTCTACAATGACACTATCGTAAATCGAACAATCAGCGTTGGATACTTGGAAATAATAAACCGTTGAACCTTGCGGTGTAATGGTCAAGGTTGAATCATTTAAACTAGAATTCAATTGATCTGTAAATTGATTATTTGAAGACCAAATAAATTGATCTGCAGTTCCAAAACTATTTCCGGTTAAAGAAATTTCAACAGGTGTACAAAGTTGAATTGTGTTTGGAACATCAATTTGCAAAGAATCAAAAACTGTGATTGTTACCAACGCAGTATCTGTAATCAAGCAAATGCTGTCCGTTACATATAAATAGACATCATAAACCCCAGGATGAATGTAAGTAAATGTTGGGTTTACGGTTGTTGAATCTACATTTCCATTTCCATAATCCCATAAAAATGAATCTGTTGTTGTGGAACTATTGTCAAAAGTAATCTCCAATGCTGCACAACCACTGGTGTGATCTACTGTAAATTGTGCTTGAGGCGTAATTTCAAAATCAAATTTAAAAATAATGTTGTTGCAATTTGAACTTAAGTTGTTGTTAGACCAAGCATTGGTTGTTGTTGGGAAATCACTGTGTCCGCCACAACCTCCGCAAACTGACTGATAGACAATTCCATTTTTGTCAAAGCGAGAAGTTCCGCCATCGACGTGCTCTCTTGCTTGATTTCCACCTAAATAAGTTCCGTATAATAGGGTGCTAAATGTGCGATTGATTACCATTAAGTAAAAATCAAATCCATTGGGCGGCGTTGGTTGAAATGCATCCGCAGTAACTGACATTCCTGTGAGCGCGGTGTTTTGAAGCAAATTGGCGCCCCAACCAGAAACATAAATATTCCCACAATAATCTACTAAAAATGCCGAAGGAGAAATATTGATATTGGTATTTCCATTTCCGAAAACAGTTGAATTTAAAAGCGTCGTTAAATTCGGAGAAAGTTTCGCAATGAATTGTCCGCTGGATGGATTTGAAAAAGCAGCATTCAGAATCGGAAATGCGCCACCTTTGGATTGTCCAAGTAGGAAAATATTGTCATTACGGTCGATTTCCACAAAAAATGCTTGGTCGTAATTGGTCGTTCCGATGTATGAAATTCGCTGTAAAGTTGTCCCACTTGGATTTAATTTCCCGACAAAACCATCGGCTTTCCCACCATTGTAAGCGTTTTGCCAAGCTCCAGATGTGGTTGGTAAATTGGGCGAACAAGTTCCACCTGAAAAAACCATGTTGTAACTGGAATCAATCTTAATTGAATAACACGCATCGTTGTTGCTTCCGCCAATGTAGGTTGAGAACATCAAGTTTGAAAGTGTATTATTCAATTTAAAAATAACGCCATCTTGCATTCCTGCGTTTGAAGGTTGAACGGCATTCAAAGTTGGGAAATTGGTAGATCTCGAACAAGAAGCAACGAGTACATTGTTGTTTGAATCTAGCATGATTTCTCCACGAAATTGATCTCCGTAGTTTGAAGTCAATGAATCGTAATTACTTGCAGGATAATTTCCTCCAAAAATATTGTAATTCACTCCGTCATTCAAACTTCCTCCCATGTAGGTTGATGCCATCAAATTTTGACCATTTGCACTGAATTTCGCTACATAAATATCTGTTCCTGTCAAACCAAAATTGGCTCCATTTGAACTGATTAATAAACTAGTTCCTCCTCCGTGCGTTGACTGATATCCGCCTTGAATTGGAAAATCGGTACTTGAAGTCACTCCATAAATGTAAAGGTTGTTTTGTTTGTCACAAATCAAACTATTCGAAGTTTCAGTCCCTTGAGTATCATCACCACCGCCCAAGAAAGTGGTCCAAATCATCGTCGTTCCATCTTGAGAATACTTTGAAATAAAGGCATCTGTCGTCACAGAATTTACCACATTTTGAACCGTGAAATTGGAGTTTACATCGTATGCGTTGTTGTCAGGAGTTGGGTAAGAATTTCCGTAAATCGTTCCTGCTGAATAAGCTGTGGCATCGTAACCATAAGTGGCTGTCATTCCGAAATTGTCTGTCACCGAGCCAGAGTAGGTTGCGAAAACCAAAATCGGATCGATAACCAAAGGAATTTTTGAATCATAATTCCCTAATTTGAATTGCACTTTGTTGTTTTTGATTTCAAACGCACAATTGATATTCTTGATTTTTCCATTGACAATTTGATAAGCAAAAGGCTTGTTTTCTCTGATGTTTCCGAGTTTTGAAGTCACAATCAAATTTCCGTCTTTGTCTAAAGCGATTTTTTGTTGACCCTCATAATCCAATTGAATCAACGCTGGATTTGCCATTGGAGCAACATGAAATTCATATTTCAATTGTTCTTGTTCCTCAATCAACTTTAAGTCAATGCCATTGTATAAGTTCATTAAGGTTGCTTCATTGTATCCATGCACATCGCTTGCCCAATTGGATTGATTATTTCCAATAAAATAATTGTAATATTCTGCTGTCGGTTTTCCTTTGGCAATTGCCGTAATTTCATTCGCTCCAGCAAAATTTAGATGGACAACATCTTGTTTGAAAGTATTTGAGTTTTCAGTGTAAAGTGGATTTCCGTGCGCTTTTTGGAAATGGCTGTAGTCCTGTAAATGGAAAAGCAATTTACCTTGTTGCACCCATAAATTTCCTCCTTGAAAATGGGTTTTGAATAAAATATTTTTATCCCATTGTCCTTTATTTTCAATAAAAGCATGGTGTATAGAATGCTGATGTTCGATTTCTTGGGCAAAAACACCTGTGAAAATACAGCTAAAAATAGTCAGAATGAATAGTTTCATATTCGAAAGATAGCAAAAAAAAACAAAAAGTTGCATCTATCGTTTTAAAATTAGTCGAACTGATTTTCGTACCTTTGTCGAACTTTAAAAATAGAATCATGTTAGGATTAAAACTTTCAACAGACCCACGTTGGGTGAATATTGTGGAATCGAATATCGAAGAGATTTTGTCGGATCATTTGTGGTGTGAGCAAAAAGCTGCGACGAATGCGATTACGATGATTGCGCACAATTCAGAGTTGGAAGAGTTGGTTACTGAATTGTTGATTATTGCCAAAGAAGAAATGGATCATTTTCAGCAAGTTCATGATTTAATCAAAAGCAAAGGTTTGACTTTAGCAAGAGAACGCAAAGATCATTATGTCAACGAATTGTACAAATTCATGAAAAAAGACGGAAGTAGAATTCAATCTTTGACTGATAGATTGCTTTTTTCAGCGATGATTGAAGCCAGAAGTTGCGAGCGTTTTAAGGTACTCTCTGAAAATATTACCGATCCTGAATTGGCTAATTTCTACCGAGAATTGATGATCAGCGAAGCAGGACATTATACCACTTTTTTAGGTTTTGCTAGAAAATATGGTATTGGAATTGATGTCAACAAAAGATGGAAAGAATGGATTGATTATGAGGACTCTATCATTGTCAATTATGGAAAAAGCGAAACGGTTCACGGGTAAAAAATAACCCATGCAGCTGAATTTCTGAAGACTTCAGAAACACGTTTAGGGTCACTGATCGACTTTGTAATCCACTGTTTGAAAATCAAAACAATACAAGATTGTTGCGGCCCGCCATTGTCAACCGAAGGCTTCCCTTAGGGTCAAATTTGTTAAGCTTCAAAATATACTGCATGGGCTTCGTTCGAAAACGAATAAGGTCACTGTTTCTTCGTAAGAAAGTACCTATGAAACAAAAGTAGCGAACTTTCAAATACCTTTGTCGATTTATTTTCTTTAAAATTTAAAGATTTCTTCATTTTATGCAATGTAAACTACATTTAATATTTGTAATTTTACTCGCAATTGTTTAATAGTCAATGTAACTTTAAAACACAAAGGAAAATGAATCCTTTTTTTCGATTTTTACTACTTATTGCTGTTTCCTTCATTTTACCAAACGTCTTGTTTTCTCAACAGAAATTTACTTTGAGTGGAACAATCACAGAAGCCCAATCAGGTGAATCTGTTGTTGGTGCAAAAATTTCCATTCCATCTTTGAATTTGGGTGCCACTTCCAATGAATATGGTTTTTACTCTTTGACTGTTCCGAAAGGAATTTATGAAGTTCAATTCAAAGCGTATGGGTTGAAAACAATCACCAAGCAAATTGATTTGAATGCCAATCAAATGTTCAACTTCGAAATGGCTGATGAAACGGAAGTGTTGGAAGAAGTTGAAGTGAACGCCAAACGAGGTGAAAATGTGACAAGCACCAAAGTTGGGCAAATGGAATTGGAAATGGAAAAGATCAAAACGCTTCCTGCTTTTATGGGTGAAGTGGATATCATTAAAACCATTCAATTGTTGCCAGGCGTTTCTTCTGTTTCTGAAGGTGGACAAGGATTTTACGTTCGCGGCGGTGGTCCAGATCAAAATTTGGTTTTACTAGATGAAGCACAAGTTTATAATGCTTCGCATTTATTTGGTTTTTTCTCAGTATTTAATTCCGATGCAGTCAAAAGTGTCAACATGATCAAAGGCGGAATGCCTGCAAACTTTGGTGGAAGAATTTCTTCAGTTTTGGAAGTGAAAATGAACGAGGGAAATTCAAAGCAATTCAAAGTTAAAGGTGGTTTAGGTTTGATCTCCTCCAGATTGACGTTCGAAGGACCAATTGTGAAAGACAAAGGTTCTTTTATCATTTCCGCGCGAAGAACTTACATTGACGTGTTGATGAAATCGTTTATCCCAAAATCATCGCCATTTGCTGGATCAGGTTATTATTTTTACGATTTCAACTTAAAAGCCAATTACCGTTTGGGGAAAAACGACAAACTCTTTTTGAGTGGCTATTACGGAAAAGATCAATTCATATACGGGAACAAAAAAGACGATTTTTCAGTCAGAATGCCTTGGGGAAACGCAATTGCAGCCATTCGTTGGAACCATATTTTCAATAGTAAACTTTTTATGAATTTGACGGGAACTTTTACAGATTATTTGTTCAGCTTCAATTCAGAACAAGACAATTTTAAATTTTCTTTGAAATCTGGAATCCGTGACGTCGGTGGAAAAGTTGATTTTTCTTACTTCCCAAATACCAGACACAAATTGAAATGGGGCGCTGAATATTTGTATCACACTTTCACACCAACAAGCGTTTCTGCATCTCAAGACGATACGCAATTTGACACAGGCGAAGCACAAAAATTGTACAGCCACGAATCAGCGGTTTATTTTTTAGATGAATTTGATTTGAATGAAAAAATCAGATTCAATGCAGGATTGCGTTACAGCATGTATCAATTTGTGGGACCATTCAAACGATTTATTCACAGTCCAATCAATGGAAATGATTCCGTAGTTCAATACAACAAAGGCGATTTAATCAAATTTTACCAAGGTTTTGAACCAAGAATTTCTGTTCGTTGGTTGTTAAGTAAAAAAAGTTCTATCAAAGCAGGTTATGCATATAATTATCAATATGTTCACCTGACTTCATTGAGTGCAGTTTCGTTGCCAACGGATATTTGGTTTCCAACAACAGACATTGCCAAACCGCAAAAAGGATGGCAAACTTCCATCGGTTATTTTCAAAATTTCAAAGACAATAAATACGAAGCATCTGTTGAAGTGTATTATAAAGGAATGAAAAACTTGATTGAATACAAACAAGGTGCTTTACCATCTGACAATGTGAATGACAATACAGATAATTTATTGGTTTTTGGTAAAGGTTGGAGTTATGGTGCTGAATTTTTCATCAAAAAGGCAACAGGTAAATTAACAGGTTGGATTGGCTACACTTGGGCAAAAACAGAACGTTTATTTCCAGATTTACAAAAAGAAGTTTTTCCAGCAAAATACGACCGACGTCATGATTTAACTGTTGTTGCAGGATATAAACTCAACGACCGTTGGACTTTTGGCGCGAGTTTTATTTATGCTTCAGGAAATACCTTGACGTTGCCAAACAGTTGGTATGTGCAAGATCAAAGTATTTTGTTCAATTATGGATTGAGAAATTCAACCAGAATGGCGCCTTATCACCGTTTGGATATTTCAGCAACATTGTACGATCGACCAACGAAAAAGAAAACCAATCCGCAAACGGGTGAAACGATTGAAGTCAAAAAGAAATTTAGAAGCAATTGGAATTTTTCGATTTACAACGTTTACAACCGCGCAAATCCCTATTTCTTATACATCGACAATCAAGGAGGATTGTTGACCAATGACTTTAAGATTTCTGTCAAACAAGTTACTTTATTTCCAATCATCCCAAGCGCAACTTGGAATTTTGAATTTTAGTTATGAAAAAGTACTTCATATTATTGCTTTCGGTTTTCTTGATTTTGATTTCTTGCGAGAAAGAAGTGAAAATTGATATTCCTGGTCACCAAGAACAACTGGTCATCGATGGTTTTATTGAAACAGGACAACCGCCTTTCGTTCTGTTGTCAAAATCAAAGGACATTTATGCAACAACGGATTTATCTGCATTTTTGAACGGATTTGTTTCAGGTGCAGTAATCACTGTCAGCGACGGAACAACAACCGTAGTGTTGGAAGAAATTTGTTCTGACGATTTACCTGCAGGTACTGAAGAGTTGGCAGCCCAATTTTTTGGAATTCCAGTCGACGAATTGGCAAATTATCATTTGTGTGCATATACATCGTTCAACACA
This sequence comes from Crocinitomicaceae bacterium, assembly GCA_965284445.1. Lineage (GTDB taxonomy): Bacteria > Bacteroidota > Bacteroidia > Flavobacteriales_D > Crocinitomicaceae > JAQVCM01. The sequence continues at coordinate 1,078,938 of OZ260085.1, read as the reverse complement.
GCGATTTTTGGTCAAGTCGGTAAAACGTATGACTTAACTGTCGTTTATGATGGTAAAACATATACTTCTTCAACAACCATTTTACCTCCAACACCATTAAATAGTTTATATTGGAAACCAGAACCAGGGTTTACAGAATACGGATATGCACATGCTTGGTTGACAGATCCTTTACCGCTGAGAGATGCTTATAAATGGGAAGCGAAATGCATCAATAAGAATTTTGACGGAACACCACGAGATGCCAATTTTGCTGAAACATTTAATCCTGTGACAGATGACGAATTTTTCAACGGTTTGACTTTTGAGTTTTTCTATGAAAATCCACAATCTTATGACAATGATTCGATTCCGAATGAGTACAAAGGCTACTATAAGCTAGGAGACACTGTGGTAATCAAGTTTTCTAAAATGGATTATCCAGTTTTTGAATTTATGGAAAGAAAGTACTTGCAAATGCAAACAGGCGGAAATCCATTTGCTTCGCCGACCAATATTCAAACGAATATCAAAGGTGGCGCATTGGGAGTTTGGGCAGGATTTTCGACATTTTTCGACACTTTAGTTTGTGTTCCTTGACCCAGATTTGAAAATTCAATTCAATCAATGCTTCGAAAATTAAGGGAATAAACTTACTTTTGTAGCACAAATGGCAGAGGTGAAAAAGGAAAAGTTTATTGATATTAGGAATTTGATTCACAGCAAAAATCCAAGGTTACTTAAGTGGTTGCCAGGTTTTGTTGTAAAATATCTTGAGCGAATTTTGCATCAAGATGAAATCAATCAATTTTTAATAGACCATCCAACGCAAAAAAACGAAGATTTTTGCAAAGCAGTCATCGACTTTTTCAACATCGATGTAGAAATTGAAGGAATTGAAAATATTCCCCAAACTGGCGGAATTACATTGGCAATCAATCATCCATTGGGAGGTATGGACGCGATGGCGCTGGTTTCTTCTTTGCGCAATCACCGAACTGATTTGAAGTTTATTGTGAATGATTTGCTATTGAATTTAGAAGGAATGCGTGGCATGTTTGTTGGTGTGAACAAACACGGAAAAAATTCTGACAGCACGCATTCAAAGATTGATGATTTATTCAGTTCGGATAAAGCAGTTTGTATTTTTCCAGCTGGTTTGGTAAGTCGCAAGAAAAAAGGATTGGTGAGAGATTTGACTTGGAAGAAAACGTTTGTTACACTTTCAGAAAAACACAATCATCCGATTATTCCGATTTACATCGATGGAAAATTGTCTAATTTTTTCTACAGATTATCGAATTTAAGAACCTTTTTAGGAATCAAAGTAAACTTGGAAATGTTGTACTTAGCAAATGAACTTTTCAAGCAAAAAAACGTGAAAATGAAATTGATTGTCGGCAAACCGATTTATCCTGAGCAAATGAAAACATTCAAAACTCAAAAAGAATGTGCTGCGTGGATCAGAGAATCGGTTTATGAAATGTCCAAATAATCTTTTCATCAAATTAAAACAAACAAAATGAATACTTTACCAGTAATCGATCCAATAGATAAATCAATCCTTAAAAGTGAATTGAACGAAGCTCGATTTATCCGTAAAACGCGCAAAGGCGACAATGAAATTTACATTGTAAACGTTCACAATGCGCCGAATACAATTCAAGAAATTGGACGATTGAGAGAGGTTACTTTTCGTGCAGCTGGTGGTGGAACTGGTTTGCCAGTAGATTTAGATGAATTTGATACAGACGATATTTGCTACGAACAATTAATCGTTTGGTCACCAGAAGATGAGGAAATTGTGGGTGGATACAGATACATCATGTGCGACAAAGCAATCATTCCTGGTTCAGATGAAATCAAACTTTCGACAAGTCATTATTTTGACTTTTCTGAGAAATTTGTAAATGAATATTTGCCTCATACGATTGAATTGGGACGAAGTTTTGTTCAGCCAAATTTCCAACCTTCAGTAAATCCGCGCAAAGGATTGTTTGCTTTGGACAATATTTGGGATGGCTTGGGTGCATTGGTAGTTTTCAATCCATCAATCAAATATTTTTTCGGAAAAGTAACGATGTATCCAAATTACGATCGCGAATCGAGGGATTTCTTGTTGCATTTCATGCATACCTATTTTCCAGACAATGAAAATTTGATGAAACCGTTTGAGCCTCTGCAACAAAATTACGACAGGGACTTCGTAAACAGTCAATTAAAAGGTTTGGATTTCAAAGATGGTTTCAAAGTCTTAAATTCATTTGTTCGCGGACATGGAGAAAATATTCCACCTTTGGTTAACATTTACATGAATCTTTCACCAACAATGAAAACCTTTGGAACCGCTGTAAATGCAGACTTCGGGGATGTTGAAGAAACAGGAATTTTGGTCACTATTGCAGATATTTTCGAAGATAAAAAAGAAAGACATATTGCTCCTTTGCTTTAGCAGATAGGGTTTAGGGATTAGTTGGCGGAGCGAACTTTCAATTAAAAGCACTAATTTTACGGCTCAAATTTACACATACACATTTCAAAATTTTTCCAATGCGCATTTTATTAAGTTACCTTAAGAATTACAAAAAGTACATTTTTCTTGCTCTCATTTTAGCAACTATTAATCAAGTTTTTTCATTGATGGACAGTGTTGTTATTCGCCACATCGTCGATGATTATGGAAGCAAAGTTGCAGATTACAAAAATAATTTCTCAGGATTTATCTGGGGAGTAATGTATTGGGTCGGTGTTGCAATTAGCGTTGCAATGATTTCAAGAATTGCCAAAAATTTTCAAGATTATTTCACCAATGTGGTTACGCAACGCGTAGGTGCTGATATTTACAAAAAAGGAATCACGCATTCATTGGCTTTGCCTTACCAAGTTTTTGAAGATCAAAGAAGCGGAGAAACGTTGGGGAAACTTCAGAAGACAAGACAAGATTCTGAAAGGTTAATTGCCTCTTTTATTGGTATCATCTTTACCAGTTTGGTTTCCATCGTTTTCGTTTCAGTTTATTCTTTCAGAATTTACTGGCTGATTGCACCAGTTTATTTGTTGACGATTCCAATCATTGGAGGAATCAGTTTTGTTTTAGGCAAAAAAATCAAAGTGATACAAAAAGTGATTGTTGGCGAGACAACTGCTTTGGCTGGTTCAACTACTGAATCTTTGAGAAACATTGAATTGGTAAAAAGTTTAGGATTGGCAGATCAGGAGATTGAACGTTTGAATACCACAACCAACAAAATCTTGAAACTTGAATTGAAGAAAGTCAAATTCATTCGTTCATTGAGTTTTGTGCAAGGTACAATAATCAACTTATTGCGAAATTCCTTGATTATTTTGTTGATGTATTTAGTATTCGACGATAGAATCACTTTAGGTCAATATTTTACTTTGTTTTTCTTCTCATTTGCGATTTTTAATCCCTTGCAAGAACTTGGGAATATCATTCAACTTTACCGTGAAGGCGAAGTGTCGTTGCAAAATTTCGAAGACTTGTTGAAAACAGAAGTTGAACCACAATCAGCAACTCCAACTCCTATGGGTGGAATTCAAAAAGTGGCGTTTAAAAATGTTGGCTTTAAACACAAAAGTGCCACGCAAGCATCTTTGATTGACGTCAATTTTGAAACCGCAACTGGGAAAACGATTGCATTCGTCGGTCCAAGTGGAAGCGGAAAAACGACTTTAGTAAAATTATTGGTTGGTTTATATCAACCGAATGAAGGAGAAGTGATTTACAATGACGTTCCTCACAATCAAATTGACAAAAATGAATTACGCCATCAATTGGGATTTGTAACGCAAGAATCTCAGCTGTTTTCAGGGACAATCAAAGAAAATTTGTTGTTTGTAAAACCAGATGCAACAGACGAAGAAATTATGATAGCGTTGGAAAAATCAGCTTGTCAAGGATTAGTTGCAAGAGCTGAAAATGGCATTGATACAGTGATTGGAGAAGGCGGAATCAAGATTTCCGGAGGAGAAAAACAACGTTTATCTATCGCCAGAGCATTGATTAGAAATCCACGTTTATTGGTCTTTGACGAAGCGACAAGTGCTTTGGATTCATTGACAGAAATGGAAATTTCGCATACTATCAGAGAAGTTTCAGATTCAAAAAATCACTTGACAATTTTGATTGCACACCGTTTATCGACAATCATGTACGCCGATACAATTTACGTCTTGGAAAAAGGAAAAATCATAGAATCAGGAAAACACGACGATTTGGTTGAGCAAAAAGGATTGTATTACGCAATGTGGAGACAGCAAGTAGGGGAAAATTAAATTAACAGAGGGAGAAGCAGATTGAAAATGAGGTGATTAATTTCTTTCTTCATTCTCATTCACATTCTCTGTCTGCTCAACAGAGTGAGAAGCAGAATGAAAATGAGGTGATTAATTTCTTTTTTCATTCTCATTCACATTCTCATTCACATTCACATTCTCTGTCTGATATTCACCAACTGTATTTCCCATCCTTGTAAAAAATCCGTTCTTCTTGCATGAGCCAGTTGAGCACACGGATAATTTGGTCTTGTTTGATGTGTAAAAATGCTGCTTTGATTTCTTCTAAAGAATAAGGCTCATGCAGCTTTTCTAAGAGCAATTCGCCGATTTCTTCTTGCGTGTAATCTTCCCTTTTCAAAGATCGACAATGATCACATTTTCCGCAAGGATTTGAATCTTGACCGAAATATTGAATGATGTATTGGGAACGACAAACAGGAAGCGTAAGAAGTTCACGCATTTTAAACCAACGTTTTTCTGCTAAGTCTTTGCGGTTGTGGTAAACTGATTCAATCAATCTAAAATTTTGATCAGGAACTCTTTCTGTTAAAAATGTCACCAAAGGCAAATCTGTTTTCCAATTGATATCTAAAATTCCATTTTGCTCCAAGAATTTCAATTGTTTTTCTAATTCTATAGGAGAAATATTCAATCGCTTACAAAATTCTGCTTCATGAAGTTCAAAATATTGGTCGAAAATCCCTGGATAACTTCTTGAAATTAATGTGATTAAATTGGCTGTGTTTTCATGTTTTATTTGGAAACTGTACAAAACAGTATTTCCAACTGAAAATTTAATTTTTGTTGGGTGAAAAACGCTTTCAGTGAATTGTAAATCACCGTTCATTTCCAATATTTTCAAGGATTGATAAGTTTCAATCAAATCCAATTTGAAGTTATCGGTCAATGTTTTTAAGTTAACGGGATAGGTTTCTCCTTCACCCGAACCGACTGCCAATTTCAAATAATTGCAAAGTGAACTGTAAGTATTCTTCACAGTTTCAATAGGAGGAAATTGTTTGTCGATTTGCAAAGTTGTTTCTTCCAAATCTCTGGTTTCGTAAAACACAAACGTTCTAGATTCCATTCCATCACGTCCAGCGCGTCCAGCTTCTTGAAAATACGCTTCAATGTTGTTGGGGAATTCGTAATGAATCACATAACGAACATTGGGTTTGTCGATTCCCATCCCAAAGGCATTCGTAGCAACCATAATCGGTAAATCTCCTTTCAACCAAGCGCTCATCATTTCAGATCTGCTTTTGGCATCCATTCCTCCGTGGTAAATTCCAACTCTATTTCCTTCGCTGATCAACCAATTCGCAACTTCTTTGACGCTTTTTCTTTTTTGACAATAGATAATTCCGCTGTTTCCTTCAAACTGTTTGACCAATTTAATAATGGAATTTACTTTATTGTTTACCGGATAAATCTCGTAGCTCAAATTTGGTCTTAAAAAAGGTCCTTCAAAAATTTCAGGATTTTTCAGATTCAACTGAGCAATAATATCTTCTTTTACTTCTGGCGTAGCGGTTGCCGTGAGCGCAATAATCGGAACATTTGGTTGGTAAGTGCGCAGTTCACTGATTTGTCTGTAAGGAGGACGAAAATCATGGCCCCATTCAGAAATACAATGTGCTTCATCAACCACAATTAATCCAACATTCATTCGCTTGAATCTTTCGATGAAAAGCGGAGTTTGCAATCTTTCAGGAGAAGTATATAGAAAATCCAATCCGCCAAAACGGGCATTGTCGAGTGTAATATCAATTTCTCGGTACGACATTCCGCTGGTAATTGCTTTGGCGCGGATGCCTCTTTTTTGAAGTTGTTCTACTTGGTCTTGCATCAAAGCGATCAACGGAGAAACAACAATTGTGATTCCTTCACGCGCAATTCCAGGCACTTGGAAGCAGATAGATTTCCCTCCTCCAGTTGGAAGAAGCGCCAAAGTATCTTTTCCATAAATCACAGAATCGACAATGTCTTCTTGCATTGGACGAAAAAGATCAAATCCCCAGTATTTTTTTAAAATATTTCTACTTTGCTCCAAAGTTGTGCAGATTATAACCGTTCGTCAAAATTAACAAAATAAATAGTGAGAATATCTCTAAAAACTTGAATTCCCTAAATAATTCAATTATATTCGCACATCGAAAAAAAGATTATGTTACAAGAAAAAACAAACATTAGAGTGACCCCAACTCAACATTCCAAAATCAGTCAAGTAGATTGGGAAAATTTGCCTTTTGGTAAAGTGTTTTCTGACCACATGTTGATGATGGAGTACAGAGATGGAGCTTGGCAAGAAGCAGAAATTATGGAGTTTGGAAGTTTTTCATTTCATCCTGCAACTTCTGCTATTCACTATGGTCAAGCGATTTTTGAGGGAATGAAAGCAAACAAATCTGCCGCTGGCGATGTGTTGATTTTTCGTCCTGAAATGAATGCGCGTCGTTTTCATGAGTCTTGTGAACGTATGTGTATGCCAATCGTTCCTGAAGATTTATTCGTGGAATGTGTGAGAAAATTAGCAGAAGTTGATAGTGATTGGATTCCAAATAGACTTGGATATTCATTATATATTCGTCCATTTATGTTCGGAACAGATGAGTTTGTAGGAATTAGACCTTCTGAAACATATAAATTTATCATTTTTACTTGTCCTGTTGGCGCTTATTATTCAGAGCCTGTGAATGTGAAAATTGAAGAACATTATACTAGAGCTGCTGAAGGTGGAGTAGGAAGAGCAAAAGCTGCTGGAAATTACGGTGCTTCATTGTATCCTGCAAAACAAGGTCAATTGAAAGGTTTCCACCAATTGTTGTGGACAGATGCCAAAACACATGAGTACATTGAGGAAAGTGGTACAATGAACATCATGTTGGTCATCAATGGAAAATTAATTACACCTTCTGAAGACAGCGATACAATTTTACGAGGAATTACCAAACGCAGTGTTATTGAAGTTGCTCAATCTTGGGGAATGGAAGTAGAAGAGCGTAAAGTAAGTGTGAAAGAATTGGTTGATGCAATCAAAGACGGAAGTTTGACAGAAGCTTTTGGTGCTGGAACAGCCGCTACAATTGCACACATTGCTAAAATTGGTTACAGAGACGAAATTTTAGAATTGCCTCCAATCGATGGAAGAACTTTTTCTAACAAAGTAAGTGCTTTCATGGATGCCATTAAATCAGGTGAAGTAGAAGATACTTTTGGCTGGATTTTAAAAGCTTAATTTTAAATATTTATTTTTTGAAAGCTTCCAATTTATTTTGGGAGCTTTTTTTATGGAATTTTGCTCAAACTTGCATCTTTCTAGAAATTGACAAACTATGAAAAAATGGCTATTCATTGTTTTGCTTTTGCTGGTAGTAAAAGTAAACGCGCAAACGAGTTTTGTATTTGAGTTAAATTGCAAAGACAAAAACACGCAAGAAAATATTCCAAATGTAAATGCACTTTTTCAATTGGAAGATTCTTCCTTTAAAGCGAAGTCTAATTTTTCAGGCAAAATATTTGTCAAATTGCTTTCTACCGAAAAGTTCACTATTTCAATGGATCATGGTTATTACGATTCTGAATCATTGGCTGTTTTTCCACCAAAATCAATTTCAGAGGGAGATACAATCAGAAAAACTGTTTTCCTAACTAAAATGAAAGTCAAAATGCTCAACGAGGTTGTCGTTCTGGCTCCCGGCGCCGTACAAGTGCTTTTTCAATCTGAAAAATTAAGCGTTTCTGATTTTGAAATTTTGCCCAATGGAGAATTGCTTTTGTTGGCTTATCCAAAGAGATTAGACAAAGGAAGTGAATTGTTGATTTACGATGGAAAACAAGTATTACAAAGTTTCAAATTGAAAGAAAATCCAAAAGAACTGATTCATGATTTTCGCGGAAATGTACATGTCGTGTGCGATAATGGCGTTTATGGAATTCACAGAGAAAAGAGTAATATTGGTATTTCTACGATAGACAAAGCGTATTACATGAAATACATTTTTCCAGTAGTAGATACGGTGCAATCTAAATTGTTTTTTTCCAATTTTAATCCGAATTATCCAGCGTTCGACTATTTGTCTTTTGACCAATTGGATTCAACCTATTCAAAAATCATGGAAATCAAAGATGACTTGATGATGGAATTGTATCGCGCTGAATACAAATGGGTAGATGTGAGAACCAAACTTTGGGCTGCCAACAAAGAGATAGAAACAGGAATCGACAAAGAAATTTGGGTTGGCGCGAATTATTTCACGAATACAGTTTACTACAAAGAATTGTATGCACCGATGTTTCGCAGAAATGATTCAATTTATGTATTTGATTATTATAAAGATTTGCTGTTTTCATTCGATTCGAGAGGAAACAAATTAGACAGTATTCCTATTTTTCATCATTATCAACCCAAACAAACTGGTTGGAAAAGAAACTTACTTCAAGACGAAATTACAGGCGAAGTTTATGCGTTTTTTGAAAAAGCTGGAATTTGTTCTGTCCAGAAAATCGATTTGAGAACTGGTGTTTTGGGAGACAAAATTCAATTTGAGCACAAGTACGTAGACAAAATTGCGATTAATGGCGGAAGAGCGTATTACATTTATCGCCCGTTTGAATCCGCGCAAAAAAAGTTTCTGTACGTGACGCAATTGCCTTGATAGATTTGATTTTTAGAGCAAAAAAAAAGTATTCCCTAAAGAATACTTTTTTCATTTTATAGTGTTTTCTTATTTCAATTTCACTGTTATTGAAACAGGCAAGTGATCTGAATATCCTGCCAAGTATTTCTTTCCTCCATACGTTCTGAACGGTTGAATGTTTCCTTTGTATTCTTCCATCAAATATTTTGGAGAATAAATCTTGCCAGAGTTTGGTACTACTTTGAAACACTTTTTGCTAAAACTTCCCGGAGAAACCATCATGTGATCTAATATGTCCCACGCATTGTTGTAGAAGTAACTTCCACCAAATTCTCCTGATGATTTGATGATTTGTGGTTGCAACTTTTCAGCAATCAACATCGGCGCTTTGTTTGTTGGATAATCGTTTAAATCACCCATGAAAATGATTTTCGCTTTTGGATTTACGTTCAAAACTGAATCAATGAAAATTCTTGCATTTTTGGCTGCTTCCAAGCGGTTTGGTTCGCTTTTATCCTCACCACCACGACGACTTGGCCAGTGATTGACCATCATAAAAATCGTGTCTTTCTTTGAAGTGAATTTTGACCATAAAATATCACGTGAACTTGGTTTTTCCATTCCTGGTAAAGTAAAACGAATTGAACCAGATTTTTGCAATTTCAAATGAATGCTATCGTAAATCAAACCAACGTCAATTCCTCTCTCGTCAGGACTTTCGTAATGAACAACTCCATGCGTTTTAGACATTGTTGGAGAAAAACGAATAACATCTCTCAACACATTTGCATTTTCAATTTCAACCATTCCAACTGCCAACACATTTCCCATTTCACCCAACACTTGATTGATGTGTGTGATTTTTTCCATGTAGCGCTTTCCATTCCAATTATTTTCAGCGCTTGGAAGAAATTCTTCGTCGTCTTTATTCGGATCATTAATTGTGTCGAAAAGGTTTTCTACATTGTAAAAACCAATCTTGTAGTCTTGCGCCTTTGCATTAAAAGCCAATACTATTAAAAGTGAAAAAAGTATCTTTTGCATGGAACAAAAGTAAGTAAACAATTGATGAAAATAATTGCTCAAATTTAAATTATTGTTAAGCATGCTTTTAATGAGATTAACAACTTGACTATTAAAATATTCTAGAAATAATATAACAAATTGATAAACCTTATTTCCTATATTTGCAGTTGAAAATTTTAAAACAAGATACATTGGCACAAAAAATTAAATTTGGAACTGACGGATGGAGAGCAATCATTGCAGACGAATTCACGGTGGAAAATGTTGCGAGAGTGGCAATTGCAACCGGTAATTGGACAAAACAAAATTATGAAAAACCAAGCATTGTTATTGGTCATGATTGTCGTTTTGCTGGTGAATTGTTTGTTGAAACTGCTGTAAAAGTTTTCTTGAGTCAAGGGATTCATGTAAAAATGTCGAAAGGTTTTGTTTCAACTCCAATGATTTCACTGGCTGCGAATCAATTCAATTGTGGAATTGGTGTTGTAATCACTGCAAGCCACAATCCACCGGCATATAATGGTTTCAAATTGAAAGCCTATTTCGGAGGACCTTTGTCTCCAGCACATGTGCAAGAAGTGGAAGATATTATTCCTGAGACAAATACCTTAGATTTAAATAGTATTTCCTTGAAAGATGCCATCGCATCAGGTCAATTGGAAATCGTTGATTTAGAAACGCGTTATGTTGATCACGTCAAAGCGAATTTTGATTTAGAAGCAATTAAAAATTCTGGATTGAGATTGGCTTACGACGCGATGTACGGTGCAGGACAAAATGCAATGAAAAGAATTTTGCCAGAAACACATTTTTTACACTGTGAGCACAATCCTTCTTTTTACGGGCAAGCGCCAGAACCAATTGCTAAAAACTTACAAGAATTAGCCAATTTCATTATTGCAGATGGTCATATCGATTGCGCTTTGGCAACCGATGGTGACGCTGATAGAATCGGTTTATACAACGGAAAAGGAGAATTTGTTGATTCTCACCACATCATCTTATTGTTGATTCACTACATGGTGAAATACAAACATATGTCAGGTAAGGTGGTAACTGCATTCAGCTGTACGCCACGCATCGAAAAATTAGCTGCACATTACGGTTTGGAGCACATCACAACCAAAATCGGTTTCAAAGAAATCGCTACAATCATGGTTGAGCAAGACGTTTTATTGGGTGGTGAAGAATCTGGTGGAATTGCTACCAAAGGGCACATTCCTGAAAGAGACGGAATTTGGATGGGATTGATCATCTGGGAATTCATGGCGAAATCAGGAAAATCTTTGGATGAATTAATCGATGAGGTTTACGAAATTGTGGGTGAATTTAAATTTGAAAGAAATGATTTACACATTACAGAATCGTTGAAACAAAGCATTATCGCAAATTGCAATAACAATGTTTACACGCATTTTGGTGACTATAAAATCCGCGAAGTGAAAACGATTGACGGATGGAAGTATTTCTTTGATGACGAAAGATGGTTGATGATTCGTGCTTCAGGAACTGAGCCAGTTTTGAGAACTTATGCGGAAGCACCAACTTTGGAAGAAGTTCGTAAAATATTGAAAATGACAGAAGAAACAATCTGTAAATAATATTAGTATCAAGTTTCAAAAAGAATCAATTCAGCAATGGGTTGATTCTTTTTTTTTGATTCAGTTTCTACTAATTCATTAACTTTACTGAGATTTTTCATCTTTCAAAATTCAACGATGGCTGGTTCAACTTACGGAAAATTATTTACGGTTTCAACATTCGGTGAATCACATGGCACTGCCATTGGCGGGGTGATTGATGGTTTTCCATCAAATATTGAAATTGATTTCGATTTCATCCAAGCTGAACTAGACAAACGCAAACCAGGTCAATCTAATATCGTTTCACAAAGAAAAGAATCTGACCAAGTGCAATTTTTATCCGGAATTTTTGAAGGGAAATCCACTGGCGCGCCAATTGGATTTTTGATTCCAAATGAAGATGCTAAATCAAATCATTACGAACATTTAAAAGACCAATTTCGTCCATCTCACGCTGATTTTACTTTCGATAAGAAATATGGACACAGGGATTATCGAGGAGGCGGAAGATCTAGCGCAAGAGAAACTGCCAGTAGAGTAGTAGCCGGTGCTTTGGCAAAATTGTTTTTGAACCAAAAAGGAATCTCGATTCATGGATTTGTCTCGCAAGTTGGAAAAATCAAAATGACCGATGAAGCGATTCAAGAAGTTGATTTTAATTTAATTGAAAGCACCACAGTTCGTTGCCCAGATTTGATTTTAGCACAGGAAATGGAGAAATTAATTTTGGCAACACGCAAAAATGGCGATACAATCGGTGGTTGCGTTTCGTGTGTTATTCAGGGTGTTCCGGCAGGATTAGGCGAACCAGTTTTTGATAAATTACACGCAGAATTAGGAAAAGCCATGCTTTCAATCAACGCTGTCAAAGGATTTGAGATTGGTTCAGGTTTTTCTAGTGCTGAAATGTTGGGTTCTGAGCACAATGATATTTTCAAAAGCGATGGTTCAACCAAAACGAATTATAGTGGTGGAATTCAGGGTGGAATAAGTAACGGAATGCCGATTTATTTCAAAACTGCTTTCAAACCTGTGGCGACAATTATGCAATCTCAACCAAGCATCGATTCTGCTGGAAATGAAATTACATTAGACGGAAAAGGAAGACACGATCCTTGTGTTGTTCCGCGTGCCGTGGCGATTGTTGAGGCAATGACAGCGATTGTTTTGATGGATTTTTGGTTAAGACAAACTGCGCAAAAATGAAATTTTTGAATAAATTTTTGAATTGGTTTAATCATAAATCAGCGACGGTTGTTTTGTTGATTGTCATGACCTACATTTTAGGTGCGCAAGGCGATAAACATTATAAATACTCAAGTCACAACAAGCACAAACACGAAGTTGGCGCGAACATAACAAGTGATGGAAGTGGTTATTATGCTTATTTACCTCAATATTTGATTTATCAAACAAATAATTTTGAATTCGCTCATTTCATTCAAAACAAATATCCAAAGGAGAAATTTTTTCAGGGAATTTCTCCCAAAAATGAAAAACAGTTTCAAGACAAATATTTTATTGGTACTGCGATTTGCATGTCGCCATTTTTTTGGATCAATCATCAGTTTACAAAACTTTTTGGTGGAGATGCCGATGGGTATTCGCTAAGTTATCAGTTTTCTGTTTTTGCAGCAGCGTTGGCGTTTTGGTTATTGGGCGTCTTGAGTTTATTAAGCCTACTTCGAAAGTTTGGAGTTTCTAGAGTTGCGATTTTGATAGGAATTACCGGGTTGACTTTTGGAACAAATTTGAATTATTACATTGTTTATGACCCTTCATTTTCACATGTATACACTTTTGGTTTGGTTGCTTTTTTCCTTTTGAAAGTAAAGAATTATGCAGAAAATCAAACAAAGAAAGATTTGATGTGGCTGTTCTTTTTGTTGGGGCTAATCACGATCATTAGGCCAACTAATTTGCTTATTGTACTTTTTATTCCATTCTTTTTCAATTCAATGAATCAACTTTGGGATCACATCAAAAATATTTTTTCTACTCAAAAATGGGCAATTTTGTTAGGTGTTTTGATTTTTGGTTTTTTGATTTTCTTGCAGTTTTGGAACATCCATTCGCAGCATGGAATTTGGCAATTCAATGCATACAGTACCGAAGAATTTGATTTCCTGACAAATCCAAAAATTCCAGAAGTTTTGTTTGGATTTCGCAAAGGACTTTTTGTTTATTCACCGTTTTTGTTGTTGATTTTTCCAGCTTTGTGGTTTTTGTATCGATCGAATCGTTTTGCTTTGCTTTGGTTTTTGATTTTCATATTGATTTATACATATGTACTTGCCTCCTGGTGGTGTTGGTATTATGGTGGAAGTTTAGGGATGCGCGCGATGATTGATATTTTTCCTGTTTTGATTATTCCAATTGTCTTCATGATTCAGCTATTGAATCGATTTTTCAAATTACTCATTGTTGTTTTTACATTTTTGATGATTCAATACAACTTGATTTTAAATTTCCAATTGGTTCGATCTATTTTACATTACGCAGACATGAATCAAGCGCGCTTTGAACAAATATTTTTGCAACAAGGCGCCAGATTTGAATGGGTTTTCCATACCAAACCGCCGAATTTTGAACTGAAAGATTATAAAAAAGTGGAGAGCTTTAAATTTGAGCCAACAAAGAAAGTTTGGAAACTGGATTCAAAAATCAATTCTGCCAAAGAATTTCATGGAACTTTGCCCAGTTTATTTTTCAAGGCAGATTCAAAAACGCAGGATTCTAAAATTGCATTACAATTGAATTACTTTCAACAAATCAGTTCGGAAAAAAGTGTTCCCAAAGCGTTGTTGTTTGGATACAGAAATGAGCAGCGAGAAGAATTGTGTGTAGATTATATCGGAACTCGTGTTGCTAGTTTGAATAATTTTTATCCAATTGATGCACGTTTGATTTCGAAATTCAAATATTCCGATTTCGATTCGTTGGAAGTAATCATTGAGAATGGTGATGGTATTGTCAAAAATTCAGTTTGTACTATTTTTGCTTTTAAAAAGTGAAAATTTATAACATTTTGATTTCTATTTCAACCTTTCAAAATCCAAACAAAACTTTATCTTTGCATAAATAATTCACACCATGATTCAACGCATTCAAACAGTTTATTTAGCCATTGTTTTGGTATTTCTAACAATTATCTCTTTGGGAGTGAGCATTTTTAATTTCCATGCTGGAGAAATGGTTTTTCGTGTGAATGTCATGGGAGTTCAGCAAATGAATGAAACCGGCGAAAATATCAATCTGCTTTCTTTGCCATTCTATGTTGGCGCAATTTTGTTGATGATCGTTTGTTTCTTCGCATTGATTTTATTTAAAAATTTGAAAACCCAATTGGCAGTAGCAAGATTTGCAGCCATGTTCTATTTCGTAGTTTTGGTTTTTGTAGGATTTGGCGCCTTTTTAGGTAAATATTTCACCGACCAAGACAAAGTAACACTTTCCCTAGGTTTTGGATTTTACATACTCGTTTTAGGATTTCCGTTGATGTTGCTCGCTGTTAGATCCATCAATAAAGACAAAAAACTTATTGATTCAGTGAATCGCCTGAGGTAGATTGCTAGATTTTAGCTTTTCATTTTACAATTATTTCAGTTTCAAATTTTCTTTTTGAAATTCATTTATTTGCCACTTAAAAGTGCAAACACTCTTCCTATTTAAAACTTTCCCGTACCTTTGCACGCTTGAATTGCAAAAAATAGCATTCAAACCATTACTCAAGAAAAAAACAATTCATGAATTATCTTTCCGTTGAAAATCTCACAAAATCATTTGGTGATAGAGTACTTTTTGCTGACCTCAATTTCGGTATTGATCTTGGACAAAAAGTAGCCATTGTAGCAAAAAATGGTAGCGGAAAAACAACTTTGTTGCGTTGTTTGATGGAGTTGGAGCAATATGATTCTGGAAGAATTGTTTACAGAAACGATATTCGTGTCGCTTTCATGGAGCAAACAGAAAATTTGGACGACAATCAAACGATTTTAGAAGCGGTTTTTTCTCATGATTTGCCAGAGATTTTAGCGGTCAAAAAGTACAACATCGCGATGAAAAACGGCGATGAAGAGGCCATTCATGCATGTTTTGAAGAAATGACCGATTTGAATGCCTGGGACATCGAATTGCGTGTTGAACAAATTCTTTCCGTGTTGAAATTAGACAATACAGATTTGTTAATCGGTAGTTTGTCTGGTGGACAGAAAAAACGCGTCAATTTGGCCAAAGTATTGGTTTCTGATGCTGATTTTTTATTGCTTGATGAGCCAACCAATCACTTGGATTTAGACATGATCGAATGGTTGGAAGAATACCTTTCAAAATCGAAATCAACGATTTTAATGGTGACGCACGACCGTTATTTCCTAGAAGTTGTTTGTGATACAATCTTAGAATTAGACGATAAAACTATCTATAAATACAAAGGAAATTTCTCCTATTATTTGGAGAAAAAAGCTGAAAGACAAGATCAATTGCAATCTACTATTGACAAAGCGCGAAACACTTTCAAAAAAGAATTGGATTGGATTCGTCGTCAGCCGAAAGCGCGTGGAACCAAACAAAAAGCACGTGTTGATTCTTTTGAAGACATTAAAAAAACCGCTAGTCAACGCATTGACGATTCTGAAATGGACATTCCTGTGAAAATGGAACGTTTGGGAACCAAAATTTTGGAATTGCATAAAATCTCCAAATCTTATGGAGAGAAAAAAATTATCGACAATTTTTCTTACGATTTTCAACGCAAAGAACGTTTGGGAATTGTTGGAAATAACGGAACTGGAAAATCTACTTTCTTAAACATGATTCAAGACCGTGAGCCTTTAGACGCTGGAAAAGTGGTTGTTGGCGATACAGTTGTTTTTGGATATTATAGCCAAGAATTGATTCAAGTAGATGAAAACAAAAAAGTAATCGACATCATTCGCGATATTGCAGAATTTATTCCATTAGAAAAAGGAAAGCAACTTTCAGCAGCACAATTCTTAGAGAAATTTTTGTTCAACCGCGACATGCATTACAATTACGTGTACAAATTGAGCGGTGGAGAAAAACGCCGTTTGAAATTGATGACCGTTTTGATGTCGAACCCAAATTTCTTGATTTTAGATGAGCCTACTAATGATTTGGATATCTTCGTAATGAGTGTGTTGGAAGATTATTTGCGTGGATTTGAAGGTTGTTTGATTGTGGTTTCTCACGACCGTTATTTCATGGACAAAATGGTGGACCACGTTTTTGTTTTCGAAGGTCAAGGCGCGATTAAAGACATCATTGGTAATTATACAGAATACCGCAAGCAAATTGCGCAAGATGCCAAACGCGACAAAAAACCAAACGAGGAAAAAGAGAAAATTGAAGCAGTGAAAGTAACTCAACTTGCAAACAATGCACCTGCTGACAAGAAAAAACTTTCATTCAAAGAAAAAGAAGAATTCAAGCAATTGGAAAAAGATTTAGAAAAATGGGAAGAAGAGAAGATGGTTTTTACAAACATACTTTCTGATTCTAATTCTTCGAATGATGACATCATGAAAGCCGGCACCAAATTGTCTGAAATCGTTCAGAAAATTGAAACGGCCACTGAACGTTGGATGGAATTGGCTGAGTTTGCTTAATTGATATTTTTTGATGTTTGTTCCCTAGTCAATTTCTTGAATTAGTGTTTGTTCAATCGCTTCAATGAGTTGCGCATCAACGTTGCATTGATTCGCGTATTTCTCCCAATTTCCAACAATTTCGATACATTCTGCAAGTATTTTTTTTGGATTTCTGATTGAATTTTGTTCTGCAACTGTTATAAAATCGGCCAAAACAAAATCTTTTCGTTTGCCATTGATACTCAAATTGTGTTGACTAACCCAATCACTTCCTGGGCGATAAGCGTGGCAGATATCGTAGGCGGGAGCCAATTTCCATTTTCCGGTTTGATCCATTAAAAATGAAAAGTTTTTGGTGTGATCATCACAATTTCGTGCAATAACATTGAAAACCATGCGTCTAAACATTTGTTCTGCTTCTGCATACGACAGACGTAAAGCCCTCATTGTTTGGAAAAGTTGTTCGTAGCTGTAACCATAAATGTTTTGATAGTCATAATGTTGTAGCGCGCAAAAAGTTTGTGTGTGCAACTTTTGATTGGCTCGATTTCTATCAAATCTTTTGGTCATGAAATGCGCGCGGTCCGATTCTTCAATCAGTTTGCATTCCATCATTTCTATTCCAAAATCTGTCGCCATGTGGTAATATGCCATTTCAACGCGTCCATAACCTGTGGAAGAGCCGAATTGTGCGTCGTTTACTCCGTCAAACTTTATTAGCCAATGTTCAAAACCAGTTTCTGTAAGTGCCTGTCCCGATTTTATTTCTCCTGTTTGTTCGTTGTAAGCGATGATTGCTTTAGGTCGCGCTCCCCCTGCAGATGTCCCCATTTTGAGTACGTCGAGCATCGTGTCACGCATTTTATTGGTGGTATGCAATTGTACATTTTCTTTCCTTTGAAGCAACATTTTGGTAGTTTCTATCAATCCTGAAAGTTCCAATGTATATGATTTTGTATCAGGTTGCACATTTGGCTCAAATTCCAAAGCTCCCATTCCTCTTTTGCCTATAAAACACAACAATTCCACTGGATTCAATGAGTTTTCTGGTCTGCCATTTTGTGCAAGCCACACATTGATCAATTCTTTTCCATATTTATCAGGCAAAGAATCGGCTAGTAAACCGGGAAGTCCTTTGAAAGTTTCCTCATTCCTCAATTCAGGAAATGAATAAATTCGATTTTTACTGGGCAGTTTGATAGGAGAAACCGCATACTTTTCTAAATCAAATTTTGGGTCGTATTCAAAAGAAGCGATTTCCTTCTCAGGATTCCAGGCGATTGCGCCCACAATTTGTCCCCACAACTTTACAAAAGCAGTTGTCACCATCCTAAATCATTTTCGTCGGTTTTTTTCTTTCTTGAATAAGCGCGTTGACGTGGCTCACTCACAATTTTGGCTAATCGAAGTGGACTAATTTCATCGTAAGATTTAAACGCGTTGAAAACATACAATGCATCCAACATACGCAGGACTTTGATTAAATTTCCAAGTGCAATATTTTCCCCTCGTTCGATCAAACTGAGCGTAGAACGACTCACAGCAGCTTGTTTGGCCAAATCGCCCTGCGTGATTCCTTGGTCAATGCGTCGTTGCTTGATGAAATTTCCAATTTCTTGCAAAATGATTTGATCATTACCTTCTTTATTGTATGAAATATCATTCATAACGAATATTTTTTATATCTAATGCGTTAAATTTCATTCATTATTTAGAAATATAACTAATTTGATACGAATGTATGAAATTTAATTCATTAAATCAAATTTTTCCTATTAATGAATCAAATTTCATTCATTAATTTTTGATTTTGCTGTGTTAGAATCATCAAACAAATCACATTGAAAAACGATCCACCAACAAGTATTGAAAATCAAAGAAAATTTATCCGCTAAATGCGAAGTTTGCGATTTTCCTATTACCGATTAATCCCGTATATTTGCACCCGCAATGAAAAATACAAATCTCGCACATCACTTAAAACATCCTGTTTTCAAAGTCGCTTCACAAATCTGTAAAGAGGAAGGAATTCAGGCTTTTGTGATTGGCGGATATGTGCGTGATTTGATTTTAGAACGTCCTTCCAAAGACATCGATATCGTTGTTTTGGGCAGCGGAATGGATTTTGCTGAAAAATGTGCGGCAATTTTGCGAGTCAAAAAAGTGTCGTTTTTCAAAAATTATGGCACAGCTCAATTCAAATACAAAGATTTGGAGATTGAATTTGTTGGTGCTCGAAAAGAGTCATACAGAGAAGATTCTCGCAAACCTTTGGTGGAAAGTGGAACGCTAAGCGACGATCAAAATCGACGTGATTTTACGATTAACGCCCTGGCTTTGAGTTTGCATCCAGATAATTTCGGTGAATTGATTGATCCTTTTGGTGGCGTAGAAGATTTGGAAAAGCAAATTATTCGTACACCATTGGAACCAGCGCAAACTTACTCAGATGATCCTTTGCGCATGATGCGCGCCATTCGCTTTGCGACACAACTCAATTTTACGATTGAAAACAAAAGTTTGCAAGCCATCAAAGACAATTCCTCACGCTTGGAAATCATTTCGAGAGAAAGAATCAGCGACGAATTGAACAAAATAATCTTGTCAAAAGAACCTTCTCGCGGATTTAAATTATTGTTTTCTACCCAATTATTGCATCAATTTTTTCCTGAAATGGTCGCATTGTATGGAATTGATGTGATTCAAGGAAAGTCGCATAAAGACAATTTTTACCACACTTTAGAGGTATTAGACAATATCAGTGAAAATACAGACAATTTGTGGTTGCGCTGGGCAGCAATTCTACATGATATTGCGAAACCGCCGACAAAAAGATTTGATCCGGTAATAGGTTGGACGTTTCACGGACACGAAGATTTAGGTGCACGTTTTGTTCCGAAGATTTTCAAAAATTTGAAATTGCCTTTGGATCACAAAATGAAGTATGTACAAAAATTGGTACGATTGCATTTGCGTCCAATTTCCTTGGTGAAAGGTCATGTAACTGATTCTGCCATCAGAAGATTGCTATTTGAGGCTGGTGATGATATCGAAGATTTGATGACACTTTGCAACGCTGATATTACTTCAAAAAACGAGTTTAAAGTTCAAAAGTTCAAGAAAAACTTCGACATCGTTTCTATGAAATTGAAAGACGTAGAAGCGAAAGATAAAATCAGAAATTTTCAACCTCCTGTTTCTGGAGAATTGATTATGAGTACTTTTGATTTAAAACCTTGTGCTGAAATCGGATTGTTGAAAACACAAATCAAAGATGCAATTTTGGAAGGCACTATCGAAAACAATTTTGATGCAGCTTTCGAACATATGTTATTTTTAGCAGAAAAAATTGGATTAAAACCAGTAAAAATTTAATCGTTTAAAGATTCTTTTTAATTTAGAACAAAATTCAAACCCATGGGTACATTAAAATTTCGTGTTTTATTAGATACAGAGCAAGAAAGTGAAATCTTCAGAGACATTTTAATAGACGAAAACGACAATTTCGAATCATTGTATCACGCCATTATTTCATCTTTTAGATTTCAAGGTGATCAAATGGCTTCATTTTATATTTCCAATGATGATTGGGACAAGGGTCACGAAATCAGCTTGATGGACATGAACTATGGCGATGAATCAATTGATGAAGTTGCTTCTGTAATGTCTGGCGCGAAATTGCGTGATTTCATGGAAGCACCGGATCAAAAAGTGATTTTGGTATACGATTTTCTGAGAATGTGGATTTTCTTGATTGAATTACTTGAAAAAACGGAAGAAATTGTTGAAACACCAACCACCGTTTTGTCAATCGGAATGGCTCCACCAGAGGATTCAAGAATCGTGAATTTGGAGGAAGAAGAGGAATTTGGATTAGAAGAAGATGATGATTTTGATTCTGACGACGATTTTGAAGATGGATATTCAGACGAAGACATGGCTGGATACGATGAATATGAATATTAAATTAGCATGAGCAATTTCAAGGGAGATCCAATTGGTAAAGCCATTTTGGAATACGCAAAAACCAACAAACCTGACGATATCATTGTTTCTTCAGAAATTTGTGAAGACGATATTATTCCACTAGAAGTGCTTTTTAGAAAGTACGATGAAATGCCAGAATTGGAAAAATTGGCACTGAGTTTGGCTAAAGGTGATGTGTTGGACGTTGGAGCAGGTGCTGGATTTCACGCGAAATACTTACAAGACCAAGGATTGAATGTTCAAACCATCGATATTTCTGAAGGTGCAGTTCAATTCATGAATTCTAATGGTTTAAAAGCTAATAAAATTGATTTTTTTGAACTAAAAGGTGCGCAATTTGACACGATTTTGATGTTGATGAATGGAATCGGAATTGCAGGAACACTTTCCAACTTAGAAAAAACCTTGGCGCACGCAAAAACTTTGTTGAAACCTGGCGGGAAATTGTATTGTGATTCTTCTGATATCAAATATTTGTATGAAGATGAAGACGGATCGATGTGGGTAGATTTAAATACAGAATATTACGGGAACTTTCGTTTTCAAATGAAGTACAAAAAAGAAGTTGGTCCATGGTTTGATTGGTTGTATGTCGATTTTGACAATCTATTTCAATCGGCTAAAAACGCAGGTTTGAAAGCTTCAAGAATCTACAATGTCGATGATAATTACTTGGCTGAAATCGTCAATTAACCACTTGTCCTCAAAATATTTTAATTGATACTTAAATTTATAATTTGAGCAAATTGGAGCCTTAATTTTGACTCAAATTGAAAAAAAATAGCACATGAAAAATAGAAAATGGTACTATTCCTTTGGGATTTTAAGTTTGTTTATCACCTTATCTTCATTCCTTTGGAAAAGCAATCAAACCGCTACGGAACAAACTTCTTTGCTTTGGAAAATTGAAGGAAATGGAATCAAACAGCCTTCATATCTATTCGGAACGATGCATTTGATTGAAAAACAATATTTCTATTTTCCAGAAAGTTTAGAAAAATTGGTTAAAAAATCGGATTTATTGGTAATGGAAATCGCTGGAATTCCAGATCAAGCTGAAGCTATGAAATATGTGGTTTTGAAAGAAGGTACTTTTTATGATTTTTTCACGCCGCAACAAATGGACACCATTTTAGCTTGGACTAAATCCAAAATGATGATGGATGAGAAAGCTTTCAAAACAACTTTTTCGAAATTTAAACCATTTGTATTGGTCCAAACCGCAACACAAATGCAATTCATGGGAAAAACTGAATCTTACGAAATGACTTTCCAAAATATTGCCAATAAGAACAAAATCAAAATGGAAGGATTGGAAACAATCGCCGATCAAATGAAAATTTTCGATGATTTGACCAAAGAACAACAAGCTGAAATGGTGATGGCTGGAATTAGAGATGAAGCAAAATCGAATGAAATGAGCACGCAAATGCAACAGATTTACAGACGTCAGCGCATCGATTCTTTGTACAATATGATTCATTCTGAAGGTGGAGTTTTGGCAGAAGAGCAAAATGCTTTTTTGGATAATCGCAATAAAAATTGGATTCCCAAAATCAAGAACTATGTTTCGCAAGGAAAAGCGTTTATTGCTGTGGGCGCAGGACATTTGGGTGGGGAAAATGGTGTAATTCGTTTGTTGGAAAAAGAAGGATTTACTGTAACTCCAGTCAAACTTTAAATAATAAAATTTAGAAAATGAAATATTTTACTTTCGCAATAATTACTTTATTTTTAGTTGGTTGTAAAACTTATTCTGAAGAAGATAAAACAAAATTCGACCAAAAGATTGAAAAATTCATTGCGAAATCAGATATCAAATATGAGCGCTCAGAATCTGGTTTGTATTATTATATTGAAAATGTTGGAGAAGGAGAGTTTATCAAATTCAATGACGAAGTGAGTTTCAAATATACCGGGAAATTATTGAGTGGTAAAACATTTGATGGGATGCACAAACGTACGCCAATCACTTTTGAAGTTTCCAAATTAATCGAAGGCTGGAAAGAAGCATTTATGTATCTCAAAAAAGGAGGCAAAGCGAAGTTGATTATTCCTCCAACATTGGGATATGGCGACAATGATTTGCCAGACATTCCTCCTCATTCGATTTTGGTTTTTGATATTGAAATCGTTGATGTGCATTAATAAAAGTTAATGAATGGAAAACCAAACATTAATAAGACCTTACGATACAAATGATAAATCACTTTTGATTGATTTATTGCGGTTAAATACACCCAAATACTTTAGTGTCGAAGAAGAAAATGATTTTGTTCGGTACTTAGATAGTGAAATTGAATCTTATTTTGTGATTGAAAAAAATCAGCAAATCGTTGGTTGTGGTGGGATTAATCTCAATCTTGAAAAAAGAATTGGAATCATCAGTTGGGGAATGATTCATCCTGATTTCCAGGGTCAAAAAATAGGTAGTGAATTATTGAAATATAGAATTGATTTCCTCAAAAGAGCTTATTATCTTGAAAAAATTGTTGTCCGAACTTCTCAACTTGTATTTCGTTTCTACGAAAAACATGGATTTGAATTGAAAGAAATTCACCGCGATTATTGGGCAAAAAATTTAGATATGTATTTGATGGAAATAGAGTTAGCTAAATAGTTTGTACTTTTAACAAAATCAATTTTTATGAAAGCTTGCGTTTACACCCAATATGGACCACCAGAAGTTGTAAGCTTTACAGAAGTTACAAAACCAATTCCCAATTCAAATGAAATTTTGATTCAGGTGAAATATGCAACCGTGAATCGAACAGATTGTGGTTTTCGCAGCGCTGAATATTTTATTTCTCGTTTTTTCAGTGGGCTTTTGAAACCTAAAAATCAAATTTTAGGAAATGAATTTGCGGGAATTGTTGCTGAAATCGGATCAGAAGTGACTGGTTTCAAAATTGGCGACAAAGTTTTCGGTTACAACGATAAAACATTTGGTACGCACGCTGAATATGTGTGTTTGAATGAAAAATCTAATTTGGCTTTGATTCCTGAAAACATTGAAATAAATCAAGCCGCGGCGATTTGTGAAGGTGCGCATTATGCTTTGTGTGATATTCGTGCGGCCAAGGTTAAAGCGGGTGATGAAGTATTGGTTTATGGAGCGACCGGCGCAATTGGATCCTCAGCTGTGCAACTTTTGAAGCATTTTGGAGCGCATGTAACAGCCGTTTGCAATACTCAAAATGTTGATTTGATTTTATCATTGGGCGCAGATAAAGTTATTGATTATCAAAAAGAAGATTATTCTAAATTACCAGGAAAATTCGATTTTATCTTTGATGCAGTGGGAAAAACCTCTTTCAAAATTGGCAAAAGAGTATTAAAGGAAAAAGGAATTTACATTTCAACTGAATTAGGGAAACGCGGGGCAAATATCTGGTTGGCTTTGTCGACACCTCTTTTTAGTAAAAAGAAAGTACTGTTTCCGATTCCGTTTTTGTATTTGGAAGATATTCAGTTTTTAGCAGGTTTGGTTTTGGTTAATGAATTTAAGCCATTGATTGATAGAACTTATTCAATGGAACAAATTGTTGAAGCTTATCAGTATGTTGAGTCAGCACAAAAAGTTGGAAATGTGCTGTTAGAAATCGATGGATCATGCTAAAAATCAATCAAATTCATCACATTGCGATTATTTGTAGGGATATTGAAAAGTCCAAGGTTTTTTATACAGAAATTTTAGGATTTAAAGTGCAACGCGAGATTTTCAGGGAAGCTAGAAATTCATATAAAGTTGATTTAACTTTGAATGGCAGTTATGTAATTGAATTATTTTCGTTTCCAAATCCACCCAAACGTGTTTCTAGACCTGAAGCGCTTGGATTGAGACATGTGGCATTTGAGGTGAACGATATTTTTGAATCGGTTTCATTTCTTCAATCAAAGCAAATTGCAGTCGAACCAATCAGAATAGATGAAATTGCGAATAAACATTTTACATTTTTTCCAGATCCAGATTTTTTGCCGATAGAGATTTACCAAAGATGATTGGAAATAGCTTATTTTTGATTTATGGGAAAATTGGTGCACTTATTCATTGTTTTATTTTTTGTAAATCACGGATTTTCGCAGAATGATATCAATAATTTTTCTCTTGAAGCGCCCGAAAAAACGGATAGTTTGGTGAAATTGAATTTATGGGCAACACAATATTACATTCATCAATTTACATCTAGCGGGAAGATACCGATCGTGTTTGAAGGTGGAGAAGACCGACAACTTTTTGGAGATACGTGTGATTTTTGTACTGCAGCTTTGGAAGGAACTGCTTACATCACTGATTCAACAGGAAAAGTCGTGGTAATCAATTATGCTTCTCATGGTGATTCTAATTGGGTGGATTGCCGAAAATGTAAGAAGTTTCAAAATAGCAAATTGAATGTGGAAAGTTGGGGAAGCGTCATTTGGAAAGTTTCAGATGGTTTTGGAAATGGAGTTCAAAATTATAAATTGCTTCCTTTTCGCACAATTGCTGTTGACCCTAATATAATTCCTTACGGAAGTGTGATTTATATTCCAAAAGCCAAAGGAGATTCGGTACAAATGCCAAATGGTGAAATTTTCTTGCATGATGGCTATTTCTTTGCTGGAGATACAGGTGGAGCAATAAAAAAAAATCACATCGATATTTTTACAGGTGTTTATGAACTAAATCCGTTCAAAGATTTTCTTTTTTCAGATGCAAATAAGACGTTTGAAGTATTTTTGATTAGTGATGAAGAAATCAAAGAACTTTTTGATGATTTGAGTCGTAATTGAACTTAAAAGGAATTTCATTTGGATTTCTTTTTGATTTTAAACTATAATTTATTATTTTTGAGTTTAACGCATAGTTATAATTACCAAAATACAGCCTATTGTTTCGAATCGAGTCATATCAAAATATCATAGAAGATTTTCCAGATGGAATAATTGTTTTAGATGACCTGGATGTTATTCAGTTGACTAATAGCAATATTGAATTAATGTTTGAGCTTGATAAACCTGAGTTGAACGGAAAGCATATCAGCTTTATTTTCTCAACGTTTAAAATAGCAAGTTCAAATCTGAAAGTTGAAAATAGGGAATGTTACCTTACTCGAAAAAACAATACAGAATTATGTATCGATATACGTGTCAATCAAATTGAAAAATCCAATGGCAAATATAAAATTGTTGTCATTAGAGATATTTCCAATCAAAAAAGGATTTCGAACGACATCTTAAAAACCAACGAAAGATTTCGCGGATTATTGAATAATTTAGATACTGGAATCATAGTACATGCTGCAGATTCCACTGTGATTAAATGTAATCCCAAAGCTGAAGATTTGTTGGATTTAAGCGAAGAACAAATGCTGGGGAAATTGGCTGTTGATCCAGATTGGAAATTTGTTGATGAAAACCTATCAGTTTTGAAGATTGAAGATTATCCAGTGAATAAAATAAAGGTTTCCAAAAAGAACATGGAGCCCCAAATATTTGGTGTTTATCGACCTCGAAAATCTGATATTGTTTGGCTTTCTGTTAATGGATATCCTGTAATTAATACGGAAGGAAATTTGAGTGAAATTGTAATTAATTTTAATGACATCACCGAGCGGAAATTGTTGCAAAAACAAATTGAACGAGAAATCAGTATCAAAAATGTATTCTTCAACAGTAGCAAAGATATTTTTTGGAGTTTAGATTGTGATTTGAATTTAATTACCAGCAATGATACATTCAATAATAATTGTATTTCACTGTATGGGAGAGTGTTGAAAGTAGATGAACCTTTTTTTCAACCAGATTTGTATGGACAAGAAGTGATTGATTATTGGTTGCAATTCTATAATAAGGTTCTAAAAGGACAGACCGTACTTACAGAATATGAAATGCCAGCTGGTAAATTTAACGATGTCGAGTGGTATGAAGCTAAAATGTCTCCTATTTATCAAGGAACAGATTTACTCGGAATAGCATGCTTTGGACGAAATGTCACCTATCGCGTCAAAAGTGAGAAAAAAATTAAAGCTTCCTTGAAGGAAAAAGAGATTTTATTGGCTGAAATTCATCATCGTATTAAAAATAACTTGACGTTGATATGGAGTTTACTGCAATTGCAGGAAATGAACTCAAATAATCAGGAAGTTAAAGATGCTTTGAGTGTGAGCCGAAAACGCATTAAATCAACAGCTTCTATTCATGAAATGTTATACAAAAGTGAATCTTTACACGATATAAAAATCAAAGATTATTTGATTGAACTATTTAATTATCTGAAGATTAGCAATCAAATTTCTTTAAAATATGTAGGCGATGAAATTTCAGTAGAAATGGATTACGCAATGCCGCTAGGATTATTGATGAATGAATTATTTATGAATTCATTCAAGCATTCTTACAATGAAAAAAGCAGTGGAGAAATCATTGTAAAATCTACCCTTGAAGATAATAAATTGACTATTGTAGTGGAAGATTTTGAAGGCGTTTTTCCAGAAAATATTGATTTCAAAAATGCGAATTCAACTGGTTTGGTTTTGGCGCAAACATTTGTAGAACAATTAAATGGAACGCTAGATTTAATTCAAAATAGTCCACCGAAATATCAAATTCAAATATTAATCAATGAACAAAATTGAAAAAATTCTCATTGCTGAAGATGAATTGCTTTTTGTAAAAGTGATGCGTCTTGAATTTGAAAAAAAAGGATTTCAAATTGAAAGCGTAGTGGATGCTCAAAATGCGTTCGCTAAAGCAGTTGAATATCAACCAGATTTGATTTTATTGGATGTAAGATTAAAAAATAATACATCAGGAATTGAAGCTGCAAGAAAAATACGAGCGTCTGGAATTCAAACGCCTATTATTTTTACAACCGGAAATTCTTTTGAAAGTACGAGCAGTCAAATCGAGGACATCTCCGATGCTAAAATTTTAATAAAACCAATCGATTTCAGACAATTGTTTGAATTAATTCTGAATTTAGAACTTAATTTTTGAATTGTGTAAAAGCCATTTAAAAATATTATTTTAATTTAGCGATAGATACTAATAATTATGAAAAAGTCAATCCTTTACGTAAGTGCAATTTGCTTACTTGTAGCTTGTTCTACGATGAAAACTGCTGAATTATCGCAAAAAGATGTAGATAAAGTGAAACCAATGTATCCAAATTATACTTTGGCTGAATTAAATGAAGGAAAAACATTGTACGCCGAAAAATGTACGCTTTGCCATTCATTGAAAAATCCAACTTCTGAATCTTCTACTAAATGGCCGCACATTGTTGCTGAAATGACCAATATGGCCAATGAAAAAACATTGACCATCAGTCCGAAACAAGAAGATTTAATCTTAAAATATTTGGTTACAATGACAACTCCGTCCAAATAATTTTATTTGAAAATTTTGATAAAAAGGTTTTTAGTACTTTTCTTTGCAATTAATATTTGCTTTGCGTTTGGTCAGAGTAATTTACTTGAAGTTTCAGATTTTGGTTCAAATCCAGGGAATTTGGAAATGTATTTACACATGCCTAAAAACCAGACGTCAAAGGATGCATTGGTGGTTGTTTTACATGGATGTACGCAAAATGCGAATTCAATCGCAGTGCAATCTGGATGGAATGAATTGTCTGATAAGTATGGATTCACTATTCTTTATCCACAGCAGAAGATGCTAAATAATCCAAACGATTGTTTCAATTGGTTTCAAAAAAAAGACATCGACAAAAACAAAGGCGAAGTTTTTTCCATCAAACAAATGATTGATTTTACCATTGATTCTTTGAACTTAAATCGAGATTCCATTTATGTTTATGGTTTATCGGCTGGCGCTGCAATGAGTGTAGCGTTGATGGCTGATTATCCAGAAACTTTTCAGTCTGGCGCAATTCTCGCTGGAGGACCATTTTACAGTGCTACAAATCCGATAAAAGCTTTTGGAACTTTATTAGCTCCGCAACTAAAATCAGGCGAAGAATGGGCAAAACCGATTTTAGAACAACATCAAGATTCAATTAAAAAGTATCCCAAATTAATCGTCATTCATGGAAAAAGCGACCAAGTTGTAAACATTGAAAATTCACGGCAATTGGTGCTGCAATGGACTGCTATTCATCACTTGTCGAGTATTCCAAGTGACACGATTTATGATTTTAAAGATCATCAAGATTTTGTTAATTTTATTTACAAAGATTCTTTGAATAAGGAAGTTGTATCATTTCTCGAAGTCAGTTACCTAGGACATGAGTTGATGGTAGATCCGGGAGAAGGAGCAAAGCAAGGCGGACAAACAGGAATGTTTTCCAAAGACAAGGATTTTTACAGTACCTTTTGGATTGCCCAAAAATTCGGATTAATCGAAGAAGATTTTTAATAAATTCAAGCTCAAGGTTATTTAATTTTTGTACTTTTACTTCAACGCTTCGAATTTTCACAACTGTCGAAAATAATTACCCCTTCATTTTTAGAAATTTACAAAGTATGATTGATTTAAAATTTCCAGTTTTAATATGTATTACGCTTGCACTTTTTTCTTGTAAAAAAGAAAAAGATCCGATTGTTGAAGTCGGTCCAACTGGATATGTTCAATATGGAGCGCCATACGAAAATGTTCCTGCGACTGAAGACATCATCATGTATGAAGTTAATTTACGTGCTTTTAGTTCAGCGGGGAATTTACAAGGTGTTATAAGTCGTTTGTCAGAAATAAAAGCGTTGGGAATCAATACGATTTGGTTGATGCCAATTTATACTGAAGGTGTTTTGAATTCAGTTCATTCTCCATATTGTGTAAAAGATTACAGGGAAGTCAGCGCGGAATATGGCAGTTTGGAGGATTTGAGACAATTGACAACGCTTGCGCATGCGCAAAATATGACAGTCGTTTTGGATTGGGTCGCGAACCATACTTCTTGGGATAATTCATGGATTACCGCACATCCGGATTGGTACACACAAGATGGCAATGGAAATATTGTTATTCCTGCTGGAACCAATTGGAACGACGTTGCTGATTTAAATTTTTCCAATTCAGAAATGCGCGCTGAAATGATTGATGCCATGAAATATTGGGTTTTAGAAGCCAATGTTGACGGTTTTCGATGTGACTATGCTGACGGAGTTCCATTTAGTTTTTGGAGTGAAGCAATTACAGCTTTGCGTGCCATTCCCAATAGAAGCTTGATATTTTTGGCAGAAGGAAGTAGGGCAGATCACTACACAGCCGGTTTTGATATGACTTATGGCTGGAATTTTTACACAGCAACACAAAATTGTTGGGGTGGAACGGCAACTTCTGGTTTACTTACAACGAATGTTACAGAATATACATCGGTCCCGTCGGGAAAACACAAAATCCGTTTTACAACCAATCACGATGAATCCGCTTGGAATAGTAGTCCGATGACGCTTTACAATGGAAAATTAGGGGCTTTGGCTGCATCTGTTCCAACCATTTATATGCGAGGTGTCCCATTGATTTATTCAGGTCAAGAAGTTGGACTATCAAGTTTACAACCGTTTTTCACAAAATCACCGATTAATTGGAATGCAAATCAAGACATGTTGTTGGCATACAAGAATATGTTGCAATTTTATTCAACATCCAATGCTGCAAAAAAAGGAACTATAGCAACTTTTGCTGGTTCCTCAGACGTACTTTGTTTTCAAAAAACATATGGAACTGACAAAGTGTTAATTATGGTAAATGCAAGAGACAGCGTGGTTACTTATCCAATTCCAACTGCGTTACAAGGAACTACTTGGATCAATGCGATGGACAATTCAAACTTCACTTTTGCTACAAGTCAAAGTTTGACAAATTACCAATATTTGATTCTAAAAAATCAATAATTTAGCAATTGAAAGCACATTTAACTTGAAGATTAAATGAAATTTTGGATTATAATATTGCTGGTTTTAACGACTTCATTCCAAGTTGAAAGAGTCAAGAAAATTCAAGGAAAAAACTTTTCAAGCCAAGGGGATAAATATTTAAATTCTTTGGTCTTAACAGCAAATAAGTTTTCAAAAATTAGAATAGAAAATATTTATGCTGATCGCATTTATTTAGTTCAAACATTGAATCCAGCTGAAAACAAAGTAAATATTGAAGCTGTTAGAAAATCAAATCCAAAAAATCCAATGAAATATTATTTTGAGTTAGATATTTCAATGTTAAAAAAGGGCAATTATTTAATCGGCTCCCATGCATGTTATTGGGCCGGTCAAATGGAATTGATTATTTTTTGATTTCACTTTCTTTGAATTCCTCTGCAAATGAATCATCCCATTTAAATTCATTTAAAATCCAACCATTGTTGTTTTTGTAGTAAGTATAAATCACTCGAATAGCAGTGTTTTCGAATCTGATGATGTAAGTTTCGCGGATAGAAAAATCAGCAATTACTTCATTTTTAACTTTTTTAAAATCAATGGCTTTACCAAATCTATCTTCGATGATATTCATGTAACGAGTTGTCTTCTCTTGCAATGCTTCAATTTCATTTTCAGGTAAAGGCCAGTATTTTTGCAATTCTTTGAAACAATCATTCATTTTATTTTGAATGAAAAGATCTGTTGCTTTGGCGGATAGTTTTTCCGTTTCCGATGGGTCCTTCAAGTACTTAACTTGACCAAAAGATTGAAAACTGATAAGAAAGAATACGGCAAAAAGTGATTTTTTCATAAAGTTAAAGTGTGAATGATTTCAGCTAAAGTACGCAGATTTTTAACAGTTTCAAGTTCATTTTCGTTTTATTTTGTAAGATAAGTGAATTAAAATTGGGAGTTTCTATTTTCATGTATCCCTAATTACCAAATTGATTTGATATTTTATAAATTTTCTCTTGTCTATCCGAAATCAAAAACCTAAATTTGACATCAAATAAATAAGCAAAATAAAATCCGCAAAAATGAGCGTACTTGTTAATAAAGATTCAAAGGTAATTGTTCAAGGTTTTACTGGAAGTGAAGGTACTTTTCACGCAGGTCAAATGATTGAATACGGAACAAACGTTGTAGGAGGTGTAACTCCAGGAAAAGGTGGCTCTTCACATTTAGATAGACCAGTTTTCAATACAGTAGCTGACGCAGTAACCAAAACGGGAGCTGATGTTTCTATTATTTTTGTTCCACCAGCTTTTGCAGCAGATGCAATCATGGAAGCGGCTAACGCAGGAATCAAAGTAATTGTTTGTATCACAGAAGGAATTCCAGTGAACGACATGGTGAAAGCAAAAGAATATTTGAAAGGTTCTGGAGCTCGTTTGATCGGTCCAAACTGTCCAGGTGTTATTACTGCGGGTGAAGCGAAAGTGGGTATTATGCCTGGCTTCGTTTTCAAAAAAGGTAAAATCGGAATTGTTTCTAAATCAGGAACGTTAACATACGAAGCTGCAGATCAAGTAGCAAAAGCAGGATTAGGAATTACAACTGCAATCGGAATCGGTGGAGATCCAATTATTGGAACAACTACGAAAGAAGCGGTTGAATTATTGATGAATGATCCAGAAACTGAAGGAATCGTAATGATTGGTGAGATTGGTGGAAATTTAGAAGCTATCGCTGCTCGTTGGATCAAAGAAAATGGAACTAAACCAGTTGTTGGTTTTATCGCAGGTGAAACTGCTCCAGCAGGACGTACAATGGGTCATGCAGGTGCAATTGTAGGTGGACATGACGATACAGCAGAAGCTAAAAAACGCATCATGAGAGAATGCGGAATTCACGTAGTTGATTCTCCAGCAGAAATCGGAAAGAAAATGGCAGAAGTAATGGGCGTTATCGCTTAATTACAAAGCTTATAATTATTGAAAGCCACAGCAATGTGGCTTTTTTTTTGCTTTAATTTCAACTAAAGTTAAGATGAATGCAAGAACTAAAGAAAATTTGATGTCTTAAAATCTAAAAATTCTTCGGTCTAATGTATTCAGTCTAATTTCTCTGGCCTAATGTCTCTAGTCTAATATCTCTGGTCTAATGTCTAAATAAATTACTCCTCAACCCCATAATCCAAACGTTTCGTCGTAATATAGCGCGGAATATAGTATTTACTTCCGACAAAATTATCGATTACAACACCTCGAGAAGTGGAAGAGTGAATAAATTTTATTGAATTAGGGCCAACTTCAACTACCATTGCAACGTGCCCGATTCTGGAACTTTTGGTGCTACTTCCTTTGAAAAACATCAAATCTCCAGGACGAATGTCGGCCAATTTCACTGTTTTCCCAAATTCCGCCATTCCGTAACTTGAGTGCGTTAAAGTCAATCCAAAATTCCCCATTACGTAGTAAATGAAGCCAGAGCAATCGAATCCAGATGGAGTCATTCCCGCACTTCGGTATGGTGTTCCAAGAAAATTTTTGGCGTAGTCGATAATTTTATCCACATGTTCGCTGTTTTTTCGAACGGTAGTATCAAACTGTATTAAACTCAATGAATCAAGCGTCGATAAAGCAATTTTTGGTTTTATCGTATCTACAACTTGTTCTTGCGCACGCAATTGAATCGTTGATAAAAACGAAAAAATGAATAAAAAATATAATTTCAGACTTATTCTTTGCATTGCGGTTGCAAAAATATAACTATTTTCACACTTTAAACAATAAGGGTTTGAACAAAGTAGCTGAAAACGAATTAACAAAATTGTATTACTCCATCGGTGAAGTAGCCGAGATGTTTGGGGTAAACACTTCTTTGATAAGATTTTGGGACAAAGAATTCGATATCATTACACCGAAAAAAAACAAAAAAGGCAATCGTTTATTTACGCCAAAAGACATAAAAAATTTCAATAAAATCTACGATTTAGTTAAAAATCAAGGATTCACATTGGAAGGAGCAAGAAAAGCCCTCAAACGCCGAACTCCTGCACAAAAAGAAATTGAAACTACCGAAGAAACCACTACCTCACAAGATGTCATTGAAAAATTGGAAACGATCAAAAGTCGTTTGATTCAATTGAAAAACTATTAGAAAGACCCGCTACGCTATTAGACGATAGATGTTAGAACCGTTTCTACGCAACTCTTAGACAAATTTTAGATTGTTAGACTTTTGGATTTTTAGATTGTTGGCTTCTCTAAATTGCTTAAATTTAATATGTTAGTTCTAATGTCTTCGGTCTAATGTCTCAAGTCTTAAAATCCTAAAATCTTAATATCCTAATATCTTAAAATCTCCTTCACTAAAAACTCATCCTCAATTGCACCGTAATATCTTGTTTTCTATTTCCAGAAATCTGTTCACTTCCAGAACTAAGACTTGTGCGATTTGAATAAATGAAAGAGCCATAACGTACCCATAAATCAAATTTTCGAAGGAAAGAATAACGAACCATGACATAAGCGCGACTTCCTTGATAGTAGTATGCGGGAACGGAGAAAACATACAAAGCATTGGTTTCAAAAGTATACAATCTTGTGTCGTATGAATCAGTATCAAAAAATGCATAGCGAAGCGCGATGTCGAAAGGCATACTTTTAGGTTTGATTAAAATATCTTGCGAAATCATCATTCCTGTTTCAGGCGTATTGCTCTTGCGATTGATGGTTACATATTCAATTCTGCTTTTCAATTGAATTCCTTCGGTAACTTGATAGGTAAAATTCAATCGGTAATTGCGCTGAAAAACGTCTTCGATTTCGGTTATCGTTCCATCAGAATCTCGACTGTTTTTTTGTCTCAATTGTTGTCTGAATCGAGCATAAACTTCCATTTGTTTGTTCGGCTTGTAACTTGGTTGAAACAAAAATTCATGACCAGAGGATGGCGCATCAACTTGGTATTTCAACCACGGTTGTTGGAAAAAGTCCATGTAAGTATTGATTGACCAAGCGCTGTTCATGCGAACTTTCAAGCCAACATACAAACCAGATTCATTTTGTGTGTTGCTTCCTTCAGAAAAACCGGTGTTATAAAAAGTTTGGTAACCTCTTGCATAATTACGGTATAAAACGCTCAATGAAGCCTTGGAATCTAAAGCAAAAATCAATCCTTGTAAAATCGCTGTTTGACCTGAATAACCAGCGCGTGAAACTTCACCAAACAAATTCACATTTCTCCATACGTAACTGTAATCACCGCTGATGCTTGTATTTGCTTTTCCTCTAAAATCAAATTGATTGTAGAGTTGTAAATCTTTGGTGTAATCTTTATTGTATCCTTGATAAACGCCAGCAAGACCTAATGTTAAATTGCGTTTAGCGTAACGCAAATTTCCGCCACCAATGGTTTCAATCAAATTGTTTTTCTTGGCAATTTCAGTTGTTGTTCGATGAAATCCGGAAACGTTGATACTTGAAACAAATTCTAAATCGTCGAACAATGAATCTGCGGTAACCGATGCATCAACCGCTTTATAAGAACCAAAAAGTGTCAATGCAAAATTTTTGTATCCCAGATCAACCGCAGCACCGCGCATAAAACGATTTTCATCTACAGACGTGTATGGTTTCAATGCTTGCGCATTTTTCTTGATATTGGTGACGTCAGCTGTTTTTCCAAAAGCGTAACCCGACCAAAAATTTAAACCTTGACCAATTTGAATTTGGTAATCACCCAAAGCAATTCCTTTCAAATATTTTCCGCCTTTGTAAAAAGCATGCGCGGAATAAAAGTCAAATCCATTTTTTTGCGCTCCCTGAAAAAATTGTTCTCCAGGATCTTTTTCGGCAGTGATTCCAACGCTTAAATTCGTTCTGTAGCTGTAACGCAAACGTGTGTAATAACGATCTGCATTGCCGTAATAATATTTGTTGCTTAAAAGTTTTACAGAATCTGGCACTTTGTCGTATCCACTTTTTGGTTCTGGAACTGTTTGGTAGCGCAGAAAAACTTCAAATTTCCCGAATTTCAATGCTTCTTTCAAAGAAACATGCAATTGGTCTAATTTATCATCCACCTGCACAAATGGACGCACCAATTGAATGGTTTGTAAATCCCAATATTTCAGTGATTGAAGTTCGTAGATACTGATTAATTTCCCAGTTTGTTTGATGTGCAACAACAAATCATTGATTTGGATATCGGTCAATAATTCCAAACTTTTCAATTCTTCTGCTGTAGCGTTATTGAGATTTAATGGTCGATCAAAATAGTAGTTCAACTGTTCTATGACATTGGTCAAATCAATTTCTTCTGACTCAAGTTGTTCTGAAATAAATTCAATACGTTGTTGAATCAATTCTGAGCGACTTTGACCCATCGAGAAAAAAGGCACAAAAAGCAAAATGAATAAAATAAGCTGCTTATTCATGCACTTTGGATTTGAAATCATAAGTCAATCCAAAGTGTGGCGACCAACCCAAATGTTGTTGCCAAGCAGAACCCATGTCTAATTTGATGTTGTTTTTGAACCAGTATCCAAAGCCAAATGTCAATTCCATTGGATTGGAAGCGGCACCAGCCCTCATGTAAAATCTATCCAAAAGTTCGTATTCCAAACCTGCTTTTGCTCGCAATGGAGATTCGATTTCTTTTTCAGCTTCAGCCAAAAGCATCACTTTATTTGATAATTGGTAGTTGATTCCCAAACGCATATAGGTCGAAAAACGATCATCCTGAAATTCTGAAAGTTTGGATCTTCCAAAATTTAAAACACTGAATCCAATTGAAATTTTTTCATTGATTTTTGCCAAAACGCCAGCTTCAGCGGTAACACTGTTTTTGGATCCATAATTTTCAATGCGCAATCCTTGGTAATTCAATTGCACACCTGCCGATAATTTTTCGCCCAATTTCATGCTGTAACCAAATCCAATTCTTGTCGTGCGGTACACTTTGTATCCATACGATTGTGCGCCAGCTGAAAGTACACCAACTTTTAATGGAATTGCCACGACAAAAGCTTGGGTTTGCAACTCCTTCAAAAGGTAACGATTTTCATAACTCAATCCTGCAGAGGTTTGTTTCAAATTGGCCAAAGCTCCCGGATTATGGTGAAAACTCCAAACATCGGAAACAGCCACAGTACTGTTAGCCATAGACATTGAACGTGCACCAACAGGTTGCCAACCTTGTGCATTCCAAGATTGATAAATGATTAGCATGATTGCAATTAAGCAGATTTTTGTCATGCAGTAAAAATAATAATATTTCTTTTCAAAAGTTAAGGACTGTTAAAATTATTATTGTCAAATCATTGAAAATAGATTTGTTGAATTTTTTCAATTTCAGAATATTGATTTTTTGTAATTTTACTTATTCAAATTCATATTTAAAAAAAATACAATCATGTCAGAAAATCACAAACTTAAAATTGAAATTTGGTCAGATGTAATGTGCCCATTTTGCTACATTGGAAAAAGAAAAATCGAACATGCATTAAATGACTTTCCAAACAAAGAAAAAGTCGAAATCGAATGGAAAAGCTTTCAATTAGATCCATCGACAAAATCGCAACCAGGGAAATCAACGTATGATTATTTGGCTGAAAAGTATGGGCGTGACAGACAATGGTCAATCGAAATGCATGAAAATGTCACTAAACAAGCCAAAGTGGAAGGTTTGGAATACAATTTCGATAAAGCGATTATTGCCAATTCATTTGATGCACACCAATTGTCGCATTTGGCCAAAAAATACGGTAAAGGAAACGAATTAGAAGAATTGATTTTCAAAGCCTATTTTACTGAAGGAAAAGATGTTTCTGAAATTGAAGCTTTGGTTGAATTGGGGAAAAATGTTGGTTTAGACGAAACTGAAATCAGAAATATGTTGGCTTCCAAACAATACAAAGACGCTGTGCAAAACGATATCATAGAAGCGCAGCAAATAGGAGTGAGAGGAGTTCCATTTTTTGTTCTGGATCGCAAATATGCTATTTCTGGAGCGCAACCAAATGAAGTTTTCAGAGATACACTTGAAAAAGCATGGGAAGGTTAGGTAGGAAAGCAAAACTAAGATGGTTTTTTACAATTATTTTATAATGTGACCATTGTAACAAAGTGTTGAAATACAAAAGTTGTATCTTTGAATACAAATAATCAAAAATAACGATGAGAATAGAACAAATTTATACAGGATGTTTAGCGCAAGGAGCTTATTATATTGTTAGTAACGGAGAAGTTGCTATCATTGATCCATTAAGAGAAGTAGACGCATATATCCAAAAAGCAAACGCGGATAACGCGAAAATCAAATACATTTTTGAAACACATTTTCACGCTGATTTTGTCAGTGGACACGTGACACTTTCTGAAAAAACAGGAGCAGAAATCATTTATGGACCAACTGCCAATCCAGATTTTAAAGCAACAATTGCAACGGATGGACAAATTTTTCAATTGGGAAATGTCCAAATCAAAGTGTTACATACACCTGGACACACCATGGAAAGTTCGACTTTCTTACTAATCGATGAAAATGGCAAAGATCATTGCATTTTCAGTGGCGATACTTTGTTTTTAGGAGATG
This sequence comes from Crocinitomicaceae bacterium, assembly GCA_965284445.1. Classification (GTDB taxonomy): domain Bacteria; phylum Bacteroidota; class Bacteroidia; order Flavobacteriales_D; family Crocinitomicaceae; genus JAQVCM01. The sequence goes on along the minus strand of OZ260085.1, from coordinate 1,040,416 downwards.
TGGGTCGTCCAGATTTAGCACAAAAAGCTGCTGAAATCACGCAAGAACAATTGGCAGAGATTTTATTTGATAGCTTGAGAACAAAAATCATGACGTTGGCCGATGATGTGATTGTGTATCCAGGACACGGTGCTGGGTCTGCTTGCGGAAAAAATATGTCAAAAGAAACAGTAGGAACAATAGGTGAACAAAAGCAAATCAATTACGCTTTGCGTGCTGACATGACCAAAGCTGAATTTGTAGAGGAAGTGACTGATGGTTTGGTTGCGCCTCCTGCTTATTTTCCTTTGAATGTAATGATGAACAAAAACGGCTATGAAAGCATTGATGAAGTAATCAAACGAGGAACATTGGCTTTGAATCCAACGGAATTTGAAGTTGCTGCGAATGAAACAGATGCAATGATTTTAGATGTTCGCAATGAAAAAGATTTTGTGAGAGGACACATTCCAAATTCAATTTTCATAGGAATCGATGGTGGATTTGCTCCGTGGGTTGGCGCTTTGATCAAAGATGTGAAACAAGAAATTTTATTGGTCGCTCCTGAGGGACGTGAAGAAGAAGTAATCACAAGATTGGCGCGCGTTGGTTTTGATCACACTATCGGATTTTTGAAAGGAAGTTTTGATGCATGGAAAAATGCAGGAAAAGAGATTGCTACAATTGATTCCATTTCAGCAGAAGAATTTAAGGCAAATGTTGAAGTGGATAAGCATCGTATTTTTGATGTTCGAAAAATCAGTGAATTTGAAGCAGAGCATCTGAATGATGGTAAAAATACGCCCTTGGATTTCTTGAATGATCATTTAGCTGAATTCCCAAAAGATGAAACTTTTTACGTACATTGTGCTGGTGGATATCGTTCTGTGATTGCTGCTTCGATTTTAAAAAGTCGTGGAATTCACAATTTGATTGATGTCGCTGGAGGATTTGGCGCAATCAAGAAAACAGGAATGCAAACATCTAATTTTGTTTGTCCTTCCACACTGAAGTAAGAAAATAAAATTCTTGTAAACGGTCGGGATTTTATTTCGACCGTTTTTTTATAATTTTAAATGAAGTAACATGTCATTAATCAGTCGTTTAAATAAGCAAAAAGTAATCTTGTTACTAGGATTACATTTTAATTTGGCTGCCCAAGTAGATTACAAAACGGATGTTTTAGGAGATGCGTTTGAGCAAGCTACAATCCAACAACCTGATGATTATGAAGGTAAAGTGACATGTACTTTGGTGAAAAGAAAAGATGCTCAAGCAAAAATTGGAGTTTTGTATATTCATGGTTTCAGTGATTATTTTTTCCAAACTGAAATGGCGGATAAATTTACCAAACAAGGATATGCGTTCTACGCGTTGGATTTGAGAAAATATGGTCGGTCACATTTAGAGCATCAGAAAATTTGCAACGTTCGAAATTTGAACGAATACTTTGCCGATATTGACACAGCGCTGAGTATCATGCACCATGAGGGCGTTGACAAAATTCTCCTTTCAGGTCATTCCACAGGTGGATTAATTGTTTCATTATACGCAAGTCAGCGTATTGGAAAAGAATTATTTGATGCAATTTATTTGAATAGTCCGTTTTATGACATGAATCTCAATCCGATATTGAAAAAAGTAGTTTTGCCTTTAGTTGTAAAAAAAGGTGACAAAAAGCCAGAAAAATTGATGAAAGGCGGACTTTCTCCTTGGTACGGAATGAGCATTTACTACAAAGACAAAGGTGAATGGCAGTATAATTTAACTTGGAAACCTCACAATGCACCTGCGGTAAATTATGGTTGGTTGAAAGCAATTTACGATGGACAAAAGCAAATTCACAAAGGAATTAAACTTTCTAAACCAACATTGGTAATGCATTCAAACAATTCTGTTTACACCAAAAAATGGATAGACGAAATGTTAACAGGCGATGCAGTTTTGAATGTAAAACACATTGAAAAATACTCCAAAAAAATAGATGGAAATGTTCAAATTCAATCGATTGAAAATGGAATGCACGATTTGATTTTGTCGAAAAAATCGGTTAGAGATACTGTCTACAATCAAATATTCAATTGGCTAAAAACTGCGATTTAGAAATAAAGCCATGAACATTTGATTCCTAATTCCTAAGAGAAATAATTAAATCCTTGGTCTCCAAGCTTGTTCTTCAGCACCTAAATCTAGCGCGATTTTTCGTCCTAACACGAATAAATAGTCGCTTAATCTGTTCAAATATTGCATCACAATGGGCGCAACAAATTCGTGTTCATCTAGATTTGTGGTGATTCGCTCAGCTCTTCTACAAACACATCTAGCTAAATGACAATAAGATACAGTAGTATTTCCACCAGGTAAAATGAAGAATTTTAATTCTGGAAGTTGTTCATCCATTTCATCCATTTTATCTTCTAAAAATTGCACATCTGAGTCAATCAAGTCTGGTAATTTCATTTTAGATTTTTCTGGATCTGCTGCTAACGAGGACCCAATTGTAAATAAACGATCTTGAATTTCAAGTAATTGTATTTTGTATTTTTCATCAATCGCTTGGTCGCGAATTAATCCGATGTATGAATTCAATTCATCGACAGTCCCGTAAGATTCAATTCTTAAAGAATGTTTAGGAACTCTCGTCCCGCCAATCAATGATGTTGTTCCTTTGTCTCCGTTTTTCGTGTAAATTTTCATGTCTTTTTGATTGTGGATTTAAAATCCAGATAAAACGTTCTTTAACTTGATAACAAAATGTTCCTTGACTTGTTGCGGTCTGCGGATAATTATTCCCATTCTAAACAAATCCATTGTCAAATGGAATTCTTCCAAAGATATGATTTCATTCCAACTTTCAAACATATCCTGACTCCAACGAATATCGTCTAAAAGGAAGATTGTATTTTCATCTGTGAAATTAGACAACAATTTCAAGTATTTTTTGAGTGCTTCGCCATCGTGATGACCATCAATGTAAACTAATTCGTATTTCGTTTGGTTTTCTTTTGATAAAAAATCTTCGAATTTAGCATGAACAACATCAATGTTTTTTAAATTCAGCATTGCAAAGTTTGATTCAGCGATTTCTAAAGTGTTCTTGCACGCGTCAATCGTTGTTACTTTTGCTTTTGGATTTCCTAGCGCCAAATGTATGGTTCCCATTCCTAAACTTGTACCTAATTCTAGAATGTTTTTGGGTTTGTAGTGATTTGATAATTGAAAAAGCAATTTCGCATAAACACCTTTGCAAGAAGCAGTTTTATAAATAGATTTAACAGATCTTTCGTCCGACAGTTTTTTTGAACCAGCGCCTGCATCTTCAATTTGAATGAGTGAATTGTTAGAGGAAAGTGTTTTCTTGAGCTGATTTAATTTAGATGTAAAATCAGCAGAAAATTTGATTTTTAGACAATTATCTAAAAGATCATAAACAAAAGGCGAATGAATTCCGTGTCTTCCTTTGGAATTGATGAAGTATTTGATATATTCGTTGACGAAATTCATGTCACAAAGAAATAAAAAACAAACGAATTGAAGGGGAAATGGAAATGAATACTTCTTATTTAGAGAGTCAAAGAGCGAAAGTTTTTGGAGAGCAGCCAGAAGTAAAATTGGTTGCTCCCTGTAAAATGGGGGAAGGAATTATTCATTTTTTACAAGTTCAAAGGGATAATTTGATTAAAAACTTTGAACAAGCAGACGTCCAATCTACATTTTTTATTCCTGCTTCGGGCTCCGGTTCGCGCATGTTTCATTTTCTTTTTGAGTTTTTAGAGCGGCCTAATGAAGAAAATCGTGGCCAGGTCGAAAGATTTTTGAATAACATGGAGGATTTTGCTTTTTTTCAGAAAATTCCATTGGAAATTCGTGAAAAACTTAAGTCTCACAATGTCAATTTAGATGAATTTGTAGATTATTTACTCAAGAAAGATGGGATGGCCTATGGTGATTTGCCGAAAGGACTCATTCCTTTTCACAAAATTGGACCTTTCGTTTTAAATCCATTTCAAGAGCAAATATTACAAGGAGTTAAAGTAAATGAGGGAAATTCTTCCTTTCACTATTCAATCAAAACAGAGCATGAATCTGCTATAAAAAATGGAATTGCTAGCACGGAGCAACTTTCTGGTGGAAAATTTGACGTTACATTTTCTGTTCAAAATGAAGCTACAAATTCTATTGCTTTTGATAAAGATCAACAACCTTTATTGCTTGATGGAAATGAGATTTTAACTCGTCCAGCTGGTCACGGTGCTTTGTTAGAAAATTTAAATTCCATTGAAAGTGATATCATCTTCATTAAAAACATTGATAATATTCAACATTTTGGTAAAGCCAATCTTGCGATAGATACTTGGAAATATCTTGGTGGAGTGGCTATTTGGTTCGAAGATGAAAAGAATAAAGTATTGCAAAATCCAACAATCGATGGACTCATATCATTGAACAAACATTTTCAATTCATTGCTGATTCAGAAATTGAAAAATTAAAAGTCGAGGATATTTTTAAAATATTAAATAAACCTTTTAGAGTTTGTGGTATGGTTCGCAATGAGGGGCAGCCGGGTGGTGGACCTTTTTGGGTTGAAGAAAATGGAGAAGTTACCAAGCAAATTGTCGAAAAATCACAAATTTCTATGCGCGGCGAACAATATCGTTTGATGGTGCAAAGCACATACTTTAATCCGGTTATGATTGCAGCTGTCAATAAAGATGTGAATGGAAAACCATTTGACTTATTTGAATTTAGAGATGAGAATAAATATTTTGTCGTAAATAAAAATTTCAAAGGAAAAGACATTTATTTCTCTGAACTTCCTGGACTTTGGAATGGTTCAATGGCACATTGGAATTCCATTTTTGTAGAAATCCCATCTGAAACATTTAGTCCTGTAAAAACAGTTTTGGATTTATTAGACCATTCACACAAAGAGTAAACTATCGAAATACAATGAAATTTGTAGGTAGAATTTGAAACCCCAATTCTTTAGATTTTAAAGCGATTTGAGCGCGATGGTAATTAGAATGATTCAATAAATGATACAGTATATCCATCGTTTCTTTTTCCATCGGTACACCTTCTGAATCATGATAATTGACTTTTTCAGACAATGAATGTTGTTCTAAAAATTGAATCGTTTGGTTGTAGTTCTCAAATAAAAATCTTTCAAAATAGGCGAGAGGCAATAAATCCCAATCTTCTGATTCAGATATTTTATTCATCAATCTAGCATTCCAAATATGATGCACATTGATGATGTGCGACATCCATTTTGATAATTCTTTTAAATTATCGGTTTCGAAAATATCTTCATTATCCTCCAAAAACTTCAGCCATCCTAAATTTGAATGTAAATCGTATTCAAATTTCTCTTTGAAAAAAGCTTGGAAAGTGATCATAGATTTTTTAATTCCGAAATTGTTTTGGATGGATTTTCTGAGTTAAATACAAAACTTCCAGCAACCAAGGCATCAACACCAGCTTTGACAAGTTCTAAACCTGTTTCGAGATTAACACCCCCATCCACTTCAACCAATGCGTGAGAACCTTTCATGTGAATTAAATTTTTCACTTGTTCCACTTTCAAAACTGCATTATTGATGAACTTTTGTCCTCCAAAACCTGGATTTACTGACATGATTAAAACCAAATCCAAATCTTCAATCACATCTTGTAAAAAATCTACTGGTGTATGCGGATTCAATGCAACACCCGCTTTCATTCCTGCAGCTTTGATTGCTTGAATTGTTCGGTGTAAATGCGTACAAGCTTCATAATGCACGGTCAAAATATCTGCACCTGCTTCTTTGAAAGCATCAATGTACTGATCTGGATTTTGAATCATTAAATGCACATCTAAAGGTTTTTTAGCATGCTTTTTAATGGCTTGAATCACTGGAAAACCAAAAGAAATATTTGGTACAAAAACGCCATCCATTACATCCACATGAAACCAATCAGCATCACTTTGGTTAATCATTTCAACATCACGTTGGATGTTTGCAAAATCACAAGATAATACTGAAGGAGAGATAATAATTGACATTTTATTTAGTTTTGATTTATGGGCAAAGTTACTTAAAATACAAAGCTAGTAAGTCCTAAAGAATTCACAATTTACGCTTTTAATCAACAATTTGACTTGTTAAATAATTCCTAAATTGGCGTTTAATTCTGCTAAAAAATGTGAAAAACGAAACCTAATACATTATCAAATTTTTGCATCAATGAATTTCAATTTCTCCTTGTATTCGTCGTTTTCAAAGGATTGAAAAATAATTTTAAAACAAAATTTTTGTCTGAAAGCTAGATTTGAACGTCATTCCTCCTGATTGGAAATGGTCAAAAATCACCTTAAAATCACTACTTTTGCAACGCATGTATTTGATTTTAAATAAAAATAGCATTCTTTTTTTGATTTTTTTCTGTTTGAGTTTGACAGCGATTTCTCAAGAAAATTTGGTGCAAGATACTTTAAAAGTGATACAAAGCGCAGGTGATTCATTGAAATCAGATCCTGCGGATACGATTGTCAAGGCTAAAAATCCAGAAAAAATTGACAATATTATCAACTATGCCAAAAAATTCATGGGAACACCTTATCGCTATGCAGGAATGACGCCGTCAGGATTCGATTGTTCTGGTTTCATCAATTATGTCATGGGAAATTTTGGAATTAGTTTATCTAGAACTAGTTATAATATGGCCGAATATGGAAAAACAGTCAAATTAGCTGATTTAAAACCCGGTGATTTGATGTTTTTCAAAGGAAGTAATGTTCGTTCAACATCCATCGGTCACGTAGGATTAGTTGTAGAAGTTAATCCCGGTGAAATAAAATTTATTCATTCAGCCAACGGCGGTGTGCAGATAACGACTTTCAATAAAAGTAAATATTACGTTCCACGATTTATAAAAGCCACAAGGCTCGATTATGGCGTAGAATAAAGATATTTTGCATCTTCCCTTGAATTTTAATTACCTTTGTGCTCAAATTTATTAAAATGGCTAGTAAAAGAATTTTCAAAAGAGACTTAAATAAAATGGTTTTTGATGTAGTTGAAGAATGTTTCAGCGTTCAATTATACAATGAATCAAAAACGGATGCTTCTAATTTATTAATTGATGAAGCGGTTGAATTTAGAAATAGCATGACTGAAAAAATCCATGCAGCGAAAGACAAAAAAGCTTTCAAAGCATTGCACGCTGAAGTTGAAGACGCAGCGGTTGATTTCATTCATAAAATCAACGGTTTACACTAAAATATTTTATTTTATCATATTTGAAGCATTGTTTTTTAGCAATGCTTTTTTTGTGCAGAAAAATCTACAATCGAACCCTTTCTAAGCGCCAAGTTTTCTTCGTTACAACGCCATCGTTTTGGTAAAGATTTATCTTTTTGTCTCTGAAAATAAAGTAAATCGGAATGGAGGCGCCAATGCCAATCAATCCAATTCCTGCGGTTGTATAATATTTACTTTGATTAAAATCGCCTGTTTTGTAATTGATACTGACTAAAGGTGCAACAATCAAAGTGGTAATTGTTGAAAATAAAGCAATTGTCGGACTAATTCCTGACGCATTGAATTTTTGTGAAATTTCAATCTTCGTAATGTTTTTCAACAAAACTTGCTTTTCTTCATATTTTTCACCTCTCCACAACGGGTCAATATCTATCGTGTCTTCTTTGTAATAATTGTTTTCAATATAAGCTGTTTTGCCATTTTCATAATCAATATTTATGTTTTCTTGCTGAAATATAAATCGAATAGAAGTATCGGTAAAATCTTTGATTGCACCATCGAATGAGCCGGTTTGACTAATAATACCTTTTTCTAAATTGCTTTCTTTGTAATTGATATAGAATTGAAATTCATCGAAGTAAAGTTTTTTTCTTTTCAATGGATTTAGCGCATTAACTAAATAATAATAAGTAGATAAGGAATCTATTTTCACATCTTTAAACGATTTGTTTTCTGCTTCAAATGCCATGTTTTCCTCAAATGTTTGATTATTTCCCTCTTTGTGAAAACGAAATTGTACCTTTTGATCAAATTTTTGGTCGGTGTAAGTCCAATAAGCAGCGCTCAAAAAATCTAAATGAAACTCTTTTTCAAAAATATAAATTTTGCCGTTGGCATAAAATCGTTCTTCATCTCTATAAAGTCTCAAAATTTGAGTTTGCTCATTCCAATTCCATTTTCCGTAATGTATTATCGTGTCAAGTTGATGATTTTTGAAACTTACATTTGATTTGGTAAACGTATAATCATCTTTGAAAGAAATTGTTTCAAAATTCCAGTAATTTGTTGGGTAAAAAGTGCTTGAAAATTCAAATCCTTGGTTGGTCCAATTTCCAAAAAACTTAAAATCTTCAGGAACTTGAGCGTCAATATGAATGAAACTGAACAATCCCAGAATAAATGTGAGTAGTTTGATTTTCATAGCATTAAATTAAAATATTTTCACTTTTTTCTCCTTCTTTTCTCTGTTTTTCTCTTTTTTATCCAATCGAATTCCAGCTAAAAGTCTCACAGTATAGTTATTATTTTTGTATTTAAGTTCATTAAAATGAATTGATTTATTGTCAAATTCAGTAGAAACCATTACAAACCACTTAGGAACATTGTATCCAGCAATCAAGCGAAGGTCGTATCTTGGAGCTAGACCGAAAAATCCCCTTGTTGTTTCATTTACAATGTAAAATTTAGACTGAATCACAGGTCCAAAGCCAAACATTCCTGCATATTGCCAGTTTTTAAATTTATTTGCATATCCAATTCCTGGTATCGAACCAAAATCAAACGATGAAATAGTGGTCGCTTGTGTTCTGGTATTTAAACTATCGGTTAATGCTATTGGAATAATACTTTCAACATCTCCAATTCCTTGCACATTGAGGGTGTTTTTCAAATACCAAGTAATTACTTGTCGATTAAAATGTCCGACTTTTCCTTTCATCGCCTGCATTTTGAAATCTTTGTTATGAAAATACCAACCGTTTAAAGCAATTGAAAGTGTGCTTGCATTGGCTCTGATTTCATTGGTATTATCTCCTCCAAAATTTGGGTTATATACATCGGCATTTTTGATTGAATAACCTTTGTAGTTTCGAAAATCAAATTCAAAATACATTTTCTTAATTGGAAAATCAAGTCCAATGTCAATGTAGGATGTTTTGCCGTATTTGCTAATTGGTTTTAAATTTTTGGTCAATGCAAAAGCGAGCCTAGCAGCAAACCATTTATAAGAACCGCCAAATCCCATAACGACTCCCAAATTATTTCGGTATTTCAGTTTGGTTATTGGGGTGCTAGCAGATTTAAAGTTAATTGAATAGGGCGAAGTACTGAAACCTAAATCTGAGTACAAAACAATTTTATCCTTAAATAAAGTGTAAGCATCAACTTTTTGCACCGACTTTCTTTGCGAAAAAGCGGAAGAGATGACGCAACAAAAAATGATGATAAAACTACTTTTCAATTCCTTCCAAATTCAAAATAAACGCAAATTCTTTGGCTACTTCCAATCGCTCGTTGCTTCTTCCTGAACCTCCGCCATGACCAGCATCCATATTACAATCAAAAATTAATGGTTTGTCATTGGTTTTCATCGCACGAAGTTTCGCCACCCATTTGAGCGGTTCCCAATATTGTACTTGTGAATCGTGATAACCTGTAGTGATGTACATCGCAGGATAATCCATTTTTTTGACGTTGTCGTAAGGTGAATAATTCAACATATACCAATAATATTCTGCTTCATTCGGATTTCCCCATTCTTCATATTCGCCCACGGTTAAAGGAATTGTGTCGTCTAACATGGTCGTTACAACGTCCACAAATGGCACTTGGGCAACAATTCCTTTCCACAAATAAGGAGCCATATTCGTAACAGCACCCATTAATAATCCACCAGCGCTCCCGCCTTGCGCGTAAATTCTTTCAGGATCGCAATAGCCTTGTTTGCCCAAAAATTCTGCTGCATTGATAAAGTCTGTGAAAGTGTTTTTCTTTTTCAAGAATTTACCGTTTTCATACCAGTTTTCGCCCAAATATTTTCCACCGCGAATGTGCGCAATGGCGTAAACAAATCCTCTGTCAACCAAACTCAATCTCAAAGCACTAAAACTTGCTGGAATCGTAACGCCATATGAACCATAGCCATACAAAAGAAGTGGCGCTTTGGATAAATCAATTCCCTTTTTATAAATCATTGAAACTGGAATTTTCGTTCCATCGTTCGCTGTCACCCAAATGCGTTTCGTCTCATAATTTGAAGGACTAAATGTTGGGTCGATTAATTTCTTTTGAAAGAAAACAGATTTTGTATTGTTTTTCAAATCATACTCGTAGATGGTTGCTGGAGTTGAAAGTGAAGTGTAGTTTACATAAATTGTTTTGGCATGGTAATCATCGTTAAAGCCTATTCCTGCAGAAAAAGTTTGTTCAGGGAATTGAATGAGATTAACGGATGCATTATCGATACTTCGAACTTCAATTTGTTGCAATCCTTCAATTCTACTTTGGATAATCAAATTGTTTTCCAAGGTCAATATTCCCTCAATAAGTTTCTCTGAATCATGCGCAATAATTTCTTTTCCAACTTCATTATCGATAGGAATATTTGCAAAGAAAATTACTTTTTTATTGGGCGCATTTTCATTTGAAAGGACATAGAATCCTTTTTCATGGTGATCGATTTCGTACAAATGTCCGCTTTTTCGTTTCAAAAAGATAGCCGGTTTCTCTGCTGGTTGATCCGCATTAATCAAACTGATTTCGGAAGTAGTCGAACTCTGAGAATGAATACAAACGTATTTATCAGTAATTGTCTTCGTGATAAAAACTGAGAATCTTTCATCGTCTTCTTGATACACTAATTTATCTTTCGAAGAATCCGTTCCCAAAACATGCGAATAAACTTGAAATTCTCGCAATGTTTTCACGTCTTTTTTCACATAGAAAACCGTTTTGTTGTCGTTCGCCCAAACGATTGAACCATCTGTATTTTTGATTTCATCTGCCAACAATTTTCCACTTTTTTCAATTCGAAAGAAAATACTGTATTTCCGTCTTCCAATATGGTCTTCACTGAAAGCTAAAATTGAATTATCTTTAGAAGGAGCCCAATCACCTAAATCATAGTAGCTTTTTCCCTTTGAACGCTCATTTTGATCAAAATAAACAATGGATTTTTCTTTTTCAAAAATCAAAATTTGCTGGTAATCTTTTCCTTCGATATTTTGATATTGGTATTTTTTTCCTTGAATGAAAAACGGTGAACTTTGGTCGTTAGGATCAATTCGTTTGTCAAATTCATCTAACAAATTGTTCTGTAAAGTTTTTAGGGGGGCAAAATAACTGTCTTTGTATTTATTCTCTTCCGCGATGTAGTCTAAAACTTCTTTCGAATCTCTTTCATTCATCCAAAAATAAGGGTCAATTCTTTCGTGTCCGAGGTTTGTGAGCGTTTTGTTTTTCTGAATTGCTGTGGGTTGTTCTTGACTCATTAAATGATTATTTTGGCAACAAAAATATAAAATTGAAATGCAAATGAAGGACGTTTTAACGGTTACTTTCATGCGTGGATTTGTTTTTTAGTTTGAAGCGAAGTTACCATTTATTTATTTTAATTCAGAATTTTAAAAATCCGTTTTATAAGCTCTTCGACTTTCAGTATATTTGGAAATTATTTAATTAGAAATCAAGTCAAATTATTCATTTTTCGAAACATTTTGACTAACAAAAACAACAAATGAAGAAACTTTATAAGTTTTTAATCAATACGTTACCTCGTCCTTTGTTGATAAGGTTGAGTTATCCCTTTAAAAAAGTAGCACCACTATTATACAAAGGCAACAATGTTACTTGTCCTGTTTGTGAGCGCAATTTTAGCAAGTTTTTGTCTTATGGTTCAGAAGTTACGCACAGAGATAATGTGCTTTGTCCTTATGATTTGACACTTGAAAGACACAGATTGATGTGGTTGTATTTGAAAAATGAATCTAATTTTTTCTCAGCTGAGAAATTGAATGTTTTGCACATCGCGCCTGAACAATGCTTTCACAAAACTTTTAAAGCACAACAAAACTTGGATTATTTGACGGGTGATTTACTATCGCCAATCGCAGATATGCATTTTGATTTGCATAGTATTCCTTTGGAAGACAATCGTTTTGATGTTGTTTTTTGCAATCACGTACTTGAACATGTAGACGATGCTTTGCAATGTATGAGAGAACTGCACCGTGTGATGAAACCAGGCGGTTGGGGAATCATGCAAGTTCCGCAAGACATGACGCGTGCGGTAACTTATGAAGATCCAACAATCGTGACGCCAGAAGACAGAGAAAAACATTATTGGCAATATGATCATGTCAGATTGTTCGGTCGTGATTATCCAGAATGGTTGAAAAAAGCAGGTTTTGAAGTCAAAGAATACATCCCTTCAGAACATTTTTCAGACGAACAAATTGACCGCTATCGCCTGATGAGAAAGGAAATTTTATACATTGTAAGTAAATCTTCAAATGATTAAAAAAAGTATTTTATCACTGTTTCTTGGATTGACTTTTTTGGTGAATGCTCAAAATCCTTTGCATTTAAATTTCAGGTTTTTGAATGGAAATGCGACATTTTCATCCGTCCAATCGATTCCTGATTTAAATGGAACGTATTATAAAGCGCATGATGTTGCATTTTACATTTCCAAATTAAAAATCGCACATGATGGTGGTCAAATTTTAGATTTTCAAGATTCTGTTTTCTATGTAAACAAAAGAGCGAGTATTTTTGATTTAGGATTGCAAAATGTTAATATAGTTGAATCTATTGATTTTCAAGTGGGTGTTCCTGCTTCGATTAATCATACAGACATTACAGCGTATCCAGAAAATCATCCACTGTATTTCCAAACACCTGCGATGCATTGGGGTTGGGTAGCGGGTTACACTTTTTTGTTAATTGATGGTTCCGCTGATAACAATGGAGACAATATTACTGATGTTCCTTTTGAATTACATTGTTTAGGTGATTCAAATGTGCAACAAGTTCACGTTATCAATACTGCAACAATTTGGCCTGATGGAACCAGAGAAATTTTTCAAGATGTCAATATTGATCAGTGGTTACATGGTGTAAACTTATCAATATTAGACATTCAGCATGGAAGCACTGGAATTAACGCGGATGTGATGATGAATGTGCAAAATTATCCTGTTTTTACTGCGCCTTTGAATGCTGGAATCAATGAAGTTTCCAGTTTAATTGGAGAAGTTAATTTTCTTCAAAATGGCAATGAATCCGAAATCGTTTGGAAAGGAATGAAAAATCTTGAAAAGGTTGAATTATTCGATATTTCAGGTGCAAAGGTGAATCAGATTTCATCCAAAGATGTCAATGGAAAATGGCAAATTTACGGTTTAAATAGCGGGGTTTATTTTGTGAGATTTTTTAGTGAGTCTGGTCAATTGTTGAATCAATCAAAAGCGGTGCAACCATGAATTCAATTAGAAAAATCAATTTTCCGATATTATTTATTTTCTCAATAGTATCATTGATTTTTATCAAATGTTCAGTTTCAAAATCGGATTTTGTAAGTCCGCTTGGAGCTGTAAAATCACCGGTCGATAATCCGCTTGATACGGCAAAGATTGCTCTTGGAAAAGAATTTTTCTTCGATAAAAGATTGTCTATCGATGAATCAATTTCTTGCGCAGTATGTCATAAACCAGGTTTAGCGTTCACCGATGGATTAAAATTTAGTGATGGTGTTTTAGGAAGAAAATCAGGAAGGAATTCGCCTACTTTATTGAATGCTGCTTTTTTACCAAAAGTGATGTTTGACGGTGAAATACCGACTTTAGAAATGCAATCAATTGTTCCTATTCAAGACCACAATGAAATGGGAATGGAAATCAAAGCGTTGCTTGTGAGATTGAAAGCAGTTCCAGAATATCAAGCTGCAGCGAAAAGAATTTTCAATCGAGACATGGACGTTTGGGTACTTTCTCGTTCTTTGGCTGCCTATCAACGAAGTTTGATTTCAGACAATTCTCCTTTCGATAAATTTTATTACGGAAAAAAGAAAATGGCGATGAGCGCTTCTGCAAAACGCGGGTGGACAATTTTTTCTGAAAAATTGTATTGTACAAAATGTCATCCAGCGCCTTATTTCACGACGTACCAAGTTGAAAATAATGGCTTGTATGAAACCTATCCAGACAATGGAAGATTTCGAATCAACAACGATACTACTGAAATGGGGAAATTCAAAGTTCCGACGTTGAGAAACATTCAAATTACAGATCCTTACATGCACGATGGTTCTTTCGAATCATTGTCGGACGTAATTGATCATTACGCAGCGGGCGGAAAAAGCCACAAAAACAAATCGTCAATCATACAGCCTTTTACTTTGACAAAAAAGGAGAAAAATGATTTGATTGAATTCTTGTATTCCTTGACGGATATGAGTTTCATGGAACGACTTTAATAATACTTAGCATAGAATTGATATGGTACAAAGACGGACATTTATAAAATGGGGTGCACTTGGAGCACTGGTTGGAATAGTAAAGCCTTCTTTGGCCGTTGAACCACTTGCGAAAGGATTGCGAAGAATGGCAATCACACCAAAAGTGATTTCCACTTGGGAACATGGATTGGCAGCCAACAAAGCTGCTTGGGAAGTGATTTCTGCTGGTGGAAAATCCATTGATGCGGTTGAAAAAGGCTTGCGTGTTACAGAATCAGATATCACCAATCGAAGTGTTGGAATTGGCGGAAGACCGGATGCACAAGGCCATGTGACGTTGGATGCTTGTATTATGGATGAAAAATCTCGCTGTGGATCTGTCGCTTTTTTGGAAGGAATTGACCATCCAATTTCCGTGGCACGAAAAGTAATGGAAGACACACAACATGTGATGCTAGTAGGAGAGGGCGCCAAGGAATTCGCACTATCTAAAGGATTTAGTAAGATTAAAACACCGCTTCCAGAAGTCAAAAAAGACTATAAAAAGTGGAAAAAAGAACAAGAAGAGTTGGCGAAAAAACCAGCAATCAATGTTGAAAATCACGATACAATTGGCATGCTGGCGATCGACAACTTTGGCAATATCAGTGGTGCTTGTACAACATCTGGCTGGGCTTATAAAATGCACGGAAGAATTGGAGATTCACCGATTATCGGCGCAGGTTTGTTTATTGACAATGAAGTTGGTGGTGCTGTAGCAACTGGACTAGGTGAGGCAATTATTCGCGTAGCTGGAAGTCATACTGTGGTCGAATTGATGCGACAGGGAAATTCTCCTGAGGAAGCTTGTAAATTAGCGGTAGAAAGAATCATTTCGAAACACGAAAATATGGAAGGTTTACAATGTGGTTTTATCGCCATTGATAAATTCGGAAATGTTGGTGGTTATTCGGTTTTTAATGGTTTCAATTATGCGTTTACAGATGCGCAAAAACATGTAATGGTTGACACGTTGTTTGATAGAAAATGGTAATTCATTTTCAGGTTTTAATATGAAGATATTTTTTATTCTACTTTTCTTAAGTTTTCATTGCATGACATTTTCACAAAAAAATGAACTTGAGTGGAATTTCTTTCATCCAATTAAAAAAACTTGGTTGCAAGCAGGTAAATGTGGCTCTGTGCAAGAAAAGTTAATTGAATCCAAAGAATTACCAGATCCATTTTATGGAGAAAATGAAAAACTTTTCACTTGGATTGAAAAGTATGATTGGGAATTTAAATCTTCATTTACTTTAAATGAATCGCAGCTTGCGGAAAAATTCATTGAGTTAGATTTTCCAGGAGTTGATACTTATTCAAAAGTTTACATCAACGATTCATTGGTATTGAGAACTGAAAATGCCTTTCATCCATATATTCTGCAAATTAAACCCTTCGTAAAAATCGGTAAAAACAATGTTAGAGTTGTATTTACATCTCCTGTCAATTATCACAGAAAGGCTTTTGAAGCAAAATCGCCGAAACTTCCTGCACCAAATGATTTAGGCGAAATTGCAGTTTCATCGATGTCTCGCAAACCTCAATATCAATTCGGATGGGATTGGGCGTTGAGAATGAACACAATTGGATTTTTGAAACCTGTACAATTGAGGACATATTCTACAAACAGAATTTTGCTTCAAAAGGTTGCGACTAAAAGTCTGATTGACAATCAAGCAAACTTGGAATTGTCGCTGATTTGTGCTGTGAAAGTAACACAAAAAATAAGATTTGAAAGTGAGATTTGGGGAAATTTCGACAGCTTGAATTTAGTCAATGGTGAATTGAAAGTTGACGCAGGATTGTTGAATCCTCAATTGTGGTGGCCACGTGGACAAGGCGAACAATATCTGTATCACGACAACTGGAAAATGTATGATTTAGCAGGCAATTTAATCGACAGTTGTTCCGTAACATTTGGTATAAAAACCAGTGAATTGATTCAAGAAAAAGATCAGTTTGGAACTTCTTTTTATCTCAAAATCAATGGTCGAGCTGTTTTTTGTAAAGGAGCAAATTACATTCCTCAAGAAGTTTTTCCTTCCAAAATAACGACAGAATCCATCCAAGATTTAGTTGAACAAATGCGTGTTTCGAATTTCAACATGGTGCGCGTTTGGGGCGGAGGTTTTTATCCTGATGAAGCATTTTTTGAAGCGTGCGACCGCGCAGGAATTATGGTTTGGCAAGATTTTATGTTTGCTTGTGCGATGTATCCGGGAGATGCAGCATTTTTAGCCAATGTGAAACAAGAATTAGAATATCAAGTTCCAAGGATTTCTGCGCATCCATCGTTGGTATTGTTCAATGGAAACAACGAGGTAGATGTTGCTTGGAAAAATTGGGGATTTCAAGTCACCTACAAAATTCTGCCAAAAGCACAGAAATCAATGGAGGAAGATTACCGAAAATTGTTCAAAGAATTGATTCCAAGTGTTGTTCTTGCACGCAGTTTTATTCCGTATGAACATTCATCACCGCTGAGTAATTGGGGAAAAGACGAATATTTCAATCATGGAACGCAACATTATTGGGGCGTTTGGCATGGAAAAGATCCAATCGAAGATTTTGGTTTGAAATCAGGTCGGTTCAATGCGGAATATGGTTTTCAATCTTTTCCTGAATTTAATACTTTGTTGGCTTTCAGTGAGAAAAAAGATTGGGATTTAGATTCAACTGTCATGAAATGGCACCAAAAAAGCTATGTCGGAAACGGAATGATTAAAAAGCAATCAGACATTTTATTTGGTGAGAGTAAATCGTTCGAAGAGTTTGTTTATTTGTCGCAACTTACACAATCAAAAGCGGTATCAATTGCTGTTTCGAGTCATCGATTGAGCGCGCCTCGTTGCATGGGGACATTATACTGGCAATTGAATGATTGTTGGCAGGCGCCGACATGGTCTAGTATCGATTATCACGGGAATTGGAAAGCATTGCAATATTCAGTTAAGCGAGATTTTGAGGATGTTGCAGTTCTCGAAAAAACGACAAAAATCGGTAGTGAAAAATATTTTATCATATCCGATGAGGAAGCGAGTTTTGATTCCCCCTTGAATTGTTTTGTTTACGATTTACAAGGAAATTTGATTTTCAAAACCATAGATACGCTGACACTAAAACCTGGATTTCAGCAAGAAATTTGCACGGAATGTCAAGCTGATTCAATTCAAAAAATCAATTATGTTTTAAAAGTGGAATGGCAAAACAGCAAAGGTGAAGCAAAACACAGGACATTTAGCCATCTCCCAAATCAACGAAATAAGGCACTTAAAGAATCATTTCAAGTGAAATTATTGAACGTTGACGAATCGAAAAAAACAGCGACAATTGAAATTGAAAACAAAGAATTTTTGCACAATTTCTGGATTTATTCAAATAAAAAAGGAGTTCGTTTCTCAGAAAATTTCATCGATTTATTGCCAGGAAAACATGCTATTGAAATCAAATATTCAGAATTAACAAAATTGGAGGATTTTGGTTTCTATTGGTTGTAATTTGAATTGTAAGTCAAATTGAAGTTGGCAAAAAAAATTCTTAACATTATCGGCCTTTGAAGAAAGGTTTTTAAAGGTGCACTGAAAATGTAGACTTTTGGAGGAAGCTACGAAACGCTAGTGGAGTAGATCACCGACAAAATCACTTTTTCAGAAGCTTTTAAAATAAAGCGCTCGAAGTGATAAATTTATTTCTTGCTAAAAATTGCGCTTTAAACTTTCTGAGAGAGCCTTGATTTTTGGGTTCGTTTTGATCAAGCAAAAGGAACAAAAGATTTTTGTTAGGCGATAAGACTTAACAAAAATCAAAAAAAATCACCTAAAAAAGTTGTAACCAAAAAAAATTATTACTTTTGGTCAACACGACAACACATGAAATTCGATATAACTCAACATACACAATACACTTTAGTCGAATCTAAAGTTGAAAAATTGGATGCTTCTAATGCTTCTGAGTTGAAAGTTGAACTCCAATTATTGAACAAATCAGGCGTAAATTCTATTATTTTAGATTGTTCTAAAACAAAATATTGTGATTCATCAGGTTTGAGTGCCATTTTGACTGCGAATCGTCTGTGTAAAGATACCAATGGTAAATTTATTTTATGTGGATTACAGCCAAATGTGGCTAAAATGATAGGCATTTCTCAATTAGATAAAGTGCTTTCAATCGCAGATTCAGCTGAATTGGCTCAAGAAATTATCTTGAATTAATTTGAATGAATTTTGAAGTAACTATTCTAGGCTCAGGCTCCGCACTTCCCACTTTAAGAAGAAATCCAACCGCTCAATACGTTGCTTGCAATGATCGTCATATTTTGATAGATTGCGGCGAAGGAACTCAGAATCAATTGCGAAAATTTGGAGTAAAAATCCAAAAAATCAATCACATTTTAATTTCTCACATGCATGGAGACCATTTTTTTGGTTTGGTCGGCTTGTTGAGTTCTATGCATTTGCTAGGAAGAGACAATGGAATTACCATTTATGGACCGAAGGAATTGGAGCAAATTATTCGTTTACAATTGGAAATTGGTGGTGCTAAAATGAATTTCAATATGAATTTTGTTGTGTTGGATAATTCAAAACCAACGGTGATTTTTGAAGACAAAATGATTGAAATTCATGCTTTTCCGATGAAACACCGCATTCCTGTTAATGGATTTAGAATTCAAGAAAAAGTAAAAAGTTTCAATATCATTGGCGAAGTTTTCAAAGAATCTGGCTTGTCGTTAATGGCTATTCCTTTTTTCAAAAAAGGCGAAGATTTTATGGATGAAGAAGGTAAAATTCATTTCGCAGAAGACTTCGTAATGGCGAAAAAGCCTTCAAAATCTTATGGTTATTGTTCTGATACTGCCTATTTTGAACCATTGATTGATTCTATTAAAGGCGTCGATTTATTGTACCACGAAGCAACTTTCGTGGAGAAATTGGCTGATAGAGCGAAAGCAACATTTCATTCGACAGCCAAAGAAGCCGCAACGATTGCGCAAAAAGCCAATGTTAAAAAATTGATTCTCGGACATCTAAGCGCCCGCTACGATTCTGGAGACGACCATTTAAAAGAAGCCCAAACCATTTTTGAAAACACCGTTATTGTTGAAGACGGAATGGTTTTTCAGGTGTAATTTTTGATAGCTTTTTAATTGCAAATTCAAAAAAAATACAAGCCTTTCCTTTTCCACGAAAAAAAGTTAAAAACTACTAATAACTTATTCAAAATCATTCGTCACGATTGATTAAATTTGCTAGTTATCGTTCACAATTTATTGTTTTTTTTGAATTTTAAAACTGAGTTTTTAATTTTCAAAATAAAGTAATTTTTAAAATTAGCGAGTTAAATGGCAGAAAATCAATATACAGAAGACAATATTCGGTCATTAGATTGGAAAGAACACATTCGACTGCGTCCTGGGATGTACATCGGTAAACTCGGCGATGGTGCGGCTGCAGATGATGGAATTTACATTTTGGTCAAAGAGGTTATCGACAATTGTATCGATGAATTTGTGATGGGAAATGGCCGTCGCGTTGATGTCAAAGTGAAAGAAGGCAAAGTTACTGTGAGAGATTACGGTCGTGGCGTTCCATTGGGGAAAGTGGTGGAAGTTGTTTCCAAAATGAATACCGGTGGAAAATATGATTCCAAAGCATTTAAAAAATCTGTAGGTTTAAATGGAGTAGGAACAAAAGCTGTGAATGCTTTGAGTAGTCATTTCATGATTTATTCAGTGCGTGAAGGCGAGAAAAAACAAGCTTCTTTTTGTCGTGGTAACTTGGTGGAAGAATCAGGTATTGAAAAAACCGACGAGGCAAATGGAACTTACGTTGAATTTATTCCGGACGATCAAATATTTAAAAAATTCAATTTCAAATCGCCGTATTTGATTAAAATGTTTTGGAACTATTGTTACCTAAACAGAGGTTTAAGCATTTATTTTAATGGCGAAAAATACCAGTCTAAAGACGGATTGAAAGATTTGTTGGAAGACAACATGGACGGTGATCCATTGTACCCAATTATCCACTTGGAAGGCGATGACATTGAAGTAGCTTTCACACACGGAAAAACCTACGGTGAAGATTACTATTCTTTCGTAAATGGTCAACATACAACCCAAGGTGGAACGCATCAAAGTGCTTTTCGTGAGTCGATTGCCAAAGTGATTCGTGATTTCTTCAACAAGAATTATGACGCGTCTGACATTCGCCAATCTATTGTGGCTGCGATTGCGGTGAAAGTCGTTGAACCAGTGTTCGAATCGCAAACCAAAACCAAATTAGGTTCTCAGGAAATCGAACCAGGCGGACAATCAATGCGTTCGTTTATCAACGATTTCTTGAAAGACAAATTAGACAATTATCTCCATAGAAATCCGCAAGTTGCTGAAACGATTGAGAAGAAAATCAAGCAGTCAGAACGCGAAAGAAAAGAACTTTCTGGAATTCGAAAATTGGCGCGCGATCGTGCGAAAAAATCGAGTTTGCACAATAAAAAATTGCGCGATTGTAGAATACATTTGACTGATATCAAAGACGCTCGACGAGAAGAAACAACACTTTTCATCACTGAGGGAGATTCTGCAAGTGGATCAATCACGAAATCAAGAGATGTAAATACACAAGGCGTTTTTTCATTGCGTGGAAAACCGTTGAATTGTTTCGGATTGACAAAGAAAATCGTGTATGAAAATGAAGAATTCAACTTGTTGCAAGCAGCCTTGGATATCGAAGAAGACATGGACAATTTGCGCTACAATAACATCGTAATTGCAACAGATGCCGATGTGGATGGAATGCACATTCGCTTGTTATTGCTCACATTTTTCTTGCAATTCTTTCCAGATTTGGTGAAACGGAATCACGTTTACGTATTGCAAACGCCACTTTTCAGAGTTCGAAATAAGAAAAAAACGATTTACTGTTATTCAGAAGAAGAGCGTAGAAATGCAATTGCTGAATTGGGTAAAAATCCTGAAATAACGCGATTCAAAGGTTTGGGTGAAATTTCACCAGATGAGTTCAAACATTTTATTGGTGAAGAAATCCGTTTAGAACCAGTAATTCTTTCCAAAGAAGCTTCGATTGAAACAATTTTGTCTTATTATATGGGTAAAAACACGCCTGAAAGACAGGATTTTATCATCGATAACTTGCGTATTGAGAAAGATTTAGAAGATGGTTTGAGCGCAGATAAAGTTGAAAACGACGAAGAAATAGATAAAGCTTCTTAAAAAATGGCTGAAGACGAAATTGAAGATCACACAGAAGACTTTTCAGAGGAAAATCCCTTTGAAAACTCGAGTGTTGACGATAAAATCATTCCGCTGAATGGTTTGTATGAAAATTGGTTTTTGGATTATGCATCTTACGTAATCTTAGAACGTGCTGTTCCTGCTTTGTTTGATGGTTTGAAGCCTGTTCAAAGAAGGATTTTACACTCCATGAAGGAGTTAGATGATGGTCGATACAACAAAGTAGCGAATATCATTGGAAATACCATGAAATATCACCCGCACGGTGATGCTTCGATTGGTGATGCGTTGGTTGCGCTTGGACAAAAAGATTTGGTCATAGATTGCCAAGGAAACTGGGGAAATACATTGACAGGAGATGGCGCTGCTGCACCGCGTTATATTGAGGCAAGACTTTCGAAATTTGCTTCTCATGTTGTTTTCAATCCAAAAACAACCAATTGGCTTTTGAGTTATGATGGTCGAAACAAAGAGCCAGATCAATTGCCAGTTAAATTCCCATTGCTTTTGGCGCAAGGCGCTGAAGGAATTGCAGTTGGGATGGCTTGTAAGATTTTACCACACAATTTTATTGAATTAATAGATCAGTCAATCAACCACTTAAGAGGGAAAAAGATTGAAATTTATCCCGACTTTTTGCACGGTGGTATGGCTGATTTTACCAACTACAACGATGGTTTAAGAGGTGGAAAAGTGCGTGTGCGCGCCAAAATCAAGAAAGTGGACAACAAAACCTTGGTCGTAACGGAAATTCCTTTCGGAACTACTACAAGTTCATTGATTGATTCGATTTTGAAAGCCAACGACAAAGGAAAAATTAAAGTCAAAAAAATTGAAGACAATACTTCTGCGGTTGTAGAAATTATCATTCACTTGGCGCCTGGCGTTTCTCCTGATAAATCCTTGGACGCATTGTATGCATTTACTGATTGCGAAGTTTCGATTTCACCCAATGCTTCAATTATAGACGGTGAAAAACCAAGATTTATTGGCGTAAGTGAAATTCTGCGAATCAATACCGACAATACCGTTCAGTTGTTGAAATGGGAATTGGAAATTCGCTTGCAAGAATTGATGCAACAATGGCATTTCTCAACTTTGGAGAAGATTTTCATCCGAGAAGAAATGTACATCGATTTCAAATTATACGGCGATAAAGAAAATTTATACGCGTATTTATACAAACGTTTTGAGAAATTCAAAAAGATGTTTGTGCGTGAAATCAATGATGAAGATTTATACCGTTTGACGCAAATTCAAATGATTCGTATCACGCGTTTTGACAGTGATAAAGCGGATGAATTGATCTTGAAGTTGGAAGACGAAATGGAGCAAGTCAAACAGAAATTGAGTAATTTGATTGACTATGCCATCGAATATTTCAAAGACTTGAAAAAACGTTTTGGCGAAGGAAGAGAACGCAAAACAGAAATCAAAGTTTTCGACAATATTACGGCTACAAAAGTAATAATCGCGAACAAAAAATTATACGTTGATCCAGAAGAAGGATTCATCGGTTGGGGATTGAAGAAAAGTGATCCTGTAAACGATTGTTCTGAAATTGATGATATTATCATTTTCTTCAGCACTGGAAAAATGATGGTGACGAAAGTTGCCGACAAAAAATTCGTTGGAAAAGGCATCGTCCATGCAGACGTTTGGAAAAAAGGTGATACGCGCACCATATACCACGTCATGTATCAAGATGGAGTTGGAGGACCAACGATGATGAAACGTTTCTTTGTAAACAGCATCACGCGTGATACGGAATACGATTTATCGAAAGGTGCGAAAGGTTCTAAGTTGCTTTATTTTGCCGTACATCCAAACGGTGAACGCGAAGTTGTTTCCATCATGTTGAGACCAAGACCGCATTTGAAACGCTTGAGATTCGACATTGATTTCGGTGAACTTTTGATCAAAGGCAGAGCCGCTTCAGGAAATCGCGTGACGAAAGAAATCGTTCAGAAAATTATCCAAAAAGAAGTCGGCGGTTCCACTTTGGCAGCACGTAAAATTTGGTATGATACCGTTGTTGGTCGTTTAAATGACGAAGGAAGAGGCAAATTTTTAGGTTCTTTCAAAGGAAATGATAAATTGCTAACTTTATACAAAACAGGAGAATACAGACTTTCAAGTTTTGATTTGGCGACGCATTTCGATGAAGACATGATACACATTGAAAAATGGGTTCCAGACAGACCAATTTCAACAGTTTATTACGATGCGGAGAAAGAATTACATTATGTAAAACGTTTCTTGTGCGAAGTAACATCCGATAAAAAAGTGCTTTTCATCTCTGAATCTGAAGGTTCATACATGGACACTGTTTCTACTTCATTTAGACCAGAAGTGCGCATTGTATACAATAAATTGCTCCGAGAAACCAAGAATTTGCCTGACAATGTGGTGAATATCGCAGATTTGATCGAAGTAAAAGGAATGAAAGCGCAAGGAAATCAAATGACGAAATTGAAAGTCAAAGAAATCATTTTGACGCACGAAATCGACGGCGGTGAACCTTGGCCAATCGAAGAAGGCGATATGCCAGCTTTAGACTTGGATGGTATCGTAGATTTCGACTCAGAATCTGACGGAGATTCTCCAACCATCGAATGGGACATTTTACCCAAAAAAGACGACGAGGATGAATCGCAGATTAAGTTGTTTGAGTAGATAAAAGAATAAGAAAATGGAAAAGCATCTTTGGTGACAGAGGTGCTTTTTTTGTTGGATAAAACTCAATTATTTGGATTTTTTGACTTAATCAAGACTGAGCAACGTTGCAAGTTTTTCCTAAGTTAAACAAAATAAAAACAGTTATTACTTTCAGAAATCGTAAAATAATCAAGCCAACATTTGCCATTTTCCAAAAATCTACTTATCTTCATTCTAACCAAAAACCACCACATACTATTTTCACAATTAAATCTAATTTTATGTATCCTACGGGCAACAACCAAACTATCAAATCTTGGGCAGACGATGATCGACCCAGGGAAAAGCTATTAAACAAAGGTAAAAGTGCACTTTCAGACGCTGAATTATTGGCAATACTGCTAGGTTCGGGAACAAGGTCGAAAACTGCGGTCGAACTGGCGCAGGAAATTCTGGAAACTTTTGATAATAATCTTTGTCATTTTTCAAAGGCAAGTTTTGCAACTTTATGCAAGTTTCATGGAATAGGAGAGGCGAAAGCGGTGACAATTTTGGCGTCGTTGGAACTAGGAAGGCGAAGAAAAGAAAGCGAACCTTTACGACGTGTAAAAATTACATCATCAAGAATCATTTATGATTATTTAAAGCCGATTTTTGAAGATTTGGAGCACGAAGAATTTCATATCATCCTTCTAGGAAAATCGAATGACATCCTCAAAACAATTAAAATTTCTCAAGGTGGAATTTCAGGAACTGTGGTCGATGGAAAAATGGTTTTTCGAGCCGCTTTAGACAATAATGCACGTTCTATCGTGCTGTGCCACAATCATCCAAGCGGACAAAATAGACCCAGTGGAAGTGATTTGAAACTGACAAAAGATCTGTTCGCTTTTGGAAAAATGATTGATTTACAAATCCTAGATCACCTGATATTTACAGATAATGGTTACTTTAGCTTTTCAGATGAAGGATTATTACAATGATTAAGATTTTAACAGTAATTGGAGCAAGACCGCAAATTATCAAAGCTTCAGCACTTTCACGTGCGATAGAGACACATTTTTCAGACCAAATTACGCAATTATTGGTGCATACAGGTCAACATTATGACGAGAATATGTCGAATGTTTTCTTTGATGAAATGGGTATTCCAGCCCCAGATTTTAATTTGCATGTGGGAAGTTCTTCTCATGCATTGCAAACAGCGAAAATCATGGAAGGAATTGAAGATTTGATTTTGTCTGAAAAACCAAATGCAATTTTGGTTTATGGCGATACAAATTCAACAATCGCTGCTGCTTTGGCTGCATCCAAAATGGAAATTCCAGTCATTCACGTGGAAGCAGGATTGAGAAGTTTTAACAAATCGATGCCAGAAGAAATCAATCGCATTTTGTGTGACCATGTTTCCACTTTGCTCTTTTGTCCAACTGAAACTGCCATCAAAAACTTGTCTCAAGAAGGTTTTAAATTGGCTGAAAATGAAAAAGCAACAATCGATTCACCAATCGTTTTTGCTTGCGGCGACATCATGTATGACAACAGCCTTCATTTTTCAGAAGTTTCTGCACAAAAATCAGCGATTTTAGCTGTAAATGAATTGACAGCGAATCAGTTTATTTTAGTGACGATTCACCGAAATGCGAATACAGACAGCGAAACAAATTTAAATGCGATTTTTCAAGCCTTGGAAAAGGTACAATTGGAATCTGGCTTAGACATCGTTTTGCCTTTGCATCCTCGCACCAAAAAGATGATGGAAACATTGCTGAGCGAGGATTTAAAAAATAAATTAGCTGACAATAAACATTTCAAAATCATTCCTCCAGCAGGATTTTTAGACATCATCGCATTGGAAAAAAATGCGCGTTTGATTATCACAGACAGTGGCGGATTGCAGAAAGAAGCATTTTTCTTTGAAAAACCTTGTGTGATTTTGCGTCCAGAAACGGAATGGGTGGAAATTGTAAACAATGGAAACGCATTGCTAGCTGATGCAGATGAAGAGCGCATTGTTAGTGCTACTTTTCAACTCTTAAATAAAAAAGATTTCACATATCCTCCCATTTTTGGCGATGGAAAATCAGCTTTATTTATTGCACAAAAAATAATCGAAAAGTTGTAAAATGTTGTTGATTTACGTCGATGAAGTAACGGAAAGATTGATTTACACGCTTGATTTTATTTTCAAGGACCGTGGAATCTATTTTAAAATTACCAACGACCCAATTCAATTTCAACAATCTGCTGAAATCAAGTACAATTATTCCAATCGACATTTTGAAAATTGCCTAGAAATTGCGCCGGCAACAGTTTTGTTTGACGAAGGCATTTTTCCATATTCAATTTCTGAAAATCAATTTGAAGATGAATTTTGCTTTGCCTTTGACAATATCGTAGATCCTTTTTCGTCCATATTTTACGTATTGTCTCGCATGGAAGAATATGTGAGTGACAAACGCGATGAACACGATCGTTTTGCTGCTCGCTATAGTATTTTACATCAATATGGAATTTTGCAAAAAGCGATGTGCGACCGTTGGTCAGTTGCGATAATCAAACACATTGAACGAAATTTAACTGTTTCCTTGAATCCTTGGCCGATTGATGTGAGAATTGTTCCAACATTCGATATCGACAACACTTACGCTTTCAAATGGAAACAAAATTGGCGTCGCTTTTTAAGCACTGTCAAAGATTGGATGAAGAAAGACCACGATCGATTGAAACGTAGAAGTGCAGTTTTGAAAGGGTTGGAGAAAGATCCTTATGATACTTTTGATCAAATGATTGACATTTCAAACAAAGGATTTGATGTGCATCTTTTTTGGTTGTTGGGAGATTATACCAAATACGACAAAAACATTTCCAGCATGGATCAACGCCACAAAAAGTTGATTTATGACATGTCGAAGAACGTAAAAATTGGATTGCATCCGAGTTATCGTTCCAACGAAGCTAGCTTTTATTTGGAAAGAGAAAAATCGCGCATTGATTCTATTTTGGGACATGAAGTGAAAATTTCGAGACAGCATTTTTTGAAACTTTCTTTGCCTGTAACTTATCAAAACTTGATTAAAAAAGGGTTTACTGACGATTTCTCCATGGGATTCGCTGATGAAATTGGTTTCAGAGCAGGAACCGCCAGACCATTTAGATTTTTTGATTTAAGTAAAAACTCCGTTACAGATTACACCATTCATCCTTTTGCTTACATGGATGGAACGATTCACGAGTACAAAAAATGGTCAATCGACGAAAGTAAAATCGAAATTGAAAAAATATTCTGCGAAGTGAAAAAATTTGGCGGAGATTTCATTTGCATTTGGCACAATGAAACAATCGGTAATTTTTCAAAATGGAAAGGTTGGACAGAAGTGTTGGATTTTACCTTGAACTTAAACACAAAATCATGAAGCTAAAACTCGATTTTGAATTTCAATTAAACACACCAAAAATTCAACATGGCGACCAAATCATTTTGATTGGAAGTTGTTTTTCAAATGAAATGGGTTTACAGTTTGAAAACAATGGTTTTAAAGTCAATTCAAATCCTTTTGGAACGATTTTTCACCCGATTCCACTGGCGAAGTTAATTCTAGATGCAACAAATCAAAATCAAGAAAATCAAATATTTCCGCGCAAAGATTTGTTTTTCTCTTGGGATGCTGCAGGAACTGTTTTTGATTATTCCGAATCAGCTTTGAATGCACTTTTGAATCACACGAAAGCACAATTTAGACAAGATTTACTTGACGCAAAATACTTATTCATCACTTTAGGTTCGTCGTTTGGATATGTTCACAATCAATTGAATAAAGTCGTTGCAAATTGTCATAAAATGCCATCAACAACATTTGAAAAATCGCTGACAGATTTAGATTCGATGACTGAGATTTGGAGCGAAACCTTGATTCAACTGAAAACTTTAAATCCAAAACTGGAGGTTGTTTTTACAGTAAGTCCGATTAGACACATCAAAGATGGTTTAATCGAAAACAACAGGAGCAAGGCCAGATTATTTGAATTGATTGAAAAATTAAATGCCAACTTTCCAATACATTATTTTCCAGCCTTTGAAATCATTTTAGACGAATTGAGAGATTACCGTTTTTTCAAATCAGATGGAATACATCCGAATGAAATGGCGATTCAATATGTTTGGCAAAGGTTAGCTGAAACTTTGATGTCAGCCGAAACGCAAAAGCTTTGTCAGGAAATGATGCAATTGCGACAAATGGAAAATCATCATTCTTTGTATCCAAAAAGTGTCGAGCATCAAGAATTTATTCTGAAAACAAAGGAGAAAATTCATCATTTTTTAGCAAAAAATCCATCGATTATTTGGCAAAAATAAAACCCTGAAAGTTTTCACTCCCAGGGTTCCAAATCAAAACTATATTTGACTATAGACTTTTATTCTTATCAAATTTCACTGTGTAACTGAAATTCAAGGTTTTGCTTTCTTTGGTTTTCAGATTGATTTCCCATTCAAGCTCTCCGGTAACTAAATCGTGTTTTGCTTTTCCTGTGTTTGTTGGTTCAATGATAATTTCACTGTTTTGTGTAATTGGCATTTGATCTTGAACTACAATCACAGCATTCGTTGATTTCAAATTTTTGATTTCAATTTGGAAATTATTGGTTCTTTCAATTTTATCCCCAATCACTCGTTCTTTGCTTTCTTTTTTCAAAAGCGTTCTTTTCACAATTAAATTCGGATCTTTTCCTAAACTCAAGCTCAACGTATCTTCCATAGAACTTGGGTCGATATATGTTTCACCAATATAACTTCCGTCGAAGAAAATATTTGCTTTTGCAGGCACAAGTTGCAAGTCATCCAATTTAGATATTTGAGCAACTAAATAAACCGAAGCATCCATTTTAGGAACTGTGTAATATTTGTAGTTTGCTGCCAAATCAGTATTAGAAATCAAAACCATGTGTTTTTCGTTGGTTGACGGAATCGTATATTGCAAATCAATTCTAAATTCCGCTGAAATCATTTGACTGATGATTTGGGTAAATTGCGCTGACGTTTCAGCATCATCTTCTTGAGCTCTCCAAGAATCTTTCGATGTTACTTTTTCATAAGCACTAGTAGCATTAGCGCTCATAGTAACTGGTGCCATATATCCATTAGAATTTATTGAACCTGGCACTGGACGCGCTTGATAGTAATCAATGTACCAAGGATTCAAAGTTGGTTTGATTTTATTTTGAAATGGATTGTTGGTTGAAATCGTCAATCTTACATCTTCCCATTTAGATCCTGTATTTTGGTAAACTTGCGCTTTGTAATTTAAATTCACTTTTCCAGCTGCCAATTCACTTCTGATATCATACAATGGAATCCAACCAGCACCAGAAACTAGATAAGAAAGCGTAATTTTTCCGTTTGTGATTTCTTTACTAGAAACAGTTACAATAATTCTGTGCGTCGGTCCCAATTGTTCTATTTCTTGGTTCGAAGTACTTTGATAGTTTCTCAAATTATTCAATCGATTTTGCATGTCAGATTTATGAACATTTTTCTCCGCTTTACGACGATTCAATTTCAATAATTGCTTATTGATTTCATTCATTTTGATCGCATAATAATCAACAGCTTGTTTCAAAAGTTGAATAGAATCATTCACTTTTCCCTGTCCGCGAATGGCACCGTTATTCGATAAAATGCTTTTGGTTGCATTCAAAACATCAATTTCATCTTGAATTTCTTGAATTTCATAGCCAATGACCAAAATGGAATCTTCAACAAGGAAGATATCTTTTCTGATTTTCAAAGGTAAACCATCAATGGTTGAAGTTAATTTTGGTTCTGGATAAAACATGGAATATTTGGAATCCAAAATGACGATGTTTCCAGTTGCTTTCACTTGTAAACTTTTCGCATCGATTGTTGGACAAATTCCATCAATGATGATTTCAGTGATTCCTGGTTTCACATTGTAAGTTGCTTTTCTGAAAATTTGAGCACCTTGTGTGTAAACGGTTACATCTGTAATCGTAGATTTAACATTTTCTTTGTCGCCAGCAAAAAGCTGTGATGTGAAACAAAGAATAAAAAGACTTGCAAATATTTTTTTCATAATTTCTGAATTTGGGGTAAGGTACAGCCAATGATTTTATCGGTTCAACCGTATTTGGTTTTTAGGAAAAAATTAACAAATGAGATTTATTTCAATTCAATCTCTTTGAAAAATTGATTCAAGAAATCTTCCATCACTTGATGGCGTTCAATGGCGAGTTTTTTGCCTGTTTCGGTGTTGAATCTATCTTTCAAAAGGAGTAGTTTCTCGTAAAAATGATTAATAGTATGACTTTTAGAAACTGCGTAATCTTCAAAAGAATTATGGAGCGTTGGTTCAACTGTAGATTGATAAATCGGACGATTTTTGTTTCCTCCAAAAGCAAAAGCGCGGGCGATACCAACTGCACCAATGGCGTCCAATCTGTCAGCATCCTGAACAATTTGTTGTTCTAAACTGATTTTTTTGTCCTCAACCAAAGCGCCTTTGAAAGAAATATTGTCAACCAATGCAACAACTTGGTCAATTATTTCAATTGAATAATTTAATTCGACCAAAATTTCTTTGGCAATCACACCGCCGTGATTTAAGATTCCGCCGTTCATTTTATGGTCTGAAATATCGTGCAACAAAGCGCCTAAAGTCACAATTTCTAGGTTTCCACCTTCTTTACTTTGAATGAATTTAGCATTGTTTAAAACGCGCAAAATATGATCCCAATCGTGACCTGAAAAATCATTTTCGAAATGTGATTTGATTTTTTCTATAAGTTTGTTGATTTTATCTTCCATGTTGAGATTTTAATTGAACAAATGTATGTATAAATTTAGCTTTTGTATCGCCCTTTTATTAAGTGGTTTTTCAACCTTTTCGCAAGGACCAACCATTTCAGCTTTTGTTGGGTATGGATTTTCTGCACCTTCTGATGTTTTGGGAATTCAGATTGAACCTGAGAAGACTACCAATATTTATGGCACTTTGGGTGCAGGCTTAAATTACGAATTGAATGCAACATACATGTTGAAACCAAATTTTGGAATGGAATTGGGTTTCAATTATTTTAATGGTACTAGAACATTGACTTTTAGAGTAGAAAATGGTATTGGAGTATATGAATCATTTCAAAATTCCAATCAATTTCGATTGACACCAAAATTGACCTTGCAGCACAACGGAGAAAAATTAGGATTCTATTTCAAACCGGGCTTGGTTTTGCCAATTTCAAATGTTTCGTATTTAGAGGAAACAGAATCGGGTTCAGGAACAATTGCTCAATTCGGACAAACTGTTTCCTCTAAAAGTGAGACAAAATATTTCTTCGCTGTTGGTTATTCAGCTGCAATAGGTGGCACAGTAAAGTTGACGAAAAAACTTTCTCTTTTTGGCGAAATGAATGGAATTTCGTTGAAAACCTTAACGAAATCTAAAACGAAGACGTCCTATGTTTATAACGGAATTGAAGATATTGATAACATTAAAACGGTAGATAAAATCACGACTTACGATGATCAAATTGATACATTTGTCAACAATGATGAGAATGTATCTAAAAAAGCATTGTCGTTGAAACACAACTACAGTGCAATTTTCTTAAACGTTGGATTGAAGTTTAATTTTTAATTTTGGAGTATTATTAAGTCTTAACATCTTAAAATCCTAACATCTTAACATCTAGTTTACCAAAACTTGCATCATAACTAAAATATACTTACTTTTGCACCCTTAATTAATTATTAACTGGAGTTTCGTACTCCAACTTATAAACAAAAAATGGCAACACGTATTAGATTGCAAAGACACGGGAAAAAATCAAAAGCATTTTTTCACCTTGTAGTCGCTGATTCAAGAGCGAAAAGAGATGGTAAATTCATCGAAAAATTGGGTACTTACAATCCAAACACTAATCCTGCAACAATCGAAATCAATTTCGAATCTGCTTTGCAATGGGTTCGTACTGGAGCTGAAATGTCTGACACTGCGAGAGCTTTGTTGTCTTACAGAGGTGTATTGTACAAAAACCACTTAATCAATGGTATCAAAAAAGGTGCTTTGACTGAGGCTGATGTTGAAACTAAATTTGCTGCTTGGGAAGCTGAGAAAGCAAACAAAATCAACAACAAAAAAGATGGTTTGGCAAACAGTGCTGTAGCTGCTAAGGCTGCTGCTTTGAAAGCTGAAGCTGAATCAAATGCTGCAAAAGCGAAAGCAATTGAAGCAAAAAATGCTCCTGAAGTGGAAGAGGTTGCTGAAGAAGTAGCTGAGGAAACAACAGAAGAAACTGCAACTGAAGAAGCTTCAACAGAAGAAGGTACAGAGGAAACTCAAGCATAAGAACAAAATATTTAAATGAAAAAAGCAGATTGCTATCATTTAGGATATGTAGCGAAACTTCACGGATTCAAAGGTGAAGTTTCGTTTTTTTTAGACGTTACAGATCCAACTGAATACACCAAATTAGATTCAGTTTTCATTGATATTAACGGTCAACTAACTCCCTTTTTTGTTGAATCTTTCCAACTCAAACCACGCGGTTTTGCTGCTGTAAAACTAGAAGGTGTTGATTCTGAAAATGACGCAAAAGTGTTGATGAGGAAAAATCTATACTTGCCATTGACAGAATTACCAGAATTAACAGGAACTCAATTTTATGACCACGAAGTTGTAGGTTTTGAAGTTATAGATGATAATTTTGGCCCCGTTGGAATTCTAGAAACTATTGTCGACTTACCAGTAAATCCTTTGATTCAAATTAAAAATCCAAATGGGAAAGAGGTTTTGATTCCTTTTGTGAAAAATTTGGTACAAGAAGTCGATCGAAAAAATCGAATTTTAAGAGTCAACGCTCCTGATGGATTAATCGCTATTTATTTGGGCTAATGTCCATTTTCAAATTCAAACATTTCGAAGTCAATCAAACCAATTCAGCCATGAAAATTGGAACTGATTCAATGGTTTTTGGTTCTTTGATTGATGTTGAAGGAAAGTCAAACGCTTTAGATATTGGAACAGGAACAGGTGTTTTGAGTTTGATGACAGCACAAAGAAATCGTCAATTAAAAATTACTGCAATTGAGATTGAAGCAAATGCTTTTCAAGAAGCCAGATTAAACTTCAAAACTTCAAAATTTGACAGTCAATTAGAGGCATTGCATGTTGACTTTTTAGACTACCATCCAGAAACAAAATTTGACCTTATTTTTTCAAATCCGCCTTATTTTGAAAATGCGTCTAAATCTTTAAATCAAGAAAAGAATTTAGCAAGACACGATGATAGTTTGCCTTTGGAAGTACTTTTTGAAAAAGTAGCAAATCATTTGACTGAAGATGGTTTGTTTTGGGTAATTCTTCCCAATTTGACTTTTGAGACTTACCTAAATAATGCACTACAATACAGCCTTTTCTTAGTGAAACAAATCGAAATCTTCGGCAAAGAAAATCAGTTAGTTAGAAAAATTGGTGCGTTTTCCAAGATTAACATTGCATTCGAACATTCCAATTTGGTTATTCGAAATAATGATGGTAATTATACTGATGAATACAAAAAACTAACAGTTGAATATCACTTTAACGAGTTGAAATGAAAAAAGCGATGAATTTCACCGCTTTTAATCTGTTATAATGTATTTTTAATCTTCTCGTTTAGTTCTTCTTGCAAACTCACTCCAGCATCTTGATTATACCAATTCTGCAAAGCGATTTTTATTTCTCCAAACTCAGCGCTATCCGATTTGAGTTGGTTAAAAATCACTTGACACGCAGCAGGTCTTGGACCCCAAACAGCTAAATCTTTCCCGTTTTCATCTCTAATCACTAAAATTGGAATTGATTTGCCACCATTTGTCAGATACTTTTCAATCTCCGAATTAGAATCTCTCAATTGAATTTCAAGTTGAATATTGTCATTCAATTCGCTGATTAAATGGATAAAAGGAACACTGTGTGCAGCGTCTCCACACCAAGGTTCAGTTATCAAAATCCAATGTTGCGTTTTATTAATTTTACCAATAGTTTCAATAATTGATGGGGCAATTTCACCCATTTTCATCCAGCGTTTACTTCTTGTCTGATTCATTTTAGTGTAATCTAAAAAATCAGGACTATCGTAAGGTGCTTTTGGATTTGCGTCTTGTAGAATTTCCTCAAAGTAATTGTTGTATTCAGTCCAATTCATGTTGTTAATTTGTGTTGTTTGAGAGGACCAAAGATACTGATTTATTGAGGATAACAAGTTACAATTCTTTCAAAACTTTTCAAAGTTCCTTCATGATCAATCGCAACATCGACTGTAATTTTCATTTTTGAGGTATCAGTAACTGTGTTCTTCCAAGCTTCGTTCATCGTGTAAGAAGATTGATGCAAATGATAGCCTTGATTTACAACGTTCATCCCAGTTTTCATGTTTTTGATGATAACATTGTAGCCATGCATTTCATAGTCTGCTGATACAGTTCCAATTACTTTAATGGTATCACCGAAATTGTAAGTTTCGTTCAAAACCGGCATCGTTAAATTGAAAGTTGGATCCGCTAAAACCGTAGGCTCAGACGTCTCTTTTTTGCATGAAATCACTGTCAATGAGATGATTCCTAAAAATATAATAAGTGCTTTTTTCATTTTTTTGAAATAAAATAATTAATACCAAAACGGAATGCAGTTTTTTGGACGACATATCCATTTCCTAAATTTTGGTACACTGGTGCAAAATAATTGGCTGAAAACATCCAATTTTTATAAATCGCAGCCACTGTAAATTGTGCGTTTAAAATTGTTCCTCCATTGTAAGAATCATCAGTAACTTTTCCCTTGATTCGATCTCTAAAGTTGTGGTTATAATTGAATCCAACTTGCGGAAGAATTCTCATATTCTCGTTCAAAACCCAGCGATAAAACGCCAAATGAGTAGTTCCCAAGGCATGACCAAATTGGTAATCGTATTTATTTTCAGTCTTGTAACTAAAACTCGATTCTGTCAAATATCCCCAGCTTCCTTTTTGGATTGAATAATTCAAGGAAGCAATGAAATCAATTGTCCCAGTACCTGGAAGCATATTGCGATTATTGACATTTGTATTGTCAAATTTCCCAGTAGGAAGTTTTGTGCCAATTCCAAAAGTCCCGGCTTGTTTGAATTTTCTTGCAAGCGAATCAGTGTTTTGAATAAAAACATAATTTCCCATCAAGGTGATATCTCCTAAACCTTGATTGATGATGGTTGTTTCATTCGTTTTCTGAGAATTATAAACATAAGGAACTACCGCTAGTAATTGAAAATGACGATTAATTTTCCATCTTCCCATCAAGTCAGTGGAAGTAAATACTTCCTTCGTTGACGGATCTTGAAAGCCAAAAAGTGGAGGATGTGTTGTTTGAAAAGATCGAATATTGGATCTAATCCCAATAAAATGATGGTTTGAACTTGGCAATAATCCCAAGGAAAATGAACTTGCAGCGCAGCCACAAACATCGCACGCCATTGATTGATTTGCCAATATAATCAAACCGAAAAACAAGATGATTTTCTGCATGATTTAAATAATAAAATTGAAAACTAAAATTGTCAACTGAACAATTTATTTAATAATCAAATTATTATTTGCGATGGAGGATGGAAAATACAACCTGAAAATTCGTTAACAGCTTGAATTTTATTTTGAAAAATATCTTTTTCTTTTGATTCAATGGAAGCAAACAGCAAATTTATCTCAAGTGGAGTAGGGATGTACTCAAATTTTAGATTGTTGTTGAAAGGATTGGTTTTAGAATTGTGATTTTGCTCCTTTTGTTCCAATTTTTCTAATTGCTTCGAGAGATAACATTTACCGTTACAATGCAACATTGGTGTGGCTTTATTTTCACATTTTTCAGCGATAATTTGCTCCTGATTGACTTTAAACCATATTTCCCAACCCAAGCGAGCAATGTCTTTCGCAAGGAATCCGGTAATACAGAAAATGACAATCAATGTTCTCATTAAATTTAACAAATTAAGTCCGAAAATAATAATCTTCGGACTTTGAATATCAATATAAAGCTGGATATTTTGAAGGAGAAACCTCACTCATCATTCCATAAACTTTTTCAAAAATATCGTCAATACTTGGTTTAGAAAAATAATCACCATCTGAACCATACGGTGGCCTGTGATCTTTTGCACTCAATGTTTCTGGTGCAGAATCTAAAGTAAAGTATGATTTTTGTTCAACTAAAATTTTATCCAACATGTAAGCCGTTGCTCCTGAACTTACGTCTTCATCCACAATCAATAAACGATTTGTTTTTTGCAACGATTTACCAATTAAGTGGTTGATATCAAATGGAATTAACGTTTGTGCATCAATCAATTCTACTGAAATATCATGTTCAGCCAATAATTTACAAGCTTGCTCACACAAGTTGAAAGTTGAACCGTAAGAAACCAATGTCAAATCAGCACCTTCTTGAACGATTTCAGGAATTCCCAAAGGTGTTTTAAATTCACCGATATTTGTTGGGATTCTTTCTTTCGTTCTATAACCATTCAAAGGCTCAATCACCAATGCAGGCTCATCTCCTTGCAACAAAGTATTGTAAAATCCTGCTGCTTTCGTCATGTTTCTTGGTACACAAACATACATTCCACGCAAAGAATTGATGATCATTCCCATTGGACTTCCACTGTGCCAAATTCCTTCCAAACGATGTCCACGCGTACTAACAATCAATGGTGCTTTTTGTCCACCTTTGGTTCTGTATTGAACAGTTGACAAATCGTCAGACATAATTTGAATAGCGTACAACAAATAGTCTAAATATTGGATTTCAGCGATTGGTCTCAAACCTCGCATCGCCATTCCAATTCCTTGTCCTATGATGGTACATTCTCTAATTCCAACATCGGAAACACGCAATTCGCCAAATTCTTCTTGCATGCCTTCCAAACTTTGGTTTACACCACCGATTTTACCAGCATCTTCACCGAAAATCAAAGTTTGAGGATATTTTTTGAAGATTTCTCTAAAATTATCACGCAAGATAATTCTTCCGTCTTCCATTTTTACTTCGTCAGCATATTGAGGCTCAACACCTTCAATTTTTACAGCATTGAATGCTGACTCAGAATAAAGATGCGAACTATATCTTGATTTATTGTTTTCGATTTGCAATTGAATCCAAGCTGCAAGCATCGATTTTGAAGCAATATTTTCAGATTTAATTGTACGCAAAACTTTTCTTGCAGAAGACAAAATATCTTTGCGAATAGGATCCATCGCTTTTTGTAAAGTTACAATTTCAGCTTGGATGAATTCAGTATGTTTTGTTTCAGACTCAATCGCTTTGTACAATTGAATTACTTCAGCCAAATCGTTTTTCAAACCGTCAGTGAAATCTTTCCATGCGATTGATTTAAAATCACGCACTTCTTTTTTGGCATCTTTCTCAATGTTTTCAAGGTCTTCTGGAGTAGCGATCGCGTTTCCATCAGCATTGAAACTTAAAATCCATTCTTTGAATTTATTGATACAATCAAATTCAGTTTCCCATTTTAATCTTTCTTCAGATTTGTATCTTTCGTGAGAACCAGAAGTGGAGTGTCCTTGCGGCTGATTCACTTCTTGTACGTGAACCAATACAGGAACGTGTTCTTCACGCGCAATGGCTACTGCTTTTTCGTAAGTTTCAACTAAATGCGCATAATCCCAACCTTTTGTAGTGAAAATTTCATAACCAGGTTTGTCCGCTGTTCTTTGCATTCCTGCCAAAGCTTCTGAAATACTTCCTTTTGTCGTTTGTTTGTCTCTTGAAACTGAAATTCCAAATCCATCGTCCCAAACTGACATTACCATCGGAACTTGTAAAACGCCTGCAGCATTGATTGTTTCCCAGAATGGTCCTTCAGATGTACTCGCATCTCCAATCGTTCCAAAAGCGACTTCATTTCCACCATTGGTGAACTTTTGAAAATCAGCTAATTCTTTCAATTCAGGATGATTTCGATAAACTTTTGAAGCTTGAGCCAAACCAAGTAAACGCGGCATTTGACCAGCGGTTGGTGAAATATCAGCAGAACTGTTTTTTTGTTCCATCAAATTTAACCAATTACCATTTGCATCTAAATTTCTAGATGAATAATGTCCACCCATTTGTCTACCTGCAGATTGCGGTTCTAAATCAAGGTTTGTTTCACCATATAATCCTGCAAAATATTGTTGAATGTTGAGTTGACCAATGGCCATCATCAACGTTTGATCTCTGTAATAACCAGAACGGAAATCTCCATTTCTGAATTGTTTTGCTAAGGCGATTTGTGCTAATTCTTTTCCGTCACCGAAAATTCCAAATTTGGCTTTTCCAGATAAAACTTCACGTCTTCCTAACAACGATGCTTCGCGCGATAAACAAGCCAATTTGTAGTCTGCAATCACTTCATTTTTGAATGTTTCAAAATCTACAGGGGTAACTTCAATTTCAGTCGATTCTTTTGCCATAGCTTAAAATAATGAATTGCAAATATACTATTTTCGGCTCTTTTTTTCAAGCTGAAAACATAGATTCTTATCAATCATTCATTGTTTATAAAAAGTATGTCGATAAAATGACAGAAACAAAAGAAATTTTGGTAGTCAAAATTTGATTAATTATTTTAAAATCAATCTAGTAATTCTACTTTTACAATTCCGTCTCGGTCGATTTCAGTCAATCTTACTTTGCGAAACTGATTGATTAAATTTTCATTAAATGGGATTTTGACTTTGACATAGTTTTCTGTAAAACCATGCATTACCCCGTTTTCCTCTTCGGATTCAAATAAAACCGTTCTTTCTGATCCTAAATTTTGCTCGTAAAAGGCTCTTTTTTTCTTGTCAGAAAGAATATGTAACATTTTGCTGCGCTCTTTTCGTTTTTCCATTGGAACAAATTCGCCCAATTTTGGCGCGCCGGTGTTTGCTCTTTCAGAATAAGTGAAAACATGCAAATAAGAAATGTCTAAATCCTTGATGAAATTCAACGAATCCATAAATTCTTCGTCTGTTTCTCCAGGAAATCCAACGATTACATCTACGCCTATACAGCAATCTGGTCTCAATGATTTGATTTGAGCAACTCTTTCTGCATACAAACTGCGCTCATATTTTCTGCGCATTGCTTTCAAGATTCGGTCGTTTCCGACTTGTAATGGAATGTGAAAATGTGGTACGAATCTTTCTGCTTTTGACAAGCAAAAATCGATAATTTCGTTGCTTAGTAAGTTGGGTTCAATGGAAGAAATTCTAAAACGATCAATGCCCTCAATTTTATCTAATTCTTGAACCAATTGATAAAAATTTTCTTCACCACCTTGACCAAAATCGCCAATATTTACGCCAGTTAAAACAACTTCTTTGATGTCGGTTTTAGCAATTTTCTCCGCTTCAAGAAGTGTTGATTCAATGCTTGCATTTCTGCTTTTTCCTCTTGCTAAAGGAATGGTGCAAAAAGTGCAGAAATAGTCGCATCCATCTTGAATTTTGAGAAATGATCTTGTTCGATCGCCAATGCTAAAAGAAGGAATAAATTCTTTGGTTTCTTTGATGTTTTTGAATGAAATCTGTGCTTCTTCTTTTTTGTCAGATTCGGCAATATAATTTAGAATATCAAATTTTTCATTGGCTCCTAAAACTAAATCAACACCTGGGATTTGACCAATTTCAACTGGTTTCAATTGCGCAAAACAACCTATAATTGAAACAAATGCATTTGGATTTATTTTGAGTGCTTTTTTAACTAATTGTTTGCATTTCTTGTCTGCATTTTCAGTTACTGAGCAAGTATTGATTACATAAATATCTGGCGTATCTTCAAAATCAACCTTAGCAAATCCAGCATCTTCGAAAAGACGTGAAATCGTGGAAGTTTCTGAAAAATTTAATTTACAACCAAGCGTGTAAAAAGCTACTTTTTTATATTGAATCATAATGCGGTTGCAAAGTTATTGAGAAATTTTGAATGTGAAAATTTATCGACGATTTAAAAACAGTGAAAAGAACCAAAGAAGTGTATTCTTTTGCACTTATTTTTCAGAATCAGCCAATTGCTTTTCATACATTTCAGAATAAATTCCAGCTTTGGAAATCAATTCTTCGTGCGTTCCTTCTTCAATTTTAGTACCGTTTTCTAGAACGATGATTTTATCGGCGAATCGCAAAGATGAAATTCGATGACTTACAATAACGGTCATATTTTCTTTAGATTCTTCAGCCAAGGATCTCAAAATGATATCTTCAGTTTCTGTATCAACTGCAGATAAACAATCGTCCAATAAGAGCAAGTTTGGTTTTCTTAACAAAGCCCTGGCAATGCTTATTCTTTGTTTTTGGCCACCACTCAAATTAACACCTCGTTCACCTAAAATGGTTTCAAAACCGGTGCTAAATTCTTGAATATTGTGGTAAACATGCGCTTTTTTAGTGACTTCAATCAATTCTTTTTCATCAACTTCGCGCTCATTTACACCAAATTTGATGTTGTTTCCAATCGTGTCAGAAAACAAGAATACTTCCTGAGGAACAACGCCTGATTGTCTTCGGTAAGCATCCAAATTGATATTTTTCAGATTTTCACTATTCACTAAAATTTCACCAGATGTTGGATCTAATTGTCGCATTACTAAATTCAATAAAGTACTTTTTCCACTTCCGGTACGACCAACAATTCCCAAAGTTTCTCCAGCTTTAAGAGAGAAACTCAAATTGGAAATAGCTTCAATCCCAGCGTTTTCATGTTTGAATGAAACATTTTTGAATTCAATCGATGAAATTTGACTTAGTGGTGAATCATTTTTGTTTACGATTTCAGGCTGAATTCTGAGAAATTCATTGATTCTTTCTTGCGACGCAGCTGCACGTTGATTGATTGAAGTAACCCAACCAACACTGGCAAATGGCCATGTTAACATATTAATAAAGTACACAAAAGCAACAATATCACCTGGAGTAATTTGTTTTGAATAAGTCAATAAACCACCATAATAAATTGCCAATAAATTACTTAGTCCAATTAAAAAGACGATTGTCGGCATGAAAAGCGCGTTGACAACGACCAATTTCATTGTTTTTGCTTTGTAATTGTCGGCAGATTCATTGAACTTTTGATTCATTTCCCTTTCACGCAAATAAGCTTTGATCACACGAATTCCAGAAAATGTTTCTTGAACAATGGTTGACATCAGTGATTGCTCGACCTGAACTGCTTTGCTGTAGGCATTCATTTTACTGGAGACCTTGTAGATCAGAAATGACAAAACAGGCAAAGGTGCTAAGACTATCAAAGTCAAACTCACATTAATTCTCAGCATGGTTGTCACGCAAAGCGCAAATAAAATAACCAAATTGATGGTGTACATTAGCCCTGGACCTAAATACATCCTTACTTGCGAAACATCTTCAGAGATTCGATTCATTAAATCTCCCGTTTTTGATTTTTTGTAAAATGAATAATTCAGTTTCTGATATTGTTCATAAACTTCATTTTTTAAGTCATATTCAATAAATCTTGATACAATAATGATTGATTGACGTGTTAAAAAAAGAAAAAATCCTTTACCTAGAGAAAGCAACATGTAGAAGCCAAATAATTTCAAACTCAAAAAGGCAATATTCTTGAAAGTCTCGTTGGGATTGATATTCCCAATAAAATCATTGACTGCTCCTTTGACTATTTTGGGCATTTCTACTCCAAAATAATTGGAAGCAATGATGCAAAGCACACCAAAAAGTAGGCGCCATTTATATTTTATTAAATATTTGTTGAGATAGCTTAAAGACTTCATGCGATAAATTCCTACTTTTGCAACGCTATTTTGATTTGAAAAGCAAAAGTAGCAATTAGTAATGAATTTTCGTTCTTAATACTTATCGAGAATATGTTTGAGGTTAAAGACATCAAAGACACAAATCTGGCAGAAAATCCAGTGATTGCTCAAATGAGCAAATACAACCACGAGCAGTTGTTGTTTTGTAACGACAATGCCACAGGTTTAAAAGCTATCATCGCAGTTCATAACACCGTTTTAGGACCAGCTCTTGGAGGAACAAGAATGTGGGCGTACAACAACGAGCTTGAAGCATTGAATGATGTTTTGCGTTTATCTCGCGGAATGACTTACAAAAATTCTCTTGCTGGTTTGAATTTAGGTGGTGGAAAAGCTGTAATTATTGGCGATTCTCGTACAATGAAAACAGAAGCTTTCATGAGACGTTTTGGTAAATTCGTAAACAGTTTAGGTGGTAAATACATTACTGCTGAAGATGTTGGAATTGGAACTGCTGACATGTCATGGGTAAACATGGAAACGGATCACGTAGTTGGTTTGGCTGGTAAAAGTGGAGATCCTTCTCCTGTTACAGCGCACGGAGTTTACGTAGGAATGAAAGCTTGTGCGAAAGAACAATTTGGTTCTGATTCATTGGCTGGAAAGAAAATTGCTGTTCAAGGTGTTGGTCACGTTGGTGAATATTTAGTTGCTTCACTTGCAAGAGAAGGTGCTGAAGTTTTCATTACAGACATCCACCAAGAAACGTTAAACAGAGTTTCAAAAACATACGGCGCTAAAATTGTTGGCTTAGATGAAATCTACGATATCGACATGGATATTTACGCTCCTTGTGCGCTTGGTGCAACAATAAACGATGAGACTTTATCTAGATTGAAATGTTCAATCATTGCAGGCGCTGCAAACAATCAGTTGGCAATTGAAAATGTACACGGTCAAGCGGTTATGGATAAAGGAATTATCTATGCGCCTGATTATGCATTGAATGCTGGTGGTGTAATCAACTGTTATTCTGAGGTTAAATCGTTGTCTTCTGAATGGGCAATGGGTAAAGCTGAAGAAATTTACACAACAATTCAAAACATTGTTCGTCGTTCTAAAGCGGATAATATCCCAACATACCAAATCGCAAATAAAATGGCAGAGGAAAGGATTGCCGCTATCGGAAATGTTAAATTACCGATGTAAAAAACAGATATGCTAAATAGAAGACATTTAAGAATCAAAGTATTACAAGCACTTTATGCTTATTTTCAGTCCGACGAGGAAAATTATAGACGTACTGAAAATGAAATGATGGATAACATAGATCGCATTTTTGATTTATATTTATTCTTATTACTATCGTTTGGTGAATTAAAGGAAATTGAGTTGAGAAGATTGGAAGAATTGAAATCTAAAATTCGTCCAACTGCTGCTGACTTGAATCCAAATTTGAAGTTTGTTGAAAATAAAGTTTTCGAGCTGATTGATACAAATGCGCCTTTAAGAAGAGCTTCTGAAGAGAATAAAGTGAATTGGTTAGGTGACGAACACCAAGAAATGTTCAGAAAAGTGATGGCTCAAATTCGTGAAAGCGAAACTTACTTTGCTTATATGAGTCAAGAGGAAAGCAATTTTGAGAGCGACATGGAATTTGCTTGTGCACTTTTCAAAGCAGAAATTGCCAATTCACCTTTGATTTACAATTTCTTTGAAGAGAAAAGTATCCAATGGTTGGATGATATTGACCTTGCTTGTTCAATGGTATTGAAGACAATCAAAACTTTTTCAGTGGAAGGAAAAAATGAGATTTTACCTTTGTATAAAGATCCTGAAGATGAAAAAGAATTTGTCAGAATTTTGTTGAGAAAAACAATCGACAAGGACCAAGAAAATTTAGCATTAATTGATGATTTAACAAAGAATTGGGAGTTGGATCGTATCGCTAAAATGGACATTATCTTAATGAAAATGGCGATTACTGAGTTACAAGAATTCAATAATATCCCTAAAAAAGTTACTTTAAACGAGTACATCGAAATTTCGAAATATTACAGTACTCCAAAAAGCAACGGATTTATCAATGGTATTTTGGACAAAGCAGTTGATAGATTAGAAAAAGAAAATAAGATTTCCAAAATTGGAAGAGGTTTAATGGATTAATACCAAATATTATGAATAAAATTTTCGCAAGTATTTGTTTGTCATTTTTATTGTTTGCTTGCAGCGACAGTGAAAATGTTGAAGTTGGAAATAAAACTGAAATGGAAGTTCAATCTGTTGTTGACGCAGGAAAAGTAATGTTGGGCGAAATCGTTCATGCTTCCTTTACTGTTAAAAATACAGGCGATTATCCATTGATTTTAGCAGAAGTAAAAGGTTCTTGTACTTGCACAGTTGCTGAGTATCCAAAAGATCCAATTGCGCCAGGTGAAAGTGCTATTATTAAAGCAAACATCAAAACCGAAAGAGCTTCGCCAGGAACTTTGAGTAAAGAAGTAAGAATTGTTGCAAATACAGA
Source organism: Crocinitomicaceae bacterium (assembly GCA_965284445.1). Classification (GTDB taxonomy): domain Bacteria; phylum Bacteroidota; class Bacteroidia; order Flavobacteriales_D; family Crocinitomicaceae; genus JAQVCM01. The sequence continues at coordinate 995,680 of OZ260085.1, read as the reverse complement.
TCCTTCAATTACTCCAGTTTTAATTAAAGCGAATGTGATTAGAAAATAATTTAAGAACAATAATTTAAATCAAATAAAATGCAAGGAGGAGCAGGTCAAATAGTAATGTTGTTGATGATTGTAGTAGTTTTCTACTTTTTCATGATCAGACCACAACAGAAAAAACAAAAAGAACAGAAAAATTTCAGAGCAAATTTAGCTCCTGGAGATAAAGTAGTTACAATTGGAGGAATCCATGGTAAAATTTTGGAAGTTACAGATTCTACCGTTTTGTTGAATTGCGAAGGAAGTAAAATTCGTTTTGCTAAATCAGCAATTGCTCAAACAGCAAACGATCAATTAGAAGCGTAATTTTTCTTTTTTGAAATTGAATCGGATTACAAAAATGTAGTCCGATTTTTTTTGTGCTATTGTACCGAGTTGGCTTTTTTGAGTTTTTTGTTCTGTTTCTCAATTTCACGCTGTTTTTGCCTCATCTCCCGGACTCTTTTTCTAGATTCTTTTACGTCCGCGCGATACTCCTTCATATTGATTTTGTATTGCTTTTTGTCAATCATTTGAGGTTCTGGATTAAATTCCAATACTTCATCTTGAATCTGCAAAATGATTTGCTCTGTCATGTAATCTTCTCCGGCAGGATCATATTTCACATTGAAATTTTGTTCCCAAATTTTCCCAATCTGTTCAAACCATTCAGCTTGAAATTTACCTCTGTATTTTTCAATAATTTCAGAAGCAGTCAAACCAGTTTCTCTGTGAATCAATTTCATCAACAAAACACCATCGTCACGATATAGATCTCTGATTACATAATTATAATCTTCTTTGAGTTTTTCATGTGCTTTCTTGTTGTACTTTTTCTTTTTTCTTTTGGAATCAATTTCTGCAAGTTCAGCATCAAATTTTTTCAATAAACCTGCAGCATGCAACGCGTAAGGATAAAGTTTTCTTATTTTGTTGACTTGTCTCTCAAATGCCCATTTATTTTGGAAAACAGTCAATTCACTCAATCTCTGAATATGTAATGTATCTTTTACTTGAGCATGTATATTAAAACTGCTCAACATTAAAAATCCAATGAGACAAATTGTAAATTTCATTTAATTGAAAATAAAATATATTGAATCAACAATTTATTTGATCCAAAAATCTTTGTTATTTTAGCAAATATATTGCCATTTATCCTTTGTTAATGAAAAAAGTTCAAGTCATATTTATTTGTTGTCTGATTTTTGCAAGTTGTGATTCAAATAAAACTAAATCAACACCAAAAGTTAAGTCAAAGGAACAAAAGGAAATAGTAGAAAAAACGACAGGTGATAATTTATTGAATGTCAAAGAAAAGCCAAAAAAAAACTTAAAGGAAAAGCAAGTAAATCACGAAAAAATTGTTTCTAAATATGGAGAACAATGGGATTTTTGCTCTTGTGTTCAAGCAAATGATTCAATCAATCGCGCTTCGCAAAAAGGTTTAAATGAAAAACAAGCTGAAATTCTCATGAAACGATGGGAAGTGGTTGAAGTAAAATGCAAAGAGTTTCTTACCAATCCAAATCGAACACCTGAAGAGCGTGAAATCCACGAACGAAAAGTAGCAAAGTGTTTGAAAGATGCTAAAAAATAAAAAGGCTTCAAGTTTCCCCAAAGCCTTCAAAATATTTCGTAAATTTTTTTATTTCTTGTAAAAAGGCAATTTCACCACTTTTGCTTTGATTCCTTTTTCTCTGATTTCTACAAAGATTTCAGAATCTAAAGCGGTAAATTCAGTGTTCACATATCCCAATCCAATGGCAATTTTCATAGAAGGAGATTGTGTTCCAGAAGTTACTTTACCAATCACATTTCCGTTTGCATCCAAAATTCGATAGTCGTGACGAGGAATTCCGCGGTCAACCATTTCAAAAGCAACTAGTTTTTTAGAAACACCAGTTTCTTTTTGGTTTTTCAAGAATTCTGAATCGATGAATTCTTTGTTGAATTTGGTGATCCATCCCAAACCAGCTTCCAACGGAGAAGTTGTATCATCAATGTCGTTTCCATACAAACAGAATCCCATTTCTAATCTCAAAGTATCTCTAGCAGCCAATCCAATTGGTTTGATTCCAAACGATGCACCTGCTTCAAAAACTTTGTTCCAAACTTGTTCGACTTCACTGTTTTTGCAATAAATTTCAAAACCACCACTTCCAGTATAACCTGTTGCAGAAATGATTACGTGCTCAATTCCTGCAAAATCAGCTACTTCAAAATGGTAATATTTAATGTCAGCTAAATTTATCGAAGTCAATGATTGCATTGCTTCCACCGCTTTAGGACCTTGAATAGCCAACAATGAATAATCATCTGATAAATTGCGCATTTCAACACCAAATGAATTGTGAGAAGAAATCCAATCCCAATCCTTATCAATATTGGAAGCATTTACAACCAATAAATATTGCTCTTCTTTCATTCTGTAAATGATCAAGTCATCCACAATTCCACCTTTTCCATTTGGCAAACAGCTATATTGTGCTCTTCCAATAGTTAAAGTTGAAGCGTCATTGGTCGTAACTTTCTGAATTAAATCTAAGGCATTTGGTCCAGTTAATAAAAATTCTCCCATGTGAGAAACATCAAAAACGCCTACAGCATTTCTTACTGTTTCATGCTCTGCATTTACACCTTCGTATTGAACGGGCATATTATAACCTGCAAAAGGAACCATCTTTGCACCAAGCGCAATGTGTTTATCTGATAATGCTGTGTTTTTCATTTCTAAAATTATTTTTTGTTCGAATTTCTAGCGCAACAAATGTAGAAAAAATAATGAGATTTCATCGATTTTACAGTTTTAATCTTGCTTTTTCAAGCGAATAAATAGCGAAAATTTTAACACAATTATTCAACTTAAAATAATTCAACTTTCTGTCGATAAAAATGAAAAAACGCAATGTTTTATTGATTATATTTGGGAACTCAAATTTGAAAAATTCATGGCAATACCCCAAAAAGAACTCGAATTCAATATGAATGAAGACCAAATGAGATTAAAAATCTCTCGTTTGGAACAAGAATTAGCGAAGATTTATGAAGGAGGCGGAAAAAAACGCATTGAAAAACTTCATGAAAAAGGAAAACTTTCTGCTCGAGAACGCATTGATTTACTGCTGGATGAAAATACGAAACGCATAGAAATTGGCGCATTAGCTGGTTACGGAATGTATGAAGCTGAAGGCGGATGTCCTGCTGGTGGAGTAGTAGTGGTTATTGGTTATGTTTCTGGTAAACAATGTATTGTTGTGGCAAATGACGCAACTGTGAAAGCTGGAGCTTGGTTTCCAATCACGGGAAAGAAAAATTTGCGTGCACAGGAAATCGCCATGGAAAACCGTTTGCCAATCATTTATTTGGTTGATTCTGCGGGTGTTTATTTGCCGATGCAAGATGAAATTTTCCCTGATAAAGAACATTTTGGCCGCATTTTTAGAAATAACGCCATGATGAGTTCTCAAGGAATTGTTCAAATCGCTGCTGTAATGGGAAGTTGTGTTGCTGGTGGTGCTTATTTGCCTATCATGTCTGATGAATCGTTGATTGTCAATGGAACTGGAACAATTTTCTTGGCAGGATCTTACTTGGTAAAAGCTGCTATTGGAGAAAATATCGACAATGAAACCTTGGGCGGTGCACACACGCACACAGAGATTTCTGGAGTTTGTGATTACAAAACTGAAAACGATCAAGAATGCTTGGCAACAATCCGTGATTTGATGGACAAAATTGGTCATTCTGAAAACGCTGGTTTTGATAGAAAAGAAAGTGTTCCTTCTCAAATAAACGAAAGAGACATTCACGGAATTTTTCCTGCAGAAAGAGGAAAGACATACAATGTAAAAGAAATTATAAAATGGTTGGTTGATGATTCTCAGTTTACTGAATACAAAGCCGATTATGGAAAAACCATTGTTTGCGCCTATGCAAGAGTAGATGGCTGGAGCGTTGGAATTGTTGCGAATCAAAGAGAAATTGTAAAAAGTGCCAAAGGCGAAATGCAAATGGGTGGAGTTATTTACAATGACTCAGCAGACAAAGCAGCACGATTTATAATGAATTGTAATCAAAAAAATATTCCTTTGGTTTTCTTGACTGATGTGAGTGGATTTATGGTTGGTTCAAAATCAGAGCACGCTGGAATCATCAAGGACGGTGCAAAGATGGTAAACGCGATGGCAAATTCTGTTGTTCCTAAATTCTCAATTATTATGGGGAATTCATACGGAGCAGGAAATTATGCGATGTGCGGTAAAGCTTATGATCCAAGATTGATTGTTGGTTGGCCAACTGCTGAAATCGCTGTGATGAGCGGTGCTGCAGCTGCAAAAACATTGCTTTCCATTGAAATTGCATCTTTGCAAGCCAAAGGTGAAGAAATTACCAAAGAAAGAGAAGCTGAATTGTATAATAAAATCAAAGACCGCTACGATTCTCAAATTTCCCCATACTACGCTGGTTCAAGATTATGGGTAGATGCAATCATCGATCCTGTTGAAACTAAGAAAATTATTTCTATGGGAATCGAAATGGCGAATCACAAAAGAGCGGAGAAACCTTACAATGTTGGTGTAATTCAAACTTGATTTTGGAACATGATTTTAGATTGGCAAATAAAACATTTTAGTGAAATCTCAATTGCTGAATTTCATGATTTGATGGCACTTAGAATTAAGATTTTTGTCGTCGAACAGAATTGTCCTTACCAGGAAATTGATGGAAAAGACAAAAAGGCATACCATTTAATTGGCCGTGATGGTTTTGGAAATGTAGTTGCAACCGCCAGAATTTTACCAAAAGGAATTTCTTATAAGGAAGTTTCAATTGGTAGAGTTGCCATTGACGAGAGTGCCAGAAATAAAGGAAATGGACATGTATTAATGGAAAAATGCATGAAATATATTGACGATGAGTTTGGTGCTACCAATATTCGCATTTCGGCTCAAAGTCATTTAGAGAAATATTACCAAAAACATGGATTTGTATCAACAGGAAAAAATTATCTTGAAGACGATATTCCACATGTTGAAATGTTATTCGAATTAAAATAATAGAAATAAATAGTATGATTAAAACAAATAGAATTTTTCAGTCAGCCTTGGTATTAGCAATTGCTTCAGCCTGCACGACTTCAAAAAATGTTGAGAACGATAACGCTGTATTTGATGTCCCTTCAAAAGAAGTTAAAAGTGGTGCAAAAACCATTGATTTGTCTTATTTGGATAAAACTATAAAACCACAAGACGATTTCTTTAATTTTTCAAACGGTACTTGGGTAAAAAATAATCCGATTCCGCCAAGTGAATCACGTTGGGGAAGTTTTAATGAACTAGAGAAATCCAATCAATCCAAATTAATTGGTATTTTAAATAAAGCCAAAGACGGCGGATATACAAATGATACAACCGCACAAATCCTAGGGAATTATTATGCTTCATACATTGATATGGAAGGCAGAAATAAATTAACTTGGTCTCCAATCAAAGCAGATTTGTATAAAGTAAATGAAATTGCACACTTCAAACAAATTGTAGATGTTATTGCTTATCAACATAAATATGGTGTAAACAGTCTTTTTGGTTTCGGTGTTGGACAAGATTTAAAAGATGTGAACAAAAACATCACTTATTTTGGTCAAGGTGGATTAGGTCTTCCAAATAAAGATTACTATTTCCAAGAAGATAAAAAAGAAATAGTTGCTGCCTACAAAGAACATGTTTCTAAAATGTTTCAAAAGATTGGAAATTCTCCCGAAGAATCAATTCTCGCATCTGAAAATGTGATCAAATTTGAAACAATGTTGGCCGAAAAAATGATGTCACCTGCTGAGTTGAGAGTTCCTGAAAACAGCTACAACAAAATGTCAAAAGATGAATTGAAAAAACTTTTCCCAGCTTTTGATTTTGAAGTTTATTTGAAATCTGTTGGAAGTCAAGATTTTTCTGAAGTTGTTGTTGGACAAAAAGATTATCCAAAATTAATCAATGATTTATTGATGAATGTGGACGTCAAAATTTGGAAAAGTTACTTGACGTGGAAAACTTTGAATCACTATGCTGGTCATTTAGATGAGTCTTTCGTGAAATTGAATTTCAATTTTTACCAAAAAGTGTTGACCGGAAAAACACAAATGAAGCCAATTGAAGAGAGAGCGGTAAATGAAATTACTCAAATGACTATTGGAGAAGGTTTAGGTAAATTGTTCGTAGATCAATATTATTCTGAAAAATCACAAATCAGAGTCAACACGATGGTGGATAATTTATTATTGACTTTTGAAGAAAGAATCAAAGCGTTGCCTTGGATGTCTGCTGAAACGAAAAAAGAAGCTTTGAATAAATTAAAATCAATTGGTAGAAAATTAGGTTTTCCTTCTAAATGGGAAAATTTCGGTGATTTGAAATTGTCTAAAACGGATTACGTTGCAAATATCAAATTGTGTTCTTTGAGAGATGTTAAAAAGAATTTTGAGGAATTATCTCAGCCAGTTGACAAAGCGAAATGGGGAATGCCAGCGCACATGATCAATGCATATTACCATCCGTTATTGAATGAAATTGCTTTTCCAGCCGGAATTATGCAAGCACCATTTTTTGATGTTGACGCAGAAGATGCTGTGAATTATGGAAGAATTGGAATGGTAATCGGACACGAATTTACACATGGTTTTGATGACATGGGTTCTAAATTTGCAGCTGATGGAAGTTTCACTAATTGGTGGTCAGAAGACGACAGGAAATTGTTTGAAGAAAGAACGGCTAAATTGGGAGCAACTTTCGCAGGATTTTGCCCAATTGATGGACATTGTGTGAATCCAGATTTGACAATGGGTGAAAATATCGCAGATTTAGGTGGAATTACTTTGGCATATTATGCTTACACCAAAACAGAAGAATTTAAATCTGGAAAAGTGATTGAAGGTTATACACCGGCGCAAAGATTTTTCATCTCTTTCGCACAACTTTGGAAAATCAATTATACTGAAGCAGAATTGAAAAACAGAATTGCCAATGATCCACATTCTCCTGGAATGTATAGGGTCAATGGTCCGCTGATGAATTGTCCTGAATTTTTTGAAGCTTTCAATGTAAAAGAAGGCGACAAAATGAGAAATTCAACAGTGAAAATTGCCAAAATCTGGTAAATAAAGCAAAGAAAAGACGTCAGCAATGGCGTCTTTTTTAATGTTTGCCAATTTCTAAATTCATGGAAAATTCTAAGCGTTTACTTATCATAGGATTTGTATTTCCAGAACCTGCTTCTTCAGCCGCGGGAACAAGAATGTTGCAGTTAATTGATTTGTTTAAATCACAAGGATTTGAAATAACTTTCGCCAGTCCAGCATCTGATAGTGAATTTGCTTTTGATATCGAAAATATAGGAATTCAAAAAGTTTCCATTTTATTAAATGATGCCTCTTTTGATGATTTTATAATTGATTTGAATCCTGAAATTGTTTTGTTTGATCGTTTTATGATGGAAGAACAATTTGGCTGGCGCGTTTCTGAAAATTGTCCGAATGCAATCAGAATTTTAGATACTGAAGATTTGCATTGTTTGCGTTTGGCTCGACAAAATGCCTGGAAATCAAAAGTTGAGTTTCAAACTGAAATGCTTTTTTCTGATGTTGCAAAAAGAGAAATTGCAAGTATTTTAAGATGCGATTTAACCTTGATGATTTCAGAATTCGAAATAGAATTGCTGCAAAATCATTTTAAAATTTCACCTCAATTATTACATTATTTGCCACTTTTCGTTGATCAACAAACCTTGTTGGATTCTCAAAATCTTCCGAAATTTAACGAACGGGAAAATTTTATTTTCATTGGCAACTTTTTACATGAGCCCAACTGGAATGCTGTTTTGTATTTGAAAGAATCGATTTGGCCAAAAATCAAAGAAAAATTACCAGAGGCAGAATTGCATATTTATGGCGCGTATTCATCCCAAAAAGTTTTGAATTTACACAATCAAACGCAAGGATTTATAGTCAAAAATAGGGCAGAAGATGTAAATGAAGTAATGAAATCTGCCAAAGTTTGTCTCGCTCCATTGAGGTTCGGCGCAGGAATAAAAGGAAAACTTTTGGATGCAATGGTAACTGGAACGCCGAATATTACAACAAAAATTGGAGCTGAATCAATGCATGGAAATATCGCTTGGAGCGGATTTATTGCTGATCAAATTGAAGATTTTGTAAACGGTGCAGTGCATTTGTACACCAATGAAAAATACTGGTTAAAATCACAAACAAAGGGATTTGAAATTTGTCAACAAAGATATTTAAAAGATAAATTTGAAACTCAATTTACATTGCTAATTAATGAAATTCAAGAGGATATATTGAAGCGACGACAATTCAATTTTATTGGAGAAATTTTGAAACATCACACAGTTTCTAGCACCAAGTATATGTCTAAATGGATTGAAGAAAAGAACAAGAAATAAATTGATTTTAAAGTAAGTTCGCAACATCTCTTCCAACAACACTTCCAATCGCAACTCCCATTCCGCCCATTCTGACACCCACGGCTATATTTGGTTTTACCAATTCAATGATTGGCTTTTTGGTTTTGCCAACGCCCATAATTCCTGACCAAGCATAGTCTATTTCAAAAGGTGTATTTGGTAAAATAATTTCCTTTAATAATTTTTCCAATTGATTTAAAATGATGTCAGAATTTTTGATTTCAGTAGTTGTTTCTCCTGCAAAATCTAAGTTTCGTCCGCCGCCAAAAAGTACCCGATCATGAATATTTCTGAAATAGTAATAGCCTTCTTGGTAGTGAAATGTACCTTTGAAAGGCAGGTTTTCAATCTTTTTGGTAATGATAACTTGAGCTCGGGCGGGTAAAATGTCGTCTTTTGGCAGAAATCTTTGCGCAAATCCATTCACACAAATCGCCACTTTGGAAGCGTAAAATTTCCCGATGTTTGAGTCAATTTCAACCTTGTTTTCCATTGAATGAAGTTCTAAAATATCAATCCCCGTCAACAAATGTATCTCATTTTTAGCCAACAATTGATGAAATTTTACCATCATTTTTCCGGTGTCAATCTGACCTTCCAATTTATTGTAAAAGCCTGATTCAATCCCATTAAAACCGAACTTTTCTTTTACATTTTTATCTAAAGAGTAAACATTTTGAACTCCTGTAATTACTTCAATTTTTCCATTTAAATAAGGCAAAAGTTCTATGCATTTTTGCAAAGTTGCATTTTCGTCATTTCTTATTAAATCCCAAGAACCCAACCCTTGAAAATCTAAATTTGAGTCGCCAATCAATGCTCTCAAATACTGCAATCCTTCCCAACGATTTGAAACCGTTTCCCAAACTTCGTTTTCCGACATTTTTGACAAATCATCTATCAATTCCGTCACACTCCCAAAACAGGCAAATCCAGCATTTTTGGTACTTGCTCCAGCAGGCAAAAAGTTTCTTTCAACGACCAAGATTTTAGCAGTTGGATATTGTTTTCTAAGATGTAAAGCGGTACTCGAACCAACAATTCCTGCGCCAATAACGAGAAAATCCAATTCTTCGAAATAGGTCTTTTTTTCCCAATAACTTAATTGTTCTAGTTTTAGCATCCTTTTTGGTGATTATTAGCGTCTTTTTTACGATATTTGTTCTGAATTTTTAATCAAAATTAAACGAATTCTGTAACAAGTTGTACAGCGTGACGTTTAGATGCTAGATATGAAACGTTTTTTACTATTATTTCTCCTTATAAGTAGTTCTTTTTCTGTCGTTTGTCAAGTTCAAGTTGATATTGATGTTATGGCAAAAGATTTGAAATTGGGCAAAAAAGAAGCCGGTGTTACCGTTCGTGTTTACGAAGGCTCAAAAGTTGTTGCATCAGGTGTTACAGCAGCTAGTGGTAAGGTTTTATTGAATGTTCCTTCAGAAAAGACTTATAAAGTCGAAATTTCTAAAGCAGGAAAAGTAACCAGATTTGCAACGCTAAATACAGGTAAAATTGATGTTGAATTATTGCAAGGTGCTTCAAATCCATTGATGTATTTTGAAGTTAGTATGTTTGATGAAACACCAAATGTCGACTATTCTTATATTAAAAATACCGCCATCACTGAGTTTTACTTTGATGGAAAAAATCCAAAATTGGCCTACAATGTAAATGCTTCCTCTAAAATGGAGAAAGAAGTAGACAAAGCAATAGCAGCAGCTCAAAATGCGTCAGGTAACGTTGAAGCGCAATTTCAAGCAAAAATGCAAGAAGCTGAAGCTCTGGCAACTCAGAAAAAATATGCCGAAGCAGCCAAGAAATTTGAACAAGCTTTGTTTTTCAAGCCAACAGATAAAGTTGCCAATAAGCGATTAGCAGACATGGATGCGTTGGTAAAAGCGGACAAAGTTACGCAATTGGATGGTCAAGCCTTGAACAGTGAATTTGATAATTTAGTTAAAGCTGCTGAGATTTTGAAAGGTCAGAAAAAATGGCAAGAAGCAATTGATAAATACGAAGAAGCGCTAGAAAAGAAAGATGATCAAGCAGTTAGCGATGAAATCGATGACTTGATGGCGATTATCAAAAAAGAAAAGAAAGAAAAAGACAATGAAACAGCCTATACTAATGCCATGGCTGCAGCTGAAGGTTTGTTAAAACAAAAAAGTTATCAAGCAGCGCTAGATCAATACGTTATTGCGTTAAAAGCAAAGCCTGCAGATCCAATTGCAACTAAGAAAAAAGGTGAAGTTGAATCGCTTATTAATGCTTCAAAAGGAGAAGCAGAAAAGAAGAAAAATTACGAGTTAGCTGTTGCCGCTGGAGACGAATTATTTAAAGCTGAAAAATGGAATGATGCAAAAGCTAAGTATGACGAAGCATTGACCTTTCAACCTGTTTCAACCTATGTTTCTGGTCAATTGAATGCCATAAAAACTAAGTTGGATGAAATTGAAAAAGAGAAGCAAAAAGTTCAACAAATAGCTGGTTTAATTGCAGAAGGAACTACTGCAATGAATGCAAACCAATGGGATGTAGCAAAATCTAAATTTGAGGCTGTTCAAAAAGTAGATGCACAAAATCCGACTGCGATTGAAAAATTAAAAATCATCAATGCAAAAATTGAAGAGAATAAACTCAATGCAGCTAACGAAGCGACTTTCAAGAAATTTGTTGAAGAAGGCGATGCACTAGTGAAAACAGTAAAATATACTGAAGCTGTTGCAAAGTATGAGGAAGCGATAAAATTGAAAGCCGATGCTTCGGTAGATAAGAAGATCGCTGATGCAAAACTGGAAATTGAAAAAATCAAGAACCAAAAAGAGACCAAAGAAAAGTATGATTTGGCGATGAAAGATGGCGAGGCAGCTTTACTTGCAAATAAATTAGAGGATGCTAAAGTTAAATTCAATGAAGCAAAAAATCTAGATGATAAAGCGCAATTGCCAAAAGATAAATTGAAAATTGTCGAAGATAAAATTTTAGCTGAAGAAAATAAAAAAATGGCTTCTCAGAAATATACTGAAGCCATGGCAAGCGGAGAAAAATTATATGGTGAAGGAAAATTAGTAGAAGCAAGAGCTGAATTTTTCAAAGCCAAAGATTTTGATAAAACACAAACTGCTCCCGACACAAAGATAAAATTGATTGATGATCAATTGAAAATAGATGCTGCGAACAAGGAAAAAACGGAAAAGTACACTGCTGCAATGAAAGCAGGTGATGAATTTAGAGGAACAGGGAAATTGACCGAAGCAATCGCAGAATATAAAAAGGCCAAAGTCATTGACGGTTCAAAACCTGAACCTGATTCTAAAATCAAAGAAGTGGAGGCTGAAATGTTGACACAAGCGGATGCAAAAGCACAAAAAGAAAAAGCTGACAAGTTTAATGCAGCGATGAAAGCAGGCGATGATTTTAGGGTTACAGGAAAATATACTGAGGCAATCGCTGAATATAAAAAAGCGAAAGTGATTGATGGTTCAAAAATAGAGCCTGATACAAAAATCAAGGAAGTTGAAGCTGAAATTTTAACACAAGCTGATGCAAAAGCCCAAAAAGAAAAAGCTGACAAATTTGCTGCAACAATGAAAGCAGGAGATGAATTTAGAGGAACAGGAAAATTGACAGAAGCTATTGCTGAATACAACAAGGCAAAATTAATTGATGGAACCCAAACTTCACCAGATACTAAAATCAAAGAAGTTGAGGCACAAATCTTAAGTGAAAAAGAAGCCAAAAGCAAAAAGGAAATCGCTGACAAGTACAATGCTGCCATGAAAGCAGGAAGCGATTTCAAACTTGCAGGAAAGTTGACAGAAGCAAGAGCTGAATATGTTAAAGCGAAAGACATTGATGGAAGTCAATCTGAACCAGACAAGAAAATTTCAGAAATTGACAATGAATTAGGAACTCAAGCAACACTTGCAGAAAAGAAAAAGCAAATTGATGCTTTGATAAAAGAAGGGATAGATTTAGAAGGTAAAAATGAATTAGAAAATGCTAAATCTAAATATTCAGCTGTGCTTCAGATAGACGATAAGAATGCGGAAGCTATCAAAAAAGTGGCTGAATTGAATAAAAAGATAGAAGCCGAAAACGCACAAAAAGCAAAAGATAATCAATTTACAACCTTAAAATCCCAAGGTTTGGAAGCTTTCAATAAAAGCAAATGGGAAGAGGCAAAAGGTTTTTATACAGATGCAAAGAAAATAAAAACAGATCCTGAAATTGAACAGAAATTAAAAGACATCGAAGTCAAAATTGCAGAAGAAATTGCTTTAAAAAGTGCAGATGCGCAATACAATGATTTAATTTCCGAAGCCGGAAAATTGGAAGCTTCTAAAGATTACGACGGAGCAATCAAAAAATACAAAGAAGCTTCATTGAAAAAACAAAATGAAAAATTACCAAAAGATAAAATCGAAGAAATTGAAGGACTAAAGAAAATCGCAGCAGCACAAAAAATCATTGATGACAATTACAATGATAAAATGAAAAAAGGAAGCGATGCATTTGCTGCAGAAGATTATCCACTAGCAATTAAATTCTTCAATGAAGCTAATGGTATCAAACCAACGGAAAAAGAACCTGTTGATAAAGCGGAACAAGCTAGGCTAAAATACGAGGCGCAAAACATTGATTTCAAAATCAAATATGAAAAAATGTTGGTAGCTGCTCAAAGTGCCATCGATGAAAAAAATTGGGATAAAGCAATAGATTTATATAACCGAGCTTTGGTGATCAAAAAAGACGATCCTCTTCCAAAATCAAAATTAGTTGAGATCGAAAACGCCAAAAAAGCGGAAGAAGAAAGTAAATTGGCACAAGCGCAAATTGATAAAAATTACAATATCAAGATGAGTGAGGCAGAAGCTGCTGTTAAATTGAAAGAATTTGACAAGGCAATAAACCTCTTCACAGAAGCCAAAAAACTGAAACCAGCAGAGACTTTGCCAGACACGAGAATTTCAGATGTCAATAATTTGAAATCAAATATTTTGAATAGTGCTAAAATTGAAGAGGCATACAAAAAGGCGATTTTAAGTGGGGACGAAGCTGTTAGATTGAAAGAATATGACCGCGCAATTTCAGAGTACAACAATGCTTTGAATGCAAAACCAGGCGACAAAACAGCAGCAAGTAAAATTGACGAAGTAGAACAAATAATAGATAATCTTACAAATACTGCTAAGCAACAAAAACAGAAAGAAGAATTTAATGCATTGGTTAAGACGGCTGATAATTATTTCAAATCTTCAGATTGGGCGAATGCAAAAAGCACCTACAATGAAGCGCTATTATTGCAAAAAGATGCATACGTTTCAAGTCAAATTAAAAAGTGTGAGGCAAACGATAAAGCACAAACTGAAATCGAAGCTAAATACAAAAAGGTAATTGACGAAGCAGATGATAATTTCAATAAAGGCGATTACATCAAAGCGAAAGAACTTTATACAAAAGCTTTAGCAATCAAAAAAGATGACGAATATCCGAAACAAAAATTGGATCAAATTGAAGGGATTCTGAATCCGAAAATTGTTCAAACTGGAGCTTTGCCTGTTTTAGGAACACCAAGTAATAATTCAGTTTTGGAAGGTGAAGCACTTCTTGCAAAAGCGGATGCGCAAAGAAAAAATTTGGTGACTACCAAGATGAGTGAAGAAGTGAAATCTCAGCAAGAATTGGTTACATCTAGAACTGAAGATAGAAATGAAGTAAATTTATCGATGACAACAGGAATTCAAGAAATTGAAAAACAGCGTACAATCAATGCTCCTTCAGATGATGAGAATCGTTTAAACATGGTGAATGATGTCTTTGAAAAATCAAAAAACCTTGAGAAAAAAGCAACTGTTGAAAACAACTATGAAAATGGAGAATTTGTTGATTTGCAAAGTAAAGTTTTAGCAGAAAAACAAACCGTAGATCAAAATTATATCGAAAAAGAAGATGTTTACAATACAAATACAAGCACGTTGAAAATCTCGACTTTGGCTTTGGATGATAAACTTAGAAAAGATGTAAATGATGTCTACAAAACCAATCTTTCTTCTCAAATTGTTTTGAATGGTGTAGTAATAAAAGTTTCTGAGAATACATTCGATGATTTAGAAGCAAGAAAAGTGACTGAATTAGATGTTCGAACTGCTCAGAGATCGGTTAACAAAATTGAAGACGAAAGATATGTCGTTGCTTTTGAGAAATCAAACGGAATCAGCAACGAAGTAATCAAGCAAAATGAGATTAAAAATAAAAATGACGAGGAAGATTCTAAAATTGCTGCAGCAAATAAGGAAGATCTGAAATTAGTTGAAAATAATATTTTAGACAAAGACTTTAAGACATTCAACAAAAATGTTCAATCAAATTATGAAACTGAAACGAAGCTAGACAATGAGCGAGTTGAGTTAAGTAATGCAAATGTTCGAAGAGATGATAATCGCCTAGCAGATGTGGAAGCAATTGAAAAAGGAAACAGTGAATTGGCTGAAAAAAGCAGAAATGAATTTAATAACCTTTTTGTAAAATCTTTGAAAAATCAGGAAAGTCTTTCCAATGAGAAAAAAGTGAAAGATGGTGAAGTTATCGTGTCGACTGAAAAACAACAAGTAGATTACAATGTGATTTCAAACGTTGATAAAAAACTGAGATTACAAGGTGATGAGGGTACAATTGGTGACGAAAAACAACGTCAAGATGCTACAGCTAAATTGTCTACTGAAATGGTAAATTCTACTGTTGCGAATGCGAAAAATGTAGAGAAGCCAAATGAAAATAAAGAGATTTTAAATAAATCGGATGTAATAAGTAATGAGAAAGACAAAGCTGAACAAGCTAAACAAGTCGAGAAAAATTACAATGCCAGAAAAATCATTGACCAAATTGAAAGTAAAACAGTTAAATTCGATGAAGCTGCTGCAAATGAATTAGGTTCAGCTTACCCAGAAGGCGTTTCTCAAGAATCGTTTAATCAAAATGGTAACGATGGTTTATTGGTTGCAATTGTTACACGTAGAATTGTGGTTAATAACGGACATGGTAGTATTTACGTCAGAAAACAAACTTTGACAGGAATAACGTACTCTAAAAATGGGGATCCTTCCACAGAGTATATTTGGCAGAAAGAAACCGCTGACGGAAAACTAAAAAAGAATTATTAAGATTCAATAATCATTAAGAAAAAGGCAAAGTTAATTTTGCCTTTTTTTGTTTTCTGCAATTCTGTCAGTATTTTTAAAAAGGTATAAATATTGTGAATAGCAACGAAATTGTTCCTGTTTAAAACTTGAAAACAGTACATTTGTAAAAGAACAATATTCTAAAGTCTGATTTGAAAATTATTAAGTTAAAATGAGTGAAGTTATCCGTTTATTACCCGATCACATTGCAAATCAAATTGCTGCTGGTGAAGTAATTCAACGACCTGCTTCCGTCGTTAAAGAATTGGTTGAAAATGCCATCGACGCTGGTTCAACTCAAGTGGATGTTTTCATCAAAGATGCTGGAAAAACACTTATTCAAGTACTTGATAATGGTTGTGGAATGTCAGAAATGGATGCTAGAATGGCATTTGAACGACATGCCACGAGTAAACTAAGTTGTGCAGAGGATTTATTCGCTTTGCACACCAAAGGATTTAGAGGTGAGGCATTGGCCTCCATTGCTGCTATTGCTCATGTTGAACTAAAAACAAGAATGACTGACCTCGAATGGGGTACTTCGATTGTAATCGAAGGAAGCAAAGTAATTGATCAAATTCCTGTTACGTGTAAAACGGGTTCATCTTTTGAAATCAAAAATCTATTTTTCAATGTTCCTGCCAGAAGAAATTTTCTAAAATCTGATGCGGTCGAATTCAAACATATTGAAGATGAATTTATCAGAATTGCGCTAGCACATCCTACTATTCATTTAACATTACATCACAACGGAAATAGATGTTATCACCTCGAAAGTGCAAATTTACGTAAGCGTATTGTAGATATTTTTGGTCGCTCGTTCAATGATAAATTAGTTCCTGTTGAAGAAAATACAGGCATTGTGAAAATCGTTGGTTTTGTAGGTAAGCCAGAATTTGCAAAGAAAAGTAGAGGTGAACAGTTTCTTTTTGTTAACGATCGATTTTTTAGAGATTCTTATTTCAATCATGCCATCACGCAAGCTTTTGATGGACTTTTAGTAACGAAATCATTCCCTTCATATTTCTTGTATCTATATGTTGATCCGGCTTCTATAGATGTCAATGTGCATCCTACTAAAACGGAAATTAAATTTGAAGAAGACAAAGAAATTTATGCAATTCTAAGAAGCACCGTCAAACAAGGTTTAGGTAAATTTAATATCGCACCCGTCCTTGATTTTGAGCAAGAAACAAGTTTTGATTTACCTTGGGATATGCGAAATCAGCCTGCTGTAGAACCTGTAATCAAAGTTAATCAAGGCTATAACCCATTCAATGTTACTAGTGCTTCAAATCAAGGTTCTGGCGTAAAATCTGGAAATTCAAAAGCGATGCAAAGTGCTGGATTTGGAACGAATGAATTTTCTAGTAAAGATTGGGAAACCTTTTATAAAATAGATGATATTCCTGAAATCGAAACACAACAAGTGTTGATTGAAGAAACTGAATGGTCGCAACAAAAGCAGTTTATCTTTCAAGGTAATTTTCTTTTTTGTCCAGTGAAAAGCGGTTTGATGGTCATTCATAGCAAAAGAGCAAAAGAACGTATTATTTACGATGAAATCATGCAAACTTTCATCTATCAATCTGTTCCATCGCAGCAACTTTTATTTCCACTTAGTTTCGAAATTTCACCCGCTGAAAAAATGATTTGGGAGGAAAATCAAAAGACTTTGGAAAGACTTGGTTTTAATTGGGAGATTGCTGAAGATGGGCTGAATATTCAAGGAGTTCCAGCACATTTAACAGAAGAAAACATCCAAGAATCAATCAATAATTTACATGTAAATTTAGGTCTTTCGCAAATCGATAAGGGAGAAATTGCACATAAAATAGTAAGCGCGATTGCTTCTGCAGCTGCAAGGCAGAAAAACAATTGGAATAATGAATCTGCCAATCAATTGCTTGAGAGTCTTTTTCAATGCACAGAGCATCAGTATTCTCCTAACGGGAAGTTAATATTGAATACCATTTTGTCGTCTGATATTTCACAAAAATTCTAATATGTTTAATTCATTAAATAATTTGCCAAACGTCACAAAAAACTTATTGATTATCAATGTTTTGTTTTTTATTGTGACATTTGTTTTCAAAGTTCAAGGTACTGATTTGATTCCAATTTTGGGCGCGCATTACATTACCAGTCCACTTTTTCAACCTTACCAAGTGGCTACACATTTTTTCATGCATTCGCAAGAATCAATTTTTCACTTGGTATTTAATATGTTTGGTTTGGTGATGTTTGGTTCAATTTTAGAAAAGGTTTGGGGACCGAAAAAGTTCTTATTCTTTTACATGTCTTGTGCCATTGGTGCTTTCATTTTTTACAATTCTTTGGGAGCTTACGAACTTTGGAAAACGAAAGATCAATTGTTACATCTTGGTTTTTCGATAGGTGATTTAGAAGGATATCTTTACGATCAAGTTGAATTAACTAATTTACCAGTTTTAAATGTATATTTAAGTGAATCGAGGACATCAATGGTCGGTGCTTCCGGAGCAATTTTCGGTATCATGGCCGGTTTTGCCTATTTGTTTCCAAATACTGAGTTGCAAATGATGTTTTTTCCAATGCCAATCAAAGCAAAGTATTTAATTGGAGGATACTTTTTAGTCGAATTATATTTGAGTTTTCAGCAAATTCAAGGGGATAATGTAGCACATTTAGCCCACGTTGGTGGCGCAGTAATTGGATTCATTTTTGTCTTTATTTGGAATAGAAATCGTAAATCATTTTATTAATTGTTATGCAAAGCGATCATAATTTAATTGAAGATTTGAAGTACCGTTACAAACACGGTGGCATGCACATGAAATTGATTTTCATTAACGCAGCTGTTTTTCTTTTGATCGGATTACTGACTGTTCTGAGTCGATTGTCAGGAAATGATGCTTCCTATTTAGATTCTATTTTTGCACTTGAAGCTAATTTTGACGGACTTTTATATAAACCTTGGGGTTTATTTACCAGTATTTTTGCCCATTTTACTTTTCTGCATTTTCTCTTCAACATGGTGTTCTTGTACTTTTCAGGAAAGATGTTGGAATCATTTTTTGGTCCAAAAAGACTATTGTACATCTATATTTTTGGTGGAATTGCAGGAGGACTATTTGAAATTATTGCACATGAAATTTTTCCGACTTTGGTGAATCAACTCACTGTTGTCGTGGGTGCTTCAGGTTCAATTATGGCAATTTTTATTGCATTGGCATTCTATCGACCAAATATTCAAGTGATGCTTTTTGGTGTTTTACCGGTACGTTTGATTATTTTAGCGTTGGCTTACATGGCTTATGATTTGTTAAGTTTGGGTATGAACGATGGAACCGCTCATTTTGCGCATGTAGGAGGAGCATTTTTTGGAATTTTTTCTATCAATAATCCTCAGAGTTCAAGACATTTTTTAAACAGAATTGAAGTTTTTATGGATGGTTTTTTCGATAAATTGAAATCTTTTTTTGGTCCCAAAAAGCCCAAAATGACTGTTAAACGTGGAGGAAAAACAGATTATGAGTTCAATGCTGAGAAAAAAGCACGACAAGATAAAACAGATGCAATTTTAGATAAGATTTCTAAATCTGGATATGAATCATTAACGAAAGCTGAAAAAGACTTTTTATTCAATCAAAGTAAAAATGGCTGAGTCCAATCGCAAAATAAAGCTCTTTTCTTCAATAATGAAGTTTGCAACCATCTTTTGCTTGATTGGTTTGTTGTTGGCGTATTTGTGTCCTTACGTGCATCCATCAACTTTTTGGCCGTTGCCCTTTTTTGGCTTAGCTTACCCAGTGATAATTATTTGTACTTTGATTTTACTGGTATTTTGGGCCTTCAAAAAATCTCGCTGGTTCTTTGTCGTCTTGATTGTAATTTTTATTGGTGGAAAATTGCATTTCAGGATGATTTCTCTTCCATTTGGAAAAGAAGAATTGCCTGAAAATACAGAAACACTTAAATTGTTGAGTTACAACGTTAGGTTATTTGATCTTTACAATTACGAAGAAAATAAGTACGCGAATAGAAACGCCATTTTTAAGTATTTGCAAGAAGCAGAAGCTGATGTTGTTTGTTTTCAAGAGTTTTATCACCAGGATAAACCTACTGTTTTTCCTACGAGAGATACACTTACAGGATTGTTAAAAACACCCTATTTCCACGAACGCTATTCGCATAAATTAAGCGGTAGGCAAAACTTTGGAATCGCTATGTTTTCAAAATATCCAATGATTGCGCGGGGTGATGTCATTTTTGATGATCCTGAAAATAAGGATAACAACTATTGCATCTTTGCGGACATTGTAAAAGGCGCTGATACCTTTAGGATTTACAATGTGCATTTGCAATCAATCAAATTCCAAAAAGATGATTATGCTTTGTTTGGTGATGGCAAAGAACAAGCAGGTGAAATGAAATCAACTGCGCGTTTGATGATTGATAAATTGAGAATCGCTTTTCCAAAAAGAGCAGATCAAGCAAAAAGAGTGGTGGAACACATGGAGCAAAGTCCTTATGAAGTGATTATTTGCGGTGATTTCAACGATACGCCATTGTCGTATTGCTACAATACATTTTACAGTAAATACATTGATGCTTTTAGAAATTCTGCCAGTGGGATAGGAGTGACCTACGCAGGAAAAGTTCCAGCAGGACGAATAGACTACATCTTTCATTCAAAAAAATTACATTCTGCAAATTTCAAAGTTCAAAAAGATGTCTTTTCAGATCATAGATCTATTTCATGCGAAATTTGGAAGGAATCAAAAATTGAAACGACGACAAACTAATCTTTCAATCGACTCGAAAAAACCTTTCTAAATTTCTCTACTTTCGGCCTTACAACTGCATTGCAATAGGGGTTTTCAGGATTCAAAGCAAAATAATTATTGTGATAATCTTCCGCAGGATAATAATTTATCAAAGGTTCAACCAATGTAACTATTGGTTTATCCCAAACTTTGTCTTCCGTTAGTTTTTGTTTGTACTTTTCTGCCAATTCCTTTTGAATTTCATCGTGGTAAAAAATAACAGAACGGTATTGTGTTCCAATGTCATTTCCTTGTCGATTTAACTGCGTTGGATCGTGTACAAACCAAAATACTTCTAATAATTCATCAAATGAGATTCGTTCGTCATCATAAACTATTCTTGCAATTTCTGCATGACCAGTATTTCCCTCACAAACTTGCTTATATGTTGGATTTTCTGATGCTCCGCCTGAATATCCAGAAGTAACTGAAATGACACCTTCTAAATCTTTATAACATGCTTCAATACACCAAAAACAGCCTGCTCCGAATGTTGCTTCTTTAACCATAAGATGATTTTTTAACTTGACCAAAGATATAGAATTATTCGTTTGAAGTCAATGAATTTATTTGATTTTTTGAATCCAATCAAGCATCAATTTCAATACAAGTGGAGCAAACGTTTCTTCATTTTCAAAATATTCGTCAATGCCCAATTTTTCAGTTGTTTGGAAAAGATGGTTCTTATTTTCTACTAATTTTATTTCATAATTTGGATTACCTGCTTTTTTTAAGGAAGCATCAATTCCTGCTAAATTTTCTTTCGCCGTTACTTGTATATCTTTGTCGCCATTGAGTGCAAAAACAGGACATTTAACCTTTTCTAAAGCAATTTTTGGGTCATATTGAATGAAATAACTAAACCAAGGGGAGGTGATAAGATTGATGGTGTTATGAACATCAATTTCTGACATTTCACTTTTCGAAAGTAGTTTTTTTAATTTTGATTTTGCTTTGGATACATCTTTTTCTGTTTTTATAATCGCATAACATTTTTGATTGAGAGTCGAATTCTGTTCAATAATTGATTTTGACAGTCCATTTGCCTTTGAAACCTCATTATTTTGCAATACCATTAATTCATCAATTGGAATTCCTGGTCCTGCAAGTAAAATGATGAAGTCGATTGATTTGTCATCCGCAGCAATCATCGGTGCTATCATTCCTCCTTCACTGTGTCCGATGATTCCCAATTTGTTGGTGTCTACTAATTTGTGTTTTTTCAAAAATTCAATGCCTGCTTTTGCATCTTCAGCAAAATCTTGGGAGGTGGAAGAAGCAAAATTCCCTTCTGATTGCGCAATTCCTCGATCGTCATATCGCAATGTCGCAATTCCATTTTTTGCGAAGTAATCCGCAATTACCCAAAAAGGCTTGTGATTGAATAGCTCTTCGTCTCGGTTTTGTCCTCCAGAACCACTCACCAAAATAACAGTAGGAAACGGTCCTTCACCTTTTGGAAAAGTTATCGTTCCAGCGAGATTTATCTGGTCTTTTTTATTTCTAAATTTTATTTCTTCAATTTGATAATCAAAAGGAGCTTTTGGCTCTTGTGGTCGATTGATTCCTTTAGATTCACCCGTTTTTCTTGACAATTTTAGTGGGTAATCTTTGCCATATTGAACATAATTGCCTATCAATGAATCATTTTGATATCTTAGTTTTGTGAATATTTTATAATCTGGAAAATTCAAATTAATTTCATTTCCAACTACGATTACCTCTTTGACTTTGTTTCCAAATGATTTTTGATCTGGACTGTCCATTCTGGCGGAAAATCCATTTTCATTTTTGGAAATATGATAATCCAGCGTCAAAGGAAATCCTTGAATAAGAAGTTTTCCAGTCCAATCTCCTTCAAATTGTTGGCTGTAGCAAGAAAATGTCGCGAGAATAGCGACGATTAAAGTCAAATTTTTCATAATTGATAAATAATTATTTTAGACAAAATTTCAGAAATAATAATTCCCAAAATAAAACTGACAATCAAATTGGCTCCCTTTAAATTTGTCGAAATTTTAAAGGCTTTGAAAAGTAAAACGATAAACCAAATTGTCAAAAGCAAAGAAATAATTCCGCTAATTATTAGATAAATCCACTCAAATTGTGTGAGTTGTATTGCGTTCGGTTGAGTAATACTTTGAATGATTTTCTCACCAATTATTCCACTTTGGTTTTGAATATTGAAGAGAGGTATGATAAATAATGGAAATCGTGAAAGCATCGTCGTACCAAGAATGTCTATAAATCTTGTTCGTCCTTTCGTTAAAATAGCTCCAAATCCATAAAAAACAGAAGTTAATACAATGATGTTGATCAGATTATCCAAGTAGGAAATGTAAAAGCTTTGATGCTTAGTATAATGTGCATCTAAAATTCCGTCGAATCTCGTATTAAAAAAGGCAGCCAAAGTGGCACTTAAAATTAGAAATGCTAATCCAATAATTGCTGATTTTGCTCCAGCAATTTGGATAAATGGGTTGAATAATTTTTGAATCATCTTATTTATTTTCAAGGTTCTTAACTTTTTCAATCAAATCATCAAGCATGTTTCTCATTGTCGGATAACTCATTCCCATCTGACTAGCCATTTCTTTGATGCTACCACTAGATTTAAGAAAGGAAATGACAAATTTTTGTTCTTCGCCATTTAGCTGCGCCAACAATGGAAGTTCATACGAGCCTTCTACGTTTGTATCACATGTCTTACAAAGCATGCGATTTACAGATAGCAAGGAATCACAACTTGGGCAATTGAGCGGTAATTTCTTAATTGGAATCATATAAAATTTATTTATTTTTAAACAAAGTTAAAAATTATTTAAATAAAATTAAATTTTTGTAAGTTATTTTTGACTTTGTTACACTTAAATGTAAATAAATATTAATTTTAATTAAATATTTTGAAAATGCCATATAGAAATAGAAAGAATATCAAATCCGGACTAGAAGTTAAAATTGTTTTGAAAGAAGACCAACGAACTGGATATTTAACAGAAGGTATTGTAAAAGATATTTTAACTAATTCTCCTAGTCATCCACATGGAATTAAAGTCAGATTAGAAACTGGTGAAATTGGTCGTGTAAAAGAAATAATCGCGTAATTATGCTATAAATTCGATTTTTTCGGCTTAATAATACTGCCAAATATCACGAACAGCGAAAAGATGATCAAAACTATTTTTCCGAAATAATAGACATTCGTACTTTCAATCCTTAGAGCAATAAGGGCAATGATAATCAACAGAATCATTGTCATCAATAAACTAAAATAATAAAATTTTCCATTTGATTGAGTGATCAATTGCGTTTGACTGAACAATCCAATTAATAGTGAAGAGGAAAGCGTTGCCATTCCGTAGTGCCAGAAATTTTTCAATGGGATGAATTGAAAAACTCCAAACAGGAGAATTAAAAAACCTATAAGTGCTAGCGAAAAAGCAATCCATTTGAGTCCAATTTGTTCAAATCGATTTAAATTTAGTGCTGTAGAAAATGCCAAAAGAAAAAAGCCAATCATCAAGGGACTGATTGTACTAAAAAAATTGATCCAACCCAATGAAATCGATATGAGAATGATACAAATGAATAGTCCGCTTAGAATGGAAATTACCCTAAAAATTTTCACGAAATTTTATTTTTAATGTGTGAAGATACACATTTCTACAAATCAAAAGAAATAGATTATTTGAGTTTCGATTGTCTATTTTGACCGAAATTCAATTTTTTATTTGACAATCAATGTGTTGGAATTTATTTTTTTATATTTTAGCAAAAAAAAGTATATTATGAAGAATCTTTTTATGCTAATTTTCTTGCTAGTGAGTGCTACCTCATTTGGACAGGGGAAATCTAAGTTGAGTATTGATTGGCAATTTACAGGTGTTATTGACGGTTATGATCATGATAGTAAAGTAGAAGTTTACATCGATGATGTTTTGGCGGCAACATCAACAGTAGCAAAACAATCGAAGAAAAATTCTGTGACCGTTATAACAACTCGAGGAACTCACAAAGTTAGAATTGTAAACTTTGCATTGTATGAAAATCAATGGGAGGAGCATAGTCAAGCGAACGATTATTCTTTAGACGCTATTTATGATTCAAATTTGAAATTGAAAAAAAAGAATAAAATTTCATTAATTTTTGATATTGATAAAGAAATTGTCATAGAAAGTGTAAAATGAAATGGCTTTAAAATCAAGCTTTTTAGCGAATAATACATAAAATTTGAAAAAGATTTTATACTTTCTCTTGCATGTAAAGAAAATAAAATTATTTTTGCGCCAAATTAACCCATTAAAAGTAGAAAAATGTATTGGACACTAGAATTAGCATCATATTTAGAGGACGCACCTTGGCCAGCAGCAAAAGATGAGTTGATTGATTTCGCAATTCGCAATGGCTCTCCTTTAGAAGTAGTAGAAAATCTACAAGACTTAGAGGATGAAGGTGATATTTATGAAAGCATCGAAGAAATTTGGCCAGATTATCCGTCCAAAGATGATTTTCTTTTCAACGAAGATGAATATTAAAATTAAATCCTGGTAATTCCAGGATTTTTTTTGCTTTCAACTTTTCGGTTTACTATTCGATAATAAACTACTTTTGAATTATGTTATCAATTACTGAAGAAAATTATATTAAACAATTGCTTTTGTTGTCGTTGGAACTTCCTAGCGGAGCTGGAGTTGGGACAAATGATTTGGCGATAAGCTTGGAGGTAAAGCCTTCCACGGTGAATGATATGTTGAAAAAATTGAGGATAAAGGAATTTATTCAATTTGAGAAATACGGAAAAATTTACCTGACTGATTTGGGGAAAATAACTGGACTTCAAATAATTCGCAAGCATAGACTTTGGGAGACCTTTTTATACCAAAAACTAGATTTTACTTGGGATGAAGTCCATGAAGTAGCAGAACAATTGGAACATATTCAATCACCGAAATTGGTAGAAAAGCTTGATAAGTTTTTGGGTTTTCCATCTTTTGATCCTCACGGAGATCCGATTCCAAATTCAAAAGGGGAGATGGTGCAGTTATCAAAAAAGCTATTATTTGATGCTGAAATCGGTTCGAACTGTAAAATGGTAGCTGTCAAAGACAATTCAGCAGCATTTTTGAATTATGTCATTGAAATTGGATTGGGAATAAACAATCAAATGAAAATTATTTCAAAGCAAGATTTTGATGATTCGTTAGAAATCGAGGTGGATGGTCGAAGAGTTAGAGTAAGTTATAAATTTGCACAAAATATCTATATAGTTTCAGAAAATCAATAATTTAGACTAACTTTAGAATAAAAGTAATAGTAAAGTTTAAAAGCTGTGTAATGGGAGAATATTGGGAAAGTTTGTCAGGATTGAAAAAAGTAAAGCTCGTTGCCACAATTATTTTGAGTGTTTTTGTAATCACTTTCGCAATTGTGAATTGGCAGGAAATTGAGGTTGAGTTTATTTTCTTTCGATTGAAAATGTATGTTACTTTGTTGATTGTTGTTTGTCTTTCACTTGGTTATTTGATTTCATCTCTTTTTGAATACAAATACTACAACGAAAAGCAAAAAGAAGTGTTGGCTTTGCAAGCAGAGCTCGCTGAATTAAAGAAAAAACATCCAGAAATTGAAGAAGAAAACTAGTTAATTATAAATAATTCATCAACAAGTCGAAATTGGCAATAAAAACTAATGGAAACAAAAAGAGGCTGGATAAATCCAACCTCTAAAAGTCATTAAATAATATTCGTTAAACTATGCTTGTTTTACGTTTACTGCATTTAAACCTTTTTTTCCTTCTTGAAGTTCGAAAGTTACCTCGTCATTTTCTCTGATTTCATCAACCAATCCTGAAACGTGAACAAAATATTCTTTGTTCGAATCTTCCTCTTTAATAAAACCGAATCCTTTAGTTTCATTAAAAAATTTTACTATACCTTTATTCATGACACAATATTAAGGATAAAGTTTGTATAAAGTCGTTTTTATTATGTTTTTATTTCTGAAAAATACTTTAAAATCAATAAGTTTTATCTCGAAAGAGCTTATTTCATTGTGTTTAGTCGCAAAAAAAAGATTTAATTATTTTTGAAAATATTCTCTTGAATTTGACAAAAAATTAAATTTCTCGTCAAATTCACTAATTTTAGGCCATGAAAAGTATAATTGATTCGATAAAAAAATTCGCTCCCTATTTTGTGGATGTTTGGCAATATCTCGTAATTATCCTAATATTTATCATTGCTGCCATTTTTATCCTTTGATTTTTTGTCAATTTCGGAATAACCAAAAATCTACTCGCTTTTTTGTTTAAATTAGCTACCAAAAGTTTTCTATGATTAAAATTATTTGGTTTTGTTTCATTTTAGCGCCCTTTGTTTCGATAGCTCAATTAAATATTGACTCAGTTTCTCATATCAACTATCAACAACTACACGATACTTATTTGAACGATGTTTGGGGATACGTTGACGAATTAAACAATGAGTACGTATTAGTAGGCGCAAGAAAAGGTACTTCAATTGTAAATATTTCAAATCCTGCTAATCCACAAGAAGTTTTTTGGCAACCAGGAACAGAATCAATTTGGAGAGATTTAAGTTCTTGGAATAATTATGCTTTTGTAACCACAGAGGCTGAAAGTGGGTTGATGATTATGGATTTAACTTCTTTGCCAGATGCTTCTGGAATAAATGTGAGTTTCTATAGTGGTGCAACTGGCTCTGAATGGACTGCCGCACATACTTTATTTATTGATTCTGCAGGATATGCATACATTTTTGGTTCAAATAGAGGGAATGGAGGTGTAATCATATTAGATGTTCACACAGATCCTTTGCATCCAATTGAAGTTGGAACTTTTGATACTTGGTATTGCCATGATGGTTATGTACTCAACGATACCATGTACCTGGCGCATATTGCAGATGGATTTATTAGTATGGTCGATGTAACAGATAAATCAAATCCAATTCTTTTAGGAACAAAAAACACGAACAATAATTTTTCTCATAATATTTGGACGACCACTGACGGAAATATTGGTTTTACAACGGATGAAGTTTCTGGAGCATTCATCGGGTCTTATGATTTGTCTGATCCGCAAAATATTGTGCAATTAGACAAAATTCAAAGCAGTCCAGGAAAAGGAGTGATTCCACACAATACGCACTTTCGAGATAATTTTATCATTACCAGCTATTATTCTGACGGAATAACGATTCACGATGTCACGAGGCCTTCAAATTTGGTTCAAACAGGATTTTTTGATACCTATCCAGGTCAAACAATCAATTTCGATGGTTGTTGGGGTGTTTTTCCTTTTTTTCCTTCCGGTATAATCGCGGCAACTGATATTACAGAAGGACTGTATATTTTGAATCCAACTTATACACACGCTTCATACTTAGAAGGTTTAGTCAGAAATGCGTCTGATTTGACTCCGTTGAATAATGTTTCTGTGACTATCGAAGGAGATGATCAGATTGAAATCAGTAAATCCGCTGGGAACTATGAAACGGGAATAATGGGTGCTGGAAATTACAACGTTACATTCTCAAAAGTAGCTTTTTATCCACAAATAATCAGTGTGAATTTGCAGTCTGAACAAGTGACTGAACTCAATGTTGATTTAATTCCTATTCCACCCTTCCCTTTAACAGTAACTGTTTTGGAGACTGGTACTGAACAACCAATCTTCGATGCGCAAATCAAATTGGAAGCAACATTAATCACGCATGAACAAGTTGCAAATGGGTTAGGAGAGTCCAATTTTGATCTTTTTTATAGTGAAATTTACAAAGTCACTTGTGGTAAATGGGGATTCGTTACGTTCTGCGATGAAGTCGAAATTAATGAAACTACCGGAAGCGTTGTTATCCACCTAGATAAAGGGATTTATGATGATTTTACATTTGATTTTGGTTGGACAGCTACTAAAACTTCTTTAGTTTCTTCCGGTGAATGGGAGCGAGGAAATCCGAATCCTACGTCAACTTTAAGTGCTCCAGCGGATGATGCGCAATTTGATTGCGGTGATTTTGCGTATGTTACTGGAAATGATGCTAGTTTAAATCCGGATGCAGATGATGTAGACAAAGGTAGAGTAACTTTGTATTCCCCGATTTTTGATTTAACTAGTTTTGCCAATCCTTATCTTAATTATACAAGATGGTTTTTCAATTATCACGGTCCATTGCCTCCTCCTGATGATACTTTGGAGATAAAATTATCGAATGGCTTAACCACCGTTTTAATTGATAGTCAGGCTTCAGAGGATGCAGCTTTTTTTCATTGGACGCCGAAAAGTATTCATGTTTCTGACTTTATAACTCCAACTGCAAACATGCAATTAATTATTACAGTTTCTGATGATGATCCAGCGGTGAATATCACTGAAGCGGGAATCGATTTGTTTAGTATTTCTGAGTCAAATATTTTATCAATCGATGAAAAAACTGAATCAAAAAATCTAATTTATCCTGTTCCAAGTGATGGATTTGTAACCATTATTCAAACTGAAAAATCAGCAAATTGGATTATTTTTTCAATCGATGGTAAGATTATTCAAAATATTAATAAACAGACAGATAAAATTGAAATTGATCTAACAAACTTACAGTCTGGCACATATTTTATCCAATCGGAACAAGAAATTTATAGAGTTATTAAAGAATAATTGTTAACGCATTTGTAGCAAATGAACGTTTTGCTAAATTTGAAAATGTATCTTTGTTAATCAAAATTAGAAAAATTGTCATATCCGATCGAAATATCAATTGTAGTTCCATTATACAACGAGGTTGAATCATTGCCTGAATTACATGAGTGGATTTCCAAAGTAATGGATTCCAATAAACTAACTTATGAATTGATTTTCATAGATGATGGAAGCAAGGACGGTTCTTGGAACGTGGTTGAAAATTTACAACAAGAAAATCGTTTTGTAAGAGGAATAAAATTTCAAAGAAATTACGGAAAATCCGCTGCGCTTCAAAAAGGATTCGAAGCGGCACGAGGAAGAGTGGTAATTACAATGGATGCTGATTTACAAGATAGCCCAGATGAAATTCCTGCACTTTATAAGATGATTGTAGAAGAAGAATTTGATGTGGTTTCTGGCTGGAAAAAGAAAAGATATGATCCGTTATCAAAAACAATTCCAACAAAACTATACAATTGGGCAGCACGAAAATTAACTGGAATTTACTTACATGACTTCAATTGTGGGTTAAAAGCATACAAATTTGAAGTTGTGAAAAGTATCGAGATTTACGGCGACATGCATAGATACATTCCACCATTGGCTAAGTTTGCTGGATTTTCAAAAATTGGTGAAAAAGTAGTAGAACATCGCGCCAGAAAGTTCGGTACAACAAAATTTGGTTTAAATCGATTTTTAAATGGACCATTAGACTTACTTTCAGTCGTTTTTATGGGTAAATTTGGGAAGAAACCAATGCATTTCTTTGGGGCGATCGGAACACTTTTGTTTATAATTGGTTTTGGTTTTACGTTCTATTTGGTCATTGATAAATTATTTTTCGATCAAACCGCAAAATTATTAGCGCAAAGAACTGAATTTTTTGTTGCTCTTGTTGCAATGATTATGGGTGTACAATTTTTTCTTGCCGGATTTTTAGCAGAACTTGTAGGCCGAAATTCGTCTACTAGAAACAATTATTTGATAGAAAAGGAAGTTTAAAATGAGTTTATTCCATGCTGATAAATCTTGGTCTTTATTTTTAGATAGAGATGGAGTAATAAACGTCAGAAAAATGAACGGTTATATTTTATCAGTTGAAGAATTTCAATTTTTACCCGAAGTTTCTGAGTCAATTGCTTATTTTTCAAATGTTTTTCAACATATTTTTGTAGTTACAAATCAACAAGGAATTTCAAAAGGTCTAATGACTGAGCGTAACCTATTCGATATACACAATTATATGTGTGATCAAATTATTGATAAAGGAGGTAAAATTTCCGCTTGTTATTTTGCACCTGAATTGAAATCAGAGGAAAATTCATTGCGTAAACCAAACCCAGGAATGGCTTTATTAGCAAAAAAAGAATTTCCCAGTGTTGATTTTGAAAAGTCAATAATGGTAGGAGATACAGACTCTGATATCAAATTTGGAAAAAATCTTGGCATGAAAACTGTCAGGATAAAAACGGTTGAACCAATAGGAATTAAAGCTGATTTGACTGTTGAGAGTTTAAAAGAATTGATGTATTTATGGCAAAGCAAAAGATAATTTTTTACTTGATTACATTTTTGATTTTTTCGACAACATCCTTTGCGCAAAAAAATCAAGTAGATGCAAAAGGAAGGAAACAAGGCGTTTGGGAAAAGCAATATCCAAATAGCTTGGTTTTTGAATACAAAGGGCAATTCAAAGACGACAAACCAGTTGGAACGTTTACATATTATTATACAAACACCAAGGTTAAAGCAATCATCAAACACAATGAAAAAACTGGTCGATCAGAATCGTACATGTATCATGACAATGGCGTTTTGATGGCCTTTGGCATTTATTTAAATCAAAAAAAAGACAGCGTTTGGACACAATTTGGACCTTCTGGACGATTGAGTTTTAAAGAAACCTATAAAAATGGAGTTCTAAATGGCAAAATGACTGTTTTCTACGTTCCTGAAGATCCAGAAGACAAAACCCAAAAAATTGCTAAAGTTTGCAATTATAAAGAAGGGAAGTTGGATGGTGAAGCAATAGAATACTTCGATACTGGTGTGATAAAATCAAAATGTAAGTATCTCAATGGCGAAAAACATGGATTGTGTATCTACAATCATTCTAATGGACAACCAATGATGCATGAGCATTACCGATATGGAGTCAGATATGGTTATTTTATGGCTTTTGACGAAACAGGAAAAGAAATAGGTAGAAAATATTACCGATATGGTTCTCTTATTGAAGGAGATGAATTGAAAAAGTGGATTGAAGAATGTAAATCAAAAGGTGTAAGTCCCTACGAGTAATTATTTTTCTATATTTAAACTTATTTTACCAAATTTCATAACTTTTCTCTAATTTTATCGTTCGACATACATGCAAGTCGTTTGTTCGATTTCAAATATTTGATGTTCAGTTCAATGATTAAAAAAATATTTTTTCTTAGTTTATTTCTTCTAGTAGTTTTTGCTTGCAAAAAAACGGATGATTCTATCGATAAAAAGTATGAATATTTTGGTTTGACAAAAGGTTATTTTGTTGAATACGATGTTACATACATGTTTCACGATTCACTGTTACAAAAGCACGATACTATTCATTATCAATTAAAGACTTTAGTTGGCGACACTATTATTGACAATATCGGAAGAGTAGCTCGAAAATTTCATCGTTTTGAACGAAAAAACAGCTCTTTGCCGTGGGAAGAAACAGATATTTGGACAGCAATAATCGTGGACGACCGGGCAGAATTAGTTGAAGAAAATCAAAGGAAAGTAAAACTTGTTTTTACACCAACATTAGAAATAGTTTGGGATATAAATGCATTTAATAATTCTGGAAAAACAGATGCGTATTACAGTTCAATCGATGAGGAACGAACGATAAATACAATCAATTTTAAAAGTACATTGACAGTTGAAGAAGAGGATTTTAAAACCTTGATTGAGACTAGAAAAAAATATGAGATTTATGCCAAAAATGTTGGTTTAATTTCAAAATATTACAAAGATTTAGAGTTTAAATTCGGTTCAACCAAACCGATCAAAGGGGAAGAATATTATTACAATGTATCCAACTACGGAATAGAATAATATTTATGAAAATAGCATTACTTTCCACTTTTTATCCCTTTCGCGGGGGCATTGCGCAATTTAGTGGTGCTTTACTGAAAGCTTTCGAGAGTAATAATGTTGTTAAAGCATTTAATTTCAAAAGACAATATCCACAATTTCTATTTCCTGGCGAAACACAATTCGTTAAAGAAGAAGATACTGCAGATGAAATCATAAGTGAAAGATTACTTGATTCTATTAATCCAATTTCATTTTCTAAAACAGCAAAAGCAATTAATAATTTTCAACCTACTTTGTTTATTTCAAACTATTGGATGACATTTTTTGGACCATCTATGGGAAATGTTGCAAAACGAATAGATCCGAAAATTAAAAAGATTGCAATTGTCCACAATGTTACACCACACGAAAAAAGATTTTTTGACAACGCTGCCAATCGCTATTTTTTAAAAAATCATGATGCTTTCGTAGTAATGTCAGATATAGTTGAAAATGATTTACTAAAGATTGCGCCTAAAGCTAAAGTACTTAAATTAAAACATCCAAATTATAGTCACTTTGGGAAAAAAATAGATCAAAAAGACGCAAAAAGTAATTTACGAATAGACCGTGATAAAAAGACAATACTATTTTTTGGGATAATCAGAGATTACAAAGGATTGGATGTTCTATTAGATTCATTTGGACAGTTAAATGATGAGTATCAATTATTGATTGCAGGTGAATGTTATCGTGCTTTTGATAAGTATCAAGCTAAGATTGATCTAAATAAGAACAAAAGCCGCATAATATTACATTTAAAATACATTTCTGATCAGGAAGTAGTGAATTACTTTTCAGCAGCTGATGTTTGTATCTTGCCCTATAAGTCTGCTACACAAAGCGGAATCACTGCAATTTCACATCATTTTACACTTCCAATTATTGCAACTGACGTTGGAGGATTGAAAGAAACAATAAAAAATGATCAAAATGGATTAATAGTTGATTCTTCTGACTCCGAAAAAATCAAATTTGCAATCGAAAAATATTTCAAAGAGCATTTAAAATCACAGTTTCAGCAAAATTTAACCATTGAGAATGAAGAAAATTCTTGGACAAATTTTGCAAACAAAATTCTCGATTTTGCTTCTGAAATATCAGTAAATACAAGGGAAAAGTAAATTTACACATATGAAAAAAGTAAATTTAGACACTTATTTAAAAAACTTATTTGAAACCTTTTTTAAGGTTTAATTGACATTGACAAACGGAAATTCTATATTTGCGACCTTATAATAGATAAATTAACGAAATACCAATCATGCGTAACAAAGGATTTTTTTGGTTTTTGACCATATTATTAACGATAGTATGTATTTACCAGCTTTCATTTACATGGGTAACAACTTCTGAAGAGAAGAAAGCAGAAAAAGAAGCATTGTTTTTAGTCGACAGTTTAAGAGCTGAAGCGAAAAACAATAACAATATTGCCATTTTACCAAATGGTGATACAATTGATTTTAGTAAACCTGAAGCTCAAGATTTAGCGAAATCAGCGTTTGTAAATCAAGTTTTGAAAGCAAAATCAACAACTCCTGTTTATCCTGTATTAGGGTCAAATTTTCAAGATGTAAAATCTCGTTCATTGGCTTTTGGTTTGGACTTAGTAGGAGGGATGAGTGTTACTCTTGAGGTTTCAGTTCCTGATTTGATTTTAAGTTATGCTAGAAATCAAAGAGATTCTAAATTTAAAAAACCTTTTGATAGCGCTTTGAAAGAACACCAATCAAAAGGAGGTGACTTTATCGATTTGTTTGCAAAATATTTCAAACAATACAACGGTCCTGATGCTTTAATAGTTAAAGAATTAGATTTTGATGAAATCGAAGGTCTAAGCAACAACTCTACAAATGCAAAAGTACTTTCAGTATTCAGAGACAAAGTTTCTGGTTCTATGAATGGTATCGAGCAAATTATGAGTAAACGTATCAACCAATTCGGTGTTGCTCAGCCTAATATCCAAAAAGATCTTTCTTCTAACCGAATTTACATTGAGCTTCCAGGTGTTCAAGATGAAGCTACTGTTGTTAAGAAATTAAAGTCTACAGCAAACTTGCAGTTCTATGAGACATTTAACAAAGAAGAAATTCAATCAAATTTAACTCAAGCAAATGGTTTGTCTCGTCAAGAGGAAATCGTTTTTGACATGGAAGCTGATACTTTGACTGATACAACAGGTGTTGCTTCTACAATTGACACTTCTAAACTAA
This sequence comes from Crocinitomicaceae bacterium, assembly GCA_965284445.1. Taxonomy (GTDB): domain Bacteria; phylum Bacteroidota; class Bacteroidia; order Flavobacteriales_D; family Crocinitomicaceae; genus JAQVCM01. The sequence continues at coordinate 961,170 of OZ260085.1, read as the reverse complement.
AAGAAAAAGAAATTACACCAATCAAAACCAATGACAAAGCTTTATTAGACTTGGTTACTGGTGGTGGCGGAGCAACAATTGGTTTAGTATCAATCGATAACAAAGCTAAAGTTGATAAGATTCTTGGAAGAAAAGATATTAAAAGACTTTTCCCTGAAGACTTAAAATTCATGTGGTCAGCAAATCCTGAGGCTAATGGTGCAGGAAAAGAATTAACTTACCAATTGTTTGCAATTAGAATTCCTGAAAATGGTAAAGCGATGGTTGGAGGTAGCCACGTTAGTTCTGCAAATGTAGGTGTTGATCAAACTTATGGTACAATCACTGTAAATGTTTCAATGACAACTGAAGGTTCTGAAAGATGGGCTGAAATGACAAATGATAACAAAGGAAGAAGCGTTGCCATCACAATGGACGATGTTGTTTATTCCGCTCCAGTTGTTCGCTCTGCGATTAATGGAGGAAATACAGAAATCTCTGGAAACTTTTCAAGAGAAGAAGCTGAAAGTTTATCTGGTTTATTGAATGGTGGTTCACTTCCAGCACCTTGTGTAATTGTTGATCAATCAAAAGTAGGTCCTACAATTGGTGCTGAAAACTCAAGAGCTGGTTTGATTTCATTTGCGATTGCTTTCTTGGCGGTTTTTGTTTACATGTATTTCTACTATGGAAAAGCTGGTTTAGTTGCAAATGTTGCTTTGGCGATTAACGTAATTTTTATCTTTGGTTGTTTAGCATCTTTTGGTGCTGTGTTAACTTTAGCTGGTATTGCAGGTATCGTCTTGACTATTGGTACAGCGGTTGATGCGAACATTTTGATTTTTGAAAGAATCAGAGAGGAGCAAGCTAAAGGTTCTGATATTAAGTCTGCTGTTTCTACTGGTTTTACAAAAGCATTGCCTTCTATTATAGATGCAAACGTAACTCACTTATTGGTTGCGATAATTTTGAAAACATTCGGTACAGGTGAGATTGCATCTTTTGCTACGACATTGATTGTCGGAATTTTCACTTCAGTTTTCTCTGCTATTATTATTTCAAAATTGATTATTACATCAATGGTTGAAAAAGGGAAACCGGTTTCACTTTCTACAACTTTGTCTAAAGGGTTATTTCATAATTTCCATTTTGATTGGATTGGAAAAAGAAAGTATTTCTACATTTTCTCTATTTCTGTTACAATTTTAGGTGTTGTCGCTCTGGTTACTAGAGGTTTGAATCCTAGTGTTGAATTTACAGGAGGTAGAACAATTTCTGTTAAGTTGGAGAAAGAAGCAGATATTGAATTAATCAAGTCTAACCTAGAGAAAGTATTTGTTGAGAAAAATGGAAGAGTTGCTTCAGTTGAGGCAAAAACAAAATCCAATAATTACAACGTTGAAATTTTAACAAACTACAAATTATCTGATGACGGTGCATCTGCAGAAGTTACAGAAAAATTGAGACAAGGTTTGGAAATGGGTAAAGCAACGATGGGTAATTTTGTAATTTCTGAATCGAGAACGATTTCAAATTCTGTTTCTCAGGAAATGTTAAAGTCATCAACGGTTGCTATTGGATTGGCATTAATTGCAATATTCGCATACATCTTATTACGATTTGGACAATGGCAATATTCAATCGGTGCGATTGTTGGTTTAGCGCATGACGTTATGTTTACGATTTCAATTTTCGCATTGCTTCATGGTATAATGCCTTTCAATATGGATGTAAATCAAGCGTTTATCGCAGCAATCTTAACAGTTATCGGATATTCGATGAACGACACGGTCATTGTATTTGATAGGATTCGTGAAGATTTGAACTCAAATAAAGGAACTGAAGATCATGGCGCAGTTATCAATCATGCGTTGAACACAACTTTGAGTAGAACAGTAAATACTTCGATGATTTTGTTTGTTGTATTATTGATCATGTTCATTTTTGGTGGACCAGCAATTAAAGGATTCTTGTTTGCATTGTTGATAGGAGTATTAATTGGAACATATTCTTCATTATGTGTTGCAACTCCAATTTTGATTGATTTCAACAAAAAATTGAAAATTAAAGCTAAATTCAAACCAAATTCAGTAAAATAAGGTTAGAATTCACTCATAAATTTAAAGTCCTGCGGTTTCGCGGGACTTTTTTTGTATTTATCTGTTTTTCAGTGAATTAATAGCTGTTTCTTTCTTTGGTGTGAATATACTATACTTTCGGAAGTAATAATAAAGAAAGTAATATATTGTGCAGATTGAATATTTTATATTTTTTTAATACACATAAAATCAATTGTTTAACATGGATTAATTAAACCTTTCAATTAAGTGTGTTTAAATACGATTAACTCACGGATTAGGATTAAATAAGTAGTAAATTTTCGCGTATTTGGAGACGAAAAATATTTTGCTGGCAAATAGCCGATTTATTCGACGAACGTTCCGAAGCCATAAAGTCGTTTTAACCAATAATCTGTTTTCTCAATCTCAGTAATTGTTATTCCTTTGCTTGAACTTGCATGAATCATCACCAAAGGTTCGCCCTTACCGGAAACGATTATGCCTACATGATTAATTCCAGACCCACTATCAAAAAAAACGAGATCTCCTTGTTGTACATTTTTCTGTTTTATTTTTTTTGAAGCTTCATATTGTTCAATTGCTCTTCTTGGAATTGTCTTATTGTTTATTTTCATAACGTAGCTTGTAAAACCACTACAATCAAATCCTGTCGGTTCATTTCCTGCCCATAAATAGGGCACTCCAATTTGATTTTTAGCCAAATTTATTATAGCTTCTCGTTGTGATCGTACTTCTTTACTTTCTGATAAATCTCCTTCAACTTCAATATTTATAGGTTTTGTAGGTTTTTTTTCATCAATATCAGGTACATTTTCAAAGAGTGAACGTAATGTGTTCTGAACTGTTTCGAAAGTCTTTTTGTCATTCTTTCTTTTTAAGTCTTCTAACCAAGAACTTATATCTTTTTTAAGCGCAGATACCTCGTAGATATGGGCATTAAATATTTTCATACCATCATTTGACTTCTTAACTGCAATAAATAAATCTTTAGCTTCTTCTAATTGGTCTGGATGCTTTTTTAGATATTGTTCATTTTGACAAAGTTGGAAAATTGCTAAACTTTTGTAGAATTTTGGTAATTGTGAATAATCAAATTCAGGATTATCTAAAATTCTATTTGCCTTTCTATACACAAGCGAATAATGTGCTTGAGAATATAACATCTCCAGTTTATCAAATTCTTTTATTTGTGCCTTAGAATCAAGTCCTAAGAAAATAAAAAATGCCAAAAGAATTAATTTTATTTTTTTCATTTACGTGTCGATTGTTATCTACTAAGTAAAGACATTTATAAATCTATTTTACTGTTTAAATCATAATTTGATGAACAGAACAATGTTTATTAGAATAGTTTGTTCATATATGTTTTAATTAACAAAATTTTTAATGTTTCAGGGCAGTTTCGACGAATTATAACGAATATTAGTTTAATTTAGGAGTCTGTATTTATAGAAAAAATAAAATGAGATATATTTTAGTTGTTATCACACTTTTGCAAGTTACTATTGGGTTTACGCAAGTGGTACCGAAGCCTGAAGTTCAAAAATTTGACGAGGTCTTGACTTATATTAGTAAATTATATGTTGATGAAGTTAATACTCAGAAACTAACAGAATCGGCTATCGAAGGGATGCTAGAAAAATTGGATCCTCATTCTGTTTATATCTCAAAAGAGGATGTAAATAGTGCAAATGAACGAATTAATGGAAGTTTTGTAGGAATCGGAATTAGATTTCAAATTTTAAAAGACACATTAATGGTTGTAGCAACTATTCCAGGTGGTCCCTCAGAGAAATTAGGGATAATGGCTGGAGATAAAATTATCAAAATAGAAGGGAAATCTGTAGCTGGAATTGGATTAAAAACAGCAGATGTTCGTGATAAATTGATGGGAGAACTAGGATCTAAAGTTAAAGTTGAAATTAAAAGAAAATCAAATAAAAAGTCGCTGGATTATATAATTACGAGAGACAATATACCAGTCAATTCTGTAGATTGTGCCTATATGGTAACTCCGTCCACTGGTTATATTAAATTGACAAGTTTTTCTAGAAATACAACAGAAGAAATCAGAAATAGCTTGAAAACTCTGAAGTCAAAAGGGATGGTAAATTTAATTTTAGATTTGCAAGATAACGGCGGAGGCTTATTGTATACGGCAAAAGATGTTTGTGATGAATTTCTTTCTTCCAACAAATTAATTGTTTATTCAGAAGGAAAACATCAACCTAGAACGGATTTAAATGCTGGTTTAAAAGGACTTTGGGAAAGTGGCAAATTAGTTGTGCTGACGAATGAAAACTCAGCTTCAGCGAGTGAGATAGTTTCTGGCGCAATTCAAGATTGGGATAGAGGATTGATTGTTGGTAGAAGAACTTTTGGAAAAGGATTGGTTCAAAAACCAATTTCATTGACTGATGGGTCTGAAATTAGGTTAACAATAGCTCGATATTTTACACCTAGTGGAAGATTTATTCAAAAACCATATGATGACTTAGAATCATATAAAAACGACTATATGGATCGTTATTTGCGCGGTGAATTTACCAACAAAGATAGTATTAAAAAATTCCCAGATTCGTTGAAATTTAATACCAAAATTAAAAATAGAACTGTATATGGTGGAGGAGGCATCATGCCTGATGTATTTGTTCCATTGGATACAACACAGATAACTGAGTACTTCAAGTCGCTTTCACGAGGCGGACATTTTAATACATTTACCCTGACGTATGTTGACAAACATCGAGATGAAATATTTCGTAGTTTTCCAGATTTTGAATTGTTTAAGAATAATTTTGTTTGTGATGATTCATTCATGAAAGAATTTTTCGAATTTGTAAAAAAGGAACAAGAAGACTTGAAATTTGCGCAGGAGGACTATTTAATTAGCGAAAAGTTGATTAAATTAAGGTTGAAAGCTATGATTGCTCAAGATTTGTGGGGTTCAACTGAGTTTTATCAAATTTACAATGAAACCAATGAGATTTTGCAAACGGCAATTAAGTCAATCGAAAGCAAAGATTATGATGATGCAGGTTTAGATAAATATTGATTTTATTATTTTTGATTAATAGAAATTTTATGAAGAAAACAATTTTATTTACATCATTGTTGATTGTAGTTTTTTCTTGCAATCAATCTGATAAAAAAGAGTCTAAAAGTGACGGAAGATCACTTATTGCTGCTGGAGGACAATCTGAAGAAGAATTGAAAGCCAGTTTAGAAGAGTTCAACAAACAGGAAGAAAAAAGACTTGCTGAAGAAAAAGCAAATATTACCACACTAGAGTTTGATAAGTTGATTCACGATTTTGGCAATGTTAAATCAGATACAGATAATGAGTGCAAATTTAAAGTCACCAATACTGGTTCAAAACCACTTATTATTAGTGATGTGAAAGCAAGTTGCGGTTGTACAACCCCGCACAAACCGGAAAAACCAATTTTGCCTGGCAAATCAGATTATATTGTTGTTGGATTTCATCCTAATCCTGGTCAATTAAATGAAATAATTAAAACAGTAACTGTTACAGCAAATATTCCTGAACTTACCACCGAAATAAAGATTAGATCATTTGTAAAGTAGCCTTTTTTTAAAAATAGAATTAGTATTTGATTTTAAAAATATATAGCAGATTACCTTTTGTAGTTTTTTTACTATCTACTTTCTTTTTGTGCGCTAATTTTGCAAATACTCAATTACTTGAACCACAACCTAAGTTTCATCATTATACCGTTGAAGATGGATTGCCCAGTTCAGAAAACTACTTCGTGCATCAAGATAGGAAAGGATTTATTTGGATTTGTGCGGATCGAGGTGTCGTTCGGTTTGATGGTTATAAATTCAAATTGTTTACCAAAGCTCAAGGATTGACAGACAATGTTGTTTTTAAAATTTATGAAGATTTTAAGGGAAGAATTTGGTTTTTGACATATAATTCAAAATTGTGTTACTTTGAGGATAATAAAATCGTGAAGTATAGATACAATCATTTAATTGAGAAAAACGGATTGGGTTTTATTGCAGTAAATAAGAATTTGTATGTTGATTCCAAAGAAACAATTTATTTTTCAGAGCTGTTTAATGGTTTGACCGTCATTGATAAAAAAGGTCGTCTTTTACATGAGTATGCAAAAAATGGAATGACAATCACAAAAAGGAAAAATCAAATTTTCTGGACGTTTAAACAGAGCATTGATGGAATAAAGAAGAGAGATTCAATAACCGTTTTTAACAATATCGGTCATCAATTGGTACAAATTTCATCGACATTCTCGAATAGTAGAATATCAGTTACTAGTGCAAAATCAGGAGATTTTATTTTGTTAGATGGAAAATTATTTAATTTAAGAAGCAATCAGCTAGTTGCAAAAATTGAAGACGGAATTTCGATTAATATTATTGATAAATCGCTGTGGATAGGAAGATTAAAAGGAGGTGTTTATCATTTTCCGAATATCAATGAACTATCTGTTCATTCAAATTATTTAAAAAAATATTCAGTTACCTCCGTTGCCAAAGATAGGGAAGGAGGATATTGGTTTTCAACGCTTGAAAAAGGTCTATTTTATTCTCCCTCAATGGCGATAAAAAACTACAGTTTGGATGAAGGATTAATTGATGACGAAGTAAGTTGTATTGGTGGAATACAAAATAACGTGTATATAGGATATCTAACTGGCAAATGGCAAAACATTTATTTCCCGACATTTTCTAATTATGTTAGAACAACAAATTTCCGCACAGTTTTAGGTAGTTCGAAAAATGAAATTTACGTTTCGACAAAAAATACGCGTAAATTGATTTCTGGGAAACTATCAAAAAAGATTTTTGGAGCTTGGTCTGCCGATTTTTTTTACCAAGCTCCTTACATGTATTTTGGGAATGAAGGGATTTATAGAGTTGATTTTAATTGGAATATTACAGAGTTGTATCATCACAATCAAGATATTACCAAAGATAAAAAGAACCAAATTCAAGCCATCATGGTTGATCCATCTCAAAAAGTTTGGGTTGGTACATTGAAGGGATTATTTTTTTTGGAAGGTAATAAGTTGTCAAGAAAAGGTTTGAATGATCTACTTTTTAGAGTGAGAATTTCTGATTTGACGTATCATCCACATTTTAAAAAAGTGGTTGCCACAAGAGGGGAAGGCATCTTTTTTTTTAACGATAGAAAGATTTTAAAAACCTTTACCACTCGCGAAGGATTGTTGAGTAACATTATAAATGTTTTGTATATCGACGATGAAAATGGAATTTGGATCGGTACAAGTAAAGGTTTGAATTATATTTATTTGGATGCGAAATCAAAGATCGTTATTGAATCATTTACTACATTTCATGGACTTTGCTCGAATGAAGTAACTTCAGTTTACAGATATAAACAATTAATTTATGTAGCTACTAAAAATGGATTGTCAATTATTGACTTATCTAAATTTGAGCGAAATTATCGCTTTAACAAGCTTGAAGTTTCAAATTTTGAGACTAAAGATGGTGGTCTAGACCCATTAAAATTTAATGTTCTAAGTCCAAGTCAATCAATAATAAAAATTTCATTTAGAAACGATAACTACAGAACGCTACAATCAGGTTTGTACAAATATAGATTTAATAAAAATAGCAAATGGATCACGACCTCAATTCCTGATATCGCGCTAATAAATCCAATTCCAGGTAAATATAATTTGGAGGTAAAGTATCAAAATGAAGATGGAATTTGGTCTAAGCCACAACACATTTTGTATTTTGCGATTGAAGATTATTTCTACAACAAGCCTTTATTTTTGTTTTTGATAGTGGTAATGTTTGGAATTATAGTTTACTTAATTTTTAGATTCAGAATTAAACAAATTAAGAGGAAACATCAATTGAATAGTAAGATTAATCAATTAGAACAAAGGGCTTTGCAAGCGCAAATGAATCCACACTTTATTTTTAATGCGCTGAATTCAATTCAAAGTTTTTTGGTTTTCGAAGAGAATATTAAAGCAGAAAAGTATTTACTTACATTTTCACAATTGATTCGTCAGACCTTGACGAATTCACGTGAACCAAATATTTCGATTCAAAATGAAATTGAAATTTTAGAGAAATATCTCGATTTGGAAAGGATGCGATTTAGAGAAAAATTCAATTATGCCATTCATCTAGAATTGAATAACAATGAATTGAACAAGAAAATCCCTAATATGTTGATTCAGCCTTTTGTTGAAAATTCTGTAATTCATGGATTTTCAACACTTGAATCGGGGGGTAAAATTGATATTTTATTAGAATCAGTGGATGAAAATCAAATTAGGTGCACTATTAAGGACAATGGAATTGGAAGAAAAAGATCAATGCAACAATCGAATAAAAATCACGTTTCATTTGCTACAACCATTACAGAGGAAAGGTTGATGGCATTTGAAAAAAAGCATCGAATTCATTTCAGTATTGAAACAATAGATATTGAAAATGAGGATGGTACAACAGGAACTAAAGTAATTATAAATCTACCTTTAATTTAATTGAGATATGCATACAGCCGTTATTATAGATGATGAATTTGATGCAAGAAGAATAATAAAAAAATATTTAGAAAGGTATTATCCTACAGTACGCTGTGTAGCAGAGGCAGACTCAGTGGAAGCAGGGGTAAAGATTGTCAATCAATTACAGCCTGAAATTTTGTTTCTTGATATCAAATTGGGCGATGGAACAGGTTTTGATTTAATTGATCAGTTGCAAAATTACATTCCTAAAATTGTATTTACGACTGCCTTTGATGAGTTTGCAGTCAAAGCCTTTAGATATCATGCTATTGATTATTTGTTAAAACCAATTGATCCAGATATTTTTGTGGTTGCTGTTAAAAATTTAATAGAACAAAAAGGAACTCAAAAAAAGGAAGCTTGGGAAATTATTTTAAATCAGGTAAAAAATACTGAAAGAAAAATTGGAATTCCAACAGTTGAAGGTGTGAAGTTTATTTTGATAGAAAACATCGTATATTTTGAGGCAGATGGATCCTATTGTAAATTGTATTTTAGAGATGCCAAGCAAATGACGATATCGAAACCTTTGAGGTATTTCGAGGATAAACTGATAGATGAAAAATCTTTCATTCGGCCCCACAAATCTTTTTTGGTTAATTTAAAATTTGTGGAGGAATATCAAAAAAGCGATGGTGGTTTTTTGAAACTCCATTCAAATAAAATAATACCTATTTCAAGAAATAAAAAGGAAGAAATACTCAATAGTCTAGACGAATATTTTATGTGAGTTGTTTGATTTTTGTCCAAAAACGACACTTTAGAAACTAAGATTGTCAGTTCACAAGAATTTTGATTTTTAAATAGCAGGAAAATCCGACCTTTAGGTTGTATTAGAAATTAACCCTGCCAAAAAGTATAATTTTATTGATATGAAAATATACTCAGTAATTTCAACCACCTATATTTGTTGAATATCAATAAATGTGAATTTAAAGACTGTTTATTTTAAACAGTCTTTTTTTATTTAATAATGGGGCAAAAAAAAGAGCTTTTCAGCTCTCTAATTTCTAATTTTAATAATCATCGTCGTCGTCATAATCGAAACGTGGTTTTTTGCCACTTTTCTTATACGCTTCCATTTTATGAGTTTTTGGTTTTGATTCTGATTTTTTACTCAAAGGTGCTTCTTTTTTTCGACCTTCAGTCTTAATATTTTCAGGCGTTATAAATGGATTGAAAGCAACCGGAGGATCAACTTTTTTATAATCATTATTTAATGGCTTATCATTTGAACGAGCAAAAGGTTTTCTTTCAGTTGAAAAATCCTTTTTAGGGTTATTTGAGAAATCCCTTTTTGGACGATTGTCTTCTCTACTTTCAGCTTGTTTAACTGCAATTTCTCTGCCGTGCATGGTTAAACCGTCCAAGGATTTGATAGCTTCTTGAGCTTCCTCATCGTTTTCCATTTCAATAAAGGCAAAACCTTTAGATTTACCCGTTTCTTTATCAGTGGCTAAAGAAGCTTTATTCACTTGACCGAATTGCTCAAAAGCACTTTTTAATTCTTCTTGAGTAACGCCATAGTCCAATCTGGCAACAAAAATATTCGTCATATATAATTAAAAATAAGGAGATTTAACTCCTTAACTTGTTTCAGCAAATTATTTTAAATAAACTTATCGCTTCGAAAGTAATAAATTTTTGATTTCTTACCAAAAGTACTAAAAAAAAATATCTTAAATCAATTTCAAGTCAAATTAACTATATTCGTATTCCAAAAAAAAATAAATGAGTCCATTACTGATAGCAGCAGTTTTAATCACCTATTTTACAGTGCTAATTTTGATTGCAAATTTGACGTCAAAAAATGCAACATCCGAAACTTTTTTTTCTGGAAATAAGGAAAGTAAGTGGTATTTAGTTGCTTTTGGAATGATTGGAACATCATTGTCGGGTGTAACTTTTATCTCCGTTCCTGGTTCGGTTGGAGCAAGTGGATTTTATTATTATCAGCTTGTTCTTGGGTTTTTTATTGGATATTTTGTTGTTGCTTATGTGTTACTTCCGCTGTATTATAAATATAACTTAACTTCAATTTATCGATTTTTGGAATATCGACTCGGATTTACGGCTTATAAATGGGGTGCGGGATATTTTATTTTATCAAGAACTTTAGGTGCAACAGTTAGATTGTATTTGGTTATCAATGTGATGCAGATTTTTGTTCTAGACGAAATAGGAATTCCGTTTTGGTTAACTACTGTTTTGACAATGATGATGATCATTATTTACACTTTCAAAGGAGGTGTAAAAACCATCGTTTGGACCGATACTTTACAGACTTTTTTCATGCTTTTGGCTTTAGTTGTTTGTATCATTTCAATAAAAGAAGCATTACATTGGAATTGGTCGACAATTTGGAAAGACATGGAAGATAGTGATATGACTAAACTTTGGAGTACAGATTTTCATCGAAAAGACCACTTTTTAAAACACATTTTAGGTGGGGCGTTTATGACAATAACAATGACTGGTTTGGATCAGGAAATGATGCAGAAAAACATCAGTGTAAAGACATTGAAAGACGCACAAAAAAATATCATTACTTTTAGTTTTGTACTACTGATTGTCAATGCTTTATTTTTATTGTTAGGTGGGATTTTATATGTTTTTGCAAAAAAGAATGGCTGGGAGTTTGCTCCTGATGATATGTTTCCTTCGATAATTCAGCAACATTTACCACAAGGAATTTTCTTGATTTTCATTATTGGATTGATTTCGGCGTTATTTCCATCTGTTGACGGTGCAATTACAGCTTTGACATCTACCTTTTGTATCGATATTTTAGGATTTCACAGAAGAAAAGACATGAATGAGCAACAAAAAAATAGTTTGAGAAAGAAAATTCACATTGGATTTGCTATACTTTTTACACTATTGGTTTTCTTCTTCAAATGGAAAAATGACAAGAGTATCATTGATTTAGTGTTTATTATTGCAGCTTACACTTATGGTCCGTTGCTTGGACTATTTTCATTTGGAATAATAACAAAAAGGTCAATTAACAATACACTGGTTCCAATTATCTGTATATTATCTCCCGTAATTTGCTATTTATTAGACCATAATTCAAAAGTTATGTTTGGTGGTTATATTTTTGGAAATGAAATACTTATTTTGAACGGTTTATTTACATTCTTAGGTTTGTACCTAATATCTAAAAAAGGAAATCCAACTGAAATTCACTCATTAAAAGTTTAGTATGAAAGTTTTATTGCACGACAATCATTTGCATTTACGCTTTGCACCTTTAACGTTGACAAGACCGTTAGGGAATTTGCGAATGGGCATTTTGACCAACGATGAAAGATGGCAATTTTTTCTTCCGAACGCAGAAATGTTTTTTGCTACTGAAATGTATCTCACCTCAAAGTTTAGATCTTCTGAAAACGTTGATTTAATAGTGAATGCAGCAGTTATTCCAACAAGAGAAATGGTTGATGCATCGTTGAATTTGAATGATGGAGAAGTTTTGAGTAAAGGAGATCAATGGTTGGTCAAAAAAGGCGCAAATGCAGTAAAAACAATTGAATTTGATGGAAGTTTGATTATTCTTGAAAATCGTTGGGATATTTTCCAATACAACGGTCTAGTTTTGAAGGCTGATTTTGATTTGATAACGCAAGGGCGACTTTCTCAACCTCTTTCTGAAACGAATACTGTTATCGGAGATAAAAATCTAGTCTTTTTAGAGGAAGGAGCAAAAGTTGAAGCCAGTATTTTAAATGTCAAAGAAGGACCGATCTATATTGGTAAAAATGCTGAAATTATGGAAGGATCTGTGGTTAGAGGTTCTTTGGCACTTTGCGAATCCGCTGGATTAAAGCTCTCGACAAAAGTTTATGGGCCAACCACACTTGGACCACATTGCAAAGTAGGAGGAGAGGTCAATAATGTTGTTTTTCAAGCATATTCAAACAAAGGTCACGACGGATTTCTAGGAAACTCTGTGATTGGAGAATGGTGTAATTTAGGAGCAGACACTAATTCTTCAAACCTTAAAAATAATTACAGTAAAGTCAGTGCATATTCATATGAAACTGGAAAAATAGAAAAAACAGATGTTCAATTTATGGGATTAATTATGGGTGACCATAGTAAATCGGGAATCAATACGATGTTCAATACCGCAACAGTAGTTGGGGTTTCAGCGAATATTTATGGTGCTGATTTTCCAGAAAAAGTAATCAATTCTTTTGTTTGGGGAGGCGCCTCTGGATTTGTTCCATTTAAATTAGATAAAGCCATCGAAGTAGCAAAAGCGATGATGTCAAGACGGCATGTTGAATTTACTGCAGGTGATTTGGAAATTTTTACTCATTTATCTAAACGAGAGAAATAAAAAAGCCCTGCTTTTGGCAAGGCTTGAAGTGATTATTGAAGTTTCTCAAAAGTCAGAATTTCAATATCTTCGAAAGTAATTCCTTCTTTTGTTTTGATTCTTTTTTGGTTGAGCGTTACAGTATTGTCCTTGTTAAAAGTAAAGATGTACTGATTTTTTTCAGTCTTTTCTTTTCCAATATAGATTAAATTTCCTTCAACGACGTACTTTTTCTTTTCTTTGGTTTTCCCATCGTCTTCAATGACTGTAAGTTTATCCTCTACCATAAACTCATAAATCTTTTTGTTTGGTTTGTAGTTTTTCTCGAATCCTTCTTGCAATTTTCCGTTTTCAAGTTTTTGAACAATTTTGGATTTCAATTGCCACTTACCTAAAAATGGATTTGCCATCATTTTGAAGTTAAACGAAATTGCTAAAGTGGCTACTGCCAAGAGAATAAAAGCGATTTTTTTCATTTTGATTGTTGTTAATTATTTAAATTTTCAAGTTCTTTTTTCAAAAATTGTGCTAAATCTTGAATATATTTTTCTGAGAAATTAAATTCAATACCTGCCGCTTTATAAATTTCAGGAATTTGCTTAGTATAACCTAATTTAAGCGCATTTTTATAGTTTTGAATAGTTGTAGGTAAATCAGTTTTGCTGTTCTTCCAAATCGCCAATGCGCCTAATTGAGCGATTCCATATTCAATGTAATAAAATGGAACTTCAAATAAATGTAATTGTCGTTGCCAAGATCTAGATTTAAATTCTTCATAGCCAGTCCAATCAACTAATCCTGTTCCATAGTCTTTCGAGATTTTTTCCCATTGATTTTGTCGTTCTTCTACAGAATTAGTTGGGTTTTCATAAATCCAATGTTGAAATTCATCAATCGTTGCCACCCAAGGTAGAATTTTCAGAATCGTCTCGAGTTGCTCAACTTTTGCTCTTTTCAAATCTTCAGCATCGTCAAAAAAGATTTCCCATTGATCCATACTTAGTAATTCCATAGACATTGATGCCAATTCAGCTACTTCTGAAGGTAGGTTTTTGAATCCAGTGAGTGCTAAATCTCGAGATAAAAACGAGTGAACCGCATGTCCACCTTCATGCACCATTGTTACCAAATCACGCAAAGCTCCAACAGCATTCATGAAAATAAATGGAACACCGATTTCATATAGCGGATAGTTGTAACCTCCAGGTGATTTTCCTTCTTTCGATTCCAAATCCAAATGACCCATTTCATCCATTGTTTGAATACAATCAGCGAAATAAGGATCGATGTTTTCGAACATTTTAACGGTACCTTCCAATAATTCTTGTCCACTTCCGAATGGTTTTAGTGCTTTTCTCCCCAAGGGATCAACCTCTAAATTCCAAGGTTTTAATTTTTCAACTCCCAACAAATCAGCTTGTTTTTGTTGAATTTGTTTCACCAACGGAACAATGTGTTTTTTGATGGAATTGTGAAAATCGAAACAATCTTCTTTGGTGTAGTCAAATCTTCCAAGCGCGTGGAATTTATAATCTCGGAAGTTTTTGAATCCAGCGTTCAATGCGATTTGATGTCTTTTGGCAGTCAAAGACGAAAACAAATCATCTAGTGCTTGATTATCTTGTGCTCGTCGCTCTGAGATCAATAAAAAAGCCTTTTTACGAATATTTTCATCCAAATCTTTGAGCAAAGTTGAGGCTTTTTGCATGGTCATTTTTTCACCATCAAATTCAATCATTTGCGCTGCAGAAATGGCACCATATTGCTGTGACTCTTCGCTTATTTCTGCTTCGAGAGCAATATTTTCTGTTCTGAAAAGATCTAATTCCTTTTGAACACTTCGAAAATAAATGAAATAATCTTTTTCGTTTTTCAAAGATTCCATGAAAGGAGAATGTAGCATCTTTTGGTTCAATTCATCTTCAAATGGTGCAAGTTTTGGCTGAATTTCAGTCACAAAATAGGTGTATGCATCTGTCAAAGTTTGATCTCGCGTATCTATTGTCATTTTGATGTATCTCCATGCTGCATTTTCCTCTAGTACAGCATCAAGTTCACTTCGATTTTGCAACCACAAAATGTAATCTTCTTTGGTAACGATCTCTCGTTCTTTTAGATCGATAAAATAGGATTCAATATCTTCCCAAGTTTGGATAGAAAGGTCTTTTGCAATAAATTTTCTTTCTGGAGCCGAAATATTCATATCTAGATTTTGAGTAAAAAAAAACGAGGATTGTAAAAGAGCTAACTCAATTTTCAATCCTCGTTTACATTTTGTAAGTATTTAATTATTTTCCTCTGCTTGTTCCTGATTTAGGTGCAGCAACTTTTTTAGTTCCGGCTGATTTTGCAGTAACTTTAGGAGTTGCTGGTTTTTCAGTTGCCTTCTTTGCCGGTGCTTTCTTTGCAGGAGCTTTCTTTTCTTTAGTTTCAGCTGTTGCTTCTTTTTCTGTCGTTTCAACAGTTTCAGCAGCAGTATCTTTCACTTCTTCCGCTTTGTTTAATTCGCCAGCTTTGTGAAGTAAATTGTACCACTGAAAAAGTTTTTTGATATCAGAGATATAAACTCTTTCTTGATCGTAATTAGGTAGAATTTCCAACAAATAATTTTCAAGTACTTTTTTGTCTTCTTTGTGAGAAGGTGCCATTCCAGCATTTTCCTTAGAATAAATAGAATCAAAAATAACTTTCAAAGCAACATCCTCATCGTATGCATAGATACTTATATCTTCAAGTGCTGAAATTCTGTCAGAAGCATATGCTGGAAAACGTTTTTTATCTTCCAAAGATTCAACAATTAAATTGTTTTTTCCTTGAGCTACTACTTTGTATAGGCCTGCACGACCTGAAATTGCAATTATCCCTGTTAAATTCATTCTTTTAATTTATTTGCGCCAAAAATAAGAAGTTCTAGACGTTTTACAATCAATTTCTGATTATTTTAAAATAATATTGTTTTTCGTTTCTGATAATACTTAGGAAATATACTCCATTTTCAACGTTTGAAAGGTTGATTTCATTGTTGTTAGTTGGATTTATTTGAATTGATTTTCCTTGCATGTCATACATTTTTAGTGCGTCGTTGCTAAATAATCCATCAATTTTAACGATTCCAGAAGTTGGATTTGGGTAAACAAAAACATTTTCTAACTCTGTGATTTCAACACCTAAATATGAGTTGTAAGGATTGGACGTTACAACACAACCATCTGTTCCAGTTGTTGAAACAGTATAAACACCGCCATTTACAATCGTTGTAGTTTGGGCAGTTTCTGAATTCAAAATGTTTCCATTTAAATACCATTGGTAATTTGGAGAAGTTGATGCAGTCAAAACATTACCGTTTGCAGAAATTATCGGTGTTGCTGGAATATTACCTAACGGGATATCAATGGTCGCTTGCGTAATGCAATTTCCATTGTAGACAATATTTGATGCAGTAAATTGACCTGATTGATTAACCAATACTGGATTTCCTGAAAAGCCTGTTGACCAATCTGCAGAATTAACAACTGTTCCAGCGACCGCAGTTAAATTGTATGGAGTTCCACAGTAAAAATCTGGACCTTGAATTTCAGCGTTGAATAATAAAGTATTTAATGCATTTGCTTTACCGTATCCATAAGCATAGTTTGGAGTTGTACCAGTCAAAGCATCACTTGTAGCATTTTTCGTCAAATCCTTTTTAAAATCTGCATAAGTTGAGGAATTACATTTTTCTAAATAAAGCGCAGCAATTCCTGCGATTACAGGAGAAGCCATCGAAGTTCCACCGTTAGCTGCATGCATTCCACCCAACTCAATTAAACCGTTGTATGCAGCGTTTCCAAGCAACCATAGTGGGGCAGGGGAAAGCGTCACATCACCAGCTGCAGTGATATCAGGTTTCATAACTCCCAATCTTGACGGACCTTTACTTGAATTTACACTCAATTTTCCAGGAGGAGTCAAGTCTGTTGGAACGTAAGGTGAATTGTTGTTGTTAGTGTAAGAAAAACGATTTCTCATGTTTCCAACTGTAATTACTTTTTCCGAACAAACCCATGAAGAAACAATTGTTTGTAATGTATCAGGCATATTGTAATTTACAATTTCTGGAACTTGAGCTGCAGTAGGAATTACTGTTACGAAATCGTTAACACCTTGCCAAGCTCCACTCCATATGTCATAGCTTCCAGTACCAGTTGTAGCGAAACGGAAATTATAAGTTGTGGAATCTATATTCATAATCAACGCTTCCATGTGAAAAACGCCATTTACGATTTCTGAGTAAGCTTGAATGGTTCCTAATTTTTGTCCTGTTGGATTGTAAATAGTGTCAAGTACGGGTGAATTAACAGTTTCTGCGATAGTGTGGAAATTAGAATAGCCTCGTAATCCATAATTCGGAGCTGGTTTATCTGCACCAAAAGCATATTGAATATTTTGAAATTCGCTTTCGTCAGCCCAAAGATCAAAATAAACTGAATTTGGTGCGATTTGACTCGAAGGATTGTTTTTCAACCACACAAAAGATGTATCGCCATTCACGACGCCATGAGCATGGTATTTTCCTTTATTTCCTGAGTTTCCTGCTGCAGCGACAACAATTCTTCCTGGATGTTCGTCTAACAATGATTCAATTAAGATGGATGCTGGATCATTGCCGTCATGCGAACCAAAATAAGTACCTAAACTTAAATTAATCACCGCAGGTAATCCCAAAGTATCAGCGACTTTAAAAATATAGTCACAAGCATCAGCGATACTTAAGGTCCAGTTTTGTAGGTTGAAATTGGATTCAACAATGATGATTTTAGAATCAGGCGCCATACCTTTGTTTTTGCCATTTGCTAAACCATTTCCTGAGCCAACACCAGCCACTGTTGTTCCATGCGCAGTAGTTGTTTCTCCACTAGTACAAATTCCATTGGCGATATCAGTTGAATCCCACGCTTGTCCATAACCATAAGGTTGCGGAGTATTAGCGCCAACAGGAAGTGTATGATCCCAATATCTCAAAACACGTGTATGGCCATTTGCATCTTTAAAATCCAAATGATTGAAGTCTAATCCTTGGTCAACATATCCAATAATTACATCCTTGCCAGTGTAAGGTGAAGGTAAGCCGTTTGAGCCAGTATGAACCTGATTTACAGAGTGATGCATTCTTGAAGTATCATTATCGTTTAGTGCTACAGGCTTTGAAAATTCATAATAGAAATGATTGATTTTACCTGAATTTTTAGCTTTTGCAATGCTCGACGGTGTCATTGTAACATAAATCCACTGTTTTGTAATATACTTTACTTTGACATCTGTCTTTAACAGGTAATCCAAAATTGATTTGTCATCATTTTGAATTGCAAAACATACGGGTGTATTTGGATCACTTGCAAGCAATTGTTTAAATCTAAAATTTTCAGTTTGAGCGTATGACAATTGCGCTACAAACAAACAAATCAAAAGTAATAATTTAGAATTCATCTATTTATTTTTAAAGATTATGTAAATATAAATTAATTTACGATTCAAATGAATGAAAGGGATAAAAAGCAAAATGTTTTTATCAAAGTGCTATTTTAAATTACCATTTATCCATATTTCTCACCAAAATTCTATTGATATCAACCAAAAAGTATATTAATTTAAATTATCTCATTTTTTTATTGATATTTGTTGCAGAAATAGAAATTGTAATCTACAATAGATTCAAAGTAAAATATATGAAAAAATTAGTAGTTAGATTGTCCTTTTCCTTTTTCGCATTTGGTTTTTCAAGTGTCGTTTTTGGTCAAGTTGATAAAGATGTATTGAATTGGTACAACGGTGGCGGTTCAGGGATGCAAACTGAAAAAGCTTACAAATCTTTGAAAAAGAAAAAATCTACCACTGTAGTTGTGGCTGTGATTGATTCTGGAATCGATATTGAACATGAAGATTTGAAAGGAAAAATTTGGACAAACACTAAAGAAATTGCTGGAAACGGAATAGATGATGACAAAAATGGTTACATCGATGATATTCACGGATGGAATTTTTTAGGAAGTGCTGGTGGTGCAAATCAAAATCATGCAAGACTTGAAAAAACTAGAATCTACGCGAAACTGAAAGGGAAATATGAAAATATGGACGCTTCCAAAGTTTCAGCTGAAGACAAAGCAGAATATGATTTATTTCAAAAAGTAAAAAAAGAAATTACTGAAGATAAAGATAAATATTCTGAATATTTGCCTCAATTAGAGCAGCTTCCAATGATTTTGCAAATGGTTCCAGGAATGGTCTCAAATGCAATCGGGAAAACAGAATACACGAAAAAAGATTTGGAAGCGTGGAAACCAGATAATGAGCAAATGGTTCAAATCAAAGCGGTTGCATTGGCAATGGTTTCTGGAGAATTGACTGAAGAAGTTATCAAAGAGCAGTTAGATCAAATCAAAGGAATGATTGATTACAATTTAAATGCAGATTATGATGATCGTCAATTTATCGGTGACAATCCATATGATTTCAACGATGTAAAATACGGAAACAACGATGTTGAAGGTCCTGATGCTTTGCATGGTACTCACGTTGGTGGAATTATTGGTGCTGTTAGAGGAAATAATCTTGGAGGCGACGGTGTTGCGAACGATGTATTATTGATGTCTGTGAGAGCTGTTCCAGATGGTGACGAAGCTGACAAAGACATTGCTTTGGCTATTCGTTATGCAGTTGATAATGGTGCGCAAGTAATCAATATGTCTTTTGGAAAAGGATATTCTCCAAACCAAAAAGAAGTTTATGAAGCTTTTAAATATGCCGATTCTAAAGGTGTATTATTGGTTCATGCTGCTGGAAATGACAATGCTGATGTAGATGTAAATGACAACTATCCAACTTCGATGTATTCTTTCCAAAAAGAAAAATTGGATTTGTATTTGACAATTGGAGCTTCTACACGTTTCCCAAAAGAAAAATTACCAGCTGATTTTTCTAATTACGGTCAAACTAAAGTAGATGTTTTTGCTCCAGGTCATGATATTTACAATTCAGTTCCACAAAGTGCGTACAAAAAATTGAACGGTACTTCTATGGCTGCTCCAATGGTTGCAGGTGTTGCTGCTTTGTTGAAATCATATTTCCCAAGTTTGACAATGAATGAAATCAAAAGTGTTATTTTGACAACAGCAAAATCTTACAAAGGAACACAACAGATGAAACCAGGTACAGAAGATAAAGTTGATTTCGCGACTTTGAGTGTTACAGGATCTGTAGTTGATGTTAATGCTGCAGTTAAAAAATGTATTGCTTTAGAGAAATCTAAAAAATAACAAATAAATAGTTTATTTTTAGAGGCTGGTTCATCACGAATCAGCCTTTTTAATTTTAAAAAATATGGTTTTAAAATCACTCATTTTAATGCTTTCATTGTTTATTTTGGGAAAACCAAATAAAACAGAATTGGATAAATTAGTAGATCAATGGCATGTATCTGCTTCAACCAATGATTTTAAAGCGTATTTTGATTTTATGGATGATGGCTTTATTTTCATTGGAACGGCACCCAATGAGCGCTGGAACAAATCAGATTTTGCAACATTCTCGAAACCATATTTCGATAAAGGAAAAGCATGGGATTTTAAACCCAAAAACAGAAAATGGAATTTCTCCATGGATGGAAAAACAGCGTGGTTTGATGAAGAATTAGACACATGGATGGACGGTTGCAGAGCTACAGGAATCTTGGTTAAAGTCAAAAAATCATGGAAAATAATTCATTACGATTTGCATGTGCTGATTGAAAATGAAAAAATGGTTGATTTTCTTGAATTGAGAAAGAAGTAAGAAGCTCAATTTGATTATCTCTATTAATATTTTATTGATTATTAAGTCTTTATTTCATTTGAATTTTGAATACTTTACTAAGATTAAGCGATAAACGACCTCTTACTTGTTCACGCAAAGGTACCTGTTGTCATGGAAATCAAGTGATGTTAAATCCATGGGAATTGCATAGATTGGCGTTTGAAAAGCAAATTTCTGCCCGTGAATTTCGAGATTTATATTGCGATTGGAATGGAATTCTGCTCAAATTTAATGGAGAAAAAGATCATCGTGGAAAATCAGCTTGTAGTCAGTACATCGCCAATTTTGGTTGTTCTTTACACGATGGTAGACCTTTGGCTTGTCGTCTGTTTCCGATTGGACGACAAATTCAAAATGAAACGATACACTATATTTTCCAAGGTCAAACTTTTCCTTGTTTGAATGGATGCCCTGAAGTAGAAGATTTACCGCAAGTTACTGTTGCAGATTATCTAATTGGACAGCAAACAGAACTTTTTGAGCACGCTCAAGACGCATATTTAGAATTGATGCAAAACTTAGCGGAAATTGCGTTAATGTTATTACTTGATACGGGTTTGGATTCAACTTTTGATGTTTATGTTCGACAGGAGTGGCAAAAATCAGGTTCAGAATCTCCTGACTTGATGGCAAAAAGAATAGGAGAGGAATGGCTCGATTATCTGATTCTACCAGCGATTCAGTTCGATAGCAAAAATCCTAAGAGTTTTATTGCAGCTCACGAATTGTTATTACAAGAACAAGCACAATTTCAGATTGATAAGCTCACCACGAAGAAAGAAATTACCGAATTTTCTATTCAAATGATGTCAATGGCACTTTTTGTTGGCAAATCTATCGGTGCAGATATCGATGCATTGTCGAAAATGTGGAGTGAGGTAGTAGAATAGAACCCAATTTTCAATATTTCCTTATTTAAATTGATGAATAGCATTCATTGATTTGCTATTATTTAATTTTTTATAAATAAATAAAATTCATATATAATTAATTAACAGTTATTTATGTGTTTAAAGTTTTGATTGTCTAAAAATATTTAGTACTATGTAATACATAATACCATTTATTATATATATCTTTGTTTAACAAAACGAGAAATTATGAGTTTAGAAAATACCAAAGCCCAAATGCGCAAAGGAATTTTGGAGTTTTGCATTTTATCTATTTTGAAAAATAAGGAAGCTTATCCCTCTGAGATTATTGAAACGTTGAAATCAGCGAAATTGATTGTGGTTGAAGGGACGCTTTATCCATTGTTGACGAGATTGAAAAATGAGGAATTGCTTACATATCGTTGGGAAGAATCAAATTCTGGTCCGCCCAGAAAATATTATTCTTTGACCAAAATTGGAAAAGCTTTTTTAGAGGAATTAGATGCCACTTGGGATGAATTACAAATGGCTGTAAATAAAATTGTTAAAAATTAAGATTATGAAAAAGACAATCAGTATTCACTTGTTAGGTTCTAATTTTTTGGTGGAAGAAGACGCCTATGAATTGGTGAAAAATTATTTGGATAGATTAAACGATTCGCTAAGGAATTCTCCAGATAGAAAAGAGATTTGTGAAGATGTTGAATTAAGAATCGCAGAACTTGCAACTGCTTATTTATCAGAAAAAAAGCAAGTTGTTACATTTGAGGAAATGTCAACAATCATCAATACTTTGGGACAGCCAGAGGATTTTTTAGAAGATGAGATAGCTGGTGAAAAAGAGGATAAAACGAATGAAAAAAGTTCGGAAAAAAAATTCAGCAAAAAAGAAAGACGATTGTTTCGAGACACTGAAAATTCTGTGATTGCTGGAGTATGCTCAGGTTTAGCTGCTTATTTTAAGATAGATACAGTTGTTTTGAGGATTATTTTTATCCTTTTAGGATTCGCAGGTGGTTTTATTATTCCATTTTACATCATCATGTGGTTTATCGTGCCGAGTGCAAAAACCAACATCGATCGTTTGCAAATGCAGGGAAAACCAATCAATTTAGAAAACTTGAAAGATGAATTTGAAGATGCGGCGCAACGATTTTCGAAAACTTCCAAAAAATTTGAACGAGATATTACCGATAGCGAAAGTCCTTTAAGACAAAAAATCACGCAATTGAGTTCTGTTTTTACCAAAATTATAGGTGCAGCTTTTTTAATTTTTGGGAGTATTTTACTAATCGGATTATTGACGTTTACCTTTGTTGATTGGGATATTTTGCACATCGAAAAAAATGGTTTTCAATTGAATTTCAATCAGTTTTGTGATTTGTTCATCGTTAATGATTCAAGTGCATTTAATCTATGGATAGGAATTTTAATCACAGGGCTTTGCATTGTTTCGTTAATGTTCATTCAAGGTGCACGACTAATCTTTCAACTGAAATCAAAGTGGATCAAAATAGTAAAAATTGTTCTGTTTATTATTGCCATTGTTGGAATCGAAATGATTGTATATGAAGGCATTCAAACTGGAGGTGATTTTGCCAATAGAGGTGAATTTGAACAAGTAATCGGTCCTGATTCAACTAATGTTTTGACAGTCGAAATTTTAGGCAAAAATATCCTCGACAATATCCATAATGACGAAGATTTTGACTTTGAAGGATTTCAAATTTTAGAAAATGAAATTATTCAATCAGGAATTAGTATTAATTACGCTCTTTCAGAAGATTCTTTATTTCACATTTATGTTGAATACAGTGCATTCGGAAAAACGAATTCTATTGCTAATCAGAGAAGTAAAAACATCAAGCATTCCATTAGTCTTGAAAATCATAATTTGAAAATTTCTCCAAATTATTCTTATTCTGTGAAAGATAAGATCAGAGGTCAAACGGTGATGCTAAAAATTGCCATTCCAGCTGGAAAATCCGTGCAATTTAGAAATGCGATTGTCCACGCTGAAGATTTTAAAGACAGCGGTTTTATTAATCGCCATGGTGAATATGAGCATTCTGTGCACGAAGACTAATTGATTCAAAGCAGGATTGAGAGAAAGATTCTTTTTTTTTCTTAATCCTGTTACTTTTCATTGAATTTGAATTTTAACTTTGTAACATAAAGAAAAAACCATGGAAATTTTAGCACAAATTGCATTGATTGTTTTGCCTGCAGGCGCAGTTTTATTCACTGTCGTTCTATTTTTAAGAAAGCAAAGTGAAAAGGATTTGAGAAGTATGCAAATTGAATTGAAGAAAGAGAGACAATCTTTTTTCTTGCCGAATCGGGTAGAGGCTTATCAAAGGGCTGTTTTGTTGATGGAAAGAATTTCACCTAATTCATTGGTGATGAGATTACACAATCCAGGACTACCTGCTAAAATGATGCAAGCAGAATTATTGAAAGCAATTAGAGAAGAATACGATCACAATGTGGCTCAACAAATTTTTATCTCACCAAAAGCTTGGGAAATGGTTCGAAATTCTAAAGAAGAAACCATTAAAATAATCAATATTGCTGGCGGACAAATGTCGGATGTTTCTATGGCACTAGATTTAAGCGCAAAGATTTTCGAAGTTACAGCTGAAGTCGGACAATTACCGACAGAAATCACGATAGAATTTTTGAAAAGAGAATTGCAAGAGCTTTTTTAGAATTTCAGATTATTAGATTTTTAGAAGATTGACTAAGTCGGTGCTTCGCGCTCACTTTTTGGCTAAAGTCATCGGTTTTAAATTGAAAATGTTATTTTTGAGATAATTTTCAATTTAAGATATTATGCAACAAGGAATCGATTACTTATTTTACAACGATATCAAAATGATGTCCTCAGAATCGCCATTGAAACAAGTGGATGGTGTTTTTATTGGAACAAAAAATTATGTTTTCATCATCCCGAAAAAATCTGTAGGTTTTTATTATTTGGTGACAACTTTCAAAACACACCAATATTTTGCAGATAGTTCAGTTGAAGAGGGTTGCGCCAAATTACTTGCGGAAGCAGAATCAGTTGAAAGTTTGGAAAGTACTTTCATTGAATTATTGGAAGGCGAACCAAAAAACGTGCACAAGATTTCGGAAAAAGTTTGGTTTAAATTGAATAAATTCTTCAGTACCTTCAACTTCCGTTTTGGAAAATCTAAAATGAATTGGTCAGCTTGTGTCATCAAAGGAAAAGACAAAGGCAATGAGCTAAAAGCATTTTACGGACATTTATTTCAATAAAATGAACACAAACTATAGATATGTAGCAACCTACCCTGAAAAGGTAAGTTCTACATGTCGCGTTTGCAAAAAAGAATCAGAGAAGCAATTTCAATTGTACCAAACTTATTTTTCGTTGTTTGGATTGCCACTTTTTCCGATGCGCAAAATCGTATATTGGACTTGCAGTTCTTGTTCGGTTAGAAAAGAATTAAAGGTATTTACGAACAACACACTTGATGGTTTTGAGCAAGATATTGTTGTCAGTTTGAGAGAAAATAACAGCAGTCACACCCATTTTCGATATTATTGGGGTAGTGTTTTAATCTTGCTGATTTTGTGTTTTATTGGATACGCAATTTCTTCGATTCGCTAATAGAAAAACTACTTTCTTTTCAAATAAAGCGATTCATATTGATCAATCCATTGTTGAACCGTCATTTTGCGCATCAATTCAGCAATTAAATCGTAAGGAATTTGGTCCATTTTTTTGAATCGCATACAACTTTTACCCATGTCTAATTTAGCTTTGGTGTGTTTTGGATATTCTTCTTGAAACCAAGCCAATAATTCAGGACTTCCGTAAATTCCCATGTGATACAAAGCAATATTGTTTTTTTGCGATGCTAAATTCGTAAAAGGCAATGGCAAAGCTGGTGTACAATGATAACCAGCTGGATAAGTGCTGTGTGGCACAACATAGCCAATCATTCCGTAACTCATTGTTTCTTGAAATCCATCAGGAATATTTTCCAAAATGACCGCCCTTAATTTTTTCATTGCCTCTTTTCTGTCTTCTGGCAATTCTTCCATGTAAGCGTCAACCGTAGATGCTTTGCTTTGCATAATTTGAAAATTTTCGTTCGTTTTAGACAAATATAGTTTTAATACGCAAAAAAAATCCCAATACTGAAACAATATTGGGATTGAAATAAATTGAAAGTTTTTACGCTTTCGCTTTTCTTTTCTTCATATAATCTGTCACAACACCACCAACCAATAATAAGATGATGATAATTCCACCGATTCTAGCATAGGTATTTGACTTATCAAATTTCGGTAAATTGAAACTAAACACGATTTTGTTATTTCCAGCTGGAAGTTCAATTCCTCTCAACAAATAGTTTGTTTTGCGAATTTCAACTTCTTTTCCGTTGACAGTAGCAGTCCAGCCTTCTGGATAATAAACTTCAGAGAAAACTGCAAATTGCTTGCTACTACTATTGGATTGATAAGTGATTTTATTCGGAGCATAAGAAGTCATTTGAATCGTCCCTTCACCTGAATAAGTCAAAGAAGATAATTTTTGCGCTTCTGATTTCAACATTACTGCTTCTTCATTTGGTTTGAATTCGTCTGAAATCGACATTTCAACCATTTTCAAGAAAGATTTTGCTGTGTCTAATTGTAAAGCAGACGCCATTATCCAATTGGTTTTACCGTTTACATCCATCACAAAACAAGCTTTCACGCCTTCAGGCAAACCATTTTGTAAACGAACTTCAATTGTATCGCCTTGCAATACATAGTTGATTTCTTCAGAACCATACGCTTTTCCATTTTTGATTGGTGCTTTGTTGACCAATAAACTTCCAATTCCAATGTTTTTTAAATCAAATTGATTTCCCAAAGCCCTGATTTCGTCATCAGGTGTCGCAAAAGTCGCGATTTTTCTTACCATCCAAGCATTTCCTAAAGCTGTTGGATTTGGATTAGTTGATACAATTCCCTGTTTATCCTGCTGCATGAAATATTTCACATTCAACATGTCGTAAACTTTGTTATTCATTTTCATCAAATGATAATCAAAAACATTTTGAATATTTCTCAATTTCGCTCCGTGATAACCACCCAAAGATTTGTGGAAATAGGCTGCATTTGAACTATTGAAACCGCCACTCAAGTCAAAAACCCTGAAATTTGTATTTCTATTTAAAGCGGCAAATTTGTAAGCATTTTCAACTCGTCTTCTGTCCTCACCTTCATATCCTAATTCGTCAGCTTTCGCTTTTCCTTCTCTTAATCCTGCATCAACTTTTGCTTTCAATGCTGGACTTTCAGCCAATTCATTGTCTAAAATTGTCAAATCTGCAGGCGTTTCAGCAATAGGATACAATATTTTTGCTTTATCATCCCAATATTTATATCCAGAACCTTCCTCTTGAGAGCCTAGATAATTTCTATCGACTGGAACTAAATCCATTAAGATGAAGAAAGACAATATTATCACTGGAACTTCATTCGGCAATTGAGTGTAAAAGAAAATGGCAATTGCTCCGATCGCCAAGACCAAAAATAGAATAGAGCGATTCATACTTGAATCAAAAATTCCTTTTCTAGCGACTTGTAAATTCTCAAAACGCTTTTGTGCTGGCTGAACTTGCGCATCTATAAATGCATTCACTTGTGCTGTATTTTTGGGATCGATTTGATACTGTGCCATTTGCTCAGGAGTCAAACTCATCACCTGATTTCTCATGTATGCAGGCAAATTCGCCATTTGATCTTTTTCAGCTTTAGAAGTATAACCGTCTCCCAAACCAACAAATTTCATTCCTAATAAGAAAATAAACATCGCTGCTGAAGTAATCAAAAACAATTTCTTTTTCTCTTTCAGTGCTTCTTTTTCTTTGTATAGCAAGTTCAAAAATAGAACACCTAAAATTGGAAGACATAATTCTACTACCACAATGATAATCGTTGGCGCTCTGAATTTGTTGTATCCTGGCACATTATCCAAGAAGAAATCTGTCAATCCCATGAAGTTTTTACCCCAAGAAAGTGCAAGTGCTAATAATGTAACTCCTAAAAGTGCCCATTTAACGGGTGTTTTCAAAAATACCATTCCTAAAAGCGCAAGGAAAATGACAATAATTCCAATGTATGCTGGACCAGAAACTTGTGGTTGATCTCCCCAATAAGAAGGACTGCTATTCAATAAATCATTGATTTCAGCGCTTGATAAATCCATGTTTTCAACTTGCTCAGAAAAGTGCGTGTTTGCAATTGCACCAGGCGCTGAACCTTTGATGTATGGGGAAAGAATGGTAAAAGATTCATCAATTCCATTACTATATTGCGTTACATAGTCTTTGTCTAATCCTGTTGTGGCATTGGATTTATTCGAAGTTCCATCAGGATTCATTGTAATATCGTTCGCTCCACGAATTGAATGAGTTGCATAATCATTTGTTAACGCTATATTTCCGTAGTTAATCATCAAAGCTAGCGCGTAAGCACCAATAATTCCTGCAGTTGCAATGAAAAAATGCTTTAAATTTTTCTTTAAAAAAGCATCTACAAAAAGTGCTAATCCCAATCCAATCAATAAAATTCCTAAATAATATGTGACTTGCAAGTGATTGACGGACATTTCCAATGTCATAAAAAGTGCGGAAAGTATGGCGCCCCATTTTATATTCCGCTGGTAAGCTAGGAAAAAACTTCCAACAACAGGAGCCATAAATGCTACTGCCAAAGCCTTTGTGTTGTGCCCTGCTTGAATGATAATGATATCATAACTTGCAAATCCAAATGCAATTGCACCCAAAAATCCGACCCAAGGGTTGATTCGTAAACAAATTGCCAATACATAGAACCCTAGCATATAAAGCAAAGTGATTCCTGCTGGAGGAGGCAACAAAGTCAAAAATTGATCTAAACCACTTTTGATAAAATTCCCTGCATACACAACTGAAATCTGAATCGATGGCATTCCACCAAACATGGAATTGGTCCACAAAGTCTCTTCACCTGTTTTTTCTCTGTAATCAGCAATCTCATGCGCTGCACCACTGAATTGTTCGATATCGTGTTGCTTCAATCCGTAGTCAGAAAACTGTAAGCTGAAATAACTACAAGTTATCACGGTCATTAAAGCAACAATGGCAAAATGAGGCCAATACTTAGTGAAAAATTGTTTTAAATTCATAATTTATTTTGAATTTGGAAAACATAAATGATTCAAAATCAAATATATTTAACCGGTTAATTAACGCTATTGTTTTAATTTATTTTTTCAAATTTTGGTATGAAGATAATGATTGCAGTCAAGGTAACGAAACGAAAACAAAAAAATCCATGAAAATACAATTCCATGGATTCATTATGATTTTATTTTTAGTTCTTTACTTCTTCATAATCAACGTCTTCAAAAGGCTCACTTGATTTAGCTGTTTTGCCAACTAAAGTTGTTTTTCCTTTGTTTTTTTCAACGTGTCGTCTTTGCTTTTCCAATTGGTCTCGCTCAGCTTTACTCTTATTTTGTTCTTCAATGTTTCTTTTGGCAATCATCAATTGACCCATGAATCGAAGCACAACAATGACTCCGATGATGATTAATATCATTCTGAGTACGCCCATTTTCTAACGAGATAAGTGCATGTTTCTTTCTGAATATATCTTGGTGAAGAAAGGATCTTTCAACGTTTTGATAAAACGAATTCCTTCTCCAGTTGATTTCATCTCAGGTCCTAATTCTTTTTTCACATCAGGGAATTTCTCGTATGAGAACACTGGAATTTTAATCGCATAACCTTCTTTTCGAGGTTGGAAATTGAAATCTTTCACTTTTGAATGACCCAACATCACTTTCGTTGCGTAATTTACATACGGTTCGTCATACGCTTTTGCAATAAAAGGAACTGTTCTTGAAGCTCTTGGATTCGCTTCAATAACATACACTTTATCGTCTTTAATTGCGAATTGAATGTTGATCAAACCAACTGTTTTCAAAGCCAAGGCAACTTTTTTCGTGATTTCTTCAATTTGAAGTAAAACGAAATCTCCCAAATTGTAAGGAGGAAGTACCGCATAAGAATCTCCGGAGTGAATTCCCGCAGGTTCTATGTGCTGCATAATTCCAATGATGTAAACATCTTCGCCGTCACAAATCGCATCTGCTTCAGCTTCAATGGCTCCACCGATAAAATGGTCTAACAAAATTTGATTTTGCCCCATTTCTCCGATGATGTCTACCACATGGTGTTCCAATTCTTCTTCGTTGATGACAATTTTCATTTTTTGTCCACCCAGAACGTACGATGGACGCACCAATAATGGGAAACCTAAATCTTTCGAAAGTTCAATCGCTTGCTCAGCATCTTGTACAATTCCGTATTTAGGGAATAAAATATTATTTTCTTCTAAGACTTTAGAGAAACGACCTCTATCTTCCGCTAAATCTAGCGCTTCGAAGCTTGTTCCTAAAATCTTGATTCCGAATCTTTCTAATTTTTGCGCTAATTTCAAAGCAGTTTGTCCACCTAATTGCACAATCACACCCTCAGGTTTTTCATGCTTGATGATGTCGTAAATGTGCTCCCAGAAAACTGGTTCAAAGTATAATTTATCAGCAGTATCAAAATCTGTAGAAACAGTTTCAGGATTACAATTTATCATAATCGTTTCGTAACCACATTCTTTTGCGGCCAAAACGCCATGCACACAACTGTAGTCAAATTCAATTCCTTGTCCAATTCGGTTTGGTCCTGAACCCAATACAATTACTTTTTTGCGATCTGAAGCGACACTTTCATTTTCGTACTCAAAAGTACTGTAATAATACGGAGTTTGTGCTTCAAATTCAGCTGCACAAGTATCAACCAATTTGTAAACACGTTGAATGCCCATTTCAGTACGTTTGTTGTAAACTTCTGATTCTAAGCAACGCAACAAATGAGCGATTTGTCTGTCCGCGTAGCCTTTTTGTTTGGCTGTGAACAATAAATCTTTGGGTAAATTCCCTAAATGGAATTTCTCAATTTTTCTCTCAAGTTTGATTAAATCCTCAATTTGTTTCAAGAACCAAACATCTATGCGCGTTTTCTCGTGAATCGTTTTAAAAGGAATTCCCAATTTAATCGCATCATAAACATGAAATAAACGATTCCAACTTGCATTTTCCAAGGAGTATAGGATCGCAGCTTGGTCTGTCAATTCTTTGCCGTCAGCACCCAAACCATTTCTATTGATTTCTAGTGACTGACAAGCTTTTTGCAATGCTTCTTGGAATGATCTTCCAATTCCCATTACTTCTCCCACAGATTTCATTTGAAGACCTAATCTTCTATCTGTTCCTGGGAACTTATTGAAATTCCAACGCGGAATTTTAACGATTACATAGTCCAACGTTGGCTCAAACAACGCGGAAGTGTTTTTAGTAATTTGATTGCTTAATTCATCCAAGTGGTAGCCAATCGCCAATTTTGAGGCAATTTTCGCAATTGGATAACCTGTTGCTTTCGAAGCCAATGCTGACGAACGAGAAACACGTGGATTTATTTCAATCGCAATAATATCTTCCGCATCATCCGGAGAAACAGCAAATTGAACGTTACAACCTCCAGCAAAATTTCCGATGGAACGCATCATTTTGATGGCCATGTCGCGCATTTTTTGGTAAGTCGTGTCGGACAAAGTCATTGCAGGAGCTACAGTAATTGAATCTCCTGTGTGGATTCCCATTGGATCAAAATTTTCAATCGAACAGATAATCACCACATTGTCGTTTGAATCACGTAATAATTCTAACTCAAATTCTTTCCATCCCAACAAAGCTTTGTCGATCATTACTTCATGGATAGGAGAGAGTTGTAGACCACGTTCCAACAATCCATCGAATTCTTTTGGGTCGTGAACAATAGATGCACCTGCTCCACCTAAGGTGTAAGATGCTCTGATACAAAGTGGAAAACCAAATTTTTGCGCAATTTCTTTTCCTTCAAGGAATGATTTTGCAGTTTGTTGCGGCGCCATTGGAACGTCGATTCTTCCCATCAATTCACGGAAAGCTTCTCTGTTTTCGGTAATTTCAATCGCTTTGATATCCACACCAATCATTTCTACGCCATATTCTTCCCAAATTCCCATTTCCTCACATTGAATCGCAAGATTCAAAGCAGTTTGTCCTCCCATGGTTGGCAAAACGGCGTTGATTTTGTGTTTTTGGAGAATTTCAATGATACTTTCTGGTTCCAAAGGCAACAAATAAACATTATCCGCAACGACTTTATCAGTCATAATGGTTGCTGGATTGGAGTTTATCAACGTTACTTCGATTCCTTCTTCTCTCAAAGAACGTGCGGCTTGCGAACCTGCATAATCAAATTCACATGCTTGACCGATAACTATTGGACCGCTACCGATAATTAAAACTGACTTAATTGATTGATTTTTTGGCATTTTATGCGCTTTATGGATTCAATTTGACAATACTTACCTACAAATTGAGCGCAAATTTACTGCAAAATTTAGGGTTTCGCACTATAAAATCATGTGCAGTTTTTAACAATTTTAAAATGATTGTTAATAGCGGTTTTTGAAGTGAAAAAACGGTTGTTTTTTATAGGGAGGTGTGAAAAAAAGTAGAAAGTGAATATTGAAAAAATGAGATTTTGTATGCAGTGATGTCGTACCTACGGCACTTTTTTTTTGCCTCGTGTATATTTTTTACCCAGATATCGTACCTACGGTACTTTTGGTTTCTGATCAGGGATAGTTTAACAGAGATGTCGTGTCTACGGCACGTTTTTTTTGCCTCGTGTATATTTTTTACCCAGATATCGTACCTACTGTACTTTTGGTTTCTGATCACGGGTGGTTTAACAGAGATGTCGTGTCTAAGGCACGTTTTTTTGCCTCGTTTATATTTTTTACCTAGATATCGTACCTACGGTACTTTTGGTTTCTGATCACGGATGGTTTAACGGAGATGTCGCACCTACGGCACTTTTTTTTGTCTCGTGGATATTTTTTACCCAGATGTCGTACCTATGGTACTTTTGGTTTCTGTTCGCGGATGGTTTAACAGAGATGTCGTACCTACGGCACTCGTGTTTATTTGTGGGGCCTTGGTTTCTACCCATATTTCGTGCTTACCAGCACAAAAGATTTTTTCTCTAAATTAATTTTGGCGTATATTTTTTGCTTAGTAGCACAAAATTTAATTCTGCTGGAAAATAATCACTTTACCTTTCAAAAGAAACATCCTGTAAGGATGAAATATGGGTAAAAAAATGACACAACATTTCAATTCGTCGCGTAGGGACGAAATTATGCTCATCATAAGTTTTAGCTTATTTCCACATTTGTTCGTCTTCGTCGATATACTCCAGCTCAGCGTCTTTTTCCCAGATTTCCATTTCGCAAGCTTTACAGTTGAACTTCAACTTGTAGATATTTTCACCGTGCGTCAAAGTCAAAGGTTCAACGACCTTTTCTCCCATCGTTGCTCTTTGGAATCGGGCGCATTTACCTAATTCGTATTTGACGCAATACTTGGTTGTCATTACACGTGATTTTCCTGGATCCCACTGGATTTCAAATGCTTTTTCAATTTCTGTTACGCCATGACGTTTGTAAAAATCACGTGCCATTTTGTTGGAAACATTGTACGTGAAATCCAATTCAGTTACAGGATAAGGATGATCTGTTTTTGTAATTTGGTATTCTTCTCTGTGATATTCGTTTACACGCACATCAATCAAGTTTTCTAAGACTTCTCTGCGGATTTCATTCACTTTTGAAGTAGGTAAAAACCAAAAATCAGCGAAATTCACTTCGATTTCATCCACCACAAACGGCGTATTTCCGGTTTTGGCCAAGTTTTTCTTGATTTCTTCCAAACTTTGAGCGCCTTTGTTGGACGGATTTTTTTCAAAATCAAAACTTGATGTCGTTGTGTGACCGTCTTCGTCCACCACTTGCAAAGTAAAACCTGTTTCTGTTTCAGAGAAATTCATTTTCACGCCAATCTTGCGAATTGTAGCATCTTCACGTTCTACCAAACGGTTGAAAGCAGCATCTGAATTTCGGTAAATTTCGGTTCCAACTTCTATTTCTTTGTAGTTATTTGGAATTACCAAACTGTTTAAAATCACGTTGACTTGCACGCCATCGCCTTCTCCAGCTGGATTGACGAAATACAAACCATCGCCATTGTTTAATTCTTCTGCGTTTTCGATAAAATAACCTTTTGGCGTCACTTCAGTAACTTTTCCAATGTATTGTCCTTTCGATTTCGGACTTTCCCATGAACCGATTTTTTCCTTGCGTTTGTTGACAAAATAGTCGGTGTAACCGCGATTAAAACTGCGATCCATTTGCGGTTCAAAATTGAAAATCGTTCTTCCAGAAGAAGCTTTGACAAAGTTTTCGTTGTTTTCTAAAAATGCATCCAAACGTTGACGCAAATAAGAAACGTTGTTTTTTACGTAAACCAAATCTTTCAATCGACCTTCGATTTTAAACGAAGTAATTCCCACTTCAATCAAATTCGGCAGTTGATCGCTCAAATCCAAGTCTTTGATTGACAACAAGTGACTGCTTGAAAGCAAAGTTGCGCCCGTTCCGTCGGTCAAATTGTAAGGCAAACGACAATTTTGAGCACAAGAACCGCGATTGGCACTACGTTCTCCGCCTGCGATGCTCATGTAGCAATTACCGCTGAACGAAACACATAAAGCGCCTGAAACGAAAAATTCAAGTTCTACATCGGTCGCATCATGAATATCTTTGATTTGGTCTAAATTCAATTCACGAGCCAATACTACACGTTGAATTCCAGCGTCTTTCAAGAATTTGACGTGTTTTGGGTCGCGGTTGTTGGCTTGAGTACTCGCATGCAACACAATCGGTGGCAAATCCATCTCCAAAATCGCCATGTCCTGAATTATGAGTGCATCGACACCAATTTCGTAAAGTTGATAAATCATCTTTTTGCAATCCGCCAATTCGTGGTCGTACAAAATGGTATTTACCACCACAAAAACCTGTGCTTTAAACAAATGGGCATATTTCACCAACTCAGCAATATCTTCAATTGAATTGGTTGCATTGGTGCGCGCTCCATACAACGGAGCACCGATATACACCGCGTCAGCACCTGCATTGATGGCAAACATTCCCTGATATAGATTTTTTGCCGGAGCAAGAATTTCAACTTTTGTCTTCATACGTGGTGCAAAATTCTGCATTTAATTTGGGGTGTGCAATATTTTGGGAGATTGGTTTGTAAAAGAGGTATGAAATTTGATTTTTTGAATTTAATTAATCCAATCGCTAAAAGATTATTGGCAACATTGTCAGGATTGATGTAAACTGAATTTCTTTAGTTGAACTTTCATTCTCTATTCGAATAATGCTAAAAATAGGCACAAAAAAAAGAGGTATACAAAAGCACACCTCTTAATTTCTTGTAAAAACTGATTAGTTAACTCCGTCAGTTAATTCAGAACCAGCTTTAAATTTAATCACTTTTTTAGCAGCGATTTGAATTTCTTTACCAGTTTGTGGGTTACGACCTGTTCTTGCAGCTCTTTCAGAAACTGAAAAAGAACCGAATCCTACTAGAGAAATTCTATCGTTGTTTTTCAATGCTGCTGAAGTAGCGCTTACAAATGCGTCCAATGCTTTTTTTGAATCTGCTTTAGACAATCCAGACTCGTTTGCAATTGCATCGATTAATTCTGCTTTGTTCATAGTTTTTTGGTTTTAGAAAATTTTTCTATTAATTTATCGAAACAAATATAGCCGAATATCTATGCGTAGCATGACTTTTTACTAAAAAAAAAGCGTTTTGTTGAAAAATGTCAATACTTGTTAATAAGACAATAAGGTGTAAATTTTATTTAAATTATTAAAAATCAAATATTTGTAAGTTTAATTTCTTTGAATTAAGCTACCAAAAGTATTTTTAACTTTTTTTGAATGTTCGTTGAAAAAACACTAGAATTTGGAAAAAAACAAGGCTCGAATCCTTGATTTATTTGGGAAAACTAGATTTTCCAATCTTTGAAATTGTAGCCCGCAGCAAATTCCTTGTGCGTCATTCTTCTTTTTCCTTCAGGCTGAATTTCTGTGATTCTTAGATAGAAATCATTGCAAGGGAAAAGCAATCCTTCAGCATCCTTTTTTAATAATTTCGAATTTTCGACTGGAATTTCAGTTTTTTCAGTTCTGAAAATCTTTATTGTCTTGGATTCATTTCGTCCTTCGTTGCTAATGGTTGTCCATGCAGTAGGATATGGTGAAAATCCACGACAAAAATCGTGTATCGTTTGTACATTTTGATTCCAATCGATTTCACACATCAGTTTGAAAATTTTCGGTGCAGAACGTAAATTGGATTCTATCAAACTATCTTGAGAAGTGCGCACCACAGAACCATCTTCGATTTGTGCAACGCTTTTGACGACCAATTCTCTTCCTAAATTCATCAATCTATCGTGCAGTTCGCCAGCGGTTTCATTTTCTCCAATTAAAATAGAATCTCTTTCAATCACCATTCCTGTATCGATTTCCTTTTCAATGAAAAAAGTAGTGACGCCCGTTTCGGTTTCTCCGTTGACAATCGCCCAATTGATAGGCGCAGCACCACGGTATTGCGGTAGGAGTGAAGCATGCAGGTTGATTGTTCCTTTTGGTGGCATGTTCCAAATTACTTCAGGCAGCATTCTGAAAGCGACAACGACAAATAAATCGGCATTTAATTCGCTCAAAGATTGCACAAACGTTTCATCTTTTAAGTTCGTCGGTTGTAAAACTGGAATATTATTTTCGACACAAAATGTTTTCACAGCACTTTCAGAGATTTTTTGACCTCTTCCTGCAGGTTTGTCTGGCGCCGTAATACTGGCAACAACGTTAAATTTATTGGCTATTAAACCATCTAAAATCCCTACGGCGAAATCAGGCGTTCCCATGAAAACAATGCGAAAATCTTTCTTCATCATATTTGTGTGTTTTTCCAGTTAAAAAATTTCAAGTATAAAATAGATGCGGTTCCTAGCGTGCAAAAATAAATGTATTCAACCGACCAAACCCAAAAAATATCTGCATGCAACACCTTTATTAATATGTAAGCGCCCAAGGTGTAGGTGAAAACGCTCAAAAATTCTATTCCAAAACTCACCATCGTATTTCCTGAACCATTGACCGTTTGAAATTTGACAGAAATTAAACCAAATATAAAGATTGATCCAGAGACAAATCTCAGAATATCTGCACTTTTTTCGATGTATGCTTCTTCAGGATTGATCCAGCTGATTAGTTTTTCTGGATAAAGAAAAGATCCATGGAAGAAAATGAGCAAGAAAACGATGGTCAAAAATTGAATTCTTCGTTGGATTGTTTTAAGCGAGCCAAAATCTTTTCTACCAAGATACTGCGAAATGTAGGTTTTGGTTGTCGCAGCAAATCCCCAAATTGGGACAAATGCTAAAAAGTAAATTGCTCTAATATTTTGCGCGATTGTCAAATCTGATTTTCCCATTTGTTCAATCCAAGTGAAGAAAATCGTCCAAGTGGCCAATGCCATGAAACTTTGCAAAAACAAAGGAATTCCTACTTTTAATAATTCGATAAACGATTTGAACTGAAAAGCAAAATGCGAAAAAAGACCATATTGTTTGACTTCTTTAGAGAAAATTAGAAAAAGCAACAGAAATAACATTCCTAGCCCTTCAGCACACGTAGATGCGATTGCTGCACCTGTTAGTCCCATTTCTGGAATAAAATCCCAGCCAAAAATGAACAGATAATCCATCAAAACATTGGATAAAGCGACGATGATTGCACTGATTAGAACAACCCAAGTTTTTCCAATGGCATAGAAAAATGCTTGAATGGAAAGCGTGATGACGCCAAAAAAGATGGCAAAACTTCTGATTGATAAAAACGAAATTTGTGCTTGTGCCAAATCATTGTGTTTGGAATATATCGGCAACAAAATCGGCATCAGGAAATAAATTAAGCAAAACATGACGATTCCAAAAAGAAACATCGTGAAAACAGAAGTGCCGAAAATTCGACCAACAGCATGACTTTTATCTTGACCAATTCTTCTTGCGATTAAGATTTGAGATCCGTCACTCATTCCCATTAATGCTGCAAACACGGTGATATATATTAGTCCAGCATTTCCACTGGCGTCAAATGCCAACGTGTCGTATCGACTCAAAAAACCAGCGTTTGTGAGCAGTACAATGGATTGAATAAAACTGGAAACCATCAATGGAAGCGCAACTCCCAAAATGGTTTTATATCTTAAATCTAGCATTTAATTAATCTACTTGGATAACCAATCCTTTCAAATATTCACCTTCAGGATGAAACGCATTGATTGGATGATCTGCTGGTTGGTGTAATTGTTCAATGATTCTTACTTTACGACCACTTTCAATCGCTGCTGCAATGATTGTATTGTTGAATAGGAATTTATCTACCACTTGTGAGCAAGAAAAGGTAAAGATCAATCCGCCTGGTTTGATTTGACGAATGGCATACGCATTCAATCTTTTATAACCTTGAATGGCTTTGTGCCGTTTGTCTCTGTGCTTCGCAAATGCTGGAGGATCAAGTACAATAATGTCATATTCCTCTGGCAATTCTTTGATATATTCCATGGTGTCCGCCACGATTGACTTGTGATTGGAACCCATTTCATTTAAAATTACATTTTCATCTGTCAATTCAATCGCTTTTTTGGAACTATCCAATGAATGAGCGAAAGTTGCTCCACCAGAAATTGCAGAGAGACTGAATCCACCAGAGTAGCAAAAAGTGTTCAAAACCTTTTTTCCAAGTGCATATTTTGCAATCAAATTTCGGTTTTCTCGTTGGTCGATAAAAAATCCTGTCTTTTGACCATTTACCCAATCAATATTGTACTTCACACCGTTTTCTAAAGCAACGTGAGGTGTTTCGCAAGTACCATAAACATATTCGTTTACGATTTCTAATCGTGCTGGTAAAGTATCGTTTGATTTGGAATAAATTGCAATCAATTTATCTCCCAAAACCCTTTGTAATGCTGAAGAAATTAAATTTAAATCGCGATACATTCCAATGCTGTGGCATTGAATAACGGCAACTCCATTGTAAAAATCTACGATCAAACCAGGCAACGAATCGCCTTCGCCGTGAATCAATCGAAAAATATTGTTCTTTTCATTCAACAAATTCAAATTTAGTCGCATTTGAACCGCATTTTGAACCATTTCATTGTAAAAATCTTGGTCAATTGGCCTGTCGATAAATGTCAAAACTCGCACAGCGATTGTACTCGGCTGAAAATGTCCACGCGCAATAAATTGTCCTTTATGGCCAACAATATCAACCAATTCTCCTTCTACAATATCAGAAGTGTCAGTTTCTATCGCTCCAGAAAAGATCCAAGGATGAAATCGTTCAACTGAATTTTGTTTGTTTTTGCGAATTACAAGTGATTTGATGGACATATTTTGCGTTTAAATTCAGTCACAAAGGTATCAAGCTTTCTTGAATGAAAGGGATGTTTACTGAAGAAAGAAATTTGAATTATAATTAAAATCTTGATTTTAAAATGTTTAGTTTAAAACATCCATTTCAGAAACTTTTCATCTTTGAAATAAACGTCTTTTAAAAACAATAATCCGCCTTTGTTATTTGGAATTACAGTGATGTAATCAAATTGTATCAAAAAAGATCTTTTTAAGTGAATAGGGAAATTTACTTTTCTTGACATGATACTATCCAAACTATCTGGAATCATGGTGTTTTCGTCTTGAGTTAAAACCATCTTAGCCAAATCTACAGGATTTTCGCAACGCACGCAACCATGCGAATAGGTTCTAACTGTTGTATTGAATAAACCTTTGCTTGGCGTATCGTGCACATAAACACCATATTTATTGCTAAATTCAAACTTAATGATTCCCAAAGAATTATGTGTACCAGGATCTTGTTTTACTGCATAAGGAAAGGTGTTTTCTCTGATTTTCTTCCAATTCACCGTTGAAGGATCAATTTCTTCGCCTCGTCGATAAATTTTCATGTGATTGCGTTTGAAATAATTTGGATTTCGCTTCACATCTGGCAAAATTTCCTTGCTTGTAATTGAATAAGGAACATTCCAAAATGGAAAAGCGACAATGGTTCTCACTTTAGCAGTGAATTCTGGTGTTTGATGATCTGGTTTTCCAACGATTACTTTGTTTTCACTTCGAAGCGTGTCAGCATTGTAAAATCTCAATTTGAATTCTGGAATGTTAACATAAATGTATTTTTCTGGGA
Organism: Crocinitomicaceae bacterium; assembly: GCA_965284445.1. Taxonomy (GTDB): domain Bacteria; phylum Bacteroidota; class Bacteroidia; order Flavobacteriales_D; family Crocinitomicaceae; genus JAQVCM01. The sequence continues at coordinate 921,236 of OZ260085.1, read as the reverse complement.
AAGCATTTTTCCATCGCCATTTTTCCATGGCTAGTGCAGTTCTCCTGCAACGGTGAAGATTTGTTTCCTCTAGTGCTAAAGCGGTGCTTGTACCTACCACTCCGTCTTTTTGTTGACCATTTTCCTCTTGAAAAGCTTTCAAAGCAATGACGAACAGTGAATCATTTGCATTTTCTGTAGCTAAAAATCCTTTATTAAAAAGTGATTTTTTTGCTTGAATGACTGAATTGATTGAATCTTTTTTGACTGTTGGAACTTTTAATTCATTGTTTTCCAGTGGATGTGAAAATGCAAAATGAAATAAGCCGTAAGCTAATTTTTGATAATTGGTATCTGCTGGACCCCAAGAGATAATTTTCGCAGCAATCTCATTTTCAGTTGATGGAAAATTTAAAGTGCTTTTTAAAGAATCTAAATTTACATACTGAATTGGTCGCAAACTTTTTGTTGCAGTGTCTAAAACGCCTATTTTTAAATCAACTTTCATACGAGCAAGTATTGCCGTAATGATAATTTCATTTTTGAGTTGATAAACGCTGTCCCATTTTAAAGCCGAAAATCTTTTACTTGGAAGTCCGAATGCAATCGGTGTTTTTAAATAATTTGAGAGAATTTGTCCAGTCGAAGAGAGTTTTTCTTTTTCACACCAAATTGGCTTAAAATTTCTTGCTTTGTAAAAATCAAAAAGCAATTGTTGTCCAGCTTCATCGATTCCGATTTCTGCTAGGTTGTCGGCATCTAATAATTTCTCTAATTTCTTTTCAACGCTGATTTTTTGATCAAGAAAGTCAATTTTCTTCTGCTCATTCTTACAGCTGAATAAAACCAAAAAAAAGCATAAAAAGATTAGAATGAAAGACGTAATTTTTACCATAACGTCGTGAAATTAGTTAATTTTACACGAAATGTATCCATGTTTAAGGTAAAAATCTACAAACCAATTCATTAATAATAAATGCCAATCATCACTTACATCATTATTGGAATTACTGTTCTTGTTTCAATGCAGGGATTTAATTCCAAAGATTTTGCTTACAAAATGTCATTTTCACCTTATTTGGCGAAACATTACAATCAAAAGGAAAGGTTTTTTACCCACATGTTTGTCCATTCAGATTGGGGACATTTGTTTTTCAATATGTTTTCATTTTACATGTTTGGCGAATTTATGGAAAGGGATTTGGTTTTTACTTACGGTGTTGCCAAAGGAGAAATCATTTTTGGTGGTTTGTATATTTTAGGAGGATTATTTGCAACACTTTGGCCTTATGTCAGAAATCAAGACAGTGATACTTACTATTCTGTTGGCGCTTCAGGGGCTGTTTCTGCGGTAATTTTCGCTTCTGTTATTTGGTATCCTCCGTTAAAAATGGGATTGATATTTTTACCAATAATGGTTCCAGGTTACATTTTTGGACCTTTGTATTTGGCTTTTGAATATTACGCATTTAAACGAGGTGGAAGTAAAATTGCCCACGACGCGCACATTGGTGGAGCTGTTTTTGGCATTATTTACATTTTAATTATTAATATTGACAAAGGAAAAGAGTTAGTCAATTACATTTTCAGATAAAAATGAGTGTTTTATACGTGAACAATAATGGTGTCGTTTTGCCAAATACTGGTGCAACGATTGCTGCTGGAAACAGATCTTATTTATATGGTGATGGACTTTTTGAAAGTGTCAGAATCATGAATGGGCGACCAATCAATTTTGTCAATCATTTTAACAGAATTCAAGAAGGTGCCAAAGCCTTGAAAATGCGTATTCCTGCTTTTTTTACTGCAGAATTTTTTGAAACGAAAATCAAAGATTTAATTCAAAAATCCAATATTCAAGAAGGAGGGAAGTGCCGTGTTTCAATTGATCGCGCAGCTGGCGGAACCTATTTTCCTGATACAAACGAAGTTTCTTATTTTATTGAGGTTTATCCTTACGAAGCCAATTATTTTGAATTGAATTCCAAAGGTTTGGAAGTGGACATTTACATGGACATGAAAAAACAGAAGAATTTCTTGTCAAATTACAAAACGAAAAATGGTTTGTTGTACGTGATGTCTGCCATCGCTGCACGCGAGAAAAACCTGGATGATTTGTTGTTGAGTAATGAAAAAGGTGGGATTTTAGAAAGCTCAAATTCTAACTTGTTTGTGGTAAGCAACGGCGTACTTTATACTCCAAGTTTGGACGAAGGCTGTTTGGCTGGAACCATGCGTATGCAAGTCATCAATTTGGCGATTCACCATGGAATTAAAGTGTATGAATGCACCATTTTACCTCAAAATTTATTGGCTGCTGACGAAATTTTCTTGACAAATGCCATTCGTGGAATTTCTTGGGTTGGCGGTTATCGCACCAAAAGATATTTCAACGTTATTTCAAGAAGAATTCAAGCATATTTGAATGATTATTGGGAAAATCAAGAGTGATTTCACCTTTCTTTTTCGAATTATTACAAATGAAATAATTCTATGAATTTTGAAAATTCTGCAATTGATTCATAAATGCTTGATAGACTATAATTTATTTATAGCCATTTGTACCGTTTCATTTTTTTATTTCTGCAGTCAATTTTTTGCGATAGCTTATCCGCTTGAATTGTATTTGTTTGCTTTCTTTTCTTCCTTGGCAACTTATAACCTTTTTAGATATTACAATGATTTTAAGCAATTTATTTCTGAAAATCAGAATTTTAGATTTTGGATTATCGTTCTAAGTCTGGTCATTTCTTTCTCCTGTTTTTTATTTTTTGACCTAGCGCTGAAACTGGCATTTTGTTGTCTCGGATTTTTGACTTTTTTCTACAAATTTGATTTATTTTGGAAAATTCATCTGCGTAAAGTTCCATTTTTAAAATTGCCGATTATTGTCTTAGTGTGGGTGATTTCAGGATGTATCTTCAGTTTATTAGATCCTGCGCTAAAAATTTCATACAACCAAGTTTGGATTTTTATTGTTATACAAAGTTTATACTTTGCTGCTATTTCAATTCCTTTTGATGTGTTGGGATTGATTGAAGACAACATCGTTACGATTCCATCTAAAATAGGTGTGAAACGTGCGTTTTTATTTTCGAAAATATTAATGGCTTTCGCGATTGGAATTGCTTTTTTCTTTGCTCATAATTCTTTTTTTCAACTGCCTTTTTTGCTATTTGGTGGAATCACTTTAATATTCATTCAATTGTGTGAGTCTTTGGAAAACAAATATTTGCAATTTTATTTGTTGGATGGTTCGATTTTGCTTCAAACGATAATCTTTTTGCTTTACAGTTTTTAATTCTTGAAATTTTTCTACTATCAATTTAGACTAACAATACAATGTGAGAAAGTTCGTGATTTCGGTTGCGTTTTTCAGTCTGATTTCGTTTACTTTTGACTTTTCATTTAATCAAAAATTCAAGTTTATGAACGTTCATTTTATTGCCATTGGAGGAAGTGCCATGCACAATTTAGCCATTGCATTGAGTAGAAAAGGCGCAAATGTTACCGGTTCTGATGATGAAATTTTTGAACCTTCGCGCACAAGATTAGAAAAGCAAGGTGTTTTGCCTTCAGCCATTGGTTGGTTTCCAGAAAAAATTACAGCTAATTTGGATGCCATCATTTTGGGAATGCACGCAAGGGAAGACAATCCTGAACTACTGAAAGCTAAAGAATTAGGAATTCAAGTTTATTCATATCCAGAATATTTATACGAGCAAAGCAAAGATAAAAAACGCATTGTCATTGGTGGAAGTCACGGAAAAACGACGATTACTTCGATGCTTTTACATGCGGTTTCAAAATTGGGCGTTCAAGCAGATTATATGGTTGGAGCACAATTAGAAGGATATGATTGCATGGTGAAATTGACAGAAGATGCACCTTTTATGATTTTAGAAGGCGACGAATATTTGAGTTCACCGATTGACAGACGACCAAAATTTCATTTATACAAGCCTGATGTATCACTGTTGAGTGGAATTGCTTGGGACCATATCAATGTTTTTCCAACGTTTGAAAATTATGTGGATCAGTTTGATATTTTTTGTCAGCAAATCACGCCTAATGGCACTTTGATTTACAATCAAGAAGATTTGGAGGTAAAGAAATTAGGTGAGAAATATGCTGATAGCATCAATTCAGTTGCTTATGAAACGCCTAAATATCAAGTTACTGAAACTGGAACTTTGTTAGAGTTTGAAGGAAAACATTATCCATTGAAAATTTTTGGTGGACACAATTTGCAAAATTTGATGGGTGCGATGCATTTGGCAAAATCAATGGGAATTGAATCTGTTGATTTTTTGAAATCCATGGAAAGTTTCACTGGTGCAGGTAAAAGATTGCAAAAAGTGGTTGAATCACCTACATTTGTTTTGTTCAAAGATTTCGCACATTCGCCATCAAAATTGAAAGCCACAACCAAAGCAGTAAAAGAGCAATATCAGCAAAGAAAAGTGGTTGCTTGCATGGAATTGCATACATTTTCTTCCTTGAAAAAAGAGTTTTTGCCTCAATATGAAGGCGCGATGAATCAAGCGGATGAAGCGATCGTTTATTTCAGTCCAGAAGTTGTAAAACACAAAAAACTAGAACCAATTAGCAAAGAACAAGTGCAATCAGCATTTGGTGGAAAGGTGAAAGTGATGACAGAAACTTCAGAAGTTTTAGACTTTATCAAAACTCAATCGTGGAATAATCAAGTTTTATTGATGATGAGTTCAGGCAATTTTGATGGAATTGATTACGACCAATTGGGAGAAGAGATAATTAACAATCACTTATAAAATCAAACACCAAACTGGCGTAAATGATGATCTAAGTGTTTGTAAAACATATTGTTCCATTCTTTTTTATTTAATTTACCAAACGAATGAGATTCTAAATTATCAAAAGAATCTGCTCCTGATTCCAACGCGCGATTGATGTATTCAATCAAACGTGCTTTTTCTGCTTCAAAGTTTTTCTCATCTTTAATAATAAATGCAGGTGCTGTAGGGTTATTTGGTTTGTATAAAACTTCATTTGTAACCTTACTTTTTACCAATAACTTCAAAATGAATTTCATGAAAGCACCTGGTTTCTTGTGTTTTTCAGGTTCATAAATAAATTCATAAGTTACATTGCAATGCGCTAACATTTGAGAAACTGACATCTTTCCCCATTGCGCTTGAGATTCTGGTGTTAAGCTGTTAATTCTTTCAATTATTTCAGCAACATCATTTTGGTTGAAAACGTTCTTCATCATTTTGTATATATTTTCTTTGCTATTAAATATCTAGTATTTAGTGTTACTCATTTGTACTTTACAGAATTAAAAACTATTCACGAGAAAAATTCTTTTAGTTAACGAGTATCTGACTTTTTTAAGTAACGTTTACAAATTATTTTATTTTTAAAATGGATCTTATACTCGCAAAATCTGGATTTCCTAGACCTTTGGTCTCTAGTAATGTCAAATCATCAGCAATAATATCTACCCATTTTTTTCCATCAGGGAGTTTTTCATTTCTTTTATAAAATAAAAAAGCTTTTTCTGCTTCAGAATAATTACCTTTTAGCAAATGAAATAAACCTAAATTTTCTTTCAAATACATATTGTTTACATCAAAAGTGAAACCTTTTTTCAGAAAGTCACTAGCTTCATCTAATTTGTTTAAAAGAATTGACCACCATGCAGCAGAATTGTAATATAAAGCAATTGTTTCTGAGCCATATGATTCTGTTAACTTCTTGTCGTTTACTATCAAATCGAGAGCAGAAGACATTTTACTTATTGCTTCAGAATAGTCAGCTAGCGTTGAGGCAGCATTTGCTTCGTTGAATATTTTATTTACATTATCAATACTTGTCTGTAATTGTGCTTTTTCTTTTTTGAGTATTTCAATTTTCTCATTCAGCATTATTATTTGCTGCTTAGGATATTGTTCTGTAGGGATTAGGATACATGCTTCTGCATAAACTTTAACAGCTTCTTCCAAGTTTCCTGTTCTGTTCATTTTATCTGCATTTTCAATGAGTGACTTATAATTTGCTTGTGTCTTGTATTCTAATTCGTTGTTTTTTAATAATGTATTTCCGGTTTCGCTGTAACAACTTTCTAAAAATGAATTTTTTATTAATTGCTGAGAATTTGAATTTTGTTTATTCCATTGACTTGGTAAGTTTTGATTAGTTATTTTGGATATTAAACAATCACAGACATCATTTTTCCCAGGTGTTTCAGTATAAAATGCAGATAAACAATTAGATTTGAGATTGTTTTTATTTTCCACAGTCCATTCGTCAACAAAAACATCATTTTCAACAATAGCAGTAATTTCTACGAAAATATTTACTCCATCTAAACTGCTAGGATTTTTTAACCCCAAATACCATCTTCCACTTTTAATATCATCAACCTTAACAACAGCTTGTTTTGTGTTTTTCACAGTACCTTCAGAAATAAAATAGAAGTTTCCGCCATTATTATCCCACTTTTCTTCAAACGCCGTTTGATTTTCTGAATTTAATAAATAGATATCTATACTACTCGAACCACTAGGTACTTTTACCTGATTCATTAAGCTTGCAGTTGTTCCAGTTTGATCCACTAGCAATGTAGATAATTGAAGTGCTAAATTTAAGTTTTTTGTACCACTTGTGCCATCGCTAGTTGAAAAACTGTAGAACCATTCTACTGTGTTTTTAGGCAAGTCAAAAGGAATAACTACTCTAGATTTTCCTCCAACTGATGCTCTTGCGCCACCACTTAAATAAATTGACCTTTGTTCCACAATTATTTTTGTAGTTCGTTCCGTTTTTGTATACTGGCCGAATGAAAGGTATCCAGTTAATACTATTATAAAACTTAATAATGTTTTCATTTGCATTTTTTTTGTAGTGTTAAAATCAATTAGATCGTTTTGTTGCCGTGAATATAGATAAAAATATCAATAATTCTTAAAAATCAGTAATGTACAATATTAATTTCTGGATTTTTTCTCAGAAAATAGTTTAAAATTGTCCTAGCATCTCTGTCTTCTTGCATAAAATCTATGTGATTTTTCCACGTTTTATTGTTGTGTTTCATGACATAGAATGGTACAAAACCATAACCGCGATAGCTTCCATTTTCAATCAAAATGATACATTTTTCATTTCGTTCACGTCCATTTTCGACAATGTAGAAGTTAGTATCATCAAATGAAAGTTGATTGATCAACGATTGAACACGTAAATTATAAGTGTCGGGTTTTTCTTCTTGGATGCATGCACCTTTACAATTTTTAATCTGATAACCAAAGCATGCGTTTTCAGTTTTGTACAAACCACATAATTTTTGACACAAATTTAATTTTTCACATTGGTGAGTCAAATAGCTAACGCCGTCTGCTTTGGAAGTGAAAGTTGTTAAAGGTGTTTCTAATTTTTTATCTGTTTTGTCGATGTACAAATGCAAATATCCGTTGCTATCTTCAAAATAAAATAGCCCGTAAGGAAAGAGATTTTTACGTAAAGTCCTATTGTATATCGGCTTGTGTTTTTTGATTAAATTGGATTCATACAAAAGTGCAATCAATTCTGAACCAGTTAATTCAAATTCAATCCTACAAATTTCAGTCATCATTTCGATGCCTTTTTTTGTCTTTGTATTTTTTAAATGTTGGTCAATTCTTTTGCGAATGTGTTTACTTTTTCCGATGTAAATCAAACGGTTGGCATCATCAAAAAATTTATAGATGCCTGTTTTATTAGGGATTTCTTCCAAAGCTTCTAAATCCAAATTTGGATGTAAAGATTTCGGATTTAAATCTTCTTGCATGAAAGTCATCAAGTTCTTTTCACTTTTTGCAAAAAGCATTTCAAAAAGTAGGGCAGTAGCATGTGCATCTCCGCCAGCTCGATGTCGTCCTTTCAATTCGATTCCCAGCGAACGGGTCAACTTTCCTAAACTGTATGAATCATATCCCGGTAAAATGTATCGAGAAGCTCGCACTGTGCATAGATGTGGTCGTCTGTAGTCATAACCCAATGATTTGAATTCATGTCTTACAATTCCGTAATCAAAACCAACATTGTGCGCAACAAAGACACAATTTTCTGAAAATTCTATGATTTTTTTAGCGATTTCGTAAAAACGAGGTGCATCTTCCACCATTTTGTCGCTGATTCCTGTTAATCGAACGATAAACTCAGGAATTGGCATGTCTGGATTTACCAGTGTTACGAACTCGTCAATGAAGTTAACTCCATCGTGTTTGTACATAGCAATTTCCGTGATCTTACTCGATTTTGGACTCCCACCAGTTGTTTCTATATCACAGATTACAAAATGCATTTTCGGGTACAAATAAACGAGTAATAAATCAGAAAACGAAACAGAATGCTATTAAATGAAAAAACCACTTAAAAATAAATTTAAGTGGTTTTAAAAAAATACTTTTCAATGCTTAATGTTTCACCAAAAATGGTTTTGCACTTACTACATTTCCAGTGTTTAAAACAACATTATAAAAACCGTCAGCTAATTTTTCAGTGTTGAAAGTTAACTCAGTTTCAAGTGGATTCATTGTTTTTGAAACAACTGTTCTTCCCATCGCATCTGTTATAGAAACGATTACTTTTTCGTCCAATTTCACTGATAATTCAACTGTCAAGTTTTGGTTTGAAGGATTTGGATACAAATTAAAAGTAGGCATTCCTCTTTCTTCAATTCCAGCAACGCTCACACAAGCTTCAACGATTGTTACTGTCGTTGGTTGATATTCATCGTTTAATAAATGTACGACACTTTCAACACAAATATCAGGACTTGTGATTTCACTGTAGTAAATTCTCAACAAAGGCGCAATTTGGAAATTTTTAGGGATTAAACTGTCGACATAAGACATGGTAATCACTTTATTTCCGCCAGCCAAAAATTGTGGGGTTGAAGGGTAATTTGCTACACTTATTAAGTTTTCTGCATCAGAAATGGTGATACCTGAAACTGTAAGTTCATATGCGCTTACTTTGTTATCTGGATTTTTCATGTAGATATCAATGTATCCTTCAGCAGTGTTAATAGCAGTGTACCCGATTTCAACAACTTGAGCCGCATTGATTACACTATTCGGAAAAACACAATTATTAACTCCACCTGAATTTACAGCGCAATTTACAGCTAACCCTGCATCCCAAACACTGATCATTCCATCATCGCTAATGTCTTTACAAAGTGAAGTGGTCAAAGTTTGATTTAAAATTCCTGTTACGTATAAGTTGGCATCTTGTGTTTGTACCAATTGATTTGCGTCCAAATCTCCTTTTACTGCGGTTCCATTGCAATTTCCTTCACAGTCAATTACTGCATTGCCAAAAGGAGTTCCTGCACAGTCGACGTAAGGCTGACAATTTGGTAATAAAGTATATCCTTTTACGCCGTTGACATCTTCTGTTATTCGAATACAAACTTGAGCCCAGTTGTTGTCGTAGTCACTTTCAAAGTGTCCCAAAGCGTCTGGAGAATGATCCCAGTTAACTTTCACAGCTAAAATATATTCACCTGTATCAACATCAGTAATGTCAATCCATTGGCAATCTAAGTATTTATTGTAAATATCTCCACATTGTTTAGATATACCCATATTGCTGCATCCATATTGAGCAGTTCCACCATCAGTACATTCTAAATCCATGACGCAAAATCCATTTTTATGACCAATTGGAATAGACTCTCCAGTTGGTTTATGCAAAATATAATCTGCATAACCTTCATAGTGGGCATGACCATGGCAATTTTGAAAAGTAAATTGATCAGGATTATCAGTTGGATTTCCGACAAAATAATCTAAATCTCCTACATTTTTAATGTGTGTATCAAACGCCAATACTGTTCTATCACCAAATCCGTTCATACATCCTTCATCAACCATACATGCTGTTGCTGCTTCTTGTCTAATTTCAAGAGAATTAACAATATCTGATTCAACAATGGTTAAATCTGGTCCTCCAGGACAATTTGGATCTGGAAAATAGTAGCAATTTCCATCTGAAACAGTTGCCAAAGGATTATAATTACATGAAGTAGGATCTGTACAACCAGTTACTGGTCCGTTGAAAGTTATACTGAAATTGATAGGATTTGCGCAAGTTGCAGTTTGAAAAAGTCCCACGCGAATGATGTAAGTAACACCAGCCTCTAAATAAGCATCAATGCCTGCCTGTGTTCCACAACCAGCACCATCGTCATCATAGAAAATAGTTCCCATGTTGTCTGTGTTGTAGACATAATTATTGCAGCTTGGATAAATCCATAATTTTGTATCACAAGTACTTAATCCACAAGTGGTAATGTCGTACATTCCGGTTTCAGCTGGTGTGAATGTGTAAAAAGTGTTTGGCGCAGGTGCAGAAATAGTTCCCAAAGTAGCGGTAAGTGGATCTGCACAAGTTGTTCCTTGTGTACATCCAGTTGAAAATGTTTCTCCGGAACCGTAGTTTCCTCCAGAATGAACATTTATTCCGTCTACGTATAAATTATAAGACCCAGTTCCAAATCCACAGCAAATACCGTCATTTGCACTGTCGTAAATTGAAAATTGGATGCAGGAAGTTTCAGCTACACAAATCGTATCGCCGGTAAAAGTTCCATTTCCAACTTGAATTCCGTTTTCTCGTAATATCCACGAAATTTCTTGTGGATAATTGTCTGGATTGATTTCGACAATCACCTCCTTTTGGCCAGCAACACATTGCGCTTGACTTGTAAAATTGAGGGTAAAAAGACTCAAAAAGAGTAAGTAATAATACTTCATAAGCGTTATTTTTAAAATACTAAAATAGTTTAAAAAATTAATAACCAAACAATTTACAGAAATTAATCATGCATAACTAGCATTTTCTTGGTCGTGGAGAAATTGCCGTTTTGAATTGAAATTTGATAAAGTCCATTTTCGTAAAGACTCGTATTAATTTCAAATGGTTTGCTTGCATCTAAAATTTTATTTTGAAAGACAATTCTACCTAATGCATCTGAAATGACGATTTGAGATTGATCAAAATAACTTGAATGAAAATCAATTTCTAATAAATTATTCGCAGGATTTGGATAGATGCTGAAATTTGAAATAAGATTTTCATCCAGCGCAGCGAATTGAACACAAGCATCTATCAAATTTACTTTCGTTGGTTGAAAATTTTGATTTAAGCAATGAATTACACTTTCAATGCAAATAGAATGATTTGTAATACTATCAAAATGAACTCTTAAAAAAGGAGTGTTTTGATTGTTAGGATCAATTAAACTGTCGTTAATAGAAAGCGCGATAATTTTGGTTCCGTTTATGTTAAATCTTGGATTGTTTGGAAATTGCGATTGATCAATTAAACTTTCAACATTTGAAATTGCGATTCCTGAAACATTTAATTCATAGCCACTTATTGAAGTCTGTGGATTTTTGATGAATATATCAATTGACTGTTCAAGTGAGTTGATTGTAGTGAATCCAATTTCAACCGTTTCGTTCAAGTTAGTATTTTCATTGGGAAAAGCACAATTTGCTGCATTTAATGCACAATTTGCAGAAAGGGCCGCGTCCCAAACTGATATAAAGGAATCATTGCTTAAATCTTTGCAATCTGAACCAACGATGTTTTGATCTAAAATCCCTGTAATGAACGCATCAACATCAGTTAATTCAACCATTTGATTCCCGTTCATATCTCCAACAACTGCACCACCATTGCAGATGCCGTTGCAATCAATTGTTTCGTTTCCATAGCAAATGCCATCGGAGACTGTAGCCAAAGGATTGTAATTGCATGCGTTTGGATCCATGCAACCAACGATTTCACCCAAAAATGACAATTCAAATCCAATTGTTCCAGGACAACTTTGATTGTCGTACAAACCAATTTTTAAATAATAGGTTGTACCAGCAATTAAATAAGCCGTAATTCCAGCTGCGTAGCCGCAATTGGCTCCATCATCGTCGTATAAAAAAGCGCCATTTCCATCTGTGTTCAAAACCGCTGGACCACAATTTTCATAAATCCAAAGTTTGGTGTCACAAGAAGATTGATTGCAAGTTGTTAGATAATAATTTCCTGTTGTATCTGGTGTAAAAGCGTAAAAAGTATTGTAAGTCGGAGCTGCATAAATTCCCTCTGTGATTGGAATTGCAGTTTCACAAATTGATCCTGGTGCACAAGATTCTGCGTAAGATTCTGAAGTTGTGTAATTTCCACCAGTTTGCACATTTAAGCCGTTGATGTAAAGATTATAAAATCCGTTTCCTTGTCCACAGCAAATCCCATCACCATAACTATCTAAAATGGTAAATTGCAAACAGCTATTTTCACCAATGCACACGGTGTCAGACAAATAATTTCCTGCAGCTATTTGAATTCCATTTTCCTTTAAATTCCAACTTATTTCGTCTGGATAATCATCGGGGAAAATTTCGACGATGACTTCTTTTTGTCCTACACTACATTGGGAAAATCCAAGCATTGAAATCAAAAAACTAAAAATAAACGTGGTGAAAATGTTTTTATACATCGGGGTTAATTTTGGACTAAGTTAAAAATTTAACGTAAAAACAGAAAGGAATTTTGGGAGTTTTTGAACAATTCAAAATTATTTTTGAAATACATACTAATCTAAATAAAACACCGTTATCATTTGAAACGAATTTAAATGTTCTTTGCCTATGTTAAAAAATTACCCTGAAAAAACTGCTCCAAGGGCTTCGGAGTTGAAAATGAGTCCATCTGAATTGACAGTTTACGCTTTATTGAATTATAGTAAATCTGTTGTTTCGAAAAAAATTAAGAACAAAAAGGTATTGTTCAATTTGAATTAAGAACCAAAAGCTATCTAATATTTTAGGTAGCTTTTTTTGTTAGATAATTATTTTTAAGTATTTTTAAATTTTACTTTAAATCATTATATTTAATTCAAAAAATGAAATCAATTAATTCAGTTGAGGAATACATCGAGCTTTATCCTGCAGAAGTTCAATTAATTTTGAATAAAATCAGAGAAATTGTGTTGACAATTGTCCCTGATGCAATAGAAAGTATCAGCTATGGCATGCCAGCTTATAAATTGAATAAAAAACCACTTATATATTTTGCTGCTTTTAAAAACCACATTGGTTTGTATGCAACTCCTGATGGACATAAAGCATTTGAAAAAGAACTTGCTGGTTATAAACAAGGAAAAGGTTCCGTTCAATTTCCATTGAACCAAGAAATGCCTTATTCTCTGATTGAAGAAATTTTAGTTTTTAAAAGAAATCAAGTTGTCGAAAAATCCAATAATCCAATAATCTAATAATCTTAAAAAGCATGGAATCAAATTTTGAAAAAATAACAATCGAAACGGAAGTCGCAGCACCAATCTCTCAAGTTTGGGAAATGTGGAATTCACCTGAACATATCGTTAAATGGAACGCTGCCTCTGATGATTGGCATACTCCAAGTGCTTCAAATGAACTAAAAGTTGGGGGTTCAAGTTTTTGCAGAATGGAAGCAAAGGATGGAAGTATGGGATTCGATTTTAAATGGATTTATACAGCCGTTGAAACCAACAAACATTTAGCATATACTTTGGAAGACGATCGAAAAGTGGTTATTGATTTTTATGAAGAAAATGGTAAAGTCAAAATTATTCAAACATTTGATGCTGAAACTCAAAATACGCTAGAACTTCAAAGATTTGGGTGGCAGAGCATTCTTGATAATTTTAAAAAATACGCTGAAAATTAATTTATTACATCCAAAAATATACCTATAACCTTAATTACTTAAATTCGATTTAAAATGAAACCAATTATTGTAACACAAATTTTCAATGTACCAATTTCAGAAGTTTGGGAAGCGTTGACAGATGTAAATAGCTTGAAGAAATGGTATTTCCCTGTCAAAAATTTTGAATTGGAAGTAGGTAAAACCTTCACTTTTTATGAAAGTGAAGAAGGAACTCGATTTTTTCATTCTTGTACTTTTTTGCAAATTGTTACAGAGAAAATTTTGGAACATACATGGACACATCCAAATGATTCAAAAGGTACATCCAACCTTAAATGGGAACTTGAGTCCGAAGGAAAAGGGACAAAAGTTACTTTGACACACACAGGTGCAGAAAATTTTGAAGACGCGGGACCTGATTTTTCAGTGGCAAATTTTGAAATGGGTTGGAATGCTTTTCTCAAAACAATGTTGCGAAACTTTCTTTTCGGTATAGAAAAACTGATTTTTGATTTGGAAATTAATGCTTTGCCAGAAACCGTTTGGCGAAAATTGTGGGAAAATGAAAACTATTCAATTTGGACGGAACCTTTTTGTGAAGGGAGTTACCTAAAAGGAGAACTCAAACAAGGAAACCGTGTACACTTTCTATCACCAAACGGCGAAGGAATGTACAGTGATGTCGCTTTTCTAATCGAAAATAAATTGATGATGTTTAAGCACATTGGAATGGTTAAGGATTTGGAAGAATTGCCCTTAGACAAAGAAACTGAAACTTGGACAGGATCATATGAAAATTATAGATTAACTGAAATTTCTACAGGAACAATGTTGAAAGTCGAGGTAGATACAATTGCTGATTATAAAAGTTACATGGAAGAAAAATTCCCTCTGGCTTTGGAGCGTTTGAGAGAAATATGCGAAGAATAATTTGAACCAAACTTTGTCATAATTGTAGGAAAATATATGAAATACTATTTTTTTGTTTTTGTACTTTCAATTTGTCGCGTTTCATTTGCCCAATCTGAAAAATACGATACGATTTACCATCCTTATTATCAAGGAAAAAGGTTGGTTGAGTTAAAGTCAAACAAAGACAAATATCACTTGAAAGGATTCAATGAAACTGAAATCAATTTGGCTAGAAATATCCTTGTTTCTAAATATGTCATTTTGAATGAAAAAGGTGATGTTCAAGAAATTTACAATGATTTTGACGGTTCTTTGAAAAACTATTTTCAAAAAAAACAAGTAAATAAAACAGTTGAAATAAAACCCCAAATTCACAAGCTGAAAACTGAAAATTCTGCACAAACTGTTGGAGCCGATAATTCTGGCTTTAACATCTTGTATCCAATTTATGATGTCAAAAACACCAAAGGAGGAAAAGGAAAGGTTGGATTGATGGACAGCTTAGGGAAATTTGTCTTTCCTGTGGAATTTGATCGCATTCAATGGGTTGATTCTGTTTTTATTACACAGAAAGATAATAAATTTCAGTTATATAGTTATGATTTTCAATTGCTTCTTCAAGATTATGATTCAATTGATTACATCAACTCTTATAAAGATCATATTTTACTTAAAAAGAATGGCAAATTTGGTTTAATTCACAGAGATGGAACTTACATTCTTCCCACAGAATATGATGTAATCCGAAATTCCAAGTATAAATATATGAACTACGAATTTCTAAAAAAGGGTTTGTGGGGATTTATTGATTGGAATTTAACAAGGTATCTTGCACCTTTCTCGCCCTCGCCGAATATTAATGAAAGAGATGGTTTCTTTGAATATCGGGATGATAACAAAATTTGGCATGTGCTGAACTCAAATGGAAAAGTGTTGCTAGAGTCGGACTTGGAAATGTACCTAGTTTTGTCAGATGAACTTTTTTGTGTTACAAGATATGACCGAGAATTGGGCTATCAGCGTTCAATTGTAAATAGTAGAAATGAAATTCTTTCCAAACGTGTTTACTACGATCTATGGCGTGTCAACGAAAACACGCTTTTGGCTGGCTATGACGCTAAAGTAATCGATGTTTCAGAGCTTAAAAAATCAACGAAATGGCAATTGTTGTATCCAAATGGTGAAACCAAAAATGATGATATCTATTCCAATATTCAAATTTTAGATTCTAATTATTTGAAAGTATATGACAGCAAAGGTAGAATTACGGTCATCGATGATCGTGGAAAAGATGCTTTGGGCTATCAGGTGGAAGATGTTTACAAATACGGCAAACATTTGTATAAAATAAAAAGAGACAATATGCACATTTTCATTGATTTATCCAATCCACAATATTATTCTACCTCTTATGAAAATTTACAATGTGTCAAAGAACATCGAATTGCAGTTACAAACAATAAAAAGTGGGGCTTTATTGATGAATCTTACAATGTAATTTTTCCGCTGATTGCAGATCGAGTTACCTGCTTTCAAGATGGCGTTGCAACAGTTGAAATTGAGGGCAAATCGATGATGATTGACCTAAATGGAAAATATATCAACACCCAGAAATTTGATCTCTCGAAAGCACTTTCTAACGGTTATACGCAAGTAGTCAAAGATTCGAAGCACGGAATTATCAATATTCGCGGGCAATTCACAGTTCCTTTGGTGTATGATGAAATCAAATTTGTAATCAACGATGGTGATAATTATTACATCGGTGCAAAAAGAAATGGTAAATATGGAATCATCAATATACAAAATGAGTTGATTTATCCTTTTGAATTTGATTATTGCGCTGAAATCAGTCCTTACGCGAGTATAGCGCAAAAGCGAAGCGATGGATTTTTTGCTTTTATGCAATTAACCAAAAGAACAAAAGTTGAACGCTATTTTTACAATTTTGATTACAAAAAGAATGTTTTGGAGGTAGTCGACAACTACGAAAAAGGATTTGAAATTGTCAAAGAACCATGTAATTTAAATGTAAATCACTTTTGTTATGGCGTTAAAAATTGGGACGGACAATATGTGATTCCCTGCCGATATTTGTATATCAGCGACTTCAAAAACAACACGTTTAGAATTTCAGACACAACTGGTGGAGGTGTAATTGATACTTTAGGTAATATTCTTATTCCATTGAGATATAAATATTTGTACGATTTATCTGGCGACGAAAAATTGATACAAGTGGGACGGCAGCAAGGAAATTGGGGTTTGTATAATTATGATGGAAAAATGATTGCTGATACTTTATTTGGTGGTTTTGAAAAGCCAGAATTTGGGTTAATTCCATTTTATAAAAGTTTCAATTACAGATTTGATTCGAAGCACAATTGGATTCACGATGAGAAAAAAGTAGGATTGATGGATATGAACGGGAAAATTCTGATCGAGCCGATTTATGACCGATACACCGTTCCCGACCAAAGGAAAAAAGAAATTCAATTTGTAAATGAAGAAAATATCATTTGGGTGAATGAAAAAGGAGAAATTACTAAATCGGATACGCGACTTCATTACAGCACGGAGATTAGAAAACCTGAAATCCCGCAAACTCCGCCGAATAAAAAAGGTAAAAAGAAGAAAAAAGCCCGTTGGCTTTGAGTTTCAATCTTTAATTAAATCTTAATAATATTTCCATCAATTGCCAATTGATGTAATAATTAGACTTTCCAAGTTTTTGTTTGGTTAGCAAATTGCTTTCTGCAAGAACATTTAAATATGAACCTGCGGTAACCCTGCTTATTTTCAGTTCATCCATTAAAAATTCAATTTTTGTGTACGGTTGTTTGAATAAATGATTTAAAAGTTCTTGACTATAAAATTTATAGTTTTCACGCAATTCATTTTTCAATTTCATCATAACAATTTTGATTTCTTTAATCAATTCAATTGTTTGTTTAGCAGTTTCATTTACAGCATCTAGCATAAAAATAATCCATTCTTCCCAAGTGTTTTCTGTTCTTACAGATTGTAATAATCGATAATAATCCCCTTTGTTTTGGATAATAAATCGACTTAAATATAAAATGGGAATATCCAATAAATCACTTAAAACGAGATATATAATATTGATGATTCTTCCTGTTCTTCCATTGCCGTCATAAAAAGGATGTATACTTTCAAATTGAAAATGAATAATTGCCATTTTGATTAAAGGATCGTATTCGCTCATTTCTGGATCATTGATGTATTTTTCCAAATTTGCCATCAATTCTTTGATTATTTCTGCATTTTGAGGTGGCTCATAAATAATTTCCCCTGTTTTTTGATTTTTGAGATTCGTTCCGGGAATTTTTCTTAATCCAGCATTGTTTTTTTCTAACACCTCTTGAATTTCTAAGATTCCATTTACAGTCAAAACTTGTTTTGTTTTTACAATTTCAAAGCCTCTTTTTAATGCTGCAATATAATTTTGAACCTCTTTACTTTCAAGTGAAGTGTACTGACTTGAATTCAAGGAGCTTTTATATAATTCATCGTGTGTCGTTACAATATTTTCAACTTCAGAACTATCTTTTGCTTCTTGGAGTGTTAAAGTGTTGATTAAAACTTCTTGTTTAGGAATACTTTGTGCGATTCCCTTTAATTCAGCCAATGAGCGATGAGCAATCGCTAATTTTTTCAATATTGGAATTGTATCTAAATTTATTTTATACGGAAGATTTGTTGGTTGCCATTGCATATTCGAATGTTTATTTTAAATAAAGATATTTCAATTTTCTTTTCATGTTTTATTTTCATGTAAAGATATTTCAATTTTCTTTACACGTTCTGTTTTCGTGTAAAGATTTTGCGATTTTCTTTACACGTTATTGTTTCAAGTAAAGATTTTTTGTTTTTTTATCATGAAGATCATTAATAAATCTCTTATTTCAGCTAAAAAATTATCTTTGTAAAGACGCTCGTTTGTAAATCAATAAAATTCAGTTCATGCAAAATAATTCTCAAATCAAATGTCCAAATTGTGGCACTTCCATTGACGTTCAAGACATTCTTGCGCATCAGTTAGAGGAGGAAATCAAACAGAAATACAACCAGGAATTGATTGCTGAAAAGCTG
The DNA here is from genome assembly GCA_965284445.1 of Crocinitomicaceae bacterium. Classification (GTDB taxonomy): domain Bacteria; phylum Bacteroidota; class Bacteroidia; order Flavobacteriales_D; family Crocinitomicaceae; genus JAQVCM01. The sequence goes on along the minus strand of OZ260085.1, from coordinate 902,510 downwards.
AAGTTTTCAACTGAATTTGACAAATTGAACCGCGAAAAAGAAGCTTTTGAAGAAAAGAAAAAGCAGGAAAATGAATTGTTTCAAGAGCGATTTGAGAAAAAAATCAAAGAAGAAAGGAAATTAATTGAAGAGCGATTAAAATTCAAACTCATTGAGGAACAACAAGATCAGTTTGAGGCTTTGAACAAAGAATTGAATGAAAAATCGGAACAACTCAAAGAACTCAATTTGACGAAAATTGAAATCGAGAAATTGAAACGTGAAAAAGATGAACTCAAAGGTCAAGCGGATTTGGAAGCGCAACAACGCATGACAGAGCAATTAATTCTCGAAAAAGACAAAATCCGCAAGGCAGAAGAAGAGAAAAATGAATTGAAATTCAAAGAATTGCAAAAGCAATTGGAAGATCAAAAACGTTTGACCGAGGAAATGAAACGCAAGCAGGAGCAAGGTTCAATGCAAATGCAAGGCGAAGTGCAAGAATTGGCCATTGAAGAATGGATTGCAGCACAATTTCCGCTTGATACCATTGAAGAAATCAAAAAAGGCGCAAGAGGAGGTGATTGTATCCAAATCGTAAATACACGTTCGGTTCAAAATTGCGGAAAAATCTACTATGAAAGCAAACGCACCAAAGATTTTCAGCCATCGTGGATTGAAAAATTCAAAGCCGACATGCGTGTTAAAAGTGCAGATATTGGTGTTTTAGTCACCGAAGCGATGCCTTCAGACATGGAACGCATGGGATTTCGAAATGGCGTTTGGATTTGTACCTACGAAGAATTTAAAGGATTGTGTGGCGTTTTGCGTGAATCGATTATTCAGGTGAACAATGCGCTGAGTTCGCAAGAAAATAAGGGTGATAAAATGCACATGTTGTATGAATACCTGACGAGCAACAATTTCCGCATGCAAGTAGAAGCCATTGTGGAAGGATTTACCGCGATGAAAGACGGCCTTGAAAGCGAAAAACGCGCCATGAATCGCATTTGGAAAGAGCGCGAAAAGCAAATCGAGAAAGTCATCATCAACACGATTGACATGCACGCCAGCATCCGTGGAATTGCTGGAAATGCGATTCAATCAGTCAAAGCACTTGAATTGCCTGGAGAATCGGAGGAATTGGATTGATGTTGAAAATTGAATATTAAAGGTGCTAATCAAATAAATTGATTCGATATGCAAGAAATTGAAAATAAAGAATTGCTAAATAAAATCATTTCTTTAATAGAAGAAACGAGGGAAAAAGCGATTCGTTCTGTCGATTATCATCGCGTGCAACTTAATTGGCATATTGGACGGTATATCTTTGAAGATGAGCAACAGGGAAAAGTAAGAGCGGAATATGGGAAGTATTTAATAAAGTATCTTTCAAGAAACCTTGAACCAATTTACGGAAGTAGTTATTCTACACGAAATTTATATTTTTTTATTCAATTTTATAACTCATTTCCAATTGTGAACGCGCTGCGTTCACAATTGAATTGGACGCAATATCGACTACTTTCTAGATTAGAAAATGAAGACAAACGAGAATTTTACATTGCTGAAAGCCTCAAAAATCATTGGACATCCCGACAACTCGAACGACAAATAAATAGCGGATTATATGAACGTCTATTGTTAAGTAACGACAAAGAAAGCGTTTTAGCTGTAGCGCGTGGAGAAAAATTGCCTTCGGAAGCAAAAGAAATTATCAAAGACCCAATGACCTTGGAATTTTTGGGGTTAAAACGCGAAAGTGCTTACTATGAAAAAGATTTAGAAAGTGCAATTATAATTCATTTACAAGATTTCATCATGGAATTGGGGAACGGATTCTCTTTTGTCGCAAGACAAAAACGCATTCTACTCGAAGAGGATGAGTTTTTTGTGGATTTGGTGTTTTACAATCGCATTTTGCAATGTTTTGTTATAATTGAAATTAAAACGCACAAAATAACGCATCAAGATGTAGGTCAATTACAAATGTATGTCAACTATTTCGACCGTGTTGAAAAACTAAAACACGAAAATAACAGTATTGGTATTTTGCTTTGCGCAGATAAAAATGATGCTATGGTTAAATTTAGTTTACCAGAAAACAACACGAAAATTGTAGCTAGTAAATACCAACTTTATTTACCAACAGAAAAACAGTTAATAGACGAATTAAAGAAAGAAATTGAAAAAATTGACAATCATGATTCCATCTAACGTCTACGAATTCAACTACAAAGCGAGCGCGAAGTACTGACGTAGTCAATCATAAAACTTTTTTAAAACACCATCAAATGCTCCCAATCATCTTCGAAGACGCATATTACCTCTGTATCAATAAACCAAACAATTTATTGGTCCATCATTCACATTATGCGCGCAACATCGAAGAGGAATCCTTGATGGAAATCTTGAAATCCAATGGATACGACGTTTTTCCCATTCACCGACTAGACCGCAAAACTTCGGGCGTCTTGATGTTAGCGAAAGCAAAAGAATTTGTCGCGCCGTTTCAAAAAATGATGGAGCAAAACGAAGTGCAAAAAAATTATCACGCATTGTTGCGCGGTCATGTTGCAGAAAATGGAATCATCGATACACCCGTCAAAAATGACCGTGGAAATTACAAAGAAGCGTTGACTCATTTTCGTTGTTTGAAGCACTTTGAATTGGAAATTCCTGTCGAACCATATCCAAATTCGCGGTATTCACTCGTTGAATTTACGCCTAAAACCGGACGCATGCACCAATTGCGCATCCACGCCAACAAAATCAGTCATCCAATCATCGGCGACCCAAAACACGGCAACCGACACCACAACCACATGTTCATCACTGAATTTCAAAACGACCATCTTTTTTTGCATGCAGAATCGCTGGAGTTTGTGCATCCGTTTTTAAAGACGAAGCATTTGGTGAAGGCGGAAAAGGCGGAATTTTGGGGGAGGTGGGAGTGAAGTAGATCTAATAAAAAATCAAACCTATTTTTTTGCACCTTTACAAATATTTTAAATCAGATTATTCATGAATGCAGAACAAATTCAGAAATACGCAGGTCAATTTTCGAAATTAAGACGTTCTGCAACTAATGGCGGTGCGCCTCATAAACCAATTCTTTTATTATCAATATTATCATTAATAAGAAAAGGTGAAATTAAATTCAATCATATCGAAATTTCTCCAAGTTTGGTTCTCGAATTTAAATCAATTTGGTCAGCCTTAGTAATTACTCAGCATTCAGCAAATTTTTCGATTCCGTTTTTTCATATGAAAAGTGAACCCTTTTGGAGATTAGTTACAAAAGGAGGAATGGTCATACCAATTACAAGTTCAAATAGTATCAAGAGTTTGAGTGCTTTAAAAGATTCAATTGCATTTGCTGAAATTGACAAGGATTTATTTGAACTAATGGAAGATTCTTTTAGTAATTTAATCTTAGAAGAAAAAATACTAGAATCATACTTTTCAGAAACTAAATTAAATTTTCGAAACAACGAATATAGGCTGATTAATAACTTAGAAACTCAAATTCTAAATGATGATTCGTTAATGTACGCTGAGAGAATTTCTGAATTAAGTAAAACATTAACTCAAAATGAGTTTGAGGAGGAAATATATGTAAGAAGCGGAATTTTTAAGCGTGAAATACCCAAGATTTATGATTATCAATGTGCTATTTCTGGAATGAGAGTCGAATCGACAACGAATGCACAGCTTGTAGATGCATGTCATATTGTACCTTTTGCTTTTTCAAAAGATGATACAATAACTAATGGTATTTGCCTGTCACCAAACTTACACAGAGCATTTGACAGAGGTTTAATTACTATAAATTCCGATTATGTAGTAAGAATTTCTCCGGCGATAAAAGAAAAGGAATCTCCTTATTCACTTAGTCAATTTGATGGGAAGCAAATAAATTTACCCAAAGACACTAAATTTTTCCCTTCGATTGAAAATTTAAATTGGCATAGAAAGGAAAGGTATGTTATTTAAAAAAAAATCAAATTTTTAAATCAAAAAAAAAACTCCCCAACCACCAAAATAATCTGGAAAATTGAGGAGTTTCAATGTCTTTTTGGTTTTATCATCGTAATGACCACTTTAAAAAAGTGGAGTCGGAGGGAATTTACAGACCCAAATTTTAAACTGATATTCAACTAGATACAAATAAAATCAAAAAACGCTAGCTTTAAAACATGCATTAAATTTGAGTTAATTTGTTTTATTTTAAAGAACTCTCTTACTTCCACAAATGTAAAAAGACTTGCTAATAAATCAAACTAAATGAGGGTAAATTTCAAGAATTAAACACTCGAATCCCAGCTATCGAATACATTCCTTGATTAAGTAACGAAGTAAGTATCGAAGTTAGTAATGAAGTGAGTAGTTATAGATGTAAAAAATACTTGAATTGATTGAATTTAAAACTCTGATATTCAATTCAATTATCGTTCTGAAAATGTATTAGCTATAGGGGAGGATTGAACCCTAATATCAAAATCAATAATTCAACTTTTGCTCAACCTCATCGGTATTTAAGCCGATAAAATCACAGAACTCCGCTACTGAAACCAGTTGATGCTTTTGCTTGTTATGGAGTGTCTTTATTTTTCGCAAAATTTCACGGGAGTATCGTTCACTTTTACCAGTGATCACCATGATGTCTTTTGGATAAATGACTACTCTTTTCAATGTTAAAAATTTCACGGTTTAATACTTTATCTATACTTCATCTATGCATCATCTATACATGATCGATAAATAAATTGAATTTCTATTTGTACTACAAAAATATAGGAATTTATTCGAGTAATATTATGCAAAAACGGCACAAACTACCACAATTTAAATGAAACGGAAGTGCTTTGTAAATCAGTACTTCCAACCGTCTAGTTTTGCATTCAGAAACAAAATTTTGGTCGCGACAAAAGAATGTTTGATCCTGGGAAAGTCCTAGGGATTTAGAATGTAAAATTTGAAAAATGGCTAAACAGACTGGCATTATCAAGTTGAAAGGTAAAATCGGAGATTTATCTTTCTACAAATCAAAGGATGGACATTTGGCTCGTGAAAAAGGCGGCGTTGAAGCTGACCGAATCAAAAACGATCCAGCGTTCGTTCGAACACGTGAGAACGGCGCGGAATTTGGCTCTTCTGCATCTGCAGGAAAGTTTTCTCGCGATTCTTTGCGTCCAATTGCATTGACGGCTTCCGATAATCGCGTGGTATCTCGTATGACGAAGTTAATGACTCAAATTAAGAATTTGGATGCAACATCCGTTCGTGGTTTGAGAAATGTGGGTGTTGCAATGGCTTTGGCTACGGCAAAAGCAAAGTTGAAAGGTTTTGAATTCAACAAAAATGCATTGATTGGAAGTATTTTGTACAAACCATGGGCGGTGAATACCACTACTGGCGTGATTACAATTCCTGGATTAATTCCGGTGAATGATATTACGTTTCCTGCAGGTGCAACGCACATCAGTTTCACTGGGTGCTATGGAAATTTGAACTATGGTACGAACATCGCGGATGTGAAGTTGACCAACGTTGTGAATTTGCCAATTGACGGAGCGACTACTGCGGTAACTTTGACACCTACTGCCGTGCCAACGGGAACAGGTGTAAAAGTGTTCTTGTTGAAAATCGAGTTCTTCCAAATCGTGAATAGTGTGCAATATTCATTGAAAAATGGAGCATACAATGCATTGCGAATCATTGAAGTGATTTAATTTTTGTTGCCATGAAATTAAAGGATCGCTTCAAAAGTCCCACACCGAAATTTTTCAAAAGATTGAGAAATTTTGGATTAGGCTTGGCGGCAGCTGGGGGAGCTATTTTAGCTTCTCCAATTGTTTTGCCAACTGCAATAATCAGCTTGGGTACTTATCTCATTGTAGCCGGAACGGTTGCAGGAGCTGTGGCACAAAGTGTAACAGCTGATAGATAATAATGTACTTTTTTATATTGAAAAAGGTGCAATTAAGTTAAACTATTAATTCAAATAAAATATGAATAAGGTAAGTAAATCAAGTGATTGGAAAGTAAAAGTAAAGTCAAAGAAGAAACCACGCTTTAAGCCTGGTTCTGAATTGACTGATTCAGTGAACATCATGAACGTTGAAGTCATCGAGGACAATGATGATCAAAAGGAAAGTACATCCTTCCAAATGAATTTGGAAAAAGAAAGCAAAGAGCAACTTGTGATTTCTTACAAAGAAACAACAATGCCGAGCGCTACTTCAGGAACTGAATCCATTGAAAAAGTGAATGTGATGGAAATTGAGTTGACAGATGAGGTGAATGACGATTCTGAAATTTCTGAAGTCAAAATGACTACTAGCTCAAATCAAAATGCAAATCGTTCGATCAATGTTCGCAGAAAATCAAAACCACTCCCGAAAGCATTCGGGACTAGTGCCGATTTGACGGACAAAGTTAATTTGGTTGCATTTGAAGTGCTTGAGCAAGTTGAAAATGATGTTGAAGTTTGTGAAATCACCATCAATATCATTTCTAAAGCGAGCGCATGGGTTGAAACTGCTGCAGAACTAAATTAATTTCAAAGATCATGTTACCTCATCACGACCACAGCACAGCAATAGGAACAACGACAGGAACGGCTTTATCCGTATTTGCGACATTGGACCCGCAAGATTACATCAAAACGATTGTTTTAGCTTGTGTCGGTGCGATAGTGAGTTTTACGGTAACGTTGTTTTTGAAGTGGGCTTGGACTAAGTTAAAAAAATAAGTTCCTTGAAATAAAACAGTTAAGAAACGCCATTCGAGAGAGTGGCGTTTTTTTATTTGGTATAATTTGTATAGATTTGGTGTTTATGAGTTAATCATTAATTCCAAGTTTGATAATTTTATGAAATAAGATTTAATAAACTTTACACAGAACGAAATTACGGTTGAACTCAGATAAAATATATAATTCAAAACTATGTCCGCAATAAACTTAACAGACTTATTTAACACTCGAATTTTTCGTATTCCAGACTATCAAAGAGGATATGCTTGGGGTGATAAGCAATTAAATGAGCTATGGGATGATTTAGACGAAATTCCCACGATAGATGATGAAGTAAAAAAACATTACACGGGTACAATTTATCTTGAAGAAACATGTCCAATAGAAACAGAAAAGTGGCTTTCGGGAGTAAAATTTTACAATGTAGTTGATGGACAACAAAGATTAACTTCTATTAGTATTCTTCTTTTTGAATTACTAAAAGCAACTGAAATTGGTTACGCTGAAAAGAAAAAAGAAAAGTTGTTAGAAACTTTTGTTTTTGAATCTAATATGTCAGGAGAAAGTAGAGTTTACAAGTTTAGTTATACTGCAACGGACAAAAACTTCAATTTTTTGCATCATTCAATTTTTGAGGATAGTAAAGTAGTATTAAATCAAGGACACAATAATCATTATGCTAAAAATTTGTCAGTTGCAAAAAAATTCTTTAAAGATAAAATAGAAACTCTTGATGAATCTCAGAAAAATATACTATTTAAAAAGATAACGACATCCCTACAGTTTGACGTTAGAACAATTGAAAAAGATTTGGATGTACAAGCAGTTTTTGAAACAATGAATAATAGAGGGAAACCATTGTCAACACTCGAAAAGTTAAAAAATAGACTCATTTATTTAACTGAAAAACTGCAAAGTCCAGAAGAAGATAAAAAAGCATTGCGGGTGAAAATCAATGAAGCATGGGGGAAAATTTATACTTGCTTGGCTCAAAATCCTGATCATATTCTTGATGAAGATACATTTTTATCTGCACATCTTTCGTTGTACAGAAAACCAAAAGAATCTACATTTTCAGAAAAAGCAGCGGAACAAAAAGTTTTTCAAATGTTTTGCAATAAGCCTGAAAAATATGATTTAGACGAAATTGATTTAAAAGAAGATCCAATATCGTTTAGCAAAATTGAGCAGTATATTTTAAAACTTTCTGAGTTAGCTCCAATTTGGTTTAAAATTCACTTTTCAGAATCAAAATTGATAAAACGAATTCTTATTCTCAATAGTAGTAAGGATATTAGGATATTCCTAACTGCAGTTTTATACAAAACAGATAATCAGATATTTATTCAGGAAACTCTTGAAAATTTAGAAAAAATCCTTTTCCGAAATCGGATACCAGGAATTGCAATCATGGACGAAAGAACTACCGCTTCATGGGCAAGAGATATTTATAACGAAGATGATGATGTTATTGGTATCAATGAAAAACAAATTGATTTACTAAATGTACCAGTTTTAATTCCAAATATTATTCAGTCATTTAAATATTTATTTACATACGAAAGAGGTGCAAAGGGATTTCATCGATGGCCTAATTTAAAATACTTTCTTTTTGAATATGAAGACCATTTAAAATTAATGGCTAGAGAAACAAACGAAAAGGTTACTATTGATGATTTCTTTGAGACAACAATTGAACACATTATTCCTCAACACTTTTGGGACAATTGGCAAACAGAGGTGAATAGTTTAACAGACAGAATTGACCAAGACGGAATTGAGCAAGCAAGAAAAGTATTAATAAACACCCTTGGCAACTTGACAATTTTAAAAAACGGAAAAAACTCATCACTTGGAAATAAAAGTTGGGAAGACAAAAAAGAACGTTTTAGAACAGGGTCATATAATGAAATTGACATAAGTAAGCATGAAAATTGGACATATTACAAAATATCTGAAAGAGGAAAAGAAATGCTCAAATTTCTTGAGAAAAAAATCCATGGATTAACACTTTCAGACACAGATATAGAAAAAATATTGTTTTATGATGACTACATTATCGACAAAATATACGATAAAATTCCGCAAGATTAAAGTTTGTGAAAAGTATTACAAATTTCGATTTTTGGTTGTAAAACTTAACTTAGTAAGATTTAAATATTAACAATATTGATATTTAAATGATGAATTATTTAGACTCCAAAATGAAAGACTTTTTGCTTTATGCCCCCTATAAATTTAATTTATTTGATAAAATTTAAATAATTGCTTTTAAATGTGATTTTTTCACTAGTTTTGATGTATAAATAAAGATTTATTATGCTAATTCGATTTTCAGTTGAGAATTTTCTGTCATTTAAAGATAGAATTGTCTTTTCAATGATACCTGGGAAAGGTACATTAAAACCAAGTCATAAATCTAAATCAATTAAAGGAATATCTGCTTTAAAAGCATCGGTGATTTTTGGTGCAAATGCTTCTGGTAAATCAAATTTAATAAAGGCGATTGATTTTGGAAAAACTTTAATATTAAGAGGAACAAAAAGTGAACAATTAATCAAATTTCAAAATTTTAGATTAGATTCTTCAACGATAATCTCAAATTCAAGAATAGAATATGAAATCCAACACAATGGCAAGAATTATGCCTATGGATTCATCTTTAATTCGTTGGAAATTGTTGAAGAATGGCTTTATGAAATAACAAACAAGTCAGAAAATAAAATATTTGAAAGAAACAGTTTGAAGAAAAACATTTTTGATTTAGAACCTCTTTTTAAAAAGAATAGAAAAGAAGAACAGAAACAATTTCTAAAGTTTATTGCAAAAAGCACTCCTAATAATCAATTATTTTTAACTGAAATTAGAACTAGAAAAGTTAAAGATAATGTATCTGACATAAGTGATCTATTAAATGTGATTGATTGGTTTCAAAACTCATTAAAAGTGATTTTTCCTGATGACAAATATAAGGAAGGAGTAAAGTCCGAATTAAATGATGACACTAAATTATTAATGACATTTCAAGAGTTATTGAATTATTTCGATACTGGAATTGATGGGATTTGTTTAGAAAAAGTAGAATCTGAAAATTTGGATATACCTGCTAAACTTTTGGAGGTAATCAGAGAAGATTTGTTGAATCGAAAATCGGAAAATAGACGGTCAATCGTTTCTAATGGCAATTCAACATATTTTATATCAAAAATCAATGACGATATAGAGGTTCAGAAATTCATGACTAAACATAAAATTAAAGGGAAAACTGAACCTGCTTTGTTTGATACAAGTGATGAGTCTGATGGGACTAATAGAATTATCGATTTTATCCCATTAATAATTGACTTGTTACAAGGTGATAATGTTTTCATTATTGATGAAATGGAAAGAAGTCTTCATCCAAATTTAATTTATGACTTGTTTGATTTATTTCTGGAAAAAAGTGAAAATATAAACAGCCAATTAATTACAGCAAGTCATGAATCATCACTACTTACACAAAAATTGTTGCGTAAAGATGAGATTTGGTTCACCGTTAAAAATCAAGAAGGCGCAAGTCATATTCATTCTTTAGAGGAATATAATATTCGATTTGATAAAGAAATTAGAAAGAATTACTTACTTGGTAGATTTAAGGCAGTTCCAAGAATTGGAGACAGAAATAAACTGACAGTATTACCAAATCAAAACAACTAATTATGCCAAGAGAAAGAATAGATTTTTTTAGGGTAAGTAATTCTAAACCAAAAGAAAAAATAATTGTTTTGGCGTATGAGGGAAATAATACAGAAGCAATCTATTTTGAGACATTAAAGGAAAGTACAAGATTTAACGATGATTTGATTTTTTTAGTTTCTCTTCGAAGACCTAAAAATGACACAAACAGTGCCCCTACACATGTTTTTAATAAACTAAAAAAAGAAGCAAAAGATGAATACAATTTCGATTCAACTGATGAACTTTGGATGATAATTGATCGAGATAGATGGACTAATATTCAAGAAATTTCAAATTTATGTAAATCTCAAGGTAATTTTTATTTGGCTTTGAGTAATCCTTGTTTTGAATTTTGGATTTTACTTCACATTAAAGATCTTAGTGAATTTGATGACCATGAACTTGATTTAATTCATGCTAATGCTAAGATAAGTGCAAAAAAAACATATTTAAAAAAGCTACTTGGGCAAATATTGGAGGATGGATATAATGAATCAAATCCAAAACCCGATAGATATTTATCGCATATAGACCTTGCAATTAGCAGAGCAAAACAATTAGATAACCCATCCGAAGAATTTCCAAGCAAATTAGGTAGTCACGTATACAGATTGGTTGAAAAAATAATTAAAGCATAAAGGCATGACCCGGGTGTTGCTCCATGTCATAGATTGTTCTTCAGAAAACGTTTTTTATAAAAGAAAATAATCTAACTTCGAAATAGCAATTTATTTAAAAAGTCGGCATGTCGCGAACTCCGATCCCGTATACAAAAGCCCTAGTCACTAGACCAGGGCTTTTTCATTACCTCACCAAATCCCGCGCAACCTCTCGTTTGATCTTCTTCAGCGTTGCAGCCAAATCCTCAAATTGATGATCCTTTTCATCCACTGTTTTTAGCAAAACCAATGCTTTTTCAAAAAGTTCTGGTTTTAATTGCGCTTTTACAAATGCATCGCGGACCAGGTTAAACATGTCTTTTTTTCGAATAAAAAGAATTACGGAACCAATTAGATGCTGCTTGAATTTGTAAGTCTCTTGAAATTTAAAAATTTAAGAAAACGTCAGTGGAGATTTTTGTAGATTAAAATTTTGGTTTTGATTGATAATTAATATATTTGGGCTTAAAGTATCTTCGAAACAAGAGTTATGCTATTGGATTTAAAAGTATATGTCACATTTTAGGAGATAGAAAAAAATTGAGTATAATTGACAAATACTATGGAAATACCGAAATTTGGATGGATAGAAGGATTTGCAATGATTTTAGATATCAATGGATACAATCAATTTGTGACCCACCCTGAAGCAAATGCGATTGCTCAATTCACTAGAGACGTACTACTAGGAAGTGTAAAGGCAATTGAAAAGAATAACGGTAAAGTAGTAGGTTTTATGGGAGACGCATTGTTAGCTTTTTTAGATGATGTCGACAGTGTTGGTCAATGCTGTTACGATATTGCAAAAGACATAGACCGACAATGTGAATATTTATCCAATAATTCTTCATCATTTCCATTTGCTCCAAAAGGACCATCATTAAAAATAGGAATTGAATACGGAACGATTGATGTTTCTGAAATATGGAGCGATTTTTTAGGTAATCAGAGAATATTTGCAGGAGTTCCCATAAACTATGCTCAACGAATATCAAATGCTGAGATAGGCAACCGATGTTTGGTTGGACCAAAAGCATATGAGATGGGAATGGATTCTTTCACTTATTTACACGGGGGTCCGTACGAAATCGATGGTAAAAATGGTGAAGGTTTATATACGTATTATCAAGTTAACCTAGGTGATGTATGGAGAGAAGGTGATTCTGAAGAATCATACTGGGGGTAACTCGATTTTTAATATCAAAAGAAAATGAAAAAATTAGAATTTGCTTTAGAGTCATTCAAGAACATTCAAGAACTCATCAGATTTATTGACCAAAAGTCAGGAGCAGTTTTAGTAATTGCTGGTTTAGCATTTTCTGGTTATATAGAATTTGTAAAAGGATTAAAGTTAGTGTCAATAGATAAAGTTGGATTTTTAAACGTGATTTGTTTTTTATCTAGTCTAGCAACTATTGTGTGTTTAATTATTGTAATATGGATTTCAATTTTTAAAGTTCTTAAACCTAGATTGGCGAAAAATTACACAAATGATGAACACTCATTATTCTATTTTGAGCATCTAAGTAAACTTGGTAAACAAGGTGCAACCTCAGAATTTGAAAATTTGACAAAAACTTTAATGCTTAAGCAAATAATTGATCAACAATTTGAAGTATCTCAAATAATGGAGAAAAAAACCAAATATTTAGGTATTTCTTTTAATATTCTATTTGCTTCTGTAATATTACTTATGATATTTATTTTAACATCTATAGTTGTTTAATATGGGTTTAAAAGAAGACATTAAAAATAAAGTAACAACAATTGTTAATGATTATTTTGAAGTAACTGACGTTACTTATGTTCCAAAGATTGACGATAAAAAATTAACTTTTGGTAATTCTGGGTTATTATTTGAAGCCACAGTACTATTCATTGATATGCGAGGTTCAACTGCCATTTTAAATAATCACAACAGAACTTCAGTTGCTAAAATTCACATGGCGTATTTCCACACTATTGTTAAGATAGCTAATTTATTTGGGGGTAACATTCGGAGTTTTAATGGAGATAGTGTACTTGTTTTTTTTCAAGGAACTTCAAAAGTATCTCTTTCAAATGCTGTAAAAGCAGCAATGAAAATTAGATATATGTTATCGGATAAGAAAAACGGAATTGCAGAAACGCTTACTAAATATACAGAAATTGATTTTGGAATTGGAATTGATGATGGAAATATACTTTGTACCAAAATAGGCGTTGGAGGTGAGCATAATCGAGATTTATTTTGGATTGGAAATGCAGTGAATAAATCAACTGTTCTAAGTGACAAAGCAAAACTTCCGAATGCAGTATATATTTCTAGTTATGTCTATTCAAATCTAACTGATGAACTCCTTTACGAAAATCCTACAGAAGTCCAAAAAATAAACATGTGGGAATCAACCACCATTAATTACAATGGAAAAAATGAGATTTGTTACTATACAAGTTATTGGTGGGCAATATAAAAAATACGCATAACAACAACTGCAAGCAATAGTGGAAAGCTTAAAACAGACAAACACCAATGAGTAATACAAAAAAAATTGTTGACACCGTAAAGAGCTTGTTCCCTGGGCTTGAGATGTCTCATCTCAGATATGGCGACAGTAACTCTGACGATATTTGGCAACATTATGAATTTAATATTCCACCATCAAATAAAAATTTAATCAACAGTCCATATTTCTACGAGGGAAAAACGGCAGTACACTTTAGTTCCTTTCAAGCTCTTTCATCAATTTTGTCAGAAAAGTCTTTACGGCTATATAATCTGCACGCATTAAACGATCCTAGAGAATTTACGTTTGCAAGTAGAATATTTCGCCTTGAAAAAAAGTTTATTGAAGATGCGAAAAACAATTTGTTTTTGACTTCATTTTGTGAAAGAGCAATTTTAAAAAGGCCTGCCGACGAGTTCAATATGTGGAGACTATATGGACATCAAGGTAAAGGAGTTGCAATTGTATTTAAGTTAGTAAACAATCCCAAGAAGTGGGAGGACTTTCACTTTTCTAAAGTTTCTTACGGCGACGAAAAAAGAGGGAATTTCAGAAAGTTAATGCTTTTATTGGATGAAATAAATAAGACAAAGCCGACAATTAATGGTGACTTTGGGAAATTATGCGCCTTTCATAAATCTAAATTATTCAAATACGAATTTGAAGTTCGACTTCTTTTTGATAGACGAGAATTAAGGACGGGTGAAGGCGGGAGGATAGTAACAAAGGACAAAAATTTAATTTTCCCAATTATTAAATCCGACAAATCAAAGCTAATTGATAAAAAAGAAAAGGTTCTGTATTTACAAATTCCAATCTACAACAAGTCTGTAAATTCAAATCAAACAGACACACCACTTTTAAAAATTGACCAGATAATTCTTGGCTATAATTATAGCGAAGAGGCAAATAATATGATTGCAGATTTAAAAACACTATGCTTTGAGACTCTTGGTTATGAACCAGTAATTAAACAGACACATTTAAGAAAGATTTATTGGGATATAAAAACATCTACATGAAGTCCATGAATAAAAGCAATAAACTCAAGAGGGCAGATTTGGTAAAAGTTAGTGTGCTTAATTTTGGCAACTTTGTGACATTTTATTTGCAGCTCATTAAATAATATTTGAACATGTAAATAAACTTTGGTACGTTAGTACACGTGATCTATCATAAGCCATTTAGGTCTATTCGCCAGAACGTTACACAAGCCCTAGTCATTCGACCAGGGCTTTTTCATTACCTCACCAAATCCAGCGCAACCTCTCGTTTTATCTTCTTCAGCGTTGCAGCCAAATCCTCAAATTGATGATCCTTTTCATCCACTGTTTTCAGCAAAACCAATGCTTTTTCAAAAAGTTCTGGTTTTGATTGTGCTTTTACAAATGCATGGCGGACCAGGTTAAACATGTCTTTTTTACGAATGAATAGAATTACGGAACCAATTAGATGCTGCTTGAATTGGCAACTTTGCCACAAGGCAAAGCAGATCCAGTACAATGCTTCTTTATCCTTTATGGTTGAACATTCACACACGTAGCAATTTGGACAAGGTTCTTCCATCGGTTTACCGCTGTTTAATCCTTTGTTCAACACAAAGAAATGCACACCCGAGTATTCAATGCCCGGGCGATGCGTTTTGAAGCTAAAATTGAAATTCATAATTTTCAGATTTAGCGGTTAATGACTTCAATCTTCTTTGTGCAAATGCTCTCAAATTGAGATACATTTTGCGAAGATTACCAGGTTTTAAATCCTGCAATTCCTTTTCAAAAAAGGCGATTTCTGTTTGTAGTTGAAATTGGTCCATTCTGGTCATGACCGACTTTGCAACTGCTGGGTTAATTGAATTGTACATAATATAGGCATTAAAAATTATGCTCATCTGCGCTTCGCGCCTACAATTAATTCAAAAGAAAAGAGAGAAAAAAAACGACTCAAAAAAGCCGAAAAAAAAGAAAAAAAGAAAGCCGATTTAACAGGGGTTGAATGAAGGAAATGCAAGCTTTTTTCAAAAAAAATACTACCCGACTTTGCGAGAAAATTTTATTGGTAAAGAGGAATTTAAAAATCAAAAAAAAGTTTCAGTCCTTAAAAAAAAAATGGAGGGTGGAGATTATTTTTGGAAAACCCGTAGGGCTTGAACTTGCATGTACTGAATGAATGCCCCTAAATTTGCTTTCATTTTTTTATTTTTGTCCACGGGAAACACATCTTAGCGATGATGAAAATTTAAAAATCGAACGATGATTTCAATGTTTTTAACTGAAAAGTTTTCATTCAAAAATTAATTAAGTCAACTAAACTAAACTGCAGAGGTAAAAACAGCCTTGAGCCAGCGTTGGAAAAGTGAAATGAAGCAATGTAAGTCCGATTTTTCATCGGGGTGGAATTGCGGAATGGAACGTGCGCGCGAGCCGACTGCGAGTTGAGCGAAGGGGGAAGAGCAGAGCAGTGACGATTGAGGAACTGCGGGAACGACCTCTGCTGGTAAGCACAAGGGTTTGGCGGATTTTTTGATTTCCTTTAGTATAATATTCAAACAAGTGTGTGATTGAATGCAATGTAGCCCGATTTTTCGTCGGGTGGAATGTAATGAAAGAACACTCTTGACAACGAGAAATTGATTCGACGAGAAAAGTTTAATTGCGCTGCTTTTTCAGCAGTGCAAACTCTTTACGAAAAACTCTCAAAAAATATGACAAACCCGCAGCCTGAGCGATTTTGCAGGCGAGCCTAACCCAAGGGGCGGTGGACACCCAACAAACACTCGCTTTAGCACTTTATAAGGGCTTGGGTGGACAAAGTAGCCCCGACTGACGACGTATGAGGACGTTACAAAAAAAGCTAGTGGAGAACCTTAAGTGAGGAATTCTGACGAATAGGTTTGAAACGGTGTTTGCAAGGGCTTACTTCGACTTTGCTCAGTAGCCCAAGCGAATGAGCTTAGACGAAGTTGCTCTGTATTACCCTTGCAAACAAGCTTTTTTTGTAAAAGGACGAAAAGGAGGAAGACCGCTTTACCTCCCTTTAGATAAAAAAGTTTATTTTAACAGACCAAATTAAGAATATGGCGACAGATTTAGATGGGATTTTTAACGTAGGATTAAATGGATGCCGAGACAAATCGATTTTTGACAAGTGGTTAGAAGAACTTAAAAAAATGAATATGTCAAAAGCAAGATATTTAAAAGCAAATGGAGAATATGCTGAAGAGGAGGGCGATTGGGAATATACCATCGGTGGATTTGGAGGTGAGGAGCCAGAAGAGGATGAGGAAGATTTTCCCTACTGTGTTAGATTTGATGGACCTCATATGTTTAAAATAATTTTAATGGATGACATTTCTCAGATTCCTTCATTTTATAGACTTTATATTTTGTTTCAACCTCCTTATTTTTTCGATGAATTCATAACAGAAGTAAAACTGGTTCTTAGAATATTTGGAGCAACTGAATTGATATGGCTTTCCTCTATTGGGAGCGCAAGTTATTCAGAAATTTATCAATTGTATGTTTGGGGTAATACACCTTATCCAAAAGTGAAAGAAATGCTGATTAATAAATTTGGCCAGCCATTAGATTACGCTGGAGCAAAGGAATATGCTGAAAAAACTAGTTGGTCATACAGCACATTAGATAAATTTGTTTTGGATAAGATTTGATTATTCGATTGCCAGCAACAAAGAAACTATTTACCACTTTAGTTCCATTCGAATAAAATGATACCCTTTTCGAAAACTAATGATAATAGTGAGGAAGGGATTTTCAAAAAAATCTATATTTAAAAATAAAACTCATACAAGGATAGCTGCTTAAAAGAGAATTTGAAATGAACGAAAAATTGATTAAAGCTGCTATTCTTGACAACACAAATTGATTGTGTTGTATAAATTAGACAAAACGGATTGGTGGAAAGTAATGGAACTAATTGGTTTTGTCTCTGCTAGGGCGCAGGCGGTTACCGTGTAAAAGCCGAAGACCGTTAAAGCAGCCAAATAAAACGTTTTATGTTCTTTAAGTAGAATTGTACTCGTATTAAAATTCATAAACCTACTTAATAATTTCAGTGGAGACCATTTATTTTAATCGGTGAAAATACTGAAAAAATAATTTTGCTTTTGCGATGTCCTTACAGAAAACATGAAGTAAGAGAATGCAAGAATTTCATTGGCTAAATTTACTCATTTCTTGACGATTATTTCAAGGTTAGGGCTTAACATTAAACTACTAATAGGTATTTAATACCTTTAAGTACACGCAAAAAAAATTATCAATTCTGGTTGAACAATCAATATTGTGTGAAAATCTGAATACTTTATGTTATCTAGCAACAATTCAACACAAATAATATTATCTTTGAAAAGTTCGTTTTAGAACATGAAAAATCACACCTTATTGATATGAGCTTTAAAGAAATACTTAACAAATACCGTAAAATTTCCTTTTCACAAAAAGACAAAGGCGAACGATTTGAACGTTTGATGCAAGCTTACCTTTTGACCGATCCAATCTATGCTAATAAATTTAAAAAAGTTTGGTTGTGGAATGAATTTCCTGGAAGAAATGATTTGGGAGGAAGTGATACTGGTATTGATTTAGTTGCTTTGACAAATGAGGGCGATTATTGGGCAATTCAGTGTAAATGTTACCAAGAAAGTTCAACAATCGATAAACCCGCAGTTGATTCATTTCTGGCTACTTCAGGAAGATCATTTAAAGGAGAAGATTTAAAGACGACCAAATTTTCCAATTGCCTTTGGATTTCAACAACCAATAAATGGGGTCCAAATGCAAGTGAAGCGATCAAAAATCAACAACCTCCAGTTACAAGAATCGGATTATATGATTTGAATGAATCTCAAGTAGATTGGGAGAAATTGGAAAATGGAGTACACGGCGAAAAAGCCCGCGTCACTTCGCGAAATTTGAAAGAACACCAAGTAAAAGCGCTGAATTTAACACATGATCATTTCAAAGCGAATGAACGTGGTAAATTGATTATGGCTTGTGGTACTGGAAAAACTTTTACTTCCTTAAAGATTGCGGAAAAAGAAACGGATGGAAAAGGTTTTGTCTTATTTCTCGTTCCGTCGATTGCGTTATTGGGACAAACTTTGCGTGAATGGTCTGCATTCGCAGGAGAACCAATCAATGCTATTTGTATTTGCTCTGATCCTGAGATTACTAAAAGTAGAAGTAAAAATGAAGATGTTGATACTACTTCAATTGTAGATTTAGCATTGCCAGCGTCAACCAATGTAAACGATATTTTAAATCAATTCAGTTTTATCAAAAATGATAAAAAGCCAGGAATGACGGTTGTTTTTTCAACTTATCAGTCAATTGATGTTATTTCCAAAGCACAAGATAATCTAGAAACTGTATATGGAGAAGAATCCATTTTTGATTTAATCATCTGTGACGAAGCACATCGTACTACTGGCGTAACGATTGCCAATGAAGACGAAAGTGCTTTTACCAAGGTGCATAACAACGATTTCATCAAAGCAAAGAAGCGTTTGTACATGACCGCAACTCCTCGTTTGTACGATGATAGTTCTAAAAGTAAAGCTGCTCAAAATGAAGCAATTCTTTGTTCAATGGATGATGTGGCACTTTATGGGGAAGAAATTTACAGAATTGGTTTTGGTGAGGCGGTTGAATCCAATTTATTGACAGATTACAAAGTGCTCATTTTGACATTGAATGAAAATGACATTCCTCCAGCGGTTCAAAAAATGATCGCTGATGAAGAATCTGAAATCAATACTGATGATGCTTCTAAGTTAATCGGTTGTATCAATGCACTTTCCAAACAAATTTTAGGAGATGAAGGATTAATCAAAGATTCAGATCCTGAACCAATGAGACGAGCTGTTGCTTTTTGTTCAAATATCAAAGTTTCGAAAACGATTACAAATACTTTCAATACCGCAACAGAAGCTTACATTGACTCACTTCCTGCAGAAAAAGGGGAGAAAATGGTTTCAATGAGTTCTCAGCACATTGACGGAAGTATGTCTGCACCTCAAAGAGATGATTTATTGGGTTGGTTGAAATCTGAAACGGAAGACAATGAATGTCGTGTTTTAACCAATGTTCGTTGTTTGAGTGAAGGTGTAGATGTTCCTTCTTTAGACGCTGTTTTGTTTCTGTCTGCTCGAAATTCACAAGTGGACGTTGTTCAATCTGTGGGACGAGTGATGCGTTTGGCTCCTGGTAAAAAATATGGATACATAATTATTCCAGTAGTTGTACCTTCTGATATTGAAGCGGATAAAGCACTTGATGATAACGAACGCTTTAAAGTGGTTTGGTCAGTTTTAAACGCTTTACGTGCACATGATGACCGTTTCAACGCTACAGTAAACAAAATTGAATTAAACAAAAATAAGCCTTCTCAAATATTAGTAGGGAGACCAGATTCTCATTTTGACGAAGATGGAAATTTTAATCCAGATGATTCCTATAATGGCAAAAATCAAAAAGATTTTAGTGACCAATTAGCCTTGCAATTTGAGCAATTACAACATGTAGTATTTGCCCGAATGGTTAATAAGGTAGGGGACAGACGCTATTGGGAACAATGGGCGAAAAATGTGGCTGAAATTGCGGAAAGACAAGTGATTCGCATCAAACAATTAGTGAAAGACAATGGCCCACATCAAGCTGCTTTTGATAAATTCTTGGTTGGACTTCAAAAAAATATCAATCCTAGTATTTCTGAGCAAGAGGCGATTGATATGCTTTCGCAACACATCATTACCAAACCTGTGTTTGAAGCTTTGTTTGAAGGATATTCATTTGTGAAAAACAATCCGATTTCGGTTTCTATGCAGAATATGTTGGATTTATTGGAAGACCAATCGTTTGACAAAGATGCTGAAACATTGGATAAATTCTACGAATCAGTTCGAATGCGAGCTGCTGGAATTGACAATGCAGAAGGAAAACAACGAATCATCATCGAATTGTATGACAAATTTTTCAAAACTGCTTTCCCAAAAATGGTTGAGCAATTGGGAATTGTTTATACGCCAGTAGAAGTCGTTGATTTTATCATTCATTCTGTAAATGATGTTTTAAAGCAAGAGTTTGGACGAACTGTTTCTGATGAAAATGTACACATCTTAGATCCTTTTACAGGAACAGGTACGTTTATGACCCGTTTGTTGCAAAGCGGTTTGATTGAAGAAAAAGATTTGGAACGCAAATACCGACATGAATTGCATGCGAATGAATTGGTATTGTTGGCGTATTACATTGCGAGTATCAATATCGAAAATGCGTTTCACGATGCTACGCCAGATCCTGATGACGGAATTGGAAAAGAAAAATACATTCCGTTTGATGGAATTGTATTGACCGATACTTTTCAATTGGGTGAATCTGACAACAGTGAAAAAATGTTTTCAGATATGTTTCCACAAAATTCTGAACGTGTGGAAAGACAGAAAAAAGCACCACTCAGAGTGATAATTGGAAATCCACCTTATTCTGTTGGGCAGACATCTGCAAATGATAACGCTCAAAACCAAAAATACGAAAAACTAGATGCTCGAATTGCTAATACTTATGCCGCATTAACAAAGGCAACAAACAAAAATTCGCTTTACGATTCATATATCAAGGCATTTCGTTGGAGTACTGACAGATTAGATAAAAACGGAGGAATTATTGCTTTTGTTTCTAATGGCGCATGGTTGGATGGAAATAGTGCAGATGGATTTAGAAAATCTTTAGAGAATGAATTTAGTTCAATTTATATTTTCAATTTGCGAGGTAATGCTCGAACTCAAGGAGAATTAAGACAAAAAGAGGCTGGAAACGTATTTGGATCAGGATCGCGGACACCAATTTCTGTTACCTTGTTGGTGAAAAATCCAAACTCTAAAAATGAAAAAGCAAAAATCAATTATTATGACATAGGAGATTATTTGAATCGAGAAGAAAAATTGAATATTATTAAGAGATTCAAATCTATCAAAAACATTGAATTAACTGAATTACTGCCTAATGAACATGGTGATTGGATTAGTTTGAGAAACGATAGTTTTTCACATTTCTTTGAGATTGGAAACAGAGAAACACCAAAAGAAACTGTCTTTAATTATATTTATTCAAATGGATTAAAAACTCAGAGAGATAGCTGGTGTTATAATTCAAGCCAAATAAATTTAAAGAGAAATATTAAAAATTTATTGGATTTTTTTAACGATCAGAGGTCTAAAATTGTTAATTCACCTGATTTAAAAAATATTGAATCAATTTTAGATTTTGACCCAAAAAAAATATCATGGACAGAATCATTGATAAATTCAGCTGTGAAAAATAAGCAAATTGACTATAAACAAAATGGAATTTGTGTAGTAGAATATCGTCCTTTCTTTAAGCAGAATTTATACTTTGACAGAAATTTAAATGAACGAGTATATCAAATGCCAAAAATTTTCCCAAATGGAAATGATAAAAACCTAATAATTTGTGTACCTGGAGCTGGCGATAAAAAGGATTTTGGAGTACTTATTTCAAATAAAATTGTTGATTTAGGGTATTTAGGTGCATCTCAATGTTTCCCTCTATACTATTTTGAAGAAAACAACTCTGTACAAAAAGGCCTTTTTGATTCAAATGATGAAAACGATTACATTCGTAGAGATGGCGTTTCTGATTTTATTCTAGAGCGGGCAATTAAAATTTATGGTAAAAACGTTTCCAAAGAGGACATTTTCTATTATGTGTATGGATTTCTGTATAGTCCAGAGTACAGAGAAACCTTCGCCAATGATTTAAAGAAAATGTTGCCCCGTTTGCCTTTATTAGAGGATGTACGAGATTTTTGGGCATTTAGCAAGGCTGGTAGAAAGTTGGCAGAGTTGCATTTGAATTATGAGACAGTTCCTGCTTTTGAAGGAGTCACCGTTTCAGGAAATGATTCTGATTTCTTCCGTGTTGAGAAAATGCGTTTCTCGACAGGTAAAAAGGCAAAAGATCAACCAGATACGATTAATTACAACAGTAAAATAACTATTTCTAATATTCCCCCAGAAGCATACGAATATGTTGTAAATGGAAAATCCGCTATCGAATGGATCATGGAAAGATACGCTGTTACGACCCACAAAGATTCGGGCATCAAAAATGACCCAAACGATTGGGCGGACGAAGTTGGCAATCCTAGGTATATTTTGGATTTGTTGTTGAGTGTGATTAATGTGAGTGTGCAGACGGTGGAGATTGTGAAGGGGTTGCCGGGGGTTAAGTTTGATTGAAATAATCACTAAAGATATGTACCTAAGAAATATTAAATTATGGAATTTTAGAAAATTTGGTTCTGCAGAAGCGTCTGATTACCAAACTGATCCACATTTAGATTTACACTTTACTAAAGGTCTGAATGTAATAATTGGCGAAAATGATTCGGGTAAAACTGCAATTGTAGATGCAATTAAATTGGTTTTAAAAACTCATAGTTACGATTATATTAGAGTTGAAGACAAAGATTTTCACAATAATGCAAACCGTTTTAGAATAGAATTAATATTTATTGATTTATCCCCTAATGAAGCGAAAAATTTCACGCAATGGTTAGGTTGGTATGAAAAAGAGGGAGTCAAAATACCATTTTTAAAACTTAATTATGACGCTAATCGTCAAGGAAAAAAAATATTGCCTGCTGATGTAAAAGCGGGAGTTGATGAAGATGGGTATCTGCTTCCTGCTGAGGCCAAAGAATACCTTAAAGCTACATATTTGAAGCCTTTACGCGATGCCGAAAATGAGCTTATTGCAAAACGTAATTCACGATTATCGCAAATTCTTTTAGGAGACGAAGCTTTCAAAGGAAAAGAAGATGATAACGAATTATTACAAATTTTTTCTGGTTTAAAGAATCAATTAGAAACGTTCTTTAATGATGTAGATGAAGCAGGAAAAGCAAAATTAGGTAAACAGATTAAAGATAGAATTGATAGTTACATTAAACCTTTTTATGGACAGGATAAGGAAACTGAATTTGTCGCAACATCAAATGACATTAAAAGTATACTCGAAAAACTAACATTGTCGTTAAAAGACGAACCTAATCCGGGCTTGGGCACTTTGAATCGCTTGTTTATGGCCGCCGAATTACTTCACTTAAACAAATCAAATTGGACTGGTTTACGTTTGGGCTTAGTTGAAGAATTGGAGGCACATCTGCATCCACAAGCACAAATGCAAGTAATTGAAGCTTTTCAAAACCACAGTAACATTCAATTAATTCTTACAACACATAGTCCTAATTTAGCCTCAAAACTAAAACTTAAAAATTTGATAATTTGTAATAATGGAACAGCATTTCCTATGGGTGCCACTTACACTAAATTAGCAAACGAAAATTATAAGTTCTTAGAAAGATTTCTGGATTCAACTAAGGCAAATTTATTTTTTGCAAAAGGTGTTATATTGGTTGAGGGATGGGCAGAAGAAATTCTTTTGCCTAGTATTGCTAAAGCAATAGGAATTAATTTGACTGAAAAAGGCGTTTCTATTGTAAATATTGGACATACAGGGTTTGATCACTATGCAAATATTTTCTTGCGGCAAAAAGGACCAAACATGAGTACGCCAGTTGCAGTCATTACAGATTCTGACATTAGAGAGTATCAAAAACAATTAAATTTAGATGCATCTGGAAAACCGAATAAGGATAGCAAAGGCAAATATAAATATGACTTTGTAAAAATTGATGTTGAGAATGAAACACAACTAGAATTGGCTAAAATTATTGGAAAATCTAAAGAAAATGTTATTTATTTTCCTGCACCTAATTGGACTTTAGAGTACTCCCTATTCAAATCAACATGTATAACTGAAGTATTTCAAAATGCTGTAAAAGGAATTCATACTCACACTGATTGGACTACCGATTTTGAAAAAACACTAGCGGAAAAACTTATAAACAAAGGACTGAAAAAAACAGAAATAGCATATCAACTAGCAAATTTGATTGAAGGGGATATAAAAAAAGAGGAACGTATGATTCAAAATATTGATGAAGCAACCGACACAATTAATTATCTAATAAAAGCAATAAAATATGCATCGAGAGTTTGAGATAACAGATGCGGATATTCAGTTTGCTGAAAAATTGCTTTTACCTACTGGTAAAAGATTTGATGCTGAAAGTAGAGTCTTTATAACTAATTTCAGCACAATAGATTTACAAGCTGTACCAGGAAGTGGTAAAACAACTTCTTTACTAGCTAAATTGGTTATTTTGGAACAGAAGCTCCCATTTACTGACGGTTCTGGAATTTTAGTTTTGTCACATACAAATGCTGCAATTGACGAGATCAAAGAAAAAATTCAAAAACATTGCCCAAAACTATTTTCCTATCCTAATTTTATTGGAACAATTCAGAGTTTTGTTGATGAATTTTTGGCTGTTCCATATTATATTTCAAAGTTTAAAATTAAGCCAAATAGAATAGACAACGTAATGTATGATGAGTCTATCAGCAAGTATCTGAGGTTCAATTTGAGAGATTTTACTATTCAAGAACAAAAAAATGCTAAGTATTTTCTAATTGGAAATAATTGTCAATTCGCTTTTAGATTGGCATATCAAAATAACGAAATTAAAGTGGTAAGTTCAGTTAACGGTGATGAATTACTAATAAAGAAACCAGTAAGAGGTAGAAATTGGCAAGACTTTGCAGACAACGAAAAGAAAAGAATAAGAGAATGGCTTGTAAAGTTTAAATACACAATAATGCAAAAAGAAGGCACTTTACATTTTGATGATGCTTATTTTTTAGCAAATATGTATTTGTCCAAAAGACCAGCACTTAAAACCATTCTACAAAAACGTTTTCCTTTCGTTTTTGTAGATGAAATGCAAGATATGGACACTCATCAGTACAATTTATTAGAAAAGATATTTTATGAAGAAGGGAACAGTATTTCAAAAATACAACGAATCGGCGACAAAAATCAAGCAATTTATAATTCTGTAAAAGCAACAGATGTTTGGGTGGATAGAGCAGAAATTTTACGTTTAAGTGGAAGTCAAAGATTAAGTAAGCCTATTGCCGATGTAGTGAAAAAATTTGCTTTATACAGCGATTCAAATTTTGATATTGTTGGAAAAAATGAATGCGAAATAAAACCTCATATTTTGGTTTTTGAAAATGCAACTACCATTAATATTATTCGTTGTTTTGCCCAAATTGTAAAAAAAAAAGGTTTGGAAAATTCTGAAAAACCAATCAAAGTTGTTTGTTGGAATACTGATTGGAAAGAAGATGAAACAAGTAGAAAGGATGCTTCAAAACTGCGTTTAGAAGATTATTTTAATGGATTCAAAAAAGAAAAAGGTAAACCTAAATTAGATTATGACAATTTAAAAAAATATTTAATTTATTATGAAAAAAAACAGACTCTAGAACCATTACGGAGGAATATTTTGAATGCTTTCTTGAAAATTTTACGTTTAGAAAATATCAGGACTATAGACGAAAGATATTACACAATGAAAAAGTTAACTGACTACATTCAGGAAAAAGATTTTCAAAAATCTGAGGATTTAAATTTGAATCTTTATAATTGGTCAATTGGAATAATTAATGGAAATATAAATGAAGTTTGGAATGGCATGAAAATATATGTTATTACTTTACTTGAAATATTTGGCAAAACTATTTCATTAAGTTCAAATTTCATCAATGATGAAAATGTTGAAATTCCCACCGAAAATGAGGTAATTACAAAAATTACAAATCATTATAAAGAGGAAGGTATTGAAATTGAGATCACTAGTGTTCATGCTGTAAAAGGACAAACACATAGTGCTACCTTATATTTGGAGTCATATTTTCAAAAAGACGGAACTGGTGTAAATTCAAAATCTTACGAATCACAACGTTTAGCAGGACAATTTATGGGGACTCAAATAACGTCCAAAGTTGGAGAAAGAATTAAGCAATCAGCAAAAATGGCTTATGTTGGTTTTTCTAGACCAACAGACTTGCTTTGTTTCGCTGTACATAAAGACAGATTTGATGCATATTTATCTGGAATTGATAAAGATTTATGGGAGATTGTGGAGGTTAATTAATTGAATAATAGAATTATAAAATCATAAAAAATTATATTTAATAATGGAGGACTTTAGAATTATAGCAATAAGACCATTGGAAAACTGCAGTAAGGAAATATCTAAGAGTCTTGAAAATGGTATATTATATGTGTTGTATGATAATTTTAGGTACACAATGGATAAAGCAGGAGAAGTGATTTCTATAGAATATCCTCCAAATGGACTTAATATTTATTCATCCCCAAATGGACCAAATATAAACATTTCAGCTATTGTCGGAGAGAATGGAAGTGGAAAGAGTACATTGTTGGAGCTGATTTATCTTTTATCACTTTGCCTCTCCGAAAAGCAAAAGAAAATTAAAAAAGAACTCACTGAAATTGGAAGAAAGAATAATATAATTGGGGGGTACGTATCTAATGCAATATTCAGTTTAGAACTTGAATTATTTTATTCAACTCCAATTAAAGAACAAGATAAATTGATCAGAAATGAAATAAGAAGCATAAGAAGAAGTAAAGGAATTACAAAACATTTTGTGTTTAACCCAAAAAAGAAACCATTGGTTGACAAATTTGATTTAAGTCAATTTTGTTATTCAGTAGCACTTAACTATTCGCTTTATGGACTAAATGAAATTTACAGTCCTTGGCTTAAACCATTGTTTCATAAAAATGATGGTTATCAAGCGCCTTTAGTTATTAATCCATATAGAGCTAATGGAAAAATTGATATTAATATTGAAAATGAACTTTCCAATTATAGATTTATCCTCAATATAATTGAAAATCAGGGTAAATCATTTAACCTTATTGGTGAAAAATATGTAGATGAATTTGATTTAGAATTAGATACTAAAAGTCTTTATTTTATTTATTGGGAGAATAAAAAGATTAACATTAATAATTCATATAAATCGTTTGAAAAAAAATCTAAAAAAAGCATATATATATTAGTAAATCAAATAATTAGAAAATTAAACGAATCGAGTATTAACAATAAGACTAATAGGAAAATTGCAGAAGTTAGTGAGTTGAAGATTAAGGAATTGAACAAAATTAGAAAACTTGGTATTCGTGGTATTGAAAATAAAATTATTAATGAAATTGAAGTCATCGAAAGTAATAATCCTATTTTAAAGGATTATCTAGAGTTTCTATTTTTTGAGTATATTTTAAAGAAGATTTTTAAATTATATCTTTTGAAATTCGAAAAACCTCTTATATTTAAAAATAATAAAAGTAGACTCTCACAGGATTTTTATATACAACTTGAAGATTTTACAGAATCAGAACTTCTTGTTGATAGAATTTGTAATGATAATAGTCATATAACTCTGAAATTAAGACAAATGATGTTTTTGAAGGATAGTAAATTTTTCAAAGGAAATAAATTATCATATACAAGGGTAACTAAAAATGAAGATTACGGACAAAAAATTAAAGATTTCAAACTTAAAACTACATTAAACCTGAATGATTTGAATGATTATTCTATGGAAGTAAGTCACAATGGAGCAGTAGATTTGGAATTAGTGCCTGGTGGAATTTTCAAACCGACAATAAAATATTTTATTAAAGGATATGAATCGCTTTTATCAGCCAGCTTAAGTTCAGGTGAATTACAATTTCTCTATACTTTACATACTGTATTGTATCATTTAAGAAACCTAAATTCTGTTCAATCTAGTTCAAGGCCACCAATTATTAAGTATAAAAATGTAAATCTAATTTTCGACGAAATAGAAATATGCTTTCATCCAAACTTTCAAAGAATCTTTATATACGAATTAATTAAAAACATAAATTTATTAAAGATACCAAGTATTAAAAATGTTAATATTATTTTTTCTACTCATTCTCCATTTATTTTGTCTGATATTCCGTTAAATAATATTTTACTTCTCAAAGAAGGTTTTCCTCAAAAAAAAGATTTTCCGCAAAGTTTTGGGGCAAACATTTATGATCTATTGGCTAATACATTTTTTATGGATGAATCTTTTATTGGGGAATTTGCTCGGCAAACTATTATTAAACTTTATGATGAACTTTTTGAAATAATAGAAAAAAACGAAGTTATTTCAATGAAGGATTATAAGTCTCTTAAAACAAGAATTGACATGGTTGGCGATGTTATATTGAGGACAAGGCTAATTGATTTATTAAATGAAATCGCAATAAAAACAAGTGAATTGGAGGTGCAATTAAAAGAGGCTGAAAAAGTGGTCGAAATACTTAAGAAGAAATTGAATGGATAAAATAGAGATTAAAGATATTGATGTAGAGTTTTACTTTAACTTAATTAAAGAACCAAATCTAGGGATTAGAAGAATTGATTTTATTGGTCCCCTGCGTGGATTAGAAAATTTAATGACAGAATACTTTAGTTTAAAGTTGTATTTTGAATACTATTTTATTTGTTTAGTTCATAAGCACTTTGAAAAAATAGTAAAAATGTCACCTAAAAGTATTGAAAATTGGTGTAAATATATTGACAAAAAGTATAAAATTAAATTCTATAATCAGCATGGAGAAAAAACGAATTCTACAAAATTTACAGAAAAATTAATAGATGCACTTGGGTATAAGAAGCTACAAGAAAAAGAATTAAAAATACATTTTAAAAAACACGGAATCAACTCTTGCGTTTATTGTAATTGTCAGTATACTGTTAATTTTATTAACAATCAGAAGGAAGCGTCAAATTACCAAATTGATCATATTTTTCCAAAATCAAAATATCCTTTCTTTTCGGTTTCTTTATTTAACTTGGTACCTAGTTGCGCCAATTGTAATTTGAATAAAGGATCAATAAAATTTGAACTTGATAAATATTGTCATCCTTATATTGAGTCTTTTAGTGTGTTATTTAATTTCGCAATTGACGAAGATATTAAGAGTTTGACTTCAGTTATTAAAAAGGAAAGCGAAATAAAAATAGAAATTACAAACAAAAAAAACTTAAAGGTTAAAAACCATGATGAACTTTTTGATCTCACGGGGATTTACTCAAATTTTTCAAACATTGCAGCTGAAATAATTGAATTAGGTCGCTTTTTACCAAAAAGTAAAAGAGAAGAATTATTAAATAAATATAATTCTGAAAATTCAGGAACAAAATTGATCCCAGACATCGAAACCCTAGATAGAATAATTTTGAGAGCTTATCCAAACTCTAATGCACATAATGAAAGACCGTTATCTAAGTTCATTGGCGATATAGCAAGGTATGGGGATTATTTTTAAAATAAAAAGGAATGAAAAATTATAAACAAAAGTTGTCGGAATTAATGGAAGCCGACAAATTTGTAGAGGCTCTTGCTGAATGCGGGAAAGCATTAAGAGAGAATCCAGATGATTCGGAAATAATTGAAAAAGTACGATACATGCATCAACGTATTCAAGATGCACATATTGAATTAAATCCTTGCACAGCAGAAGAGTTTACAATGCTTGGAATTGCACATTTTTATGCCCAAGATTTAGAGTTATCTATTTATAATTACACCAAAGCGATTGAACTTGACCCAACATTTGATTATGCTTTTAAAAGTCGGCACATTTCATACGCCGCCAGCGGGAAAATTAATGAATCATTGAGGGACATAGCAAAAGCAATTGAACTGAATCCTACTTGTGGAATGTATTATTTTGACTGTGCAAATTTACTACATTATTTACCCGATAAGAAAAATCAAACATTGCAATACTATCTTGAAGCAGTGAATTTAGAGCCAAGTAACTTTATGTTTTGGTATAATTTCGGAATTGAATTAGAGGAACAAAACTATTTAAAAGATGCAATAAATAAGTATAAAAAAGTACTTGAATTGAGTCCACAATTTATTGATGCACAAATACGGATTGATAGAATTAATGCTTTATTAAATAATTAAATGACCCAACAGGAATTACATAAAATCCTTGCACAAGGAGAAAATATACGGATTGAGTTTAAGGAAGCTCAACAAGGTGTTCCAGATTCGTTTTATGATACCGTGGTGTCTTTCTTGAATCGTGAAGGGGGTGTCATCTTATTGGGTGTAACGGATGCAGGAAATGTACTCGGCTTGGAAGAACAAAATTTGATGCGTTTGAAGCAAGATATTGTAACCGCTTTAAATAATCCTGATGTTCTGAATCCGCCTTTTCCACTGGCTGTGAATGAAGTTGAACATGCTAATGGTAAACTACTTTATATCCGTGTACCGATAAGTTCATTTGTTCACAAACATTGTACCGTAATTTATGATCGTGAAAATGACAGCGATTTTAGAATTACAGATGAAGCACGGATCGCTGAAATGTATGCTCGCAAGCGTAATGTGTTTACCGAAAATCAAATTTTACCTCATTTAAAAATAGACGATTTAGATGCCGGATTATTTGACAAAGTACGTTCAAGACTTTCTTTAACCAATGCCAACCATCCTTGGTTGGAAGCCACCAACGAACGAATTTTGCGCGATGCCCGATTTTTAAGAAGAGATTTTACCACTGGAGAAGAAGGGTTGACCTTGGCAGCTGCATTGGTATTTGGAACAGATGATGTGATTGGAAATGTTTTGCCTGCCTATCGAATTGATATTTTAGAACGAAGAGTGAATTTAGACCGCTGGGATGATCGCCTGTTGCTAAAAACCAATTTAATAGATTCATACTTGAAAGCCTTGGCTTTTATTAAGGATAAATGGCCTGAAAAATTCCATCAAGGTAAAAATGGAGAACGAATAGATTTGCGAGAACTCATCTTCCGTGAATTGGTAGGGAATATAATTATCCATAGGGAGTATAACAATGCCCTGCCAACTGAGGTAGTCATTTATGATGACCGGGTGGAAACAACAAATCCTAATCGAATGCGTTTCAGAGGACCATTAGACCTTGAAACTTTTGACGCCGAACCCAAAAATCCCAATATTCGAGCATTTTTTAATGTTCTGACCTGGGCTGATGAAATTGGTTCCGGTGTTAAAAATATGAACAAATTTGTTGTTGCTTATACTGGTGGTGCACATCCAATGTTTGTGGAAGACGAACCTTTTTTGAGTGTTATTCCAATGGCTAGCCACCAAGTTGGAGACATGTATCGTATTTATCGTTCTCTTGCTCAATTGAAAGATAAGGAACTCGGTGAAGATAGACTAATGCAATTAATGGCTTATCCACTTGATTTGAGTCTGAAAAGACTGTCCGATTGGGATGAAGTAGCATTTCATTTAGTGAGGAGTTGGAAAGAAAAAAGTAGGGAGTTCGAAGATTTTAGATTCTTGATAAACAATGCTCTAACGATAGACGATTTAAAAAAAGTGGGGAGTTGGGAAGAAAAAAGTGAGGAGTTACTGAAAAAGAGAGGTCGCGTTTTATTAAGTACACTTATTTTAACTATTCTGCCAATTTCTTTAGAGGAATTAACAACATTACTGGGCTATAAAAGTAAAGAGAGATACCGAGATGATTATGTCAAACCATTGAAAAACAATGGATTTATTGAATATACATTGGAACAGGCAAATGATCCAAATCAACAATATCAACTGACACAAAGAGGAAGAAATTTTTTACTGGGTAGTCCTATTTAAATAAATAAGCGAATGGAAATACTATTTTTATTAGGAGGATTAATTATAGGAGGATTAATTTCCTGGCTATTTATGAAGCAAAAAAGTACAGGAACGATTGCTACTTTAGAAAACGAATTGCAAAATGCCAAACTGAAAATATTAGAGGTTAATGTTGTGTTTGAGAAAACAAAAACAGAACTTAACGAAAATGTTTTGGAGAAAAATGCAGTTGAAAAAAAAATAATTGAGGCTAACTTAAAAATGGAAAGCTCTCAACGTGAATTAGATTCAATCACCGAAAGATTAAAAACAAGTCAAGAGGAGCTTTTGGCAAAGACGACAGATTTTAATAAAATCTATAGTGAATTAGCTAGTTCCAAGGCAAGTCTGACTTCTTTGACAGAAAAATTAGAAACGCAAAAGGATGAAATGAAAGAACTGAATGAAAAGTTCAGTAAAGAGTTTGAGAATATTGCCAATCGCATTTTGGAAGAAAAAACGGAAAAATTTACAGCCACAAACAAGACAAATATTGAAGCATTACTGAAGCCTTTGGGGGAAAATTTAGATAAATTCAAAAGCAAAGTTGAAGAAGTTTATGATAAAGAATCCAAAGAACGTTTTTCATTAGGCGAAAAGGTCAAAGAATTAGCTGAACTAAACCAAGTTATCAGTGAGGAAGCCAAAAACTTGACACGTGCTCTTAAAGGTGAATCCAAGACACAAGGACGTTGGGGTGAAATGATTTTGGAAAGTATCTTGGAAAAATCGGGCTTGGTAAAAGACCGCGAATATTTCATGGAACATCAATTAACGGATGATGAAGGAAAAGCCATTTTGTCAGATTCAGAAGGTAAAAAAATGCGTCCTGATGCTGTGATAAAGTACCCAGATAACAGAAGTGTTATTATTGATTCAAAAGTTTCATTAACTGCCTTTACTCGCTATTTGGATTCAACTGACCCAGATGTTCAGAAAGCTGAATTGGCAGCACATGTGCAATCAATCAAAACGCATATTTTGGCTCTGAGTTCAAAAGGCTATGATGATTACAATAAAGCGCTTGATTTTGTGATGATGTTTATTCCGAGTGAACCAGCATACATTGCAGCATTACAAGGAGACCCTGATTTGTGGAATTTCGCCTATGATAAGCGAATTTTACTACTGAATCCTACCAACCTCATAACATCGTTGAAGTTAATCGTTGATTTATGGAAACGCGAATATCAAAATCAAAATGCTATTGAAATTGCTGAAAGAGGAGCAAAATTATATGACAAATTTGTAGGTTTTGTTGATAATTTGAAAGGAGTTGGTGAAGGTATAAATAAGGCTCAAAGTAAATACGATGAGGCATTTAAACAACTTTCAACCGGTAATGATAATTTGGTTTTGCAGGCAACAAAATTGAAGAACTTAGGTTTGAAGCCGAAAAAGGAGTTACCAAAGGAGGTTCAAAATTTGAGTGAGCAAGAAGATAAAGAATTAAGCTAAGAATTATGATATGTCCACAATGTAAAAATGAATCGGAATGTGCATTCTGTGAAAACACCGGAGAAGTTTCGGAGCAATTAAATAAGCTGTATGAATTAGGATTTAAGGTCGACGGAAGTTATAATAAAGAATATAGAATTTATCTTCAAAAAGCTCTAAACGAATTGGAAACAATTTCAATAGATATTGTGAAAAATGATGATAAATTGGAAATTACACGAATTGAGAGCAGTGGACCAAGAGACATAATTGTCTACTTCAATTTGGATTCAGTCGAGCAGGTAATTAAATTTTTAAGAAATAATTAGAAAACATATTTAGTTTCAATTTAGAGATGGGAGACAATAGATTAAAGGAAATTATTGCAGAGATTTTTGTGGATGATAAGTCAGAAATTCTAAAGTCATTAGTTGAGATGGAACTCGATAAACCCATCGTAAGAGTTTTCGAAATAATTGATAAAAAAGTGATTCAATCCGAATTGAAAAAAGAAACTTTCATTAACTCACTAGCAACCTCATTTTTCACTCAAATAAATAATAAATTAGAAAGAATAGTTGATGCGGATTTAAAAAATGAATTGGAATACGTAATTAGCGAAATATCTAAGTTAATGTTGACAAAAATTGTATTTAAAACTAAATTAAATCCCGATAAACTAATTAAAATCATTGCTGAACCACTTAAGGTAACTTGTGAGCTCAATAATTGGAATTATGATGCCTTAGTTCGTATTATGGGGTTTGATTTAAAACATAGTGTAGATGCTACTCTTCAACCAATTAAGTTAGAATATGAAAACTACTACTATGAATGGTGCTGTTTGGATCAGAATTTGAATGACCTAGCTTATTGCTTAAAAGATAGGAAATTAATCAAATCTACGACTGAATTTAAAAGTTTGTTTTTAGTAGATATGGTAAATAAACAAGTAAGATTTAATAAGTCGGGTAAAGATTTTCTAATTGTTCTCTTCGATGAATTGAATTCAAAAGGATTCATTTCAGCCAGAGGCAAAAAAGCAAAACATTTTACACCATTAAGGCATTACAGTTTTGACTTTGAAAAAAAACTTTTGTTTGAAAAAGACATGAAAACAGAAAAATACCGAATTACACAAAGCCGTCGAAAACATGAGCAATTAAAGGAAGATGTACTAAAATGGATAAGTAGTTACACCAAAAAATCTTGACCTTAACTTTACCTTGAGTTGACTATGAGTAAAAGTTGGAAATTGGATAGATTTTTAATATCTAATTTTGGAAAATAAAATCAAATACTATGACTTTAAATCAATTTATTCAAAAATTCGCAATTCAGCCAGCAGATGCTATTATTATGCAAAAGAAACTGCTTGGCATGGTTGATCATTATGTTATCTATGTTGGAGTAGATAGGAATAATGATCATAGATTTGTCGCAAATTACACCAAGGGTGTGAAAGTAATACCCAATCACGAACTTGCTCAATTTCTAGAGGTTTTGGTTCCTAGTAAAATTGATAGATTTCCAGGTCCTTATCAGAATAGAACAGCAGCAGTAAATAGAGCTTTGTCTCGAGTTGGTGAAAAATCATACAATTATTTGACAAATAATTGTGAGCATTTCAAAAATTGGGTACATCGTGGTGAACACAAAAGCCACCAGGTAGACAATGCTATATCGGGGGTTGCAATTGGCTTGGGTGCTATTGCAGTAATTGGAATAATTGATGCAATATTTTCTGGATTAAATAAACAAGCATAAAATTTGGAAAATACTGGAAAATGCAGATTATGTTTAGCAAAAAAAAAATTGCTTAAAAAGTCACATATTTTGCCGAAATTTTTCCTGACAAGATCGATTAATAAAAATAAAAAAGGGTTCGTTGTAATGTCAGTGGATACTTCTGTTGTGAAGAATGTGCCTGACAACGCATATGAAGCAAATATTCTATGTCATAATTGTGACAATGTCATTCTATCTCAATTTGAGGATTATGCGAGTAAGTTCTTATATGGTGGATTAGGAAGAAAAGATAGAGTCACAATTACACCTTTTCAACATTATCATGAAGTAAAGAACATAAATTATCATAAACTCAAGTTGTTTGTACTTTCTCTTTTGTGGAAATGTTCAATTTCAAAAACTTTTGCAGAGGTTAAATTAAGTCTTGAACAAGAAGAAGAAGTTAGATTAATTTTAATGGAAAATAAATTCATTTCAGCAAACCATTTTCCAGTCAGCGTTTGGAACTATGCACACTTAAAAGAAGTACCAAATGAAATAATATTCTCTCCCTATATTAGTAAAAAAGAAAAAGGGGAACAAAATTTTCTTTTTTTTGGTGGTGGATTACTTTTTCAAGTAATAGTTGAATATCAACAAATTTCGCCTATTAATTTAGAATCAATGCTTAAAGAAAGTGGGGAAATAAAACTAATTCAAGTGCCTTCTGAATCAATGAAAAGTTTAATTAACAACTATGTGGGATGGGATTTTTTAAAACCAAAATCTTAGTTTTTGTATTTAAGGACTTATAAAAAACAACATGTTTTGGATTTACCTTGTTGTCACAAAAATTGACAACTTCTCTTCCAATTCAAAATAGTAAAAAGTTGCGTTTTAGATAAAAATCTTATACAAAACGCAAAAAAATACTAAAGTTGTTTCAGGACTTCAATTAACTCAATTTGCCCAAAACAATCCGATTTATCCTTCTGGAATGAAAAAAGTGCCCATATTCCAGGATTGCCATTCATGGCCATCCTAGAATAATCCCACATATCGGAATTATTAATTGTACTATACTCAATAATTTCACAAGGCTTATTCACTAAAATTTGACAGAACTTCAGTGAATGAAAATGGATTTTAGCAACAAAGAATTTTTGATTAAAACAGGCGAAAAATGATGGTACAGTGTAAAGATTAAAAAGCAAACCTCTTTATTACGACAAAAAAAACAATCTACTCATTGAAAAATGCATCTAGTAAATCACGATATTTTTCCTCAAGTAATTTAAATAAAGCTGGGTCCTCTAACACTTCTTCTACAAATGTTAACATATCTATTACTTTTGCAACGTCAAGTGTATTTTCTAAATACCATTCCTTCGACATAAATAAAAATTCATTAGGCTGGGTAAAATTCATGCCAATAGCTTGTTCAATCAAATCTAAATCCTCTGTAAGGTCAAAGACGGAATTTGTTTTAAATTCTATTTTATCTATTTCAATCATAATTAAATGGGAATTATTTGATCATCAAATCCTAAATCGTATTGAGTTTTGAGTTCTTTGATTTGCTGCCAGTAATTTTCTGCTTTTTCATAGTCATTGCGTATTTGAAATAACAATGCTAAATCTAAAATGATAAAATCACTAGTTCTTTCGTTCAGATAGTCCTTTTCTTGCGTATTTTCTGAGCCAGTTAATTCAACTAACTCTTTTGCTGTCGGATTGAATGTGAAAATGTTTTCCATCTTAAAAAATATTTTTCTTACCAAAGGTAACTAATTTACGTTTTAAATCCCTTTTGAATAAAGGTGTAGTAAAACTCTATACTATTGCAAATCCGGAGAATCTTTTAGAGTTAAGCATATTCCAGGATTGCCGTTCATGGCCATCAAAGGATAATCCCATATATCGGAATTATAACTTTTCAGAATGCCATAAGTTTCACAAAGGTAATTGACCAAAATTTTTCAAGAGGAAAGAATAAATCAATAATTCAAAATTTCTACAAAATTCAAATGTAAATTAGCAGTATGAAAATATTAATTGTAGAAGATGAAAAGCTACTTTCCAGAAGTATTCAAGAATATTTAGAAAGTTCAAATTGTGTTTGCGAAATTGCTTCTACAAAAAATGACGCTTTTTTAAAAATTAGCTTGTATGAGTACGATTGTATTTTATTGGATTTATCTTTGCCCGATGGTCATGGATTTGAGATCTTAAAGGAACTTAAATCGAAAAATAAAACGGAAGGTGTTATTATTATTTCTGCCAAAGAGAACTTAGAAACTCGCATCGAGGGCTTGCAATTAGGAGCTGACGATTATCTTACTAAACCTTTCCATCTTTCTGAACTTTTGGTTCGAATTCAAGCCTTGATTAGACGAAAACAATTTCAAGGACAAAATCTAATTACTTTTAATGAAATTTCAATTGATATCTTATCAAAGAATGTGTTGGTCAATTCAAAACTGGTAAGTTTAACAAAAAAAGAATTAGAGTTGCTGCTGTTTTTGATTGGAAATCAGGGGAAAGTTTTATCTAAATCTTCTATTGCTGAACATTTGTCTGGAGACATGGCTGATATGTTTGACAATCATGATTTTGTTTATGCGCACATCAAAAATTTAAAGAAAAAGT
Organism: Crocinitomicaceae bacterium; assembly: GCA_965284445.1. Classification (GTDB taxonomy): domain Bacteria; phylum Bacteroidota; class Bacteroidia; order Flavobacteriales_D; family Crocinitomicaceae; genus JAQVCM01. Next base: position 864,407 of record OZ260085.1, on the reverse strand, counting down.
TAGTAGAATTTGGTGCTGTCGATTATGTGAAATCAGTTTACGGAATAGGCTATAAATGGGAACTATGAGAAAGAAATTATTAAACAAAACCTTACAACTCTATGCAATATATTCAATTTTAATTTTGCTTATTTCCTGTTTTGCATTTTACTTCTTTCTAAAGAAAATATATGTTGGTGAGACACATGAAGCGCTTGTTTTAAAGTCGAAAATGTTTGAATCAACGTATCAAAATAAATTAAAAATTGACGAAATTGCAACATGGAATAAATACAATACAAATCAAAAAATTGTTGTATTAAAATCAAAACATAAAACGTTTAAAGAAATTGAAGTTTTTGATATCATTGAAAAGGAAAAAATACCCTTTCTAGAATATCAGCATCCGATTTTGATTGAAAATAAATTATTTACATTACAAACAAAAGATAATCTTTTCGAAAAGGAGGATATTATCAAAAGTATTTTGATGCTGTTTGTATTTCTTTTGGTTTTTCTGATACTTGGATTGTTTATTCTAACACAAATAATTTCGGTGAAAATTTGGAGACCATTTTACCAGACTTTAAATTCCATTAAATCCTTTGAGATTGATAAAATGACAAAATTTGAATATTCAGAATCAAAAATAGAAGAATTTCAAAATTTGAATCAAGCTTTTGAAAATTTGATAAATACCAATTTGGGAATTTATCAAAACCAACGAGAATTTGTAGAAAATGCAGCACATGAACTACAAACTCCTTTAGCCATTTTTCAGAATCAGTTAGCATTATTGATTCAAAATAAAGATTTAACTGTTGAACAAGCGGGTATTATTCAGAAGATAAACCTTACAGTTGCGAGATTAAATAGATTAAACAAAAATTTACTTTTTTTATCAAAGTTGGAAAAAACAGATTTTGAAAAACAGGAGGTCAATTTGTCAAAAATGATGCAAGAACATACTGTTCTTTTTGCAGAGCAATTTGATGCTCATCATTTAATCATTCAAAGTAACTTGAAAGAAAATGTGATTTTAAGGGCAAATCAACAACTGCTGGAATCTGTACTATTTAATCTTTTATCCAACGCTGTAAAGCACAATTATATCAATGGAAAAATAGAAATAATCTTAACTAACACTTATATTAAAGTTATAAATACTAGCTTAAACCAAGAATTAGTAAAAGAAAATTTATATGTTCGTTTTCAAAAAATTAACCCATCATCAGAAGGAAATGGCTTAGGTTTATCCATTTTGAAAAAAATAGTTGAGATAAATAATTGGGAAATAGTTTATGAATATGAAAACAATTTACACGCTTTCCAATTGAATTTCTAAAAATTCAAAATTAATTCTAAGTTCAGATGCAATTTTGTAATAAATCCAAAAAAAATGAAGAAATCCTTGTTAGTGGCAATTCTTTTTTGTGCCAATATTCTAGTTTCATTTGCTCAAAGTAATTCAGTTACAATTTCAGGAATAATTAAGGACCAAACAACAAAAGTTGTAATACCATTTGGGAAAATTATCTTAAAAACAGTTGTTGATAGTTCTTTTGTCACTGGAACAATTTCGAATGACGAGGGTAGATTTTCTTTAAGTAATGTCAAACCAAACGATTATTATTTAGAATTTGTTGTTCCTGGTTACAGTACCAAAAAATCTGCACTCTATGTAGGGACCTTGTCTGCTTTTCTAGATCTGGCGAGTATCGATTTAATACCAGAAGTACAAAACTTAACTGAAATTGATGTTGTTGCTAAGCGAGATATAGTGAGTGATAAAATGGATAAAAAAACATTTTCATTAGAGAATAATGTTGCTCAAAGTGGGGGATCCGTTTTACAATCTTTGCAAAATTTGCCTGGAGTTACAATTCAAGACGGAAAAGTCCAATTGAGAGGAAATGATAAAGTAACCATTCTTATTGACGGTAAGCAAACGGCAATTACAGGTTTTGGAAATCAATCAGGCTTAGATAATATCCCAGCTTCTGCAATTGAAAGAATTGAGATAATCAATAATCCTTCAGCAAAATTTGATGCCAATGGAAATGCAGGAATCATCAATATTATTTACAAGAAAAATAAAAAAGACGGATTTAATGGTAAAGTTGGATTTGCCTCTGGACTTGGGGCTCTTTGGGTAAAAAAAGAAAGTCTGCCAACAGTAAGAAAGCAATATCAAATTACTCCAAAGATAAATCCTTCACTTTCATTAAATTATAGGAAAAATAAAATTAATATCTTTTTTCAAGGCGACTATTTATATACTCAAACCTTAAATAAAAATGAATTTGTGACACGTACTTACGACGATGGATCAATCATTAATCAACAAACTAAAAGAAACAGGAATACAGGTTTTTTAACATTAAAAACTGGTGTAGATTGGAACTTGAATGAGCAAAATTCATTTTCATTTTCTGCTTTATATGGGAGAGAAAAGATTATTGACAATGGTGATGAAGTCTTTTTTAATTCTGATAATTCTCAGCGCTTAAGATTATGGCAATTTTTAGAAGATGAGTTAAAAACTACCCTAATGGGAACAGCCACTTATCAGCATAAATTTAAGGAAGCGGGACATTTATTCAATGTTGGTTTTAATTACACTTTTCATCGAGAAAACGAGAAATATTTTTTTGATAATATTTTACCAACCTATTCAGGAAAAGATGCTTTTAAGCTGCTTTCTGATGAGCAGGTCTTTGATTTTAATTTAGATTATATCAAGCCTTTAAAAAATGGACGATTTGAAACAGGTGCTAAATTTCGTAAAAGAGGAATCCCGACCAACATGCTTTTTATTCCTGGGCTAAATTCACCTTTGGACACGAATGCTGGCGGTTGGGCTAACTATAAAGAAATAATTCCTGCTTTGTATGGAAATTACATTTTTGAGAATAAAAAAATTGAGGCTGAGGTAGGATTAAGAATTGAGTATGTGAAGTTAAATTACGAGGTTAATCCAAATCACAATACTTATAAATCGGATGGTTATAATTATACTCAACCGTTTCCAACGATGCGTTTTGCTTATAAAATAGATGCTAAAAATAAATTGACAGCTTTTTATAATAGACGTGTTGATAGGCCAAACGAAGTAGATATCCGAATTTTCCCAAAATACGATGATGCTGAAATTATAAAGGTTGGAAATCCTGGTCTAAGACCTCAGTTTACTAATTCTCTTGAATTGGGCTATAAGGCAACTTGGAAAAGTGCTTATTTCTATGCTGCCGCATATCATCGGATTACTGATGGAACAATTACCCGAATTTCGACGACCGTTGCAGGAAGTAATTTGATTTATGCCGTATTTCAAAATGTAAAACGCAGTTACAACACCGGAATTGAACTTGTTTTTTCGAAAGATTTTGGAAAATGGTATGTATTAAATCTAAACGTAAATGCCTATCATAACCAAATAAATGCTTTTACCGTGGAAAATAAATACCCTGTTGCACATAGTTTTTCAGCAAATCAGCAAGAAATTTTTTCTGGAAATCTAAAATTTAATAATACTTTTCACTTGAAGAATACTTTTGATATTCAACTTATGGCGATTTATTTGGCTCCAGATATAATTCCTCAAGGCAAAATTGCATCCCGATTTACATTGGATTTAGGCATAAAAAAAGGAATCCAAAAAGGAAAAGGGGAGTTGTTTGTAAATGCAACAGATCTATTAAATACGATGGTGACGAAAAAAACCATTTATGGACAAGGCTTTTCATACAGAAGTGCTGATTATTACGAAACACAAGTAATTAGAATCGGTTACAACTACAAATTCTAACAATTAAAATATTAAATTATGGAAAAATTAAACAAAGTTGCAAGCATCACTTTCGCATTTTGGATTATGAAAATCTTAGCAACAACCTTGGGCGAAACATTAGGAGATTTAATGTCAATGACTTTAAATATTGGCTATTTGATAAGTTTAGGAATCACATTTGCCATTTTTTTGGTTTTTCTTTTTATTCAAGTAAAGTCATCCAAATTTATACCAGCCTTATTTTGGATTGTCGTTGTTGGTACCACTACTGTTGGCACAGAAATTTCAGATTTCATGGATAGAACATTGGGCTTAGGTTACGCTTTAGGTTCAAGTATTTTGTTTTCTATTTTGATGTTGACACTTATATTTTGGTACTTTAAGGAAAAATCAATTATTGTCTTTCCAATCACCGATAAAAAAGTGGAAATATACTATTGGGTAGCGGTATTATTTTCAAACAGTCTTGGAACCGCTTTCGGAGATTTTTTGAGTGATAATTTAGGTTTAAGTTACCTCAATGGTGCTTTTGTAACTGCTGGAATAATCATTCTTGTTTTAATTCTACATTATTTGACTAAAATTAATCAAGTTGTTTTGTTTTGGATTGCATTTATTTTCACTCGCCCATTTGGAGCAACTTTTGGAGATCTTTTAACCAAAAAAGTGGAAAAAGGAGGATTAGATTTAGGTACCATACCTTCAACAATTATCACGACAATTTTATTGGGACTTTGTGTTTTCTTCACTTATCGAAGAAATAGAAGTAACAGTTAATTTTAAAATTCAATATATCTTCTAAATTCATCCCTAATCTTGTTACCTATATAATTCTTAAAAAAAAAATAAATATGAAAAAAATAATTTTGATTGCGTGTGTTGGATGTTTTTCTTTGATGTCTTGTGCACAAAAAAGTAATGATAAAATTCCTGCAGCTGTAAAAAGTGCCTTTGCAAAAAAATATCCAACTGTTAAAAAAGCAAAATGGGAAGTTGAAGACAAAAATTTTGAAGCTAGTTTTGAAGAAGACGAATTAGATATTTCGATTCTTTATGATGCTCAAGGAAATGAAAAAGAGGTAGAAAGAGAAATCAACATGAAAGATTTACCTCAAGCTGTTTTAGATTACATCTCAAAAAACTACAGTGGAGCAAAGATTCAGGAAACAGCAAAAATTACAGATGATAAAGGTATTTCAAAATACGAAGTAGAAATCAAAGGGAAAGATTTGATTTTTGATTTGAATGGAAATTTGATTAAATAATTTCTAAAGAATAGAATAAAATGGGTGATAATTTCACCCGTTTTTTTTCAATCAACTATTGTTTTTATTAATTCCAACTGCGGAAAGCAATCTGATTTGTCTTTTCGATAGCTGCCATGTGTCCATATTCCAGGATTGCCGTTCATGGCCATCCTAGAATAATCCCACATATCGGAATTATAACTTTTCGGAATGCCATAAGTTTCACAAAGGTAATTAACCAAAATCTGGAGAGAATTCAGCTGCGATGAGGTGTATTTCTGAAAGTACAAATAACCTCTAAAAGGTTTATCCAGCTTTACAACTTCTTCTTTCTGCACTTCGGTACCGGTTGACGAAAAGAATTTTGGATTACCTTTCAACATAGGATTTTCTTTTATGGTTAAACCACCCCAGGAACATAATTCAATGCCGATTGATTGTTGGTTTAGCTGCTTATTATTTTTAGCCTTTGTGCCTAAATGATGCGCCCAATGTTTGGAGCTGAAGCATTGGTGAATTATTCCATCGCGATCAATGATAAATGCTACTCCGATTTTTGCAGGAGTCGAAGCCCACCAATTCATTACGCTTTTTGCATTTCCAGTGGAAACAGTATGGTGCAGCACAATTTGCTTTTTAGGAAATTCTTCCTGGTAATATTGGGTTTCTTTTAATCGAACTTGGACGATTTTTGAGGTGTCTAATTTTGAGATCATGTTTTTTGGATTTTTAGATAATTGGATTATTAGATTTTTGGATTGACTACGTCAGTGCTTGGCGCTTACTGCGCGTCTGCCTTCGACGGTTTTGGATTTCACTTTCGCTTATCCTTGGTATTGCTAGGAAAAGAAATTACGTTAAACCACCGAAGAAAAATCGGGATTCTTTTGATTAGCTCATTTCTACCTGCACTAACGTTTGGTCTTCGAAAGTTTCACTTTCTCTTGTCGTGAGTGGACTCCGGAAACGAGAGCAAATTGAACATTTCTCTTAATCGCGAGCGAACTCGGATGCCGTAGATTTTTTCTAGTTCGTTGGCGTTTAGGTTTGTGGTGGAGTGTGTGACGCTATTGTGTACTTTCATGTATTCGTATCGGCTCAGTAATATTTCACCAATTACATTACATTCGTTTCCAAAGTGTTTGATGCTTTGTTCGACACCCAAATCGTCAAAACAAAATCCTTTGTAAGATTTGCCATAACGTCCTAGGACTTGAAAACCATCCTGGATAAATTCAGCGGTAATTTCTCGCGTTGGTTTGATCACATATTTCTTATGGTCATGGGCAAGATAGGAAAACACCTTCATCAAAGTAGTTTTACCACAACCAACAGGGCCAATTAATAAAATTCCTTTGCGTGGGTCAACACCAAAAAGTTTGCAGTGTTCAAAATCATCAATGTTGTAAACAAATAGACGTTTTAAAATTTCTTCATCCGATTCGTGAAATTTGAAATCAGGATCTATTTTTGATCGCGCTATTTGTTCTAAATATTGCTTTGTCAAATTATAGTCATACTGGATTTGGTTGCCAATACGTTCAAAATGTCTTGCTTCTTTTTCCATAACTAAAGAGGGATTGAATAATCTTTATCTTGGTTTACATGTAAGTAATTGGTCTTTTCTTGTTGGTTGGACCTGGCATTGAATTTTTGAGCATTCAATATCCAATTATTGGCAGCTGCTCTCCAGTTCTTCATTTTATTTTTTCCAATCAGCCAACCGTTCGCTTCGTAGTAGTTGAAAAACTTATTCGCTTCGGATATGGGTTTTTCTTTCTCCGAAAAATATGCTTCGACTTCTTCCAGATTTTTTGGAACGCCCAAACTATTTTTTTGCTTTTGAATTTCTTGGTTCTCTGCCTTTTTAAACTCAATATTTTCCTTTTTCTGTGTTTCATCTATTTCTTCAGAATTAGAGTTTATTCTAGTTTTATATTCTTTCTTACTGTTTAATAAAGGTCTCACTGGTAGTTCACTTGTTGTATCAGTAGTTGTATCACTTTTAATACTATCGAAATTGATACTTGTATCACTGGTTGTATCAAATATGTACAAGTACACTTCACTTCCTTTTTGTGGATTTCTGGATGGCACGTACTTAATGTAACTCCAAGAATCTAGTTCCTTCAAACATTTCAAATAGGTATTGACCGAGCCAATTTTGGAATGTTTCATTTGTTCTTGCCGAGAAATTGAAAGCGGATTTGAAAAAGCAAAGTGATTCCAGGACATAAAAAGTGAGTGATACAAACTGATGTGATAGGGCGTAATTCTTTTATCAAGCCAAAAAAGCTCATTGACTTTCACGAGATGCTTGATGAAATTGACCTTTTTATTTTCACGTTTGATCATCAATTTACGGCATTGCGTTTGTTGTCTTTAATCAATCTTTGAATATCATCCATTTCGTAAAAAATGGTTCCACCTATTTTTGAGAATGGGAGTGTTTTGTTGATTCGTAGGTTTTGCAATGTTCCTGCAGAAATGCCAAGCATTCGTTCTACTTGATATGATTTTAAAAAGCGCTTTCCTTCCATTTCTAGAAACATATTCTTTTCCTTTAGGTCTAGGACTGCTTTTAATTCCTCCAAAAGATTGCTTTTGAATTCATTGTTTAACTGTTGGAAAAATTCAACCTTGAATATTTCCAGGTCTTCTTGTGTAATAATATTTGTTGCCATATTGTAAAGATTTAGGTTACAAAATTGAATCTCAGATTTTTAAAAAACACCCCATAGGGGTCTATCATGGGTCTTTTTTAGGCAGTTTTATTGAAATTTATGTGATTTTGTATATCAAATTGCCCTGAAATTTGATGATGTTTCATAAAAATTGAAAAAAACATGATCCAGAAGCTGATTTACAACACATATTTTGGGTTAAAATAGGAACCTGTAAAAAAATTGACTAAAATACCCCTATTGGGTGTATATTCGGTATTTTATTTTTAAAATGGTTTAATTATCAATTACTTGTATTTATTATCAATTTTAAATAAAAGGGCAGATTGGAGTTTATTCAACAAAATTGTCTTATTATGGTCACGGTTGCCAATGTCGCGAAATGCATCATAAATATTAAATGCTTCTACTCCAAAAACGGCCCCCAGTTTGGATGCTAAATGTTTTACGGAAATTGCTCTTTTGCCTTTCAATTCTTGAATAGCATAACTTAATTCGGCAATTTCGGTTTTTGTAAACGGTACTTCCAAAGGAATAATAGGCTGAGTGAATTGTTTGGTTTTATTGAATTTGAGTTCCAGTAAGTAAATTTCGATTTTCTCATAGGCTTTGTAAAATGCAATAAATAGATCAAAAGTTAAGGTTCTAGAAAGTTCTTTAAAAACTTGATCGTCGTAAATCCCTGTTGAATAATTCTCCATTTGGGCAAATTGACGGGTTTTGTTTTGGTAGGCCTTCGATAATTCAAAATTTTTCTCTTTGAAATGTAGAATTTTGCTTTGTTCAAATGCAATGATTTTTTCAAAATCGGAGGCTGAAGCCAGGGCAGCTTCAATTTCTAAAATTTTGCGCGCAAAAATAAATTGCGCTATAAAACTGGGTTTGATTTTGGTAAAATAAAGTTCTTCGTCTCGCTTAGATTTGAACACTATTTTCTGTTCAAAAGCAAGGTAATCATTTACAAACTCAAAATACAAATTTTGGATTTTGATAGCACTTTCAATATGACAATACTTGTCCTTTTCAATTTTTGTTAGTCTATCAAAGAAAATTTGATTCAAAGAAATCATTTTTTTCATGTGAAAAGATTTTAAAATTTTCACACGCTTACGCAAAAAAAATAAAAAATGTAACAAAAAAGCAACAAAAATGCCCTGGTTATAAACCAAGGCATTTTATTAACCAATTTTCTTGTCGTCTTTCTTTATGGAACCAAAGAGTTTCGATCGTAGCAGCTTCATATCCTCACTTACTTTTTGTTCAACTACTTTCGCATAAATTTGGGTAGTTTTAATATTCGTATGACCAAGCATTGAACTTACTGTTTCAATCGGTACGCCATTGGATAAAGTCACTGTAGTAGCAAATGTATGTCGTGCAATGTGTGAAGTTAAATGCTTATTGATACCGCTAATATCCGCCAACTCTTTGAGGTAAACGTTGTATTTCTGATTTGAGTTTACAGGAAGTAATTTGTTAAATGTCAAGCAATATTCATCTTCTCGATATCGCTCGATGATCTCCAACGCGATGGGCAAGAGTGGAACACTTTCTTTGATTCCGGTCTTTTGTCTGTTTTTTGAAATCCAATATTCACCATCCAATCCTTTGATGACAGCATCATGGTCGAATTGAAATACATCTGCATAAGCAAAACCGGTATAGCAGCAAAACAAAAAGACATCGCGTACTTTGGCGATGCGTTCATTTTCTATTTCTTTCCAGATTAATTTATCCAATTCATCTTGATTGAGCACTTGACGCTCTGGCGAAACATAAATGCACTTGAATTGCGTAAAAGGGTTCTTCATCATCCAATCTAAACCAACCGCCATATTAACTACTTTTTTCAAATGCTTGATGTATTTATGCGCAGTATTGGTGTTGATTATTTGTGTGGTTAACAAGAAGTGCTCAAACTCGGTAACGAATCGAAGACGTAAATCTTTCAAGTCCATATCATTTTGTTGATAGTTCAATTTAATGAACTCTAAGACCTTCTTTTTGGTGATCTTAAACTTTATCAAAGTCTTGGGCGATATCTTCCCAATATTCACCATATCCATCATTTTCATGTTGTGATAGTCAAATGCTTCACCAATGGTTTTCTCTTTCGGCTTTGATTTGTCTTCTATTCCAAGAAACAGGTTCTTGATGATTTTCGAAGTAATTTCAGCTTTTGAAGCAGACAACATTAAGAAATGCTGATTTATTTGACCTCTGACATCATTGATGTAGGTATTAATCAGAAATGCATTTGGAAAACTGTTATTCACCGTGCATGTTTTTCTGTTCCAACACTTAGGATCCACGAAGTGTCGTGTTGCGATCTGGGCTCGTTGACCATCTACTGAAATCTTAATGTAAATAGGGTGTAAGCCCTGTTTTTCACCATTGGCATAAAGGTAAAAAGTTACATGAAATCTGTTAATGTTTTGCATACTTTCATTTTTTAATAAATTTTGTGTCAAAATCGACTTTAAAATGTATCAAAATTCAATAAAATGCGACAAAAGAACATAAATTTAATTACCGTTTAAGATACTGCTTTACAATTGTTTAATCGCAATTTGCAAGTAAAATTGCAAAAAAAACAACTTGCTGATTTGCTAGCTATGATTTTAGTATTTATTTGATTTTATTTCTATTTGTAGGTAGTCTTTTGAAAGTAGCAAAATTCGTAAACCCCTTAAATTTAGGGCTATTTACCAAAAAAGCCACTCGTGTTGATACGAATGGCTTTAAAAATTGTGGAGCTAACTGACATTTATTCGAACCCTTTTTTGGAGGATTTGAATAGGTTACACTTGCTCTATAAGTCGATTTGTGAGACTAAATGAATGGTCAGATGGACTGCTCATTTCAATGTTTAAAACATCGATTTCGAAAAGAAATGAGATGTTAATTGAACACCTTTTAGTCTATTTTTATAACTTGATACTATTTAATAATATGCATAGAAAATATCCAAATTTTCAAATCCGAATCAAAAAAGCTGAATTCTTAAAAACCGAATTGAAAGATATTTAAATTCTTTTTATTCACTAGAATCTTAAAATTAATAGATAGTATATTAATCGCTATCCATTTATAATTCCTCTATTTTCTGTTATCGTCTTGTTTAAGACATCGAAGTGTCTATTTTTTGAAATAAGTTTCTTTGATGTCGCAATTCTCAACATGTCAATTTTTAAAAATTTTAACTTGTTTTCGGCTGATGGTCTTTTGAAAGACATTGGTTTTTGTGAATCGAATTCCATATTATTTTGAATAAAAGTTTATTTAATTGCGAATTGTGTGATAATCTGATAAAGTTAAAAATAATGATTTGAAAACAGAAATTTAAATAAAGACAATCCACTGACTCGGCATAACATTTAGATTCCACAGGGCAATTGTATATGGTAATACATCTTCTAAAATGCTAATCGCTTGTAAATGGATAAAAGCAAACATTAACCCATTTTCCAATTTGTACAGAATTGAAATTAGATTCCGCGCAGAATTCTAGAATTTTTTAGATTATTTTATTAAATAATCACTTTTTTCAGATATTATCAGATTAAATTATTATTTAATCTGATAATCGTAAAATGGATAATCAAAAACGATCGTAAATAATTTTACTAAAAAATTGATTATCAGTTTTTACGACCATTTACGATCGTTTATGGTTGTTTACGATCGTAAATACTAATAACGATCGTATTTGAAGTTTACGATTGTTTTTAAGCTGGAAATTAGCTTTCAAAAATTGAATTTTTAAGTACTTTGCGCTTGAAGATGAGATTATTTTATTAAATTATTTTTGGTATTTATTAAAGTGTTTATCCTAGTTAAATCAGTTTAATGAGACTTGAGTTATTTAAACTGAAATATCAATCATTTTAAAAAGTGAACAAAATCGTTTATTTATCTGATAATTAGATTCTTTTAAAAAAAAATATTTGTTTTGAAAAAATACTATACGAGACTTCAAAAAACAATTTTAATCAAGAATTATTTATGAATTTAATTTTACCTACTTTTTAGAAATGCATCATAAAATTGTTAAATCTTACCATTTACGAGATGAAATCTATTATCTTGTCGCACAAATTACCAAAAATTCAAATGACTAAAAATCTTTTTTTACTATTTAGCTTCCTCGCAATTTTCTTTGCAGAATCTCTATTTGCTCAAGATTTAATTCAACTTAGGTCTTCTTTAAAAAACAAAATGCATGACACAACTAGAATTAATATTCTCAATAAAATAGTTGAATTAATTGAAGATGATGAAACTTATTCAAACAATGAGAATGTTATTTCAATTGCTGAAAAAAACTTGAAACAATCAAATTTAAGCAAGCATTTGATTGTTTTCTATAAGAAGTCAATAGCTAACAGTTATTATTGGAAAGGAATCTATTACTTTAATAACTCAGATTTCCAAAAATCGATACTTTATCACCGAAAAAGTTTGAAGATTTTCAATGAAATTAAAATTGAATCTTTAAAGGCGAATTCATATTACGAAATTGGTAAAATTTTCACTATCCAAGGAGATTACTCAGAAGCAATAAAAACTTTCTACTTAGGACTTAGAATCTACGAAAAATTTAAAGATAACTTAGGTATTGCAGATTGCTACGCAGCGATTGGTCAAGTTTATTCCACTCAAAATCAATTGACAAGTGCCATTTCAATGAATAAATTAGGGATTAAGTATTATCGTTTGAGTTCAGATTATCCAGGTGTTTGCATTTCGTTGTGTGAAATTTCAGACTGTTTAATTACTCAAAAGAAATACAAAGAGGCAGCATATTTTTTAGATCAAACAAATCAATATACATCTCAATTATCTAATTATGAATTGGCACTAATAGAAATGCAAAAAGGAGCGTTGGCTGAACAGTTATTACAACCTGATATTGCATTGGTACATTACAAAAATAGCTTAAAGAGATATGAAGAAGATCAAGAGGTGAGATTTGTTTGTTCTTTGAATTTTTTAATTGGTCGAACTTTATTTGTGCAGAAAAAACAAAAAGAAAGTGGATTAAAATATGTTTTAGCATCACTTGCAGTTGCTGAAGAATATGGCTTTTCAAATGATATCGAAAGATCAAATTTATTGCTGTTTGAAATTTATAAATCGATGAACAAAACTGGACAATCTTTGAATCATCTCGAAAAGTATGTTGAGATTTTAGATAAAAGAAATTCTGAAGAAATAAAAAACACACTTTTGACTGAGCAATTAAAATATGAATTTGAAAAAAAGCAACTGCAAGAAAAATTAAAGTCCGAAAAAAATATCAATTTAATAAAGTTAAAAGCTGAAAAATCGAATTTCAGAAAAAATATAATTATCGTAATTTCAGTATTTATAATTTTGATTTCTGGTTTGATAGTCTATTTTAATATAAAGAGTAACAGACAAAAACAAACTATTGAGGAACAAAAAAACAGCATTTTAAGGCAAAAATTATTGGTGTCTCAAATGAACCCACATTTCATTTTTAATTCTCTAAATGCTATTCAAAATTGTATTTTCAAAGATGAAAGTCTTAAAGCTGGGAATTATTTAACTCAATTTGCATTATTGATGCGTATGATATTAGATTTTTCAGTCAAAGATTTTATTAGTTTGGAAGAAGAAATTGCACTGTTGGAAAATTATTTACAATTGCAAGCATTTCGTTTTGACAATAAATTTCAATACAACATCGTAATTAGCTCTGATATTATACCTAGTCAAACACAAATTCCACCTATGCTATCACAACCTTTTATTGAAAATGCCATAGAACACGGGATTTTTTATCTGAAAGAAAATGGATTAATCGAGGTTAAAATTTTTCAAAAATCAAATTTATTGCATTTCGAGATTACCGACAATGGAGTTGGTTTAAAGAAATCAGAATCATTGAAACCACAAACTAAAAACCATAATTCTCTTGCATTAAAAATTACCCAGGATAGAATAAATGTATTGTTTGCAGAGAAAAATGAGTTTCAAAACATTAAAATTATTGATCTTTGTCAAGAAGATATTGATAAACAAGGCGTATCAGTAACTTTTGCAATTCCATTATTAAAAACAATTAAGTAATGACTAGAACTTTGATTATTGACGACGAGAGAAATAATTCTGAATTGATTTCTAATTTACTTCAAAAATTTTGCAAGAATATTGAGGTTTGTGGCATTGCAGATTCCGTTCAAAGTGGTTATGAATTAATTAATTTAATCAAACCTGATTTGATTTTTTTAGATATTAAAATGCCTGATGGTTCAGGATTTGATTTATTAAGTTTATTTCCAAAAATTGAATTTAAGGTAGTTTTTATAACTGCCCATGAAGAATTTGCATTGAAGGCTTTTCAAGTTTCTGCGATAGATTACTTGTTGAAACCAATTTCACCACAAGCGCTTATTGCGTCTGTGACTAAAGCAAATCAGTTACTATCAAAGGAAGAAATAAATGATAGAGCACAATTTTTACTTACTGAGATAAATAAAGATGTTAGTAAAAGAAGACTTACATTGAAGACACAAGAAAGAATTTATTCAGTGAATTACAATGAAATAGTTCGGTTTGAGTCTGACGGCAGCTACACGTCTGTATTTTTTTCTGACGGAAAGAAACTAGTAATTTCAAAATTGATAAAAGAATTTGAAGATTTACTTTCTGAGCATGATTTTTTTAGAGTACACCAGTCTCATTTAATTAATATGGAATATTTCTATTGTTTTGAAAAATCAGAAAATCAAATTAGGATGAAGGATGATTCAATCATTCCGGTTTCAACACGTAAAAAAGAGCGTGTATTGAGTGTCATTAATGCACTTTAATTGAACTTTATTTTCAATTATAAATAAATTCTCACCGTGTTTTTTATTAATTGCTGCACTTTTAAATCTCTTAAATTATTTTGAAATAAATAGCTTATTTTCGACTGAAAATTTTTGAGTCGAGGTTTTGAAATTAGTATTTTTCTAAAGTTGCGACTCAATTAAAATTTTCCAATTTTTAATAAAGGAATAAATTAATTAGAATTGAAAAATATTGTTGGAGTTGAAGAATCTTTGAGTTGGTATATCATCGTATGCAAAACCAATTTTGTTAAAAAGGCTGCAGCTAGATTAGTTGAAAATGGATTTCAAATTTTTCTACCTTTAAAAAAAGAACTCAGGATTTGGAGTGATCGTAAGAAATGGATTGAAATTCCTGCATTTGGACCTTATTTTTTCATATTAACTACTGAAAAAAAAAGATTTCAAACATTTGAAGTTTCAGGTATTTTAAAATACCTTCATTTTGATGGAAAAATTTGTAAAATGTCAGAGTCAGAATTAAACAATATCAAGAAGATTTTTGAATTCGATGGTGAAATCTGTATTTTACAAGAAACTTATACAATAGGTGACAAAATAGAAATATTGGAAGGTTATTTTAAAGGTTTTCAAGGGTATTTAATTGAAAAGAGATCATTACGTCAACTTAAAATTGTATTTAAGGAAATAGGATATTCAATATTAGTTGATTTGAGAAAAATCGGAATCAAAAAAATTGATTAACTAAAAATAAAAGGCTTGAGAATTTAGACGTAAACTGTGACTGGTAATGGCGAAGCCGTAAAAAAATAAAAATTATGAGTAAAAATTTTGATCAGGATTTGAATGTTTCTTTCGAAGAAAGGGATGAAAAATTACAGTATTTAGCTACTTTGTTAGGAGGCTTAAAAAAAGAATTGAGAGCCTGTGATTCTTTAGAAAAGTACCACGAAATCTTGTTGGAAATCGAAAAAAAATCAGATACAAGGCGTCCCGTAAATTTTTCTCGGAAAGAATTTGATGAACGCACATTTCAAGAATACATTGCCATTCTGGAAAAGTATAATTATCCGCAGGAATTTATAGCCTGGACTAAAATTAGTCAGGGATATTACATTTGGTGCGAGGCTTTTCGTTTTGTGAGTCTGGAGCAAGTAATTAGAGAAATTACCGGATATTTCAATATGGCGACAGAAAACGGGTATTTGATGTTTGCCATGGGAGCCTCCGGAGATTGTTTCGTATATGACATGAATGAGGATAATCATCCCATTAAGTATTTTAAACTTTTTACAGACAGCCCTGCCGATTTGTATGAAAATTACCTGGAAGTTGAATTTAACAGCGACTATACTGAAATGCTGGATGATTACAAAGAAGAATATGATCCCAAAGAAGTCTACCTCGAAGACGGTTCTTTCAACGTGAAAAGTAAATACATTCGTGAGCTTTATTCTGAAGCAATGAGTCCTAAAGGCTGCAATACCTTGCTGGATTTTGTCAAGAAATATACAGAAGAAGGTTTTGAAGAAATTTTAACGAGGTACGTGAGCAATTCCTCCGAAGTTTTCCAGATTTACGAAAAAGCTTAAATATTAAAATGTCTTATGAAGGATTACCGCATTCTTAAAACAAGTTGTGACAAGCGCTACGAAGCTTTGCAGGAAATTAGTGATACCGAAATTCTTCTTGAATTTTCCGAGCTACTGACTTCCATGTTTCCACATTTGAGAAAAACGTATAACCATTGTTTTTATCAGTATGACAAGTTGAGCAAAGATTTGTATGCAAACTTTATTGCTTATACATTTTCTCATAAATACGGAGCAGAAATAAGCACGAGAGAATTCCATGCTTATGGTGACAGCTTACATTGCTACCGTAAAATAAACAGAATCGAACTGAGGCCAAAGAACTTTCCTTTTGTCTGTAAAACCTCTTCCGGAGAAACTTTTATCATTCATCCCAAAGATTTAAAAAGCAAGATGCTAGTTTTTATTGTTTTTGGTGATTTTGACAATTTTCTTGCAATGGATGATAAATACATTGATGCTGCAAATGTCAGTTTTGACTTAGTAAATTTTGTGATGGTTGACAGAAAAACAGGTTACAATTTCAAGGTTCAGGACAATTTGTGGGCTGGAAAACATGACGTTGAATTTGAGCTTGTTCTGGAAGATTTTGATCAGACTGAACATTCCAGTTACAAGGCTGATGTCTTCGCGGATTAATATGCATTGTTTTATGAATAGTGAAGTAATAAAAAGACGATGTATACTCTAGTTCGACGGGACATTTCAATTAATAAGACTGAGTCCGAAAAATTATCTAGCCAACGGATTTGATTTGTTTTTTAGACTATCGATAAAGAAAGTAATTCGTTTGCGAAATATTTTGCAAAGATAAGAATCTTGTTTATGGTCATGAACCTGAAAAGTAATTCAACTGAATTTAATACAAAAATAATTAAATATTAAATGCTTTTAAAACAGGTCTTTAAACGTTTTAATTCAAATATTCAACTTTCTAAAATCTTAATTTTTATTTAAGTAACTTAAAAACAAAACATATGAAAAATTTAATTCCTACAATTTTGTTATCCGGATTTGCGAGTATCGCATTTGGACAACAAACTATTACGTTAGTTGAACAGTTTACTGGGTTCAAATGTGAACACTGTCCAGAAGCTATGCTACTGATGGATAGTTTGGAAACTGAATTTCAAGATTCTGTTGTGTTTGTTAATATTCATTCGGGAATATTTGCGACTCCAAATGTTAACGGTTTTACATTTTTGAATGATTTGCGCATAAGTGAAGGAGATGAATATTACCAATTTTGTGATCCTATAGGTATTCCAAATGCAATGATTAGTCGTAAAGTTGACAATAATATTCCAACTAATGTTGCGCATTTTAAAAACTTTTGGCGTGAAAAGATTTCAGAGGTTGTAGCATTGCCAAAACCAATGAATATTGATTTGTCTTATAGCTATGATGCCGGTGCAAATGTTTTCAACATTTCAACTCAAAATGAAGTATTATTAAACTTAAGTGGCGATTACAATATTGTCTACTACATAATTGAAGACAATGTAATTACAGAGCAGTTTGATTCAGGAGGTCAATTAAATTCAGTTTACGCACAGCAACATGTTTTACGCGATGTTCTAAATGGAGCATGGGGTGAATTGTTGTTTTCCGACGTTACTCCTGTTGGTACAATCGTAACGCATAATATACAATATTATCCAAGTTCGAATATTATAGACTTGAACGAATGTAGTTTAATAGCCTATGTACGAAATAGTTTAAGTAATGAAATAATTCAAGTTTCAAAAGTTGAAATTGATGGTTTAATAATAGAAAAAGCCGACAATGAGAATAATTATAGTTTAGTTATTTATCCCAATCCTACTGGTGATAATTTGCAATTGAATCACGAATACTTAAGTGAACCTATTTTAGTTCAAGTTATTGATCAAATAGGACGTGTAGTACATCAGCAAAATTTCATTTCAAACGACCAATTGACTTTGGATATTTCAAGCTTGGTTAATGGGACATATTCCTTGCGAATTTTGAACACTAAAGGAAATCAAATGCAAGCTTCTCGTTTTGTGAAAAATTAGATTTCAACGGTGTTTTAAGTCTTGAAATTTAAAATTCTAAAGTATTTCTTTTGAATTGAAATTCATTTATTAACTGTAGTCGAATTTTATAGAATACCTTAGAAAACGATTTCATTATTATGTGAATATTTTGTACGAAAAGGTCTTAGTGTTTTATATTTATCATGGGTTTCTGTTTATAAAAAACTAAAATAGGTAGTTGGATATTTTGATATTTACCTTGATGGTTTGAAGAAGCTAGTGTGTTTTGAAGGTTAATTGAAGATTTTTCAAGAATAATTAGAAACATGCTGATCAAATTGAGATTTAAAAAGGTTATTTCAAGGATTTCTGGGTAGACTACTACAAAAAAAATAAAAATTAACATTAGATAAATTCAGAATAAGAAATTGTCTATATTATTCTTGTTGAGACGAGTAAATTCTCAATGAAAAAATATATGCCTAATAGTCAATCTCTTGTTGCGTCTATTTTGAGTGTATTTTCGAAGCAGTGATAAGATGCAAAATCATAAACATATTTTTTCATTCAAATGAATAACGATAGCGGATCCTGTCGCATGACAGACCACATAAACTTATACAACAGGGCTTTAACGATAATTAAGCGTAAAGGTTTTGACATTTTTCTATGGCCAACAGAGGAAGAAAGTGCTTCACTTGGAACTTATTTCGCTAAAAAAGGTAACAGAGATTTTGATGCAGAAGATCCGCTTCGTTTATTGGGAATGATTACTATTTGGGAACATCAAGGTGACGATTGGTGGGATAAGCCTAACTTTCAATCAGAAAACATAACAGATGAATTGTTGGATGAAGCCTATCCCGATGCTCCTGATGGCTATAATTACATGACTGATGAAGAATTTTCACGATTTGTAAAAAAATGCCAGGACTTTTTCTCGCTAGGAATGTTTCCAGAGGTGGAAATCAAAGCTGACATTTCAAGAGTGGAATTGATGGCAATTATAAATGGATTAAGTATTTATCAAGAATAGAGTATAATGAGAAAGAAATTTTTTAGTAATAGATTAGAATCAAGTTTATTTGATGCAAAAGTTGATAATAGAATTGAAATATTTCGATCAAAATATAATTGGATTTTTGAAGAAGATTCAATTATAATTGACAGAATAGAAGAAACACAAAGTGGTATAAAATCCTTTTATAAAGATAAATCTAATGGTTTTAAAATGAATTGGCTTGATTCTTCGGGATCAGTTACAGGTAACTTAGAGTTTTTACCAGCCCAAGAAATTATTAGAGACTGGAAGAAAACGCTTCTTGTTGATGATAATGATATTGAAGAAAATCACGAAATTCAGTATTTTCACCCTTTTGATTTATTGGCTCCTGAAGCTCAATGTGGTTTTGTAATTACTCCTGAAAAGATATATCATTCGGTTTATTATCATGATGCAGGAGAATCTGAATTGCATTCCTTAGATTTGGATTTTAATGGATATTGTGAAATGGCTGTTGAAGCAAGGGTTTTTAGTTATTGGCAACGCGTTCTATTGTTTCTTCAAGGAAATTCAATAGGAGAAGCCAGAACTGAACTTTTTAAAGAACAAATGCCAATCATTTTCCCTGACTTTGTGTGGGAAAACTTTGTTGAGAAATATGAGAGTTTGAGGCTTTTGAACAAAAATTGAAACAATAATAAATTAGGATATGGAAGATACATTTGACGTCTATTTAAGTTACTATATTGGGGTTTCTCAGGATAATAAACTAATTAAAAAAGTTTCTTCTAAAGGACACATGACCCTTGATAAAGAGTTAGAAGATTTTAATAGACTTAACTTAACCCACTCAGGATTGAGAAAATTCTATACAGAAAGAGTGGATGGTTTTAAAATGAATTGGCTTGATTCTTCGGGATCAGTTACAGGTAACTTAGAGTTTTTACCAGCCGAAGAAATTATTAGAGACTGGAAGAAAACGCTTCTTGTTGATGATAATGATATTGAAGAAAATCACGATATTCAGTATTTTCAACCTTTTGATTTATTGGCTCCTGAAGCTCAATGTGGTTTTGTAATTACTCCTGAAAAGGTATATCATTCGGTTTATTATCATGATGCAGGTGAATCTGAATTACATTCCTTAGATTTGGATTTTAATGGCTATTGTGAAATGGCAGTGGAAGCACGAATTTTTAGTTATTGGCAACGCGTTCTATTGTTTCTTCAAGGAAATTCAATAGGAGAAGCCAGAACTGAACTTTTTAAAGAACAAATGCCAATCATTTTCCCTGACTTTGTGTGGGAAAACTTTGTTGAGAAATATGAGAGTTTAAGGCTTTCGAACAAGAAGTAAAATTAAGATACAGTTCGGTAGATAAAAACATTAACGGACATTGAAAATCTATGCTTAGTTTATTAAAAAGAATATTCTCAAAAAAAATCAAGGCTTCCAATAACAACTGGAGAATTTTGAATGGCGATAATTTTAAACTTTCCTATCCTAATGAATATACTGAGTTAAGGGAGGGAGGTTCTCAGATTACAGGTTTTTGTCGTCAGATGATGGGAGAAATTATTGGGGTTTTACGTTTTACGCCTGTTCAATTAAATAAATCTGAAGAAGCAAATAGCATGTTTTTGAGCGCAATGGAAAGCAATCCGCAAGGAGCAGAAATAACAATAGGAAATCACAAGTGTTGGAAAGTTACAGAAGAGAAAAAACATAGTTCAACAGACTATATTTTCTGGAGAGATAGAGGCGAGCCAATTCTAATGGAGACCTATTTCTTTACTGATAAAAGTACTCTATTTCTTTTTACCTATAGAATTCCATTATCAATGACTAAAAATGGACTGTACAGCAAAGAAAAACCGATAGTGACAAAAATCATAGAATCCACAATGGCAAAGTAATAAACCGTGACAAATGGTCTGTATATTTCTATTTGCAGTTACAAAGAACTAATGATAGTTTTGCGCAATCTGTAGAAAGTTAAAGGGAAATACAGTAATTATATGCGAGATAAAATCGTTTACAATGTTTAAAAATTTTCAACTCATTTTTTTATTAGTTTTATTTATTGGAAACTTCTTTCTTTGTTTTTCTCAAAAAGAGAATTTAAAAACGCATCTTTTTTCCTTTAAAGGATTTGAAATTAAATTGCTTGATTTTGCACAGGACGAAATAGGGAATTATTTATTTGTTGGAACAATAAAAGTGACAGAAATGTTAGCTGCAAATAGAGATTCTTTAGTCAATAGAAAATTAGGATATGGGAAGAATGTTCAAGCAGATTTCATTGAACGAGGAGTTATGATCTATACCGATTCCAATTTTGAGTTTCAAAACATCAAAACAATAAAAACTCCATACAAAGTAATTTTTGATAAAGATAAGCAGGTGTTTTATGTTGGAACTGAAGGTGCGCAAGAACTTACAAATGTCACTGGATATGAAATGATCGCTAAATCTGCGCTAGAAATTTTAGAAGTTAGGAAAGATCTTGATTACAAGTCATATTCCATTTCAAGTGAAAACAAGCTTTATTTAAAGCAATTTATTGTACAAAACGATCATCTATTTATCATTGCAGATGAAGTAAAGTTTCAAAAATTAGTTTTATTTGATGCAAATTTAAATCTGTCCGAGAGAAACTCGTTAAATCCTTACAACTCTTCTTTTGCTCGGAATTACTCATTTAGCAAATTAGATACAACTGATATTTTACATGAAGATAATTTAATCATGGAGGTTTTTGAGATTTCAAAAGTAAAAGAAACTTACTATTTTTGCATTAGTTCTTTTGATCAAAAAAGTTTGAATCGAAGTAATCATTTCTACAAATATAGTTCTGGAAAAGTTGAATTGTTAGGAGAAATCAATGTAATACTAGAAAAATTCACTAAAAGAAATTCAAACATTATAGTTATTTATTTCAAAGCAGATTTAAATGATGAAATATCTATCTTTTTTCTAGATCGGACTAAAAAAGGAGAATTGTTTTTTTTGAAATTGAACAAAAATCTTGAGGTAATTTATCAAAATTGTGAAGTCTTAGAGAAATATCTGGACTTCAATAAAATAGTATTTTTCGATAATCCGAGTAATATAATTTTAACATTAGATCAGAATAAATTATGGTCATTTCAATTTAGAAACGCCGAAATGAAATTAATTAAAGTAATTTCTACGTCCATCGATGAATCGTTTTATCCTATAAAATCAATAAAAGCTCATGCTGGAAATATTGAAGTTTTGTTCAGTGATTTTGAAGGGAAGTCACTGATTTCAGTCATAGAAAATTGAAGATTTAAAATGAAAAATCGAAATTATATTGAAATAGGAAAGCCAAAACATGGATGGTTACCAATAGAAGTTCGACTTCCTAATTTTGAACTTATATTTGGTGCCTCTGATGTTTTAAATGACCCTTTACAAGAGTTACTTGATGGAATGATTGACCTAAATTCAGGTAGATCAGCCAAAATCGTTTTTTGGTTGGAACCATCAGCTTATTTCTTTCGTTTTGAGAGATTAGATGCTAAATACACTTTGACAATTTCAGAAACTAATTACATGAACGACATAGATGATGTTGGTGAAATTATAAAAGTAATTCAAGGAAATTATAAGCAGATTATTTTCCCTATTGTTAATACGTTAGTTGAATTTTCAACATATAGTTATGAAAATGAGCATTGGCCATCTGCCTTAGATTTAAGAAAATTGGAACAGGTATGTAATATTTACTGATATTAAGGTACAAGATTGTCAAAAATTAAAAAGAAATGAGCCATCAAACTGTTTTATATGGGAGAATTATAGGTACACATGGTAGTACTGATAATTGGTATGATTTATATAAATTGAATAAAAAAATAATTGATACACTTCCTGATGAAGATGAGTATCCCGCGATCATAAAATCGATGTTTATTTCCCCATTAGTTGAAGCTGGACCAAGTTTACATCGACAACAAGTAATCGTATTTGGTGCAAGTTTGAAAAATATAGATGATAACGATCATCGATTGTGGATATCAAAATTTGAAGCGTTATTAAAGCGAATGTATTGGTTGGATGTGATTCTTCATTTTGATATTGAGTTATATGGTAAATTTGAACACAGATGGAAGGCTAAAGAAAAATCATTAGTTGATATGAGAAGCAAAAATCCTATACCGGTAACAGATTGGTATTATTCAGAATTTGAAATTGATATTTAAATGAATAATAAACTATTGGAAAATTTATCTACTATTGAAATTGCTCAGATAATTAGGAAGAGACCACAAATGTTTTTTGGAGAAAATGTTAAGCTTACGCTTCTTGCAAATTTACTTTGGGGATTTAATACTAATTCACAAAAAGAAAGTGACGTTCCTTTTCAGTATTTTAATCATTGGACAAAAATAAAACTAAAAAAGTTCGGACAATCAAATAATTGGGCTTTGGCTATTTTAGCATGCTGTGAAAATGATGAAGAAAAAGCATTTTGGAAATTTTATGAATTATTAGATGAATTTACAGGATTGACGCCTAAACAATTGTTTATTGCAGAACTGACTCCTGAAAATTTAGACTTTTATTATTCGTTGAATAACACGCATAAACAATATAGAATAATAGGAGTGGAGAATAGATATATTGTAGATCCGGCACCTTATCACGTTAAACTTTTTGAGTTTAATTATTGTGTACATTCTTATCATTTTGATTATTATTGGGTTGTAGGTGAGTATGAAAAGTGTACCTATTATAATCACTTTGAAAGTATAAATAAGTGTCAACAGATTTATAAAGATCAATTTAACATCACTAAATGGATCACCGTTGATCAAAATCTGATTTTAAACTCTTACCAAGAAACAATTAATAATTGCCGAAACAGGCGACAAAATGTGATTTAGCACAATCTCGGAAGGTGAACTATTAAATTAATAAATTTAAATAAAAAATTTGAAAAGCGAATTTAAAGGAGCCATGTTTCAAGACAAAAATTTTGTGTTTGAGGACTTTAATGGACTGAAATTGGAAAAACTCGTTACTTGTGAAACTCCAACAGACAACGATGTGGTTATGGTTTTTATAAAAGTTGAAAACAATGAATGGCATCAATTTTTTCTTGACTCTGGTTACGGCTTTTGGCAAAATTACGAAAATATTGACCCGACACTTGCTAAAAACAATGATGATGAATATAATTATATTGAAAAAACGCTTGACTTCAACATAACAGGTAAATGTATAACGAAAATTATTTGTGAACCAAATGAGGTAAACAGTAAAATCAACATTGCATTTGAAACGAATGAGCACTTAATATTAAGAGCGATTAATCCTAAACAATTTGATAGTAAAAGCGAACTGGTGCTTACCAAAAATAATACTGAAGCAAATAGTCAAAAACTTTTTTATCATGAGTAAATTAAATTTGTTTTTTCAAATCACTGTGAGCAAAATTTTAAAAAGTGAAAAATGAAACTATGAAAAAAATATTAATAAACATTTTGATTGGACTATTGATGAATGGAATTACTCTGAGTTTTGGTGCAAGCTTGGAACTTCATTCTAAATTAGGAACGTGTTCTATATTTACAAAAGTGCAATTAGATCAAATTGATTCTATAAAACATGAACTGAAATATGTAGTTAGAATAGACACAAGTTACGATATTACAAATGACTCTTATGTAATAAAAATGTACAAAAACGATAATAATTTATTTAGATCTTGTAGTTATTCAATTGGAGACGCGTATAGATCTTATAGATATTTTGACAAAGACCAAAATGAAATATTAACTGAGCTATTAAGTGAAAGAGAGGGGATTTTAATACAACAATTTCTATTTCAGTATTCAAACGGTAGGGTTATTACAAAAACTGGCTTTAGTTCAGGAGAGATTGGAATAACTTTAAGCTATATTTATGATTCAAATTGGAATTTATTAGAAACGAAAGCTTATAGATGCGGAATGGACAAGATAGTTGACTTCAAAACTTTTAAATAAACTTATCAACTTTAAGTTAATCTTAATTCTTTGTTGATTTGGTGAACTTAATTAATTCATCAAAATAGTGGATGAAAATTTAATGCTGAATTAAGCGAGCTATAAATGATACCAATAGGTAAGTTAGAACCAATGCGTAAATAACGACAACATGAAAGATAAAAAACTTAAATTAATAGACGAGAACAATTCTCCTCTTTTTAGAATTATGTCCGTATACGAACTGAACGGAAAAAATATTGCATTTGCAAATAATATTTGTGCTTTCCATATTGGAAACGGACTTGTTATTAGTGTAGCTCATAACCTAAGGTCTTTAGACGGACTTCCTCTTTTGCTTTCGGACACTTTTTTCCAAAATGAACTTACTCCAAAAGTCGACCCAAACGACCTTCAACTTTTTAACCAGTACTACACTTCCATTCCTGGGACTTCAAAACGCGTATTTGACGGTGGTGAAAATCAACCTTTGATAGAGCATTTGGTAAAAATATTAGATGTTGCAAAGGTCGACAGAAGATACTCTAAATTACATTCAGAAAATTGTTGTAAACCTTATCTTGTTGCAACTTTTAGAAATAATGCTTTTTGCGATGACCCATTATTAAATGTGCATTTTACTCCAAGCAATTCATTCCACGAAGCAATTATAAATAGATATACATTTTTAATTGAATTAGAATTGTTAGACGAGTGTGTCAAAGAAGACTTGGCAATTTACAGAATTGTTAATACTCACAATGACATAATAAATAAATTGCCCTCAGTTGAGGTTGATTTTCAGTTGCACGACACAGGTACAGAAAATTATTATTGCCTTCAGACTGCGCCGTACGACAATTTAGGAAGAATAATAAATGAAGCAAGGATAGAAGGAATTTTGGACAACTTTAGTCAACAAAAGGATATACTTGAAAATATTTACACAATGGACGGAATTCGATATTTAATAAAGGGATATTTTAGGTTTGGTTCTTCTGGGGCTCCTTATTTAATTTATGACAAGGAGACTGAAAAATTTAAAGTTAATGCGGTCCAAAGTCAAGCAAGTCATATTCAATTATCAATAGACGGAAAAATGGAAGGTAATTTACAATACGTTAATGGCGTAGCATCTCCTCTTTCACTAATTGAGTCAAAGTTGAAAGCAATAATTAATGAAATTGCTTAAACTCATTCAGAAAAATGCATTAGCCACTAACAGCACTTACAATAAATTAGCGGTTAAGTGCTTACATGAAGCTTTGTGCTTCAGATCAAGTTCAGTGTTGGCAGCCAGTTTTCGTCTCCGAAATCGCCAACTTATTGTAGCTGCAAATCGCTATGATCAATGCTAAAATGACACAACAAACAACACAGACAAGATGAAAAAATTCGACCTTAACATAGAAAAAATCCTAGAAAACTGGGAAACTTCTCATGCAATTAGAGAACTTATAGCAAACGCACTTGACGAGCAACTTTTGACAAAGACAAAGGAAGTTGAGATTTTTAAAAATGGGAATTCATGGCTTATTCGAGACTTTGGGCGTGGACTTCAATACACACATTTAACCCAAAATGAAAATCAAGAAAAATTAAAAAACAGCAGTGTAATTGGAAAATTTGGAATAGGTCTAAAAGACGCATTGGCAACATTTGACAGAAAAAAAATAAAAGTAGTTGCTAAATCTAAACACAACCAAATAACAATTGCAAAATCTGAAAAAGAAGGCTTTAAAGACATAATTACACTTCATGCAATAATTGAAGACTCGGTAGACCCGAAATTCATTGGGACAGAATTTGAACTTATTGGTGCAACAGACAAAGACTTTGAAGATGCAAAAAATTTGTTTTTAAAATTTTCTGGCGAAAAAATAATTGAAACAACCAAACAAGGACAAGTAGTTGAGAAAAAAGGAAAGCACGGTAATATTTACATTAACGGTGTTAAAGTAGCAGAAGAAGAAAACTTTTTATTCAGTTACAACATAACTGTAATGAATGCTGCAATAAAAAAGGCTTTAAACAGAGAACGAACAAACGTTGGCAGGAGTGCTTACACGGACTCAGTGAAGAAAATTTTATTAGCTTCTGCATCTAAAGTGGTGGCTGAAAAACTTGCAAAAGACTTGACTAACATTAATCGTGGTACTGAACATGATGAACTAACTTGGATTGATGTTCAAGAACATTCAGTAAAAATACTCAATCAACAAGGAAACTATTTATTCGTCACTTCTCTTGAAGCTATGCAACGTCCTGATATGATTGACCAAGCAAAAAACAGTGGACACGAAATAATTACAATTCCTGAAAATCTTAAATATAAAATTCAAGGCTCGACAGATTTATCTGGCAACCCAATTGTTGACATCGGACAATTTGTTTCAAATTATAATGACAGTTTTGATTTCACTTTTATTGACCCCGACAAATTAAACGAAAAGGAAAAAGACGTTTATGATTTAACACCAAAAATCATTGAATTATTCGGTGGACAACCTAAGAAAGTTAAATCCATCTTTATTTCTTCGACAATGCGAAAAGACTTTTTTGCTGACATGGAAACATTAGGTTGTTGGGACGAAACGACAAGATCAATTGTTTTATCACGTAAGACTTTAAAAACAATTGCAGACTATTCGGGCACATTAATTCATGAACTAATTCATGCAAAGACAGGACAAGAGGATGTAACAAGAGCATTTGAAAGTTCACTAACAGAAACAATTGGTAAACTATGCGGACACATACTGTACAAATAAGCATTGGGCATAACAGCACCTACCCAAAAGTGGCGGTTCAGTTGTTAAATCAAACTTTGGGCTTCTATCAAAGTTTGTGCTTTGTTGAAAGTGAAGTGCTTCGAAACCCGCCCGAACGCAAATCCATTAAGCGGATTATAGATCTTTGTATTAAACTAAGTATAGCAAAATGAGAAAAATAATTCTGTTTTTGATATTTGTAGCATCCTTAAAACTTAGTGCTCAGTCTTATAACTATACTAAAGACATTGAAAATAAATATCTAGATAAAATTGTCGTTAATAATAATGATTCAACAATGATCCAGTATCGAGATTTCGCAATTGATTTATTTGCGAAAGGTACAAACATAAATGATTCACTATGGAAGAATATTAAAAAAAATCTAGTTGGCGTTTGTTTATTTGCAGAGAAAGATTCTGAAAACAATCGAACAGTTAGTTTTAATCTATATGGTTTAAACTATAAGGATGATCGTATAGAAGACTTCCATAAAAGAATCTACTTTGGTGAAGGAAGTGAAGCAATAACCTGCTTTTATGTCAAATGTAATACTGACACAGAAGTGAATCTGTTAAATAGTGCAATTGATTCATATTTAAAAAAGGACTCAATACCTGTCGACAATCCTGCCTATCAATTTTCTAGGAACTTCTCTTCTACTGATTATTCCGAAAATATCTTCAAGAGTGATAGCTTATCGACCATTGCTATGGGATATCAATGTTCTTATCTTCGTCAAAATGGAAACTATTTAATCCAAATTGAAGGTGCCCCTGAGGATGAATCAGAAGCCGATACGGAAAAAATCTATTCTACTAGTTACTTTTTTAATAATTGGCACACAATAACAGTATATATTATAGATGAAAAAGATGGAAAGGCTTATCATAAAGTTTTTGAATAGTACGCATTTATTTGATGCATAACTACTTAAGATTGATAAAAACAGTCAAAAAACGAAAAAATAAATGCTAACAGGTGCTAAAGCTCCAGCCCAAAATCTTACTTCGGAGAAACGTTAAAATCGAAATAAAAAGTTCTATCTTCGAAAAAACGATTTATTTAAGAGTTGCGCCATGTGTCTAGCACCAAAGTGTCAAACTGTTTAAAAACCTTTAGTTTATTCACAACTACATTTTCAAAACGTATTCATTTTTTTTTAACTTAAAAACATGATTTTTTGGTTCTGAGGAGATATTTTAAGCTTTTATATGAACTTTTCACAAATCAGAATCTGCAAAGAATAATTTCAAAAATGAATCTAAAAGCTTTTTAAAAACGCTTATATTTATCAAAAAAAAACAGTTTGTTTTGAATCTGCAGAAGGGTTTTAGACGAACTGACGTTAGTCAATTTCTAAGAAACTAAAATATGAATAGGACAATTCTATTAATTCCTGAAAAAACTGACATTGAATTTGAACAAATTATTAAAATTTGGACAGATAATGGAGGTGAAATAAGAAGACTTAGAAAATATTGGATTAAAGACGAAAGTTTGAATGGACAAAAAATTGCAATTTATGGAAATCAAACTTTTTCACTAGTTCTGGCTCAAATTTACAATTTAGAACTAATATCACCGGTCGATAAAGACATTGCACAACTTAATCAAATTTGGATAAAAAGAAAAATTGAGATTAAAACTATTTCAGACCTAACCGAAAATACTTTTCCAATTTTCATAAAGCCTGTTATTCCAAAATCATTTATTGCCTCCGTATTCTCAACATTGAAAGAATTTGAGGAAGCAACCAAAGGTTTGGAGAAGACAGAAGAATTATTGACTTCTACAATCGTTAATGATATAACAGCAGAAGCAAGAGGTTATCTGAAAGATGGAGTTGTAAAAGAAATTGCATTATATGAAGGAAATGCAGACATTAAAGAAGGCGAATTATTTTTAAGAAAATTCGCTGAAAAGAATTTAGAAATTTTACCAGAGGTTTTAGTAACAGACATTGCATATTCTGAAAAACTTGGATGGTTTATTCTTGAATTTAATGCTTGTTGGGGTGCAGGACTAAATAATTGTAAAGCAGAGAAAGTAATAGACTGTATAATTGAAGCAACAAAAAATCGAAACAAAGAAAAACTGCCCCTAAAATCGGTTTGGCAATAGTGGGGGTTAACAGCACAAAATTAATTATTTGCTATTCTATTAAAATTTTGTTCAAATGTGGGGCAGACGATCTTCAAATACCTCACCATCGCCAAGCGCAGAAACGATATAGTACATAACCCAGTGCATCATAATTCCCTGAAACATGTTTAACTAAAAAAGTACTCCTATGAAGTTCATTTCGTATTTAGTCGTTGTTTTTTTTCTTATTGTCTCATTTGAAAAGAATGAGGTCCAAAATATTGATCCTTATAATACTAATTTAATAGTTTCTGCTAGTGAAGTAAATAATAAAATTGTATTAAATGTAAAGTCAGTAAGATGGTTCAGTTCAACTGGATATGGAATCACCTATTGCGTAGAGGTACGTAATAATGAAATATACATTAAGTTTATAAAGATTAATGCACCTGAAGTAGGATGTACAACTTTTGCGCCAGCAACTTGCAAAATTGACTTAGGAAAACTGGAGCATGGAAAGTATAAAATCACTTTTGAACACAATAAGAAAAAAACAAACGGAAAACTAATTGTAGGTTCTACGGTGGAATTGATGATAGTTTCAGGGAGCAATGTTAAACCCAAATAGTGCGTTCAATAACATGCACTAAGCAATATTGTGCATGGAACATACTCAGGAGAAAGCGTCACCTCGCCCTGTAAAACGTAATAACAATTTTAAATTAAATAAACATGACATTTACAGAAGAAATTTGGACATACGCAAAAAGCGAAGACCAGTTATTAAACAAAGCAAAAGAGCTATTAACTGAAGGGAAATTAATTAATTCTCCAGAGTACAACAATATCTACACCCCAATAAATGCTGCGGTTAGATCTGGGTTCCTAGATCTTCTAAAATTTCTAGTTGATAATCTTGACGTAATTGATGATAAGGCAATTGGAGATGCAATTCGCTTTGGTTTATTAGAAGAATTCAAAATTTTAATGACACCAATTCAAGATAAGAATATTTTACTTAAAGATGCAATGGATGTAAGTCCTCTATTTTTGGCATCTCAATCCGGACAAGTTGAGATATTTGAATGGCTGATTGAAAATGGAGCCTCAATAAAAACGGATGATGTTAGTAACAATGATATACCTATAATTCATTGTGCTGGTAACTTGGCTATTGCAAAAAGACTGGTAGAACTAGGTGTGGACGTAAATGAAAAAGATGATTGTGGAATTTCGCCACTATCTAACCATGCAGCTGACGACAATAAAGAGGATATCTTAAAATTCTTGATTGAAAATGGAGCAGAATTAGATTCGCAAGATGACTGGAAGCAGACCGCCTTGTTCCGATCCGTATCGAATAACAAGCTTAGCAATGCAAAAATACTTTTGAACTTCGGTGCGGATAAAACCATTTCAGATATGGACGGAACCAAACCAATTGACAGGGCTAAATCTTTGGGCAATAATGAATTAGTTGATTTATTAAAATAACATATCTATAATATTGTATAAGGGGCATTAAAACGAACGCCTGTAATTGACCGTTAAAGATAATAAAAAAAAATATGATTGAGATAAATGCAGACAACCTAGTGTTGGAATACGAGAAGAATGAAATAGAAGCAAATAGCATATATTCTGGAAAAAATGTTAAGGTTTCGGGTGAAATCTTTTTTGTTGGAGAATCCCACACAGGAACACCTATGATATTATTTAATTCAACAGAAGGTACAAGACTGAGATTAGGAGCTTATTTTAAAGGAAGTTGGGGAGATAAAAAAGAGCTTTTAATAGAGGGCACTCCTGCGACTGTTGAAGGAATTATTAAAGAAAAGTCGTACGGTGACATCATTGAATTGATGGGAGAAAAAATAACAAATTTCAGTTTTACAATTCTTATGAAGTAAATCTAGAGTTTGAATCACGGGGTTTTGAACAATAAAAGAATAATAGGATTAACTCTTCAAATAATATCACTAACAGCGCGCCTAAGCTAGATTAAAACTATAGCTTAGTTGCTAAACGTTATTAGCAATGAAGTCATTGCTCGGGAAAATAGATAAAGCTTAATATGTGTGCTTATAATTTAAATTAATACAATGAAACTATTATTTTATTCGATACTGGCTTCTATTACTTTTTTGAGCATTAAGTTCAAAACCAATCTTCCAATTCAGTATAAAAACGATGACCATGAGTCTTTAGTTGGTAGATGGGAACCAGTAAGAGCTTATTATGAAGGGAAAGAACTTTTTAATATAAAAAACCTTACAAAAGATGAGGTAGAAACTTCAAAAAAGAACTTCCTGCATTTTAAAGTAGGCGGAAAAGTAACTGGTGGCGTTTGGATAAAAGACCAAAATATTAAATATGAAGCAACTGGGATTTATGAACTGGACAATCCAACTGGACGAATTCGAATTGAGATTCGACATGATGATCAACCGATTCCATGGAGTGGTAGTTTTTATTGGAAGATCAATGAAAATAATCTCTACTTATATTCAACAAACAACACTCATACATACAACGTATATCAACGTGCTGAATAAACTATCATATTTGTCTAAAAAACAGATAATGATCGAAGCATATATCAAACACTAAGTTCAAGTATAGGATCTTTTCTTCATTTGACCTGTCACGTATAAGAATTTATTCCTATCTTAGATAGACGGCACGAAAACATAGCAGCAAAACGTTGTAACAATTTAAAATTAAATAAACATGACATTTACCGGAGAAATTTGGACATACGCAAAATTTTGTTCAAATGTGGGGCAGACGATCTTCAAATACCTCACCATCGCCAAGCGCAGAAACGTTATAGTACATAACCCAGTACATCATAATTCCCTGAAACATGTTTAACTAAAAAAGTACTCCTATGAAGTTCATTTCGTATTTAGTCGTTGTTTTTTTTCTTATTGTCTCATTTAAAAAGAATGAGGTCCAAAATATTAATCCTTATATTAGCAATTTTATAGTTTCTGCTAGTGAAGTAAATAATAAAATTGTATTAAATGTAAAGTCAGTAAGATTTTTCAGTACAACAGGATATGGAATCACCTATTGCGTAGAGGTACGTAATAATGAAATATACATTAAGTTCATAAAGATTAATGCACCTGAAGTAGGATGTACAACTTTTGCGCCAGCAACTTGCAAAATTGACTTAGGAAAACTGGAGCATGGAAAGTATAAAATCACTTTTGAACACAATAAGAAAAAAACAAACGGAAAACTAATTGTAGGTTCTACGGTAGAATTGATGATAGTTTCAGGCAGCAATGTTAAAGCCAAATAGTGTGTGCAATAACATGTACTAAGCAATATGGTGCTTGGAACATACTCAGTCATATCAATTCTACTAATAATCTTAAATTATCGAATAGGCTTGAAAAAAACCAAAGAAAATAATAATTAATACATTTAAAATCAACTAAAAGCCACCGGCTGAATAATTTCATCAAAGATATCCACGTCTACTAGTTTGAGAACCATTAATTGCGATAACATGAAACCAACCTTGACTGACATAAATAAAATACAATTTTACAACTTTCTTAGTGGAGACACATCTGTTGAATGTATAGAATATTTTATTTATTCGCAAGCCGATTTGGAGAAACAGCTTGACAGCGAAACATATTTGAATTTAATTGAAATGAATTTTAAAGACAAATATATAATAGCAAAATTACCAGAATTCATAAAGAACAGAATTGTTGAAGAAGGACAATTTGAAATGTGGAAACTGAAAAGAATTTTAAATGACTTTCTGACCCAGCCAGAAAAAACAGACCATAACCTTGTCGAAATTTATCAATTATATTGTGGAGTTTACCAAGACAATGGACAAAGAAAATATAAATTCAAATTTCTTGGAAATTTAGGACTTAACTATTTATTTTGGGCAGAAGAAGGCTATTTGAAAACACATTATGGCGACAATTGGAAAACTGAATATGAAAAGTGCAAAAGTGAATTTGGGTTTTATCATGATCAACTTAAAAACTTTGCGACAGAAATTTTATTAGCTATTGACAGTAACGAAATAGAAATTTTAAATGACGGAGCTTACAGAATTTCAAACGACTTGAAAAACAAATTGGAAACAGAAGAAATTTATAAACTTAAACACAAGAATGAAAAGTGTGGTAGCTAACATTGGTTTGGAAAAAGTTGACTTACGAAAAGCGAAGATTAATAACCTGGACTTTAGTGGACTGAATCTCTCAAATTTTGATTTTAGTGATTGTACCTTATAGAGCATTGACTTTTCAAACAGTAATTGAAATTAAATAACTCGCGCTAACAAACACTAAGCAGTAAGAACAATTAAACAATGCAATATGATACAAGAAAACTGGAAATTCTACACAGACTGGCTAAAAACCAAACTGAAAATCTATTTTGACTTGTTAAATTCCGGAGCATGTGACGAAGAAATTGAGAAACTTGAAAATTATTTGGGGGTCATACTACCTGAGGATTTTAAAATGCTGTATAAATTAAACAATGGAGACAACAAAATAAACGTTAAAAACATTTATATGGGGTCCTTTCTCGGATTTGAATTCCTTTCCATCGACAGAATTATTAGTATCTATTCCGACTGGAAGCAATACGCTACTGAGGATTACTATGGTAGCTCATTTCCTGAAAATTGTATAAAAATTCAATACACAAACACCAATTGGATACCCATATTCGCCGATAGCGGAGGCAATTACGTAGGTTTGGATCTAGACCCTGATACAAAGGGGACTTATGGACAAATAATTAATTTCGGGCGAGATGAACACAATAAATTTTTGATTGCAAATAGTTTGGATTCTTTTTTAGACTTTATTAAAAATAAAATACAATCAGGCCAATGCGACGATGCGATTAATGAAGAAGACGATGGCGGATTTAGTTATGGACTTAGACCACAAAGTCATTTAATTGACGACCTAAAAGAGATTTATGGAAATTAAAAACTACCTTAATGTGGTATCTTCAAAAGCGGGGCAGAACGGCTTCGAGTGGGCATTTGTACAATGTTCAACTTTCGTTATTCGATTGAACTTTTGCGCTAAAAACCCCGACTTCGCCTAGCTCAAAAATATTAGATTTAATTTTCAAAATGGGACCAGGATGTAGCATACTACTCGAAAAACCTCTTGATAGTCTTCAAGTTGAATTCTTGAAGGTATATGTAACTGATATCGGTGATAATTTCAAGGGTTTCGAAAAGGACGAAGTAAACGGCTTTCGCTCCTGGAACTATTCTGTAAAGCTGAGCAAAATTATACAAAGAGAAGAAATCCACAAAGGGTGCGTTTTTTCAATGCATATATGGAATGGATTAATTACTGAAGTGCATGGAAGCTATAAGATAGAGGAGGACGTTTTGATGCAACTGCAGAAGCAAATTGGATTTCGTCCCTACGGACATATTCAACTTGATGCGGCTTGCAATGGTGACATTGACCATGTTCTTTTGGGACATATGGCTTTTTACCTTCTCGAAAATTTAGGAGGTTATATTGACTTTGGGGGAGTAATTTTTGACAGGAAGGATAATCCAATCTATAAAGGTAAACTAGTTGATATTTGGTATCAAACCACGCAGGGCAAATATTATTATTACCAAATAGCTGACAAAGATTTTTTAAAAAATTGTATCATGGACGACAACTTCAGACTATTGAAATAACTACCGCAAACAAGGGGGTTGAGCTAGTGGATTTCTAGTATGAATAGTAACAAAGTTAATTCGAGGCAAAAATTTACAGGAAAAGGCACCTGGGGAAAAGGAATTTGATTTCTAAAATTGATAATAAACAGGATTTAGCAAGCTCAATAATTAAAGCTTATTGCAATTTTTTGTAACTTTAATCATAACTTTAAACAGATAGAACAAGCCGAATTGGGCTCTCTCTGCGAAATAATTGAACATTTTTTAGAATATATTTATAAGTTAGCAGAAATGACGTGTTGAACCAATTCACTTGCAAAATGTAAATAAGATTGGTTCCAAAAACTTAATAAAAATGAAATCAAAGTTTTACATCTTTTCTTTTTTGATGTGTGTTGTATCGTGTAGAACACCTTTTGAAAAAACGCTTGGGTGTTATCAGGGAAATACTTTTGCCGCCAATAAAAAAGAGACTAAATTTCTTAGTTTTAACGAAGGCAATATTTGCATACTAACGAGCAAAGACAGTACAAATTATGCTTACTGGGAATTGAATAATGACACGATTTCTATTATTACTCTTGAGTATTTTGATACATTAACTTATGTGCGAAATAGAGGTAAACTTCATTTATTGAAACACAATTCATTGGATTCAATAAATTTCTATTTTAAAAAAAACAATAAGCACACGCAAGGCATACCAAAATGGCTAGCAGTTGAATGTGCATTTCGTTCAAATCTTCAATCAGCAGATAAATTATATCAAGTTGCACAATCCACAGGAGATATTTCCCTTATCGAAAGTGCATTGGACTTATATATGCGTGCGGAAAAGATAAAGCCTGGAGATCCTCACACAAGAGAAATGATAGAAATCCTCACACATTATAGAAGAAGACTTGAAGATAAAAAAGATTGCATTAAAATACTGTCCAAGGCAGATGCAATTTTTGAAAACATAGATTATAAAAATGCAATGAAATTATACAAAATATATTTAGATCATAATTGTAATTATTTTTTGGAACATGTGAAGAATAGGATAATACTCCTAGATAGTTTGCAAAATTAGACTAGTACTAACACGCTTAGCAAAAAAAACGAAATCTAATTAGCGAAAAACGATTGATTGAAAAACTTAATATCTTGGATCGTAAATTATAATAATGCTATAAATTTGCTTCTTCGCTACGCATTAAAACGTTGAACTTAGCCGCAAGTTAGGCACACAGTAAAATTTATCAAGCTATTTTAGGATAACTCAAATTATAAAAGTTATAAACAAATGATATATAAATTTATTCTATTACTTTTTACTTCAATTGCGCTTAGCGGAACCGCGCAAAATAAAACCACAACTGATACAGTAATTTACTACAGTCCGGATCAGAAGAATTATTATTTTGAAATTGAGGGTAAGAATCAAAAATTCTATTTTGATTCAGTTATTTATGACAATTACCGTCCAATTACGGTATTTATAAAGAATAACACGCCCAATTTAATAAGTATTTACCCTCGATATCATGCCAATACTTTTTGGAAGCACAATGCTCAGCAAATAATCGAGCCCAATGCTTATTTTAAAGCAGAACTTATTATTAGTGAAACTAAAAAATTTGAAAGAATTGGACATTTTATCGGTTTTTTAAAGATTGAATATTGGGATACTCCAAATTCGAATCACAAAAAATTTGAACTGAATTTAAAAGGAAAGCTCGGCTTAGGTTCGCTCCCTCCGTTTAAAGAGAATGCTTTGAATGAGAAAACAACACCAAATGAATCTCCTGATTTAAAAGGGAGTTCTAAATTAGAAGGCAATATTATTCCTGCACAAAAAAAAATCATCAACACAGATACCATCATCGTGCTTAAAATAGATAATGGGATCTATACTGACACTTTACCTTTTCCAATTCCAGGTAAATATGATACTTTACCCTACCGAGAAGATAAAATATGGATAAAAGGTAATTTCCATTCACAAAATGGAGACAAGCCCACAACTTGGGTAAATCGAAAAGTTTTTTTGGACGGAACAGTTCTGGAATATTATCAAGACGGTAAATTATATTCGAAGCGAATTAAAGTTGATAGTAGCGATTTAAAACCATACTTTACTTCTTATTATCAAGATGGAAAATTAGGTACAGAGAAATTCATCAATCAAACAATTGAATATGATGAAAATGGTAAGATAAGATCCATTACTAAAGAAGAGGTAAAGACAAGTTTCTTTGATAATGGTAAGATTGCCAGCATCGAAAATCTTGGAAAAAAAAGGAACGTTTCCTCTCCGTTCCTAACCACTTTCTATTTCAAAACCGGATGCAGAGCTAAAGAAGTCTATCTAGGCAATTCAGATGAAGGTGAAACGGTAATCAACTACCGAGAAGATCTCTGTGATTGCCCCGAAAATAAGATTAACATTACAACTGAAATATACTACAAAAACTGCGTTTTTACAATCGACACCATAATTACCCGAAATTATCCAAGTATAAAAACTGGAAAATTTGATCGATTATTTAATCTTATTTCAGGGAAAGTAGATATTGGACGAAATAAAGGTAAAAACCGTACTTATTCTTTTCGTAAATTGAACAATCATTATTTGTCTGAATTTACATTCAGACGATTTGCACAAACGAGCCAATTAAACTATCGTGATAGTATTTTTGTCACAGAATTCAATAGGTTACAAAATGCTAAAAAACAAGGTATTTGGTTAGCCTGCAATTTATCCACGCAAGAATTCGTAGATGAACTAATA
Source organism: Crocinitomicaceae bacterium (assembly GCA_965284445.1). Classification (GTDB taxonomy): domain Bacteria; phylum Bacteroidota; class Bacteroidia; order Flavobacteriales_D; family Crocinitomicaceae; genus JAQVCM01. Next base: position 825,973 of record OZ260085.1, on the reverse strand, counting down.
CGTTTCGAGAAGCATGCGGTTGGAAAGTCAAGTATGGCTGATCTTGAATTTATTTTTCAATATCCTTGGGAAATTTATCAGGAGGGACATTTAGAAGAAACTCAGTATTACTCTATTTACGGAGATATTCTTAAGAGAATCAAGTTCCAAGGTACAGATACTATCGTAACATATTATGATTATGATTTTAAATTACTACTTGATTCGAATCAAGTTAATCTAGAAACTCCAAAAGTAATTTACCACAGTGACACCAGAACATATTTTAATCGACGATATTATCACAATGTATTAATCTATGAAAATCAAGAATTAAAACAAAAGACCTCACCAATTTTGCAAACTATCCAATATCACTCCGAATTTCCTGCTTCAAGCGGCATAGAAGACATTTGGATCCCATTTACCATTGAAAAAGGAGAATTCAAAGACCTACAATTGTACAATGGAACGATTGAATATTATGACAAGAATGCGAAGCTCATCAAAACATCTTCTGTTGTTAATGGAAAATAAGATCACAGCAAACATCAACTAAAAGCTCAAGACTGTCATTCAAAAGTAAAAAGTCCAGGTTTCCAGCTTGAGTGACCTTAGTGCTTATGCTAAAAGAAATAAATAGTACGACAACACGAAAAGTAGATAGCAAATTAGAAGTCCATCCGACGATTTGTAAAAAAATAAAACGTGACAGCAACTTCGTTTTAACAACACAAATTTGTTGGAAAAGCGATATAAATGTGATAATTTTATTGCATATAAGTAAGTTAGCTGATATTTTAGAAAACCACAATTAAAAACAACAAACTCCATTAGAAACTTATGACCGAAAAACCAACAATTTTTATTTCATATTCTTGGCAAACAATGAGTGTTGCTGACAAAATATTTAATGATTTTCAAGTAATAGGAATTCCAATTATTAAAGATAATCAAGAAATAAGCTATACTGAAAGTATTCCTAGTTTTATGAAACGCATAAGGTCTTGTAATTATGCACTTCTATTAATTTCTGATAATTATTTGAAATCTAAAAATTGCCTTTATGAAATTTTAGAACTGCAAAAAGATGAAAACCATTGGGATAAAATTTTACCAATTGTATGGAAAGAAACTAAAATATATTCTGCAATTGATAGGTTAACGTATATAAAATATTGGGAACAGAAAACTAAAGAGTTAGAAATTGCTGTTGAAAATGTTGACCCAATGTATTGTGGAGAAATTTATAAAGAAATAAAATTATTCAAAGATATTGCGTTCAATATTGATGGTTTCTTAAAAAGAATATCTGATTGCTTACATTTTTCGCCAGAAGATATAATTGAAAGAAATTATGAGCCAATAATGAAAAAACTTGGTGTAGATTATGAACCACTAGCGCTAACGGAGTTATTAAATATCATTTTAATTAAAAATCTAGAACACAAAGAAATTGCATTAGATGAATACATTAAAAAATATCCTGAAAGTGGTTATTATTATTCAGTTAAAGGAGCAACTTCAAGAGACTTAAATAACTTTGAAAAAGCTGTTTATTATTATGAAAAAGGTCTTGAAAAAGACCCCTACAATTATGAAATATTAAATAATTTAGGTCAAATAGTTGAGCAAAAATTTAAGAATTATGAAAAAGCTAAAGAATTATATGAAAGAGCAATAGAGGCAAATCCCAATTTTGATATCCCAAGAATTAATTTAGGTGTCTTATTAAAGCATCAATTTAATGATAATGAAGGTTCAAAAGAGCAATATTTGAAAGTTTTAGAATTTGACCCAAATAATGCAAAAGCAAATAATAATATTTCAAACTTTTATAAAACTGTAGATCCAACTGAAGAAGACTTACAAAAAGTAGAATTCCATTTATTAAAAGCAATTGAAAGCAATCCATTTTATATTGAAGCTCTTTTAAATTATGGGAATTTCTTGAAAGTGTATAGAAAAGAAATAGAGAAAGGAAATGAATATTATCTTAAAATTAGAGAAATAGACAAAGAAAATAATTTTAAAGAATTAATTGATGTTTTACTTAAATCCGAAAAAGGATAAAAACATCAGCAAACAAGCGTCTGGCAAAATTGCGAATTTTGTAGTAAATTCACGTTTACATTTCGCAAGAAATTTTATTTTATATAGAAAATAATTGGTTCCGAAGCTCGCAACCTCGCCAAGCGCCGGAACGTTACTAATAATCGTAAAGCGCAATACATCATTCTTTCAGTACCATTTATTACTGCTTCATACTAAATTACTGCGGCTTAAGCTGCTTTTACCTAGGTCAAACTGGAAGATTGTAGTAGAATTGTTGAATCAAATTCAATAATATGCTAGAAAAATTCAGAACACTTTACGAAGAAAAACTATACATTAAATTAATTACTTTATTCCTGGTAGTTTTGTCTTCAATAGCAATCATGATTCCTATCATTCAACTCGCCCTGCTGTTTGGAGTAGATCTTATAAAAGATAATGGTGTTCGAATGAAGGTTGATTTTGGCACAGTCTTTTTCTTCTTTCTTTTTGGCGCTTGTTCCATTGGAATCATTTGGCTAGCACAGAAATATCTGCACAAAAGAACACTCGCTGATCTTGGTTTCAGATCCAAAGTTTTAAAGTTTTTTTTTATCGGTTTTCTGCTAGGCGTGTTTATGTATGGATTGGAATACTTTGTGCTGGGAATAAGTGCAGGTGAGGTCAAATTCGTATCTGTAATTCCCAACAACATTTCCATAGCTGCGTATATTGGCTATTATAGCTATTTCTTTTTTGGCATGTTGATCTGGAACTCGCTGATTGAGGAATTGGGCTGTCGGGCTTATCCTATTGAGGCGCTCAGGAAACAACTAAATCCCCACCTCATTTTTACCATCATGGGAGTCCTTTTTACATTGGGTCATTTTGTTGTTCGAGATTTCGACATTGCTTATGCGATAAGCTTGTTTATATCTTCCTACGCCTTGTCAGGGGTTTATTATTATTCCGGTTCCATTTGGCTGGCTATTGGAGTTCATACTGGCATGAATTGGTTTGGTTTTTCCTTTGGTGGAAATGTAGACAATTGGAAATTGGGAGCCTTGGTCCGAATTGAAATTGATGATATTCCGACAGGAATTTTTTACGCTACTGGTCCACTCATTGGAATAGCTGTATTCTTGTTAGTGAGGTATACCAATAAGAAAGGCCTTTTCAAAAAAAACTGCGCTTATTAAAGAAACAAAATTTATCTTTAGTTTTAGAGCCTGTTAAATGATCAATTATTGTTAATTGAAATACTTAAATATGAAAACAACTCCTTTATTTTTCTTACTTCTTTCAATGCTTTTGTCCTTTCATAATGTATCTGCATGTTCTATGTTCAAAATTACGAAAGGTGGTAAAACGATGGTTGGCAACAACGAAGATTTTTGGAATCCGAATACTCGCATTTGGTTTGAACAGGGCAAAAACTCGAAATTCGGAGCTATGTATGTTGGGTTCAATGATCTTTATCCGCAAGGTGGAATGAATGAAGCAGGACTTGTATTTGACGGATTTGCCATGGATTATCTAGCCATTACTGACACAATAGGTAAAAAATCAATTGGTACAGATCAAGATTTATTCTCTTTTACTAAAACCATTCTCCAGACATGTTCAAAAGTAACAGAAGTTAAGGAATTCCTTTTAAAATTCAATTTGGGAAGTTTTCATTCATCCTTATTTTTTTTCGTTGACAAATCTGGTCAATATTTAATAATGGAGGGAGATTCACTAATCTTAGGGAACGAACCGACCTATCTTCAATCAAATTTTTACCCATCTTGTACACCGGACGTGAATAAAGTCAACCTTAATTTCTATCAAAAAGGAAGAAAATATCTTAACAAAAATGTTGCAGACACCACTCTAGAATATTGTACAAACATGATGAATGCTATGCATCAGGATTTTGGGAGCTTTGGAGGTAGTTTATACACAACTATATATGATTTAGAAAACGGAAAAATTCACTTGTATTACCATTTTGATTTTGAATCAGTTGTTACATTTAATCTCAAAGAGGAATTGGTAAAAGGAAATCGATTGATCAATATTCCTGAGTTATTTCCGAAAAACACGAAAGCTCAAAAACAACTAGAACGATACAATGGGATTGATGCACACATTCAATTACTCGATAACCCTTCCTTGTCAAGCGATTCGATTAAATTACAAGAACTGATAGAACAAGTTGAAAAATCAAAACTGGATTTCAGATTTGAAAGTAATTTAAACATAATAGGATACAAATGGATGACAGAATATAATAATCTACCAATTGCGATTCAAGTATTCAAATTGAATAGCGAAATATTTCCTAGATCCTCCAATGCGTTTGATAGTTTAGGAGAGGCTTTCTTTAAAAATGAGCAGTACAATGAGGCTCTTGAGAATTATAAAAAGTCGCTTAAACTGAATAGGGGGAATGCGAATGCTGAAACTCAAATACAAAAATTAAAAAAGTTGCTAAAATTGGAAAACCATAACAAAAGCTAATCGATATTAAACAGACACTTAGCGCTCATTAAATGACAAACCCAAACAAAAATAACAGTTTACGCATTTATACTTGGGTATTCATCCCATTATTTGGGTTGATATACTACACTACAATTTTCATGTTTACTATGGGGCGAGATGCTGATTTCGGTTTCGATTGGATCGCTGCACTCATCATTTCAACTCAATTTGGGCTTATTTGGTGGCTTTCTCAATTTGCACTAAATAAGCTCTTAAAAAGGGGGTGGCGGATGAATATTCAATTGTTCCTCTTTGGTGTGATAGCAATTGTCGTGTTAAACGATTGTATCTTCTTCACACTAAGGACTATTTACGTTACAATCAGGTATCCGGAATTTGCATTGTTCAATTGGGTATTGCTTACAATTATTTCACTTGATGGTCTGTTAAAAGGAATTGTCGTTATGAGCCTTATGTTTAGTCTCCTTTTCTTCAAACGATGGCAGCTTGAAAGCGAAGAAAATGAACGATTAAAACGAAACGAATTGGAACTTCAAAACAGGGCTTTAAAAAGTCAGTTGAATCCACATTTTCTATTCAATAATCTGAATACCCTATCCGGATTAATCCGACAAGATCAGGCGATTGCCAATGAATTTTTAAAAGAAATGTCAGACATGTACCGCTACATTTTAAAAACAACTGAAACCGAGGTTGTTCCATTGAGTGATGAGGTACAATTTGCTGAAAACTATATCCGTTTGCTAAAAAAACGCTTCGGTAAAAACTTCAACTACTACATAGAAGTAAGCGATTTAGATTATGTCCTCCCACCAATTTCCCTACATTTATTGTTAGAGAATATTGTCAAACACAACAGGATTGATGAGGAATGTCCGATGTATTTTACCATTAAGCAAAAGGAAGGATTCTTGTTTGTTGAGAATACAATCAAGCTAAAAAACAACGTGGATTCTACAAAAAAAGGATTGCAGATTTTAACTGAACAATATACATTTCTTACAAACAAAACCATCGAAATCAACGAAGACAATAACTTGTTCTCGGTTAAACTACCTTTGCTGAAAATAAAATGATGCATGTATTAATCATAGAAGATGAAGAAAGCGCTTTTGAAAACCTGAAAAGCATCTTATTTGAAATTGATCCGGCGATCAACATTGTATCCTGGTTGCAGAGTGTGGAGCAATCCATCCATTGGTTTAAAACAAATGATTTGCCTGAACTCATCTTTTTAGACATTCAATTAAGCGATGATGTGAGTTTTAAGATCTTTGAGTCAGTAGAAGTAACATCACCGATTGTATTTACAACTGCTTACGATGAATATGCGATCAAAGCCTTCGAGTTAAACAGTATAGATTACATTCTGAAGCCCATTTCAAGGAACAGTATCGAAAAGTCAATGACGAAATACCAGTCGAGTATAAATCGCACTCCGATATCGTACAATAACTTCATTCAGGATTTAAAGTCCGTTGCGATCAATCCATCCTATAAAGAGCGATTTTTGGTAAACAAAGCAGATGAATTATTAATTATTCCAAGCGCAAATATCTCTTATTTTTTTAAAGATAAGGATACTTATATCATATTAAAAAATGGTGAGCGTTACGCGATAAAATTCACCTTAGATGAACTCGGTAATTTATTAGACCCCAATCAATTCTATAGAATCAATCGTCAAATGATCGTTAGTATCAATGCCATATCTAAAATTACCTTGTGGTTCAAAGGGAAACTGAAATTGCGACTGATTCCGGAATTTAATGATACTGTTTTTGTTAGTAGAGAAGGGGCCACTAAATTTAAAGCCTGGATGGACAAATAGTGACAATTGAGCACCGAATCACTGAAGGATAGTTGGAAAATTGGAGAGCAAAATAGAAGTCCATTCAGCAATTTGTAAACGATATAATTCGCACGGATAATTGCTTATATCAGGCCAAATTGAACTTTGTGAGTTTTAACTAATTTAGTATCAATTATGAAAAATATAGTTTGGGTATTCTTATTAACTTCGTCAACGCTATTTGCTCAAATAGAAAAAGATATTCCTGGAACTTACATTATGACCAAACAAATCGGCATACATTTTGAACCAGGGTTGTCGATTGGTAATGATATTCATCCAACAAGCTATTTTTCATCAGTTGACACAATGATTACGCATACGATTATTCTAGATTCACTTCATAACGTATCATTTATTCCTGACACCTCCTATCATATTAATTTAACAGCTAGTTTTTTTACTAAACCACTAGTTAAAATGCATGGAAAATGGAGGATAGAAAATGACTCTCTTTTTATTACTTATGCAAGTATAGATTCTATTTACAATTTTAATTTGAATGCTTTAATATCCATAGACACTTTGACTGGTTCGACTTATCTTGACGAAGTAACTTTACCATATAATGATAGGGTATCAACTCAACTAATTTCTCCAATCTGTAGGATTTTTAGCATTCAAAAAAATCAAAAAGAAATCTATGGAATATTACCCATTGATGAGAAAAGAGAATGGATAATTTATAGAAAACAATGATGCGAACATGCAGTAAGCAATATGACGCCACAATTACATTCAAGAGAAAGCGCTACATTTGCCTACTGTCAAAACGATACCCAGAGTAGGTATCACCCAAACTGGGTTTAAAGTCAGGAACATTTGATACAACTATTTTTCTCATCTTTTGCAATGTAGCTAACAGCCATAGCTATTGTCCGCAGTTTGAAGTGCCTCTTACTTTTGCCCTCGTCAATTGTAGTTAGACAACTTCTACTTATCGATAAAAAAAATGAAAATTAATAAATACTCATTCAACTGCTATGAATTATGACGACTATTGAGAAGATAGAAAAACTATTGGGAATAAAATTTGACGCTAAGCGTCTTGTAGGAGAGGGTTACGTTCCTGAAAAACAAAATTCGTATTCTGGTTCGGAAGAGCATGCAGACCGTCTACGTTTAGAAGGAATAGAAATAGAGGATCTTCATGCACTATTTTCGCTTACAGGAGAATTGAGTGCGCTAACAATTGTGAATTCAAGTCTTCCTAATTTTTCAGATCTGCTACTATTTAATCCGTACTATTTAACGTTGGATGGGGTAACGAATAGAGATAATGCTACCAATACAAAAGGCATAGTTCCTGCGCATCTTAAAATAAAAAACATGCAATTGGATGCAAAATCATTATGTTGTTTTAAGAAAAGTAATATTGGTGGCTTTCGGCAAGTGGAGTTTGACAAATGTCATCTTGAGAATATCCAATATTTGAATACCATTGAGCAAATTTCGTATTTGATTCTGAACAAGATAACATTCACTTACCAACCACTAGAGATAGAGACAAGAAGTGGGATATACCGAATGAGTATTTATAATTCAAAGTTTGATGATGTTTCATTCATTCCATTCAAGAATGTCTTGTCTCATATTAAATTTGGGAGCTGCAAAATTGGAAGTTTTGTAGGATTAGATGAATTCCCTGAACTTGCGGGAATAGGTATAAGTACCGATACACAAGTACAAGATAAGACTCCGCTTCAGAATAAACATGGAAGAGACATCAATTGCAACATTTTTCGCGTGAAAAAACCGTTTGATCTTGCACAAATTCTACCGCTTAAAAAGTTTGTCACCAGTTTGGATTTGGATGATTTTAAACAAGATAATCTTCCGCACTTAAAAGAATTCAAACGTATTTCTCATCTGGAATTCGATGGAGGAAATGTAAATATGGAAATATTTCTTCCCATTGCTAAACAAATTAAGTCTATTTTCATTAATCGAGCGAGTTTCTTTAATCACGAATCTTTAGCACAATTTATCAACGTCACATCTTTTAAATTAACCAACTTTTCAAAAGGGAAAAAGGCACTTCAAAGCTATGAGCGAATCATGCCACTGAAGAATCAATTAACGGAGTTGGAGATTTATGACACAAATAAAATTAGTGATATACACTTATTAAAATATTTTAAAGCGCTTGAAAGTTTAAAGTTAAATGAGATTTCGGTCAAGGATGCGCTACATGTTCTGCAGCTGAGTCAATTGAAAAAACTTCAATTAGAGGTTCATTACAGAAAAACAGAGGAACTGGATTTAGGGCAATTAACAAATCTTGAATATCTCATTCTTGACACAGACACAAGATGTAAAGGCATGGAGCATTTGCAAAAATTAAAATCCTTACAATTGGGCTCTGATTATGGTGATACCAGTATTGAGATCAATTCCCTGCCGAAATTGGAAAGTTTGGAGCGATTAAATATTACGAACTACGATCAAAAAATCAAACACTTATCACAATTTCCAAATTTAAAATACTTGCGGATAAAGGGTTGTCTAAAGTTAAAGTTGAAGACCATGAAAAAATTGGAGGTGCTTGATCTGGATAATTCATCGATCAATGAATTTAGCAAGATTGAAACACAACCCAACTTGATGAAATTAAACCTTTCGAGTCAATATAACAATATAGACTTAAAGGAGATGCACAAATTCCCAAATTTGAGAGTTCTAGGCTTAATGGAGACAGATGTTACTGATATATCTGGATTGGAACCGTTAAAAAAGTTGGAAATCCTCGATTTGTATTACACAAACGTTTCGGATGTTCACGTAATCAACACACTTCCCAATATGAAAGAAATAAATTTAGCTACGCATTCCAAAGTAGATTTAGAGAGTCAATTGGATCGACCCGAGATTGCCGTTTATGTGGGGCTACCAACACGTTATCTCTCTATTTGGGAAGAGGATGAGTTTGGTATTTGAATCATGTATTCAAGCTGACGAAGTTTAGTTTCAGATCTGTCTTTTTTCAGAACAAATAAGCAAAAAAGCCCAAATTTTGATTACGAAAAACGAATAATTGAAAAAAAATATGACCTTGGATCGCAAATAAAATTAATTTTAAAAATCGGGATCTTCGCTTAGCAGCCAAAACTGAACTACAATTAAAAGAAAATGAGTAATATTCAGACATCCTACATCAGAATTTTTAAGAAAGATGGAACAGATTTGACAACTGAAGAAATTGACATGTTATTTAAGCTCGCCGTAAGAGCTTATCACAAATTCGGTTCCTATTGGGTCAGGATTCAAAAGAAATATAGAACTGATGAGAAATGCCTTGATATTCAATTTGGTTCTGGTAAAACCTACGGAGATTACCTTTTAGCTTCTTTTGAAGTCTTTCATAACTACTACGTTTGGGAGAGAGTTGCTGATGAGGGAGGATCTGATGATAGAATTTTTACATTAGAAGACTTTGGAGAATATGTTGATATAACGGATAGTAAATCCTGCATCTATAAATTTAATAAAGTGATAATTAAAACGAGCAGTTTATCTCCCTATTATCTTAGCTATAATCCTACTCAAATCAATGACAATGAATTTGAGATCCAGTTAAAGGGAAAATACTGTGCAAGCAATAGCAGATCGTTTTTTGAGTTAAGTGAAAACAATCCCAATTGTTACGGACCATGTTTACAATATGATGATAAATATGAAACAGATTTTGAGGTGTTATGTGCGGATGGGATGCTTACAAAATCAGAAACACAATTCATTAACGACGTTTTTGTGTATCCGAATAAAGAATTGAGAATGAACGAAAAAGTAGCATTGTTTTGGAATGATAGAGTCGTTCAAACTATAGAAAGAACTGAAAATGTTGTGATATGTATGAGCGCAGATTATTGGGATAATTGCTTTTCCGAGGATTACACCAATTTCATGAAAAATAAAAGCTGTAGCTAGCGTTGCTTTTGCGTTAAGTGTGGTGAGGTGCAACTTGTGATGTTGGCAATTGTTTTAGACGGCGCAATGATAATTGGAGCAATTACTTTTTTAAAGAGTAAGTTGACCGCAAAAAAGACAAAGGAATGGACAAAGAGCAAACTTTGATAAATACACTTACAAATCATCATTTTTGTATAAAGAATACTACATTAGATTGCGTTTTAAACAGTTTAGATACTTCTTTCACAGGCACTTTTGTATTTGACGATAGTTTTGACTGGGACTTTTTGTTTGGCGATACAATCGAAGCGCACAAAAAACGCTTTGTACTATTCGATAGAATAAATGATTGGAACTATTTAAGATGGAATGTTTGGGACTTTGACGAAACAGAAAAATTAACCCTTTATCTTTCCCAAAAGCTCAACACAACAGTTTATTATTTCTTTATTGACCCTTGGATTTTTACTGTGCGATGGATTCTGGCTGAAAATGGGGAACTTCTAAAATCTTATTTTGAAAGCCACGATGAAATAGTAATTGACAAAGGACAGTTTGAAATAGAAGAAAAAATTAGGACAGAATTAAAAAAAGAGGGAGACGGAGAGTTTTGGGAAGACAAATTTTGGCAACTGTATGAAAAAATCTGCCAACCAATAGAATCAATGAATAAAATTACAACTATCAAAGCGATTAAAGGCGAGATGAAATAAAACTGCCAAGACAAAAAACAATATTGAACATTAGATGGGAGTTGACACAAAAATATATTCAAATCACAATCTGAAAATTCCGGGTAAATCTGAAGACCTGGTAGAATTATTGCAAAAAGTATGGCAAGGCAGAATACACTTGGATGATAGAATCGAAGTGGATGAAAAAAATACAACTTTGGATGCGGAAAATTTTAACTTGTTCATAAATCCCAAAAGGATTGATTTTGAATTCAATAAGTGGTGTCAAATTACAATAGGCACTGATTTCGAGTTCTCCATGGATATCTACTTACATAAAAATACTATTTGCATCAGACCATTTGGTATTGGCAGGTATGCAACTAACATGATTGTTGAATTTATGGACGAACCCTTCGGTATTTATGCAGACGACCCTGTTGGATTCCATGAACAAAAGAAAAATTGGAACCTTTTCAAGTCGTTTCTTACCAATCTCACGGCAGCACTTGGCTCAGACAAACACTTATATATAAATGATCAAGAGTTTCAAGGAATTCAAGATCTGGCAACGGATGGAGCCACTTTGGAGGAAATGGTAATACAGACAAAATCCATTGCAAATCAATGTGAAACACAAGAACAATTTGTCAAAGATCATACCTTGCTGAGACCAGATGGAGTTAGAAATATAAAAGGAGATGTATGGTTTTTGAGAAACGAGAGGATCATTGAAAAGAAAGTCTAGCTAAAACTTGTGTTAAGTGAAATGAAGAAAAGTGCTCAATTCGAGAAACGGAAAATACACCATACGATTTAAAATTATAACTGAAGCAAATGGACAGTGAAAAAGTAAAAAAAATACACTATAAAATACTGAAAAAAAGTTCTGTAAACCAGAAATAACTTGTTTTATAGGCTGACCACACGTTCCTTTTATAGTTGGTGACAGTGTTGTGTTTTAAGAATTAAAAAGCGAAAGCTAACAAGCTAAAAGTTGACCTTTCAAAGTTTACTAACTTTTGAGCGATGCGTATCGCGTGTTACTAAATCAAATTTTAATATTACAATTAAAAATATCATTTGAAAAAAATATGAGAAATCAAATAAATAATTTCTTAAGAAAGTATAAAAGTTTGCTGATCGTAAGTTCTTTTATGCTAATCGCTATTTCGATTCGTTTAAAATTTCATTTTTCCGGGAACTATTTATTGGCTGGAGTAGACGGACCGTATTACCCGCTGCAAGCAAGATCTATATTGGAAAAATTTCACTTAGGCTTATCAGATATGCCATTACTTTTCATGATTGAAGCTTTAATTGCTAAATTTCTTCAAATTATTCATGTCGGCACACTAAACGAGTGTATAATTGTGGCAGTGAAATTTGTGGATGTAATTTTACCCCCACTGGCAGCAATCCCTGTATATTTATTCGCAAGGGAAATAAATGTAAATAAAGGTAAAATGAATTTCCTAAATTATTTTATGGTAGGCTATTCAATACTTAATGTAACCCCCATTTTGTTATTCTCTAACAATTTTCAAAAAAATGCCGTTTGTGTAGTTTTTATATTTTTCTATCTGTATTTTCTATTACGGATATTTAAATATTTTCGCAAGAGCGATTTTATTTATGCTTTTATCACTTTAACAGCATGTACACTTACTCATTTTGGAAGTACAGCAATTATATTTCTCATTACAGGAATTATTCTTGTGATCTATTTTATGAATAATAGACCAAGGATCTATTCCATGAGTTTCAAAAAAATACTCTTTTTAGTTATACCAATTATTTTATTCTTCTCAATTCTCTTTTTTTTCGATTCCAACCGATTAGAGCGCTTCATTAATCTTCCACTCAAATTATTTGAATCACCAGTTATATTAGTGATTCTTGATGGGCAAAATATTGGTGAGTATTTTAACCCGATCAATTTTTTTGTACCAAACATATTAGCAGTGTTAGGAATCATTCTCTTTATTCAAATAAAAAATAAATTAAATAAAGAAAATCAAATTTTAGGACTTGGACTTCTCTTATCTGCTATTGCATTAAGTTCACCATTAATTGGCATTGATTGGGCAAATAGATTATATATGATGAGCTACGTACCCTTGGTAGGAGCCTATTTAATTCTATTCAATAATATGACTAAAAAATGGACATATTTTGCTCCTATTGCATTATTTAGCACAACAATGTCATTCGCAATACTTCGAGGTTATTTGAGCCCTATGCTCCAAAGTATTACAAATGAAGCATATCAAGAACTTAAGGAAATAAAAAATGAAGTAATTCTTAATGAAAATTCAGTTATTGTTGCTAGGCAAGATTTAAAAATATTAGCAAGTTGGGAGTTTGGAACATTAGGAATAGCAAGCTATTTATTACGTGAAAATGATTTTTCGAAGTTTGAATCTATTTACTATTTGAATCAAATAAATGGGATTAATTATACCCAAGAAGAAGCTTGGCGCGAAATGAAACTACCCATTAATTCCATTAATGTATTTCATGGTAAATATTTTGATTTATTTAGAGTGGACAGTTATGATCAGTCAATGTCTATGGTCGAAAATCGTTCTAAAATAAAAGGGGAAGTTATTCAGTTGTTACCTGATGGTTTCATTGTTCAAAGTATTGTAGGTAAAAAAAGAACAGTTGTCATTACCGAAAATACCAGATGCCATTTCTCAACTTTAAATAATAAGATAAAAATTGGAATGGAAGTTGAAGTTTGGGGAGAAGGTGTACCTTTTAGTCTTAAATTGAATGCGCAAACAATTGTAGAATAAAATAAACGAACCGGGAGTACCTTTTTTAGTTAGCAGTATCTTTGGGCATGTTTCTAAAATTTATATACTTAATTTTAAGAAAAAATTTTTCATTGATACACAATAGATTCTTGAATCCATTTGCTCCAAGCAAGCCAAAATGGATTGTTCTTGCGAAATAATTTTACGTTTTTTAGCGTATGTTTATAAGTTAAAGCCAACACATTAACGAAACTTTATAAAGCATCTTACAAAATTAGATCTAAATCATCCATCATATGTTTAAAAAACTCTTTATAATTCAATTGATTTGGCTTTCAATTCATTGTTATTCTCAAAAAAGTAAAATTGATTCCATAATAGTAACTACAATTAATTGTACATATGACAGTTTAGAAAATAAATTATTCAATTCAGCAGAAAGGGAATTAGAAACCTGTTCAGTAGGTTTGTGGCAATATAAAAAATGGAATTATGTTTATTTCCCCGACACCTCGATAGTTTTTTATCGATATGATTTCACTTCAGCTAATTCAAAAGAAAAATTTAACATCTATTGGGATCATTCTGACCCTCATTTTCAGGAAATGAGTTTCTATTTTGAAAAATATTATGACGAAACTAAAACATTCAAATCAATAGAATTAATAAGGGAAAAAACAGTAAGTCAAAACGTTCGAAAAAAGGATACTCTTATGGCAAGAAATGTTCAAACAAGACAAGAACACGGTAATATGCCTGATCCATTTTATTTACACCACTCCAATTTAGATACAACTATCGATAGAATATCAATTTGGTTAAAAGTGATCGATGTAAATGGAGAACAGTCCCTAAAAAAGAGTTACATAATTGCTCCTGCCATACTGCCAGAAATTGTAGATAGTATCGACGGTCAGACCAACTATAATGTTGTAATAATACGTAGTTTCTTTGAAAGGATCGCAGTAGCAATGGAGAATATGGAGCTTCAGAATGAACGTAAAATTAATTTAGATTCAACTGTTTTTGTTGAAAAATTTAGGGCACTTCCACAAGTTTTATATAATTTTGCCGATAAAAAAAGACCTTCCTACATAGACAATAGGAACAAACATTTTCAACGCACTAAAAAAGAAAAAAACTGTGAAATATGGGAATTTAGTGATAGTGACGATTGCAGTACGATTAAATATGAAATTTATTAAATGATGGTAATAACAGCAGTTAAAAACCAAACGAGTTTATTGCTTCGAAACATCACTTAAATTTAGAAAATCATTCATATCTTCGGAATGTTTTTAAACAATAAACAAAACTTAATTCACTACGGTTCGAAAAATCTCAATTCAGACTAAAATTCACATAGATGAAATAAAATATAACTTTAGGAATAAAAATAATTAAAAATTTGAAAAAGGACTAATAAATATTTTCTTCTCTCAATACATATACAAAATAAAATTGAATCAGATTTAAAAGTAACATAAATGGTAAACGTTATTAAAACCTTCAATCACTTTTTGCAAAATTTAGGAAAACAGCTTCAAGCTGAGATTTTTTGCGATAATTGCGAGTAAAAAGATTTCACTATCGAATAAGAAAACTTGTTGATTTTAAAAAGTAAATACAGTGAGTGAAGACCCTGACGAAAATGTAACTATCCAGATGATAGTCTCAAGGAGAAAATTGCCAACTAGCATTGCATTCGAAACGAAAGATGTCTTAATTTTAAGAGCGATTGATTCAACTCTAGTTGGAAGTAAGTTGAATTGATGATGATTAACCGAAGAAGCATTTAATCTTTAAAAGTAAAATATGCCAATTACAGATTGTAAAAAACATGGTGAATCTTGGATTGTAGAAATGTGTGAACATTTATATGAAGACTTGAAAAAGGGAATTTACCAAAACTATTACGAGTTACCAGTTATGACTACAAGAATGTGTTTGAAATGCTTTGATAAATATGGCGTGCAAGAAATTATTGATGCTGCGAAATATTATTCTGAAGAAGAGGATGCTTGGTTGATTGCTAGAAACTACGGTATATTTAAAGGCAAAAATCCGGACTTTCCACAAAAAATAGATTTTATTTACAAGGATATTGCAAAAAAAAGAGGCTGGATGTGTACTTCATGTATTGAGCAAATACAATCAGATTTTGCTTAATAAGTAATTAAATGTTAAAAAAGAAAGTTTAAAATGAAACTTCCATCCAAAATAAAAATTGAATTCTTAGACTTTATCCGAAATGGTAAATTCGACTATCGTAAGCTTGGACAAAGCAAAGAGTGGACTTTAATAATTTCCCTAGTCTGGATGATTTTTCTGAAATTTTTTTGAACAAAACATGCAAAATTTGGACAGATGTAAACATTGAATTTCATTTTAATAAGATGAAAAAATTGATTTAAATTTTATTTACTTTCTAGACGATCTGTGCGAAAGTAAAAATTTGTTTGGACAAATTGAATTGCAAACACAAATAGGGGTTTTTAAAAAGAGCTTCAAAATTGTATTATAAATTAAAACGGAATAAAATGAAAAATTTTAGAATTATTGATCTAGAAAAACTAGATGATTCTTCCAACTACCAACGTATTGAAGAAGGAATTTACAATGATTTAAATGATCATGGAGGTTTTGCCACACATAGGATTGCAATGGCTCTGGAACTGGAGGAGGGAGAAGACAGCCAATATCCTCTCGAAGATTTATTGGATAAATATTTCGTTCATGTAGCAGAATTCCTGGATTCTGACGACGAAAATAAGCCGAAGTATATTTTTGGTGGTGAGCTGGATGATATTCAAAGGTTGAAATCTGTGTCCGGAAAAAGAGTTTACAACAAAGTTTTTGTGGATGAAGAAGGTCGGGAGAGATTAAAATTAGTTATAGAATAAGGCTATCGATGACAAAAAAACAAGCGAAACAGATCTTCCAATTTTTAAGCAGCAAAGGAGTTCAATTTGACAGCGGGTTGACTGACGATGAAATTGTACAAATAGAGCAAAAATTTGAGCTTCAATTTCCACCTGATCTCAACTTATTTTTGCAGACAGCTTTACCAACATCTGAGGGCTTTGTGAACTGGCGGCATGGGCTGAAATCAAAAGACGAAGCAGCTCAAATATTGAATCGGCTTAACTGGCCGTTAGAAGGTATGCTTTTTGACTTGAAATCGAACGACTTCTGGACCGATGCTTGGGGAAAGCGTCCTGATAACTATGAAGAAAGAATTTTGATCGTTAAAAAACAGTACGAGACTTATCCTAAACTCATTCCAATTTATTCACACCGTTACTTACCAAGCCGGCCAAACGAAAAGGATAACCCGGTGTTTTCGGTTCACCAAATGGATATAATTTATTACGGTTTTGATTTAGCCACCTATTTTGCCAATGAATTTCGTTTGAAATTGCCGGATAATTTCGAAAAATTAAATGAACCAAAAAAAGAAATTGATTTCTGGAGTTGGTGTGTTGAAAATAACAATCTTGAAAAATAAATGCTTACGTTAGAGTGAAAATGAATCTTCAATCAAAAATAAAAATTGACTTTTTAGAGTTTATTCAAAACGGGAATTTTGACTACATTAAGCTGGGCCAGACAAAGGAGTGGATTCTAAATAATTTTCCTGATCCAGATGATTTTTCTGAAACTTTTTTGAACAAAACATGCAAGATTTGGACATATGGAAACATTGAATTTCATTTTGACAATAAGAATGAATTGGTCTTAATTTTTTCGGATTATCTACAGGAATTATACGGAGGAGAAAATTTAGATTTGGACAAGTGGATCTTTGCGGAT
The DNA here is from genome assembly GCA_965284445.1 of Crocinitomicaceae bacterium. Classification (GTDB taxonomy): domain Bacteria; phylum Bacteroidota; class Bacteroidia; order Flavobacteriales_D; family Crocinitomicaceae; genus JAQVCM01. The sequence continues at coordinate 808,460 of OZ260085.1, read as the reverse complement.
TATTCGAAATTGAACTTAGCTTATGTATTGACGCAACTCAATGAACAAGAAATAGAATATTGTAAGTCAGACGACCATTTTGGAGTTAAATTGCTTGCAAAGAGTGGCGTTGAATTAATATTTTCGAAGGATTTAGACGAAGTTATTTCAAATCCAAATCTCATCCATATAACTTGTTTTCAATTGAGAGCCAAAAGATAATTAAGAAATGACACAACGCTTAAAAAATTGAAAAATAAACACTTATATCATATCATTTGGACTTCGTTCGGAGCATTTGCTGTTTGGGATAAACGTGGAAATTGGTCTGCTTTAAAAATGTTATATCAGGAATTAGAAAATCAACAAATTTCGTATGTTTTATCACATGAATTTTATGGTAATTATGAGAATAAACAAACTAGGAATCAATTACTTTTTGATTCCAAAGACCGGCTTCAGATTTCAGATGATATTCAGGGATTATGCAGAAAAGGCGGTGACAGGATTATTGACGGTCTTGAACTAAAGTTATTATATGTAGAAGAAAATTACGTCGAAATGATTGTTGCTTCTGAAACCCTAGAAATTCTGCAGAAGCTTGCCAGAATAAAAAGCAGAACAGCTACCTTGTTGAGTTTTAAAAATCCTGAAAAATTCTCAGGAAAAGGAACTTGGGGTAAGGGGATTTGGATTTCAAGAATCAATAACAAGCATGATTTGGCAATTTCAATCATCAAAAGTAATTTCCAACATAAAATAAAGCAAACCAAATAATTACCAAAAAGTTATTGCCATAATAAAATGAGTTTCAATCCATACGTGCCTTGCAATTGTCGAATAGATGGAAAAGTAAAGTGGCCATCATTCAAAGACAAACTTGAAATACGAAATGGGCTTATTGAGCTAAAATCTGAATGTAGCAATGATCAAAAATTAATAGATGAATTTGAGTCATTCAAAATATGCGAACATCAACAATTGGCAATTGAGTTTTCTATGAGCCAATCAATTATGGGTTGGAGAAAGCATGTTCAAGTTAACTACCCTAACCAATTTCCAAATTTTGAAATATTTATTCCAATTTCGAATGATTCTTACAACCATAATTATAAAGTCCAAGAAACAATTAATGAAATTATTAAACTTAAATCTTTAGAAGACAAAAGATACCACGAAAGATTAGATCAATTTATAAAATTGTTAGAAAAAGCAAAGGAACTCAATCAAAATGTTTATTGGTAATTGGCAGTAGAACAAAATTGTCCAAAAATAGAATTACGATCAGTAACAATGTTCACCATGAGGCAGGTTTACCATCTTTTGGTCGCAAGCAGCATAACTAATTACCTGAGTTGACAAAAAGTTGGGCAGATACAGTAAACTTACATCATTTGTTAACACATCAGCATGGTATTTCACAGGTAGACAAACCAACCTCTTTTAAAGAAGGAACTCAATATGCTTATTCGCAAATTGGTTATGACTTGTTAGCCAAGATCGTTGAAAAAACGTCTGGAAAATCGTTCGCAGAAATGTCAAAGAACTTATTTGAATAGTGCGGCATGAAAAACACTTTCCATCCGGACATCAAAGGGTATACTAATTTGGTAAAAGGATATACGGAAAATGAAAATGGCAAAATTGAATTTGAAACGGAAACATTTCAAAACTATGTTGCTGCGGGTTCGTTCATCTCGACAGTGAAGGACTTAACGAGTTGGAACGATTTGTTTTACGGGGGTAAGCTATTGAAAAAGAAGACGATGAAGTTGCTGAAAACAAAACAAAAAGGTGCCGTTCGCAATCATCCGATCTTTGGAATTACGGAATATGGTTACGGGATTACTATCGATACAAAAGAAAATATGTTGCAATATGGACAAACGGGTTTCGCTCCAGGATTTATTTCCATGAACTTTTATTTTCCAAAAACGAAGACAAGCGTAATTGTGCTCGAAAATGTTGCGTATGAGACTGATGATTTGAAGCAAACTTTTTATTATCCTACTGAAATTTTGAAAATCTTAGGAAACGAACAAAAACCTTAAAAACTAGTTAGTAAATGAGCCGAGCAATAAAAAGGGAAATTACGGTATTGAACGAAGCGTATTTTTGGGTACTTGATGGAAACGCTGTTGCCGGTACTAAAGAGCATCATATCAGGATACACTCAAAAAAAATAACGAAAAGCATCTTGTATTTAGATCCTTATGATTGGCATTTTGAAATAAGACCAAAGACCATCAAACAAGCCATTCTATTTGCGATTAAACACGGTTGGAATCCTGAAGAAACAGGAAAAGTGATGTATCTCTCTATGAAGAACGAAGGAGAACTATATCAATTGCCTGAAGGAATAAAATTTGGGTACCTGGATAAAAACACGGGTGAATAACAAAAAATAAACTCTAAACAAAAGCTGATTCAAACCTTGCAGGACATGTTGGAACGACCATACATTGAAGGACACAAAAAATCATAGAGATGCTTAAGAACAATGTGTTTTACATCGCCGACTACGGAAGGGAAGAAAAAAAGGAGGATTTAAGTTTGATTAAAATAGAAAATTATCAAGCCTATGAATATTTTGACCAGAAATGGCAGAAAGCTCCGAGCCTTTACAGCATGTTAAATGATCCCGGCCCTTGGGCAGAACACATGAAGGAAATCGAGCTCAAGAACTCATGAAAATCATAGATGATTGAGAGAGTCAAAAAAATAAATAAGGAATTAAAAGGTAACTCATGACTAAATTCGCCCCTAAAGATTTACCATCAGACATTCAAAGGATCTTAGATGATTTGCATTGTCCTGCTTTGCTGGTCAGGCACTTGATTTTGGTTTACAATGTAGGTTTGCTCTTAACAAAAAAAATACAGCTTGAATTTCCCAATGTAACACTTTTGGAAGAAGAAATTGTTTTTGGAACTGCAACACATGACATTGGTAAAATCAGTTTTAAGAAGGAATTAAGCGAAAAAGGGAAGCAACACGAACAAGCAGGATTTGAAACTTTGATCGCCTATGGAATCAATGAGAAGATGGCACGGTTTACCAAAACACACGGAAATTGGGAGCAGGAAAATATCAAAATCGAAGATTTGATTGTTGCCCTAGCCGATAAAATCTGGAAAGGAAAAAGAATTGATTCCTTAGAAGAAAAGCTAATCAAAGAAATTTCAACAGGAATAAATAGTGAATATTGGACGGTTTATTCTAAAATGGACAGCATCATAAGCGAAATTTGTTTAGGAGCAGATGCCAGATTAAATTGGCAAAAAGATTAAAAAGCAGAAGCAATGGGGACATTAAATGAAGTATATCAACTCAAGCCAAGAGCATTGTCTGCTTCAGCAATTTTAAAAATTAAGAAGAATTGTGAAGATTCTTTTTTGAAAAGTTTTAAGCTGGAAAATACCCTTACTGAAGAAAAAGGAATTTTTTCGGATACCTTCCTGTATGTATCCAAAGACGGAAAAGTTGAAAGGCTGGCTATTTATTCACCAGAAAGAACAATCGATTTTAAAGAACCCGGAATATATCTTTCAATTCAATCTGATGGCAAATGGGGATTCAACGATGCCTTTATTGAGGGGATTGAAAGTGCGGCAACTTTCCTGGAAGACTCCCTTTTTTTCGTAATTTACGATAAGCAAATGAGCCGTTTTGAGATTGAAAACGGAAAATTACACCTTGAAGTGACTCATAATTTTGACACATGGGAGTATGCCTTTGATAACTATCTAGTTTCTAACTACGGGGAATCGCCACAAATGATTGCCGATTATTATACAGATAAAGTAATTGAATTGAAATTATTTCTCGAAGAATTAGTCGCAAATGATGACGATCCCGGGACTTACTTTGAATTGGAGGAGTATGAGGATTTATTGAGCACCATTCTTAGCTTTGGTGAATACATCCCAGGCGAAGAATTAAAAAGTATACAAGATTGGTTGAAAGAAAAAATAGTTTTCCAAAAAGATTGGGAAGATCAACATTACCGCTAACACTGGTTTTGTGTCGTCTTGCTGAAACTACAAATAATGAAGAGAATACAAGGAAGATCCAAGTTTTGTGCTTCCAATGAAGTTTTGTTATCAAAATCAACCACAATATAAACCGATAAAAAATAATTCCAAATCAATGAATCGTTTAACATTAATAGTGACCTTTATGCTCCCTGTATTACTTTACGGGCAGGGAGATTTATCAGCAAAGGTAAATGAGCAGCTTAGCCCCAAAAAGCTTCCTGAAAAATCATGGAATGACACCACGATAGGCTGGTCAACGGTATTTCAGTACCACCCCAAAAAGCGGATTTCAAAATATTTTCAATGTATGCACGGAAGTCACCTTTACGAATACGTGCTTACAGAAAACAAGGATAAAACCTTGCAATTGGATAGGGTGATTTATCTTGATTCTAGTGGGGCTTGTTTTGCGAATATAGCTAGTTTGGTAAATAAAACACCCTTTATCACAAAACTGTTGGATTATTCAGTCCTTTATGATTCTACATTCAACATTTTGCAGATTAACTATCGTTCGCCGATTGTTCTGAAGACCCAGGAACAGCTTCTCGAAGCACACGAAAATTACCTATGGGAAGAAATGCAATTTGGCCAATGGTTACTAAAGGCAAGGGAGACGATGTTGTCGGGAAGCGAACTACCCGTACAAAACTTTAGACTTTCTTCAAGAGCCCAGGCTTATGATAATTCCCTTCAGAATGCGATGGAACTTGATAGAGTCTCAGACAGAAGAAAAAAGGATTCCCTGGATCAAGTATTTATGGCAAACCACAAAACAGAAACAGACAGTTGTGATTTATTCTACAAAGAAGGGCAGATCTGGGCAGTACAACGTTGTCTCGATTGCTATACTACTTTGTATAAAAAATACAAATACACGCAAGGGGAGCTTCCTGGATTAAGAGTACGGGACTTGAATAATGAATTTGCAAACCTAAAAAATGAAATTGCTCAATTAATAGCGAATGCAGATAAAGCATATAAGCAAGAGAATTGGGACGAAGCTTTGACGTACTATCAAAAATGTATGGAGATCGATCATACAAGCCAATATGCGCTAAACCAGATTGAGAAAATAAAGCAGCTAAAAGCAAAATAATGAATAAGGCATGAAAAAAGCAATCCTATTTTCGGTGTTTTTCATCTTTCAAATAACCAACTTCTTTCAGCCACCAAACCATCATAAGGTATTCCAAGACCTCACAACGCTTAAGATGAATTCGAAAAAAGTCTTTAAATAAAATTTGGCAAAATTGAACACAACCGCTTGAAAATTTATTGAAAACAGGCCATTTTTTTTTACCATTGTAGCCAATTTTCAGCGAAAATGAATTTTGAAAACTTAGTTTTACTCATACATCAAACAAATGACTTTTTACTACAAAATGCAGATAAATCAATTCATGGGTCGGCAACCCAAGAAATACATGACTAAGGCTTAAAAACACATTTCAACTTTTTTAGTTTGTAAGATATAAACTGATGAGAAAGGATCAAATTAATAGACTAATTCGTATCAGAAGCACTACTCTGACCAGCTCCAATCAATTGTATTCTCTTTGGTTGTTAATGACTTATTATAGTAAGTCCTTGACAACCGACGAACTTTTTTCCTTCATCCCATTAATTTGGGAAGTAGATGTTTTACACGACAAGTATTTTGGCATAAGACAAAAATTGGAAAGAGAAATAAAAGAAAGACAAAATTCAGAAACAGTTTTGAACTTAATTGAACTATTGAAAAGCGACAACGTTAACCTTCGTTTTTTTGCTGCGGATTTGTTAAAGTATTTCAAAGACGAGAAAATAATAGAACCAATATTAACTTACTTAAAGAATACAACTGACGACTTTATGATCAAAAGAGAAGCTATTTTTGTCTTGCGAAATTACAACGACGAAATAGTGATACAATACCTTCGCGAAGAAATCGAAAGAAATAAGAATAACCAGGACGTATTTTTTATAAATAACTATTTTAAAACACTTGAATGGATTCTTGAAAAGAATACAGAAGGTATAAAATAAACTAATGTAATGAAGACTAGAAGATTAAATGTAATTTCCGCATTGACGATATTTGTATTTACACAATGTGGCTCACCACCTGACTTAACCGAAGACGAAATTTATAATACGTTAAATGAAATCATAGCTCAAGATAGCTTAAATATAGACAGAGCATGTTGGAAATTTGATAGTTTCGATTTAACTGAAGAAATGAAGAAAGAGTTTTCTCCAGAAGATTTCGCATTCATCGCTAAACAAAAGAAACGATTTATAAAAATGAAACTCAAACCTAACAAACTGAAATGGTTTTATAGAGGTGCTAAAACTTTTTACAGTACAATCATTGACTCTAATTGCAACAACTCATTGATTTATCATATTTCATATCCAATAATTTCAGCAGATAGAAAAAAAGTTATTATTGAAATTAAATGGGACTGTAATTGTATGTTAGGAGGTTCTGGTGGAAAAGATATGTACGAGAAAAAGAATGGACACTGGGTTTGGACGAAAGGATTCGATCATTGGATAAGTGAAAACTCAAAAAATAATGATCAAAATACGAGACTTTAAGTGAGATTTATTTAGAAAAGCTTAATAAAAAATATAGAATTGACACAACTTTGACTTGATCATATATATTACATTAATCATTAGTTGAAAAAACCTAAATATTAAATGATAACATGTGAAAATAAATTTAAATAAAAAAATAACTTATTTTTCAAATTATCATTCTTAGACTTTTTTGGGACTTCTCAAACAGGTGATAAGGAAAACAAGAAGAAACTGAAATAGAAATGGAGGTAAAAAAATGAGACATAAAAAGCAACAAAATAAAATGATAAGAACACTGATATTAATTGCTATCTTACTTCTAAGAAGCACGTCCTTTGGACAGGTCGAAAAATCGTCCGCATTGTATAAGTCCATCAAAGAAAAAGACAGCCTGCTTTTTGATCTTGGATTTAATAAGTGCGACATCAGGCAATTTGAAAATCTTTTAAATGAAAACTTTGAGTTTTACCATGACCAGGAGGGAAATACGAATTCAAAAGTTGAGTTTATTTCAGGTATCCAAAACGGACTATGCAAATTAACGTATAGACCAAAAAGGGTAATGGCAGAAAACGAAATGGAAGTCTATCCTTTAGAAAAAAATGGCATTTTGTACGGTGTAATTCAAACGGGGATACATCATTTCTATGCCGTTGAAAATGACAAATCTGAATACCTTACAAGTATTGCAAAATTTACTCACGTTTGGATTTTAGAACAAGGAGATTTTAAGTTTACTAAAGGATTAAGTTACGACCACAAAGATTTCGAAAAACCAATCAATGAACAACTGTTGTTTAACGACGAAATCGAAACAGAAAGATGGCTAAAACAAAAACAAGTTCCCGCAGTCGGTATAGGTTTTATAAATACTGGTAAAATTGAGCAAATTAGTGTATTTGGTGAGTTGGAACACGGTAAACAGGCACCCGTAAATACGATCTGGAACGTAGCTTCCATGACAAAGCCAATTACCGCGATGGTAGCATTAAAATTGATAACTAGCGGAAAATGGGATTTAGACGAGCCTCTTCATACGTATTATACCGATCCTGATATTGCGAATGACCCAAGAGCAAAGTTAATAACCACCAGGTTGATTTTGAGTCACCAAACAGGTTTTCCAAATTGGAGAGGCAATAGTGCAGATGGGAAATTGACGTTTGAATTCGAGCCCGGAACAAAATGTCAGTATTCAGGCGAAGCATACGAATACTTAAGAAAAGCCTTAGAAAAAAAGTTTAAAAAATCCTTAGAACAATTGGCCAGTGAATTGATTTTTAAACCCTTAAAAATGAAAGACACCAGGTTCATTTGGGATAACAAAATGGATTCAACTAGATTTGCGAAATGGCACGATGAAAAAGGAATCCTTTATGAAACAGAGAAAAATACAAGTGCCAATGCAGCCGACAATTTACTGACAACGGTTGAAGATTATTCCAAATTTCTGGTTCATGTGCTCAATGGTGCCGGTTTATCTGAAAAGTTGTATCAAGAAATGATCAGCAGGCAAGTTACAATCAATGATTCCAAATATTGGGGGCTAGCTTGGTGGATCGACGAAAATATAAATGCCAATAAAGATGTTGCGCTTGTACACGGCGGTGACGATATTGGAGTTCATGCCATTGCTTTTATGATTCCTAAAACAAAACAGGCACTGTTGATTTTCACTAATAGCGATAACGGAACGGATGTTTTTGCAGAAATACTTGTGAAATTTTTAGGAAAAAACGGAGAAGGGATCTTGAATGTAGAAATGAAGCAATGATAGGTAGTCAACTAATTTTTAAAAATGGCAATTTCAAAAAAAGGTTTTCGAAAAATAGTAGTAAACGAAGAAACGTTCTACTGGAAAGTCAGGAAGAAAATTTCTCATGATGAATATCATGATGATCAATGTGCCATACCGATTCAACACGAAAGTGAGGGGCAATTACTCTTTGTATTTTTGGGGTTTTGCAGGTCGGAAGGATATGGCAGGAAATCAATCCAAAGCATAACACCGAAATTGATCAGTGAAAAAATAAGCGAAGCAATCAATTTAGGATGGAAATATACTGTTGTTGGAAACCCAATAAGCTGTGTAAATGGAGAATTGATTACTGATACAAAATGGGCAAAAGTGAGAGTTGAATAGTGATTCTTGAAACTTTAAATTGAACAATATATATGAAAAACACAACACAATTACTCTCTGAAATCCGACAGGGAGTGAACGAAGAAGAAATCTTGGAGCAAATTCTCGAACCCTTGTGGGAAAAATCGAATGATGGCTTTAAGCTGGACGAATTGACTGAAATCGAAAAATATTTCATTCATATTCAAAATACGGCTTTTAGCATTAGGGTTGGAGGGATCAATTCACTTTTTTATAATAATGCTGGTAAATTGGCTTGTGAAGCTGAAATCGCGTATAAAGCAATTGAAGACCAAGTCTCATCAGAGATCATTAAACAATCAATTGCGGCATTTCCAATTCAACCGATTCCACAGGATTTAGAAACTTGTCGTCAAATCATGGAATCCTTGCCTGACGAAAACGAGGCGGATGAAAAATGGAACGAATTAAGTGATCAATTTTATGAGCATTATGAAAATTCTGTGGTCATTCAGCTGAATTTCATACAGGAAAACAGGGAGTTGTTTCAATAAACTGATAAGTCAAAAAATGAAATTTAAAATTCTATTTTTAATAGTTTTCTTCACCTCGTTCAAGCTTGTTGGACAAGAATGCGATTGCATCAAAATCCTTCAAATACTAGAGCAAAAAATTGAAGACAACCAAGCTTCATATCAGCATCAAGTAATTGAGCAAAACAACTTAGATAGTTACCTGATTTTTAAAGCAGAAATTAACAAAAAAGCAAAAAATATTACAAGTAAAAAGGACTGTATTGCTTTAGTTTCCTTGTATCTTTCCTTTTTTCGTGACGAACATTCTTTCATTTCCTATATAAATGATTACACTCCCAAATCAAATATCGTATATAAATCAAATCGAAAAAAAAGGCTTGAGTCAATTACTATTGAAGGAAAATGGTATTTTCATGATGGAAGTTTTAGCATTAATATTTTTCCTACTAAAACCACTTTTGGAGATTACATTGCAGTTATCAATGAAGACAATTCAAAATCTTGGAAGAAAGGACAACTTAAAATTGAATTCAATAAGACGTCAAATACTACTTTCAGTTGTATATATTGGAGACAAAATTTAATTCCTAAATCTTTCTCTGTATCCTATACTGATTCGACACTCGAAATAGGACGAAATTTAATCTTTTACAGGCAAGAACGGCAACAATATAAGCAATCAAATACATCAAATAGCTTTCACTTTGAATCATTGTCTGAAGAAACAAATTACTTGATAATTCCGTCATTTGATTTGTCATTTAAAAATAAAATTGATAGTTTAATTTCACAAAATCATAAAGAAATTACCTCCAAGAAAAATTTAATTATTGATTTAAGAAATAATGGGGGAGGTGGATTTGAAGCATTTCAGTCAATCTTACCTTTGGTAATGGACACCAATATCCTTGAAACTCCTTACACTGGATCTGTTTGGGTAAGCAGAGACAATTATAATTATTATGATAGCACTAAATTTGAATACGCTGAATCGAAACAGGACAGCATTGACGAGCAAAATTATGTATGGTTTCTAAAAGAAAATATGGGTGGCTTCACACCTATTGAAAGGTCCTTTGACACCATTAATTTAAGTGAAAATTATCCTAAGAATATTGGGATTCTTTTTAATAAAAACACTGCAAGTTCAGCTGAAGGATTTATTTTACAAGCAATGCATTCAGCGAAAGTAAAAACTTTTGGAGAAAATTCTGCAGGGGCAGTTTCATATGGAGATTGGATGCCATTTAATTTGCCGGATTTGAATATTTGGGTAGCGATTACAACCAAGAAAATGATTTTCCAAAACAACGAAAATTTTGAAAGTATTGGTATTTCACCTGATATAGATTTAAAAAATATAAATCATGATAAATGGTTAAAAATTGTTTTAGAGCAACTAGAAGAATAAATCAAAAATGTAGTTGAATACTTCTCAAAACTTCAAGTAATCAACACGAAAGTGAGGGGCAATTGCTCTTTGTATTTGTGGGGTTTTGCAGGTCGGAAGGATATGGCAGGAAATCAATCCAAAGCATAACACCGAAATTGATCAGTGAAAAAATAAGCGAAGCAATCAATTTAGGATGGAAATATACTGTTGTTGGAAACCCAATAAGCTGTGTAAATGGAGAATTGATTACTGATACAAAATGGGCAAAAGTGAGAGTTGAATAGTGAAAAATAGAAAAAACAGCTTAACTACTTTGGATTACGATTCATTGGCTGAGATCAAAATCAAAAGCCAGCAATATTAAACAATATGGCAACAACTAGAATTATAGGAAAAAGTTTTACGAATGAGGAACTAGCAGATTTGCCATCTGAAATCTATGCTTTTTGTGATTTTAGAGGAGCGGAGCTGAATTCAATCGATTTAGCCGGAAAGCAATTCGTAGCTTGTAACTTCGGAAATTCCCTGTTTGTTTCAGTCAATTTGACCAATACAACATTTAATGGGTGTTTTTCTTGCCTTAGTGAAAAAATATATACAGCCGATTGCAGCTTCGAAAGTGCTACTATGATCAACTCTCATTTCGTAATCGATGCGGATGAAGATTCTGAGATGTTAATCACAATTTGGAACGATAACATGGAGGAATTACTTTATGAAGCTCAGTATGCGGAAGGTATTGACTATACCACAGCACGCAAAATTGATGCTTTTCTGGAACTTGGAGATGAGAAATTACTTGTTTTTGGACTTCATTGGTGCGTAGGAATGTTTGCTAAAGATGGTTTTCACAGATCCTGGATTTTAATACGATTGATGAGGACCAAAATCCACAAATCTCCTGTATATGGCGAGATTTTTTGTTTATTCATTGTTTTATTTTTAGGGGATGAGTATGTCGGTGTCCGTGAAGAGTGTAAGTTGTTTCTGCCTGAATTGAAGCCCGACAGAGGTGTTTTAGAGTTTGGGATTAATCGAATTTTCTCATCTGAAGATAGTGAAATCGCCAAAGGGCTAAGGCAGCTTCGTAATTTACTTTATTTGGGATATGTTGATCTGGTAAATAATCAACTAGAAGAGCGGATTGAATTTTTAAGTAATCATAGCGCAGACGATGAAAACGAAGAAAACAAAATATCTTATTTAAGTGATCAAGCTTTGGAAGACATTTACTATTTTAGAAACAAAAACACCTGATTTAAAATCAAATGCTCAAAAAGACTCAAGCTTTGGAGATAGAACTATAAATAGTTTTAACTCATCAAAAAACAAGATTGAAAAAAATATATAATGAAATACTACATTTTAGAATTTGATCCTGACTACGATTGCATTTTGGAGCAAAACGTTCCGATAGAATATAGCGGAATATCACTAAATTTTGGAACACCATTTATTAGCCTTCCAATGATTTCGATTACCGTAGAAGGAAAATCGCTGCCGAATTGTATTCCAAACTATAAGAGGCATATGTATTTTGATTCTAAAATACGTTCGATCATAGAAAGTTTTGCATTCGATAAAGTTGAATATTTTGATGTGGAGCTTAATTCAGAAAATCGTGAGATACCGGTTGGCGAATATAAACTTGCTAATTTCTTAAATACAATTAAAGCTATAGATAGGAGCAATTCAATTTTAGAAATAGATGAAGACGAAGAAGATGAGGATGACAACATTCGCAATATCGTATCGCTCAAGTTGGATATGAAGGCTATCGAAGGAGAACAAATTTTCAGGATGATTGGCTGTGAAACATTACTTGTAGTTCGTGAGGATCTTGCTCAAGCCATTGTAGATGCAAGATGTACAGGTCTTGAGTTTATAGAAGCTGACGGATATAGGGTTTAATGAATATTATTTTTGTGTCAAATTAACAGATTAGCAATTTTAGGCTTATGAAGAATGAAATCATCGTATCAATGTTAAATATTGTAACAACTGAAGTTGAAATGTCGGTTTTACAAAAAATAGAAGAAGCGTTGTCCTGCAAATTAATTTTCGTGAAAAAAGACGAAGAATTTGATAAAAGTTGGGATGGTTCAAATCTTGGGATGTATTTCTACTTTTCCTATTTCCATCACCAGCTGCACAATGAAAATCTGTATGTCTTAAGCGTTGTTTCTGACTCGGATTGTTATCCCAAAAATGATAAGCCAGAACCAATTTTCCTCGATTTTCATTTCCAACGACTTCTTCAAAACAATGGCTTGCCGCTTGTCTTAACAAATGAAGAGTACGGACAGTTTTTAGACACATTGGAAAGAAAAGAATCTTTCAATTAGTGATTTCAAATCTATTTGGAGCGTCAATACTTGTAGTTCGTGAGCATCTTGCTCAAGCTATTCTAGATGCAAGATGAACAGGCCTTGAGTTTATAGTTGCTGATGGGTATCGGGTTTAGTGATAAAATAAATGAAATATTACGAAATTAAAACAAGGAGCAATATCAACGGAATTGTACTACCAGGACACCAGAATTGATAAAATTGAAAGAGCAATATGACAGACAGAAAAGCACGAACCGCTAACAGCACCTGAAAGAAATTGGCGGTTCAGTGGTTAAATGATCCAGATAGCTATCGGGATTGTGCTTCGCATCAAGTTCAGTGCGGCCAGACAGTTTAGTGCTCCGAAATCACTAACTTCGGGTAGCTGCAAAACCTTAACTTTCATTTAGAAAGATAAATGCTAAAAAACATTAATATATTTTACAAATGAATCTAATAGAACAAGCAATAGATACAATCCAAAAAAAATCACAAATCTGTATAAAAGAATTTAGTAAAGCAGCCGCCCATGAAACTCAATACTTTGTAAGAGATGATAAATTAATTGTATTACAACTTTCAGAATTGCATTTAGAAAATTTTGATGCATTTCTACCTGTTTTCAAAATAGTGAAAAAATTAGAACTATTCTATTGCACATTTAACACAAATAATATTATTGAGGGTTTAAAACAGTTTACTGAATTAGAATCAATATGCGTTACTGTAGATTCTATACTAACTGTTCCATTTTTTTTGCAACTAGAAATGCTTAAAGATTTAGAACTGTTTATTGACTATGATATACTCCCAAAAAATGCTTTAACTCTTGATTTTAAAGGACTAAGTAACATTGAGAATTTGAGAATTTATAGCGATAACGTTAATAGTGATAAGATTATAATTTTTAAAGGAGCAGAATATCTTACTACCCTTAAAAAATTATCGTTAGAGTGTGATTGCCTGATTGACAAATTGAACAAATTTAAAAACCTACAATACTTACATACAGAGTGTATTCATTTTCATCTAACACATAAGTTAGAGACTCTTAAAACCCTAGAAATTCATGCTCCTCATGAAGGTTATAAAATCGACTCTTTAGAACAATTTCCTAATTTAGAGAATTTGAAAATAACCGGTTATGATTATATCAATTTAGGAGAATTAAAAAAACTTAAAATTCTATCTATTTGTTCTCCAAGATTTGAATTAGAAAATACAAAAGCTTTTAACAACTTACCTAATCTAGAACAATTAGAGTTAATGGGATGTAAAATTTCTGAGATTAAAAATCTGGATCATCTTTTAAATTTAAAAGTGATAAACCTCAGTGAAAATTTCACAATTAAAAACATAAATGGATTAAATAAATTAACTAAATTGGAGTACATAAATTTATACAAGAATCAAATTTCTGACTTAAACGTATTAAACAAATTACCAAATTTGAAAGAAGTAAATGTTGCAGGAAATAACATTAATCAAGAAGATGCTAATAAACAATTGGATAATCCTGAAATTGCTCGCTTTTTATGCTATCCATATATGCCAGCCAATAACGTACCCTTTGACATTTGGAAAAATATTAATTAATTGTTTCTAGAAAACGAAAAGCTATTAGCGCCTTTGAAAAATAGCAAATTTTGTAGTAAATACATAGTAAATTTCTCCTTGTCAACAAAAGCGAAAGGTTAAAAATTATTCTAGATGAATTTGAAAAATAGCATCTTGGTTTAAGTTTTAGTTCTTAATTTGGAATGAAATGAAAATATGATATAATGAAAATTGAACGAATTATCATACTTAACTACGGAAAACTGAACACAATCAACGAAGAGGTAGAATACGATTCCAGCAGTCCAACAGGACACTTTCTTTATGCTGATGACATTGAATTTAGTTTCAAAGGTGATACTTTTCCGGCAGAAAAAGGACTTAAGTTTGGAATCGAATATTTGATTTTTGGAGAAACCGGAATAGATGATGGTTTAGTTTTTCTTGATTGTAAAACAATTTATCCTGAAATTCAAAATCCAGAAACAAAACAAAGATTTACAGAAACAACTTTCAAAAAAGCATATGAATTGAATACTAGTGATTTTGATTATCATTGCTTTGAGTTTGATTGGGAAGTTAAAAAAGGGACTTATATTTTTCAAGTCTTTCATTACGATGTCCTTTTACTTGAAAAGGAATTCATTCTAAGCTGAGACTTTGCAAGATTAAAGCTTTTCACTTTTATTAAACTTTAGCGAAAAATAAATATATTCAAGAACAAAAACAATTCATCCTCCAGTTCCTGGAAAAAGAAGCGGAATGCTGACACTTAGTAACTATTTAGATAGTAATTTCGAACTAGAACCTTTTGAAAGTACCAAGAGGTGGACAGAGTGGAAGTCACTTTGTTTTGGGTTAGAGTTTACCATGACCTATTTTGTAAATAAAAATGAGTATTACTTTTCAGCTTGCAGATCAGAAAAAATTGCACACCTAATACCACTAGAAAATCAAATTGAATTTACAGATATTAGTCAGGAAATGCTTGACCTTTTGCAGGTGATTTTGCCTGAAGATAAATTGTATTTGTAATGAAACCTTAACTATATTTTACAAAGTACTTTCATTTTATAGGTTTAATAAAAGCAATGATCGATTTCATAAAAAAACTAGAGCAAAAATTCGACATTCAACTCTTCCATGAAGAAGACTCACATTTTACTGAAAATTCGTACTTCCTCGATGAGGATGGAAACATCAAAAGACTCTACTTGTATGAAGTAAAACTTGAAAAATTCGAGTATTTACTGCCTATTGCAGATCAACTTCAGGAATTGTCGCTTTATGCTTGTTCACTTAAATCCCTGGATGCACTTTCGTTTTTCCCTAATCTCCGAAAGCTAAAATTAGGGGATAATCCCTTGGTAAAATCAAGCTTTGAGAATTTAAAATTCGCCATTCATTTAAAAGAACTAATATTGAGTTTTACAAACCTGAAAGAGACATCATTTTTAGAGGATTTAGTTAACTTAGAGTACTTGGATGTAAGCTATAATAATTTCAATAAATTGAACGGACATGAAAACCTGAAATTGCTGCATACATTAAAATATGAGTATAGTAATCTCAAGTCAATTGATCATATTTCAGTCAACGAAAACATTCAATGCCTTAGTTTAAATTCAGGAAAGCTTACTCAAATAAATGCTTTGGAAAAATATCCCAATTTGCTAGACTTGAATTTAGGAAGTAATCCCATTACAAAAATTGAAGGCTTGAGTCATTTAAAAAATCTAAAAAAGTTAATTTTATCAGCTACAAATATTAGAAAAATAGAAGGACTTGATGAATTGAGGAAGCTGGAAACTTTAGATTTGAGTATGACTGAACTTACTAAAATTGAAGGCTTATCTAACTTATTAAATCTAAAGACATTAAGTTTTTTAGACAATAAAATAAGCGAAGTTGAAAACATGGACAAGCTGACTAAATTGGAATATGTATTGTTCGATAGCAATAATATCAAAGAATTTGATACCAATTTTTTTAAATACATTCATTCTCCTTGCTATATTTCAATGCTCGGCAATCCAATGAAAGAAATCTCTGAAAAAATTCCCGATCATATCCGGATAGATTTTGAAGGTTTCGGTTTTGATGGCTTGGGGGTTCGGGGACTTAGGTTTTTGTAGTGAGAACTTATAGCTTTGAAAAAACTTTTACTGCAATAAGCAACGATAATAAAATGTCAAAATTAATACACCCATGAATAAAGAACAATTCACCACAAAAAACATTCAAAACGTTCCACATTGGAACACCATTCATTCCGAATATTGTATGTACAATTATGCTTTCGGGTCACAAGGCGAGCATCCAATCTATTTCAAATGGGATGAAGTTTCAGAACTTAAAATCAAATATATTGATGCTATTCTTGAAGGAGTTTTTAAACTTAAGTTAGACCAATTTGGCTTGCCTGGGCATGAAATTCCAGTATTGAGTTATCGGAATGATCAATTTGATTGGCTGGTTTATCAACTGGACAAAAACAATAAAATAGCAGAGATAAATGGTTTTTCATACTACTTGGATATGATTCAATTTGAAAACGATGTTGAGTTTCTAAAAAAAACAAATCATTGCGATTATGAAACGGAGTCTACAACAGCTAAATTCAAAGGGCAATACTTAACTATTAAAAAAAACGAAGAAGCTCCTTTATTAGTTAAATTAAATAAAAAAGAAGCAAGGGCTTATATGAAAACACAGGAATGTCCCGATTCATTTGATGTTTGGAATGATCCAATGTCATATTTCATTGCCTTTGACGAAAATGACAAAGCCATGCCACAAGATGATCAATTCGAACTGAAAGAGGTTTACAATTCAAATATTTGGAACTTTGAAAATTATTTTGGAGCAACTCCCATTCGCAATCAAAACGGATTTCATATTCCCTTTTACAAAAAAAAGGAAATGCCTTTTGTCGGACAGTTTAACAATGGGATGTTTAATGGTTTTGATGTGTATAATTATATTTTCTATGATCAAAAGAGCAGAACTGTTGCTATCTTTCAGCAAATGACTTAAAGAAAATGAAGAAAGAATTACATAATACTGACCAACAATTTCTTGAATAATATAGCACAGTTACGATACAAACAATATGAAACTAAATTCAATTCACACAAAACTTTCAGCAGCTTATCCCAATCAGGAAGAGTTGAAGAAAGTGTTGGGCTTTTACTTCACACCAGATGATTATATGAGTCGCTGCATGAATTTATTCAAGCGCGGGTATTGGTCGCTCGCACCTTTTGCTTTTAGTGGGACTTATAACTTTGCTGTTAGACTGATGCCAAGTAAAAAACTTCTGGATTCTCCGATAGTTTATCTCGGAAATAACGATCCCGTTACAGTAAGTCCTCGATTAGGAACATTTATTCCATTTTTCAGTTTAAGTTTTTTCGATAATCCAAGTTTTGTTGCCGGATCAAAGAAAACCTTGCTGATGTTGAAAAAACGGCAAGCACTTTTTTGAATGTAACAAATGATCCCTCTGCGCTAGATTTTTTAGTTAATTTTCTTGAGGATGATGGCAATATTTCACTTTTACAAGATGAAGATGTTTACGAGAAAATATATCGTGAGTTTTGGAATAATTGTAATGATAACAGTGAACAAAAAAGATATGATGCTTTACTTGATAAAGCAATAAACAAAACTTTCTTTAAACCTGATTTAGAACCTTTGAATTTTGGGATGTGGAACAATCGAATGTCCTCCATACTTGCAATAAGTACTTATTTTAATCTTAAATGGGATTTTAATGATAAACAGGATATTTATTGGCAGTTTTTGACTCAAGCACATGGAGTTGATACAGTAAAAGAAGTTGGTTTTCTGCCGGATAGCAGCACTAATTCATCTAATAGGCTAATTATTTTTGCTGAAGAATTTGATACAAATCCAAATCTTGAGAGGAAATTTTCGCAACAAATAGTCGAGCACCCGCTTTACGACGCAATACAAGAAATAAGATTGAAAAAACAGACTTATTTAGGAGAAAAACATGTAGAAGCGGCAGCATTTTTCGACCTTGAACTAAATGACCCGCTCAATTCATGGAACGCATTAATTAGTGCGAGTTACTGGGCTGGTAAACAACAAAATCAAGCCATAGAACCAATTTGGGAAGCAGCAATTTATCTTGCAGAAAAAGAAAACTGGACGGAAATTCACCATGCTTTGACAGATCAATATGCGTTTTATAATTTTTACAAGGATAAAGTATAACAAACCGAATGGAAGAAGAATCAAAACTTTGCCAGCAAATTCTAGAAGAATACAAGCAAGGAAAACGTTATTTTGAAGATATTCATTTAGAATATGAAAACTTTGAAGGTCAAGACCTCCAAGGTATTATTTTTGAAAATTGTTCCTTTTACATAAGTTTTAAAGGTGCAAATCTGAAAAACGCCAAATTCATCAATGGTGGTATCAAAACCTGTGATTTTAGAGAAGCTGATTTGACCAATGCACATTTTGAAAATTTAGCAGTGGAATCTTCTCAATTTGCAGGTTCAAAGCACAATGGATTTTACTTCAACAACAATTCAGCCTATGGACAACATGTGTCTCAAGCCGATTTTGATACCTGGATTAAAAATGAATAACACTATGAAAGAAGAATTAAACCTTTGCCAGCAAATTCTGGAAGAATACAAGCAAGGAAAACGTTATTTTGAATACCTTGACTTGGATGATGATTCGGACGGGAATTTTGAAGGTCAAGACCTTGAAGGAATTATTTTTGAAAATTGTTCCTTTTATATTAGTTTTAAAGGAGCAAATCTTAAAAATGCCAAATTCATCAATGGAGGTATAAAAACCTGCGATTTCAGAGAAGCAGATTTAAGCAATGCACATTTTGAAAACTTAGCAGTAGAAGGTTCTCAATTTGCAGGTTCAAAGCACGATGGAATTTACTTCAACAACAATTCAGCTTATGGTCAGCATGTATCTCAAGCCGATTTTGATACCTGGATTAAAAACACAAATGACGAAAGACTTACTTAACTATCTGTTGGAGCAATGCAGAGCATGGATGCTTCCGGAAGAAATAAGGGCTTTGAGGAGATGTTCCTTAGTGAAATCAGGTGAAGAAAAGTTGAAGGCGTCATCAATCACAAACCCTGACTTGGAAAAATTATATGGATTTACAGATTTCAAAACAAATCGTTTAGGAGTTTTAGTAAGCAGGAATGTAAAATCAGTGAAAAGACTGAAGATGAAAGTACATTTGTACATCTTGTCCAGCTCATCTGAAGTGAGGTTTTAGGAGCATTGATTTTTCAACTCAACCTTTTAAATCTTCGTGTAACTTTGTGTCTTAGTGACTTCGTGGCCTAAAAAAATATCATAAACATGGAAAAAATAATTAAAGAATATTTGGAAACCTTAGCAGAAGCGGGTGCATCCTGTGTCAAAGTGATTAAACCTCTGGATGATTTTGCTTTACTGGAAGAATTATCCGCTTTGGATTTGGTGACGCTTCCCGAAGATTTTCGAACTTACTTACTCTTGTTTGATGCTTACGATCAATCCAAATGTATAGCATTGGATATTATGGATCCCGATTTTGCCTGGGGAATGGAAGCAATACCGCTCAAAAAAATAATTAGGGAATACAAATCATCCACCAGCTTGTACTCCGAAGAAGCGGATTACTGGCCTAAAGGGTTTGTACCTTTTTTGCGAAATAACGGAGATGGGATGCTTGTCAATTGCTTGAAGGATTCACCTACATTCGGAGCCGTTTATTGTTTTCGGGAAGGTGTGGGAATCAACAAAGTAGCAGAAAATCTCAAAGATTTTATAAGCGGTTGCCAGGCAATGCTCACACAAGGACTTCGAGTGTACGAAGAGCCTGATTTTTCAGAAATTGCAGATGAAGAGAGCTATTTCGAAGCATGTTCCCGCATTTATGGAAATACACCGTATTTTAATAGAAGAGGAAAATTTGACACGCAAATAATTGATTGGAAATAAAATAAAGTTACTTATGATAAATTACAATTCTAGTAATATGCAAGAAAATTATGAAAAACTCCCACAAAACCTCCCGAACAATTCAAAAGTGAAATTGAATCTCACCTATATAAATATATTTGAATCATGGAAAACATAGTTAACTTCTTAGAGCAATTTTTCACAGCAGAGGCTAAAATGGCCACTCTAAAAAGAATTCCAAATATTGAGAATTTTAATAACGCCTTAGATGAGTATTTTAATTTCCTCGTTCCGCAATTGCGAGGTGCTACTGGCCATATACCATTGACGAAATTGGATGACGAGGATGTGTACATGATGTTAGAGGGCTTGCCAGATGACAATCCACGGCTCTTGTTTAAAATAAGCCAATATAATCACGAAAAATATGGAACTGTTTGGCTTGCTTACGTCTCCAATTCTAATCCGCTGGAGGGTGCCAAATTTTGGAATACCGCCCTGCTCCTCATTAATGAGGAGGGATTAAAAATTGCCCGCTACATGCTATGGACCAATTACACAGAGCGAGGAGAAAGGGATGTACCATATAGATGGGATGAAATGTGGGGCTATCGTGATTTGAATTTTGAGACTATTGAAGGCCCCATTGAAATCTTTAAGGTTCAGGAACCAGATGATTATAACGGAGGTTTGGAGCAATATAACGCTGACGTATGACCTTAATGCCAAAGGCTCTTAAGCCACTCTTGTTTGGCATATAATGAAAATATAAAATACGACCGACTGGATTTAGTTGCAGAGTATCTTGAACACCGTGTTCGAATTGTGCTATCAACTTTCTCTTTTTTGGTTATCAAATATCATATCATTCATAATAATAAATTTAAATTGTTATATGATGAATTGAGACAAAAGTAAATGAATTGAAAACAGATTTTTAAACATGGAAAAATACGAAAAATTTACAGCAATGAACGGGAAAGGCACTTTCCACCGTGCGATAGACATTTCCCAAATCAGTGACTACGATCAACTTGTGCTTTCACCCGAAATCGTAGAACTTTTAGAAAGTGTAGGGCTTTCAAGTTACATGGAAGGTAAGTTCTGGACTTTAGATCCAACTGAATATGTAGATTGGTTGAACGAGTGACTGCCTTTTGAAGAGCGTTGCGTTCCTTTTGCACGCTCAGAATTTGGAGATATCTTGTTTGTTCGTAAGCAGGAAGTTTTAGTTTTGAACTCGAGTCTGGGTATCATGAGTGTAATGGTTGATACAGATGATCTTGATTCATTTATGAACCGATATTTGACAGACTCCTGGTTCTTCAACACTTTTTTTAATGGGGATATATTCGATCAGATTGAAGATAAAACTTTGTTAAAAGACGAATGTTTTGGATTTCATCCATTAGTATCTTTAGGGGGGAATCGAGATGCTAAATCGGTGAAAAGAATAAAGATGAAAGGACATTTACATATTATATCCAGCTCATAGGAAGTTCGGTTTTATGAGCATTAAGTTTGGTTTTTAGATTAAAAAATATTGGAAATATTTGAAACGATTAATTTTATAAAAAAATGAATTACACTTTAGAAGACGTAAAAAAATTTATTGAAGAATTTACAGGATTGGAATATCAATTTGGAATAGCTTACTATGACAGTTCTGTAAGCGAAAATGAGTGGCGTGATTTGGTAGCTAAATTCGAAAGTTGTTACGGTCAACGTTATGCTTATCATGCAATTATTAATACAACCAGAAATGAATCCTCTATGACAGAGGAAGATCTTAATCATAAAAAAAAGAATCTTCTTAAAAGAAGGTTGTTTTTAATCAGAAAGTATGAAAATCCTGTATTTGGTGGTGGAATATTGAATACGCAATCTGATGTGCTTTTTTCTTGTCTTTTAGGTGCAAAGGTAGATATGGGTGCAGAAGTATATGCTGATAATGTGAGTGTAGGAATTGTTGACGGAGAATTGAAAGTGATTACTGAAAGAGACCTTAATTCTGAAAAAAGAAGGAGCGAAGAAATCATAGAATGGGTTCACGATAAAAAATCCAATGTATATTCAAAGAAAATCACGATCAAAAAGGATGGTACTTTGCTGGAAACCCTGAGAGTTTTTGAGCCGGAGCATCCAACTTGGTTAGCGGACTATAACAGTTAAATTGGATTATATGGAAAAATACACCAAATTCACAGAAAAATACGGCGAAGGCACGTTTCACCATCCCATTGATATTTCAAAAATAAGCGACTACGATCAATTTTGGATGCTGCCCGAAATCCTGGAATTATTAGATCGTGTTGGTGTTTCAAGCTACATGGATGGTTTTTTTATGGACTTTGAATCCAGCAGATTATGCGGACTGGCTAAGTGATTGGGTAAATGAATTTCGAACACTACAAGAACGATGCATTCCTTTTGCAAGAACAGCTTACGGAGATATTATTTTTGTTCAGGGACATGTCATAACGGTTTTGAATGTAAACCGAGGATTGATTGCTTCACAAACGGATAATGTTGATCGCTTATTTAATTGGTACTTAACGGATGATTGGTTTTTAAATGAGTATTTCAACAAAGAAAAATACGATACTCCAAATACTAAATTGAAATCCGATGAGTGTTTTGGTTTTGAGCCTTTACTTTCGCAGGGAGGAAAAGAAGCATCTGAAAACCTGAAAATCGTGAAACTAAAAGACTACTTGGACGCAGTTTCCAAAACTATAGAAAGAGTGAAATTTTAAACTATAACTAGAGCACATGCTAAAAACAACAAAAGAACTCATAGCATATTTGAAATTAGAAAAATCAAAAAGAGATTACACAATTGTAGATTCATCGGTATATGCAATCCTAAAATGTGGCAACAAAGGTGATGCAGAAGCAATTCTAAAGCAATTTTTAACTAATCCTTGTGATTTTCACTATGCTTTCTTATTAAAGATTTTCAAAAAATTTGGAGACCATTTTTTTGCTGAACAACTTTTTCAGGCGACCTTTCAAGAGAATAAATTAATGGAAAATATGGATCCGGAAATTTTGGAAGTTTTAGGGTATTTACACTATGAACCCATTAAAAAAATTCTTGCAGCATACGCTTTTGGAGATAGTGAAGCCGACTACTACGCTTCAAAACATGCAGTCTTAGGATTGATTCATTTTGATTGTGACGAATATGCAACTCAGATAGTAACGGCCATCGAGAATTGTTATGGAAAAAGTTACTTTGCGGAATTTGTGCCTGCACTGGTTTGTAAGCTAAAAAACAGAACGTCAACACTTGAAAAATTGTATGAATTAGGAAATGAATTTGCTTCAATAGATTGTAATTCAGGTATCATACTTGGATTTTCGCTTTGCGGGGAAGAAGGCGAAAAATACTTCAAAAAAATTCTTTTCAACAAGCATTGGGCAACTTGTGACAGTGGAACGGGGTCAAGGCATGTAACTTATAAAGGAATAAAGAACTTAGGAATAAGTTTTAAATCAATGTACTTGGACATAAAGGACAATAGAGAAATTGAAAACCTGGAGTATAATCTGGAGGTACTTTTTGCCTTACTTGAAATGAGGATGAACGATTTCGAAAACAATAAAGAAGAATCTTATGCAGATATTCATACCTCGCTCTTTCAATGGGAAAATGAGAATAAAAGCAACAATATCATCGATTTAGCCAGAAGTGTTGACAAAATGGAAGAAGCTCATGAAATCAAAAAGCTTCTGGAACAGAAATTAAAGGAAGAAGCAATACTTAAAAATTACGGCACATAAAAGAACTTCTGGCGAAATTGACAACAGATTAAAAATATTAGCAAATAAATGAATTTAACACACAATGAAAAACTACACAGAATTTACCGAAACTTACGGTGAAGGTATTTTTTACCAAGCGATAGACATTTCTCAAATCAATGAGTACGATCAGTTTTTACTGACACCGGAAATCCTGAATCTTCTTAAAAAAGAAGGAATATCCAGTTACGGAAATGGTTTTATTTGGACTTTGGATCCGAACGAATATGTAGAATGGCTGAACAATTGGCTGGCGTTTGAAGATCGTTGCGTTCCGTTTATGCGAACTGCTTTTGGTGATATTTTTTTTATGAGAAATCAAGAGCCTATGGTTTTGAATGTCAGCAAAGCTTTGATAGATTACACAACATCCCAAATCGATTGGTTTTTTAACCGATATTTGGCGGAAGAAGAGTTTATGGAAGAATATTTTAACATGCCTTTGTATGAACAATTAAATTCACCGGATTTAGCCACCGATGAATGTTATGGATTTAAAACTTTGCTTTCTGACGGCGGAACGGAAACAGTAGAAAATTTATATAAAGTACAACTGAAAGAATACCTTGATTTACTTACTAAATCGGGTGAATTGCAGTTTTTTAAACATTAATTGTAAATCCAAAGCTAATCCTCAGACTTATGAACGCCCGAATTTTTTTTATAAAAGCAAGAGAAGCAAACAAAGCCATCGTTTTTAGGCGCGGTCCAACCGATTGGATCCAAATGAGTGTTTGGGATTTGGATACGGATATACTCGAATTTGGTCAGTGGATCAACAAAAAAGTGCCTATGAGAAATTGCGATGTTTCACCTTCAGGAAAATATGTGATCTATTATGTTGATAATTCTGAGCACATGAACTGCCGAACAATCATAAGCAAAGCACCATACTGGACTGCTCTGACAGCTTGGGAACATGGCGATGCACTTTTTGATTCTGGTGGTGGATTGTTCGAAAGTGAAAAATCAATTCTCCTGAATTTATCAGATAGGATGCCGCTTGATGCTTATCCAGCTCCGTCAGATTTGAAGATTCGATTATTCCATTCTCCAAAAGAGTATAATCTTTGGAAAGGACAGATTAACCTATTGCATGAACATCGTTTGGAAATGAATGGATGGGCAGAACAAGATGATCCGGAATTTATAGAACAAGAAACCGAAATAATAAAATCTAAAAAAATGAGTGACTGGTGGCTGGAAAATTATCCAATATGCTCAGAGCCAATTCTTCCAAAATTATGGAGCAAAAGGATTACAAACAGTACGGAGTTGTCTATGATTACTTTTTATCATTCCCAACATCGCAAAAACTTTGATCTTTTTTATTTAGTAAAGAAAAAAGTGAAAATGAAACTCGATGTCGAATGGGCGGACATTGATTCTAAAAATAGAATTATTGCAACAAAAGAAGGAAAATTACTCGCTTCAAAAATTGCTGGTGACGGTTCTGTTGACTACACTAATCTGGAAATCTTACACGATTTGAATACACAAGTTCCAAAACGTGTACTAACACCATTGGAAATGAAAAATTGGGATTGACACTTGCTGATAGGGAAATAGCAAAAGGGATTAGGCAGTTAAGAGAGCCCTTGTATACCAAACAAATCGATTGTATAAGTAAGAAAATCGAAAAGTACATTTGAAAAAACTTTCCGATCCGAATGATCAAAACGAATTCTTTTATTTGAGTGATGAGGCTATGGAAGATCTGGATTATTTTTGGAAGAAAAATGATTGATGGAACGCTTTTATTTAAAAAATATAATTGAATGAACAAATTAAATATGATAATGAAAACAATCCAAATTTTAAGCTTTATTTTCCTTTTTTGTGGAACAAATGGAATAGCTCAAACTTTTGAACGCTATAAGAAACATTTAGACACAAGCATCTTGTCAAATAAAATGGGATTTGAGAAAAAAATTTCAGTAACAGTTCCTCTCGAATGGCAAGAAGATAGTGAAAAGAAATTTCCATTGATCATCATTTTTGACAAACAGAATCAAAGAAGTCACAATTACATGCTTCAAACCATTGATTATTTGACCAGTAACGAACAAATGCCGTCTAGTATAATTGTTAGTGTTGAATCAAGTCAGGAAAACCGCTATAATGAAACCTCGCATAAAATATCAAACAAAAAAGGACTTGCAGAAGAAAATGAAGCCTTTCTATTTGATGAACTGATACCATTTGCTGAACAAAAATATAAAGCTTCAAATTTTAGAGTTTTGATAGGTCATTCCAGATATGGATATTTTACAACTTCCTTATTAAACTCTCACACAGACGAAATTAATGCGATTATTTCACTTAGTCCATTTTTTACACAAGAAAAGGTTAATTTGATTGATTCAATTCAGAAAATCATGGAATTACCTTTTAAGCATACTGTCTATTATAGGTTTGGAATTGGAAATGATTACCCTAAAGATTTTTCCAATATGGATGCTATGCTAAAAAAGAATAAAAACTCTTTATTGAACGTAAAAGGTTCATTATTTAAAGATGCAGACCACAATGTAACTCCTGGTTTATACATTGGAACTGCCTTATATGAAATTTTTGAAAAATGGTCAGCATCTCAAGCTATTTATTTAGCTAACGAACAACTTGATTTGAAAATAATAAATACCTTGGAGAGAGATATTGAAAATTCTTATGGAACATTCCTTTGCTTCTCTCTTGGTTTATTAAATGGTAAAGGCTGGTTCTTATACAGTGAGGAAAACTATGAAAAAGCGATCGAAGCATGGGAAATATTATTGAAATACTATCCCAACTTTTCAGAAGCCTACCTATACATTATTGATGCACAATTAAAACTTGGAAAGGACATTTCCCAAACACAAAAATTATTTATTCGATCTATTGATAACTCAAATTTTTTCACTCCTGATCAAAAATTGGAACTGATGAATGAATTTGAAAAATTAAAATCAACAAAAAAATAATCGTTTTGAAAAAGACAAAAATAATTATAGCTGGAATCGGTGGAGTAGGAGGCTATTTTGGTGGCCTTTTGGCAAAGGAATTTCATAAAAATGAAGAAATAGAAATTTGTTTTTTATCTCGTGGAAAACACCTTGAGGCAATTCAAAAAAACGGCTTAAAAGTTCGAAAAGGAGAAACTGAATTTATCGCGTCACCAACTTTGGCAACTGATAAGCCTGAGTTGATTGGCGAAGCTGATTTGATTTTGATATGTACAAAAAGTTATGACATGTCAACTGTTTTGGAACAACTAAAACCTTGTGTAAATAAAAATACAATTTTGTTGCCTCTGTTAAATGGCGTGGATAGCAAGGAGAAAATCAAATCACATTTTCCTGATAATTTAGTGCTTGAAGCTTGTGTTTACATTGTTTCGCGCCTAAAAAGTGCTGGTGAAATTGAGAATAGTGGAAACATTCAATCGCTTTATTTTGGGTTAGATAATGAAACATCGGATTTGTTGGTGTACTATCAGAATTTATTTTTGAAGGCATCTATCGATTCAAAACTAACAAATCAAATTTCAACTGTTATCTGGGAGAAATTTATTTTTCTTTCTCCGACTGCTACTATAACTTCAGCCTTAGATGTTCGTATTGGCGAGTTGCTTTCAAACAATGAACTTTTAAATACATTGAAATTATTAATTGAAGAAATTTTAGCAATTGCATTGGCAAAAAGGATTATGGTTTCCACAACCATCGTTGAACAAACTCTGTCAAAATTGAAGTCCTTGCCTTTTGAAACTACTACTTCTATGCATACTGATTTTAAAAATTCAAAAACCCAAACGGAACTTGAAACATTAACTGGTTTTGTGATTCGTGAAGGTCAAAAATTGAATATTCAAACTCCTACTTTTCTTAAATTGTATCAAGTACTCTTGAATAAAGAGACAAATTAAAGGGAGATGTTATTTTTGAACCTAAATTTAAGTAAAGTGTAAATAAAAAAAAACCAATAATGAAAAAACTAATAATCTTAATAATTCTTATTACCACAACTCCTGTTTTCGGGCAATCATCCAGTTCCGATGATTTTGAACTAAACTTGATAATTGACAGAAATAATAAAGATTTTGAAAACATGCAACTGTATTACATTTCAGGTACTGGGATTACTAGTTGTCAAATTAAAATAGATTCTTTAGAAAACAATAATTACAGCAATATCAAACTTTACGGTAGCTATATGTACTTTGGCAGTGGAAATGCCCTATTTCCAACGTTTATAATATCCGAAACGAAGAACAATGTAATTCAAAATTACCTAATTAAGCTTGATTTCAGTCCTGGAAAAACTTCAACTGACGAAACTTCCAAAAACAAAATCAATCAAATAGCAATTTCACTAAATCCTTCACAAC
Source organism: Crocinitomicaceae bacterium (assembly GCA_965284445.1). Lineage (GTDB taxonomy): Bacteria > Bacteroidota > Bacteroidia > Flavobacteriales_D > Crocinitomicaceae > JAQVCM01. Next base: position 779,822 of record OZ260085.1, on the reverse strand, counting down.
CTGTTATTAATGCTATCCATGACGAAAACAAAAGTTTGCTAGTTCGGAATTATGAATTTCTTTCGGAAGTACAATCCGTAAAAGATAACCAGTACTTTTTTATAAATATGCTCACCTGGACCAAAATAATTTCTGAATAAATTGAAATGAAAAAACTAGTAATCTTACTTTTAGTTATTGCCACAACTCCAATTTTCGGCCAAAGTGATAGTCTTTTTCAGGCGAAAATTGACAGTTTGTATGAAGCTCATGGTCAAGAATATTTCACATATAAAATTGTAGAATATTTTGGTTTAACTTGCGATGAATATGTTGGAAATGCGTATTATGGTCAGCGCCTTGCAAATGGCTGGAGAGCAGATACTACCAATGGTGGTTTCAATAAAGAAGTATATTTCAATCCTTACCTTAGCTTTGACCTTGACAATTTAAGAAAGCATGATAAAGTTCATCCTCATAAAGATTTCCAATTTTACAGATACAAAAATGGGGTGAAATATACTGGTAAAATTGAAGACACCTTGATTTCAGATAACAGGGAGAAACTCATTTTTAAAGCCAATATCGTCAAAGGAATGGCGCAAGGCAAAGGAACTTTAACCTTACTCAAAACCAATCAAGTAATGGCAAACTTCAATTTTGTGGATGGTGAATTAGTTGGTGAATGTGTTTTCGTGGATCCAAAAACACAAGGAGAATATCGTTTCACATACGTCAAAGGAAATGATAATTGGGTAAAAATGATTGAATTGGACAAGGATAAAAAAGTTATTTCGACTCGAGAAAAGTAAATCAAAAATTCCATCTTTAATATTTATGAATCAACCGTATGAAAAACTTAATAACCAAGTTACTTATTATTGTTAGTTTTCCTATTTTAGGACAAGCTCAATTGATTACTTCAAAAAATAATTCAGCCTATTATATTTACAATAATTCAAAGGACACTTTGTTTTTGACTAAGATTAACCAACTTCCAATGGGTGCTCTTGTTTGGAATAAAGAACGCCTTAAAGTATGTTACTTTTCAGATGAATCTATTGAAATATTAAAAGATAAATTCATAAAAGATTAAAGAACATAAATTTTAAAATAAAATATAAGTTAATTCAAATAATAACTGTTGTATGTTAAAACAAATACTAACAACTATAATTCTGGCAAGTAGCATGTTTTTTGTCGATTCTTGTCAGTCTGATGAAAAACAAAATAAGGAAGTAAAAACTACTGAAGTCGTAAATTTAGATTGGCTCGATTCATTTGATTTTGATGGAGATGGAATAAAAGACCGATTGGATTTCAATTATACTGGTGGCGGGCATTGTTGCTATAAGATATCCATTGTTTTAAGCAGTGACAAAAAAGTAAGAAAATACCCTTTTGAAATGGATGGAGGCTACATCGCAGGGGTAGATAATAGTCAACCAGAACAATTTGATATCAAAGATATTGACCATGATGGGTTACCAGAAATCATCATGCAAATTCAAACTTATAATGATGATTCAGAAACGATTGATGCAACTTGGAATCGAATTTATGGAATAACGAGTAATTACATTGTGATTGAGTATGAAAATGGCCGTTTGATGACTCGTGATTTTTTATCGAAATAAAGGTAATTGCCGATACTTTCCAAGTATATTAAATATATTTCAACTACTTAAGATTTGCAAGCAAATGCCACTTCGAAAAATAACCATCAACAAGCAAATATTTCTTTGGAAAAGAGAGCACATCCATGTTACGAATTTTGAACTTTCGCCTTGCGTAGAAAAAATCACCATTTACCTCGAGGGAAATAAAAAAGCTCCATTGCGTTTAATTTTTAAAGATGATGACAATAAATTGCTTAATACCACTATCGATTCAGAAAAATGGTGCTTGACTGGAAGCGGAGATGGCATCGTTTGGTACTACAAACAAAGCCCTTTCCCTGCAACGGAAAATACAGCCATTAATTTTAACCGTCCGCAAGTAATCAAAGAGTTCATTCTTTATTTTTTGAATAACGGGTGGAAACCTGAACAAAATGATCGCCCTTTTGAAATTACGGAAGCTTTGAACTATTTGGATAAAATTGAGTTGACGAGGGAGGAACTCTGATTGAAAGGTTAGAACAGATAAAGTAAACAAAAGACACATGAGCCATCGAATAGCAGGAATCATCACCAGTTTTAAAATTCAAGAATCCATTCCCAAAGTGATTCTAGTTGGGAATTATGAACTTATTCCTATTGAAATTAAAAACAAGTACGGTGCTTTGGAAAAAGCAATTGTTCCATACCATTCTTATTCACTGGCGGCAAAAAAAATGATCAAAGCACTTTCGTTTTCAGGGCCATGCGCTTATATTGAAACCGATTTTTTTGTGGAAGGTGTCCAAAAAGCAGAAGTTTGGAGTGAAGGTAAGATTACATTTGGCCCGGCCGTGTCTTTTCACGGGTATATGGAAGAACGGCAAGTAAAACTAGAACAGAAATACGCTGATTTTCTGCTTGTCAAAGAAGCGATAAACACTGCGCTTAGTAAAATTGGTGTCTTTTGCCATGAAAACAAAGACGAATTTGATTCAGCCCGTTTAGGAGATTTTAGGTCGAACGAAGATATTTTGCGAGAAATAAATAAAACAAATTAGAAAATGGAAGAAATAAATGAATTTTTAAATCAGTTTGTACAAACTGAAAAAGCTTTGGAAGAAGCATTTAGAAGAGAAGATTTTGAAACACACAGCAAGTTGGTAGCAGAACTAAATGCCATAAGTTTTGATGCAACTGAATTGGTTTTAGCATCTGAAATTAAGTTGCCGTTATCAAGAATTAATAAACATAAATTGGATCAAGAAAAAACAAACCCTGTTTTTGAACGTAGAATTTATAAAATGGCAAAGTATCAACATCTAAAATATGACGAAATCTTCATGGTGTATGTTTCCTTGGCCAATCCGGATCAAGGAATGAAATTACTTACTAACTGTTACAGCCTAGCGAAAATTGAAGGAGAGTTTAAATTTTTTTCCGAATACTTTACAGATTACGATACCAAAAAATGGAAATTTGGTGGAGGAGATCGAGAATTGTATGATTTTTATCAACTCGGAATTCCTGTTTCTATAGAACGATTGGAAAGCCCAACTATTGATGAATGGAGTATTGAAGAATATAATAAAAATAGTTAAAATGGAAGAAATAAAAGAATTTTTAGCTCAGTTTGTGCAAACTGAAAAAGCTTTGGAAGAAGCATTCCGGAGAGAAGATTTTGAAGCACATAGCAAGTTGGTGGCAGCATTAGATGCGATGAGTTTTGATGCATCTCAACTGGTTTTAGCATCTAAAAAAAAGTTGCCGTTATCCATGATTGATGAAATGGTTCTTGAGGAAGTGAAAGACTTACCAGTTTTTGAACGTAGAATTTATAAAATTACGAATTATAAAAATTCAAAATACACAGAAATCTGGTTGGTATATGTTTCCTTGGCTAACCCAGAAGTCGAAATAGTGAAATTACTTTCTAACTGCTATTGTGTTGCAAAAATCAATGAAGAATTCAAATTTATGTCGATGTATTTTACAGATTACGATACCAAAGAATGGAAATTGGGTGGCGGAGATCAAGACTTATTTGATTTTTACCAATTCGGAACTCCTGTTTCTATAGAACGATTGGAAAGTCCAACTATTGATGAATGGAGTATTGAAGAATACAATAAAAACGCTTAATGAAAATGGAAGAAATAATCACCATTGACGAGGTTTACGAAAGATTGACATCCATTACGCCAGATTTAAAAAAGAAATGGAAAGCACATCAAGCTCAGATGCATAAAGATAAGAACTATGTGCGTTTGAATTTCATCGAAATGAATGATTTAGCTCATCTCATTGTTATCAAGCTAAAGAAAAAACAAACCAAAAATTTTGATGTGTTTTTCGATTATGTAGAATTTCTTTTGGAAAATGCATCTCACCCAATCCGTGACTACATCGTTGCTGGATTAATTGAAGGCTTTCAGCAAATTTGTCCTTATCACAATATCAATCATCATCATGCTTTTGATGCTTGGTTAAAACCAAGAACTAAAGAATTATGGAATGAATTGATTGATTTTTTCGAAGGGGGCGGCTTAGAAGCAGCTGCGAAAGAATTTTTTGAAGGCTACTTTGAAGGCGAATGATTAAGCAAATTTTACATATTTAAAATAAAAAAATGGCACGATTTAAACACTTTTATAAATTTCTTTTAATCCTATCAATCAACACAATTTTAGTTGCTTGTGTAAATAATTCGAATGAGGAAAATTTAGGAGATATGCCAAATTCTGAGACAAAACGAATTAGCATTGAAACCAAAAACATGCCCAATCAACTTGAATTACTCAACAGTTTGAAAGCCAAATTGGAAGAAAATGAGTTTAATATTGAAGAGCAAGAAGCAAAAGGTGGTTCCAGTTTTACCAATTGCGAAGACAATACAACAATTCAAATGGAAGGAAAAGGTATTCGATCCTATTTTGCAAGAAGTAGAAAACCTGCCCAAAATACAGAAGACTTTTATCCTGATTTTACCATTCAGGTGTTTGAGTTTCCGAATGAACAAATAGCAAAACAAAAGTTTGAAATCATGAACAAAGCATTACAATCAAAAGGTGATTTTTGTAATGGAAAAGCTCCACAAATACTGGTCATCAATAAAAATGAAGTATTTCAATTTTCATCCAGAGCAGAATTGTTTCGGGGATACATCAATGAATTTAGTGAGTTTGTGCAAAAATTCTAAAAACAATTCAAGATTAAATCAATGAAAACAATATCACTTAAAACCTTTATTGAAACAGGTAAGTTTGGCACAATCACTTTGGGTTCAACAAAAGCAGAACTCATCGAGTTATTGGGGACAAATTTTGAAGTTTTAGATTGTGATTCAGTACAAATCCTCAAATACCAAAGTTATGAATTTTCCTATTGGACTAATTCTGAAATTATTTTCGGGATAACGACCGATTGGCTCCATGAATTGCAGGTTTACAACAAAAATATAAAAATTCATCCATGGTTCATAGATGAAAGTAGTTTACCCACTTTCAATGAAGTTAAACAACACTTAGAACAAAATCAAATTGCCTTTCAGATAGAAAACACTCCGTCTTTCAATCATGAAGATTACATCCGGATTACAAGCAGCAAGGTTACTTTGGATTTTGAAACTTCAAATGGAAAACAGGTTGATGATTTTAAATTACTTGGGATTAGACTATATGATCGTAAAGTAAATGTTTGAAGGTTTAAAGCAATAAATTATAGGATAAACAGTTTGTCAAAAAATGAAGTTTAGTATGTTAAAGAGAATTTACAAAACCCTTTCAAAACCGATAAATTTAGCAGTTCTAAATGCTGTTTTTATAGCTGTCATCATTGCTTTCAATATTTATTTTCAGGCTTTTTGTATTCCAACTACTTGGACAATTATTTTGCTTTCAATTTGTTTTAGCGATATGATTTTATATCCACTTCTTGAAACATCGAGGTGGGCAGCAGTTTCCAGTTTTATTAATGGAATTTCGCTCATGATTTTTATATACTGTGTGATTTTTTTGGAACATATTAACGTATTGGGTTTGATGTTTAGTTTGGTAGGAATTGGATTAGTTGTTTTTATTCCTCATTTTTTTGTCATTCAACTGCTTCGAAAAAATTACATTAGACCAGCTAGAAAATCATCCCGTTATTTTTTTCTATCTGGTGTTTTTGCATGTATAGTAGCAATTGTTTTTATTGGTCATGAATATAAAATGGCCATGAGTTCGATAGAAAAATTTAAAGCAAGCAATTATAAAGAATTGGATAAAACCTTCATGACTGAAAAAATCCTGGGGATGCATTTTATTTACCACACACGTTATTGTGAATACGATGGTTGGCGCCCTCCCAAACACGAACCTATTTTGGTAATCGGAATGTGGCTCAATAACAGAGTTGATCCATTAGCAAATGTCGATTTAAAAACAAGATTACAACTATACAAACAATTTTTTCCTGAAAATCAGTATAAATTTGATTGCAGTTGTGGGATTGAATACAATGACGATTATCATAGAGATAATCTTTGGAAATAACATAAAAGATAAGTAACAAACTGAAATCAAATGCACAAATTCATTTTAATTCCTATTTTGCTTTTTACGTTCATTTGCTCTGTGACAGGTCAAAAAAAATACATTGGCAAATATAAAGTTACTGAAAAGTATTTGGGAGCAGAAGATGGTTGCTGTCCGCAGCAAAATCCTAAAATACAGAGATGCTTTAAAATAAAAACAGAAGATCAATGGCAGAAAATGTTAATTGACAGCATCATCATTTTAAAGTTTGAAGGAAAACTGCGGGAATTTAAAATTGAAACAATTACTTGGGAGAGTGCTTTTCGGTCGGGCAATTGGAAGAATCGAAATTTACCTATGATTACAATTGTACCTAAAGATTGGTATAAAGGTGAAATGCTTGTTTTTGAATGTTGGCACCAGTAAAATGATTTTATGAATTTGTTGAAAAAAGAAATGGAAAATAGAATCTTATACTTTCGTGTATTTATAATAACACTTATTTCAGGTTTATCGGCTTGTCAGCAAACTACTTCAAATGAGCATAGTAAAAAATACCCATCAAATTTCTCAATTGTATTGAGTACCTATAATCATGCGGAATTACTGTTCGAAGGAATTACAAGTTATAAGATCAACCATAATATATTGACTGTTTCAAATAAAAGTACATTGTCTCAAAAAGATACAGTGTTGTACGTTGAAAATTTAAGTGCCAATCAAATTATTGATATTGAATTGATAAGATTAGATACTTTAAGTGAAATGTACAACAACAATTGTGTGATGCCTACAAGTGGTTCTGAGTTTGAAATCTCTATTCTGAAAGATGGAAAAACTGAAAACATTAACTTGCATCATTATTACCACAAACAAGTAGAACAGCTAATTATTGAGCTGAATAAGTTGTTACCTGAAATATATACAATTCAATATTTAACCAATAATACTAAGCAAGATTGCCAAAAGTGATGATGGGGAACTACAACGTAAAATGACGTATAAAAGACAAATTAATATAAGATTTTATAAAATTTTCTTGAAATCGAAAAAAAAGGATCGTATTGATCCAGAAAAAAACAGGACAACGATGATAAATATAATGCCGTATGACTAAATAAATATTGTACGATTCAATAAAAAGTAAATGAAACCAGAAATTATAAAAAAACTCGAAAAGAAATTTGATATTGAAATTGTTCAATTGAAAGACTTTTCAAAATGGAAAAATAGTTTTGACATGGATGAAGATAATAAAATCAAAAGTCTTCATTTCCATAATGTGAAAATTGATAAACTTGATTTTATTAGCCCTATTGCCAATAGTCTTTCAAAGTTATCAATTACGAATTCTAATCTAAATGATATTGAAGTACTCAAGGATTTCACTCAACTAGAATACCTTGATATAAGTTTTAACCCAATTTTAAATCAGTCGCTTATGTGTTTGGGTGAGTTAAAGAAACTGAAAGAATTACAACTTAAATGTACTGATATTACAGATACTTCATCATTAGGGGGAATTGTAAGTTTAGAAAAACTCTTTTTCTATGGATCTGATCAACTGGATAGCATAGATGGATTGGAAGGTTTAACTAGTTTAATTCAACTCGATATAGGTGCAACTAAAATAAGAGACTTTAAAAATGTTCATGTGAGTTATTCAATTCGTCTCCTTAATGCACAATCAACTATTGATAAAATCTCAGACTTAGACCGTTTTCCGAATTTAGAAGAGCTTTATTTAATGTCAAATTATTTTGAAAAAATAGAAGGATTGGATCAACTAAAATCATTGAAAAGACTTAATCTTTTTGATTCGGGGATATCAGAAATAGAAGGACTTGAAAATTTAGAAAATCTAGAAATACTGGATTTGGGATCAAATGAAATTAGTGAAATTAAAGGACTAAGTAATCTGAAAAAAATTAAAAAATTAAGCATTGGATTTAATAGATTGAGTAAGGTGAATAATTTAGAAGGACTTTCACAGCTCGAATATTTGCTTCTTGATGGTAATTACATAACACAATTTGATGCTAATTTTTTAACTGACCTTACGGAGGATTGCACTATTTCTCTTTGCAATAATCCTATAAAAAACATTGATGGTCTTATTCCAAACAATGTAAGTGTTGAGTTCGAATCAATATATTCAGTTTATCGAACTTTATTTTGAGAGTAAGAAATGAAGTTCACTATAAATTATTAGGACTTTTGTACAAATAAAAACTATGAATTTTAATTTAAAACTTTCCATAATTGCTTGCTTAAACGAGCGAGGATTGTATTTCGAAGCAGCCGAACTCATAAAGAATGAGTTGTATGGAACGCTGGCATTTAACAATTTGGATTATGACGCCATCATCCCAGAAATTAAAAGGTATTACCAAAAGCTAGAATTGGAACAAAATCACTTGGATTCCATCATTGAATTTAATCCTTCTGCGAGCAATAAATGCTACAATTTGTTGGTGAAGGAATGGAACGGAGAAGATGATATTTTTGATTTAAAATCATTAAGCGGAATAGAAATGCTTTCGAATTTAAAAGTCTTTAATCCCTTTGGATTGTTGCACCAGGATATTGATCTTTCGGCTTTATTGCTTTGTCAGAACTTGAAGTTTGTGCACACCGAATTTATTCCAGAAAACTGTTATACAAATGAAATTTTAGAAAAATTAAAATCAATTGGAATTGAACTAATTTAATTTTAAGTAAAATTATGGAATTAAGGAAGAAAGTGCATCACATGATTATGAAAAACGCTCTTATAATTTTTATATTAATAAATGTATCTTGTTATGCACAAGATACATTACCAATTTTTAGGGACAACTATCATAACTATTTGATAGAAAAGGAAATAAATTGTTGTAAGAGTGCTAGAGATCAATTGAAATGTGTTGATAGTTTGATTCAATTTACTCTAAAAAACATCGATTACTTGGGTAAAGGAAATTATCCAAAAATTTACTTTGATCAACATAGAAAGCTTTTACTATATCATTTTTATGCTGGTAATATAAGTGGTTTAAGAGGTGATTTGGAACAATCTCTAGCCTATTTCAAGCAAATGGAAATTTATTTCGATACCCTAAGTAAAAATAAGAAAGATGAACGTTTTATAGATTTAAAATATGTAGCACACTACCAAAAAATTGAATTCTGTAGTAAAGCTTATCGGGAAGATTCTGTACTTTTCAATCGATGTAATTGTATGCAGTTTTTTCCTGAAAGTGAGAATGAAATTACAAGAGATACCATAATCCCAGACAATAAGCTTGTTCTTGAAGTTAAAAAACAGGAATTTTGGGGCGAGTTTTACCGCAATGACACCTTGAGGATAGATAATAATTTTGTGAGCAGCAGTTCCAGTATTGCCTATTTCAAAAAAGTAATGCAGCCTTTGATACTTCAAAAATTACTACAAAATCCACCAGTTTTCTCCGAAATATTGGGAGATCCTTCCTTAAATTTAAAAAGAGATACCATTATCTGTAAATTGTCTTCAAAGTATACAAAAGGAAATTATGAAAAAAAATGTGAGATAGTTTTTGCCTCATCAAAAAACGCAGAAAAATTAGATTTCTTACTAATTTTATTGACGAATATGGAATTTCCAGGATTTATGAATAACATAGAAATATTCATTCCGATTGTTGTGACTACAGAAAATACAAAGAACGCAAATAAAGCCACTATTTATGATGATCATTTTTTGGTAGAAGCACTAAAACTTAAGCGCATAGAACCAAAATAGCAGATAGTAAACTAATCAGCTTATGATATTAGACAGAAGTGATCACACCTTTTCGAGCAAAGAACTGAAAGATGAGTGGCTTAAAAAAGCAAAACAATTTCAAGAAGTGATGGATACTGTTGGCATAAAGGCATCGGCATTGAAGGGTTTAATCGATTTTTGCAATCAGGTTTACCGCTCAGATTTGAGTCATCATTTATTTCCTGGAGAAAAGATGGACAGGCTGGTTATAAACCAGACGAGTAGTGGTAAAATAGATTTTTTATATTCTATTGTGATCCAATTAAATAGTGAGCAAGAAAATGAATTTGAAATAATTCAGTTAAAAAAAACAGCTGATTCGCGATCAGAAATTCTTAAAAAAATTAAATGTTCTGAAAAAGGTATTTTTGAGTCATTTTTTAATGAGTTTGTTTCAAAGTCAAAAGAATTTAAATAAATGAAAAAGGATAAATTCCACTTTTCGAAGCTAATCCACTTTGGATTATTAACTGAAGATGATAAGCAAGTTGTATTTCAGCCGACCAAAGATATTTTGAAAAAAGGTTTAGACACCAACTTTAATGATTTAATTGAATTGATTGAACAATCATTTTCAGATTTTGATGAAATTTAAATCATGCATGATTATCAACTGCATAAAGGAAAATTGAATAAATTATTAGGTAATATTACCCTAACAAACAAAACAAACTTAATTTCATTTTTGAAGTTTGAAATTGAACATAATGACCTGAGAACTTTCCTTATTTTAAAAACAAAAGATGCTGATTTTGTTATTCAAATAACAGATGAAGGTGCTGCAATTCTTCACCAAATGTAAATGAAATATTGATTGTAAATTAAGACACGTTTAAAAACTAATAATATGGAAAGAAACGATTTAGAAATTTTTGAAAAACATTGTTTGGGTATTGGTGAAAAACATGCGGAAGTTCCTGCCTCCGTTAAAGAAAAATATAAAGGAATATTCGTCAATAAAAAAAATGAGAGTGATCTTGTCTCAGAACTTTGGGAAAAGCATGGTTTCGCAAGCTATCGAAGTGGATTGGTAAGTCTTGTCAATCCGGATGAATACAATGCTATTGCTCGAAAATTTCCAAACATTCCTGAAAACACGTTGGTATTTGCCAAAAGCTGCGTTGGCGGTTTGTTTGCCCTGTCAGAACTGAATGTTGGACGATCTATTATTTATATAAATGTTCACAAAGGAACACGTAATATTGTAGGAACACACATGAATATCACCTTAATGGAGATGGCCGGAGATTCTTTCTGGAAGAAAGAGTGCTACGGTAAAATCGAACTAAAAGTCCTTGAAAAATATGGGCCTTTAGCTTATGACGAATGTTATGCTTTTATTCCAGCTTTGGCATTAGGTGGCAAAGAAAGTATAGCAAATATACAAAAAGTGAAAGTAAAGGAACATTTGGAATTATTATCACAATTATATTAATTAAACAAAACAATGGAACATATTTACAATGAATTCATGGATTTTATGGAAAGTAGCGAGGTGTACAATACAGCTACCGATGATTTGATATTTAAATACAAAGATGTATTTAAGGGAGATAAAGATACAATTGATCTTATACCTGAAATATGGAAAAAGCATGGATTGTGCAGCTACAAAGGAGGATTGTTTTCGTTTATAAATCCTGATGAGTTTAATGGAGTAGCAAGATCGTTTCCTGACGTTTCTGATCAGGCAATTGTCTTTGCAAAAACAGCTACAGGATGTTTATTTCTTTGGGAGCAATTTAGTTTCGGAAGATGCATTACTTTTTTAAATGTTCATCATCAAACAAATGAAGTCATTGCAAATGATTTTGATATGCTCCTCGAGTGGAATTTGTGCGCAACAAGTTTTTGGGAAGAAGATTGTTATGGTGAAATCGAATTGGAAGTCATAGAAAAATACGGACCTTTAGCCTATGATGAATGTTTTGCTTTTGTTCCTGCTTTAGCTTTGGGTGGAGATGAAAGTTTAGCCAATATGCAAAAAGTGAAAGTAAAAGAACATTTGGAGATGTTGGCGCAATTATATTAATCAAATAAAAACATGAATAAGAACATTTTTTACCTTGTTTCAAACAACAAGATAGCATAATTATGCGAGTTGGCAACTCAGGAAGAATTGAATATTCATTCAGAAACAGGAGACACTCCTTTTATGAGCGTCATCAGAAATGAATCTGTAGAAATAGTTGAAGTTTTATTAAGAGCTGGTGCCAATCCAGACTATTCGAACAAGGGAGGATGGTTCCCAATTCATTTTGCCACACAGCAGCGAGATATGCAGATCGTAGAATTACTGGTCAAATATGGTGCAACGATCGATCAGCAGGATGGCCAATTTGGTACGACTCCTTTGTTTGTAGCAATCAGTAAAACAGAAGGAAGAACTTTTTATTGATTACTTCCTGAAACAAGGTGCCAATCCTGATATTACAAATATTATAGGAGTAAGTGCAAGTATGGCGGCTAAAAGGAAACGGATAGATTTAACTCAGTTTTAAAAGAAAATGATATGAGCTTCTCATTCAAAAGCATATCAATAATTTGAAAAGATATATTTTATGTCAAATTTTAGAATCGAATACATAGAAGAAAGCAGCTTGATCGAAGCGTTTTCACACTTTGATTATTTTGATCCTGAAGCAAGTAGCAATTTCTACTCTTGTTCTAAAAGGGGACAGCTTTCAAATGAAAGAATAATTGAAATGTTTGTCGTTGATATTCTTGATGGAGATCACTACGAAAATTTGTTGCCAATCACCGATTTAAAAGCAAATATGCTTTTGAGGCAAATGGCCATGACAAAAGTTGATCATTCAGGTAGAAAAGAACGTGTGTACAGTTCGGCCGAAGCGAAAGAAAGCGCAAACCTTTTGATGGAATTTATGGGTAATAGTACAGAATATTATTCAAATATCAGTCTTTTCGAAAATCCTCATGATAATCCTGGAAAAGTGATTTCATATTCGGATCAGCTTTATGGTGAACACGATTCGATCTGTTTTTTTGCAATCAATGCTTCCTATTTGGTTTTCATAGTGCAAGCTTGGAATTTTAAAGGAGAATAACTTAAAAACTATTTTAAATTGGAATGATAATATTTTATATAATTTCGAAATTCTCAGTTAAAAGTACCAATTGGATTTAGAATGTAAAAATTGAATTTTAGAGGATACAAGGTTGAATAGAAGTCTAAATCACCCATTTTGCAGAAGAAAAAGGCAGTTTTGCATATTTAATTTAGAATGTTTTAAAGTTAATCCGACTTTAGCTTAAAAATTTAAATTAATTGAAAATGAAAAAATTGTGCTTAGTTGTTGTATTGTTGTTTATTGGGTATAAAGCAAATTGTCAAAATCCTGAAAAAAAGATAGACCAATTATTTGAAAGCTTAAATAAAGGGAAGAGTCCTGGTGCTGTTGTGGGAATTTCTAAAAATGGTCAACTTTTACTTTCAAAAGCTTATGGAAAGTCATCTATTCCATATAACATTGACAACACTCCAGAGACAATTTTCAACCTTGGTTCAGTTTCTAAGCAATTTACGGCTATGGGGATTGTTTTGCTTGAGCAAGATGGGAAATTATCGTTTACAGATGATATTCGAAAATATTTACCCGAACTGCCTGATTTTGGCAAGAAAATAACAATCAACAATTTGCTTCATCATACAAGTGGCTTAAGAAGTACTCCAGAATTTTTTGGTTTAGCTGGATGGAGAGATGGAGATGCAATCACGAACGATGATGTATTTCGATTTATGCAAAAACAAAAACAATTGAACTTTGAACCAGGTTTAATGTACATGTACTCGAATACAAACTATGTAATTTTAGCTCGAATAATTGAGGTAGTGACAAATCAGAATTTTAAAAAATGGACAAATGATCATATTTTTCAAGAATTGAAAATGTCGAATACTTTTATTGAAGAGGATTATACAATGATTACAAAATCAGTAGCAACTTCCTACTCAGAAATAGAGCAATCAGTTTTTAAATACATTGAAAACAATGATTTAAGCTATGGCGCTTCAAATGTTTATAGTACAATTAATGATTTGTTGATTTGGACAAAAAACTTTCATTCTCCATCAAAAACTTGGGAGAAATCATTTCAAAAATTAAAAACTATTGAAGTACTTACTAATGGTCAAAAAAATAATTATGCTTATGGAATTGTGTTAGATGAATATTTGGGAAATAAACGAGTACAACATACTGGTGCAATAGCAGGCTTCAGATCAGTGATGTATTCTTTTCCAGAAGAAAAAATTGATATTATTGTGTTTATAAATTTCGATTCAAATAGATTAGATCTGATTGCGAATCAAATCGCATCTTTCTATTTAAGTGATAAAACTAAAAATGACGAAATAGTAAAACCCAAGATTGAAAATGCCACAGTCAAACAAGAAGTACTAAGCTCTTATACCGGTAACTATTGGAATGATATTGAAAATTATTCACGTAAAGTAATATTTGAAGACAATCAATTATGGTATGTTAGATCAAATAACACAAAATCACTAATTATACCTTTGAATGATTCTGTTTTTCAAATGGATGGAATAAAAGACGACGTGAAAATTAAATTCAGTCCCAAATCTAAGAAAATGTTCTTTATTACTGGAGATAAAATTGATACATTCGATAAATATGAAAATACACTTTTGGACGAAAATGAACTCAACTTTTATACGGGTAATTTTTATAGTGAAGAACTGGAAACAACGTATTCAATAATTTTGAGAAATGGAATTTTGTATTGTTATCATAATAGATTTGGAGAATTCGAAATTCAAAGACTTAAAAATGACGTGCTGAGCTGGGCAGGAATGGCAATTTCAAAATACCAAAGAAATGAAAAAGGTGAGATTACTGGATTTTTGGTAGATTTGAGTCGTGTGAAAAAAGTATGGTTTAGAAAAATAAACTAATATTAAATTTCGTGAAAATTATTTTAGTGAAAGAAGTCTGGAATATAACTTCACTAGGAATTTTAGTTAATCTTCAGCATTCATTTGATGGATTGCCTTGCGGAATGATTTTAACTTCTATCTCATCTGGCAAAAAATGGCTAGTAGTCAAAAGGATTATATTTAATCATGTTGAAGAAAAACAAAAACGTTTTGATTGTGAAGATTGCACTTACACTTATCTTAGGTTTTTAAGTAATGAAAATCGAATCAAATCGATAAATAACATTATCGAATTGGAATCGCAAAAGATTTATCAATATCAACTGAAGGCAATGGACAATGATTCATTGCCTTTGTTGGGAGAAAGTTTAATACCAATTGAAAAGATTAATTTGAATAAATAATAAAGATAAAATGTTTAGTTTTAAAACTGAAGATGAGAAGATAGATTCAATTGCTTGGAAAAAATTGGTTGAATACATTGACCAGATTGCTTTAAATGAAGAAGAAGAGTTTTTTCCTTCAAAAATTCTGGGACAGGAAATGTTTGAACAAATACACACTTTACCTGAAACTATTTCAAAACTTGTCTCTGTTAAACGCGTGTTGCTTTATGGAAGCAAACTAAAAGCAATCCCATCGGAAATTGGGGAGATGAAAGCACTTGAATATCTCGATCTTTATACTTCCTATGATTTGCATTGGCTACCATTTGAAATTACGCATTGTAATAACTTGAAACAAACAAAGTTTAGCACCAGAGCATTGTATGGGAATTATAAAAACCGTATGCCTTTTCCTGATTTGACGAAAAGCGCTGAAGGGGACACAAAAGATAGCGTAAAGTGTAGCGTTTGTAAGAAGGACATTCCTGGATCAAAATTAAAGCAAGTTTGGATTTCTTTGCTATCAGGAACGGATGTTTTGCCTTTATTGACGAATCTTTGTTCCATCGAATGCGAAAGTGCCTTACCAGGTGCTCCCGAGGGATATGTTCGAACGACACACCAGGGTGGAGCAAATTTAATTCAACCGAGCTATAAGGAATGGGAAAAAGCCAACGTTGTTAATTTTACGCTTGATGATTTAGAGCAACTCAATTCAAAAGAAGATAATTAAAAGTTAAAACAATGGAACTAAAAATAATAACACAAGCACTAGCGGATGGTATCGTAGATTCTGCAAAAAAAGATTGGGATTTAGCCTCTCTTCATATCAAGATTTTAGGGGCATCCGTAAATACCAAATTAAAATTCGATTACATTGATAAATCACCAGGAGGCGAATTTTTGGAAGGTGATCAAATTGCTAATTTGCTGAGAAAATACCATGAATTTGTACACCAACATGAAAATGCAAAATGGAATCAGTTGTTATTTAAATTGCAATCAAATGGTAAATTTGAAATTGAATTTAAGTGGGACCAGCAAATTCAGGATGATTACGAGCGCGATAGTCAGATGTAATTATGGAAAAAAGTAAAGAATTAGAAAATTTAATGTGGAATAAAGATTCGGTAACTTTTTTTGAAAGTCATTTCAATAGTCATCATGGAGAAGTGCTCATAGCAATTAATTTCATCAAAGAATATGTCAATGCTTTGAATAGTGGAGGTCAAATTTTGTATCGGCTAGAGAATAAAGAATTTTATATTACTAATTTACTTGAATTTAGAGAATTTGTTATCTCAGAATTGAGTGACCCTGAATCAATCATTGAATTTGTTTTTGAAGAATAGACGAAAGGCAATTCGATTAAAAGTAAATAATATTGAATTAAAGGAAATCACACAATTATCGGCAGATGCCATAAATGAATCAATCCACGAAGAATGGGAAACTGACAATCTTACAGTTAAAGTAATCAATAGTTCCGTTGATAAACATGTAGAATATACTATTATTGATGATAGTCATAAAACAGAATTTCTGATTGATCTGGGAAAAGTAACTTTGCCAATTTATAAACTGCATCAACAAATGAATCTCGAAAATCCTATACATTGGAATACTATGGAGTTCTCATTACAAAGAAGCGGTAAATTTGAAATCGAATTTAAGTGGGATCATAAAATTCAAGATGATTACGAACGAGATAGTCATATATAATATGAAAAAGACAATGAAAATAGTAACTAATTTAATTCTAAGCATTTTCCTTTTTGGATCATGCAATCAAATAAATTCTAACAAGGATATGGAAAACACAATCACTGTAAAAGCCCAATGTACTTTTGCGTCAGCTATTGGATATGGAAATATTTATCGTTGTAACTTTAAATCAAATGAATTTGAGCAGATGGCTTGTTCTATCGTCCTTATTGAAGATGATAAACAAACGTTTTTGGAGGAACATCCTTCGCCGGAATTTGTAACACTTGAATTTGAAAAAGTAGCAGAAATGGTAGATTACAAAAAAACTACATTTTCAGGTTTTGTGGATGATAAAAAGAATGCATGGAAATTAATATCAATTAAATAATAGAAATATATGGAAAGAGTAAAGCAATTTTTAGAAGAATTTCTAATGAAAGAAGCAAATGTAGCTGATAAGATTATTATTCCTAATCTTGAGTCGTATTCTATTGCTTTGAATGAATACTACAGCTATTTGGTAGTTCAATTACAAGGAGCGACAGGATATATGCCGATGAATGAACTAAGGGATGATGAATTTTATGAGGCTTGTAAAGGTTACCCTAAAAGACTCCCGCGGTTTTTGTATAAAATAAGTGAATATACACATGAGAAATATGGAAAAGTATGGGCAGCATACGTTTCTCAAGAAAATCCAATTACTCTAGTAAAAAGGTTAAATAACATAATTCTACTTATTGAAGAAAATAATCAATTGAAAATTGCAAGATTTTTAATGTATTCTAATTATACTGAGTATGGACATCAAGATGCTCCATATAAATGGAAAGAACAATGGGGGTATCGAGATTTAAGTCTTGAATCATTAGTTGGTCCGATACATATTGAACGTTATTTAGAGCCTTCAGAAAAGAATGATGGTCTAAAAATGTATCTAGAAAACAAATAACATAATGAGCTGGTTTAATTTTTTTAATAACAAAACGGAAGATTCTTCAGAAAATAAAAGTGAGGAATATGATGAGATGGAAGTAAAAGAAAAATTAGGTGTTTTAGTTCATATTGGTGATGGAAATTATGTTTTGTTACTTGCACCATATTAGGTTCATTTTACAGGTAAAAATAAGGAAATATGAAAAATATAAAACACAGTATGTATGCACTAATCATGATTGTGCTTTGCTCATGTCAAACAACCACAAGTCAATCAATGGAAGTTACGAAAGATCAAGATTCTATTTTGTGTACCAAAGTTGTTTATACCTTTCTTTTGGAAGGAGAAAAGGAAGAAAATTACCAAATAGAAACAATTAATAAATCTGGTGAAATTAAAGACAAAAAAATTCCAATGCCCAATTTCATCAAAGAATTGTATAAGCAAAGCCAAGAGAAAGATAAAACCATTTATTTTGATGGCAATAAATCCTTAAGTGAACAATTGGATAATGATTATTGCTTTTGGAGTAATACAACAACCATTCGTGATACTAGTCCTTGGATTACTTTTCATAAGCCACTACAGTTTGTTCATTTTTGGGATAGATTTGAGGAACCTAAACCTATAAATGAAGAGAGCCCAGATTCGCCAACTTTTACCTATACGAAAAAAAAGAAACAGATCTTAAATTATTCCTGTGATCAAGTCATAATTGAATCTTCTACTAATAGAAAAGTATGTTGGTTCACAAAGCAACTTCAACTCAAAGATCCTACAAATATGCTCTTACAGTTTGATTCCGTTCCAGGAACAATTTTAGAAATGGAAGAATATTGGCCCGGGCCGAATTATTGGCAATATGTTAATACTACACGAGTAAAGTCTATTGAACAAATAATAGTACCCTTCAACTTTTTTGAAGTTACTTCAACTGCAAAAAAAATGGATTCGGAGCAAGCAGAGAAATTGAACTTTAAATGTTTCGTAGAGGCAAGTGGAAAAGAAAAACAATTAAGTCAGGAAGAAAAAAGTAAATTTTTAGGTACTTGGATTTTAAAGCAGGGCGACTTCGGATTTCAAATTGAAATTAATGATTTGGGGAATAATTTGTACGAAGTGGTCGAAGCAGAAATCGAATCAAATCATTTGATTCGAGTCAAGAGTGAAAAGGCAAATTTTTACGGTTCGAATTTAGTTGCAAACGAATGTATCTCTTATTTTTTGAACGAAAAAGGACGTTTACAAAATGAACAAGATTCATTTTATACTTTTACAAAATTAGAAGATGGTAATCAGTTGATTTTAAATAGTTTAAATTATTGGGTAAAAGATGGAGGAGATCTTGAACATAGAAACAAAAACATGAAATCTACTGGAGAATCTAATTCTAAGGTAGAAGACCTTAAACAAAAAATTGCTAAAAAGGCTTGAAGATAAAGTGGGTGAATGGGAAATATGTATTTATAAATTAAACCATTATTTATTTCTGTTATGTATATGGGAATAAACTTAAATTTTTGTAGAATTTATTAGTTCGAAAAATCGCTTTCTATAAGTCTCAGATATTGGAATATACAGTTCTTTAATTCTTATGCGATCACGTTCAATTGAATCAATTTTGTTTATAGAAACCATAAACGATTTATGTACTCTACAAATTATTGAAGGTGAAATTTGCTCTTCAAACTCTTTAAATGTCTGTAAAGTCATGACTTTTAAGTCTTTTGTGTGAATTCTTCGGTAATCTCTCATCCCTTCTATATAAATTATGTCATCTAAAAACAATTTCTGTAGTCGATATTCGGTTTTTACAAAAATGTAGTCTGGTTCATTATTTACGGTGTTCTTTTGCAAATTGTTCTCCACCTTATCACATGCCTGATAGAATCGTTCAAAAGTAAAGGGCTTTAATAAATAATCAGTTACATTGAATTCATAGCCTTTAAGTGCGTATTGTTCATAGGCAGTTGTGATAATTACTTCGCCTTTAAATTTCACTGTCTCTAAAAACTGAATACCTGATAATTCATCCATATTAATGTCTAAAAAGATCAAATCAATTTTATTAGATTTTATAAAAGTCAAAGCGTCTAGAGCATTGTCAAAACTTTCTACTACATTTAGATTTGGAAGTCTTTCTGCAAATTTTTTGGTTCTTTCTAATGCAAGTGGCTCGTCTTCAATTATTATACAATCAATATTCATACTAGTTATTTATTACTAATTTAACTTTATAGATTCCATTTTCTTCGTTAATATAAAGTTGATGTTTGTTGGGGTAAAGCAATTTCAACCTTCGTTTTATCAATTCATTTCCTAGTCCACTATTTTCATCAGCTGCTATCGGTTTTGAACTAAAGTAATTTTCACATTCAAAAATCATTTGTTGTGTTACTATTGAAATTTTAATATTAATTGCTTTATCGATTTTCTTATTTGTACTGTGTTTGAAAGCATTTTCAATAAATGGAATAAAAACCATGGGGGCAATTAATATATTTTCAGCATTTCCTTCTATATCAAAAACAACATAATTTGGATTAGAGGTTCTTATTTTTTGTAAATCAATGTATTTAAGAATGTAGGAAACTTCTTTTTGTAAGAGAATTTTTTCGGTTTTAGTTTCATATAGCATAAATCGCATTATATCCGACAGCTTATTTAAATACTGTGATGCTCTGTTTGCATCCATTTGAATTAAAGTATCGATATTATTTATAGTGTTAAATAAAAAATGAGGATCTATTTGAGATTTAATTAGAGACAATTCCATTTCGTAATTTTTCTTATTCAATTCTTCTTTTAATTTCATATCATCATAACCAACAATAAAACCCTTAAGAACCAAGCCTATAATACCATGTACTAATGCAAAAATTGTCATTACTAAGGATTCTTCGAAAAATGAATTTGCTCCATCAAACAGCATAGTTTTTGTACCGAAAACTATCATTAATATGGTTGCAGTAATTAGTGCAGCAAAAATCGAAATTACGAGTCCCGAAATAAAAAGAATAAGTATTTTCCGTTTCACAAAATAACGTGTGAACAATAAAAAGTAAAAAGAATAGAATCCAATGATACCAGGAACTAAAAATAAAACACTTAGAGGTCTGCAGAATAGAAACGAAAAGAAGCTATTTGCATTAATTGGACTTTGGTTTTGAAGGTTTGCTAATACCAAAATTGATATTAGCAAAAAATAGAGTATCCAGTAACCAAAATGAAGTGTTATAACAACTGCTTTTCTCATCTTTAATTATTTTAAACCATTATTTTCCAACTTATACTGATAATTTTTTACAGCTCGAACCTTTATTTATGAAGCTGGATTAATTTCTCTTCAATATCCCGGATTTGTCAAAAAAAGTTTTTTATTCGTGTGTTTCGTGGATAAAAAAATCTGCCACTAAAGTAAAATATATTTTGCAAGTGGCGCCATTCAAATTCAATCTCGATTCATGCTTTGTTCGATAACGTCATCAAAGTCTAAATTGCTGTTTTTATATTTAACAAAGTATAAAAAATATTAATTAAAAAACATTTAGCAGCTGCCAATACACAAAAAGTACTAGGAGGATTGTGTAAATAATTATATTTAAAATAAATAGCCACGTAGCAAATCTTCCCCAAGCTTTTTCCTTAAATATTTTTACGCAGAAGTAAAGCATTGGAAGTATCAATAATGAAACTAGAATTGGTATATACGAAGCTAGACTATTAATAATTGAGTTTTGGTCACTAAAAGGTGCAGGAAAATAAAATATATAGATATTTGTTGCTAAAAGAAATATGTAATAAAACATGATCAATCCGAATGGTACAAATATCAATTTAATATAACCATATCTATTCTTTTTTCTAGTCACCAAAAAATTTATTAGAAAAAAGAAAGAACTAAAGACAAATAATAATCCTGCGAACAATATAAAAAACATGACCGTTATACTATTTTTGGGAGTTTGATAATTTTGAAGTTTTATAAATTCTTCATTTGTAGGAAACAAGGTTTGTATTTTAATAATATGGTCTCCCTTTTTTAATTCACTTTTTAGATTAAACTTTACTAAATGTGAATAATCGTGATAAAAGTAGAGAGTAAAAGTTTTATTGCCAAGATCCCAAATAGAAGTAAGAAGTGTACCATCCCCAATTTTTTCTCTACATACATGCATTGTGTCTGACATTGCAGTATAAAAACTCAGTGTAGTATCTTTTTTAATTTTTAAAAAATCAACACCATTTCTATAACGGTCAAGATTTCTGCGTTTTTTTATTGTAGTTATTGAGGGACAAAAATTGGATAATACATAACTTGCCTCATGTCCAATTGTTGCTTTATATGGTTCTACCACTAAATATTTTCCAGTTTCATCTACATAAATAAAAATATCTTCAATAAAAAAACTGTAATCGTATTTTTCGATATACGCTTTTACTTCCTCTACTGTTCTGCAATTATGCATAATTGTTTTTAGCAAAATTGTAGGATTTGCAATACTTTTCTTACCCCGTTTATTATACGATTTATCTTCAGGCATAAATGATGCGAGTCTTGAAAATGAAAGTCCAACTTCATTCATACCAGATTGAGGAGCAAATCCATTTCCGCCGTCAAATCGTGAACCTGTAAATACTGCTCCAAAATTACCTGGGATCTTTGCTGTTTCAAACCAAACACGAGGTGTTGTTCTCCAAGCATCTTCATTGCAACCAACTATCGTTTTACCATAACTTGTTACTTTGTACATGCTACAAGAATGTCCTTTATCAATGACTGACACCATTATAAATAATACTAAAAGTACTTTTCCTAATACTCCTGTAAGTTTCATAATTTCTGTTTTTTTAAATTTGTTTTTCATCCTTTTTCCTTTTTAGTAACGTATAATAAATAGCTAGTGATCATGAAAATCGAAAAGTATATGAAAGCAAATAAATGAATATTTAAATCAGGATCAATTGGATTATTTTTGCCGATAGCGTTGAGTGTACAATAAACATAAGGAACCAAATAGGCGTATTTCCAAGAATGTGAAATGATAGCTAAAATAAACAGTGCAAGCCCAAAACCAACGGGAGCTAGAAAATTTTTAAATTGCATGCCAATTAAATATTGAAGAGCTAAAATTGGAAGACAATCGACGAAGAATTTTAAATTGCTTTTGAGAATTATAAAATATGGGATAGATTCTTTTGGAAATGGTATTCCACTAAAAATAATAGATGGAATTATTCCTGCTAGAAATATTCCAATGTTGAACAATACAAAATACTGCAACAGCATAACGATTAAAACGGCAAACTTTGCCATAAAAATCGTAGTGTAGTTTTGAGGTGTGGTGTGTAATTGTTTCCAAGTATTATTTTTAAATTCTAATTGCGTAATTAAACTACTCGTCAATATTACACCCATTGGTAAAAGAAATATTGCCATAAAATACCAACATTGGCCAAAAAGAGTTTCCCAAAATTTAGGTGAGCTATAAATTTTGTTCAGCGTTTCAAAATTCATAATTCTAGAAATTAAAACAACAACTGGAATCAAAAAACCACCGATTAATGTTAGCCAAGAAGCTGCACTTTTTCTTGTTTTTAGCCATTCGCTTCTAAAAGAGTTTAAGAATTTCATAATTTAATTATTTATTAAGTCTATAAAGATGGTTTCTAAATCATTTTTCGCTCTGTTAATTTGAAAAACTTTAATATTATTATTTACTAATATCTCATTCAATTTCGAAATGGTTGTGTTGTCAGATCCTTCTATTGAAATTTGATCGTCAATAATTTTCGCATCGTATCCATTGGAATTAATTACTTTTAGCGTTTTTTCCAAGTCATTTGTTTCAAAATATGTTTTAGAGCTAAGTTTTTGTTGAGAATGTAGAGTTAATATTGGCCCTTGAAATATAAGTGAACTCTTATTCAAGATTCCAACATGAGTAACTATTTTTTCCATTTCTGACAGTATATGGCTCGAAATAACAATAGTCATCTCAAATTCCTTATTAAGATGTTTTAAGAGTTCTCTTAATTCGATTATTCCATTTGGGTCTAAGCCATTCGTTGGCTCATCTAATATTAGCAGTTTTGGACTATGCAATAATGAAATTGCTATACTCAGCCGTTGCTTCATTCCTAATGAAAACTGACTTGTTTTTTTATTTTTTGTACTTGCCAACCCTACAATTTCTAATACCTCAAGAATTCTTTTTTTAGGACATTGATATACTTTTTGTAAAATTTCTAAATTTTCTTTTGCTGTTAAATGTCCATATAATGAAGGAGACTCAATCAATGAACCTAAATTTCTAAGAATTTCAATTCTATTTGTTTCGAATTCTTTTCCAAAAACAGTTATACTACCTTGTTGCTTTTTTAGTAAACCTAAAATCAATTTTAAGGTAGTAGTTTTTCCAGCACCATTTGGTCCCAAAAAACCATAAATTGAACCTGTTGGTATTTGTAAATTGATATTTTTCAATACAATGCTATCGTCAGAAAAGCGATGTGATAAATTTTTTGTTTCAATAGAATACATCTTTGTGCGTTTTGTTTAGTGTAAAACTAGGTTGGATTAAAATGACCTAGGAATTTAATTTGTCAACTGGATAAATTTGTCTGCAAAACAGTGATTTTGTACTTTGTGATTCGTTGTAATATCAATAACTGTGATTTTCTACGATTTAGTTTCTGCTTACAATTTTCAATAAAGTACTTTAATCGCAAAATATTAAAGTAATTAATTAAGTGCTTTCTAGAACTAGGTAAAACAGGTTTATAAAAGATAGTTATTTAAAACTAACTTGTTATTTCACAGTCTTCGAAAAAAAAAAACGATATCATCAATTTTAATTTGAATTAAAATTGATGATATTCTGAAACAATAGGTCTTTTTCAACTTGATTATTTCAAACATTACTTATGTAAAGTATTTATTTTATTAGATCTAAGTTTTAATCTTCGAATTCCTAGATATTTAAAAAAATCCCCGAAACCTAAAAACGAATTTAAATTAACTTATCGCGTATCTTTCTTCTTTTCCTCCGTATTTAAATCTTTAAAACCTATCGTTCGCTTTTGGTTTATTTTCACAGAGATTAGGCTTAGTGTGAGAAATTTTATAGCAAAACTTTCTGGGCATTGGGAACTAATTTAAATTATTTTAAATATTTAAATTTATTAGGTATGATTAAACAATTATTCTTTGTGATATCAATCACATTAGTATTTTTTTCTAACGCATATTCCCAAGCAACTTGGACGTATGCCGGAGGGAATGGCTCGTCAGGTGCAGAAGTTTCAAAATCAATTTGTACGGATGCATCGGGAAATATTTATGTAACTGGTCATTTCTCAAATACAGTTGACCTTGATTACGGTGCGGGTACTGCAAATGTAACTTCGGCTGGATCAAATGACATATTTATCGCAAGTTACACATCCACTGGTGCTTATCGATGGTCTTTGAGGGCTGGAAATACAGGGAATGATAATAGTGCGGCAATCATAACAAATGGAACTGATGTTTATGCATCTGGTTTTTATGGTACGTCAATTGTTTTTGGTTCTACAACTTTAACTAGTGGTGGTGCAGCTGATGCATATTTAGTGAAATTAAATGCATCAACAGGCGCAGTAACTTGGGCAGTCAGCTATGGCGGTTCATCAGCTGACACCCCTCATGCATTATGTTTTGACGCATCAAACAATGTATATATGACTTGTAGTTATTCAAATACATGGTCTGGGTGTACTGGTCCAACTTCATCTGGTTCTACTGATTTGGTAATTCAAAGGATTAATCCCACAAATGGTTCTTGCGTATGGGCAACATCTGGTGGATCGGCAGCTGGAGGTGATGGCGGAACTGGCACCGGTATTTGTTATGTACCAACAGGAAACAAAATTGTTGTTTCATCACAATATAGTAATGGAACTGGAGTCTATGGTTCTTTTTCTTGCAGCAATGCTGGATTAAATGACATCGTAATTTTAGAACTTAATGCAAATACTGGTGTTTTTGAAAGTGCCATCGGTTTCGGCAACTCCAATAGTGAAAGTGGTACATCTTGCATCTATGACCCTAGCACAGGCGATGTGTTTATATCTGGCACATATATAGGAATCTTACCAGTACCAAATGGTGGTTCAGGTATTAGTTTATCAAGCGCGGGAGGGAACGATATTTGGATAGGAAGATATTCTACTTCAAGTCATAATTTTACTTGGGCAAAGTCAGCAGGTGGTTCCTCTGGAGACCTAAATAATGAATGTGCATTTTCAATGACAAGTGATGGTACAGGCACAATAGCAATTACTGGAAGTTATCTTTCCTCAACATCTAATTTTGGGTCATTAAGCCTCTCGAACTCTAATTCTTTTGGACAAATTTTCATTGCTGGTTATAATGCTACCAACGGAACAGAATTATGGGTAAATAGTGCGTCAACATCTTCAGCAATTCTCAATAGTACAGGAAGAGGAATTTGTACTAATCCAAATACCGGCACATATTGGATAACTGGTACATTTTGTACAACCACAACTTTTGGTGCTCAGCCAGGTATTACTTCCACTGGATTCGCAGATTTATTTAATGCCAAATTTACAGCTCCACTAGCTTGTGCCTCTGTATCTGTAAGTAATTCAGCACAATCAAATATCACATGTAATGGATTAACAAACGGTTCTGCTACCGTTTCTGCTTCTGGAGGGTCTGGTTTGACTTACAATTGGACCCCTGGAAATCCTTCTGGAGATGGAACAGCAACTGTAACTGGATTAAGTGCTGGAACTTGGACTTGTACTGTGACAAATTCATGTGGAAATAGTAATTCAACCAATTTTACAATAAGTCAACCTAGTAGTTTAACTCTTTCTACTGCTTCGCAAACAAATGTTTCATGTTTTGGTGGAAGTAACGGTGTAGCAAGCGTAAACAATGCGAGCGGTGGAACTGCAGGATATTCCTACAACTGGACGCCTGGAAATCCAACGGGAGATGGAACAACATCTGTCTCTGGTTTGGTTTCAGGAACATGGACTTGCACAGTAACTGATGCAAACGGATGTACAGCTTCTCAGAATTTCAATATTACTGCTCCTTCAGCACTAGCTTTGACTACAAATTCACAAACTAACGTTTCCTGTTTTGGAGGTTCCAATGGAGCGGCAAGTGTAAATACAGCAACAGGAGGAACAGCTTCATATACGTATAATTGGACTCCTGGTAATCCAAGTGGAGATGGAACAACTTCCGTTACAGGATTAACTGCAGGAACATGGACTTGCACAGTAACTGATGCAAATGGATGTACAGCTACTCAGAATTTCAATATTACCGCTCCTTCAGCACTAGCTCTGACTACAAATTCACAAACTAACGTTTCATGTTTTGGAGGTTCAAATGGGGCAGCAAGTGTAAATTCCGCAACAGGAGGAACAGCTTCGTATACATATAATTGGACTCCAGGTAATCCAAGTGGAGACGGAACAACTTCCGTTACAGGATTAACTGCAGGAACATGGACTTGCACAGTAACTGATGCAAATGGATGTACAGCTACTCAGAATTTCAATATTACCGCTCCTTCAGCACTAGCTCTGACTACAAATTCACAAACTAACGTTTCCTGTTTTGGAGGTTCTAATGGTACTGCAAGTGTAAATACAGCAACAGGAGGAACTGCTTCCTATACGTATAATTGGACTCCAGGAAATCCAATAGGAGACGGAACAACTTCCGTTACAGGATTAACTACGGGAACATGGACTTGCACAGTAACTGATGCAAACGGATGTACTGCTTCTCAGAATTTCAATATTACTGCTCCTTCAGCACTAGCTTTGACTACAAATTCACAAACTAACGTTTCCTGTTTTGGAGGTTCCAATGGAGCGGCAAGTGTAAATACAGCAACAGGAGGAACAGCTTCATACTCTTACAACTGGACTCCAGGAACACCTACTGGTGACGGAACTACATCTGTCTCTGGATTGAGCGCAGGAACATGGACTTGTACAGTTACTGACGCAAATGGATGTACAGCTACGCAAGATTTCACCTTAACTGAACCAGCAATTTTAACCGCAGATTCACCAAGTGACGTTTCAGCATGTGATTCATACACTTTACCAGCAGTAACTGTAGGAAATTATTTCACAGAAGCAAATGGTACAGGAACAGCATTGACAGCAAGTGATGTAATCACAACTTCGCAAACGATTTATGTTTATGCATCAAATGGAACTTGCACAGATGAGAATAGTTTTGAGGTTACTATCACAACTACACCAACTGCAGATTCACCAAGTGATGTTTCAGTATGTGATTCATACACATTACCTGCGTTGACAGTAGGAAATTATTTCACAGGAGCAAACGGAACAGGAACAGCATTGACGGCTGGAGATGCTATTACATCTACACAAACGATTTATGTTTATGCATCAGATGGAACTTGCACAGATGAAAACAGTTTTGATGTAACCATCACTTCAACCCCAACTGCAGATTCACCAAGTGATGTTTCAGTATGTGATTCATACACATTACCAGCGCTGACAGTAGGAAATTATTTCACAGAAGCAAATGGTGCAGGAACAGCACTGACAGCAGGTGATTTAATCACAACTTCGCAAACGATTTATGTTTATGAATCAAACGGAACTTGCACAGATGAGAATAGTTTTGAGGTTACTATCACAACTACACCAACTGCAGATTCACCAAGTAATGTTTCAGTATGTGATTCATACACATTACCAGCGTTGACAGTAGGAAATTATTTCACAGGAGCAAACGGAACAGGAACAGCATTGACGGCTGGAGATGCGATAGCCACTTCCCAAACAATTTATGTTTATGCAACTAACGGAATTTGTACAAATCAAAACAGTTTTGAGGTAACTATCAATGCAACCCCGAGCATCTCTAGCACACTTTCTGCATCAAAATGTGACGCAGGAACGTTGACATTAGAAGCAACAGCAAGTGCAGGAGCGATCAATTGGTTTGCAGATGCGACTGGAGGAACTTCTTTGTTCACAGGAACAAGTTTCACAACACCAAGTTTGACAACAACCACAACTTATTATGCAGAGGTGGCAAATGGTTCATGTGTGAACGTAACAAGACAAGCAGTTGTTGCAAACATTGGCGGATGTACTCAAATTAGAGCCATTCAATGTGGAGCGACGTTGACTAGCGCAAATGAAGTAGTTTGGGCTTCTCAGGTAATAGGAGCTACCGATTATAAATTTGAAATCACAGATCCAAGTAACAATGTAATAGTTTTAGAAGGGACGGTTAGAAATTTCAAGTTTTCTCAGTTTGCTTTTTTAAATAACACAACTTACAACGTGAGAGTTGCAGCAAAAGTAGGAGGAGTGTATGCACCTTATGGAACTTCTTGTAGCGTTCATTTTGAATACCGCAGTAAAATTCAATCAAATCAATGTGGAGCAACAATTACAAACAAGCTTTCACAAGTTTATGCAAGGGCAGTGCCTGGTGCAACAGCTTATAAATTTGAACTCACAGATCCAAGCAACAATATTACTTACATCGAAAATACCTCGCGCACATTTACATTTTCACAATTTGGGTTCGTGAACAACACAACTTATAACGTTCGCGTATCTGCTAAAACAGGAAGTGTTTATGCAGGTTATGGCGCTACTTGTGTAGTAAGAATAGAACAAACAACTAAAATTCAAACTTCTCAATGCGGCGTTCAAATCGCTACTCCAACAACAACAGTTTGGTCAGGAACCGTAACAGGAGCAACCGGATATCGATTTGAATTAACAGATCAAAGCAACAACGTAACTATTTTGGATAATCCAACGAGAAATTTCAAATTCAATCAATTTGCGTACAATTCTGGAGAAACATATTCAGTGCGTGTTTCGGTGAAAACAGGAAGCTATTATGCGGTTTATGGTGCGGCTTGTAATGTTACTGCACCAGGAACAATTGCACCACGTCCACAGTATATAGTAGAGTTGAAAAGCATGAACGAATCAACGTTTGATTTCGAAGCATTCCCAAATCCATCTATCGGAGATTTCACCATCTCTGCATCAGAAGCTGGAACCTTCAACATCATCAATGAACTTGGACAATTGATAAGAACAGTAGAAATCACTGAAGCAAACAACAATCAAGTGAAAGTTGAGAATATGCCAAACGGAGCGTATTTTGTGACTGGAATGTTGAAAGGCGAAACAGTTACCAAAAAGGTGATTGTAGTTAGGTAGCTTATTAAATTTAAAGATTAATGACTACTATATGTCTTTAAAATAAAAGAACTCCTTAAAATACAAGAAAGTCTCATTGAAGTAATTCGATGAGGCTTTTTTGATTTTTCTTTTCAAAACAAAGTGTAAGTTGATTTTCACCAGTTTCAGATAAACTTAATTAATTACGTTGTTTGAAATTTATGAAGTTCTTACCTGTAAAACACTTTTTGATATATAAATGAGAAAATTTCTCATAAAATTTGATTTTTACACAAAAATGATGTAATTTCGAGAAAAAATCTCAAACTCATGTTGATAAATTTTACAGTAAGCAACTTTTTATCTTTTAAAGAAAGTAACACACTGGATCTTATTGCTACTTCTATTAAAGAATACGAAAGTGAAAATTTGTTTTCCCTTGAGAGATTCAATCTTTTGAAAGGGGCCATAATCTACGGTGCAAATGCAAGTGGTAAAAGTAACTTCATCAAAGCTATGTCAACAATGAAGCGTATCGTGTTCGAATCATTTGAGCAATCTTCAACCTCAGAATTGGACATCATGCCTTTTTTACTAAGTAGTGAGACTGATGGAACTCCAACATTATTTGAAGTTGTATTTGTAATGGATGAAATACGTTATCGCTATGGTTTTGAAGTCAGTAATACAAAGGTAGAAGCAGAGTGGCTATTTGAAACTTCAAAAAAAACTGAAAAACCGTTGTTTCTGAGAGAAGGTGACGGTATAGAAATCATGCGTTCGTTTTCCGAAGGTAAATCGTTGGAATCGCGAACAAGAGATAACGCGCTCTTTCTTTCTGTCGTAGATCAGTTTAACGGTGAAATTGCTGGTAAAATTATGCATTGGTTTAGCAACTTCAATACTATTTCAGGTTTAAGTCACGAGCGATATAAAAGTGTAACGTTCTCTATGCTAGAAAACCCTGTTACTAGTCCTGAATTGAAAAAATTCTACAAAGAACTTGATCTAGGATTTCAGGATTTATCCATTTCTAAAAAATTGTTTGATGCCAAAGAATTGCCTTCAGATATGCCTGAACTTTTAGTAAAGCAAATGATAACAGACCTAGAAGGAGCTTTCCAGATGGAAATCAAAACCCTACACAATAAATACGATACTAAACACAATTTGGTCGATCGAATTGAATTTGATCTTCGCTCGCAAGAATCTTCTGGAACTAACAAATTATTCAATATATCTGGTCCTGTCTTCGATGTATTACATGACGGTGGTGTTTTGGTGGTAGATGAATTGGATGCAAGCTTGCACCCATTATTGACACTAGCTGTAACTAAACTATTCAACTCAAAAGAACTCAATCCTAAAAATGCACAGCTTATTTTTGCAACGCATGACACCAACTTGTTAAACTACGGACATTACCGCAGAGATCAGATTTATTTTGTAGAAAAAGATCCTTATGGAGCTTCTGAAATATATTCACTTGTAGAATATAAAGAAGAAGGTAAAAAGATCAGGAAAGATCGTTCCTACGAAAAAGATTACATCGATGGACGTTATGGTGCAATTCCGATTATTGGTAACATTTCAAATATTATTCCCGAATGGCAAATAGAGTAAAAATATCCGAAGACAGGTTACTGCGTTTCTCGGGAAAAGGCTCTAAAAGAAAAGTCAATACTAGGAATAAGCGAAAATACTACCTCATTGTATGTGAAGGTACTAAAACCGAACCAAACTATTTTGAATCACTGAAAGAAGATTTGCCAAAAGGCGTACTTACTGCTTATCAAATCGACATAGAGGGAACCGGCAGAAATACAAGATCATTGGTCACTGAGGCAAAGCGTATCAAAGAATCTTATCAAAAACAAACAAGTCGACCTGTAGACAAACTTTGGGTAGTATTTGATCGTGATAGTTTTACCCCGAATGATTTCAATAGTGCAATTCAGCAATGTCAGAACAGCAGTCCGCAAATAGGTTGCGCCTGGAGCAATGAAGCATTTGAGTTATGGTATCTTTTGCATTTTCATTACTACAATACCCTAATCGATCGGGCAGCATACCAGCGCTTAATCGAACAAAACCTGCGTCCCAAAGTTGGGAATGCATACCGTTATCAAAAAAACAGTACCGACATGTATCAGTTGCTGAAACAGCATGGAGATCCAGTTATGGCAATACGAAATGCTGAACGTTTGGCAGTAGAATTTTCTGGTAGGCAAGATTATGCAAATCATAATCCTTGCACGATGGTGTTTGAGTTGGTGAAAGAATTATTTACTTTAAAATAAAAATTATGTTACAAAAATACCTAAATGCAAATTTACTTACTGTTACAAGTGATGAAGATTCTAAAAAATTGAAAAAAGCCGCAAATGAAATTTCTAAAAAACTGGCAACCAACAAGTACAAAATTGTATCATACACATTATCTTCAATTGATCCTGATGTATCTGCCAATAATCCTGTTATTTCTGAAGTCAAAGAGATAATAATTAAAAATTGGAATACGTTTTTAGTAAATGCAAAAGACACTCCTTTAACGTATATCAGAGCTGTTATATTTGAAGCCTTGGAAAGTTTAAGTGAGAATATAAATCACTCATTACTTATTTGGTTATCAAGCAGGAACGTTGTTAATCACTTAAGAATAATAGGTAATGAAAAAGAAATCATTCAAAAGTTTTTGTCAAAAATTGGGAGCCAAATTAATGAAATAGCTATTAAAAATTGGTCGTTATCAAATGTTACTGAATCGAGAACAACTGTTGAATTAAAAGCCATAGCAAAATATCTGATTAATGATGAATCACTTATTAAATATTTAGAAGATGCCGTAGGGCCCAAAAATCAAAATGGAGTATCAAATTTTGATTCTCCCAATCAACATTGGCCTAATTCTGGATCTTCTTGGTCTTATCAATTCCCTTTATTAGCAACTAATGGAATCAAAAATGTAATTGATCTGTCATTAAAAGCTATAGTAAATGTTGCAAATGAAAATAAAACGATTATTCAAAATAGTTTAAATAAGGTTTTAGAGCAAATCCAAAAAGAGGTTTCAGACAAAAACAAATCATTACAGCTTAGATCAGAACTCCTTTGGTGGAAAGAGGCTGCATATTCTTCTTCAACCGATAAAAGCTATAAAGAATTGGATAAAAATATTTTGGATGTAGTCCTTGCTTATGATTATTCATTATTTATTCCGGCAGTTTATCCAAAAAGTGTTGATTATTTTCTGAAAGAAACTTACAACACATTAAAAAAGAGTGATGATCCGGAATTAGTACTTGAAGACATCTTGAAGATATTTAGAGAGTCTCCTGAAGAATTAAAAACGATATTATCAGAGCCAGACATTCTTGAAGGTAAGTCAACATTATTAAATTTCGTTAACGGCTTAATCTGGAATAAATGCCAATTAACTCAATTTGAAGACTTGGTAGGGATACCCTTAAATATTAAGCTTTCACCTAATGAATTGACAGTTTGGTTATTTCATGACTTTCAATTAGAAAAAATCTTAAATACGAAATAATTATGGAAGGGAAATGTTCAAATCCTGATTGTATTGCACCCGTTAGTTGCCATATAGGAAAGGAAACCCATAAAGAGTGTAAGTATTGGAGTGATTCAATTTCACAACAAACGAAGAATAAAACCAATCAAAAAAAAGAAAAGAAGTCTGACTTACCTTGGTCTGGAGAAGCTTTAACAATAGATGATCTATCTAAAGTAACCTTTAGAAATTCTCCAGTAATTATTGGTGTAATAGGGAAAGCAGATGCCGGTAAAACAACATACCTCGCTATGCTTTTCACATTACTGCTTCGGGGGGCAAAACTCAAAGAGTTCGATTTTTGTGGTACCAAAACAATCAAGGCATGGGATGAGTTATATCAAAAATTAAGAATTCAACAGCAAAGTGTAGCATTTCCCGACCCTACTCCTGCTCAATATATCCGGCTATTGCACCTGGCATTACGAAACCAGTCCAAAAAATTGAAAGACATTTTATTATCCGATGCATCGGGTGAAGTTTTTTCTATTTGGTCACAAAATAAAGAGGATGAAAATGCAGAAAATGCCAGATGGGTCTATGATCATTCAAATGCTTTTATACTTTTTATTGATTGTGATGACTTAATCAATAAAAAAAATCAGGCAAAAACTGAAATTGTTGACCTTGCAGAAATGCTAAAACACAATTTAAAAGACAGGCCTGTAATAGCAGTCTGGTCGAAAAGCGATAAAAAGGGAGAAGTCCACCCTAAAATTCAGGAAAAATTACAAGAAGAGTTAAAAGAAATCTTCGAAAACTACAAAGAGATAGATATTAGTAATTTTTCTTCAGATGATCCGGATGTATTAGTTCATGAAAATAATTTAGCAGTATTGGATTGGCTTCTTTCCAGGGTTTTTAGTGTCGGGAAATCGAAAATATTAATTGAAAATGGTGATACCGGAAGCGATATATTCTTAAATTACAAAAGCATTTAATATGAGTACATCTTTACTACTTATCGGGAAACCTCATTCATCTAAAACGGTATTCCTGTCACAGTTTTATTCAAGGCTGCAAAAAAAGAAAAGCAAGCTGAAGCTCTACAAATCAGTTGATGATCTGTCACCAATCTCCGGAGCAAGAGAATCTTTAGCTTCAGGAGAAGAACCTCAAACTACTCCTGTCGAAAGCAGTGTGAAGTTTTATCTCCCAATTGAGGTAATCGGAAAGCAGGTTGATTTAAAATGTCCGGAATATGGCGGAGAGCAAGTTTTAAATATTGTTGAAAATCGGGAATTGAATAAAGAATGGACAACTTCCATACAAGAAAGCAATAGTTGGATCTTATTCATAAGATTAAACAATATAAATAAATCTTTAGACATCAGCGATGTTACTTATTCTGAACAACATCAAAACAATTCGAAAGAGGCTGTACCCGAAACGGATGATAAAATATCCGATCAAAGTTTTTTTATCGAATTATTACAGATTCTGATCCATTCAAAAGGCACAGATTATCACTTGCTCAATGATAAATTGAAGCTTACAATTGTGTTGACTTGTTGGGATGAAATGAATACAGAAGAGAAACCACATGATGTATTGAAATCGAAACTACCACTTTTGTTAAATTTTGTCGAATCCAATTGGGATAAAAATTGCCTGAACATAATAGGACTTTCTGCTCAGGGTTTTCCGCTCGACACACTGGAGAACAAAGAAAAATACCAGATTGAAGGACCCGAAGAATTTGGATATTTAGTATTACCCGATGGCTCTCAAACAATAGATATAACACAACTAATAGAACAGGCATTATTGTGAAAATTCTGATACATCAATCGATCTGTGGAGAAGTAAATAAAGCTTGGGGGCTGATAAAAACCACCTTGCCGGATATTGGTATTGCAAAAAATATAGCATTTAGAACAGATTTGCAGGATCAAACTAGTGGAATTCATTGGGATCCTGCAATTCGGGGATTTTCGGAAGGAAACTATTTTTTAATTATGAAAACTTTTGAAGATACTTCTCCTGATGTACGAAGAGGACGAAAGTTTTCTCATGTTCTGATAATCTCTAAAAAAGATATAGAAGGAATTGACAACATAGAACAAATTATAAATTTACTGCCGGAAAATATTGATAAGGATACCGTCCTGGAACCTCTTTCATTAGAACTCGTCCCAAGCACTTGCCGGTTGTCTCCTAAAATTCAAGGCAGATTTAATAAACTAATCAAAGGGTACATCACTATAAAAAACTTCAAAAATACATTGATCTGGATTGGCCAGGAAAATTTTGACGTTGCAGTAATTGAATTATGGAAACGCCTTGCAGCTTCTGAACGACAAAACTTCCAGTTCGGTATTACGTTCAATAATGACAATAAAGAAAAAGAAAATATTAGTCTGTTTTCTGTACCCGAAAGTGTTCAAAGTAAATTTATTAGATCCGATTTCTTTGCTGTCGCGAAGAACGATAATCATAAACCTACCGAACTTATTGAGCAATGGCTCATTGGAGATGCTGTAGTGCAGCAACGCATTCAGAATTTCGAAAAAGCCGTTGAATCAAATTCTATTTCACGAGGAGATATTAATCTGATCGCTAAAGGTATTGATACCTTCGAACAAGTAGATAGTATTAAAGATCTCAAAAAATTAAGCACCCTTTCCCATCTAATTGCGCAATATGCGCCTTCAAATGACCAGGGAAAAGAATTCAAAGAACAATTACTAAATAAGATTATTCAATTAACAGAAATAGCAAGCTTTTCTGATTTAATTGTTCTAAGAAATTTCAAAATAGAAAGTTTCAAAAATTCAAAAAAGCTGCTCACAAAAGCATTTACAACTTGGATTGGAAAATATATTTTCTCTGTTTCCGACATCTACACTAATTACAAGCCATTTTTTGAACATATAAAAACAAGTAATTTAAATTGGTGGGATAAAGTTATAGAACAAGAGCTTAAATTATATATCGGTACCATACAAGTTTCCAAAGTATCTGTCATCTATGCTTGGTTAGCAGAATTTCCTTCCCTCTTAACCAGTTTGGATTCTTTGATTGATAAATCCAAAGATTCAGAAAAATGTTTCATCAAGAAAATTCCTGAAAAAATCCCGCAAGATCTCATAGAGGAATTAAAACTTTTCTCTTTAAATAATCATTGGTTTAGATTGTACGCTCAATTATTAAATGCACAATTTGAACTTAAGGAAGCACTAACAGAATTAATTAAGATCGATCAGGATGAAACCCATTTTGAAGCAATTAATATCATAATAACTGGAAAGAATCAAAAGTTTGTCCTTGATTACGCTATTGACACAGGTGAAGTCCGGATGCTTAAAATAGCAGGTAAAATATGCCATGCTTCCCCAAAGTACCTTGCGCAAATGGACATTTTAAATGATAACTGGAAGTCCGTATGGTTAGAAGCCATTGAAAATGGAAATTCAGTAGCCAAGGGTTTAAATGAGCCGGACAAAAAGATATATAAATTATTTGACAGCCTTATTTCTGGAAATCCAGTATCTGAAAGGCTTTTGAATAAAATTTCTCAATCCGAATTTGGCGATATTCTTTCCTATTCGAATAGATCTGAACTATGGGAAAGATTTCCTGCCTCGGTGAGAAATAACTTTTTAGCAAAAACATCCGCTACCTTCTTTAAACAGAGTAGTGAAAAATTAGGTGTCAATATTCAACGTGACAGGATTTTATTGGATTATATCAATCACAAAGGTATTTACGATTTTCTCGATTCTAATAAAAAAAATATCATAAATGTAATTCCATTATTTGAAAATTTTTCGCAGTTGAGTGATAATCTTTTGAAAGATTATATCAATGATTTTTCAGGATCAATTAATGCCATCGAAGCACGTCAGTTAGGAAAACTGATAGTGAAAAGAAGGTTTTCAAATTCTGCATATTTAGTATATAGCAAAGCATCAAAAGCTAATAATTGGAGATTTGCATTAGCCGAATGTTATCATCTTTTAGATTTTATAACTAAATGTATATTAAAAGTTTCAGGAATTTTATCAAATATCGACATTAATCCGGGTCAATGGTGGCAGAGTGCCGAAGAACTAATCGTTGAACTATATCCAAACGGCACATCATTAACAACTGTTTGGAAGAAAGCCGGAGGAAAAGAATCAGACTTACTTACGAAAGGTACATCAAGCGAAATTTGGAATGATGCTATTTATAAATTACGTAAAGGTAAATTCAAGGATATAACAATGAATAGCTTGTTTAAAGAAATAAAAAAACAATACGAAGACAATCAAAAGTTCAAAATTTTATACGAATTACGAAAAAACTATTTAAATGAAGTAACATGAAACACCTACAATCACTATTCAAAGTAACTAAGTTTATCGAAACTGTTGAGAATTATAGTTTAATCGATGAAAAAAATTCTTCAAGTCGAAATCTTAAAACTTATGTTGAAACAGATCAAGAGTTCTATGAAGATGAAAAATTTTGGCAAAAAGTTTTTACAATTTCTGAACCATATTGTATGTCGAAAGTCAATTTGTACAATTTTGTTGTCTCTGATTGGGTTGCTCGAATTCCAGGTTTGTATTGGACAGATTCATCGAAAAAAATCCGTCAACATACAAATGCCGACATTGCTCTGAAAAGTCAAAATTGGGTTGAATTTTATCCTCCAGGAAAATCCAAGAAAGTAATGGGAGGAGTGGGAACTATACTTTTGCCTCCAACAGAAGATGGTAAAAGGTTAATGTCTGTTAGTGCAGGTTGCAACGCATCTGCCGGAATTCCGGTATTATTTTCTCCGGAAGTAATAGACCACTTTAAAATCAAACCGGGTTATGTGGTAAGTATTGTAAATGCGAAATGGCAGCCAATGGACACAAAGTGGTCAACAAACTTTTCAAACACTAAAGACTTACCTAAAGGATACTTGGTAATTGATCAAATTAATAAAATTCGAGTTACTAAAGGAGACTATCCTGTTATTTATCATCCATTCTCATTGATGGAATATGAGCATCAGGACACACAACTATATGATTTTGTTTATCTAACTGTCGACAGTAAGGTTGATGATGTGGATAGAAAAGTTGAGCGTTTCTTCCACGAATATGCCCAAAAAGACGGCAGAAATGGAGAATATTTATTGAATCCAAATATTGTAAGACCTATTTTCGAGTCAAGATACTTATGTCCTGCTGATCTAAGACATCCTTCAGAAAAAGCGAAACTCAATCTTTTGTATGAACGAATCCGGAAGAGCCATTTTAATGGTAGAGGAATAGAGGAGTTGGTCATAAAACTACCTCAATTTTATCAATCAGCCACTTCGATTAGAACATTGGCAAAAAATGCAGGATTCAACATTTCTTTATTAGTTGATGATTCCGCAGTTTCAATGTCCGCACAACTAATAAATTCTTGCATCGAGAAAGGATTGATCGAAAATTTGATCGATCGTATGAATTATGATTATCCACAAATATTTAATTAATTATGGCCTGGGAAAAAAGACTTACACTATTAAATGATGTTTTTAGCGACTTAGTCCCTAATAAGGAAGGTATTACTAAATATGTAAAAGCTGCGGGTTTAAAACCACAGTTTATTGATGACAGAGGCAATGCTGTGGATGTTTGGAGCAATGTTTTAAGCGAAGCAGATAAAAATAATAAGGTTGATGAATTAATAAAATCTGTTTTATCCTCCTACCCAAACAATCCATTTTTAAATTCTGCTTTAGGAACAAAAGAAATAGACTACTCTTTAAGCCCGGACATCGATAAAGTTTCAAAGTGGGAAAATATTTCAGAAGAAACTTTAGAAGTATTAACGATGGGAAGGAGCACCTTATTACCAGTCAATTTTTTAGCAAAAGGAGTTCAAAAAAGTAAAGCTGTAGGTAAGGTTGAAATCAAAGTCGGTACCAATAGATTTAATGTGGGTACAGGATTCTTATTTAAAGTACCTGGAATTGATGATTTATTTTTCATAACAAATTATCATGTAATTAGCAACAAAAGCGATATAGCCAAAACCAAGATAATTTTTGATTATGAACTTGATATTGATGGAAATACCATTCCATCAAAAAGTTTTAGTATTGATGAGACTGGACCATGGCATTGCTCCGAAATAAATCAATTTGATTCCACTATTTTCAAACTGAAGGATCAAAATAATCAACTGGCACGTTATGGATTTATCGAGTTAAAAGAAATTGAAATTTCAAAAAATGATTTTGTAAACATAATCCAACATCCGGGTGGAGAAATGAAACAAATTTCATTGTATCATAATATTGTTACAAATACAAATGACAGAGTCATTCAATATTTAACGGACACCTTGAAAGGTTCTTCCGGATCTCCGGTATTTAACTCTGATTGGGAAGTTGTCGCTTTACACCATAGTGGTGGCGGAAATAAACCTGGAGAGTCTGAACTTCCAGCGGGAGTTAAATCACGTAATGAAGGAATTATTATCAACAAAATTATTAAATTTATTTTCGATAACCACAAAAACTGATAGCTATGAAAAGTAAATTGTTATTCCAAGGATACGATAAAGAATTTATCCTTGGAAAAATTATTCCCCTTCCAACATTAAACCAAGAACAAGCAGAAGACCTGGTAAAAGACAAAGAAGGAAATACAGTAATAAAGTACATTAATTATAGTTTGCAACTATCTGCAT
Organism: Crocinitomicaceae bacterium; assembly: GCA_965284445.1. Lineage (GTDB taxonomy): Bacteria > Bacteroidota > Bacteroidia > Flavobacteriales_D > Crocinitomicaceae > JAQVCM01. The sequence goes on along the minus strand of OZ260085.1, from coordinate 739,531 downwards.
CACATAAACTCCCTTTTTATTCGGCTTCAAACATAGATGGAATACTGTTTAAAAAAGTTCCAAGAAAAGACAACTGGAGAAAAGATGATCGAATTCCAAAAGAATCTCAATGGGGTAAAGAACTTTATAGTGCTGCCAAAAGTAATTTTGACAAAGGTCACATGACTAAACGGGAGGATGTTCAATGGGGAGAAACCATAGGAATTGCATTAAATGCTGCCGATTCAACATTTTATTATCCGAACGCAGTTCCTCAACATAAAGACTTAAATAGAGATATTTGGAGAAGTTTGGAGGATTATATCCTACACACTGAAGCCAAACAAAATGAATTACGAATTTGTGTATTCACTGGTCCGGTTTTATCCAACTCAAATCCATATTTCGTAACACCGTTAAATGGTACTCAAATACAAATTCCCTCGATGTTTTGGAAAGTTGTTGTTTTTCAAAAAGAAGATGGGCATCTTTATCGGGTTGGGTTTATGATGAGTCAAAATAAACTGCTCATGAATGATCATATCATTGAAGAATTAGAATCGGACGATCAGCTTTTTATGCTCTTTAAAGATGCTGAAACCTATCAAGTCAATGTGTCTTTAATTGAAGAATTTACAGGCTTGGAAATTCCAAAGGCAATAGACTCATATACAGATACGAGAAATACAAAGTTGATTTTGGAAGAAATTGATATAGATCCAGAGTTGGAAAGTGATTCATTAGACTATTTGTTGGGATTCAGAATCAATAAACTTATACTATGATACTATGGAATACGAATTTATAAGAAAATTAATCGAAAAAAAGCTAATTGAAGAAATTGGGAATTTAGATTCAGGTCCATTAGAGCTAATTGGAAATAATGTAATTTCTATTGAAGAATCGAAAGCATTGATTCACCATGGATTGAATAAAGATTATCAGCCTGTTGGTCATACGGTTGATAGTTTCTCTGATAATTCTAAGATAATTGGTGAATATAGTATAGATAAAAAATATTTTGATGATAGTTCAAAAAAAGACGAAACAATTCCTAAGTATGAAAAAATTGAAAATGATATTAATCATGCACTCGGCCATGGTACTGATGTCGAAAAAATTTATTTAATCTCTAGTCAAGAAGAACCACCTTCTTTCCGAGCTGATTTTAATCAGACACATCTTGCTCAAGAACACAGTGAGAAGATAATTTTATTAGACTCCAGACGATTAGCTAAATATATTTACGATCATTCTGTAAAAAGTCCCCAATATGCTGGCTTTTACAGACAGTTTTTTCCAGGTTTTTCAAATGATCTTGACAATTATGAATACTATGGAAAAGTTCCTGCAAGATGTAATCAACATATTTCCGATACAGGTATTATAGATGTAATTCAAAATCATTTTTTAAAAAATAAAATTTGTATTCTTCATGGTCTTAGTGGCGTTGGAAAGACACAAGCCGCAATTGATTTTATACATCATGTGGGAAAAGATTTTGAAAATTATATTTGGATTTCGGGTGATGATTGGAAACCGGACACTTCCTTAAATTCAATTCACAGAACACGAGGAGGTGCACCAATAAATGTTGCCGGAGTATTCAATTCTTCAAAGACTATCTTGATAATTGACAGCTTAGAAAGAATTATTGCTTCATCTCAAATTGAAGAACTCAATCAAGGATTTACAAAAGGTGGGATAATATTAATCACATCTCAAATAGCTGATATAAACAACCCGTTATATTTAGCAATGCCGTCAGTATCTGAAACGACAGCAATCCATATTCTTGGACAAGATGCGGCATCCATTTCAGACGAAAGTCTTGCATTTATTAAAATATGTAAATTCTCTCCATTGATTTTAGCAACTACTAGAAATATAATCGAGCAAGGGGGAATTAATAGACATGAATTATACAAAGAAATTTTAGATAGTCCCGAGGATCTTTCTGGCAATGATGGCTCATCGGTTCTTAGAAAGATTCTATCTAAACTGGATGAAGGAATGTCAAGGGCGTTAAAAAAAGTTGCTAATTCAGGAGTATCTGTCAATGACCTGACTTTTTTAAGGAGATTTATTGGAAATATTTCATGTACTAATCTTCAACGTCTTTCTATTCTCACATCGACTAATATTCCTGGAATCTCTAAAATCCACGATTTAGTCTGTATTGCAGCAAGGGATCGACTTAGTTATTCTGAAATATCAGAAGAATTATCAGAATATATTGCTGAAAAAAAGGGAGTGATGGAACCAACTATAATCAGACAAATTCATCTTTGCTATTATCAACTTTCAGAAGAGGACAAATTGAGGGGGAAACGTTTGCCAGATTGGATAACATATGCTCTTTTGCAAGTTGAAGGGCCAGTAAAGAAGGAAATTTATAAGGACATCTATCCCTTAGACATAAAAGAAAATCTTTCTTTAGCTTCTGTTATGTGTATAATTGATGCTAAGGAAGTATTCTCATTTACAATTCAGGACGGTAATGAACGTAATAACTACTATAAAAAATGTGCAGAAGATTATGCAAAGGCTCTTGAAGTGTTTTCTTCGAAGGAAATCAAAGAGGAATTATTGCATCACCAAGGTAAGGCACTCAGAAGATGTGGAGAATATAAAGCGGCTCTTGATTGTTTCACCGATCTACTTAATCTAAATCCTGATTTATATGCAGCGCATGGACAAATTGCTCATCTTGGAATACAAAAACACATTAGTTCAGAAATTAGATTGGCAGGGGAAAAATCAATGATGTTTTTAGTAAAGTCTCTAGTGGAAGGTAAGAAGCTTCCTTTGCGAGTTGCTTTAGCTTCATTATCCAAATTAAGATCCTATAAAATAATGAATAAAGATATTTCGCAAAGACCTGAAGATGTTGGGAAACTGGGAGAGATAATTGCAATGTCTGCATTGGAAAAATTCGGACAGTTCTATGAATCTTTTTTGGCTTTTACTTCGATGTTTTCATATCACCATGGTGTCCTTTGCATTAAACTCTCAGAAACATTATCTGAAATGCTTACCATATCTCCTGATTCAAGTGATAAAGATGAATGGGTAAGTGCATGTGAAGCTCTTTCCAACTTATCAGTAGCGGCCAAGAAAGAAAATAAGTATGAGTTAGCATCAAAACTTGTAGATGCCAGTCTAATGTTTGCGGATAAATTAATTCCAGAACAATCGTTGAAATCTTTTGATGCAAGAGCTATTGCAAAGACATACACAACAGCAGGTTTTCCTGAAAAAGCTTTAGAATGTATTGATAAAGTACCTAAGGATAAGATGGATCACTGGGTACTCTATCGTAAATGTGAAGCAGAGTTGGCAGCCACTATGGCTAGTGAGTCATTAGAAACTGCAGCCAAAGCTTTAAAATTGGCACAAAAAGATGGATATGCAAAAAGCATAATTTCCATTTATCATGATCTTAAAAGTCAAAGTCACAATATGCTAAATGATATTGACAAAGCAATGGGAGAACTGGAACTTGCAATAAAAGAATGTTCTGATACTAAATATAAATCTGAGCTTGAATCACGATTAGAAAAACTTAAAAATTAAGAGTAGGTAAATCGGTCTTCCTCCTTGTTCTCACAGCTTCAGAAAACATAAAAACAAGTGTAATACAAGCTTTGTCTTTCATCCTTGCCCTTGTTTTTAGCGTTCCTTAGCCAGTTACTCAAAATTCGCTTTTGTGGCTGTTCTCTTGTTTTCCTCGCCTGTTCGCCCTGCGTCGTCTGTCGCAGCTACACTGCCACCCCAAACCCCATTAAGGTGGTCGCTGAATCTCGTCCCTCACTCACGCTCCAGTGTTTCTGTTGGGGTGTCACCGCTGCTTGGGTTATGCTCGCCTGCTAAATCGCTCAGGCTGCAGGTTTGTCACATTTTTTGTAGCCGATCAGGATTCAGCGCAAAAAACAAAAAATCCACCAAACCTTTTTGCAGAATCTGTATAGGTCACTTCCGTGCTTCTTTCGTCAGCACTCTCCGTGTCCCACCTTCTCTCAACTCGCGGACTTCTCGCGAGCTGATACAAAGAGAGAAATTTATTTACGAGGAAATCCCCCTTGCATTTTCCATCGCACAGATTAAGGCTCTTTACCTTTTTTTAAACCTCTTTTTCATTCGTTTTATAGATATCTTTTTCCAATCTATCATAAAAAAGCGTTATCGTATCAACGATATAAATGGGATTAATTTCATTCAAATCAAAATACTGAAGTTCAATACTGCTAAGTTTTTGTATATTTTCAAGTGCAAATGCTGGGAAAATTTCAATTACAAGTTTGTTACTGCTAGAATGTTCATTCATATTCTGCTTTGAAATTGGAAGGAAGAACTGGAATACTACATTTGAAAAATAAACAATAAGAATATATTCTGGAAATTCAGTTTCTCCTACGATTGTATTTTTTGCCTTGTATAAGTTTGCTTTAGGAGTAGGAAAATAACTTGTCTTTAATATTTGACGAAAGCAAGTCCAAAATTGCCTTCCGTCGTTGATTGGCTCAACTGAATTGAGAAAGGGTAGGTAGTGATCATTTGTAGCCAATTCCTCGTGGGACAAAAGAGAAATTCCGATTTTCAAAAATGTTTTATAAATCGAGAATGGACGAAATTTTCTTGTTCTTAAAAAAAGTGAAATTGAATTATTCTCTTCATCATATTTAAAGTCATCTACGTTTGCGCCGAAATTAATGTGAAGTTTTTCGCCAATTAATTTAATAAATGTGGAATATTCATCAGACCTTTTAAAAGATTGAAATGTTGGTACGCCTTTTTTTGTTTTGATTCGAAGAATAGAAAGATAATGCTGAATCATTGTGGACATATCAGTTTCCACCCTTTGAAAACGTTTATTGCACTCGTCACATTCAAAATTAGATGTCCAGTTGTTTCGTCCGAATAACTCTGGGATAATATGGGGGATTGTTTGAAAAAATAACTCTGGATAAGCTTTCCCACAGAACCGACAAGTCTTATTTTCAGGAGATTTCAAAAACTTTTCAGCAACATCCTCAATTGACCTATGTAACTCATAATGTTCAGAAAAGCTGTTCATGCATTCAAATTTTATCGAAGATAAAAATAAAAAATGTAAGTTTTGTTTGGTTTTTAAGTTTCGTATTCTTTCGGTGAATCCCTTTTAATTCTATGTTAATCAATTCCCAGCCTTTATTCTTTCATGGCAAGATAATTATTAACTTACCATTTAGTTTTTATTTCTAAACAAAAATTTGAAAAGCTGCTATTATATTCAATTTTAGCCTGATTCGAAAGGACTTTTACTTAATTTTTGTGGTCGAACTTACTTTTTGTTTTGAAAAGACATTATTTAAGATCCAAATAATGCGTTTTTCGCACACAAATGTTAGTAACTATTTTAAAATCATTGCTCTTAAAAAAGTATATTTGGATGTCAAAAAAAATAAGTCAACTTAAATTAACTGTTTTATCAAGTTTTCGAATGAAACTTAAAAAATGATGTGATTTATTACTTTTTCGAATTAACAATTTACACTATTAATGGAACTCAAAGAATTAAAACCTCGTGTTGCACTAAATAAGGCTTTTTTAAAAGTGAAGCCTAACCGATCTGAAATTGAAGTTTTTAAAACCAATTTGATTCAATTGTTGGATCGAACAAATGATACTGAGTCTGAAGAGTTTCATAAAAATTTGGTCATTGATTTTTTGAAGAAAACTTCCCAGAACTTCAAGGAAGCACAAGAAAATTAAACAAGGTAATTTTTGCGCAAATTCCAGTACATTAGATAAGCATTCAGGACCAAAAACCTTTTATTGATTTGGTCGATAGAATTTTAGAGATAAAAAATGATAATCATGAAATAGACGCTACAGATTTGGAAAACGAAATTGATCAGCTTGTTTACAAATTGTATGATTTGACAGATGAGGAGATTAAAGTTGTGGAGGAGAGTGTGAAATAATGATAAAATAAAAAAAAAGGTAATTATGAATGTAAATCATGACCCATCAGAATATATTAGAGGAATTCAGCAAATACTAATTTCAGATAAAAAAAGAATAGGCTTTTTGTTTGGGGCTGGAAGTTCTTTGGCGAAAAAGAATGAAAAAAGTCTTACTGTGCCAGCAATTGGTAAAATGACCGCTGATATTATTGAAATAGTTAATAAGGTTGAGACGAAATACAAAAAAGCTTTAGACGAAATAAAAATAGAACTTGGAGAAAAGAATTTTAATGTCGAAACTATTTTATCGAATTTGGAACAAAAAGCTACAATTATCGGTGGAGGAACATTAAATTCACTAAAAAAGGTCGATTTTGAAAATCTAATTAAAGAGATTAAAAAAAATGTGCGAAAAATCGTGAGTGTACATAAAGTTAATGATGATATTGCTTCAAATGAAATTGTAACAGAATTAGTTCATACTGACTTTGCTAATTGGATAGGTCAAGCGGAAAGAAAATATCCGATTGAAATTTTCACTACAAATTACGATTTTTTGTTTGAATTAGGTCTTGAATGTAAGGAAGTTCCATATTATGACGGTTTTTGCGGTAGTTTAAGACCTTTTTTTAATTCAGAATCAGTAGAGGACCTAAATTTTCTTATGAATCAAACTAAACTTTGGAAAATTCATGGCTCTTTAGGTTGGCATTTTGATAAGGATTCTGAAAAAATATTAAGAATAAGTCCGGATATAGATGATATTTTAATTTATCCTTCAAGTTTGAAATATAAAGATTCAAAAAAACAGCCTTATGAAAGTCTTCTTGACCGATTATCTAATTTTTTAAAACAAGATGATTCAATACTTATTACTTGTGGTTACTCTTGGGGTGATGAGCACATAAATTCAAGATTGATCTCTGCTTTGAAAACAAATACAACTTCCCATGTCATTGCTTTATTGTTTGATAAATATGAGCAACTCAAAGAAGGAGATAAAGTTGTTAAATTAGGTCAGGAAAACTCCAAAATTTCAGTCTATGGTTCAAAAAGTGCTGTTATCGGTTGCAATTTTGGAGAATGGAGATTAAAAACTGAACCTTCAAAAGATGATACTGTTAACGTAAATTTATTTTTTGATGAAGATGGATTTGATAATAAAACTGAGGAATTAAATAAAGAAATTTTGGGCGGTGAAATTTGGACTGGTTCGGGGGAATTTAAATTACCTGATTTTGGTAATTTGGTGAAATTTTTAAATGCGATGATTAATGAAAATGAAATTAAAAAAATAGGAACAAATGTCAAGAAATAGAATAACCGAAATTGGAGAAATAGACAGCATTAGCGGGAATAATATCTCTGTTAAGTTATTTGATAATATCAAATCAAATATGCCTATTATTGACGGTATTGTTTATCGTGTTGGGCAAATTGGCTCCTTTGTAAAAATACCGCTTGGCTTTGCTAATTTATACGGAATAGTAACACAAATAGGATCTAGTGCAATACCTGATAACCTAAAAGAAATGTATATTAAAGATTATGATACATTTAAAAATACAAGATGGATAAATATTGTTCTTGCTGGAGAACAAGTCGGCAAAAAGTTTGAAAGAGGGGTTACACAATTTCCTACTACGGGAGATAAAGTACATTTGGTTACTATTAATGATTTAGATATTATTTATGGGGGGTATGAAGATTCAAATTCAATAACAGTTGGAAATATTAGTGTTTCAGAAAGTTTAGATGCAAAAATTGATTTAGATAAACTTATTTCGAGACATTGTGCAATAGTTGGCTCAACAGGTAGTGGTAAATCAAATTCTGTTTCAGTTTTGCTAGAATCTATTGCTAAAAGAGATTTTAAAAGTTCAAGAATTTTAGTGATTGACCCTCACGGAGAATATAATGATGCATTATCAAAATACTCTAAAGTAATGGAGATCAACTCTGAAATGCCTGAAAATAATTTAATTATTCCATTTTGGGCATTACCTTTTAATGAATTGATGAAAATATTTTCCGGAAATCTAACAGATGCTAATCGAGAATATATTAGAGAGAAGGTAGTTGAATCAAAAATACATAGTGCTGAAATTAACAAACTTGAAGTTAGAAAAGAGTCTATTACAGCAGATTCACCAATACCTTTTAGTTTAAAAAGACTTTGGTTTGAATTGGATGACTTTGAACGAATGACTTTTGAAACTGATAGAATTACTCCAATGGGCTTAATTGTTGCAGGAAATCTTGAGAATTTAATATCAAATCAATATCCCCCTGCAGGAATTGGAAATTCTGCTCCCTTTTTAAATACCAGAGCTAAGGGACTGTTAAGTTTCCTTGATAGCATGAGAAACAAATTAAATGACAGTAGTTATAGTTTTTTATTCAACCCTGGTAAATTGACGCCAGATTCAGATGGGAAAATTGAAGAAGACTTGGACAAAATATTTATGAATTGGCTTGGGAGTTCAGCACCCATAACAATCTTAGATTTATCTGGAATACCAAGTATAATAATGTCATCAATTTCAGGTACACTTTTGAAGATTATTTATGATGGGCTTTTTTGGGGAGTAAACACAAAAGTTGGGGGAAAAAATCAACCCTTACTAATTGTTTTGGAAGAAGCACATAGTTATTTAAAAGCAGGGGAAAATTCAATTTCATCAAGAACAGTTCAGATGATAGCGAAAGAAGGTAGAAAATATGGGGTTGGTTTATTGTTAGTGACACAAAGACCATCAGAATTAGATGAAACTGTTTTAAGTCAATGCGGAACAATGATTGCATTGAGAATGAATAACTCAAAAGACAGAGGACACATAAAATCAGCAGTACAAGATGAATTACAAAGTATGGTGGATTTACTTCCAAGTCTAAGGACGGGAGAGGCTCTAATTTCTGGAGAAGCTGTTAAGATTCCATCAAGAGTTAAGTTTTTTAAAATGTCAAACGCTCCTAAAAGTAGCGATCCAAAAGCTTCAGAAAAATGGTTAATAAAAATAGAAAAACAAGAAGAAGAGTATAAAATGTTATTAAAATCGTGGCGTAATCAAAAATATAAATTATGAGTTCAATTGAAATGATACCAGTAAATTCATCAAACGTAGTAAGTGTTGGTTATGATGAAGCAAATTTAGAAGTGCATGTTAGATTTTTAAATGGTAGTTTGTATGTATATAAAGGAGTACCTGTACATGAGTTTGAAAATTTAAATACAGCACCTTCTGTGGGTTCCTATTTACATAGGAATTATAAAAATATTTATCCTTATGAAAGACGAGAATAAAAGTGTATTACATTAAATAAGATGGAATTTAGAAACCGGTGTGATTTATTTGAGTTTATCTCAACAGAAATCTGGAATAAGATTTCAAAAAATCTAATAAATGATGTTGACCTAAAGAAATTGGCTACACAAGTTTATTAGTTACTGAAATTTGTGATGCCTTTAGATTATACGAAAAAATAGGTGTTTGGGCAAGAGAAAGTAAATCAGAACATAAAACTGGTGCTGATGTAGATTTATTTATAGAGATTTCAAACGGAAGATTTGTTTGGATTGTATTCCAAGCAAAAACTTTAAAATTAAGTGGGAAATATGATTCAATGTGTCACAATAATCAATGGGATAAGTTAGTTAATTTAAGTGAAAACATGACCTGTGCTACTTATTATTTACTTTATAATGGAAGTAAAAACTATAAATATTCAGGCATTGATGTTTGTGATAAAAAATATGATGAATCCCAATTCGGATGTTCGATAGTAGATGTTAATACTGTAAAAAATAAATCTATTAAAAATGGAATTTGTAGTGCCCCTAGTTTTGAAGATTTTCATCCAAAATTGGCTCAACCATGGCGAGTTTTAGCATGTTGCAAAAAATTTATTGGGTATAAGAATTTTAATCTATATGACATAAAAAAATATGTTGACCCATATAAGTTGAAAACTAATTATGTTCCCATGGAAATGGAAGAAATAGAGTTATATGTTGCTGCTATAGGGGATGAAATTGGTTCTTTAAATTATTTTGCTTCAGAAAATAATTATAAGTCGGATTTTGTAATAATGTTAAGAAAATAAAGAAGTAAAATGAACGAATTAAATATTATAGCTTTAATTGGACCCAGTAGTTGTGGAAAAACAACAACCTTAAATATTGTTTATCAAGAATTGTTAAGACTTGGGGCTGTCTCAACTAATCGAGAACAGGAAGGTGGAAATCCAAATGATTTCTCAGATATCTTGATTTGGCGAGAATTACGTATTGCATTTTTTACAATGGGTGATTATTCAAATGCAATTGTCAATTCAATAAATCATTATAACAATCAAAATTGCAATTTTTTAGTTTGTGCAATGAATGATAGATTTGTAAGACCATTTATAACAATTCAACGTTTTCAGAACACCCAATTAAGAAAGCAAATTGAGGAAATACCAAATAATAGACTACAAGTTGATAATGGAATCGCTGACCAAATATTGAATATTATTCAGTCATAATAAAGAACCCAAAATTAATGAAACAGAAATTAGAAAACCAATATTCGTCCCTTTGGAAAAAATACAGTAATTGTCTTTCCCAAGATTTGTTAAGACGTGGATTTGCCTATCACTTTGATGAAGATGAAAAAGGCAGTGAAATTTTATTTGTAGGTATAAATCCTTCTTATACAGAAGGAAATGAATCACAAAGTATCAACGAAATTGAATTTGAAAGTTTTCCTTTTGATAGAAATGCTCCTCATCTCTATTTCGACCCTTTTCGAAAAATAAAAGAAGAATTAGAGAGTGAACCGCATAAAATTCAAACTGTTACATGGACCCATTTAGACATTTTAGTTTTCAGAGAAACGAATCAAAAATACATCGATGAACTTTTAGGTCATGACAACGGAATTCCTTTTGTATATGAGCAAGTCATGATAGCGAGGGAACGTATTTTATACATTCAGCCTAAAGTAATTGTTGTTTCTAATACCAAAGCAAGGGAATTGATGGGTAAAAATAGATTCAAAAACGCCAAAGGAGAAGAATTTGGAGTTTGGATGGACTTTCAGTTTGAATTTGACATGGAATTTGGCAGTTACAGAATTACCAATGTCCCAGAACTAAAAGATACGCATGTTTTGTTTTCCTCTATGCTTAGCGGACAACGCGCATTGGATTTGGGTTCACGGGAGCGCTTGGTTTGGCAGATTGGGAGGATATTGAAAAGCTCACAATTGAATGATTGAAAAGGATTCACATATCGAAAATGTATATGCTTGGGATGAAAATTTCAAAGAAATTTATATTGGAGATGTTCCAAAAAGTGAAAACGGAACTAAGAAAAATTATTTTTGTCTTGGCTGTAAAAGACAAATGCAAGCCGTTAAAGGGGATATTAGAAAACAACATTTCAAACATCATGTCACACCTAATTCTACAAACAGTAAATGCACTTACAGCGACGAAACATACAGACATTATCTTGCGAAGGCAAATGCAATTGACTTAAAAAAAATTAAAGTACCAGCCGTTTATAAATATTCTCCAAATAAAGGCGATGAAAAGGCATTTTTAATAAAAGATGCAGCGTTTATTGAAGCTCATTCTGTTGTAAATGAACATTACATTTATGAAAATGAGAACGGTGAGATAACTGTTAGTGAAACATTTGACGAGAAAGAAGATAAATACCTATTCATAAAACCCGATTCAATCTTTCTTAATAAAGTCGGCAAACCAATCCTTATTATTGAATTTGTTGCAACCCATAAACCTGATTCGTCTAAATTGATGAAGTTGAAACGATTAGGTATTGATGCAATACAAGTAAATGTTCCCAAATCTTCACCAGAAGAAATCAGAGATTTATTTTTTAAAACGAATAGAACTAAATGGCTTTATAATCATGCAGAAAACGAAACAGACTACCTACAATTATCCAATTCGTCTTCAGGAGGAATATTTGAAGTTAATATTGAGCAAAGAAAACTTTTTGAAGAAGGTTTCAACTGCCGAAAGGCACAGCTTGGAGACTTTATACGAACAATTGGACGCATACTGGAATCGGAACATTACAGAGAAGTTGAACAAAACCTTAACGCAGAAATACGACGAGTTAAGGAGAATACAGAAAGAGAAGCAGCAGAATTGGACGAGCTTCGAACAAACTATAGCGAATCAGGAATTAAGCGATATTGCCAGCGAAGAGAAGAACTTACAATTGAACAAAATCATTTTCAACGAGAAGTTGCAGACTTGGAAGCAAGATATTATCGAAAGAGAGGAGAAATTATCGAAGAGCAAAACGAAATTGAAAGAGATAACTCAATCTTCGAATTTGGACAAAATGGAAATCAGTCTTCAGCAAAAACAATTGAACGAAGAATTGATGAAGAAAGACAATCTATCAGAAATCTGGAAGAAAGAATTGAATATGATAGAAAAAGAGAAAATGTTGAAATCCAAGACATTGAACGAGCTATTGAAAGAGAAAGAATCATTATCGAACGACTTCCAAATAGTAATAGACTTGAAGAAGAGTCAATTACTTCGCAATTTGCAATTCAAGAAGAAACAATTGAAGGAGATATCAGAACAATTGGACGAAATATCTACAAATCAGAAATTGAATTTGAAAAAGATTCAAAGCGACTCATTGAAGAAATTGAAAATGGAGATTTTAAAGGAGATGAGCGATATTCCAAAGAGCTTGGAAGATTGGATTCTTTCAAAAGAGCTCTCGAATTGTATTGTAAAATTAAAAAGCTTAGGGATAGATTTGATGAAAGAATCTCAAATTAAATTGAACAGGTATAATTTAAATAAAGATGATTTGTTGTTTGATTTTCAGTTATTAGAAAAAGAATTGGAAGGGAGCTAAATCATAATTAGAATCAACAACGACCAATAATTATTACATTTAGAATTAAATAAAAAACATGAAATCAACCGAAAAAATCAAAGCACTCCATTTACAACTATTGGCAATTGAAAAAGAATGGCAAGCTTTAGTTACAAATCGAAGAAATCAAATCAATTATTTTGGCACTGTTTCTTTGAAAGATTTAGGAATTCAAGAAAAAACCGCAGATCGCTATGAATTTGAAATACAAACATTAAAAGCTGAAATTGCTATTTTGGTAGCGGAAGAAATTAAGAATGTTGTTGATCAAATTTCCGAAATCGGAGTAAAAATGCCCTTATTTGATTACACAATACCATTTCAAGTAGACAAAGAAATAGAAAGTGACTATGATGACAAATTAGAAGTATTAATTATCATCAGGTGTTTAAAAGGTATTTTACTAAATCAAGGATTAGATTCGATTTTTGAACAAATTAAAAGCGAACAAGGATTTTTTAACCAAAGGTCTGTAAGATTTGTAAATGGCAAGTTTGCATATAAACACTTTTTTAATGAAGTAAAAAGTATGCTCGTTGATTTGCATTTTTACTCAAAATCTGGAACACTCACGATTGTTTCAAAAATCGCTCAAAAAGAGTTGGCGCTATTAATAGACAAGTCAGATGAATTAATTTCAATGAACACGGATGAACTTCGAGCAATTTTGAGAGATATCGTGAGACGTTCAATCGAAGATCCCAATTTAGAAAATGTGGTTTTGAATTTGGTTGGAGCTAAAAAGGCAAGGAAGAGTCTGGAGAATATATCTAAAGTAAAGCTTTAATTTTTATTATTTCATTATCAAGTATTTACACTTGAATTCATCTGTGTTTAGATGAAAAATATTAATGACTTAGAGATTAAAAATAGAATATGGAAATAATATACTTAATAGGAGGTTTGGCAATTGGATTCGTAATAGCTTGGTTATTCGTAAAGCAAAAAAGTGCAGGAGTAATTGCAACTTTAGAAAATGAATTGCAAAATACCAAAATCAAAATTTCAGAGGTGAATGTTGAGTTTGATAAAACAAAAACAGAACTTCGTGAAATTGGTTCTATAAAAATTGCCACTGAGCGCAATTTAATCGAAGCGAATTTGAAAGTGGGTAGTTTAGAGCGTGATTTGGATTCTACCATAGAAAAACTGAATGTAAGTCAAGAGGAACTTGCATCTAAGACCTTAGAGTTTAATAAAATGAACTCTGAATTTGCAACCTCAAAAGCGAGTGTAATTGCATTGAATGAAAAGCTTGAAAATCAGAAAGAAGAAATGAAGCAGCTAAATGAAAAGTTTAGTAAAGAATTTGAGAATATTGCGAACAGAATATTTGAAGAAAAAACGGAGAAATTTACAGCTACTAACAAATTAAATATTGAATCATTACTCAAACCCTTGGGTGAGAACCTTGATAAATTTAGGGCTAGAGTTGATGAAGTTTATGACAAAGAATCCAAAGAACGTTTTTCATTGGGTGTAAAAGTTAAAGAATTAGCAGAGTTAAACCAAATAATCAGTGAGGAAGCTAAAAATCTTACAAGAGCCCTGAAAGGTGAATCAAAAACGCAAGGCAGATGGGGAGAAATGATTTTAGAAAGTATTTTGGAAAAATCTGGATTGGTCAAAGACCGTGAATATTTCATGGAGCATCAATTATTGGATGATGAAGGAAAAGCGATTTTATCAGAATCAGAGGGTAAAAAAATGCGACCAGATGCTGTAATTAAATATCCCGACAATCGCAGTGTAATTATTGATTCTAAAGTGTCGTTAAATGCGTTTACGCGCTATTTAGATTCTACCGATCCAGATGTTCAAAAATTAGAATTGGCGGCGCATGTTTCGTCAATTAAAACGCATATTGTAGCGCTTAGTACCAAAGGCTATGATGATTATGACAAAGCGCTCGATTTTGTAATGATGTTTATTCCAAGTGAGCCTGCCTATATAGCTGCTCTACAAGGCGATCCCGATTTATGGAATTTTGCTTATGATAAACGAATCTTGCTATTAAATCCAACCAATTTGATCACTTCCCTGAAATTGATTGTTGACCTTTGGAAACGTGAATACCAAAATCAAAACGCAATTGAAATCGCAGATCGAGGTGCAAAATTATATGATAAGTTTGTAGGATTCGTTGATAATTTAAAAGGAGTAGGAGATAACCTCTCAAAAGCTCAGGGTAAATACGATGAGGCATTTAAGCAACTTTCAACTGGAAATGATAATTTAGTTTTACAAGCATCCAAATTGAAAAATTTGGGATTGAAACCGAAGAAAGAATTACCAAAGGATATTTCAAATTTAGCTACGCAAAATGAGGATATTGAAGATGAAATTACTTGAAATTCAAATAATTAAATTTGAAATGGCAGATATTTTTATTTAAGATGATTATATCAAACATGTGAGCATCATCTGAGCCATTTGTTAAGAATCCCATTTAACTACTGTAATTTCACTCCTCACTTTCAAATACTTTGAAATTATTCCTATAGATATGATACGCACCATAAGTAGCTAGAGCAATAATTCCAATTCCTACTGCGATTTGCCATCCTTGAATTTTAACCGGCACATTCGGTCTATTAACTACATTTAAAGGCGCACCAAAAATCTCATTTATTTTATTGTAATCTATCATTTTAATATATTTTTTTAATTAATACTTGGGAAAATTCTACTCGATAAAGTCGATAAGGACCCATTTGTAAAAAGTGACAATTCAAATTTGGATCTATATTATGCAATTCTCCTCTGCCGTTGCATTTTTCAAAGTCAACACCCAAAGATTGAAGATATTCTAAATAAAATAAGGAGCCAGGTTCTGCAATAGATAATTGGTCTAAAATTGAGCTGTTTGTTGTATCTGTTACCAACCGTATTGTTTTAGATTGTTTTATTTTTTCTAATTCCACTTTACTTTTTAGAAGCTCTTCCCTTATCTTCTTTTTTTTGTTATTAGAAAATTCATCTGCACATGGGGGACAACAATGCTTCTCCCTTCTGTCGTTAGCCATGAATTCCACTCCGTCATTCAGACATACTCGGTATCTATCTGACTCTCTATCCATCGCATACTTCCTGTAGATTTTAGTTTTTAATAAATTTATTGCTTGCATATTCTATATTTTTTTGTTACGTTTGTGAGATAAAATTACAAAGATATTTCCAAATGAAGATAAATTTAGAAAAAATTTTTTCAACACAAGAATTAGATGAGATTGTTGAAAAAATTGAATTGCACTATCCAAATATCTCTGAACGAAGGACTAACCTTAACGTAACAGGGATCAATACTAGAACTTTTTATCATTGGAAATCGCTTGGATTAATTGATTACGAAATAGAAGACAATGAAAAAAGATCTTGGGTAAAACTCAATATTTATGAATTTGTCTGGTTAAGAATAGTTCAAACAGCAAGAGATTTCGGACTAAATATTTCAACTTTACTAAAATTGAAAGAAATATCATTTTACAATGCAACTGAATTCGCTTTACAAAATATTGAAGAATACAAAGAAATAAAACGAAATATCTTCAAGTTAAGTGAGGAACAATTGGAAATTGATCTGGCCATGATCAAAGAAATGAACGAGGATATTGATTTTCAGAGCTCCGAGGATAGATATATCTTTTCATTTTTAGGTATTTTAATACTGACATCCATATTAAAGGAACAAGAAATTTTCTTGATTATTACTAAAGCTAAAGGTTTATTTGAGTTTAGTTATTATGTTCATAATGAATTAACTAATTTCTCTACAGATTTTATTGATGACATAAACAATCCTCACCTGATGATCCCAATTAAACCAATTATTGAAGAGTTTATGGAAGAACCTAAAAATGAGAAACACCTAGAATCTTGGGGCTTCATTAAGAAAGATGAGAAAAGAATACTTGATGCGATTAGAAATAAAGATTTTCAAGAATTACACTTGAAGAGAAAAAATAAACAGGAAGATTTCATCATCGAAGCTACTATTGAAGAAGATGTTATGAATGAAAAAGCAAAAGAAATTCGAAGAATACTTGGAATGAATGAATACTCAGAGGTGAATATAAAGTTTAGAAATGATAAGCACCTATACATTAAGAATAAAATGAAAATTTAAGACCCTCGGAAAAGGCTCTATTCAAAACAAAAATTAAAACCCACAGAAATGGCTTTTAGTTGCATTATGCAACGCAATGTTATCAATTAAAGAATGTAAAGAAATTTTAGGCAATGAAGCAAAAGAATTAACAGATCAGGAAATATTAGAAATGAGAGATTTTATTTCCATTTTGGCAGAAATATTAATTGAATCAACTTTAGACACAGATTTTAAATAAGTATAAAATTTAAGAAAAATGGAACGCGCTATAATCTACACAAGAGTCTCGACAGACGAACAGAATAATGGCTATTCACCTATAGATCAAAAAGATAAGCTTTATAAGCATTGTGAAAATCATAATATAGAGGTAATCGGATTTTATCATGATGATGAAAGTGGAAAAACATTTAACAGACCTGCATGGAAGAAAATTATTGCTTTTTTGAAATCGAATAAAAATTCTGTTGACAGTATCTTTTTTGTCAAATGGGATCGATTTTCACGAAATGCACCTGAAGCGTATTCTGAAATAGGCAAACTACAGAAACTTGGAGTTGACGCCAAAGCTATCGAGCAGCCACTTGATCCAGAAATACCAGAGCAGAAACTATTGTTGGCATTATACTTGACAGCACCCGAGGTAGACAATGATCGCAGAGCTCTAAACATTTTGAATGGAATTCGTAGAGCCAAAAAAGAAGGTCGTTGGCTTGGTGGTTGTCCTACTGGATATAAAAATGCACGAAACGAATTTAATAGACCGATCATTGTACCAGAAGGTGGAGAAAAGGAGCGATTAGTTAAGCTAGCATTCAAGGAATATTCTACTGGCTTATATAGTATAGAAGACTTGAGAAAACGAATGAATTCCAAAGGATTAACAATGAGCAGAAATGCTTTCTGGAGAATGCTCAGAAACAGAGTATATATCAGTGAAATTTTAGTTCCATCTCATAAAAAAGAGAAGGAAGAATGGGTTAAAGGCCAACATGCTGCTATTATTAGCGAAGACATCTTTTATGCTTGTCAGGAAATACATGAAGGTAAAAAGAAAAAAATCCCCCAAACACTTAAAGTTCTCAGAGAAGAGTTCCCCTTGCGAGGATTTTTAACGTGCAATTTATGTGGACTAAAATTAACAGCATCATCTTCAAGAGGAAAACTAGGAGTTTATTATGCATATTACCATTGCTCCAAGGGCTGTCCAGCGAGACATAAAGCAGGCGAGGTAAATGCAGCTCTAGAAAATTTACTTGGAGAATTTCAATTTAAATCTAAAAGACTAGAATTGTTAGGCAGGATAGTAAAGGATAAATTGAATGAAAATAGTAAAAACAATAAATCTGAATCTGAGGGTATCGAAAAAGAAATTGATAAATTTCAGAAGCGAATTGCTAATGCAAAATTCTTACTACTTGACGGGGAAATTACTCCTGGTGAATATCAAGAAATGAAGATTCAAATTGAAACTTCAATCAATGAACTGAGAAGAAAACAATCCAACATTCAGAATATAATTGATAATGCTAATGAAAAAATAAATAATTCAGTAAAACTTGTATCGAACCTCAGAAACCTTTACCAGAAGGGCGATACAGCCACGAAACAGCGTATAATAAGTTCGATGTTTCCTGCGAAGTTGTATTATGAGAATAAAATAGTTCGAACCCTCGAATTAAACAAAGTCACCTCTCTAGTTTTTAATACTGGTAAGGGTTTTGGAGAAATGAAAAAAGAAAAGCACACCGATTTTGGTGTGCTTCCCTGTGGAGTGGAGTCGGAGGGGATCGAACCCTCGTCCAAACAAAGAATCAGCAAGCTTTCTACATGTTTATTTCCTGGTTATTTTTCGATTGTGGGACGGACAGGAACACCCAAATCCACAACTTATGCTCTGAGATTTCGCAGGAGCTTAGAACCGTCACTCCAACTAGCCCAAAAGGATGAACTCTCGTAAATCAGAACTAATGGGCAGAGTTCTGAAGAGAGTACTTGTCAGGGCTACTAAACTTCACCGAGATTAAGCCAATTAACATTCAGCTAATTAAGCAGCAAGTGCGTATGACGTGTTGTCAATTATAGTTTGAGACAGGATATTAAAGAGCTCCACCTCAACGCTCTACATGCTTACACTTGACAATCGCATCTGCTGTCAAATCCAATACGACCCCAAAGAACTAGTGCAAAGATAGACTTTTTAAATCGCTTAACTTGATTTTTCATTATTTTTACAGTTAAATTTTAAACCAAAATAATGTCATTCGAAGTCAAAGAATTAAAAACGAAGGAAGAAATGTTACAACAATTGAATGTACTTCAGTTTTTGTATCCTGAATTGACATTTGATAGATATGCTGAAATGTTAACCGATATGCTCAATGCAAATTACGGTCAAGTGGCGGTATTTGATGGAAACAAATGCGTTGCCATCAGTGGTTTTTGGTTTGGAACGAAATTGTGGTGCGGAAAATACATCGAATTAGACAATGTAGTTGTCGATCCGGCTTATCGTTCGAAAGGAGTAGGGAAGTTGATGTCTGATTTCTTGGAAAATAAAGCGCTGGAGTTAAATTGCACGATCTTGGTTCTGGATGCTTACACAACGAATTTTGGCGCACATCGATTTTATTACAACCAAGGTTTTGGCCCGAAAGGATTTCATTTTGTGAAAGTACTGAACGAAGATGGTTTGACGTAATTAGCGAACTGCATTTACATCTTTTAAATCTCCTCGCGCCACAGCATTGCATCCGTTTGGAATGGGCATAGATGAATTCAAAAAGAAAAACTTCAATTTCATGCCTTCTTTTTTAAACTTTTCGTCTAAATTGTTTGGGTATAAAATCACTTCTCGGTTACCAACTTGCGCAGTAATCAGTGCGCCACAACTTTCATTTAAATGCACAATCCCAATCACGCGTTCTTCGGCTAAAATATCTCTATCCATCGGTGGATTTTCTTGGGTGATTGTTTTTGGTGTTGTACATGACAAGAAAGCCAGAGCGATGATGGCTAAAATGATGAATTTCATAGCTTTTTTTATTTTCAAAGTTACCAAATTCAATGCCACTTGCGTAAAGTGGATTCAGTATTTTATTGAAATAAAAAAAGGAGAACTTTCGCTCTCCTTTCATACACTAATAATTAAATTATTAGAATCTCCATCCTAAACGGAAGTTTCCAATAAAATTATTTCCTATTTGTGAACCTTTCTCTTCGTTAGATTTAGTATCAACTGTTACACCTCCAATTGTAGTTGCATCAGATCCTTCTTTTGTTTTGATAGATTGAAATCCAAGTCCAAGCTCTAAACCTAAGTAAAAATCTTGTGCAAAATAGTAATCTGTACCAGCTACTAAATTAACTCCAAACGTAGAAGTTTTAGCTTCGATGCTTCTTTTGTGATCAGCACTGTAACCAACTCCATCAAAATTTGTCCATTCGTTGGTTGTTTTTCCACCGCCAAAAACGATGTCTAAACCACCATAAGGAGACAAACGGTCAGTTCCAGTAAAGTGATACTCACCACCAATTGAAGCAGCCCAACCACCAATTTTGTTAACTTCTGTTCCAGAACCTCCAGAGTTTGCAATTTCATCTAAGAAATAATTTTTAGTTTCTGAAGATTTGTTGATTCCCAAAGTTACTCTTGCAGCGATATTTTCTTTGACGAAATATCTAAAGCGAATTGCAGGAGCATTAAATGCTAATGTTGATGAATTCAATCCAATCTGTCCCTCTAATGAAAAAGGAGTTTCAGCTGTTGCTTTTTGTGCGAATGTTGAACCTGTCAACGCAATTGCACCTACTAAAATGGCTAATTTTTTCATAATGATAAAAATTTGTTTTGTTTGGGGCTAATGTACTTACCGAATCAATTAAATGTTTCAAAAAAGAATTAACATTGTTTGGTTTATAAATCATTTTTCAATTTAATATATTGAAAATGAATAATATGAATCGAATATTTTTTAATGTTGATTTTCGTCAGTTTTTAAAAATTTAACATTTCAGAATTTATTATAACGCTTTTTTGCTCGTTTTTCAACATAGAAATAAATGATGATTATTCTTTTAAGACCATATCGATGCACAATACGGCACCTAAAATCAATATTCGTTTAGAATCGCCTGCTGGAACATTTTCAAAAATATTCAATACATAATTGTCGGCGGTGGTAAATAACTCTTTACCTAATCCAGCCCATTTTTTACTCACGTGCGCAAATTCTTCATTTTCAGTGGCAAATTTAAAATCCCAGCTTGTCCATTTGCCTTTTAAAGTGCAAAGAATATTGTCTGAAGTGTCCAATACGTCAAATTTTCCACCAATAGAGAAGAATTTTTGTTTGAATCTTCCTACTAATTGATTGTTTTCATCCAGTACATCCACTTTGGAAAGAATTAAAGAAAATCCTCGTTTCACCGTTAATACTGGATTTCCAGCCGCATCTTTTACTTCAACATGAAAAGGAGTCATTCTTTTGTAATCTGAAAAACGAAAAAGCTTGGTGAAAAAACTTAGTTTTTCTTCTCTGCAAGTCATCAAAAGTTCTTCTGTTTCAGGATCTAAAATGTCAAAGTTGTTTGCTGCTTTGAAAATCCCAACATGTTCTTTGACGAAAAACACATTTCTATTAAGTAATTGATTCATCTTTGTAATAATTAAAATTCAAGTAATAAGTCGCTTTCAACCGAAATTGACGCAAGTACCAAAAATAAGGGTTCTTAATCTCTTATAGGATACATTTCTTATTTTTTAAAAAAAAATTATAACTGCAAGGCAACTTATCTTTTTGGCAAAAGTTCTTATAGAGAATTTAAATTACTTAGCCATGAAAAAAATAATCATTTCAAGTGCGTTGGTTGTTATCGGATCAACAACAGCATGTAAAAAGGAAGTTATTCCAACTCCAAACACAAACAATTCAACTGCATTAAGTAGCTACCATAGTCAGATTGTGAATCAATTGAAACAGAATTTCACTGTTGATGCAACTTTGGGTGGAACGATTACAGGAAACAAAGGTACGAAAGTTACGATTTTGCCAAATGGACTGAAATGGTCAAACGGACAAACTGTAACTGGATATGTGAACATAGAGTTGGTAGAAATCTATGACCGAGGAACAATGGTTCTAACCGATAAACCAACCATGGGAATTTTGCCAAATGGAGATTTAGCGCCATTGGTTTCTGGAGGCGAATATTATTTAAAAATTACTCAAAATGGAACTGCATTGAATACCAATAATGGTGTTTATGTTCAAGTTCCAACAGCAAATCCAGATACTGCGATGCAATTGTTTGATGGAATTTTGGATGCCAATGCAAACTTAACTTGGGATTTGACAACTGACTCAATCAATTTTAACCAAGATTCTTTGGGAAGTAATTATGGATTCTTCGACGATGCTTGGGGTTGGACAAATGTGGACCGTTTTTACGATGATCCAAGACCAAAAACAACCATCAAAGTTCAATTGCCAAATGGCTTTGACAACACGAATGCAAATGTTTACATCACTTATGACGGTGAACCAACAGCTTTAGCATCTATGGATGTGTTCACGACCGATGGATATTTCTCAGAACATTATGGATTGATTCCGATTGGTTTAGAAATTCACGTAATTGCCATTGCAATGATTGATGGACAACTTAATTATGCCATTTTGCCACAAACGGTTGATGCAGATGAAATTATGACGATTGCTAGTTTTTCACCAATCAGTGAAGCAGCATTAGTCGCCTTAATCAATGACTTGCCTTAATACACTGTAGTTTGATTTGTCAAGAAAGCCGAATGGATAAATTTCATTCGGCTTTTTTTTGTTTGTTTTAATTGCGTAAGTTAAATTTACAGTGATGAAACGAGTAAAAATTATAGCTTACTATATTGCAATAACACTTTTAATTCTGACGATTCCATTTTCAATCTTACAAATATTAAATGCTATGATTAGTCAGAAATATGAAACTAATTCATCTACTGATTGTATATCTTGCATTAGTGGTGAAAATTTATGTCGTACCAAAATGGTTTATCAATGCCTGATTATTTTATGTGGGTTATTATTAGTTTTGTTGATCATTTTCAGAAAACGTTTCATAAATAAAAATCAATCTTAATTAATTAAATCTTCAATAATTTTGAAAAACATCCTATTCATCTGTAGCAAAAACAAATGGCGAAGTCTCACAGCAGAAACCATTTTTAAAAACCATCCGCAATGCAACGTAAAATCTGCCGGTACTGAAGAAGGCGCTAGGGTGAAAGTCAACGCAAAATTGATTCAGTGGGCCGATCACATCCTCGTTATGGAAAGGAAACACAAAGAAAAAATGCAACTCAAATTCCCTGATGAAATTACTGACAAAGAAATCATCGTCCTCGATATTCCAGACGAGTATAAATACATGGACAAAGAACTTATCGAAGAATTGGAATCAGCGCTAGTGGAGGTTTTAGATTATTAGATTATTGGATTTATAGATTAATAGAATGTTGGATTCACTGCGTGGCTAGCTGCGGTGGTGTTAGAATTTAGATTTGTCAATTGCTGCACGGCATTATTTGTAGAAATTGAATTAAGAAAGACGATTGTTTCTTAAGCTCAAAATAAACCGAAAACAAAAAAGCCCAACCTTTCGATTGAGCTTTTGTTTTATTTTTGAATATTTAATTAGTTTATTAAGTCATTAAAAATCAGGGTATTGTATAAAATTTAAAAATCTATAGTCTTTTGTCTAATGTCTCCAGTCTTAAAATCCTAAAATCTTAAAATCTTAATATCTCCTTACAAATGAATCACTTCCCCATAAGCAGCCGCAGCAGCTTCCATCACTGCTTCAGACATGGTTGGGTGTGGATGCACCGTTTTTATCAATGCTTCACCTGTAACTTCTAATTTACGAACAGCAACGATTTCAGCAATCATTTCGGTAACATTTGCACCAATCATGTGGGCTCCTAATAATTCACCGTATTTAGCGTCGAAAATCAATTTTACGAAACCATCTTTCGCGCCAGCAGCACTTGCTTTACCTGATGCAGAGAATGGGAATTTTCCGATTTTGATATCTAAACCAGCTGCTTTTGCTGCTTTTTCAGTCATACCAACAGAAGCAATTTCTGGAGAAGCATATGTACATCCTGGGATATTGCCGTAATCCAATGGTTCTGGGTGATGACCAGCGATTTTTTCAACACAAATAATTCCTTCCGCAGAAGCAACGTGTGCCAAAGCAGGACCAGGAACGATGTCACCAATAGCATAATAACCTGGGATATTTGTTTGGTAGAAATCATTTACTAAAACGCGACCTTTGTCAGTAGCAATACCAACTTCCTCCAATCCAATTCCTTCGATGTTTGTTTCGATACCAACAGCAGAAAGAACAACATCACATTCGATTTTTTCTTCTCCTTTGGCAGTTTTAACAGTTACGATACAACCTTTAGCTGTTTTTTCAACCGTTTCAACAGAAGCGTTTGTCAAAATATTAATTCCCGCTTTTTTGAAAGATTTTTCCATTTGTTTAGAAACTTCTTCGTCTTCAACAGGAACAATGTTTGGCATAAATTCTACGATGGTAACTTCAGTTCCCAATGTATTGTAGAAATAAGCGAATTCAACACCAATTGCACCAGAACCAACAACAACCAATCTTTTTGGCAAAGATTTCAAAGTCATCGCTTCGCGGTAACCGATAATTTTTTCTCCATCTTGTGGAATGTTTGGCAATTTACGAGAACGAGCTCCAGTTGCTAAAATTACTCCTTTATCAGCAGTGTATTCAGTTACAGTGCCATCTTCAGCAGTAACATCTACTTTTTTTCCAGCTTTGATTTTTCCAGAACCTTTGATTACATCAATTTTGTTCTTTTTCATCAAGAATTGGATTCCGTTGCTCATTCCGTTTGCTACACCACGACTTCTGTCGATGATTGCATTGAAATCAGCAGAACCTTCTTTTACAGTGATTCCGTAATCAGAAGCATGTTGAAGATACTCATAAACGTTTGCACTTTTCAAAAGTGCTTTTGTAGGAATACATCCCCAATTTAGGCAGATTCCGCCCAATGATTCGCGTTCAACAATCGCAGTTTTCAAACCCAATTGAGAAGCACGGATGGCAGTAACATATCCACCAGGTCCGCTTCCAATAACTATAATGTCGTAATTCATGTTCTTATCAATAAAAATCTAGTGCGCGAAGTTAGCTAAAAATAGTAAATTGACATTATGATGTAAAGATTTTAAGAATAGAGTCAATAAATCAAGGTTATCAATTTACTTTTTAAAGAAACTTTAGTGTGAAAAATAAAAATCTATTTATTATTTATTTCCTTTAACTTTTTCCCAAGTTTCAAACATTTTCTCTTGAGAAGGTCTATTTTCTTCCACTTCAGTTAATGCTTCGACTTCAATCAAAGTTTCTTGACATTCTTTCGGTAAAGCTTGATATAAAGCTGTTCCTTTGGTTTTCCATGCGATCATTTCATCAGAAACTTGCTTGATTATTTTCGCAGGATTGCCAACGACTAAACTTCTTGTTGGAATTTCCATTTTGGCTGGAACAAAACAAAGTGCACCGATAATACATTCTGATTCAATCACAACGTCATCCATGATCACACTATTCATTCCAATCAAACAATTTTCGCCAATAATTCCACCATGAATAATCGCTCCGTGACCAACATGAGCTCCTTTTTTTAAAATAGTGGTTGTTCCAGGAAACATGTGAATCGTACAATTTTCTTGCACGTTACATCCATCTTCAATAATGATTTGTCCCCAATCACCGCGAATAGCTGCTCCAGGACCGATGTAAACGTTTTCTCCAATGATGACATTTCCAGTTACTGAAGCTTTTGGATGAATAAAACTACTTGGTTTTACTACCGGAATAAAACCATTAAAAGCATAAATTGACATTTTTTAATAATTGATGATTGTAAAAATAGCGTAAATTTGCAAGCTATTAAAATCAAAAAATGAGTTATTGTAAATTCTGCGCGACAAAAGATCCACTAGAAGTAAATCGCTTGTATCATGACACACAATATGGTTTTCCGATTGATTCCGACGATGAACTTTTTGGTAGATTAATTTTGGAAATCAACCAAGCAGGACTTTCTTGGCAAACGATTTTATTGAAACAAGAAAACTTTAGAAATGCATTTGATAATTTTTCGATTGAAAAAATAGCCGATTATGACCAAGAAAAAATTGATGAATTATTGCAAAATCCTGGTATAATTAGAAATAGGCTTAAGATTAATGCTGCAATACACAATGCAAAAGAAGTTTTGGCGTTACAAAAAGAACACGGCTCTTTCAAAAATTGGTTAGAATTGAACGATCCAAAAACGAAAGATGAATGGGTGAAATTGTTTAAAAAGAACTTTAAATTCGTCGGCGGAGAAATAATCAATGAATTTTTAATGAGTGCTGGGTATTTAAAAGGAGCACACGAAGAAAATTGCGCGATTTTTGAGTTAGTTATTCAATCAAAACCTAATTGGAAAAAACACGAGAATATTTGAATTTGTTTGGGTGTTTTGAGAAACGAGAATTAAAGAAAATGAAGATGAAAATAGTAGGATTAATAATTGCGGTTTGTGTTTTTTCAAATTTAAGTCACGGACAATTTGCAATAGGAGGAGGACCAGCACTTTTGAAAGCTTTTGGTGTTCAACAACCATACGTTGGATTTCAAATTATGGGTGAATATCCCATTGATGAACAAAGTTCTTATTATGGTAAAATTTCATTCTATGGAAAACACAAAGGTGTTTCATCCTTGGTTGCAGTAAATGCCATTGATGTCAACACGCAACCTAGTTTTTTGGAAATAAATTCACGAAATACTTTTAATTACACAAGCATTGAAGGAGGTCGTAGATATTATTTCGGGAATGGTTATGATTATGGATTTGCTCCGTATGGCGGGACACATTTAATGGCTGTTTTTAATACCGCAAAATTGGCTACTGATGATTATGATAAATCTAAATATCAATTAAATACGACTGATATTAAAGGGAATATTTTCAGTTTGGCTTTTGGTTTGTCAGGCGGTATAAAAAATGATTTCGCTTGGGGAACTTTGTATTTTGATGCCTCATTTGATTATTTTATTCTGCTTCAATCAACCAATAATCTAGCAACCAACGCTTTCAATGAACATGGAAGTCAATTGCTTTTTACGTTTGGTTTGGGGTATAAGAAAACTATTTTTTAGAAAATAAACCGAGAAATTTTCGCTCTTTAATTTGGTTAAGATCTTCCAAGATTTCTGTGAGATTTAAATACCTATTCTTTTGTGCATCCGTTAAAAATTGATCTAATTCATCAACTTTTATCAAGTTGGGCGGTGTTTTAAAAGAATGTTTGCAACACATTTTGTTTAATACTGCTTGTAAAGATTTGTTGATATTTCCATGATTTGGAAGTGGATGTGTAATTTGTAAGTTGGTCATTACACTTGGATTTGGGTGCGTCAACGGCAGTTTTCCTGCATAAAGTTGCCAAATTGAGATTCCAAGTGCGAAAATATCACTGGATTGATTTGCGAGGTTTAAACGATTCAAAATAATTTCTGGAGCCGAATAGCCTAAAGCGAAAAGCGTTTTTCTTTCTTTTAAATTGTTTTGATCTAAAGCCATTCCGAAATCAATCAAACTAAAGTCTAATTTTTCCGAAGAATCGTCAACCAGAATATTACTCGGCTTGATGTCGCAATGAACAATGTTTTTTTTTGCTAATTCATCAAATATTGGAAGCAAAGCAGTAATCATTTTCTTCAAAAATTCCAGTTGATTTTTAGATTTCAATTGTTTCCAATATTCGTTCAAAGGTATGCCTTTTTGGAAATTTCGAATCAAAATGATTTCTTGTTCGTTTTCGCCAAAAAGTATTGTTTTTGGTAAACCTTTTTCTGAAAAATCAAACATAGATTCAGCCTTTAAAACTCCCCACAAATGTTTGTTTTGATCGGTTTTAACCATTTTTTTAAGCACTGAAAATTCATTAGAAATTATATTTTTAATTAAATATACTTCGTTGAATTTACGCTTATTAGGTATTCCTAACTTATTGACTACTTCAAATTGATTTAGTGATTCAATTTCATGAAAAAAACTATTGGAAACAATCGAAGTAAGTGCTTGATTCATGATGTTAAATTAATCATTTGCCTGCAAATCTGAACGAAATTTCTTTTCCAGTAAATCGCCTCCATTTAAGATTTTGGAACACCAATTGATTTTCAAAAGTGTTTGTTCTTCGTCAGACAATTTCCAATTCAAATCACTTTGTTCGAGACGCTGACGAAGCGTGTTCAAAACAATGGCCACTGAAACAGAAATATTAAAACTTTCTGTAAAACCATACATTGGGATTTTTACAAATTCATCAGCCATTTCGACAACTTCTTCACTAATCCCTCGGCGCTCAGTTCCAAAAACCAAAGCGATTGGTTGTGTTAAATCTAAGTCGTAAATTGTTTGAGAATCAGTATGTGGCGTTGTTGCAACAATTTTGTAACCTTTCGATTTCAAATCATTTAAACAATCTTTAGTCACATTTTCGCTATCGTCATAATTATACATGTCCACCCAGCGACCAGCGCCCAAAGCAATGTCTCGTTGAATTTTGTATGTATTGTCTTTTTCAATGACGTGTAAATCTTGCAAACCAAAACAATCACAAGATCTCAAAACCGCGCTGGCATTGTGTTCTTGATAGATGTTTTCCATCACAACAGTCAAATGTTTGGTGCGATCTGCAGCGATTCTGTCAAACATTTCCCTTTTATTTGGTGTGATAATCTCGTAAAAAGCCGCTAATATTTTTGAATTCATAGCAAAATTTAAATATTAGTAACTTGATCTACAAAGTCCAATACAATGTCACAAACTTTATTCAATGCTTCTGGCATTTGCTCTGAATTCCATGGATGCGAAGCGCCAAAAACATGGTCTGTGTTTTCAATGACATTTAATTTCATCTTGGTCCAATCAGCAATTTCTTTTCCTTCTTCAATCGAAACAGATGTATCGTCGTAGCCATGGATAATGCAAACTGGCTTTTTTAAAGCTTTTCCAGCGGCTTGAATGTCTAATTCTTGTTGATGTTCGATAAAATCTTCATATTGACTGAAATGGTGCGGCATTTCTTGTTTTGTCCTTTGATTGGTAATTAATCGAATGGTGCTTTTTTTCCAAGCATCAATCATTTTTGAATCTGCAAATCTTTTTTGCACGGAACTAATTGAAGCAAGTGTAACTACTGCATGGATTCTACTATCAGAACCATTTAAAAGCACAATTCCACCGCCACGACTGTGACCCATCAAATAGATTTCCGGCAAATTATCAAATTGATTTTCTAGCCAATCCAAAGCAAATTGAACGTCATTTTTCTCCTTCGAATAATTATTTGATGCAAAAGCTTCTAAATCGATAAAATCTATTGGATTATCAATGGTTGTTCCGTTGTGAGTTAAGTTGAATTTGCAGAATCCGAAGCCATGTTTTACGAAAAAATCACCCATCAAATTCCAAGCGCCCCAGTCTTTGAAGCCCATGTAGCCATGAACAAAGACAATGACTTTTTGATTAAAATTAGAGGGAAGTTCCAGGTCAATTAAACCTTTGCGATTTTCACTTCCAACATAATATCCGTTGGTGATTTTTTTCATGATTTTGTTTTGGAAAGCCAAATTTAGAAACTTTCAGTGGATTTCTGAACAATTGACCTTATGTGAAGTAAAGACTAAATTTGATTTTTTATGCTGAAAAATTCGACCAAAATAAGTTAAGAATTCTTCAAATTGGACTTTTGAACGATTAATTAATCTTATCTTTGAACCCAAATTTGTGAACCAAAGACAAATATTTTTAGTTGAAAATTACTGACTTCTATCGGTTAAGATTTAAAGCGTTATTTTCATACTTATTATTTTGTTTTAATTCGTTCATTTTTAAATAAATAGGATTAAATGAAAATATCTGCTTCCATATATAGTGACAAGAAACGACCTTTGAAAGAAGTAATTCAAGATTTGGTTGATCACAATGTTGATTTGTTGCATGTGGATTGCAATGATGATTTATCTGTCTTTGATGACATTCGTCAAATTCGTTCTTGGTGTAATATTCCGATTGATTTACATATAATCACAGAAAATCCTTCTAAATACATGGATTTGTTGATTGAAAATCCTGTTGAATATGTGACCTTCCAGTACGAAGATTTAAAAGAACCATTGGTTTTCCCGAAGGAAGTGACAGGAAAAAAAGGTTTGGCAATTATTACACCAACGTCGATTGATGCCTTTGACGCTTATGCCGAATATGATTTCATTCTAATCATGGCAACTATTCCAGGACAAAGTGGAGGCGTTTTTGATACTTGGAATTACTCAAAAATCAGGTCTTTCAAGAAAAAATATCCTTCGAAATCAATCCATGTGGATGGTGGAGTAAATGCTGAAGTGTCGTTTATTTTGAGAAATATGGGCGTAAGTAGTTCTGTTTCTGGCTCGTATTTGTTCAACGCACCAAGTATTGGACATGCATTGATGAATTTGACACAAAGAGATGTTACATCGCATTTCAAAGTGAAAGATTTTATGACGCCAATCAACGAAACGCCTTGTATTCAATACAACGATCTGAATTTGAAAAACGTCTTAGAGTCTATCGAAGCAGGACAATTGGGGTTTTGTATCGTTCTAGGAGATAATAATCAATTTAGAGGATTAATTTCCAATGCAGATGTTAGAAAAGGATTGATTAAACAATTAGACAATCTTTCAAATGTAGATGCATTTTCAATGGTAAATGAAAATCCAGTTACAGTAAATGAAGAAAATACAGTCAACGAAATGTTGAATTTGATAAAAAAATGTCCTTTTCCAGTAATGTATCTTCCTGTAATCAATGCAGATAGAGAAGCAACAGGAATTGTGACATTTGTGAACTTGATTAAAAGTGAATTATGATATTACATTTAAAAGAAAATATTAGCGCTCAAGAAGCACAACAATTGGCCGAAAAAATCAAGGCTTTTTACATTCAATCTGAAGGCAAATCGGTTTTAATTACTGGTTCTGGAGTGAAAGAAGTTCCTGCCGAATTAGACGGAAAAGTCGAAGATTCATGGGTTTTCGCGAACGACATTCAATTGGCTTCAAAAAATTATAGAAGCGAAACTAGAGAAGTTAAAATCGGTGGAATTACGATTGGCGGAAATACCAAAAATACCGTTTTAATTGGTGGTCCTTGTTCGGTAGAATCAGAAGATCAAATTCGTGAGTCTGCTGAATTCTTGGTGAAACTAGGTTTGAGTACTTTGCGTGGAGGATGTTACAAACCAAGAACGAGTCCTTACAGTTTCCAAGGAATGGGATTAGAAGGTTTGAAATTATTGGCTAAAATGCGTGAAGATTACGGATTGAATGTCATCACAGAAGCACGTGACGCAACGCATATCGACGAAATTATCGAATATTCTGACGTAATTCAAGTCGGTGCAAAAGCGATGTACGATCAAGGAATTTTGAGAGCTTGTGCTAAAACACAAAAACCTGTTTTAATCAAAAGAGGGTTTGGTACAACTTTACAAGAATTTGTTCAAGCAGCTGAATTTGTGCTTTCTGGAGGAAATGAAAACGTGATTTTGTGCGAAAGAGGAATTAGAACTTTTGAAACAGGAACACGATTCACTTTGGATTTATGTGGCGTTGCTTGGTTGAAACATTACACCAATTTGCCAATTATTTTAGATCCAAGTCACGCAATGGGTTACGCATACGGAATTGCTGATTTAGCGCGCGCTTGTGTTGCAATGGGCATTGATGGATTATTGATTGAAGCACACAGAAATCCAAAAGTGGCGAAATCTGATGCTTCTCAACAATTGACACATCCAGAATTTGAAGCGTTATTGAATTCACTACAACCTGTAGCAAACAGCGTTGGTTATAAAATGATTTAATGATTTTTCTAGAACAAAATACCAAAGGAATTTGCAGAAAATTCGGTTTAGACTTCAATGAATTACTAGCTGATTTTCAGGTAGATTCAATTTTTGAATTGGGAATTGCTGATTTAGAAGCTTTTGGCGACGAATATGAAATTGATTTGCAATCTTTGCTTTTTAAACCATTGTTCAAAACAGACGAATTGACCATGAAATTGGCAAATATCAAAATGCTAATTTTAGATGTTGATGGCGTAATGACAGACGGAGGAATGTATTTTGCTGAAAGTGGAGATCAATTCAAGAAGTTCAACACCAAAGACGGAATGGGAATTATACATTTGGTCAAAAAAGGTTTTCATGTGGGAATTATTTCCGCTGGCTTTCGAGATGTTGGTGTAAGCGCTAGAGCCGAAATGCTTGGAATTCAGCATTGTTATGTTGGACGTGAACCAAAAATTAACATCCTCAGAAAATGGTGTGAAGAATTGAATATAACATTAGATGAAGTTGCCATGATTGGCGACGATATCAATGATTTAGAGATAATGCAACTAATAGGGTTCAAAACTTGTCCTAAAGATGCAGTTGAAGTTATTAAAAAAGAAGTAGATTTGATCCTGTCAAAGAAAGGGGGAGAAGGTTGTGTGAGAGAATTTATTGACAATTATTTAGAAATAAATCCATTAGGAAGTTAATTACCCCAATTTCTAAAGAAGAAAAGAATATTATGAAAAAAATTAAATTAGGAATTGCAAGAGAAGGGAAAGTTCCACCTGATTTTCGAGTTCCTTTGACCCCAAAACAATGTAAACTGGTTGAACTAAAATTTCCAAACGTGGAAGTAATTGTTCAAAATAGTCCAATTAGAACTTTTAAAGATGAATTGTACATCGAACAAGGTATAAAAGTGCAGGAAGATTTGTCTGAATGTGACATCATCATGGGTGTGAAAGAATTCAAAAAAGACGATTTAATTCCTAATAAAAGATATATTTTCTTTTCTCATACGATTAAAAAACAACCATATAACCAAAAATTACTTCAAACAATTCTTCAGAAGAAAATTCAACTGATTGATTACGAAGTGATGAAAAATAAATTAGGCAAACGCTTGATAGGATTTGGTCGCTACGCAGGAATTGTTGGTTGCTACAACGGATTCAGGGCTTTTGGAATGAAAAATCAAACTTTTCTATTGAAAAAAGCTTGCGAGTGTGAAAATCGCATCGAACTTGAAAATGAATTGAAAAAAATTGTTCTTCCTGCAAATACCAAAATTGTATTAACTGGTTTTGGTAGAGTAGGTTATGGTGCAAGAGAAATCATGGATTTATTGCCAATTATGGAAGTGAGTCCAGCAGAATTTTTGAATGATTCTTTTGATAAACCGGTTTTTACTCATTTAGAAGTTGAAGATTATTTCGCTCCTATCTCAGGACAAGAATTTGAAAAAAAACATTTCTATTCTCATGGAAATGAATATAAATCTGTCTTCGGAAAATATGCCAATGAAGCAGATATGTATATTGCTTGTCACTTTTGGTCAAGTAGCTCTCCATATATTTTAACAGCGGACGATTTAAGAAACGAAAAATCTCGTTTGAAAGTGGTTGCAGACGTTTCTTGCGATGTTGCCGGTCCGATTGCATCAACAATTAAAGCAAGTACAATTGCAGATCCTATTTTTGGTTATGATCCCAAATCTGAATCAGAAATTGATTTCATGAATGAAAATGCAATTGCTGTAATGTCAGTTGATAATTTACCTTGTGAATTGCCAATGGATGCCTCTGAAGATTTTGGAAATGAATTAATTAAACATATTTTTCCAGCTTTATTCAACGAAGATCCTGACAATATAATTGGTCGTGCTTCTGAAACAAATTTGAATGGCGAATTGACTGAATATTTCAGTTATTTGAATGATTATGTAAATTCTGTTGCGGTAAATTAAGCTTCAATTTGTATCTTGGAACCCAAATTTGAACTATGGAGAAGGGTAACAAAAAGATAATCAGAGGTTGGGTGTTTTATGATTGGGCAAATTCTGTTTACAATTTAGTCATTTCATCTGCTGTATTTCCGCTGTTTTATGATTTTAAAACCAAAGCTGCGTACATCAAAGCTGAAAATCATTTGAGCGACAACGTTTCCAGTGAAACGATTCAAACTTTGGTGAAGGAAATTCCAGAAGGAACTTATATTCCAGTGAATTTTTTCGGTTGGGAATTTTCTTCTTCGGTATTGTATTCTTTTGTGTTATCACTGTCATTTTTAGTTGTTTCCTTTCTTTCTCCGCTTCTTTCTGGAGTAGCTGATTACAGCGGAAGCAAAAAGAAATTCTTGAGATTTTTCTGCTATTTAGGTGCATTTTCTTGCATGTCGTTGTATTTCTTCGATACGGATCACATTGAACTGGGATTCCTTTCTGTCTTTTTAGCGAGTATAGGTTTTTGGAATAGTTTGGTGTTTTACAACGCTTTCCTTCCAGAAATTGCAGAAGTGAAAGACCATGATAAGATTTCTTCCAGAGGATTCACCATGGGTTATTTCGGTTCTATGTTGTTATTGATCTTGTGCTTAATTTGGATGAAAGTTTTCAATTATCCAACAGCTTGGTGTTTTGTTTTTGTTGGTGTGTGGTGGATTGGTTTTTCACAAATTACTTACCGAGTTTTGCCAAATAACGTATACAATAAAAAGCCAGAAAAAGGAATTTTATGGCGCGGTTTCAAAGAATTGAAATTGGTTTTCAAAGATTTCCGCAAAACAAAACGATTGAAAAAATACTTGTACGCATTTTTCTTTTTCAATACTGGAGTTCAAACAGTGATGCTCATGGCAACAATTTTTGCCAACAAAGAAATCGCTTGGCCAGACGATTCTGGAACAACAGGATTGATTATTGCGATACTTTTGATACAAATTTTAGGTGCAGCAGGTGCATTTATTATGTCGAAAGTTTCTGCAAAAATTGGAAACATCAAAACTTTAATCATTTCTGTCTCAATTTGGATTTTAATCTGTTTGGCAGCATTTATCGTTGAAACGCCTGTTGAGTTTTACATCCTTGCGTCTTGTGTTGGTTTGGTAATGGGTGGAGTTCAGGCAATTGCACGTTCAACCTACTCTAAATTTTTACCTGAAACAACAGATCACGCAAGTTATTTTTCATTTTATGATGCAACCGAAAAAATTGGAATCGTATTAGGAACTTTATTCTTCGGAATGGTCGAAATGTTGACTGGCTCAATCAGATATTCAGTGATTTCCGTCGCTTTGTTCTTTATCATAGGATTGATTATGTTGTTTCTAGTTCCTAAAAATGAAGTTGAGATTCAGTTGAAAGAAAACTAATCGAATGCAAATTTTATGAATCAAACTTTCACTTTCAATCAAAAAATAAAACTGCTTTTTAGTCTACCAGTAATTATTGCTGCATTAGGCTATTTTGTAGATATTTACGACTTATTACTTTATAGTATTGTTCGCATTCCTAGCGTAACGGAATTGGGATATGACCCTGATACCTTAGGACCAATTATCAACAGTTGGCAAATGGGTGGTTTGCTCGTTGGAGGAATTCTATGGGGCGTTTTGGGAGACAAAAGAGGAAGATTATCAGTACTTTTTGGTTCAATTATCACTTATTCATTGGCAAATATCGCTTGTGGTTTTTTACCAAATATCAATTTCATGGACAAAGGAAATGCGTACCTAATTTTGCGTTTCATTGCTGGAATTGGTTTAGCTGGAGAGTTAGGTGCTGGAATTACACTTGTTTCTGAATCTTTACCAAAAGAATTGCGAGCCATTGGAACTTCATTGGTTGCTGGATTTGGACTTTTTGGTGCTGTTGTCGCGAAATTTACTGTCGAACTTTCAGGACATTGGTCGATCGCTTATTTTGTCGGTGGCGGAATGGGACTTTGCTTGCTGCTATTGAGAGTGGGCGTCATTGAATCAGGAATGTACAAACATGTGAAAGCAGATTCTCATATTCAAAAAGGTAATTTTTGGATGTTTTTTACCGATTGGAATCGTTTTATTAAATACATGAAATGTATCGGAATCGGACTTCCAACATGGTTTTGTATTGGCATCTTGGCCACTTTGGGAAATCAGTTTGGCGAAGCGATGGGAATCAAAGAAAAAATTGATCCAGGATTGGCAATCATGTGGGCATATATTGGTATTTCCGCAGGAGATTTTATGAGTGGATTCATCAGTCAATGGTTAAAATCAAGAAAAAAAGCCATTTTAGGAATGATGATTTTCACAGCTGTTGGAGTCATTTGTATGCTTTTCAGTGGTGTAAAATCTGCTTCCATGTACTATTTCTATTGCTCATGGTTAGGTTTGGGAACTGGTTATTGGGCAATGTTTGTTACAGTTGGCGCTGAACAATTCGGTACAAATATTAGATCTACAGCAGCAACTACAATTCCAAATATGGTGCGCGGAACAGTTGTTTTAATGACTTGGTTTTTCTTGAGTTTTAAAGTTTCTTTGGGAGTTATTGTCGCAGGTTCAATTTTGGGTTTAATCAGTTTTTTTATTGGGATTTATTCAACTGCAACCATTCCTGAAACACACGACAAAGATTTAGATTTCGTGGAATAATCAATCAATTTTCCGAATCACTTTACACGGATTTCCTGCTGCCACTACATTTGCTGGAATTGATTTTGTAACGACACTTCCAGCACCAATTACCGTATTTTCTCCAATTGTCACTCCAGGATTTACAACTGTGTTACCGCCAATCCAGACATTATTTTCAATAGTAATTGGTTTGGCAAATTGAAATAATTTCTTCCTTTTTTCAACATCAATTGGATGCCCAGAGGTAAACAAACTTACATTTGGTCCGAAAAGTACATGATTTCCGATTTTAATTGGAGCACTGTCGAGTAACGTACAATTAAAGTTCGCGAAAAAATTTTTTCCAATGCTGATATTGTAACCATAATCGCATCTAAATGGCAATTCAATGAAAATATTTTTACCTAAATCTTTGAAAATTAAATTTAAAATTTCAGATTTTTCTTTGAAATTATCTGGTTCTAATTGATTGAGTCGATAAAGTAATTTCTGTACCTCTTTTCGCTCAGTAGAAAGAATTTGATCAAACGACTGATACAACTCACCAGTCAACATTTTTTCTTTGTTTGTCTGCATTACAAATGTTTCTTTGATTGTTAGAAAATCGCGATTCAAAAGCTTAAAATTAAGCTTTAATTCTCTTACCTTTGCTTCAAATTCAATTTCATGGAAATCAATTTTCATAAATATCAAGGTACCGGGAATGACTTTGTGATGCTCGATAACCGCGATGGAAAATACAATCAACTGTCAATCGCTCAAATTCAATTGATTTGCGACCGCCGCTTTGGTGTTGGCGCTGATGGGTTAATTTGTATCAACAAACATGAAAATTATGCTTTTGAAGTCGATTACAGCAATTCTGATGGTTCCAAAAGTTTTTGTGGAAATGGCGCACGATGTTCAGTAGCATTTGCTGCTTTTTTAGGAATTAATTGCGAAAGCGTCACATTTTTAGCAATCGATGGAGAGCATCAAGCCAAAATGACTGAAAAAACCATTTCTATCGAAATGCAAAATGTAATTGAAGTCAAGGAAATTGACGGAGATTTTGAATTAAATACTGGTTCGCCGCATTATATCAGATTTATCGAAAATGAGGAAATTCAGAATGTTGTTGAGTTTGGAAAATTAATACGTTATTCATCACATTATCAAGAGCATGGAATCAACGTCAATTTAGTTCGTCAAAATGAGAAACATTTAAATGTTGAAACATACGAACGCGGTGTAGAAGACGAAACGTTGTCTTGTGGAACTGGAGTTACAGCCGCAGCTATCGCAAGCGCATTTAAAGTGAAGCAAATTGGTTTTCAAGAATATGATATTGTTGTCAAAGGTGGAAAATTAAAAGTTTCTTTTGTTGCAGAAGATAATTCTTCATTCACAAATATTTGGTTATCAGGACCAGCAGAGTTTGTTTTTAAAGGAACGATGCATGTATAACGGAATGATCGATTCTTGGAAAAATATTGACAATGAAGATTTCAAACTGGGGATTTTTCTTTGGGTTTTTCATGCAGATAAAATTCCGCCACACATTGGAATTTCAAAGGATGGATTGTATTTCAGCTTAAAAGTTTCAGGGAAAGACGAAAACATTTCAGTGAAAAAAATCACCAAGTTGTTGAGTACAAAAAAAATACCAACACTTGTTATCAAAACTTCAGAAAATAGCATTAAAAACAGACACTTAGAAACAGTTTTTGAAAAGTATCAAAAAGCAAATTCCGATGGTTTGACGTGTTTGACGCCTATTACTGAAATTTATTTTTCTGAAACACAAGATTTAATTCTCATAGAATTATTAAACTTGCTAAATGAAGCAGGTGTAGTTGAAACCATTTTTGGGATCAATTTACCAGCAGATTATATTGGAATTCCAGCGTATTCAAGATCAGATATTCAAAATAGATTATACCAATTGACTCATGCTAAGAGGTAATAAAATTCATTTAAGAGCGATAGAACCAGAAGATGCGGCGAAGGTTTTAATTTGGGAAAATAATCCTGACAATTGGCGCGTGAGTGGGACAGAAGCACCTTATTCGATGCATGGGATTTTGGATTACATCAACAGCATTCATAACTTCCGTCAAAGTGGCGAAATGCGACTGATGATTTGTTTAAATGATACCAATGAAGCAGTAGGAACATTGGATTTATTTGAAGCAAATTTCAAGCATGGAAGAGCAGGAATTGGGATTTTGATAGCAGAAGAAAAAGAAAGAAACAAAGGGTTTGCCAGAGAAAGTTTAGAAATTTTGATTGAATATTGTCAAATCATGTTTGATTTCCATAATCTGACAGCCAATGTTTTAGAAGATAATACTTCAAGTATTCATTTATTTGAAGGTGTAGGGTTCGAATTGGTAGGAACTCGAAAAGAATGGTTTTTTGACCAAGGAAAAAGGATAAACGAAAGAATATATCAGTTATGTTTAAAAAAGTAGGAATTGGTTTGCTCATCGTTGGAGCAATTGGTATCGTGGCTTTTTGGCCAAAAATTTCAGTTTACATGGCTGGAATGAAAACAACAGAAAATTCAAAAACAGTTGCATTTTATTTTGATGCTTCGAAAGGATTGAAAGGTTTGGCAGATCAATTGGAAAGTGAAAAAATTATTGCTAACAAAGATGCGTTTTTGAAAGTGGGTGAATATAAAAAATTGGACGCTGACAGATTAGCATCTGGAAAATATGACATTGAATCAGGCACGAGCTACAGAACCTTATTAAATGGCTTCACCAAAAATTCAGCAGGAAATGGAAATGCGGAAGTCGAAGTAGAAGTGACGTTCAACAACTGTCGCGATGTGTATCAAATGTCAGGAAAAGTAGCTAAATGTTTAATGATTGACAGCGCTGAGTTGGCTGATATGTTGACCAATGATTCAACTTTGGAGAAATATGATTTTACTTCAGAACAATTGCCGGCTTTGTTTTTGCCAAATACTTACAAAATGTTTTGGGACACAGACGCGGAGCAGTTTTTGGTTCGTATGGCAGATGAATTCAAAGATTTCTGGACACCTGAAAGAAAGTCAAAATTGGCAAAAATCGGTTTAGATTCACCTTCTGAAGCAGTTACATTAGCAAGTATTGTTTACTCAGAACAAGCGAAAAATCCAGAAGAATGGCCAATCATTGCAGGTTTGTATTTAAATAGAATCAAACAAGGAATTCGTTTGCAATCAGATCCAACATTTAAGTTTTGCTGGGGAGATCAACTGGAAGGAGTTCAGCGTTTGACATACGAACACCGTGAAATTCAATGTCCATACAACACTTATTACAACGACGGTTTGCCTCCAGGTCCAATTTGTATTCCACCAACACAAGTAGTTGATGCAGTTTTGAATAGAGACAACAACAATTATATTTTCATGTGCGCCAAAGCTGATTATTCTGGAAAACATGATTTCACTGTAGGCTATGCTGAACACGCCGCAAACGCGAAGAAATTCCAAGAGTGGTTGTCACAACAATAGAAATAATCCATTAATATTCAAAAGCCGAAAATAAAATTTTCGGCTTTTTTTATGATTAATTTATCATAGAAATTCAATTATCAAAATGGTGACGCTGGCACCAAAAATGGGTAGCCACGGATTGCATCCGTCGCGCAAAGAAATACATCCAATGGTTTTTGGCGTGTATTTTTGTTTTAAAAAAAAGTCAAAAGCGTAGCAATAATAATCGATTTTGAAAATCATGCCAAATAAAAAATAAATACACAGAATTTCAAATATTAAATGGTACCGTAGGTACCAAATATGGGTAGCCACGGATGCAATCCGTGGCGCAAAGTAATGTATGCAATTGTTTTTGGCGTGCCTTTTTTGTTTTAGTCAAAGCCAAAAGCGAAGCAATAATAATCGAATTTGAATATCACGCCAAATAAAGAAAAGATATGTCACCGAAAATCAAACATCCAAATGGTGCCGTAGGTACCAAATATGGGTAGCCACGGATGCAATCCGTGGCGCAAGGTAATGTATGTAATTGTTTTTGGCGTGCATTTTTGTTTTAGCAAAAGTCAAAAGCACAGCTATAATAATCGATTTTGAAAATCATGCCAAAAACCAACAAGAAATCAATCGTTAAACATTTTTCTTTTTGATGAAAAATAAAACGACAGCAAATAGAAATGTTCCAATTATTTGGATAGGAATATTCAATGTGTCGATTTGGGGATAACATACATGAACAACCTTTGTTAAACCAAAGATTATCCCAAAAAGTACAACCCAAAACAAAAAGATATTTTTCAAAATAGTAATCATTTAGACATTCAATAATTTAGCTTTCGAAATTCAAACATACAAAAAAAACAACAATTTTTTATTTGGTTATACAAATCTATCAATTCGTTTTTTCTAGCTTTTACAACACTTTCCAAACATTTATTTTCCATTTTT
Organism: Crocinitomicaceae bacterium; assembly: GCA_965284445.1. Classification (GTDB taxonomy): domain Bacteria; phylum Bacteroidota; class Bacteroidia; order Flavobacteriales_D; family Crocinitomicaceae; genus JAQVCM01. Next base: position 698,550 of record OZ260085.1, on the reverse strand, counting down.
TATAATAACTAGAATTTTTGGTTCGTTTTATGATAAAATAGTGTAACGAATATTAAAGTTTGCATTATTTGATTGTAAAGTCTGCAAGCTTTACATGCATAAAACCAAAAATAAAACCAGAAATCATGACAGTTAACCCATTGTATCACCACACACACGAGCGTCTTGAGGAGGAGCAAGTGTGGATACAGCAAGCTAAAAGCAACCCCGAGTTGTTTGGCCCGCTGTACAAGAAATACCATGAGCCCATTTTCCGGTACATTCACCAACGGATGGATGATACCGAAATGGCATTTGATGTTACGTCACAAGTATTTATGAAAGCATTGAAAAATATTCATAAATATGAAAATAGAGGAGTACCATTTGGTTCTTGGTTGTATCGGATTGCGAAAAGTGAATTATATCAATCTTTCCGCGACAAGCAAGCACTAAGAACTGTAAATGTTGAAAGTGTTACTTTATTTGAAATGATGGATGAAATGGACGAAGATCAATCTGAAATCAATAAAAAGATTCTTTTTCGTGCATTGGGTAAAATGAAAGAAGAGCCACTTCAGTTGATAGAAATGCGTTTTTTCGAACGACGTTCTTTCAAAGAAATTGGCGAAATTTTAGACATCACTGAAAACAATGCAAAAGTGAAGTGTTTTAGAGCGTTAGAAAAATTAAAAAAATATTTTCATGAGAAATAATAAGCATCATTTCAAGATTCCTTTCTTCCATCTGGAGGAAAGGAATTTGGCTACAATCAATAAAAAGCAAGACTTTTTGAACCGATATTTAGAACAGTTTTGTAATTTTCAACCTTTATTTAATTCGTGCAGATGACCAATAGAAAAATGAATCTGGATCGCCCCAACCTAAATTCAGAGCAAATCAGCGCAAGACAAAATTTTGATCAAGTACTATCAAAACATTTGTTATCAAAACCTCCCGTTTGGAAAAGTCCATGGTTTTGGGGACCAACAGGATTAGCCTCCATCGGAATCGCACTTTTTTTTAGTGTGAATTATTTAAACAGTCAAAATGAAACGCATGATAAGACAAATACTTTAGCAATCACAGATTTACCAAAAGACACTGAATGTATTCACCCTCCAATTGAAGGTGAAGATGTTCCATTTCAAACTTTTGAAGTAAATCCAAATAAAAATGAAGAAATCATTCTTCCAAGTGGTACAAAAATTGAGATTCCAAAAGAAAGTTTGTTGCCTGAAAACAGGAATGAAAGTGTAGAAATTGAAGTGCGAGAATTTCCTGATAAAGTCTCTGCCTTTCTAGCTGGAATTCCTATGGATTATCAAAAAGAGGATGCTTTTATTTCTGCAGGAATGATTGAAATTAGAGGGAAACAAAACGATCAAGTGGTTCAAATTAATGCCGAAAAACCGATTGAAATCGATTTGAAGTTGACCAAAAATCCTGCGGGTTTTGATTTTTGGAGTTTGAATGAAACTACAAAAGATTGGAGTAAATATCCAGTGAAGTATGAGTTTGAGCATCAAAAGGAAAATCCTAATTTAGCCGCAAATAATCCATTGGAGATAAAAAAGGAAATTGTAAATATTGACAACAAAATTGCCGCTTTAGATTTGTCCAAATCAGAAGTTAAAAAACCGAATATCGAAAGTTTCAAAATTCCTAATGAAGCTCATCAAAAATTCGATTTAGATTTTAATAAAAAAATGTACCCTGAATTGGCAAAGTTTGAGAATTTGATATTTGAAATCATTCAAACTTCTGGATACGATAAGAATTTCACTAAAAAGACTTGGTCTGATGTAAAATTAGAGAAAAGAAAAGATGAGTATCAAATGATTTTTTCATCTAGTTCAGAAAAACTTAGCTTACCTGTTCGTCCAGTTCTTCAAGGAAAAGAATTGACTGAAGCCAAAAAAGAATTTGATGTTGCAATAAGTAATTTCAATGAAACGGTCGCTGAAATAGAAAAGAATAAAACTGTTTTACAGCAACGAAAAGAAGCATATCAAAAAGCTTTAAGGGGAGATTTGGCTGAGTTGAATGAAAGGTTAGTAAATGGTCCAAGGGAAGAAGCAACTGCAACGTTTCAAGTCAATCAATGGGGTGTTTACAATTGTGATAAACCAAGCAAGTATCCAGCTGCGTTGAAATCAGACCCGTTTTTTGCATGGGAAAATTCACCCAATGTCGCTGTTTTTAGTCAAATTTTCGTATTTAATTTAGACAAAGATTTGAGATTCAACTATGGAGACGGTGCTGTTCATCCAATCATTGATTTTGGTTTTCATTCTAACGATGAATTGATTATATTTGGAGTTGAACGAGGAGGCGACTTTGGAATTTGTGAGTTAAAAAGTGGAAAATCAAAGGAAGAATTTTCTAAAATAGTATTCAAAAAAGGAGAAAGTGGCGAATCTGTCAAGGATTTACTCAATAAGTTAATGAATGAAACTGTTTCTGTTTAGTGTTTTATTTCTAAATAATTTATTTTTAATTGCTCAGCCTGAAGAGATTGAGCACATAAAGATAGGAATGGATTCAACTCAACAAGAAAATTTGTTTCCACATATCAACGAATATTACGAGGGAGAAATTCCAATTGCTCAACTTGGCGATATTGAAGGTATTCAAACCGCTAAAAATTATAAGATTCTTTCTTTTGTAATAAATTATCCTCATGGAGAGAAAAACTTGACCGTTGAAGTTAAAGGAAATATTATACCGAAAGAAGTGATTGAAGATATTTATCAATATGCTTTAGGAGAAATGATTTTCATCACTAACATAGTTACGGAAGATGAAAATAAGAATATTTTTGAATTAATCCCGATGAGTCTAATCCCAATAGAATGAAATCATTACAACTTATATTTATAATTGGATTTTTGTCGATCAATGGGTTTTCTCAAGAAAAAATTGAAACGGTGAAAATTGCAAAAAATGAATCGTTTTTATTTCGTGGACAAGGACAAGAAATACAAAATGGTTATCTCTATGTGGATGAAGAAGGATATTTTTACTTTGTTGTTCTAACAATTAGTCAATCAGAAGTTTTGAAATGGTTTGAACAGCGCAAAGACAGCCAAAATGTCTACAAAGGAATACTTCAAAATGGACAATATAAAACTTTAACTTTGGTTCGAGAAAATGAACCAGGCGAGCAAATGGTTTTTTATTTTGAAAAAAAGGAGAATGACTTAATTGAATTAATTTCCTTGGATGATGGAAAAATCTATGACTTTAAACAAATTTCAAGCAATTAATGTGTTAGAATTCTCATTCACAGGTCGGTTTTGATAACTTATTCTAACAAATGTAGATTTAGAACATTTTTTTATTTAAATTCGTGACGTTAAATTGACATTTTGTGTCATTTTTATTTTAATTATGAGATATTTTTTAACTTTTTGTTTAGTATTATCTAGTCTAATCTCTTTTGGGCAAGCTTCTAATTTCAACTCAGGGAAGAATTGGAAGATGAACAGAAAAGAATTAATGATTCAAGGAGGAGCTACGCAATTCTTAGGTGATTTGGGAGGTAGAGATCAAATTGGGACTGATTACAGTTTAGTCGATTTAGATTTTCCATCTACAAGTTTTGATGTTGGAGTAGGATTCAGATATCGTTTTGCACCTCATTTTGCAACTACTTCTTTGTTGAATATAGGTTTGCTTAGAGGGAGTGATGCTTTAACAAATGATTCAGATAGAAATGCTAGAAATTTGTCATTTCGTTCTCCTGTTGTCAATTTAAGCCAACGTTTGGAATGGTTGATTTTTGTAAATGAGAAATACGGAAAAAGATATAATATGAAAGGCATGAAAGGTTTTGGTGAACACCATGATCAAGTTTATGTTTTTGCAGGAATTGGTTTAGCGTATTTCAATCCTCAAGCTCAATACAATGGAGATTGGGTAAATTTGAGACCATTAAAAACTGAAGGACAAGGGCTAGAAGGAGGCGCTAAGGTTTATTTACCATTTACTGCAACAGTTCCAATTGGTATTGGATACAGAAGAGCGTTGTCTGGAATGTGGAGAATTGGAATTGAAGCTACTTACGTTAAAACTTTCTCAGATTACATTGACGATGTTCATGGTTTCTACTACGATCCTGCAATTTTAGAGACACAAGTTTCTGCAACTGCTGCAGCATTAAGTAATCCATCAGTAACGCATCCAGAATGGTTTAATCCAGGGTCAAAAAGAGGTGAGCCACAAAAAGATGCTTATTTCTATGTAAATATGACTTTCTACAAAAACTTCTCATATAAACCAATGAAGAAAATGCGAATTTCTCGATACAAAGGAGGAAGAGCGAAGTTCTAATTGTTGGAAAAATATTGATAAAATTAAAGCGAGGGGCATTTGTTCCTCGCTTTCTGTTTTTACCTTTGTCCAAAGTTCTATATTATGTATTCAATAGTAAGGTTTTTCTTATTTTTATTTGACCCTGAAAAAGTCCATCATTTTACAGCGAAAGCAATTCATTTCATGTTAGCACTACCAGGAATGAAATGGATTTGGAAAAAACTATACATCATCGAAGACAAAAAATTAGAGAGAGAAGTTTTTGGATTGAAATTTAAAAATCCAGTAGGCTTGGGAGCTGGATTTGATAAAGATGCCAAAATGTTTAACGATTTGGCATATTGTGGTTTTGGATTCATCGAAATCGGAACTGTGACACCCTTAGCTCAACCAGGAAATGATAAACCAAGGTTGTTTAGAGTTAAACAAGACGAGGGTATTATTAATAGAATGGGTTTTAATAATGAAGGAGTAGAAGTAGCTGCTGAACGTTTAAAAGATAAAAGAACTAATGTAATAATTGGTGGAAATATTGGTAAAAATAAAATTACAGCAAATGAAGATGCACTTTCAGATTATTTAAAAGCATTTAAAGTTCTTTTTCCTGTGGTAGATTATTTCGTTGTGAATGTTTCTTCACCAAATACGCCAAATTTGAGAGATTTACAAGAGAAAGAGCCGTTGATGGCATTGCTGTCAGAATTGGTTAAAGAAAATAATCAAAATAACGCGCCCAAACCAATTTTATTAAAAATCGCACCAGATTTAACTGATGGTCAATTAGATGATATCATTGAAATCGTTGAGAAATCGAAAATTCAAGGTGTTATTGCAACTAATACGACTATTTCAAGAGCAAATCTTAAAACGGATTCTAAAATTATTGAATCAATTGGTGCTGGTGGATTGTCTGGTAAACCTGTAAAAAATCGTTCAACTGAGGTAATTCGGTATTTGGCAGAAAAGTCAAACAAAGCATTCCCAATAATAGGAATCGGCGGAATTCATTCTGAACAAGATGCCTTAGAAAAATTAGATGCAGGAGCAGATTTAGTTCAACTTTACACCGGATTTATCTACGAAGGACCAGGATTAGTGAAAAGAATCAACAAGGCGATTTTAGCTCGAAAATAAACTAAATTTTTCAAGACATTTTTTAATTCTATTGATTATAGAGTTAAATCAATTAATTTTACAACCATGGAAAAGCTAAAAGTAATAGAATGTCCGCGCGATGCGATGCAAGGCATAATTGATTTTATTCCAACAGAAAAAAAAGCGAGTTACATTAATCAATTGCTAAATTGTGGATTCGACACTATCGACTTTGGAAGTTTTGTTTCTGCTAAAGCAATTCCACAATTGAAAGACACAGTAGAAGTATTGGACAAACTTGACTTGAGTAATACTGAAACTAATTTATTGGCGATCATTGCCAATGAACGTGGGGCAGAGGAAGCTGTGCAATTTGAAGAAATTGACTTTTTAGGTTTTCCTTTTTCCGTTTCTGAAACTTTCCAAAAAAGAAATACAAATGCCACTATTGAAGAATCTTGGGCTAGGCTTGAAACAATCCAAAATTTAGCGTTCAAAAACAACAAAGATTTAGTTGTATATCTTTCGATGGGTTTCGGAAATCCATATGGCGATGTTTGGAATTCTGACATTGTCATTAAATGGTCCGAGCGATTATATAATGAATTGGGAATAAAAATTTTAGCGCTTTCAGACACAATTGGTTGTGCTACCCCAACCTTGGTCTCATCCTTGTTCAAAGATTTAATTCCAGAATTGAAAAATGTTGAGTTTGGTGCTCATTTACATACTGTTCATGAAAATGCAAAATCATTGGTTGAAGCTGCATACAGTAGCGGATGTAGAAGATTTGATGGAGCAATCAAAGGTTTTGGTGGCTGTCCGATGGCTGCAAATGATTTGACTGGAAACATGCCAACTGAATTGATGTTGCAGTGGTTTCAAGAAAATGAAATTTCTACTGGAATTGACAATCAAGAGTTTAAACGCGCATTTGAAATGAGTGGCTCCATTTTTCCAATTCATGTATAGTAACCTATTTGTCTTTTTACGTTTTGTATAAAATTTTTAGAAATGAATAAAATTTTGCCTTTTTTGTTTGTGTTGGTTATATTTTCGTCTTGTAAAGATGAACCAAAGGATATTCCAATTGAAGTTGTTGATAATCAAGAAGTAAAAAAAGAGAAAAATATTGAAATATTATTTGATGAAGTGAAGTTTTCAGATCCAAAAATGTTGGATTTACTTTACGAACTAAAGATTTGCGATCCTAATCAAAAGGACTTGAACAATGCAGTTCAACCAGCATGTAATCCTAAGTTTTTTCACGTTTTGCCATTCATTGAAAATGAGAAAATTGACAATGCTTTTATACTCGTAATCAGGTCTGGTGTTCATGATTGGCCATTGAGAAGAGCGTTGGTATACCAGCGTGAACAAGGGAAATTGGTATTGGTAAATACATTTGTAGCTCATTTAATAGGAATGCGAAAATCTCCTTCTGGACATGATGATTTGGTTTTGCAATTCTTTGATGAATTTGAAAATAGATTACAATGTTTGTATAAATGGAAAGAAAATCGATATCAATACGTTTGCGTTGAAAAAATTGAAGGCAGCAAAATCAAAAAAGAACTGCAAGATTCAATGAACGTTGAAATCGCTAAAGTAATTCGAGACAATAAAATGGCATTGTAAAATCGTATGATGAAGTTTGGGAAATTACTAGTTTTGGTCTTGATACTTAATGCTTGCGTTTCAGATAATCAGATGATTACAATCGATCAATCATTTGTTTTTCACAGCAATACTTCAAAGGTTTGGTTGGTCATTCATAAATATAAGAACGGAAAAGATTTCTCTCCACTAAGCAATAAATACAAAGAAATTTTGATTTTCCACAAGTCTGGAAATTTTTACATGCAGAAGATGAATACATTGGGAGATGAAATTGGCCAAAAGGGCACATTTTCAGTTTCAGAAAATTTCAATAATGTTCGTTTTGACTTTGATAAAACGCACTGGATTTTTGCTTTAAAAATGCTTTCAGACGAGAAAATTATTTTGAAACCAATTTCTAATTACGAATATTCACTTGAATTAATTCCAATCCCTGAACCTTAGAACGAATTATCTTTTAATTATTCTAATTGTTTTGATACTTCCAGCGATTTCAATTCTCAATAAGTAAACTCCTGAATTTAAATTGGATAGATTTATTTGATCTCCATTATTATAATTAAATTCATTCATTAGTTTTCCTTCTAACGAAAAGACTGAAACTTGATTGATTTTTTTATCACAATTGATTTTGATATTTCCAGCCGTCGGATTTGGATATACTTGAATTTGTATGTCAGTTAATTCCTGGATTCCAACTGGATCATTTTTGCGAACATTGATATCATCTAAATACAACTTAAAACCATCGTTTGTCGTATTTACAAATGCTAAATAAACAGTTTGTCCATTAAAACCTAAACCACTTAAATCAATTTCCCTTGTGGTCCATTCTGGATTTTCAAGTACAACTAATCTTACTGTATCTAAAAAATCAGCAACTTGATTTGAAGTCGAAATTAAAACTTTATAATTTTCAGGATAAGATGGATCATGAGATTTTGCTTGCCAAGAAAGGTAATTTCCGTAATCACCCAAAGTGATTGCTGGTGTGATTAACCATTTATTTGCTTGACCTACAGGTTCGTAAAAGGATGTAGAACTTACAACGGAATCAGCTGTGTTTTCTGGGTCTGCCTTGATAATCCAAGGATTTACATATTCTGCAACAGCACTATTTGGAACTTGTTGATCAACGTCCACCATAGACCAAGTTGAAGGAAAGCCAGATTGAAAATCTTCGTTTAAAATTACCACCTGACTCATTGAAACGAAAGACAATCCAAGTGAAACTATAGTTAAAATATATTTTGACATAGATACAAAGTTAAAAGAATATTGGCAGATTTTAGAAAATGCCCGGTAAAATAATGTTAAATGGAAAATTACTTATTTGACTAACAAGATGATGATGTCCTTGAAATCTTGGTAAAATTGATCGAAAGCGACTAATTTTTCCTCTAAGAATTCGAAGATCGCTATTTGATCTGATTCCTTGAAATAGTTCACAGAGTCTAATTCCCATTTTATCCTGCTAAAAGAAGCTATTTCTGGAGTGCTGTAATTAGAAATCCAAATTCCATCAACTCCCATGCTACTTTCCATCACTTTTTTGAGCTCTTCCATTTGCTCCCAAACAATTTCTCTTACTGATTGATCTTTTGCTTGGATGTCAAAACAAACTCTTACACCAAATTTATCAACTTCTAGTCTGAGAAAGATAAATTTCACATCAGTAGGGTAGTTTATCCAATTGATTTTTCTACCATTCGAAGAACGATGTTTCGACATGTATGATTTAAAATCTGTCCAAAATTGGATGTTCTTGTCCTTTAATTCTTGTTTAGATAGCATTATTTTGCGGAAGAATAAAAAATGAATCTTTTGCGGTCAACTACAAGTTCATCTGGTAAATTTTCGTCATCGTAACTGATTACAATGTTTTTGATTAAAGTACCATGTAATCTTTCTGAATAGTTAACAAGTTGTTGGTTATCATTGTATTCCCAAGATTTTGATTTTTCTTGCTTGCTCCAATTTGGCCCTAATCGATAACTTTCAATCGGTAAATCTTTATCCAAATAAATAACTGATTTTTCTGAAAGTTCAAAAATATTCAAGGTTGAATCTAACGTTTTTGCTAATGCTTGAATCTGATCAAGATTCGCTCCTTTCTCAACAAAAATCTCAATTGAATTTACTTTGTGATTCACAATTTCAACGATCAATTTTGGATTTTCGATATTCGGATAAAATACCAGTGAATCAAAATTATTGTTGTTTCTAGAGGTGATTACTGCAGTTTTACTGGAATCGCTTCGAATGAAAATAGGAGGTACATTTCCAAATTCCATGTATTTGAATACATCGATTTTTTCTATGCTTCCGTTCATGTTGTATGTGAATCCTGAGGTCGAAAAAGGGGAAGTTGAATTATTATAAAGAAAATGATTGAAATCTAATGCTTTACCAGCTGAATTGAAAGAATAAGTAAGTTTCTCAGACATATTATTCTTGTATTTTCCGCCTTTAACGTAGAGACTTATCTTTTTTATTTTCAATGCATTAATTGCATCTGTATTCCATATTGGACCAAAATTATTGGGTGAATCAAAGAGTGCTGTGATGTAAATTGGATTAAATATATTCTCTGTAAAAGTAAATTTGTTTTTCTTTTCTGGCTCTACTTTGGTTTTATTCTCAGAGCAAGCAGTGAAAAGTACTAAGCTTAATAAAATCAGATATTTGAACATATTTACTAGTTTGAAATAATTTGAATTTGAAAAATATTTCTTTTCGATTTTTAAAGATAGCAAAAAGGTTTACCGTTTCCAGTAAACCTTTTCAAAAAATATCAATGAAGCTTATTTTTTCTTTTTAGCTTCTTGTTGTGCTTTTTGCATTTGCTCTAATCTTTCTTGAAATTTAGATTTCTTTTTAACTGTTGAATTTCCAGTTGTTGCAGCCGCTTTTCTTGCAGCCATTTTTTCTTTCAACTTGTCTTCATCTACAAAGAACTGCTTGATTGCCAACATAATTAAAATTGAAATCAAAGTTGAGATGAAATAGTAATAACTCAAACCTGAAGAATAATTATTGAAGAAGAAAATCATCATGAAAGGGAAAATATACATAATCACTTTCATGTTTGGCATTCCAGGTTGCGTTGGTTGTTGCATATTTCCACTATTAACATACGTGTAAACCAATGTTGTCACAGCCATTAATAAAGTGAAAAGTGAAATATGATCACCATAAAGTGGAAGGTATGTACTAAAATCATAAACAGAATCATATGAAGACAAGTCTTCCGCCCATAAAAATGGTTTTTGTCTCAATTCAAAAGCCGCAGGGAAGAAACGGAAAACCGCTAATAAAATAGGCATTTGAATTAACATTGGAACACAACCAGCAAGGGGAGAGGCGCCACTTGTACGATACAATGACATCATTTCCATTTGCTTTTTCATTGCATCTTCTTTGTTTGGAAATTTTGCATTTAATTCATCAATTTCAGGTTTCAAAATTCTCATTTTAGCTGAAGAGACGTACATTTTCCATTGAATTGGCATCAAGAACAATTTGATAATCAATGTTACCAACAAAATAACGATACCAAATCCTAAACCAGAACCGGACAAAAGATTAAATAATGGCTGAATAGCATAAATATTGATCCATCTGAATAATCCCCAACCATAGTTGATGATATCTTCATAATTTGAATCATATGATTTTAAAACTTCATAATCGTTTGGTCCAAAAAACCAATTGATTTTCGCACTTGCATCACCGGTATTTGCAAAAGCTAAATTCATGGATGCTTCATATCTTTTGATGTGAGAATGGAAACGGTCTTCTGTTTCACTGAATTTTTTAATTTTCAAACTTGAACCAGATTTATCAAAACCAGCTACTGGTTTCATAATAGAACTGAAATAACTTTGTTTGAAAGCAATCCATTCAACCGTTTGTTCCATTTTTTCTTCGTCGTCAGTTGCTTCGCTCAACCAATCATGGTCTTCGTTTTTATATTTAAAGCAAACAGTTGAAACCAATCTTTGTGCATTCAAAAGTCTTTCTGATTTTTTCAAATCAGCATTCCAATTTAACATCACATTTTTTGGATTTACTTTTCCAGCGAAACCTTTCAATTTCACTTCAAAATCCATGTCATAAGCTTTTGGCTTCAATGAATAAATAAACTGAATTGATTGATCTTCTGCTGTTTTCAGTTCAAAAGTAATACCATTTTTGGATGAATCTACTACACTGAATAGTTGATTTCCAGTTGAGAATTGTTTTCCTTCTAATGGAAAACTCAATTCATTCACAGCATCATTTTCACCGAATAATTTTAATGGAATCCATTTTTTATTTTTAGAAGCAAAATCTGTATATGATTGATATTCTTTCAAATAAACAGCTGCTAAAATCCCACCTTTAGTAGAGAAATCAAATGCTAATTTGTCCGTTTCCAAGCGAATTATTTCACCTTTTACAACCTCAGTTGTTGGAGCAACTTCTTTAACAACTTCAGCAATTGAAGTATCTTTTTTAGTGATAGTATTTGTAAAAACCAAAGCACCATTAGCATCTTTGATTTGAACTTTATCTTTGTCCAATTTAGGAACTAAAATCTTGGCGGTTTTTTCGTCAATTTTAGCAACAACTTTGGAAGTATCTTTGTCTTTCGCGTCTTTGATTGCCGCTTTGATTTCCTTTTTTTGTTTTGCAAGTTCCTCTTTGGTAGGTTCTTTAGGTTTATTGATTAGGGTGAAAGTCACCAAAATAGCACCAATAAGTCCAAGACCTAGAATCGTATTTCTATCCATTTCTAATTTTGTTTATTTTCTTTTGCCGCATTGATAAAAGCTACAAACAGCGGATGCGGATTCGCTACTGTACTTTTGTATTCAGGATGGAATTGAGCCCCAACAAACCAAGGATGATTTGGGATTTCTACAACTTCTACTAAACCTGTTTCAGGGTTTTTACCGGTAGCAAGCATTCCATTTTTTTCAAATTGTTCAAGATATTCGTTGTTGAATTCAAATCTGTGTCGGTGACGTTCTGAAATCAATTCTGTATTGTAAGCATTTGCAGTTTTGGAATTTGGTTTTAATTCACATTTGTAAGCACCCAAACGCATCGTTCCACCCAAATTAGCGATGTTTTTTTGTTCTTCCATCATGCTAATAACAGGATGTTTTGAATCTTCTGCAATTTCCGTAGTATGTGCGTCTTCTAAACCTAATACGTTTCGAGCAAATTCAATTACAGCACATTGCATTCCGAGACAAATTCCGAAAAATGGAATGTTATTTTCGCGTGCATATCTAACTGCGTCAATTTTTCCTGAAATTCCTCTTGAACCAAAACCTGGAGCAACCAAAATTCCATCTAAATCTCCCAATTCACTTTCAATATTTGATTTGGTCAACTTTTCAGAGTGAATCCATTTTACATTTACTCTACATTCGTTAGAAACTCCTGCGTGGATAAATGATTCACTGATTGATTTATATGAATCTTTCAATTCAACATATTTACCTACCAAACCGATATTTACTTCCGAAACAGGATTTTTTAAAGTCGTCAAAAACGATTTCCAAGAATCTAAGTTCGGTATTGTCTTAGTTGGTAGATTTAATTTTTCTAGTACAACCTTGTCTAATTCTTCCGCTTGCATCAACATTGGAACGTCGTAAATTGTATCAGCATCACGTGATTCGATTACAGCATTGATACTTACATTACAAAACTTCGCGATTTTTTTACGCAAGTTTAGATCCAATTCATGTTCTGTTCTACAACAAAGAATATCAGGCTGAACTCCTAATTCAAGTAATTGCTTAACAGAATGTTGTGTTGGCTTTGTTTTCAATTCACCAGCTGCAGCCAAATAAGGAATCAAAGTTAAGTGAATTACTAAACAATCGTTTTCAAATTCCCAAAGCATTTGACGCACAGCTTCTACATACGGAAGAGATTCAATGTCGCCAACAGTTCCTCCGATTTCGGTTATCACGATGTCGTAAGTTCCCTTTTTACCCAAAATCTGAATACGATCTTTGATTTCATCAGTGATATGGGGAATTACTTGAACTGTTTTTCCTAAAAATTCACCTCTGCGTTCTTTTTCGATTACTGATTGGTAAATTCTTCCCGTCGTTACATTGTTTGCTTGAGAGGTAGGAACGTTCAAAAAGCGCTCATAGTGACCTAAATCTAAGTCAGTTTCTGCTCCATCATCCGTTACAAAACATTCTCCGTGTTCGTATGGATTTAAAGTTCCTGGATCAATATTGATGTAAGGATCAAGCTTTTGAATCGTAGCAGAATAGCCACGTGCTTGTAATAATTTTGCTAAAGATGCGGAAATGATACCTTTCCCCAGCGAAGAAGTTACTCCCCCGGTTACAAATATGTATTTCGTAGAATTGGACATGTATAAAATTTTGTAACTACGGGGCGCAAAGTTACAATAAACATGACAAGCAAACTATGTTTTTTGCATTATTTTTTCAACCAAAAGGATAGTTATGAACTTTCAATTCATTTTTGTGCCAAAGAATAGATTTTCTCTATCGATTTCAATACTTCTTGAGATGAAAACTCCATTGAAGCCATTTTTATATCGGTTGAATTAAATGAAACTTTTTGCTCCATAAATTGTGTCATGGCATTGACTAGAGAAGCAATATCGTTTTTTGAGACTTGTATGCCTAGCGTTTCTTGCATTTGATTAGCGATGCCTACATTAGTAGAAATAACAGGTGTTCCAGTTGCCCATGCTTCTGCAACAACACAAGAAAAAGTTTCATAATTCGAAAAGAGGATCAAAGCGTCTGAATGTTGCATTTTCTTGGCTATTTCTGCAGGTTGCATTGGTCCAGAAAACGCAATGATGCGCTCTAAGGCCAACTTTGTGACCTTCTTTTGAAGAGATTCATAATTTTCGTCGGAAATAATTTCTAATTCGAAATTGATTTTTCCTTGTTTTTTTAGAATCGAGCATGCTTCAATAATCCCAGAAACATTTTTATATCTTTCATCCAAAGTAGAAACGTGAATGAATTTAATTGTTGAATTTTGCGGTTTTTCCTTTAAGGTGAAAATGGAATCGTCGATAACATTGGGTAAAATTTCAACGTTCAAGTTAGGGAAAGTATGCTGAATTTCACTTCTTAGAAATGAAGAAACAGCAGTAAAAACGGTTGTATTTTTAATTACAGACTTTAAGATTAATTTTTCCCGCCAATTCCATGATTTTGCTTTTTCTTTGCTGAAATAGGAAGCATGTTCAGTAACCACCAAAGGTTTTTGAAAATATTTTTTTGCCCAAACAAATTGCAACCCCTTAGATAAGATGACATTTCCATGGATAATATCAACATTTTGAATTGATTCAACACCAGCTTTAAATGCTTTTTTCGCATTGAGCCATTGTTTAATTGGATTTGAACCTTTGGGATATTTAACGATTATTTCAGTGAAATTTTCAGCCGAAGCTGTAGTAATTTGAATTTCGGATACTAAAATGTCTGATTGTAAATCCAAAACAGTAACGAAATGATTTTTGGAAACAAGTTCGATATGTCTTTTCACAAAATTCCCTAAGAAGGGCTTGCTTTCAGTAGGATACCAAGAGCTTAGAAAAAGAATGTGAAGTTTTTTACTCAAAATTAAACAAGTGTTTTACTGAAAACGGTAACTAACTGTTCAACAGCGTAATCGATTTCTGCTTTGGTAGTGTATCGAGAAAAAGAAAATCTCACGTTTGGTCTTGTGCCATCTGCTTGGATTCCTTCTAGCACATGTGAACCTTTTACAGCACCTGAAGAACAAGCACTTCCACCACTGCAAGCAATTCCTTTTAAATCCAAAGTAAATAGCAACATTCCAGCTTTGTCGGTTTTAGGGAAACTGCAATTCAATACAGTATAAAGACTTTTTTCAGGATTTGTTTCACCGTGAAAATAAATATCATCAAAATTTTGGTACAATAAATCAATCATATGGCTTTTTAGTGCTTGAACATGATTTTGATGACCGATAACATCTTCATAAGCCAAATCCATTGCTTTGGCTAATCCTGCAATTCCGTATAAATTTTCTGTTCCACCTCTTAAGCCTCTTTCTTGAGCTCCACCATGAATCAAAGCTTCAACTTTTAGCATTTTATTAACGAATAGAAATCCAATTCCTTTCGGCCCATGAAATTTATGCGCAGCACATGTAATAAAATCAATAGGCGTATTTTGCAAATCAAATTGATAATGCCCCATGGTTTGTACAGTGTCAGAATGAAAATAAGCATTGTATTTTTTACAAAGCGCAGATACTTTATCCAAAGGCAACAATGTAGAAATCTCATTGTTAGCATGCATCAACGAAACCAATGTTTTTACATCATTTTGTAACAAATTTTCCAGATCATTTAGGTCGACGTTTCCTTTTGAATCAATTTTTACGTGAACGAGTTCAACATTTTCATGTTTTGCTAGATACTCCGCGGTATGTCCGATTGCGTGGTGTTCAATTGCTGAAGTGATAATTCTTTTGACCCCTAATGTTTCGATCGAAGTGTGAAGTGCCATATTATCAGCCTCTGTTCCACCAGAAGTAAAGATTATTTCCGCAGGATTACAGTTCAAATGTTTTGCAATCGACCTGCGTGCATTTTCAATTACAGCTTTAGCTTGGCGACCATAAAAGTGAGTAGATGAAGGATTTCCAAATTCATTTTGCAAATAAGGGATCATACATTCAACTACTTCAGGAGCGATTGGAGTTGTTGCAGCATTGTCGAGATATACACGCATTTTCTATCAAATTTAAGGTGTAAAGTTAAAAATTTAAAGAAAATATCAGTAAAACATTTCAACAATGCCGTAAACAAAATAATTTGCAATCTTGTAATTCTAAATTCAAAAGTAAATTGTCTGATTAATTCAAAATTTTAACTGATATTTGGAAAATATTTGGAATATAAAATTTATGAAATTAAAATCATATCCATTTTCGTCATCTATTTTAAGAAAATTGAATTATTTCTTTTTTTTTACTTTAAAGCTTTATCTAGCTGGAATGGTATTTTTTCGTTTTTCTAGAAAAATTCGAAATAGAATAAATAAAGATAAAAAAGTTTCAAACTTTATTGTTACTGATAACTGTTTAGGTAACCTCAAAATGAACTTAGATATACATAGTTACATGGGAGGATGTATATATTGGTCAGGACTACATCATGTAAATGAATCAATTTATCTAAGTAGAATTTTGAAAGATGAATTTGTATTTATCGATATTGGAGCAAATCAAGGTGAATTTACGTTGTTTGCTTCAAAGTTTATCAATTCAGGTAGAATATTGTCATTCGAGCCAGTTCAAGAAAATTTTAATAGGCTTTCGCAAAACTTAAAACTAAATAGTATACAAAATTGTGAGCCATACAAGTTTGGTTTATCAAATGCCAATGATTTCTTACCAATATTTACTGATGAATCTGCGAGTGAGGGAGGTGGAATAAATGAAGGATTATCTACCCTTTTTAAGTCTGAAACAAAAGGGTCTTTTCAAGAAGAAATTGAATTAAAGGTTTTCGACGAATTTTTTAATGATGAATTCACGAGAATTGATTTTATCAAAATTGATATTGAAGGTTCAGAATTATATGCATTAAAAGGAATGAAAGAAACTTTACTAAAATATAAACCAGAGATTTTAATCGAAATAAATGAAGATTGTTTTTTAGCAGCGGGTTATAACTCTAAAGATATTTTATCATTTCTTTTTGAATTGAATTACAAACCATTTAAATTATTCAGAGGCAAACTAATTTCACATGAAGGTGACTTTACAAATTGGGGAAATTATATTTTTAAATAGTAAAGATAGATGTCAAAAAAGAAAGTTTTGTTTATTTCGCATTGGTTCCCAACTAAAGAACAACCAAATGCTGGAATTTTCATTAAACGACATGCAGATGCATTTGCGGAGATTTCTGACCAAACCATTATACATTTTAACTTAACACAGTCTTCCAAAATATTAAAAATATCCTTAAAAAGGATTCATTCTAAACAATTTGAAATTATAGTCGACAGTGTTTTTTACAAGTTTTTATATTATTTTCTTCCTCTTCATTTTTATTTATTTAATAGATTGGTCAAAAAATTTGACATCAAAATAAATGAAATGGATTATGTGCATTCTAATGTAATTTTTCCATCAGGAATAATTGGATACAAAATATCCAAAAAACACAAAATTCCCCAATTTCACTCTGAGCATTGGTCAAAATTTAACAACTTTATCGAAAAAGATATTTGGAGAAAGTCAGGGAAAGAAGCAATAAGAAATATCGAAAAGGTTTTTCCAGTATCAGAATTTTTTAAATCTCAGATTTCTAGACATGTTCCAGAGAGAAAATTGTTTGTAATTCCAAATATTGTTGAATCAAATATGTTCAAGTTCGAGCCGAAAAGTCATAATGCACGACAAAAGCTCGTTTTTTTATGTGTTGCAAATTGGCAAAAACCCAAAAATCCATTTTTATTTTTAGATGCATTGGAGAGTATTTTTTTAGAGCAGAAGTTGGAATTTGAGCTTAAAATTGCTGGGGAAGGACCAATTTTAAAAGATATTTTGACAAAAAACTACAGTTTCCCAATAATACAGCTTGGTCTATTAGATCCTAGTGAGATTTCATTTTATTTAAAAAATGCAAATTTATTATTACATGGTTCTGACTTTGAAACTTTTTCTGTTATTATTGTAGAGTCGCTAAAGGTAGGTACTCCTGTTTTAGTAAGTGACGTTGGAATTGCTTCTGAAGTAATAAATTCAAGCAATGGATTTTTATGCGAATCAACCGTGAAAGATTGGAAAATTAAGATTCTAAAAGCATCAAAAACTAGTTATGACTTCGAACAAATTTCGAAAGATATTGAATTTAAATTCAATAAAAAAGAAGTTATTGATTTAATTAAATTCTTTTATTATCCCAGTTAATTTAATAAATAACTTGCATAATCTTGACAAAAGTTAAGTTTTGTGATTTTTTTTAATATTTTTACATCGACTAATCATTTATAATTTCCTAATGAAATTAATTTTACTGTACACCTTTACATTTTTTCTTATATCATTTTCCTTTTGTCAAAGTTCAATGTTAATAGGCTCTGCAACAGCTAACGAATATGCATATGGAATTTGTTCAGACGATGTCGGAAATATTTATTTTGGCGCAACGAGCGACAATCAATCTTGGGTTTTTAAAAGAAATGCAAACAATCAATTAATTTGGAGTAAGAAATTAACAATGCACCCTACGTACGGTTCAGATATTTCATTCATTGATGTTATTGGAGACACTATTTTTGGTTGTGGATGGGTAAAGAATGGATCAACCATTGTAGGTGGGACAATTTTTAAGATCAACGCAGTAACGGGGGTACCTTATTGGATTAAGTCTGAAGCAACAAGTAAAACGTATTTTTCAAGTATAAAATATGCAAATGGTAAATTTTATCTAACTGGTTCACAGGTAAATAATTCATCTGGCTACAATGGAAAAGTCGTAGCAGTATCTAGTGCAGACGGCTCCATCATTTGGCAGACTCAAGCTTTTGGTGTTTCGTTCCCTGGATTTGGTGTTGATTACATCGATGATTTTACAGCTTCAACTGAAATGGTGAACGGTAAGATGTTCATTACCGGTCGTTCGTATGTTGATGGAGCAAGCAACCTAAACATGAGATCAATGCTAATAGGGATAGATGAAACAGGAAATATATTTTTGAATAAGTACCTTCAATTTAATACATCAAGTGCTTCGGCAAGCCGGTTTTACGGGTTAAATATTCAATATGATGGTGCTGATTCATTAGTGATAGTGCAGTATGGAGACGACAACTGTACAAACTGTACTAATAATATAGCTGGACTTATAAAAACTGACTTGAGCGGAAATGTTTCTTGGTGTAAAGAATACAATTTAGGTGGTATTACCTTAGAGGTAGCTCGCGGCCTTAATATCACTTCTGATAGCTATGTTTTTTATGGTTACGCAAATCTCAACCAAAATAATTCAAAAATGTTTGCAATCAAGACAAATAAGTTTGGAGAGTTTCAATTTGCAAAATTAATAAGTCTAGGTAGCGGGAATTTAGGTCATATCAGTGGTCCAGTAAATTGTGGTGGATCAAGCGATTATAAAAACAATAAACATTATATTCCTGGTGCATATTTTACAACCAACACAAACAGTAGAGATATTGCACAAATTGTATTAGATGATGACTTAAACGACCCAAATGGATGTTTGTCAATTACTCCAACCACTGTTATCACAAATGTTTATACACCTTTTTCAGGACAGGTTAACCTTAATTCATATCCGAATGCACTTTCATTTGATCTAGCAAATAATTCTACGGAACTTAGTTTTGTAGAGCCATGTACGCAACCAATTTCATTTACTCAGTCAAGCTATTGTTCTCAAGTAACTATAACAGCATTGATTCCAAACATTTCAAATCCAATTTTTAATTGGTCGAATGGTGAAAATACTCAAACAATTTCAGTTTCACAAGGAGATACACTTTACTTAACAATAATGAATCCTTTAAATTGTTGTTCGCTGACAGATACTGTTATTCCAAACTTTTTTTCTTCCGATTTATCGGTATCCCTTCCTTCTGACACAGTTATTTGTGCATCAGAAGGAAACAATTTGGAATTAATTGCTGACATCCTTGGAGGAAACGGTTTAGCTAATATAATTTGGAACACTGGAGAAAATAATGACACAATATCAATTACTAATTCGGGAACATATTGGGTTACCGCTTCTGATAATTGCACTTCAATTAGTGATTCTATAAATGTGGTTTTTAATTCTATAATCATACCTACTGCAGATTCAACGGTTATTTTATGTGACGGTCAATTTCCATTTTTGCTGAATGCAAATCTTGAAAATGCCAATCAATATTTATGGAATACTGGCGAAAATTTAGATTCAATTATAGTGAGTGATTTTGGCGAATATTATTTGATTGGATCCAATATGTGTGGATCTGATACGTTATTTTATCAAGTATCTCCTTATCAACCATTTAATTATGTATTATTTAGTGATATAGATACTTGTTTATATTCAAATGATGAATTATTTATTTTTCCTAGTATTAGTAACGCTACGTCAACTTTGAGCTTTTTATGGAATGAATTAGATACCAATAATGTATTTGTTATTGATAGTTCAATGATTGTTACAGTCAAAATAGAAGATCAATGTCAAACTATATTTGATACAGTTAGTGTAACTATTAACAATTTTAGTAATATTTCGAATGATACGTTATTAAGTGTTTGTGCAAATAATTTCCCAGTATTAGTTAGTCCAATAATAGATAATTTCAATTCAGTTGTGTGGAATGACGGTACGTCTGGTATTTCAAATAATATTTCATCTCCAGGTCAATACGTTATTTACAGTACAAATTATTGTGGGACAGATTCATTAATTATTCAAATTGAATCAATTTCGGCACCCACTTATACTCCTTTTCTTGATGTAGATACTTGTGCTCAAAACAATTATACTATATCCCCAACTATTAATAATACATCAAATTCTGTCAACTATATTTGGAATACAGGATCGACAAATCCTACTGTAACAGTAAATGCAACGGGTACATATTGGGTTCAAATAAACGATCAATGTTTGAGTGTGATTGACACCTTAAACCTTAATTTTATTTCTCTACCAAATATAATAATTGATAGTGTTTTTAATTTATGTGCAATTGAATTTCCATTTTTACTAAATCCGCAGATTCAAAATGCAAATTATGTTAATTGGGGATCCGGTATTAACACAAATGATTTCTTGGCAAATCAAGAAGGTGTTTATTCTGTTGTGGCACAAAATGTTTGTGGTACTGATTCTCTTTCTATTGAAATCAATATAATTCCTGAACCATTTGTAGATTTAATGTCAGAAATTGATACTTGTGTGTCAGATAATCAAAGTGTTAGTGTAAATCCTTTATTCTCGAATGTTGATACTTTTTCTTGGAGTAGCGGTCAAACATCAAGTATAGCTAGTTTTCAAACTAGCGGCGAATATATTCTTTTTGGCTCTAATAGTTGTGGATCAGTTTCGGATACAATTCAAATTACGATTCATCACAATCCTATTGCTTATTTTTCAAATATTCAGGGCTGTGTAGGTTCAGATATTTTATTTATTGATTCAAGTAGTACAACGGAAAGCACAATAAATCAATGGAGCTGGGATTTTGGAGATGGAATAGTTTCAACAGTTCAAAATTCGACTCATGTTTTTAGTATTGCAGATACGTTTTTTGTTGAATTAATTATTACGACAGAATATGGATGTTCAGATACTATTACTCAAGAAGTTTCAATTTCTCAAAATGTTAATAAACCATTAGTAATTAATGATAGTCCAAAAGAATGCCCTGGTGATCAAGTGCATTTACAAATAATTAATCCTTTGAACATAGTTTACAATTGGTCAGGTCCAAACGGATTTGCTAGTATTGGTAATGAAATTGTGCTAAATTCTTACTTAATAAATGAAGGCTTGTATTCAGTTTATTCGGTGCAAAATGGGTGTAAATCTGAAATTACTTTTACTACATTAACTGTAAATGATTTGACAGAACTTTCTTCGATTGTTCCGAATGTTATTACACCCAATGGTGATTTTACAAATGAGCAGTTAGTTTTAAACCCATTGTTTTCAAATTGTTACGAATACGAATTATTCCTTTTAAATAGATGGGGAAATATTATTTACAAACAATCTAATGATTCAGAACCATTTAAAGGGGTTGACTTACACGGAAATGAAGTAAGCGATGGGGTGTATTTTTACAAGTTATTCTATGGTGATATAGAAAAGAACGGTATTATAACTATATTGAGGTAAATGTAAAAATAATTATTCTTTGTGTTATTTATTTTGTGTCCTGAATTAAAATGCTTAATCTAAAAACATTATGTTAAAATTCTCTCCAATATTATTTATTATTTTCTTTTATATCAATATATTTGCTCAGTCCTCTACTTTGATAGGCTCAGCAAGTTCAGATGAATATGCATACGGAATTTGCGCTGACAATAATGGATCAATTTATTTTGGTGCCACATCTAATGACAATGCATGGATTTTTAAAAAGGATGTAAATAATCAAATAGTATGGAGTAAGAAATTAAATTCAGCTACTTTAGGTTTTTCTTCAGATATTTCATATATCGATATTATTGGAGATACAATTTTTGGATGTGGATGGGTGAGGAATGGTACTTCAATACGGGGAAGTTTAGTTTTTAAATTAAATGCTACAAGCGGTATACCATATTGGGTAAAAGCAGAGTCGACAAGTAATACTTATTTTTCTAGTGTAAAATATGCAAATGGGAAATATTTCGCAACGGGTTCTCAAATCAACAATGCGAATGGTTACAATGGTAAAGTTGTAGCCTTTTCAAGTTCAAATGGAAACATTATTTGGCAAACATCTGCTATTGGTTTGACGTTTCCGGGCTTTGGGATTGACTATATTGATGATTTCTATTCAACCACAGAAATGATAAATGGAAAAATGTTTATCACTGGCAGATCATATGCAAATGGTGCAAATCTTGATATGAGAACTTTGTTGATTGGCATTGATGATATTGGGAATATTTTTTTAAATAAATATTTAGAATTTAACACAGCAAGTGGTATTAGCAACAGATTTTATGGAATTAGTATCGAATATGATGGATTAGACTCGTTGGTTGTACTACAATATGGCGATGACAATTGTTCAACTTGCACTAACAATATAGCAGGGTTAATAAAAACAGATTTGAACGGCAATGTTTCTTGGTGCAAACAATATAATTTAGGCGGAATTACTCTTGAAGTTGGCCGTGGATTGAATATTACAGCAGATAGCTATGTACTTTATGGATATGCTAATTTGAACCAAAATAATTCTAAAATGTTTGCCATTAAAACGAATAAAATTGGGGATTTCCTATTAGGCAAGTTAATAAGTCTCGGAACAGGTAACCTTGGTCATATTAGTGGTCCTTTAAATTGTGGTGGATCAAGTAATTATAAAAATGGGAATCACTACATCCCAGGTGGATATTTTACAACAAATGCAGGTCTTAGAGATATAGCTCAAATAGTTTTGGATGAAAATTTAGAAGATCCGCTTGGATGCTTGACACTTACACCTGTGACAGTTACAACAACAAGTTTTGCTCCATTTTCGGATAATCTAAATGTTTTAAATATTGCAAATACGGTTACATATCCTTTGAATCCAGTA
The DNA here is from genome assembly GCA_965284445.1 of Crocinitomicaceae bacterium. Lineage (GTDB taxonomy): Bacteria > Bacteroidota > Bacteroidia > Flavobacteriales_D > Crocinitomicaceae > JAQVCM01. The sequence goes on along the minus strand of OZ260085.1, from coordinate 675,226 downwards.
CCTGTTGACTTACAATATATTTCTCCGTGTAATGAGCAAGTTACATTTGTAGAAAATTCAACGTGTGATTCAACAACTATCACAGCAAGTATTCAAAACATTAGTAATCCGATTTTTAATTGGTCAAATGGAACAATTGGGAATTCAACTACGGTGTATAATTCTGATACTCTTTATATATCAGTAATAAGTCCTTCTAGTTGTTGCATAATAACTGATACGATAATTCCAATAATAAACTTATCGAATCTCAGTATTCAATTACCTGTCGATACAATTTTTTGTTACGACCAAATAACTCCGCTTGCATTAACTCCAACATCTTCAAATAACAATGGTACACTCACTTATAATTGGAATAATCTTGAGCAAAATGACACTTTATTTGTTAATCAATCAGGTACATATTGGGTAACTGTATCTATTGGGTGTCAAATAGCGAGTGACACAATTGTCGTTACTATGAATCAAACACCTTTGTTGACAAATATTTTGCTAGACACAATCTGTAATGGAGAAAATACAAATATTAATTTAGCTAGTACTATTCCAAGTACCTTTTCTTGGAATAGTAGTGATAATATTGCAACAAATGGGGAAACTTTAGCAACAACAAATGCAACCATAATTTCCGATGTCATCACAAATAATTCAACTGTAATTCAAGAACTGATATATTCAATCAACTTAATTTCAGGAATTTGTAGTTCTTCTCAAAGTTTAACAATTACAGTATTGCCTTCGGTGCCAACTCCAATTATTACTTCAAATGGTCCAACAAGTTTTTGCTCTGGTGGAACCGTTCAATTAAATTCCAGTTTTCAATTTGGCAATGTATGGAGTACCGGCGACACAACCCAAATCATAAATGTTTCTGCTTCGGATACTATTACTTTAGTGAATCAAATTAACGAATGTTTTTCACCATTCACTAGTATTATTATAACTGAAAATACAGCTGCAATTCCTACAGCTTCAATATCTGGAGGGGGAATTTTTTGTGACGGTGATACAATAAACCCAGTGATTGTCAATTTTACTGGAAATGGACCTTGGACTCTTGATTTTGATATAAATGGAATACCTCAAACACCAATTATCTCTAGTAATTCGACAATCAATCTTGGTCAACTCTCTGGTAATTATAAAATTACTAATTTATTCGATGTTAACTGTAGTAATTTTTTAGAAGATAGTGTTTTAATTATTATTAATCCTACTCCGGTAATAACTGTTTCGCCAATTTCAATATGCGAAGGTTCTATTGGTAATCTTACCGCTGTTCCAGATATTGTTGGTGGTTCTTATTTTTGGTCTCAGAATGGAGAAACAACATCGTCAATAAATGTTTCACCTTTGACTACTACAAGTTTTAATGTTATTTACACTTTGAACAACTGCCCGAGTGCAACAACTTCAGGAAATGTTGTTGTGAATTCAATTCCGATTTTAGATTTTGCAGCAGATACGCTTTTAGGCTGTGAGCCATTAACTGTGAATTTCACAAATACAACTTTAAGTGATCCAAACGCGTGCATTTGGACCTTAAGTAATGGAATAACTTTAAATGGTTGTAATCCTAGTTATACATTTACTCAACCTGGCTGCTATGATGTAACATTGTCAACTTCTTTAAATGCGTGTTCAGCTTCAAGTACCATCAATAATTTAATTTGTGTTAATGGATTTCCTGAAGCACTTTTTACAGGAAATCCACTAGAAATTAATATTGATAATTCAACTGTTAATTTTGAAAACTTATCAGTTAATGCAGTTTCATATGCTTGGGAATTTGGTGACGGTAATATTTCAAATTTAGCAAATCCAAGTCACAACTTTGCAATCAATGAGGATGGATATATGATTGTTTTAACAGCATATTCTGAATTTGGATGTTCCTCAACCGATACATTAATTATCAGTTATGAAGAAGATTTAATTTTTTACGTTCCAAATGCATTTACGCCTGATGGCGACCAGTTTAATCAAATTTTCAAGCCTATTTTTACTTCTGGATTTGATCCTTCGAGTTATAACCTCACGATTTTTGATAAATGGGGAGAAATATTATTTGAATCTAATGATGTAAATATAGGTTGGGATGGAACATATATTCAATCTCCCAATATTGTTCAAGACGGATCATATGTTTGGAAAATATCGTTTAAATTAAAGAAAAATGATGAACGAAAAGTTTACACAGGACATGTAAATGTTTTAAAATAAAACGCTAATCCCTCACCAATTTCTTCAAATTACTCTTCTTACCATCCAAACTAATTTCAACGAAATAGACACCCTTAGGTAAATTTTCTTTTAAATTAATATCGATTTTTCCTTCAGAAACATGAATTGAACTTTGAAAAATCTGCTCTCCAACGAAATTAAATATTTTGATTTCTGCTAGTCCTGCAGATTTACCATTCAATTGGATAGTAAATTGATTTTGAAATGGATTAGGATAAATGCTGAAATCAATTTGAGCGTTGAGTTCATTGATATTCGTGAAACCACATGCAATCAAATTTCCTGGGATATTGGCGTCTAGCCATTCAAATCTTTGTTTTATCCACCATTTTAAGGTGTCAACTTCAGCTTGGTAAGAATTTGCAATATAATAGTTCGGCCATACGTATGTTCCAATTATTGGCCATTGATTGTAGTTTCTCAATTGACTTTCATTCAATCTATTTGCCATTGAATCTAAGTAGCTATTTATTATTGCAGTGTCAAAAACAATTGGTTTTAAGTTTTCCCATCTACATCGAAGATTATTTTGAAACAATGTATCTTCCATCATTCTATTCCACCAAAAAGGAATTTGCCATTGATCACCACCACAAATTGTATTGAAATCAAATGAAAATCCAGTTGGATCCCAGGCTTGACAGTAATTAGCATTGCCGTAGGCCAAATCATAATCCCAAACCGGACCCATTTTTAATTTTCCACCTTTGGACGTTTTGTCTTTGGAGAAAAAAGTGCTGATTCTAAATCCATCAACATTCTTATTCATTTCTGAAATCAGCAAATAATCTATAAAAGATTCTTCATCAGCGAAATGCCTATAACCGTTGATCGTATCTAGGAAATCAATTGTTGCTAAAGCTGTTTCAAAACTATCAACGTAATTTTTGATGTAACTAAATTGTTGTGGCACGATTACATCACTACTCGGATAATCAATCATTATCGTAGGAGCGATTCCACCAGGATTGTTGGCAGGAGGGAAGTTACTTTGCCATTCACTTGCAGCAGTGCCAGTTCCTTTATCAATTTTTAAAATATAACCACCCGTTACGTCATCTCCCAAAATTTCAGTCGGTTGTAACTTAGCAATATTTAGTCGATCAGAACTTCTTTTTATTTTTTCACATAAATAGTAAACACCCCAATATTCTCCATTTAAAATCAATTCGACGTTTTCGCCTCGAGGTGAATAGTAACCCATTTTCTCCCAAGTTCTAAAAGTGAAACTATTACGCATCAAAGATTTATCACTATAAGCAACACTTAAAATCCAATCATTGTCTTTAGGCATATTTAAAATTGAAGAATCGATTGAATTATTATTCAGATCCCACAATTCAATTCCAAAAGGCTTTTTTGGAAACATTTGAGATGAAGAACCTCTGTATTCAATGCCAATTTTTCCATTGTAATTATTTTTTGGATCAGTTAGATAATTCCTATTGCCTTCACCATTGAAAATAATCCCCATATCAGCTGAAATTTTTGGATTATCTTGAATATTTTGTCCATTGGTATTGATTGTCACAATTGGTAAATTTGAACTTGTAAAAACGAAATAGCTTGCTGGATTATTTCCAAAAGTTAAACTCCAATTTAATAAATCTCCGAAATCTCCTGATGCGACATCATTGATTTTCAATGTCCAAGTTCCATTGCCCGATTGTAGATTATTAAATAATCCCATTTGTCCACTAGGTCTAAAAGTACCAGTAAAAGGCGCAAATCCTTCTGTGATTGCTTGATTTGCATCGACATTGAGACAAGTATTTTCGAGATTATCATCTCCACCACCAATTCCTGAAAAGAGCAAAATTGAAACTCCACTAGGAGAGATTAATCTGACTTCCAAATCCGCGAGATAAGTGTGATTCAAGTTTAAACAAATTGTTTCTAAACCGAAATTATTGGTGTCTAGAACATTGGGAAGTCCAGCTACATTTAATGTGAAATTTGATTCAACGTTGTCGTTAATTGGTCCAATACTCCCTGAAAAAGTTTGAGCATTTGAAAGAAAAAATGCAAACGAGAAAACAAATAATAAATTGAATTTCATATTTTTAATTAAAGTTTATTTCGAAAGTTTGGTTTCTTTAACCAGCCAACTTTTCTAAAATAGAAAAGCAAAATAGAAGCAATGACCACCATGATTGCCCACGTAATATAATAACCGTATTTCATGTTTAGTTCAGGCATAAATTTAAAGTTCATTCCGTAAACACCGACCAAAAATGTAAGCGGAATAAAGATTGAACTAACAATCGTCAGAAGTCTCATGATCTCATTCATTCTTTGACCTTGCACAGCGTAATACAAATTGGCCATTCCATCTAAAATTTGCTTGTTCGCATCAATTTCATCCAAAATAGTCAAACAATTATCTTTCAGTTCAACAAAAAAATAATGATTCTCTTTTTTGAGAAACGGAGTGTGCATTTTTTCCAATTGAGATGTAATCTCTCGCATAGGGAAAACGATTTTTCTAAGCTCTATTAATTTCCGTTTTTGAACTTCAATTTTCTTTAAGGTGTCACTGTGCGGATGACGAATTACTTTTGACTCAAGTCGTTCTATGGAAAGCACGATATCATCTAGAGCTTCAAAATAATTATCAATAATCGCTTCTAATAATCTAAATAAAAGAAAATCAGTCCCTTTCATTCTTATTTTCCCTCTCTTTTTCTCAATTCTATCTCTCACATCAGGAAAATGGTCTGAACTTTTTTCTTGAAAGGAAATCAAGTATTTTGAACCAACAATAAAAGAAATGCTTTCTTGCTGAAATTGAGTCGAATTCTCTTGCGGTAATGCTGATTTGATTTTAAAAAATAGATAATTATTGTATTCTTCAAGTTTTGGACGCTTAAATTCTTTGTAGATATCTTCGAAAGTGAGCGATTCTATTTCTAGCTTTTTGCAAAGTTTTTCAATTTGCCCTTTGTCTTCGATAGAATGAAAATTAAGCCAATGAGTTTTGTTATTTTGCTTTTGTTGATCTGCAAAATATTCAGCATAAAAATCGACTGTGTTCTTGGTTAAAATGTATGAATCTGAATCATAGTCATATAATTGACACTGAAATTTGTGATTTTCTTGCATTCATTAAAGTTTAGCATAAATGTAGAAAATTATGTCCAATTGGAGTAATATAGAACTTGTTTGAGTTAATAAAATTGAGATTCAACTTTAATTTTTGAGATTTTATAAGCCCAAAAAATTAGAAAAAATTGAATGGGTACTCGAATAATAACAAACCATAACAAGCTGTTATTTGATTCGTAATAATCAACTATCATTGGGAAATGAACCAAAAGTAGGAAGAGGAAAAGCATAAGGATAATAAATTTTGCTGCTAATTTTCTTGTCTCTTTAAAAAGGAGGAAAGTTGCCAAAACAATTTCAAATAGTCCACTTACAGCAACTGCTAAAGCTTTTTCCGAAATAAAATCAGGAACAATTTCAATATAAAAAAGTGGATTTATGAAATGATTTATTCCTGCGGCGAAATAAAACAAACTCATTAGAAAGGATTGAACTTTTTTTGGCATTTGGAGAAATGAAAATACTTATCCAAATGTAAACTATTTCTTTTGGTTACCTAAAATTTTAAATATTATTAAATGATTAATATTTTAAAATCTAAAAAAACCTTTTTTCTTGGTTTTTAATTCAGGTGCGTCAGCGGAAGACAATAATTGATAGATATTTCCCCAACCCAAAAAACCACCAATATTTCTGTCATCAATGAAAATATCAGCATTTAGTTTTCTTCTTGTGTTTGGCGTAAAATCTTCCTCAGGAAAACTCTTATTTACGGCGTAAAAAACAATTCCTTTTTTTTGACAAAATTCAACAGCTTCATCTAATTCTTGTCCATGACGATAAGTCCAAAGAATTAGTCTGTGGCCATCTTTCTGCAGTAACTCTAAAGTTTCGAAAGCGAACATGAGTGGTTTTCCAATCCCTGGATATTTGTCTTCTACAATAGTGCCGTCGAAGTCAATTGCTATCGTTTTGGTATTTTGAGGAATCATTGATCTTTGTTTTGAATGCAAAATTAATAAAAACTTAAAGTATTTTTTTCTTTGACTTCAAATATTATTTTCCAAACTCTATTTAGGCCGAATTTTAAAAGGGTTTCTGGTCTAAAAAATATTTTTTTAAGCTTGTCAATCGATTAACAAAGAATATTTTAGTTAATTTTTATTTTGAAAAGAATAAATCGCTACCTTTGCACCCTAATTTAGAGAACTGTTAATTCCAGATTTGACAGTTTTATTTTTAACTTCTTTCGAAAGTACTGGAATTCTTCGAAATACAATTTAAAAACGCCAAATGGCTGAAACAAAAATTACAGGGCAGGGAACTGCCGATTTTGATTGGGATGCACTCGCAATGGACGGGTACAACAAAATTCAAAGAGCAGAACTTGCTGACAAATACGAAGCAACTTTGTCTTCTATTAATGAGAAAGAAGTTATTGAAGGTACAGTTGTTGTATTGACAAAAAGAGAAGCGGTTATTAACGTTGGATACAAATCTGAAGGGGTTGTTCCAGTAAGTGAATTCCGTTACAATCCAGATTTGAAAGTTGGAGACAAAGTTGACGTTTACGTTGAGTGTCAAGAAGACAAAACTGGACAATTGGTTATTTCTCACCGTACTGCACGTATGCACAAAGCATGGATTCGTGTAAACGATGTATTACGTACAGGTGAAGTTATTACTGGTTATGTAAAATGCAGAACTAAAGGTGGTTTAATTGTTGATGTTTTCGGAATTGAAGCATTCTTACCAGGTTCTCAAATTGATGTTAAACCAATTCGTGATTACGATATTTACGTTGGTAAAAACATGGAATTCAAAGTGGTTAAAATTAACCAAGAATTCCGTAACGTTGTTGTTTCTCACAAAGCGCTTATTGAAGCTGAGTTGGAAGAACAGAAAAAACAAATTATTTCAGGTCTTGAAAAAGGTCAAGTATTGGAAGGAACTGTTAAAAACATCACATCTTACGGTGTATTCATCGATTTAGGTGGTGTTGACGGTTTGATTCACATTACAGATCTTTCTTGGGGTCGTGTTAATCACCCAGAAGAAATCGTTGAGTTGGATCAAAAATTGAATGTTGTAATTCTTGACTTTGATGACGACAAAAAACGTATCGCTCTTGGTTTAAAACAATTGCAAGCTCATCCTTGGGATGCTTTGAACACTGAATTAAATGTTGGTGACAAAGTTTCTGGAAAAGTTGTTGTAATGGCTGATTATGGTGCTTTCGTTGAAATCGCTGCTGGTGTTGAAGGTTTGATTCACGTTTCAGAAATGAGCTGGTCACAACATTTGCGTTCTGCTCAAGATTTCATGAACGTTGGTGATACTGTTGAAGCGGTTATCTTAACTTTGGATAGAGAAGAAAGAAAAATGTCTTTAGGTATCAAACAATTGATGCCAGATCCATGGGAAGCTATCGAAGCTAAATATGCGGTTGCAACACGTCACAACGCGAAAGTTCGTAACTTCACAAACTTCGGTGTTTTCGTTGAATTGGAAGAAGGTGTTGACGGATTGATTCATATTTCTGACCTTTCTTGGCAGAAAAAAATCAAACATCCATCAGAATTCTGCAAAGTAGGAGACGAAATGGAAGTTGTTGTATTGGAAATCGATCGTGAAAATCGTCGTATTTCTTTAGGACACAAACAATTGGAGGAAAATCCATGGGAAGTATTTGAAACTATCTTCGGAGAAGGTTCTGTACACCAAGGTACTATCATCGAAACGAAAGACAAAGCTGGAATCGTTTCTCTTCCTTACGGTGTTGAAGGTATTTGTCCTTCTAAACACTTGAAGAAAGAAGACGGAACAAACGCGAAAGTTGAGGAAACTTTAGATTTCAAAGTAATTGAATTCAATAAAGATTCTAAGAAAATCGTTGTTTCTCACACTCGTACATTCGAAGAAGGTGAAGATCGTCCAACTGCAGCATCTACAGCAGCAGGAAAAGCAAGTGCTAAGAAAGGTGGAAACGCTGGAGCTGGTAGTGCCACTTCTCAAGCTGTAAAAGCAATCAACTCAAACTCTGAGAAATCTACTTTGGGTGATTTAGATGCTTTATCTGCATTGAAAAAAACAATGGAAGAAGGAGAAGGAAAATAATCTGATCCTGATTTAAAATAAAATTTCCCGGTAATGAAGATTATCGGGATTTTTTTTGAACCATATTTCTTTAATGTAATACTGTTGCATTTATAAAATAAATGTCTATATTTACCACATGCTAAAATCTAAGTGGTGGATATTTCTTTTGTTGACTAGCTTCAGTTTGTTGCTAGTACCTAAAGGTATTTGGCACGATTGTGAACAACAATACCAAACGAAAAAATCAACTAAAACAGAATATAGTGTTGAAAAAGAACATTGTAGTGTTTGTGATTTTCAGTTTTATCCATCAATAATCCAAAGCCAACCAGTCTTTTTCTTTGCCAAAAGTAATATTCTTTCAACCCCCTTTATTGATTATCAACTCGTTTATGTTTATCCTAAATTAATTTCATTAAGAGGACCACCTGCAGATTTATTTTAAGATTTTTAATTAATTAAAATAAATTATTTCTCATGAAAAAGTATCTCTTGATTGCTTTTCTTTGGGTGTCATTTTCCGTTTTTACTCAAAATAAAAATTGTAGTTTGATTTACTCAGGACAAGTGATAGATCAACATGATAGCACTGCAGTTCCATTTGCCCGAATTCAAATAAAGGAACTCAATTTAAATATTACTTCAGACTCTTTAGGTCTTTTCAAATTCCCAAGTATTTGTCCCGGCGAGTATACAATTGTTTGTTTGCATCATGTTGGTTGCGAACCTGTAAAGTTTAAAAAAGGATTTACTACTAATACATTTGAAAAAGTTTATATTGAATTTCACTTTGATGAACTTGATGAAGTTCAGGTGGAATATACTGTATTTAAAATGTCAACACTTACTGTTGATAAGCCCACAGAATTGGAAAAAAATTTCGCAATTGGAAAAACTTTGGGGGAACTTGTGAAACAATTGCCAGGAGTCAATACATTAAATACAGGCTCAAACATTTCAAAGCCAATCATTCATGGAATGCACAGTAATCGTGTATTGATAATGAATAATGGAATTAGACAAGAAGGTCAACAATGGGGAAGTGAACATGCGCCAGAAATTGATCCGTTTTTATATTCTGAAGTTTCTTTGATTAAAGGTGCAAATGCTGTTCGATACGGTTCAGATGCAATTGCTGGAGTCATTTTACTAGAACCAGCAAGATTGATTTATAAACCCGGACTTAGAGGTCAAATTCAAACAACCTTTTTTACCAACGGTAGACAAGGTTGTATTTCATCCATACTTGAAGGAGGTTTTAAAAAGTTTTCTAACTTTTCTTGGAGAGCACAGGGAACGTTCAAACAAGGAGGCACATTGCAAACACCAAATTATTACTTAAAAAATACAAGCATCAAAGAATATAATTTTTCGTTGAACGCCAAATATGAAGTAAAAAAATGGGGTGCAGAAGTGTTTTATTCTCAATTTAATACTGATTTAGGAATTTTTTCAGGTTCACACATTGGGAATTTGACCGACCTAAATAATGCTTTCAATGCTAGTCAACCTCTGGAGTTAGGGTTTTTTAGCTATTCTTTAGATAAACCAAGACAACAGATTAATCATGATCTATTTAAGACTGTATTAAATTTCAATTTAAATTCAAAAAACAGGTTGGTCTTTCAATATGGTAGACAGCAGAATTTGAGAAAAGAATACGATCGTCACACACCTTACAATGATTCTATAGCTGCTTTAGGGTTGCCTGCTTTTCAATTGACTTTAATTACGCATTCAGGTGATTTAAAATGGGAACATCAACTTTTTAAAAAAATCAAGGGTGAAGCTGGAGTTTCGTATCAAAATCAAGGAAATAGTTATCAAGGAAGATTTTTTGTTCCCAATTTTAGGAAAAATGCTGTTGGCATTTATTTGTTGGAAGTTTTGAAATTGAAAAGCTACGAAATTGAAGCAGGGTTGAGATTTGATCGAACAGATTTATCGGTTTTCATCTATGAATCGAAAATACTTAAGAATTATAAGCATCAATTTCAGCAATTTAGTGGTACTACAGGGATTTCTAAAACCATTGGTCATCATTGGATTTTGAAATTTAATATAGGTACCGCTTGGCGACCACCGTCGATCAATGAATTGTACAGCAATGGTTTACATCACGGAGCTGCTGCAATCGAAATTGGAGATAGAAGCATAAAAAAAGAAGTTGCCTATAATTTTCAAACTGGTATTAATTACAAAACAAAAAGATGGTCGGTTCAGGCAGATGTTTATCACAATCAAATCAACGGATTTGTGTATTTAAAACCCTCACTGCCGCCAGTTTTAACGATTAAAGGTGCTTTTCCAGTTTTTCGATATGAGCAAATTGACGCAAGATTTTCTGGTGTCGATTTAACATTGAATTTCAAGTTTCTTAAGTATTTTAATGGATTTGTGAAGGGTTCTATTGTTAGGGCTTATAATCAATCGAATCATAGCTTTTTGGTTGGTATTCCAGCCGATAAACTTGAGCCAGGAGTTACTTATAGTCGTCAATTCAGAAATAATAACGTTATAAATGTTCAGTTTTCAGCACCAATGGTTAGAACACAAGATAGAGTAGAATCAAACAGTGATTATGTTTCGCCGCCAACTGGATATGTTTTGGTGAATGGACAAGTGACTTATTCATTTCGTGTGAAAAACCAGAAAGTTGATTTGAGTCTCGAGGTTTCCAATTTAACCAACCAAGTTTATCGAGACTACCTTAATCGTTTCAGATACTTTGCCGATGAAGTAGGAAGAAACATCGGATTTAAATTAAAAATCCCATTTAACATTTAAAATATATAAATTATGAAAAAGTTAAAGATCGTTTTAGTGTTAGTATTATTTGGCTCATTGATATTAACTTCTTGTAAAAAAGAAAATCCAGAAACACCACCTGCGCCAACTAACGAAGAGGAGTTAATCACGACGTTTAAAATTACGTTCACTGACCCAAATGGCGTAAATCCAACTTACGAGGCTGTTTTTAGAGACCTAGATGGCGCTGGCGGAAATGAACCAACCGTTTTTGATACGATTCGATTGAAATCAAATTCAACTTATAATGCTTCAATACAATTTTTGAACGAGTCCGTGTCTCCTGCAGATACAATTACGAATGAAATTTTGGAAGAAGCCGTGGATCACTTAATTTGTTTTAATATCAATGGTGCCGATGTTTCTATTCAAAGGACTGATTCTGATGGTGTTTTTGAAATCGGAATATTATCAACTTGGACTACAACCAACGTTTCTAGCGGAAATGTTACGATTTCCCTTAAACATCAGCCAGGGATTAAAAATGGAAATTGTGATTTGGGGGATTCAGATATCGAACTCAATTTCATTACTAAGATAGAGTAAAAACAAAAAAATCCCATTTGTTTTTACACAAATGGGATTTTATAGCAAATTGCTTGAAATTTAATTCAATTCTAAAGATTGCTCTAATTCACTGTCTAAATGCTGCTGTACCACTTCAATCGCATTCGTAATTACGTCACTTAGTGCAGTAATGAAAGTTCCATTTTCTGCGATGCTAATTGCGTGTTTGATGGCATCCACCTCCAATTTGATAATTTCATAAGTAACGTTCTTATCAACAGAGGCAATCCCTTTTAAAATCAAATCAATGATTTCTTGTTCAGTTCTACCACGCAAATGTTTTTCCTGACGAATAATGATGTGGTCAAACATTCTTGCTGCAATAACCGCGCATTCAATAATATCTTCATCACGACGATCGCCGACTCCTGCAATAATACCAACTTTGTGTTTTGAATCAACACTTTCCAAGTATTCCTCGACACCACGATAACCAGCTGGATTATGCGCAAAATCAATCATCACTTTGAATTTCTTGAAATCGAAGATATTCATTCTTCCGGGAGTTTGAACTGCACCAGGAATGAAAGTATTTAATGAAACTTTTATGTCATCAGTTTTAAATCCATATAAATAGCTCGCCAAGGTTGCAGCTAATGAATTTGCAATCATGAATCTAGCTTTACCGTTTAAAGTCAAAGGAACATGAATGGCTTTCTCAACCCTCATTTTCCAATCGCCTTTTTTGATTGTAATGAAACCATTTTCGTAAATCGCTGCAATTCCGCCTTGTTTACAATGATTTGCAATCACCGGATGGTCTTCATCCATGCTAAAATATGCAATTTTACAGTCTAGTTCTTTGGCGATTTCAACACAGTTTTCGTCTTCCGCATTCAAAACAGCCCAACCATCTTTTTTGATACTTTTAACCACTACTGATTTTACGCGCGCCAAATCTTTCAAATCGTGGATATCGCTCAATCCTAAGTGATCTTCTTGAATGTTGGTAATGATTCCAATATCACAACGGCTAAAGCCAAGGCCAGAACGCAAAATCCCTCCACGTGCAGTTTCCAATACTGCAAATTCAACCGTCGGATCTTTTAAAATATATTCTGCGCTGATTGGTCCAGTTGTATCGCCTTTTTCCATCATGTGATTTTGAACATAAATCCCATCAGAAGTGGTGAAACCAACTGTAAAGCCATTATTTTTAACAATATGCGCTAAAAGTCTTGTCGTTGTTGTTTTTCCATTTGTACCAGTCACAGCAATAATCGGAATTCTAGAAGGTTTTCCTGGAGGATATAACATGTCAATCACAGGAGCTGCTACGTTTCTCGGTAAACCATCAGAAGGAGCTAAGTGCATTCTAAAGCCTGGAGCTGCATTTACTTCCAAAATAACACCTCCATTTTCTTTCAAAGATTGCGTTAAATTCGAAGCCATGATGTCAATTCCACAAACATCTAATCCGATTACTCGAGAAATACGCTCTGCTAAAAAGATATTTTCTGGATGCATCATTTCAGTTACATCGATCGATGTTCCACCAGTACTAAGATTGGCTGTCGATTTTAGGTAAACGATTTCATCTTCAGCTGGAACTGAGTCTACAGTGTAGTTCAATTTTTGCAATAATTCCAATGTATCTCTATCGACTGTTATTTCAGTAAGTACATTTTCATGTCCATAACCACGTCTTGGATCTTCATTTGTTAAATCAATTAACTCTTGAATGGTGTTTTTACCATCTCCAACAACATGTGCAGGAACACGTTGTGCTGCTGCGACCACTTTATTATCAATCACTAAGACCCTGAAATCATATCCTGTGATGAATTTCTCAACAATAACTCTTCGAGAGTATTTTTTAGCAAATGCCAATCCTTCAACTGCGTCTTCCCAAGCATTGACATTAATAGAAGCGCCTTTTCCGTGATTTCCATCCAACGGCTTAATAACAATTGGATAACCAATTTTACGAATGGTATTTTCTAAATCTTCTTCATCCACGCATATGTCACCTTTTGCAACAGGAATAGAAGCATTATCTAACATTTTTTTTGTTTCTTCTTTGTTGCAGGCAATATCTACAGCAATGTTGCTCGTTTTGCACGTAATTGTCGCTTGAAAACGCATTTGATTGACTCCGTAACCTAATTGAACTAAGGAATTTGTGCCCAAACGAATCCATGGAATATCTCTTGCAACTGCTTCTTCCACAATACTTCCGGTACTTGGTCCTAAACGAACATCTTCACGGATTTCTCTCATTGCTTTAATGTCACCTTGTAAGTCATATTCAGTCCCGTCAATTAACGCTTGTGCAATTCTCACCGAAGATTCAGCAGCGTAAACCCCCACTTTTTCTTCTACATAACTGAAAACAACATTGTAAATTCCAGGTGTTTTGGTTTCTCTTGTCCTACCATAACCGGTATCCATTCCAGCTAAAGTTTGGATTTCAAGTGCAATGTGTTCAATCACATGTCCCATCCAAGTTCCTTTTTCTACTCTAAAAAAGAAACCACCTCTTTCTCCTTCAGAACATCTGTGCTCTATCATCGAAGGAAACATTGCTTCTAATCTTTTACCAAAACCATCGATTTTATTGGTGGGTAATTCCTCCAATTCTTCTAAATCTAAACGCATTTGAATTAATTTCTTGCGTTGTACACTCCAAATATTTGGACCTCTTAATGCTTGAATGCTCAATATTCTCATCAATCAATAGTTTTTGGGTTTTATAAACATAGTTTTTTGAAAGGTATAAATTTATTTTAAAACTCGTTGAAAATCGGTTCATTTTTTTTATCAAATCACGAAAATTAGCACATCGATTACATTAACACTGTTTTTCAAGTCAATCTTTCAATGAAAATATGGATTAAAATCTTACAACTGTTGATTAACGAAACGACTCTGTATTATCAAAACTTCAAATAAAAAAGGTGAAATTGTTAATTCAACAATCATTTTGTTAGCAACAATGCGGATTTTCATGACCTTTTTCTAATTATTTAAAATAATTTTGGCCCCTATGAGTCCAAAAGGAAAATTAATGATTATTGGAGGAGCTATCGATAAAGGTAGCTTCACTGAAACAGGGTTTGAAAAGCAAGTTGAAAAAAACTTAAATTTTTTCGAAGCAGGAATTCTAAAAAGAATTATCAACGAATCAAAATTAAAAGAAGATTCTCAGATTGAAATAATTACAACTGCATCTAAAGTTCCACATGAAGTAGGAGAAGAATATGCTAAAGCATTCAATTACTTAGGTGCAAAAAATGTAGAAGTTTTACATATTGAAAAAAGAGAGCAAGCATTGTCGCAACAGACTTTTGATCGTATTCAAAAAGCAGACGTCGTGATGTTTACTGGTGGTGATCAATTGCGTTTGACGTCCATCTTAGGCGGGACTCCTATGCATGATTTGATATTGAAGAAATACGAGACGGAGGAATTTGTTTATGCAGGAACATCTGCAGGCGCAGCAGCTGCTTCTCAAAGTATGATTTACCAAGGTTCAAGTAGCGAGGCATTATTGAAAGGTGAAATCAAAATTACAAGTGGTTTAGGATTAATTGATGATGTGGTGATTGATACGCATTTCGTGCAACGAGGTAGGATCGGAAGGTTGTTTCAAGCAGTTGTCAGTAATCCCAAAACTTTAGGGATTGGACTGGGAGAAGATACAGGGTTATTGATTACCAATGGAGAAAAAATGGAGGCATTGGGTTCTGGATTGGTTATTTTAGTTGACGGTAGAAATATTGCAGATACCAATCTAACTCAAGTTGAGCTTGGTAAACCGATTTCTATCAAGAATTTAGTTGTTCATGTAATGAGTCAACGCGATGTATATGACTTAAATACGCATGACTTAATCATTCACGGGGTTTAAAAACCGCAAAATTTAAGAATATGAAACTCATTATTCACGGTGGATTTTTTAGTGAATCTTCAACAAGTTTAGAAACTAAAATTGCGAAGCAGGAAGCTTTGAAACGTATCTTATTGAACAGTTACGAATACTTAGCGAATCATTCTGCTTTTGAAACTGTGATTTATGCGGTGGAACAATTGGAAGATGATTTGCTTTTTAATGCCGGAATTGGTTCTCAAATCCAGAGTGATGGAAAAATTCGGATGAGTGCATCTGTAATGGATGGATCTACCAAAAAGTTCAGTGGCGTTATCAATATTGAAAATGTAAAAAATCCAATTCGTGTTGCTGAACGATTGATGTCATACGATGACCGTGTTTTGGGAGGAGAAGGAGCAATAAAATTTGCTAGAGAGAACGATTTCGCTGAATTTAATCCTGAAATCCCTCAGAGAAGACAAGAGTTTGAAGAAAAACTTAAATCCTTGGGGACTGGGACGGTTGGATGTGTTGCATTGGATAAAAATGGCAAAATCGCCGCATCCACATCAACTGGGGGAAAAGGTTTTGAAATGCCAGGCAGAATTTCTGATTCAGCAACAACAGCTGGGAATTATGCAAATGAATTTTGTGGAATAAGTTGCACTGGCGTTGGCGAGGACATTGTCAGCGGCGCAGTAGCTACAAAAATCGGCGTTAGAATAGCAGATGGATTTGAAATTGGTGCTGCTGTAGAGAAAACATTCCATGAATTATCAGAATTTGATGGATTTGCTGGGGCAATCGTTTTAGATGCAAAAGGAAATTTTTACCACAAAGATTCTCATCCTTCAATGGTTTTTGCAAGTTTTGACGGTGAAAAATTTGAGGTGTTCAGATAGAGGAATGAACTGTTATTGAAAAAGTATATGATGGTGCCAAATTATCGGTTTTTTCTATTCTTAGTGTTTGCGCTGATGCCGATAGTTGCAAAAGCCGATTGGGGACCTGGTCCACCTGTAGAAGCGGTTGTTGCAGTTGGAATAGGTGTGGCGCTGCTCGTTTTTGCAATTCTTTCATTGGTTTCGTTGGTTTTAAAAAGCATCGTTGAATTATTTCGAAAAAAGAAGAAGAAACACATCTGGTTTCAAGCCATTGTAATGTTTATGTTACTTGGGTTGCTTTTTTACGCCGAAGAACAAGAAAATTTGTTGTACGACGTCGAATTAAAATACGATTACGAAACAAGAGTTCAAACTTTCAATTTTCTGATTTTTATTGCGATATCTTTTGGATGGATAATTGGATATTGGATTACCCCAAAAAAGAAGTCACCCGAATCAAAATCAACTTCTGAAAATCAATAAATAAAAAAAGCCCCGATAATCGGAGCTTTAATCAAAATATTTAGAATTTATTGGATTGTCAATTTTTTCTCTAAATCTTCCAAGTAAACTTTGAATTGTTTATCTGTTTCAGAAAGATTCGAAACGGTTCTACAAGCGTGCAATACTGTTGCATGGTCTTTTCCACCACAATGTGCTCCAATACTCGCCAAAGATGATTTTGTCATTTTCTTGGAGAAGTACATGGAAATTTGTCTTGCTTGTACAACTTCTCTTTTTCTTGTTTTTGATTTCAAAATTTCGATTGGTAAATCAAAATAGTCACAAACAACTTTTTGTATGTAATCGATAGAAACTTCACGAGCAGTATTTTTGACAAATTTGTCAATCATTTGTTTCGCAAGTTCTAAAGTGATTGCTTTTTTGTTCAATGAAGCTTGCGCCAACAATGAAGTCCAAGCGCCTTCCATTTCACGAATATTGGTATTGATACTGTAAGCCAAATATTCAACTACTTCGCGAGGAAGTTCAATTCCATTACCGTACATTTTCTTTTCTAGAATCGCGATTCTTGTTTCCAAGTCTGGAGCGGCTAAATCTGCTGAAAGTCCCCATTTGAAACGAGAAAGTAAACGTTGCTCCATTCCTTGCATTTCAACTGGTGGTTTATCAGAAGTTAAAATGATTTGTTTTCCATTTTGGTGTAAATGATTGAAAACGTGGAAGAATACATCTTGCGTTTTTTCTTTACCTGAAAAGAATTGTACATCATCGATAATCAAAACATCAATCATTTGATAGAAATGAATGAAATCATTGGTTGATTGATTCTTAATTGCATCAATAAATTGATGTGCAAATTTCTCAGAACCTACATAAAGTACAGTTTTGTTTGGAAATTGATTTTTAATCCCAATTCCGATTGCATGTGCTAAATGCGTTTTTCCTAGACCTACACCACCATAAATCAATAATGGATTGAAAGCAGTTCCTCCAGGTTTGTTAGCGACAGCAAAACCAGCAGAACGAGCCAATCTATTGCAATCACCTTCCACAAAGTTCTCGAAAGAGTAGGAAGGATTCAAATTTGAATCAACATTTACTTTTTTCAGACCAGGAATGATAAACGGATTTCTGATTTGATTTTCGCTTACATTTAATGGCATATTCACAGGTGCGTTTTTCAAGACCTTGCGATCTGACGTTGGCAATTTAACTGTATATGGTGTTGAGTTTTTTGCGCTATTTTCCATGACGATGCTATATTCTAAACGACCTTCATTTCCTAATTCTTTCTTGATTACTTTTTTCAATAAAGTAATGTAATGTTCTTCTAACCACTCATAGAAAAAATGAGATGGAACCTGAATCATCAAAATATTATTTTCTAATTTGACTGGGATAATAGGTTCAAACCATGTTTTATACGCTTGCAACGGAATATTATCCTTGATTACTTTTAAACATGCATTCCAAATGCCTTCGTGGTTATTACTCATTTAATTTTCCTTTGAATAGTTATTACTTTATCGTGTTCAAAACTTTTCATGTTATTTAAAATGCTTAAAACAACAAGATTAGTTTCTCCTTTTTATCGTGGTACAAATATTTAGATAAAATAGTTAAAAAAAAAATCAAAAAGGGGTTGACTTTCTAATAATTTTTACTTGTACCAAAAATAATTTAATCTACTATGAATTTAGTTGAAGAAAGAAAAATGTTAATCAACTAGTAATAATAGATTTGAGAATAAATCGATAATTTTTACTAAATTATATATTATTTTGAACAAAGCAAGTTAAATTTTACTCTTTATTCAAGGTTTCATTACATTTGTTTAAGATTAAAAAAATCAAATGAAAATTAATTTTCAAAACATCAGTAAAATAAGGGTTCGATACGGAGAAACCGATCAAATGGGATATTGTTATTACGGAAACTACGCGCAATATTTTGAAGTCGGAAGGGTAGAAGCACTGCGAGATTTTGGATTCAGCTACAAAGAAATGGAGCAACAAGGAATTATGCTGCCAGTATCAGAGTTTCAAGTGAAATACTCGGGTCCAGCTTTTTATGACGATGAATTAACAATTGTTACAAAAATAGTATCGATGGTCGGCGCAAGAATCTATTTTGAATATGAAGTTTTGAATCCTTCAGGAAAAAGCATTTCGAAAGCTTCAACTACTTTAGTTTTTGTTTCTAAGTCAAATATGCGTCCGATTCCGCCTCCGACAAGTTTTATTGAATTAATGAAAAAATATGAAGTCAATGAAAACTAATTTTGAATTTATTCCATTTACTCAAAAATCACTTTCAGGAATTACGTCCATCAGAAGTGGCGAAGTGAAACTGGGAGAAAAACTCCAAACGTTAGAAAATGGCATTACTGATACTGCGAAATATTTCATTTTAGGAATCTCTGAAGATATTGGCCCACAATCCAATGGCGGATTTAGTGGATCAACTGGAGCTTTTAAAGCTTTTGTAAAACGATTTGCAAACATTCAATCAAATCAATTCTTGAACGGAGAAAATACAATTATCTTAGGAGAGATTATTTCGAATACCATTTTTCAAAACTTGGAAACTGGTCGAATGTTGATTGAAGAATTGGATTTGTTTGTCGAAAGTATCATTGCGCCGTTGGTTCAACAAGGATTGATTCCAATTGTCATTGGAGGAGGACACAACAATGCCTTTCCAATCATAAAAACAATCAGTAAAAGTATAGCGGAACCAATATCCGTAATCAATTTTGATCCGCATGCTGATTTTAGACCCATGGAAGGTCGTCACAGCGGAAACCCATTTTCCTATGCGCACAATCATGGATTTTTAAAGAAATATGCCATACTTGGTTTGCATCAATCCTATAATTCACAATTTATTCTAGATCAATTGACTGACAATTCGTTTCTCTTCTCATTTTTTGATGATTATTTGTCAAAAAAAGCAGATTTTGAAACAGATTTAACTGCTTTTTACGAGCACATTAGTTCAGATAAATTTGGGATTGAGTTGGATTTAGATTCGATTGCTTACATGCCAAGTAGTGCGTTTTCACCAAGTGGAATGTCGGTAGAAGAGGCAAGAAGTTACGTTTTACAAATGGCTAAGTCTAAAAATGTGCAATATTTACATTTGCCAGAAGCTGCTCCTAAAAATGAAATTGAAGAGGTGATTGTCGGTAAAACGTTAGCTTATTTGGTTTCAGATTTTATAAAAGCGAACCAAGCGGCACAATAATTTTGAAAATAAATTTACTTTTCAATACATTTTTGCGTTTTTGTAGTTAAATTTAAATGTCATTCATCATTTGAATTTTTGAAAAACATCAACTGTATGGCTTCAAACTACAAATTCGGGAAAATTGTCCACTTTCTCAGAGCTTTTTATCCGCTTCAATTGATTTTTGGTCATTTGAAGTATAATTTACTGGCACTTTGTTATTGGTTAATCTTATTTCTGATTGTTTCTGATAGTTTAGGTTCAAAATTTGGTCTTCCTTATCTGCTTTATTCTCCTGAATATCATGGAAAAGTAAGTTGGATTTCATTTTTACTCATGGGATTTTCAATCGGCGGATTTACGATGGCTT
Organism: Crocinitomicaceae bacterium; assembly: GCA_965284445.1. Classification (GTDB taxonomy): domain Bacteria; phylum Bacteroidota; class Bacteroidia; order Flavobacteriales_D; family Crocinitomicaceae; genus JAQVCM01. The sequence goes on along the minus strand of OZ260085.1, from coordinate 654,702 downwards.
TTAACATGTATAGCTACATGAAATTGGGTACGAAATATCCTTTTTTAGCAACGCTTTCGAGACCTTTTATTAAATTTTGCTGGAATAACGCACTCATTCCCTTGATTTTTAGTGTTTACTATATCATTAGATTCAGTCAATTTCAAATGGAAGAGGAATTTGCTACGGAAGGAATTATTGCTTCGTATATTGTTTGTTATCTGATTGGTTTCTTCCTTTTTGTCATGTTTTCCAATTTGTATTTTTTTCCTACCAATAAAGATTTCTTTAAATTATCTGGGAAAAAAGAACATGAATTGGCACATGAAGAACCAATTGGGTCTTTTTTCCATCAAAAGGTCGATTGGAATTTACTCTTTAAATATGAAAAAGATCGTTCTTATGTCTACATATCTGGTTTTAGTAAATGGAGAAAAAGTCGGTCAATCAAGCACTATGATAAGGCGGTTTTAGAAAAAGTGTTTGCACACAATCGAATCAATGCTACATTTTTTGAGATTGTAACGGTTGTTTCTTTCATTGTCATGGGAATGTTTAGAGAATTTCCCTTTTTTGAACTTCCAGCAGGAATGAGTATTATACTCTTGCTTTCAATTATTTTAATGCTATTTTCAATCCTGAAATCATGGTTTAAGTATTGGACTTATCCAGTTATTTTGTTGATTATTTTGACAATGAATCTTTTAAGTGAGAAAAGTTCGTTTTTTCAGTATGAAAACTACGCTTATGGACTTTCATATAAACCTGCAGATTTGGTTGACTTTTCTTTCCGAGAAATCAAGGAAAAAGCAGACAATCAAAAGCTTAATGACGCTTCAAAGGAACAATTTATTCAAATGCTAAATGCTTGGAAAGCAAAAACTGGACAACAAAAGCCAAAATTGGTAATTGTGATGACATCAGGCGGTGGTTCTCGAAGCGCATTGTGGACTTATTCAGTTTTAAGCAACGCAAATGCGAAATTGAACGGCAAGTTGGCAAAAAACACCCAATTAATTACTGGAGCGTCAGGTGGAATGGTGGGAGCATCCTATTATAGAAGTTTGCTTTTAAAACAAAAAATGGGAGCAAAAATTCATTTGACTGATAGAAAATACAAAGAGAATATTGCCAAAGATTTATTAAATAAACTATCAGTTTCTGCTTATTCAAATGATTTATTTGTGCGATTTCAAACGCTCAAAATCGGGGATAATTTATATACAAAAGATAGAGGCTATGCATTTGAGCAACAATTACATCAGAATACAGAATATATCATGGATAAACCTTTATCGTATTTTGATAAATATGAGCAAAAGGGCATTATTCCAACGATGATTTTCAGTCCGACAATTGTCAATAACGGTCGAAGATTATTGATTTCTTCTCAATCATTGGCATTTTTAAGTCATCCAACAGGACCAACCAATTTAACCAAATCGTATGAAAATATTGATTTTCAAACCTTTTTTAATGAAAATAGTACTGATTCTTTGCGATTTAGTTCAGTGATGCGCATGAGTGCTACTTTTCCATTTGTATTGCCGATGGTTTCAATGCCAACTTATCCTGAAATGCAATTGATGGATGCAGGAATTAGAGACAATTATGGTGGAAAAATCATGTTGGAATACCTGTTTGAAATGCAGGATTGGATCAAAGAAAACACAAGTGGAGTGGTTGTTGTGCAAGTTAGAGACACTAAAAAAATACTTACTGGTGATGAATTAATTCAAGTTTCACTTTTCGACAAATTAACGCTGCCGTTTGGAAATATGTATGCCAATTTTACTCGAACCCAAGATTTTGATCAAGATGAAATGATGAAAATCGGTTTCAGAGGATTTCCGTTTGCAATTGATTTAGTCGCATTTAATCTGAGAGAAGCAAAAAAAGATCGAATTTCGTTGTCGTGGCATTTGACAAGTCAGGAAAAAATAAAAATAGCGAGGGCTTGGAAAAGTAAAGGAAATCAAGCGGCCATGTTGCAACTGCAAAAATTATTAAACGCAGAATAAGGCTTGATTTCAAATCAGAGATTCAAAAAATCACTTATTTTTGTATGATGCAAAAACAAATTCAATTGGAAAATAAATTGTTATTAATAACACCACCTTTCACCCAATTGAATACTCCGTATCCCGCAACAGCGTATTTAAAAGGATTTCTAAATACATTAAATATTCCCGCATCACAAGCAGATTTAGGGATTGAAGTTATTTTAAAACTTTTTTCTAAAAGTGGATTATCTGAATTATTTACAACAATTAAAAGCCAAAATTTCGAATTAAGTCAAAATGCTGAACGAATATTAGCCCTTGAAAAAGATTATATTCAAACAATTGACGCGGTAATTTTATTTCTTCAAGGGAAAAATCCAAATTTAGCACATGCGATTTGTCAAGATAACTTTTTACCAGAAGCAAAGCGTTTTGATCAACTTGACGAACTCGATTGGGCTTTTGGAATCATGGGCAATCAAGACAAAGGCAAGCATTTAGCAACTTTGTATTTAGAAGATTTGTCTGATTTAATTATCGAAACTGTCGATCCGCATTTTGGATTTAGTCGTTATGCAGAACGTTTAGGAAGATCTGCTAGCAGTTTTGACGAATTGTATGAAGCTTTACAACTAGAACTTACTTATATTGATGAGATTACAATTGACTTATTGAATCAAAAATTAGTTGAGATTTCGCCAAATTTAGTTGCTTTTTCGGTCCCTTTTCCAGGAAATTTATATGCTGCTTTTCGCTGTGCACAACACATTAAAAAACATTTTCCGCATGTAAAAACGGCAATGGGCGGCGGATTTCCAAATACGGAACTGAGGTCACTTTCCGATACGCGAGTTTTTGAATTTTTTGATTTCATCACCTTAGATGATGGTGAAGCGCCAATTCAAAACTTACTTGAATTGATAGATGGTAAAAGGTTGATTACTAATTTAAAGAGAACATTTATTTGTGTCGATAATGCAGTAAAATACATCAATGATTCAGATACACTTGACTACAAACAAAAAGATTTAGGTACGCCTGATTACAGTGATTTACTTTTAGATAAATACATTTCAGTCATTGAAATTGTGAATCCTATGCACCGCATGTGGAGCGATGGAAGGTGGAACAAATTGACCATGGCGCATGGATGTTATTGGGGAAAATGCACATTTTGTGATATTTCTTTGGATTACATCAAAATATACGAACCAGCAACTGCGAAATTGCTAGTTGATAGAATGGAGGAAATGATGCTTCAGACAGGTGAAAATGGTTTTCACTTTGTGGATGAAGCCGCTCCACCGGCCTTAATGCGAGAATTAGCATTAGAGATAATCCGGAGAAAAATAGTCGTTGTTTGGTGGACAAATATTCGTTTCGAAAAAAGTTTCACTTCCGATTTGTGTAAATTGTTAAAGATTTCAGGTTGTATCGCTGTTTCTGGAGGTTTAGAAGTGGCTTCTGACCGCTTATTGAAGTTGATAGATAAAGGAGTTTCTGTTTCTCAAGTTGCGCAAGTTACAAGAAACTTCACTGAATCTGGGATTATGGTTCACGCTTATTTGATGTATGGCTTTCCAACGCAGACAATTCAAGAAACCATTGATTCCTTAGAAATGGTGAGACAGTTGTTTGAAAATGGTGTTCTGCAATCAGGATTTTGGCATCAATTTGCAATGACTGCACATAGTCCAATTGGTTTGGAGCCAGATAAATTCGATGTAATTCGAGATAATTCTGAAATAGGAACTTTTGCGAATAACGATTTGATTCACATTGATAAAACTGGGATTGACCATGAGATATTTAGTTTTGGATTGAAAAAATCCTTGTACAATTTCATGCACGGAATCGGATTTGAAACCCCACTAAATCAATGGTTTGACGAAAAAGAAATGGGTGTTCGATTGCCGAAGACCAAAGTTGCCAAAGATTTTATCTGGAATTCTTTGAATGAGGATAAATTAAGTTTTACCAAACCCAGTGCAAAAATTGTTTGGACAGGAACAATGCCAACGCTGGAAGTTTTCACAAAAAGAAAGAAAGGAAACGAATGGGAAATTGCAAATTTGGATTTCTATACTAAAAAATCAAATTTCAACATTCAAGTCGATAAAAATCAAGGTATTTGGTTACAAAAAGTGCTTAACAAACTCTCGATTGATTCATCCAAAACATGGAGTTTTTCTGAATTAAAAACCGATTTTGAAGCTACGCAACAAGATGATTTTGAGCTCTTTTGGAATTCAAAACCCTTACTTATTTTGCGTGAAAACGGATTATTAAGCCTTTAAATTTCAGTAAGTTCAATCTGAAAAAAACTCAAACCAACTGGTAAGTTAATTGAATGTACGTCTACTTCAATTAAATCATATTGGTTTACTCCAAAACCTTCGATTTTAGTAGATTCATTTAAAATAAGTAAAAACAAAAATTTGCCCGTTTTACTCAGATTAATATTCTCTTTCACTGTTTGATATAAGAATTTAACTTCAAATTGATCACTGTAAATAACATTAAAATCTCGGACTTTTCCAATGCTAGAAGTATTCCAAGATCCGTGAAATTCTTCTATATCAAATTGTTGCAGCAATTTTGAATATTTTCCTTCATGAATAATTTCAAGTTTTCCTTCCAATATTGCAAGCAGACGATTGTAATTTGGCAATGAAGTAAAATCTGAATTTTCAACATCGATGGTGGCCGAACTGATTCGAAAATCAAAATTTCGTTCAGAAAACAATGAATTTTTAGGATAAATAAACAATTCAGAGGTTTTACCTCCAGACCAAGTGGTAGTTACTGCATCTTGAAAACGATGAATTTTAAACATTGCTTTTTATTTACAAATGAAAGTAAAATTTATGATTCGGCACGTAATTTTAACGCTTCGTTCATGTCAATAAATCCTTTGAAGGTTTTTTGGTCAAGCATTTTTTTCAATAATGGAACTAAAATACCTGTAAATTTTTCACTTTGAATAAAGGTTGTTGTTCCATTTTGATTGTCAATTAATTGGAAGTGATGTGAACCATCAAAAAGTCCTTTAACCCATAGTTTTCCCAGCCATTTGAATTCCTTTTCAGATTCATTTGCTAAAACAAGTGGTTTGAAAATCATAGCTTTAGCGCCTGGAGGTTGAATTTTTGCTTCAATTTGTTCACCAACTTTTGGATTTCCTGAAATTGATAAAATAAAAGGATTCCAGATTGGATAATTATCAAAACTCATTAAGATTTCCCAAATTACACTAGGAGAAGAGTTTATTAAAATGGATGTTGAAATTTCTTTTGCCATAATTTTAAGTTTGATGCAAATATCGATCAAACAATCAATCCATTTCTTGACATAAATCAAGAAAACATAACAATATTATTTAGTCAACTGCTTATTTCTAATTCTACTTAATGTTTCAGGCGACATTCCCAACATGGATGCAATATATTGCTGTGGAATTTCATTGAAAAGCGCTTTATTTTGACTGAAAAAAAACTCAAATCGTTCTTCTGCAGTCATAGATAAGTGACTAAAAACACGATCTTCTAACATTGCAAAACATTTGGAAATGAATGCCTTTTCGATTAAATGCCAATTTTCAATTTCTTGATTCAACCTTTCATAATTTTCCTTTGAAATGGTAAAAAGAGTTGTTTTTGACAATGCTTGTATTTCCCAACGTGCAGGTGTTTCAAACATAAAGCTTGAAATTTCCGTTACAAAATAACCTGAAGTTGAAATCCATTGGGTGATTTCTTTACCATCAATCGTCGTGTAAATGCGCAAAATTCCATCGTTGATAAAACTTAGCTTTTTGCATTGATTTCCTGCGTGTAAAAAGTACTCATCTTTTTCAATTGTCTCGGACTTGAAATAACTAGCGATTTTAACCAAATCATTTTCATTCAAATTAAAATAGGCTTGAAGACTTTGATTGAATTTTTGCATATGAAAAAGATTTAAGCAACTACAATTTGATGAGTCAAAAAGTGTGTTTCAAACGCATCTAAACAATTCATGATTCCTCTAAAGTATTTGTTTTTCTTGAATTTTGGAATTAGACTATTGTCTATTATTTCCTTGGTTTGGTCATTAGACAGAATAGTTTCAATTCCCAAACCGTTGCAAATTCTGATTTTTCTGAATTGCTTTGAAACGCCAATTAATATTCCGTTGTCCAATTTTGCATCGCCAAAACCCCAAAAATTAGCTAATTGTAGTACGTATCCATCGAAATTCTTTGTATTACAATAAGTTGAATCTAAAGAAACAACTGCTATTTCTGTTCCTGTAGAACTTTTGATCTCCTGAATTCTTCTGGTAATTTTTTGAATTTGTTTTGGAGTAAAAATATGCTCAAAATCAGTGACAACCCCCAAATTTGCAGGAAAAACTTTTCTTTTGATTGTCAGATTTTTTTCAAAACAATCACCTGACTTTCTAGCAAAATTTGAGTGCGCATAAACACATTGAAATCCAATAACAATTAAAATTGTTGAAATTCCTTTGATTATTAATCCTCTTAGCATTTCGATAAATTAAAAAATCCGAATCTAAAATAAGATTCGGATTGTTGATTTTAGTTTTTATTCAAGATTCCGTATGTTTTACCATAGTAGAGCATTTGTTCCACAAAGGTCTGCTTATTTTCAATTTTAATATCACTGATTTCACCTTTTTCATTCAAAACAGGCACAAAGATCGGATTCACAAATCCATTGTAAGGAGCTAAATTCAAAGGTTTAACTCTATTCAAAACTTCTTTATGCACTTTTTGATCTACTTTAACTCCATAAGTCTCAACTAATTTTTTTCCAGCTTCATAATCTCCCTCAGACTTAATTCGTTGAATTTCTCTCAATAATTCACCAAAAAGAATTCTAAGTTTTGAATAGTCTTTGATGTTATAGTAAGTTTTTCCAGATTTAACAACCTTTTCTATCACTTTGTCTTTCAATCCTTTTTCAAAAACCCAAGCAGAAACCAATTGTCTATTTTGCATGTGCTCTTCCTCTACTTGTTTTCCCAAATCCAAGCGTTGAAGTTGAGTCAAAAGTCCATTTCTGATGTAACCATCGTATTCAGCTTTTCCAACTTCTAAATTTGGAATTAAACCAATTTCAACCATTTTTGGATCCATGATGTAATACAAACCAACCAAATCTGCCCTGGCTTCTTCAAGTGTGCTTGCATAATTTTTCAACGTTTCTGCTGGTTGACCAACTCCTTTATTGATTTGTCCTGAAGCGTGACCGATTACCTCATGCAACGCAGTGTGTAATTTCCCCGCCAAAGCCGCATATTTTTCAGCCAATTTAATTTCTTCTTCATCGTGTGCAAATTCTTTTACTAAACCTGCTCCGCTAGCTTTTTCATAAGCTGCGATAACATTTCCTAAACTTACAGATTTTGAACCATGTTGCTCACGGATCCAATTATTGTTAGGTAAATTCACGCCAATTGGAGTAGAAGGGGAGCTTTCACCAGATTCATTTGCTACTTGAATCACTTTGTAACTAACGCCTTTTACATTTTTCTTTTTATGTTCAGGCATCAAAGGAGAATGATCTTCAAACCATTGTGCATTTTCTGCAACAACTTTCATTTGTTTTGAAGCTTCAAAATCATTGATTTGAACCATACTTTCATAAGATGCTCTTTTTCCCAGTGCATCTCCATAAACTTCAATGAAACCATGGATATAGTCAATATCACCTTTCGTAGCTGTGGACCAAAGTACATTGTATTCATCCCAAATTTTCAAATCTCCAGTTTGGTAATATTTCACTAATTTTTCGAGCGCTTTCGCTTGTTGCGGATTTTCAGCAACTGTGATCGCTTTTTCCAACCAAAAAATCATTTTATCAATGGCTTTTCCATATCTTCCTCCTGATTTCCAGACGTCTTCAAATAATTTTCCGTCTTTCAAAATCAAGGTTGAATTCAATCCATATTCGATAGGAGTAGGGTCGTTTTTGTCAATCAATTTTGAGTAAAAATCTTCGACCATTTTTTGTGTAACGCCTTCACCGTAAAAATTATTTGCAGAAGCAGTAATCATATCGACATTTGGATCTTTGACTTTGCGCTTCATGTCTTTTGACTTGCTGAAAATTACCTCTTGCGCTTCAGAACTCAATTTAGCACCACTTTCACTCATTAATTTACTGAAGTAAGAGGCACTAAAATTGGGCATAATTTTGTCCATACCGTAATGATGATGAATCCCATTTGCAAACCAAACTTGCTTAGCGTAAGTCAAAAAATTCTGATAATCTTTGTCATTTTGATTTCCGTCATAATTAGAAACGATGGTTTCCAAACATTTACGAATTTCTAAATTGTATTCATTGTTTTGATCATAAATAATATCTCTCCCTGCTAATCCAGCTTGAGAAAGGAAATAAACCAACTTTTTTTGATTCAAGGTTAGTTTATCAAAATCTTTAATTTCGTACCTTAAAACCTGAATATCAGCAAAACGATCTACGATATTGTCTGAAGTTTGCGATTTAATTTCTTCCATTGTATTTGTTTTTTCAGATCCACAAGAAGCTAAAATTGAAGCGCTTAATAAAGTAAGAACTGTGATATTTTTTAAATTCATACGAAAATAGTTTTGTCCACTAAAGTTAATCAATAATATTAAAATTCTGTCTAGAATTGTTGTTTAGTTTTTGGCTAATTGTTTCAATACTTTTCGTCCCGCTGCAACAAAAGCTGCTGTTTCCCTTTGCATTCCTGCTTCAATGATTCCTTTAAATTCTGATTTTATCTCAGGATAGGTTTTTAAAAATGGAACTATTTGATACATTGAATAAACTTTAAGCGCGACTTTTGTTTCAGAATTTTGTAAAAAATCAAAATAAGCATTCAATAATTCACCTTCCCGATATTCGATTTTCGGAAATCTAGTTAAAACATTACATAAATTCCTTTGTGTTGACGGCTCTTTACAGGCTAAAAATGTATCAATTATTCTAGAATGAAAAGGCAAAACTTTATCAAAATAATTTTCAGTGACATGTGTTAAAAGCCATGAACTATATTGAGGATAAGGATATGTTGAAGTCAAACTATACTTGAGTAAATCTTCGATATAGTAATCGTTTTGAGCAATTAAACTCGCTGAATATTTATAATTGCGATTTGACTTAAAGTCCAGGAGAATTTCTTCAATTGATTGCATAAAATAAAAGTAAAAAAAAACGTCCAATCTAAAAAGAATGGACGTTTAAAAATGAATTTCAAATTTTACAATGCATCAGCACGTTTTTTGTATTCTGCAGATTTTTCTGGATTTTTCAAACTTCTATAAATTTGAGCCAAAATAATCAATACTTGTTTGTCGTTTGGATTTTTAGCGATGTAAGCCTCCAAAGGAACGATTGCTTTTTTGTAAAGTTCGTCAGCTTTCGCTAACATTTTTTCGTAATTTGGATCACCTTGTTTCAATTGACTCGCTTCTTGTTTCATGCTAATTGCACTACCAGAAAGCAAAGCTCCCAATTGGTATTGAGCATCTGTATAATTTGGATCGATCTGCAGCGCTTTATTCAAAGCTGTTTCTGCTTTTTCATCTTGTTTCAATTCGATGTAAATCGTTCCGATAGTCAAATACAATTGTTTGTTGTTTGGATCTGCAGCGATTGCATCAGCTAAGCTTTTTTCAGCAGCAGCATTGTCACCAGCTTCGATGTCAGAATTTACTAATTCAAGTAAAATATCTTTATCGTTTGGATATTTAGAACGACCAACCATCAAAATTTCTTTTGCTTCAGCTTTTTTACCGTCTTTTCTCAAGGCATTTGCAGCCAAGGCATAAATCAAAGGTGCTTTGTACTGAATTTCAGCAGATTTTTTGTAACGAGCTGCAGCAGTTGCTAAATCTCCACCTTTTTCAGCACACAAACCTGCATTGAAAATAGAAGATGAATCAATTTCACCAACAGCATCAGAAAGTCTTACTTGTAAATCATAAACTTCACCAGCTTCTTTGAATTTTCCAGCTTTATACAGTTGATCACAACCCAAAGAAAATAACCCTTTCTTCATATTGATTGAAGACAAAACTTCCTCTTTGTACTTTTTACTTGGAAAAGCTTTTTTGTAACTTTCGATTCCTTGATCTAAAAGTGCTTCACCATTTTCTTTCATGTAAGTGGTATCTTCAGCACTGGCAATTAAAAGTCCTGTGTAAATTTCCCCTTTATAAAAAAGTGTCTTTGGACTTTCTTTTGTTTCAGGATGCGCAGCAGCCAAATCAATGTATTCTTTGGCTTTAATTAATGCTTTTTTACCAGCTTCCATGTTGTTTTCGCCAGTCATCATCATTCTAGCCAAGATATCAGCGTACTTGTTGTATTCTAATGCAGCAGAAGTTTCGTTCATTTTTTGAGAAAATGAGTTGAAAGTCAACAAGATACTTCCTGCAAAAAATGAAATTTTGATTAATTTATTTTTCATCGTTCTAAGTTTATTTTTTATAAGATGCTTAAAAAGCAATTATTCCACATCGCTGTTTTCAATATCCGTGCCAGTTTCAGAATCATCAGCAGAATCATCTCCTGAAATCTCTGAATTTTCTCCAGTTATTTCCAATCCTTCTGCATCTTCGATTTCTTCTTCATCTTCAGATCTTGGAACTCTTGCAACTGCAGCAATTGCCGCGGTACCTTTCAAGTTAATCAATCGAACACCTTGTGCAGCTCTTCCCATCACGCGGATAACATCCATGTGCATACGAATCGTGATTCCAGCTTTGGTGATAATCATTAAATCATCCTCGTCATTCACGCTCTTAATTGCCAACAATGGGCCAGTTTTTTCAGTGATATTCAAAGTTTTCACACCTTTTCCACCTCTGTTTGTTACTCTGTAAACTGGTTCTCCATCTTCTGGATCATTCAAGAATGAACGTTTTCCATAACCTTTTTCTGATACAACCAATACAGTTTCAGCAGCTTTGTCGATTACACAAACCATTCCAACTACTTCATCACCTTCGATTGTCATGTTTACACCACGAACTCCAGAAGCATTTCTTCCCATTGGACGAACTTTTTCTTCGTTGAATCGAATCGCTCTACCAGATTTGGTTGCCATAACGATTTCATTCGTTCCGTCAGTTAATTTTGCTTCTAACAATTCATCATTTTCACGAATGGTGATTGCGTTGATACCATTGATTCTTGGACGAGAATATGCTTCCAATGAAGTTTTCTTAATGATTCCTTCTTTGGTACACATGATAATGAAATTGTTCTGAACGTATTCTTTATCTGTCAAATCTTGAACTTTAACATAAGCTTTCACTTTGTCATCTTGTTCAATATTCAATAAGTTTTGAATCGCTCTTCCTTTGGATAATTTGTTTCCTTCAGGAATTTCATAAACACGCATCCAGAAACATCTACCTTTTTCGGTAAATATCAATAAGTAATTGTGATTGGTTGCATCAAATAAATGCTCCAAGAAATCTTTGTCACGTGTAGTAGAACCTTTAGAGCCCATTCCACCGCGATTTTGAACTTTGTATTCAGTTAAACTTGTGCGTTTGATATATCCAGCATGCGAAATAGTAATAATTACTTCTTCGTCAGGAATCAAATCTTCCATGCGCATTTCGCTTGCAGAATATTCGATTGTTGAACGACGAGCATCGCCATATTTATCTTTCACATATTGCAATTCATCTTTGATAATTTGCATTCTGCGATCTTCATTTGCTAAAATGTCTTTCAAGTCGGCAATTAATGCCATCAAATCAGCGTATTCAGCTCTAAGTTTATCTTGTTCAAGACCGGTTAATTGTCTCAAACGCATTTCAACAATTGCTCTTGATTGAATATCGCTCAAGGCAAAACGTGAGATTAAATTTTCTCTAGCTTCTTCAGGGCTTTTAGACGCACGAATGATTTTAATTACTTCATCAATGTTATCTGACGCAATAATTAACCCTTCTAAAATGTGCGCTCTTTCTTCCGCTTTTCTTAAATCAAATTTAGTTCTACGGATAATTACTTCGTGACGGAAATTGATGAAGTGCATGATCATGTCACGCAACGTCAACATTTCTGGTCTTCCATCAACTAAAGCGATGTTATTTACTGAAAATGAAGTTTGTAATGATGTAAATTTAAACAATTTGTTTAATACCACATTTGAAATGGCATCGCGTTTTAATTCATAAACGATACGCATTCCATTTCTATCAGACTCATCTCTAATGTCAGAAATTCCTTCAATTTTCTTGTCATTAACTAAATCAGCCGTTTTCTTGATCAACTCTGATTTATTAATTTGGTATGGAATTTCAGTTACGATAATTTGCTCGCGACCATTAGATTCTTCAATCTCAGTCTTGGCACGCATAACGATTCTTCCACGACCAGTCAACAAAGCATCACGAACACCTTCGTATCCGTAAATAATTCCACCAGTAGGGAAATCTGGCGCTTTGATATAATTTAATAACTCTTCAGCTTCAATATCTTTGTTATCCACATAAGCGATACAACCATCAATTACTTCAGACAAGTTGTGAGGCGCCATGTTTGTTGCCATACCTACAGCAATCCCAGATGCACCGTTAATTAAAAGGTTAGGGATTTTTGTTGGCATTACTGTTGGCTCTTGTAAACTGTCGTCAAAGTTTGGAGCGAAATCAACCGTTTCTTTCTCCAAATCATCCAACATTTCCTCTGCAATTTTACGCAAACGTGCTTCCGTATAACGCATTGCTGCAGGACTGTCGCCATCTACTGAACCAAAATTTCCTTGTCCATCCACCAAAGGATAACGCAAAGACCAAGGTTGAGCCATTCTGACCATTGTATCATATACAGAAGAGTCACCATGTGGGTGATATTTACCCATTACTTCACCAACGATTCTTGCTGACTTTTTATGAGGTCTATTTGAATAAACCCCTAAATCTTGCATACCATATAATACACGTCTGTGAACAGGTTTAAAACCGTCACGTACATCAGGAAGTGCTCTTGAAACAATTACGGACATCGAATAATCGATGTACGCAGATTTCATTTCATCTTCAATGTTAATTTGTATTATCTTTTCTCCATCTGCCATGTTGTCACATATTTATTTATGCACGTTAATTGTGCGTTAAAGCAAGCACCGAAATTAGTTATTTAAAGCCTAGCTTCAACATCTGAAATCGGCATTTTATAAACAAAAATCTGTGGAAAATCGCGATTTTAATTGAGTTATTAACAATTCTAAAATTTACAGAAACAATTTGGCTAAAAGTATCAAAAGTTCGATCAGTAAACGTTAAACAAGAAAAATGATCAATTAAATAATTTACCACGCGTTTCTCTTGCGCGCTAAAACACTTTATTTTTATTGTATTAATCGATTTTTAAGCAGATTTATTAAAATTAACCTCTTTACATTATTGACTGCAAAATAACCTTGTAGCGTTAAAAACTAACATCAATGATAAGCGAGTAATTATTGATTCAAAATTTAAACTCAATTTGACAAAATGTCATTCTAATTCTTTTGCATGTAATTTGACATCAATGAGTACATTTCAAAAGTTAAGTTTTATTACATCCAAACAATGAATCAGGAATTGGTTGTTTATAAACAAAAACGTGTGGAAAATTGGCTTTTTATTTGAGTTTTCAACAATTTATACAGTTTATATTTGTTATTCATTTAAAAAGTGTTTATTTAGTCACTTAATAAAGTAAAAAATGGAAGCAAAATTTTCACCAAGAGTCAAAGATGTCATTACTTTCAGCAAGGAAGAGGCTTTGCGTTTGGGAAATGATTTCATTGGCGTTGAACATCTTTTGCTCGGTATTATTCGAGAAGGAGAGGGGAAAGCCATTCAGATTTTAAAGGAATTCAAATTAGATTTAAAAAGCATTCGCCTCGAATTAGAAGCAGGCTTGACTAAATCTGTTAAAACATTTTCTCAACCTATGGCCAATATTCCATTGGTTAAACAGACTGAAAAGGTGTTGAAATTTATGTATTTAGAAGCGAGAAATTTGAAAAGTTCTACCATTGGAACTCAGCATCTTTTACTATCAATATTAAAGGATGATAACAATATTGCTTGTAGAACATTGAACAAATATGGGGTAATTTACGATAACGCAAAAGATGAATTAGAAAACATGCTAGAAGAAGAAAACAAATCACCGAGAGCTGAGTTTCCAGGTTCATCAGATGATGAGGGGGAAAACTTTGGTTCTGCACAAAGAAAGCCTGCAGATCCTAAATCAAAAACTCCTGTATTAGACAATTTTGGTCGTGATTTGACTAAAATGGCCGAATCAGGCAAATTAGATCCAATTGTGGGTCGTGAAAAAGAAATCGAACGTGTAAGTCAAATTTTATCTCGCCGCAAGAAAAACAATCCAATTTTGATTGGAGAACCAGGTGTTGGTAAAAGTGCAGTGGCTGAAGGTTTGGCTTTGAGAATTGTACAACGCAAAGTTTCGAGAATTCTTTTTAATAAACGAATCATTTCATTAGATCTTGCTTCATTGGTTGCTGGTACAAAATACCGTGGTCAATTTGAAGAAAGAATGAAAGCGGTAATGGCTGAAATTGAAAAAAATCCAGACATTATCTTATTTATCGATGAAATTCATACCATTATTGGTGCGGGAGGTGCAAGTGGTTCATTAGATGCTTCGAACATGTTCAAACCAGCTTTGGCTAGGGGAGAGATGCAAGCAATTGGTGCAACAACGTTGGATGAATACAGACAATACATTGAAAAAGATGGAGCGCTTGAAAGACGTTTCCAAAAAGTATTAATCGAACCAACTTCTGTGGATGAAACGATTCAAATCTTGAATAATATCAAGGAAAAATACGAAGAGCATCACATGGTAACTTATACACAAGAAGCGATTGATGCTTGTGTGAAGTTAACAGATAGATATATCAGCGACAGACATTTACCAGATAAAGCGATTGATGCTTTAGACGAAGTTGGATCACGTGTTCACATCACAAACATCAATGTTCCTAAGGAAATTGTTTCGCTTGAAGCTGAATTAGAAGCTTTAAAAGAAAAGAAGACTGAAGTAATTAAATCTCAACAATATGAAGAAGCGGCAAAATTGCGTGATGATGAGCGTAAATTGCAAGAGCAATTGGAAGTTGAGAAGAAAAAATGGGAAGACGAAAGCAAGGCACACAGAGTAGTAGTTTCTGAAGACGATGTTGCTGAAGTTGTTTCTATGATGTGCGGAATTCCTGTAACAAGAATCGCTCAAAAAGAAAGTGGAAAATTGGTTTTAATGGGCGAGGAGCTCAAAGGAAAAGTGATTGGTCAAGAAGAGGCGGTAGACAAAGTTGTGAAAGCAATTCAACGAAATCGTGCTGGATTGAAAGATCCTAACAAACCAATCGGATCATTTTTCTTCCTAGGGCCAACAGGTGTTGGTAAAACTCAATTAGCCAAAGTTTTAGCGAAATATTTATTCGATACGGAAGATTCTTTAATTAGAATTGACATGTCAGAATATATGGAGAAATTCTCAATCTCAAGATTGGTTGGAGCGCCTCCAGGATACGTGGGTTACGAAGAAGGTGGACAATTGACTGAAAAAGTAAGAAGAAAGCCATATTCAATCATTTTGTTAGACGAAATTGAGAAAGCGCATCCAGATGTATTTAATCTTTTACTTCAAGTATTGGATGATGGTCAATTGACTGACGGACTGGGTCGTAAGGTGGATTTTAAAAACACCATTTTGATCATGACGTCGAATATTGGCGCACGTCAATTGGCTGATTTCGGAACTGGCGTTGGATTTGGAACGAAAGCACAATCTGAGCAAAAAGAAGACAATAGTAAAATTGTTATTCAAAATGCTTTAAGAAAAGCTTTTGCACCAGAATTCTTGAATCGTATGGATGACATGATTATGTTTAAATCATTAGATAGAGATAGTATTCATTTGATTATTGATTTGGAATTACAAAAATTGTATGAAAGAATTAATAGTTTAGGGTACAATATCGAAATCACACCAAAAGCGAAAGATTTTATCGTTGACAAAGGATATGACGAAAAATTTGGTGCAAGACCATTGAAACGTGCAATTCAGAAATACATCGAAGATCCGTTGGCTGAAGAAATTATCAAATCGAATTTGCAAGAAGGCGATACAATTTCGTTGGATATTGAGGATGGAGCTACTGAATTGAAAACTTCAATTGAAAAAGGCGCCAAATCCAAAAAGAAGAAAGAATAGTTTTATTATTTTAATAATGTAAAGAAAGGAGTCTCAGGATTCCTTTCTTTTTGCTCTACAATTCTATTTAACATAATATTAATTATAAGACAAAATAAATCTAACTAAAAATTAATCGAAGTCAACAAGATCGTTCAAAACATATTCATCGCCTCTTAAAAGTCTATTAAATCCATTAATCAAATGTTGATTCAATTTAGGAAGGCTGTTAAAACCCGATTTTAAAGCGGGAAAGTATTCGCAAAAATCTCGAATTAAAGAAGCACTTATAAACGATGAAAACTTCATTAGAAACTGTGTGCTGAATTCATCCGAATTTTCTTTATACAGATCTCGAAATTGAAATACAGATACATTCGACGGGTGCGTTGACAAGGACATCATATTATACATGCCTTTAAACATTTCTTTCGCACCAGCGTTATTCATGAGATCAGCCCATCCACCTTTAAGAAGTTTACCGTCTTTAAAATAAACTTGAAAGATGGAGTCTTTTATGTAGTTGTCTATTTTCTGTTGTTCTCTACTAGCCAAAGAATTAAAAAAATCCATGGTTCTCAAATAAACAGTTAATTCAACTATTTCTTTTGCTTCTTTTTGCTTTTTTTCAAAATGCTTTGGATTCGTTATTTCAACCTCAAATTTCTGCCTATATTTTAATCCGCTAATAACCCAGAGTGTATAAATCAATTCTTGTTCTGCCTGTGAAGAAGGTTTAATAAATATATTATTGAAATTGCAAAACGCTTCAAATTGAGCTCTAACAATAGCCCACATTGAAAGTGGATCGAGAATGCTTGGAATGCTGTTTCCGCCGATTTCACTTTTGAATGAATGTTCTGTGAATAAAGTCCTTAATGAAAGACTCTTAAGTAGCGTCATCTGATACAACATTAGTGCGTCACCATCTATCTTATTTTTTATCGTGATTTCTCCAGAAAGATCCAAAATTTTCATTCCCGTATTCAGAACATTATTGTATGAATCTAGAACTGCTTTTCTTGATTTTGGCCAGGCGATACGTTCGAATTCAATCATTTGTGGAGTTAATTTCATTCAGTTAATTTTTACATGAAAATAATAGTAAAACTGCTAATTATCCAACATTAATTAATAATCTAAGCATTAAATCCTTACTCCAATCACACAAACATCATCAACTTGTTCAAGTGAACCTCTCCAATTCGTGAAGAACGTTGAAAAAAGTTCGTGTTGCTTTTCAATCGACAATTCGCTGGCTTGGAGCAACAAATTTTTGAATCCTGTTGATTTCAATTTTTTGCCTTTCTCACCGCCGAATTGATCTACGTAGCCATCTGTAAACAAGTATATCATATCGTCTTTTTGAACAGGAAATTGCTGTAAAGTGAATGGAAAAGCATTTTCGAACTGTCCAATCGGCTGCTTATCCGCTTTGAGCTCAATTAATTCGGCGTTTCTGACGATAATTCCACCATTGTAAGCACCTGAAAAATAAAGCATTTGATCGTCAAGATCCAATCGACAAAGAGACAAATCCATCCCGTCTTTCAAATCATTTTGTCCTTTTCCGTGAAAAGAATCTACCACAATTTGGCGCAAGCCATCTGTAATTTCATTGGGAAAAGGTAATTTTTTTTCATTCAAAATACGCATCAAACCGTTGTAACCAACAATACTTACCAAAGCGCCAGGAACACCGTGACCTGTGCAGTCGATAGCAGCGAAGAAAATACTGTTCTCTTGTCTTTGAATCCAATAAAAATCTCCCGATACAATGTCTTTTGGTTGAAAAAACACCATCGGTTGAATGCCAATCGCTTGGATTTCTTCGGGAGACGGAAGAATCGTATTTTGAATGCGTTTTGCATAATTGATACTATCGACAATGTCTTTACTTTTTTGGATAATCTCCGTTTTTTGTGCCTCCAATTGTTCGTTTTGTTCCGCAATTTCGTGCGTTCGTTCAGTAACAATTTCTTCCAAACGTATGTTTTGGCGCTTCACTCTTTGGATACTGAGTCGGTTAATGACAAAAATTGCTATCACAAGTGCCGCAAAATAAACCAAATACATCCACCAAGTTCGATACCAAGGAGGCAAAATTTGAAATGAAAAACGAGCTGTTTTACCTAGAAATCCGAACGCAGATTTCGCTTGGACTTCAAAAGTGTAATTTCCTTCGTAAAGTTTCGGAAAACTCGCTCGTGAAACGGTTGACCAATCCGACCATTCATCTGTAAATCCGACCAAACGATGACGGTAGAGCATCCCTCCTCCTGTTTGGAAAGTCGCTGCATAGAACGTGAAATCCAAGGAGTTTTGGCGGTATGCAATAGGCGAAAAATTATCTGCACGGTTTACATGAACCAGCGTTGGAATTCGATTAAGCCAAAGTCCATCGATTACAATGTTGAATTTTTTAGGCAAATTTTGTTGAGCGTATTCGTTGAGAATGTAAAGTCCATTATCACTTCCAAGCCAAATTTCATTTGGTCTAAATCGTTTTATTGCAAATACAATTCCACCGTTCTGAATGGTTTTTAAAGCACCTTGATTCCAATCTAATTTTCCATTTACATTTGTAAACCAACCAGTTTCAATTTCAAATTCATCTTTAGCTTTTTCGATGTAATATACCATCCAAAGTTTTCGATTTTGATCATTGTGAAGGCGATGAATTTGAATTTCTTTTTTTCCTGAAAACTGGGTGTTTTTTACATCTGGAAATGCTTCGAAAGCTGTTAGATTTTCATTCAAAAAGAACAAACCATAGTTTGAGCCAACATATACCCTACCTTGAAATACTTCGGCGTAAACATGACTATTTTGCTCCAGTTTTTTCGGGAAATTGATTGATTTAAATTGAAAGTCCTTTAAACTAAGTATACCCAAACCTTTCCCTTTGATACCAAAATAAAGGTATTTCTCATCCGATGAAAAGTGAATGATGTCACCTTCAATGTTGATAGGTAAAACTTCATAATTCCAGACTTTGTTTTTCCAAGTTAAGACTCCGATTCCAGATTCTAACCCAACGAAAACTTGATTTTTTTGTATTGGATTTTGGAAAATGGTCCACGCATATTCACTGACAACGTCCTTCTTTTTACCTTGTACGTATTCATAAATACCTTCGTATCCGATAACTAAAGTTCGCTTTTGGTTTTCAATTTCAACCGTTTTAACATCGAAAGTTGTTTCTTGAATGCTTTTACTATTGTAAAAATGGGTTCGGCCCTCTATATTTTCTGCTAAAAACAAATCTGTATTCAGTGCAAGAACAGGTTGACCAGATTCAAAATCTATCGCTTGAATCGACGCAGAAATACCTTGAGGCTTTCCTATTGTGGTAATTGGCGAAGATGTTTCAAAAAAGTGAATTCCTTCATCCAAATTCAACCACAAATTCTTGGACTGATCTAAAAACAAGTCAAATACATTGTTGTTTTGCATTCCCTCGTCCAAATCAAATCGCCTTAAGATTTTACCTTTTAAATCAAGAATAAATGCACCTTGCGTTTCAGTTCCAACATATAGTTGATTGCCATATTGCTTAACGACACTTGGTTGATGGGCAGAAAAAAATTGTTGTAATGGATTTGAAATATCCATTTTTTTAAAGGTGTTATTCGGACCTACTTGAAACACATAATTACTGTAGTCAAAGAGAAATGTTTTTCCATTGATCTGCGCCGAACCGCGAATGTTTGTAGGATTAATTACTTCATTTGATTCAACAGACTGAAATTGTTGTGTTTTGAAATCAACAAATCCATACACGCGTTTTTTCTCACTTTGATCTGCTGAATAAATTAAAATGATGCCATTATTAGTTTTTCCGGCAGTTTTACAAGTGTAGACGGAAAGATTACTTGGTAGTTTTATTTGAGAAACTTTATTTTTTGAATTAATAGTAAAAATACTGTTTTTACCTATGACCCAAATACGCGAAAACTCGTCTTCAAACATAGACCAAATTTGTCCCAAATTGTTTTTCGAATCGCCTACATACAATGGGACGTAAACCATTTTACCAATGCTATCAAAAGCGATGAATCCGAAGTTATTTTCTCTACCAACATAGACTCTCCCATTCGAGGCTGTGTATAATTTAGAAACTTTCGTTTTATGTATTTTTTTTTCAGCGAGCGAATCTGTTTTTAAGCTGGTTGGAATTTTGGTCCATTTAACACCATTATAAACCAAAATTTCTTGGTCATTTCCAAATAAAACAGTTCCATCAGGACCCTGTGTACCTGTCCAAATTTGATTAGAACTTCCAAAATCTTTAATAGAATAATATGCTCCGCGAAAGGAACCTTGAACTTCCTTCCCTTGTGCAGCGAGTTGAAAAGTTGCAAAAATTAAATAGTAAATTATTAAAAATCTTGACACGCGAACCTGATTATTCAGCTAAGGTACTATCTTTTTAGCTAAAATATGGATTAGAAATATAAAAATATTCGCTTTTTTTTGGATTAATTCACTTTATTAAACTTTTAATTTAGTTGAACTAAACAAATAGTAATTAACCAATTGTGAATAAATTTTGATTTGTTTTTTTAAAAACTGTAACTTTTTAAACTACCTTTGGCACAGTCATTTGAAATTGAAAAACGTCCCGAAATTTAACCTTTAGAATAATTGAAATTGGGGAAATTTCAGGAAAATGACAGATAAATTTAAATTCCATTTTTATGAAAATTTTAATTCCACTTTGCTTTTTTCTGGCACCATTCGCAATTTTAGCGCAAGATTGGAAAGACATTCCAACTCCTGAAGCTATGTCGAACACCAATGATTACGAGATAGCAGTGGATGGATCTGGAGATTCTTACTTCATATTTTCTAGTTATGAAAATGGAGGTATTGGTTTGTATGTGCTTAAATATAAACCTTTTGAGCAAGCATGGGATACGATTTACAATTACGATTTCGCTTATGGTAATACCCAAAATCTAAAGACTGATGTTCGTGGAGATGATATTTTTATCTCGATTCAAGTCAATCAATCTAGCGAGATTAGATATTTTGTTTTTTCTATAATCAATGGTCAAGTAAACTTGGAAATTAATCCAATTGCTACAGGTATTTATGAGTATGAAAACAATTACTTTACAGTTGGAAATAATGCAGGCGAATATTTTTGGTTTGCTAAAAAACAAGACGAACCGAAATATTTTATTTCACGTTATAATAGTTTGGATGGAACATTGATTTCTGATACCATTCCTAACAACTACGCTGCATATTTCTCCGAGAGAAGAATGAGTTTAGTAGGAGATACACTTTGGATAGCTTACAGCACAGAACAAGGCGAATATCACATTTTGAAAAAACACAAAACAGATGAAAATTACTACACATTTGACAATAGTTTGACTGGGATTTTTTCCCACAATGATATCGGTATCCAAGGTTATTCTGTCAATTGGATGAGCAACCGACTCAACAAACTTGTTTTTATGGGCAAGAATCAAATGAATGAAGTTTTTGCTTACTCATTTACAAACGGAATTTTAGCAACAGATGAACTTCCATCTCTTGCTCCTTTTGATCAATTTGACTATGTTTCCTCTGCTTCAAATATTTATGCCGCGCACACGACTTTTAATCAAGCCGATTATAGTTATCCAATGCAAGTGTTAAAAAAAGATCTAAGCACTGGAACGTGGACTCAAATTGGCGACGATTTTTCTAACGTAAACGAAAATTATATTCATCTTGGATATTCTAGTACATCAGACCGATTGGTTTGCGGAAGTAAATACATTAGCGAAGTAAGCTATGATAATACTTATAACATTCGACTTTTAAACTCTGCACCAGATCAATCATCAATTAATTTTGTGCAGGAACCTTCAATTTGCCCTGGATCAACGGAAGCGAATTTAACGCAAACCTTTGAATTGACTGATGTAAATTTCGATTCGTTGAATATTATTTCGGTGGTTTCATCGAATGAATCTGTTATACCAACTTCATCGATTTCATTTTCAACGATTGCTCAATCAGGAAATACTACTCAATTTCAACTTGTAGGTAATACGGCTTCTAGTGGAACATCTATTTTAACCATTGATATTACTGATGGATATGACACGATTACTGTAAACAAAAGCATTACTGTCTTAACAGTTTCAGCGCCTACTGCATTCAATCAAACTTTTTGCGGTTCTGAAGTAGTTGGAAATTTAGTGGCAACAGGAACCAATATCTCTTGGTTTTCTGCTAGTGATCTTACAAGCTTACTCCCCGCTTCCACCCTACTTTCGACCGGTACATATTACGCATCTCAAACAATTTCTGGATGCGTTAGTAATCTCACTTCCATTAATGTGACTGTAAATGCTTTGCCAAATGTGCAGGCGGGAACAGATGTCACAATTTGCAAAGGTCAACCTGTTATATTATCGGGTTCTGGAGCAACTTCTTATTCCTGGGATTTGGGTGTTACAAATGGAGTTTCATTTGCGCCAAATTCAACTGCGACATATACAGTAACTGGAACAGATATAGATGGTTGTACAAATACTGATCAAGTAATTGTTACCGTAAAAGCTTTGCCTAATACACAAGCTGGAACGGATGTTACTGTGTGTGCAGGTCAATCAGTGACTTTAACAGCAACTGGTGGAGTTACATTTTCGTGGGATTTGGGTGTTTCAAATGGAATATCTTTTATCCCAACTTCAACTGCAACTTATACTGTTACAGGAACAAGCGCCTCTGGTTGTACAAAAACCGATCAAGTTGTTGTAACGGTAAATACATTGCCAAACGTTCAAGCAGGAACTGATTTAACTGTTTGTAATGGACAATCAGTGACACTTTCTGGTTCTGGTGCTTCTTCTTATTCTTGGAACTTGGGCGTTACAAATGGGACTTCATTTGTTCCAACTTCGACAACAACATATACAGTAACTGGAACTGATGTAAACGGTTGTACAAATACAGATCAAGTGATCGTGAATGTAAATACATTGCCAAACGTTCAAGCAGGAACTGATTTAACTGTTTGTAATGGACAATCAGTGACACTTTCTGGTTCTGGTGCTTCTTCTTATTCTTGGAACTTGGGCGTTACAAATGGGACTTCATTTGTTCCAACTTCGACAACAACATATACAGTAACTGGAACTGATGTAAACGGTTGTACAAATACAGATCAAGTGATCGTGAATGTAAATGCATTGCCAAATGTTCAAGCGGGAAATGATTTAACTGTTTGTAATGGACAATCAGTGACATTGTCTGGTTCAGGTGCTTCTTCTTATTCTTGGAACTTAGGCGTTACAAATGGAACTTCATTTGTTCCAACATCGACAACAACTTACACTGTAACAGGGACAGCTGCAAACGGTTGTACAAATACAGATCAAGTTGTCGTGAATGTAAACGCATTACCAAATGTACAAGCAGGAACTGATTTAACTGTTTGTAATGGACAATCAGTGACACTTTCTGGTTCTGGTGCTTCGTCTTACTCATGGAACTTAGGTGTTATCAATGGAACATCTTTTGTTCCATCATCGACAACAACTTATACTGTAACAGGAACAGCTGCTAATGGTTGTGCAAATACAGATCAAGTGATCGTGAATGTAAATGCGTTACCAAACGTGCAAGCTGGAACTGATGTAACTGTTTGTAATGGTCAATCTGTGACTTTGTCTGGTTCTGGCGCTTCTACTTATTCATGGAATTTAGGTGTAACCAACGGAACATCTTTTGTTCCATCATCGACAACAACATATACAGTAACTGGAACTGATGTGAACGGTTGTACAAATACAGATCAAGTGATCGTGTATGTAAATTCGTTACCAAACGTGCAAGCTGGAACTGATGTTACTGTTTGTAATGGTCAATCTGTGATTTTGTTTGGTTCTGGCGCTTCGTCTTACTCATGGAACTTAGGTGTTATCAACGGAACTTCATTTGTTCCAACTTCGACAACAACATATACAGTAACCGGAACTGATGTAAACGGTTGTACAAATACAGATCAAGTTGTCGTGAATGTAAATGCGTTGCCAAATGTTCAAGCAGGAACTGATTTAACAGTTTGTAATGGTCAATCAGTGACACTTTCTGGTTCAGGTGGTTCTTCTTATTCATGGAACTTAGGCGTAACAAACGGAACTTCATTTGTTCCAGCATCGACAACAACTTATACTGTAACAGGGACTGCTGCAAACGGTTGTACAAATACTGATCAAGTGATTGTGAATGTAAATGCATTGCCAAATGTGCAAGCAGGAACAGATGTTACCATTTGTAAACTGCAATCTGTGACTTTAGCTGGTTCTGGTGCTAACACTTATACTTGGGATTTAGGTGTTTCAAATGGAGTTTCTTTTGCGCCAAATTCAACAGCGACCTATACAGTAACTGGAACAGATATAAATGGTTGTACAAATACAGATCAAGTGATTGTTACCGTAAAAGCTTTGCCTAATACGCAAGCTGGAACGGATGTTACTGTGTGTGCAGGTCAATCAGTAACATTAACTGCAACTGGTGGACTTACATTTTCGTGGGATTTGGGTGTTTCAAATGGAATTTCATTTATTCCAACTTCAACTGCAACTTATACGGTAACTGGTACAAATGCCGCAGGTTGTACAAAAACCGATCAAGTTGTTGTAACGGTAAATACATTGCCAAACGTTCAAGTAGGAACTGATTTAGTTGTTTGTATTGGTCAATCAGTGACACTTTCTGGTTCTGGTGCTTCGTCTTACTCATGGAACTTAGGTGTTATCAACGGAACTTCATTTGTTCCAACTTCTACCACAACTTACACTGTGACCGGAACAGATGTAAACGGCTGTACAAATACAGATCAAGTAACTGTGACAGTTAATACATTGCCAAGTATCCAAGCTGGAACGGATGTAACAGTTTGTTCAGGTCAATCTGTTACTTTAAATGGTTCTGGAGCGGATTCTTATTCTTGGGATTTAAGCGTTTTGGATGGAATTTCATTTATTCCAATTTCAACGGCAACTTATACAGTTACTGGAACAGACGCAAATGGCTGTACAAATACAGATCAAGTAACTGTGACAGTTAATACATTGCCAAGTGTCCAAGCTGGAACGGATGTAACAGTTTGTTCAGGTCAATCTGTTACTTTAAATGGTTCTGGAGCGGATTCTTATTCTTGGGATTTGGGTGTTTTAGACGGAACTTCATTTATTCCGACATCAACTGCAACTTATACGGTAACTGGAACAGACGCAAATGGCTGTACAAATACAGATCAAGTAACTGTGACAGTTAATACATTGCCAAGTGTCCAAGCCGGAACAGATGTAACAGTTTGTTCAGGTCAATCTGTTACTTTAAATGGTTCTGGAGCGGATTCTTATTCTTGGGATTTAAGCGTTTTGGATGGAATTTCATTTATTCCAATTTCAACGGCAACTTATACAGTTACTGGAACAGACGCAAATGGCTGTATAAATACAGATCAATTAACTGTGACAGTTAATACATTGCCAATTGTTCAAGCAGGAACTGATGTAACAGTGTGTGAAGGTCAATCTGTTAATTTATCTGGTTCAGGTGCTGATTCTTATTCTTGGGATTTAAGTGTTTTGGATGGCATTTCTTTTATTCCAACTTTAACTGCAACTTATACGGTAACTGGAACAGATGCAAATGGCTGTACCAATACTGATCAAGTAACTGTGACAGTTAATACATTGCCAAGTGTGCAAGCGGGAGCTGATGTTACGGTTTGTGAAGGTCAATCTGTGACTTTAAACGGTTCTGGAGCGGATTCTTATTCTTGGGATTTAAGCGTTTTAGATGGAACTTCATTTATTCCGACAACAACTGCAACTTATACGGTTACAGGAACAGACGCTAATGGCTGTGCAAATACAGACCAAGTAGCTTTAACGGTAAATGCATTACCAATTGTTCAAGCTGGAACAGATGTAACGGTTTGTGATGGTCAATCAGTGATTTTAACTGCATCAGGTGCGGATACTTATTCTTGGGATTTGGGTGCTTTAGACGGAACTTCATTTATACCAACATCTACTGCAACTTACACAGTAACTGGAACAGACGCTAACGGCTGTACAAATACCGACCAAGTAATTGTTACTGTAAACGCATTACCAATTGCACAAGCTGGAACGGATGTTACAATTTGTTCAAGTGAGGCGGTTACGTTGAACGGTTCTGGCACTGGATCATTGAGTTGGTCAGATAATGTTGTAAATGGTGAATTATTTTACCCAACAATTACTGCTAACTACACTTTAACAGTGATTGATTTAAATGGTTGCTCTGCAACAGACCAAGTTCAAGTAATTGTAAATAATCAGCCGCAAATTAATATGGTGGTAACACCAACTACCTGTGCTGATTCTACAGGAACAGCAACAGCAAGTATTTCATCTGGTTTAGCTCCTTACAGTTATTATTGGTCTGATGGAAGTCAAAATGTACTTAACATACAAAATTTACCAGCTGGGACTTTTTATATCTTTGTACAAGATGCAAATGGATGTCAGGCAATTGGAACAGCAGTTGTACAACCAACTAGCATCACGGTGACACCAACAATTACACCAGTAACTTGCTACGGTGGGAACAATGGATCTTTGTTGGTTGACATTCAAGGTTTACCTGCACCCTATTCTATTTATTGGTCTTCAGGTCATTCAACGAATTCGGTGGTGAATTTACCTTCAGGAACATACGAATTCACAGCAGTTAGTCAAGCTGGTTGTGTAGCTACAGGAAGTTATTTCATATCGCAACCTGAAGCTCTTCAAACAGACATAACAGTTATTCAACCAGATTGCAATGTTAACAACGGCTCGATTTCTATCACTAGTACAACTGGTGGGACGCCAACTTATTCTTACGCTTGGAGCAACGGAGGTTCAGGAAATGGGCAACTGAATTTAGCTGCTGATATTTATTCTATCACAACAACAGATCTCGCTGGTTGTCAAACGATCAATACGGTCTATTTATCTACTATTGGTTCTCCAAATGTACTCGGACAAGTTACATTGCCAACTTGTGAGGCATCCGTTGGAGCAATTGATGTAAGTATCAATTCTCTTACTCCTTACAATGTTTCTTGGTCAACTGGTGCCACATCAGAAGATATTTCCGGATTAGCGGCTGGATCATATACATGCACAGTTACTGACAATGATGGTTGTGTACGTGTGAAGGGTTGGAATTTAAAAAATATCAAACCGGATGTTCAAGAAATTTGTTTGGTTACAGTAGATAGTGTCACAACCACCAATTTGATTGTGTGGGAAAAACCTGTAAGTTCGATTATTTCTCATTATGGAATTTATAGAGAAACAAGTATCATCGATGAATATATTCTCATTGATACCGTTCATTACAGCAATTTATCGGTTTTTAACGATGTAGTTGCTTCCCCTCTTGCTCGTTCTTGGAGATACAAAATTGCTGCTTTCAATTTTTGTGACGACCAAAGTGATTTGTCAAATCACCACAAGACTTTGCACTTAAATACATTTGACCAAGGTGGTACTTCAACTTTAGTCACTTGGGATCAATATGAAGGAGCAAGTTACAATGCTTTTGATCTTTGGAGATTTACAAACGCAACTGGTTGGGAATTAATTACGACAGTTGGAACAGGAACTTTGTCGTATGTTGATCCAATTCCACTTACTACTGAAGGTTTGGATTATATGGTTGAAATCAATTTCAACAACATTTGTACTGCTACAGTTATGAAAGCACAAGATTTTAATAAATCACGTTCGAATAAGGAAAAAGGAATTTTTGATCCAGGTGCAGGTGATGACAAATTTTCAAACAATGGAATTCAAGAAACTAACTTGAGTAATTTGAAAGTTAAATTGTATCCAAATCCAACGCAAGGCGAATTTACGGTTGCATTGACAGAAAAAATTCCATTGACTTATGAAATCATTTCTCTAACTGGAACAATTCAAGCTTCAGGAAAATTGACTGAATTGGAAAATGTTTTCCAATTGGATTACTTGGAGTCTGGGATGTATTATTTGAGATTGTCAAGCGTTACCGAATCAAAACATTTACCGTTTATTATTAAGAAATAGATTCGAAAATATATTTTATTTGAAACAGGTTTTCTCTTTTAAGGAAACCTGTTTTTTTTTGGAAAAATCTATAGCAAAAACCTAAATTTTCAGTTTTTAAAACATCTCATATTTCTGTTTAAAACGCATGTTCTAATGAAAAGAAAAATTGATGGTCTTCTTTTGAAATGGCGTAATCGAAACGCAAAATCGTATTTACATTCCAAGCAATTCTCAAACCCAAACCTTCATTGTAACGGTAATTTTTAAGTTGCTTGAACATTACATCACCTGTATTCCAAACAGCACCAAAATCAAAAAATGGCACGGCGCTAAACGCCAAATGTTGCTTTAAAACTGTAAATTGAGCAAATCTGTAGCGCAATTCAAAATTGTTAAATTGTGTCAATCTATCTAAAAAACGACATTGTTTGTAGCCGCGCAATGTTGCACCACCTCCTAACCCTTCAATACTTCCTTCTGAACTCCATTGGTCTTGATATTCGAAAAATGGCGACTTTCCTGCTGTATATCCCATGGCAATTCGCCCAGCAAAAACCAATTTTTTAAAAACGGATGGAAACAATTTATTGTAATAATTCACATGACCAAATATTTTGCTAAAATCTGCATTTGAACCCAATGATTTCAGTGAAAGTTCATTGGTTAATTCCGCGAAAAATCCTTTGGATGGATCGGTTTCTAAATCTCGTGAATCGTAAATTAGTCCCAATTGTACAAATGTAATCGTGTTTTTTCCAACACCTGAAATCAAACCTGCATTGAAATCGTTTCTCAAAAATGAATTTCCTGAAAAAGTTGAAATATTGACAGTTGCTGCTTCAAATCCAATCAACGTTCTCAGTCGACCTTCTAAAAACGATCTTTCCATACTCACGTTGATAATAGCTTCCTGTTTTTGATATGTATTGTAAAACTCATTTATACCTGTCAACGATCTTTCATAATTTGCATACGATGAATTTGTAACCAACGCTTGTGTCTGATCACCATTTGGATAATAACTTAAGCCTTTTAAACTCGTCTGAGCATTGATTCCAAAATACAAATGATTCGGATTCACTTCATAAGCCATCTCACCTCGAAAGCGCCATTTGCTGTTTAAAATGTATGGAATATCGACGGCTACTTTCAATTCACGCTGACTTTTGGTAGTATTAAATAGCGCCACATCAATCTTTGCGCGATAAGCAGTATATTTAAAAAATGGATCTGATTTCTTCCCATTGAAATAAATGGTTCCTTCTGCACCATAACCAAAACCATTTACCGGATCTGAACTTAAATCAGGAACTCCTGTGATGTAGGTACCCTCCTTTTTATTGGCCAAATCTTCCTCTGAAAGCATTTTTTCGTCGTGAATGGCAAATGGTAATTTGAGACTGTCTGATTTTGTTTTGGTTGTATCTACCTGTGAAATGACCGCTGATGATAGTAAACATAAACCTAAAGTGAATGAAATCTGAAGCATATCTTTCATTTGAACGAATTGAAAATTAATTTTCTAGCCTTTAAATTCAAATCAAAAGTAGAAGAAACCACTTCATTTTTATTCGAAAAGAATGCTGTAATGAACAACTCGAAATTAGACGTAATGGTTGGATAAAGTATATAGTAGAATGAAAATTAACGGTTAATTAACTTTGCTGTTTTTAGTTGTATTTCGATATGACCAAGCTAGAATTTATAAAATAAGTCCCTAAATTAGAAACAGCCACTTAAAAAGCGGCTGTTTCCTTGGCAAGAGCTTGGCCTGAGCCGCGCCCTAATCTTAAATGTGAAATATTTGAAAATCTAAAATTTGAAAACAAAAAAAGCCTCGATAAAATCGAGGCTTTTGGTGATCCGGCTGGGATTCGAACCCAGGACCCATACATTAAAAGTGTATTGCTCTACCAGCTGAGCTACCGAATCTTGATGTCTTTTTGTCGATATCGTTTTATCGTTAGACGGGTGCAAAGATATGTACTTATTTTGAATCTACAAGCGGTTTTACTGACTTTTTTTGAAAATTAACTGAATATTATTTTAAAATGATGACATATTAATTATTTATTACTGATTTACTTGCAATTACGTATTTAGAAGTTATTAAAATAATTTAGATATTTTTCAACTTGAACGCACCAATGATAAGCTTTATTGGAAATAACCAACTTTGTTATCGATTCAACCAATCCTTGAAACTTGCAACTCGCTCACGACTGACAACTGCATCATCGCCATCAATAAACTGGGTATTCACTTTCAATCGATTATTGAAAAATGAACCTACTTTTTGAATGGAATCAATGTGAATAATAACTTTTCTATTTATTCGAAAGAAAATACTTGGATCCAACATAGGTTCTAATTGGTCCAAAGTGTAGTTCACAGGATAACGTTTTCCTTGTTTATTCGCGAAAAGCACTATTCCATCTTCCGCCTTAAAATGATCTATTTCTTCCGTTTTTACTGAAATAATATTTTCTCCCAATTTAACCATGAAACGGTTCTTGAAACTCTTGGGCTGCGCAATATTTATCAAACTTTTGATTAAATTTTGATTTTGATTAATCTTCTGAAATTTCTGCAGAGAAACTTGCAAATCATTCACCCCGATTGGCTTCAATAAATAATCAATGCTATTCGTTTTAAATGCCTGGATGGCGTATTGGTCAAAAGCGGTCGTAAAAATCACGGGAATGTCAATATTTACTTTATCAAAAATCTCAAAACTATTTCCATCTGCCAAATGAATGTCAACAAAAAGTAAATCGGCTTCTACTCCACTCTGAAACGCTTGAATACTCTGTTTCACAGACTCAAAACGATGTATAACTTGTATCGTTGGATCAATGCGCAGAAGCAATAATTCCAAATGCTCTGCTGACAATTGTTCGTCTTCTATAATAATGATTTTCATGAAATAGATAAAATTGGAATAGAAACTTTGAATTGATTGTCAGTTTGCTCAACAATTACTTCTTTGTCAGTGAAAAACGCATACCTTGATTGGATGTTTTTCAGCCCAGTGTTCGAACTATTTTCCGTATCAATTCTCTTCTGTAAATCATTAACAACAAATAAATTATCATTATTAATGTAAATTTCAACTGTAAGTGGAAAATCAGTTGAAATCTCATTGTGTTTAATGGCATTCTCAATCAATAATTGAACCGACATGGGAGGCAAATACAAATTCATTTTATCGTCTGGAACTTGAACCTTGAAATGCAAGTTGGGTGAATATCTAATATCCAACAAATAAATATAAGACTCTATGAAAGTTAATTCTTCTTTTAAAGTTACCAATTCACTGGTTTTATTGTCCAATAAGTAGCGGTAAACTTTCGAAAGTTGGTTGATGAAATCCACTGCTTTGTCTTGGTCTTTGTAAACCAATGACGACAAAACACTCATGTTATTGAACAAAAAATGAGGATTGACCTGATTTTTAAGATTTTCCAATTGTGCTTGAGCACTTTCAGATTTGTATTTTTCCACCTCAATCAAAGTCTTTTTCCATTGTCTAAAAAATTGAGCACCAGTTTCAACAGAAAGTAAAACCACAGAAACCAATAAACCTATGGTTACTGAAATCGCAAAAAATTTAGATTGTTCACTTTCTGGCAATCTGCACACAAATTGATTGTACAAAAACATGGTGATGTATAAAATAGCTCCGCTATACAAAAAACTTGTAGGCAATTGAACCAAAATGCGTTTCATCGGATTTTTCTCCCAAGGAAAACGTTTATTGAGCCAAAAATCAATATTCAAATTTCCTTCCCAAATAAAAAAAGTAATCATGATTGATTCCAATGTGGAAAGAAAAAGTGTCCAATTTGTTTGGCTTTTTTGTGGAATCAAACCGTGCAAGAGAAATGAAATCAAAACTCCCACAATGATCATCCAAATAAAACGCTGTTTGTTTCTATACATGAGTTAAATTTAAAAATTATTAGCTTAAACAATCTTTTTGCGCCAAAACTTTCACTTTTTCCAACCAAGATTTTCGTTGTCCTTCTTTGGAATTTCGAACAGGACCAAAATAAGTGATTTTCTTGGTTTTTATCCCGCAAAATCCCAAAGTTGATTTTTTTAATTGGTTGATGCTTGGACGTCCAAAAGCAAAGCGATAATAAAACGCAGGTTGATCTAAAGTGGTAATGATGTGCGCGGTTTTACCAGCCAATAATTTATCCCACCAAACTGAATTTTCGCGGTATTTAAAAGCAAAACCTGGAGCAAAAACGCGGTCAATGAAACCTTTTGTTAAAGCTGGAAGTCCGCCCCACCAAACGGGATGAATCCAAACAATATGATTTGCACGCGAAATTTTTTCTTGCGCTTCGATCAAATCTTGCTCCATTTCAATGCGTTTTTGATAACCAAATTCCAAGGATGGATTGAATTTCAATTTAGCAATTTCAATGGTTTCAACATTTACATTTCCTTTTTTTGCTTCCGAAACATAAGTCTCAAAAATCGCTTGATTGAAACTTTCTGGATTTGGATGACCGTTGATGATTAAAATCGTTTTCATAACTATTAAATGTTTAAATTAAAATTGAATTTTGTAAACGAAATTGGGAAAGAATCCGATTTGATATGCAGTATTGATGTTGTTTGTAATTGGATTGTATCTTTCTGCAAAAACATTTTTTCTATTGGTAATATTTTGAATATCAAAAAAAATCGATTGAGACAATTTGTATTTAGCACTGTTCAAAGTGAATCCCATTTTGATATCCAATCTGAAAAAGTCGGTATATCTTTCTGAAAATGCATACGCATCGCCTTTCAAAATTTGCTGATTTGCTAATTGCGAAAGCTGGAAATCAACTGGTGTATAGAATCTTCCACCCGCTTGAGTCATTTTCATGTCAATTGTCAAGGCATGACGTTTTGCTTTTCCAACTTTGAATTCTTTTCCGACCAATAAATTGTACACGTATTTCCCGTTAAAAGCGGTATTTCGCTCAACGTTATCACTTCCCGTGTATTTTGAGTCATACAAGGCTCCTGTCAATAAACCGTAGAATCCTTTGCTGAAACTTTTTTCAACAGTCAATTCAACGCCATAATTTCTTCCAGTTCCGTCATTTACCAAGTTTCCAGCTTCGATTGGATTGAAAGATGAACCTGCATTTAACATAGAGAAACTGTTGCTTGTTGCTGAAATAGGAATGTTATTCAACATTTGGTAATAAACTTCCGTTTTAAATCTCCAATCCTTGAATGGCGTGATTTCATACCCAACAACGAAATGATTGCTTCTTGTAAAATCTAAATTCTTGTTAGTCAAGGAAATATTCCCGTTTGCATCGGTCGTTTGGTAGAAATATAAATCAATCGGTTGCATTTGACTGTGCATTCCAAATCCTGCGCTCAAGGTGTGTTTTTGTTTTAATTGATACTTCAACCCAACGCGAGGTTCAATTGATTTTGAATCATTTAAAGTTAAATATTGTGCATGCAATCCAACATTCAAAGTCAATTTATCAGTAAAATTATATTTTGCATGTGCGTAGGGTTGCATCAATACTGTTTGATTTTTTTGATCCCAAATTTGAATCCAATTGGGACTTTTTTCTCGGCTTCTGTAATACAAATTTACATCCATTAATTCAGCCAAAACACCTGCTTTGATTGACAATCTAGCATTGATTTTGGTATTGAATGAAGTATTAATCGCGTAAGTAATTCTAGTCGTTTTGTTTTCAATCGTTCTAGACGCATTTTTATCGACAGACAAACTGTCTTGCAGATAATTAGAACCTCCATAAGTACCACCAATAACTGTATTGATAAATGATTTTTGTCCGACTCTGATGAAATGTTTCAAACCAACCAAGGCGATATCGCTGGTAAAATAACTGTCTTTCGAAGGATCAGCGAATAAATCTGTTGAATCAATTTTGTTATGTAAAAAATCGATGTGACTTTTTCCGCCCAAACCAAACAAAATAAATCTTCCGGCTTTGGTGTTTCCACTGTTGATTTTGAACGATAAATCTTGGTAAAAAGGGGTGGCTGCTGTTCCAATTGGCAATCCAATAGCCTGCGCAACGCCTGTAAACGCATAGCGATAAGCAACTAAATAAGAAGAACCATTTCCTTTTTTGATTGGACCTTCCGTCATAAATTCCAAACCAGTCAAGGCACCAATTTGAAAAGTATGCTCTCTTTTTTCTGAATTTCCATTTCTAAATCCCAAGTCAAAAACTCCTGCATTCGCATTTCCATATTCTGACGGAAAAGCTGACGTCATGAAATCAGAATTTCTCAATAAATTGGTATTCAATGCACTCACTGGTCCACCAGTAGTTCCAACAGTTGAAAAGTGATTTGGATTTGGGATATTCAATCCTTCGATTCTCCACAAAACGCCAATCGGTGAATTTCCTCGAATAACGATGTCGTTTCGAGAATCATCTGGTGAACTTACACCTGCAAAATTCGATGCCAAACGCGCTGGATCTGCCCTACCACCAGCATATCGATTTACCTCTTCCATCGAAAATGATCGAGCGCTTACGGAAGTCAATTCGTTGTTAATCGTCTTTTTTTGTCCGCTGACAGTAATTTCTTTGATTTGCTCCACACTTTCTTCGATCGCAATATCCAAAACGATTTCCTTTCCAGCTGTAACCAAAACGTTGGAAACCGTAGTTTCTTTATATCCGCCCATTTTTACTTTCAAATCATATCGTCCTGGTTCAATTTCAGTCAATTTGAAATTTCCTTTTTCGTCAGATTCAGCACTTTTGGTCGGATTTGAATTCAAAACAATGACCAAAACGCCTTTCAATGGAATTTGTGATTGTTTGTCAATAACCGTTCCCCGAATAATCTGGGATGCATTTTGAGCGAATGAATTTAGACAGATTAATGTCAAAATTGCTAAGCTTGCTAATCGTATTCTATTTTTCATGTTGTTTGTTTTCAATGATTTTTCGAAACAAATGTATTTTTTCTTGATTTCCTGCCATCCTAGAAAATTATTCAATTGTCAAATTAGATTGTTCAATTGTACAAAAGTTTGGTTGAATTGTATTTTGCAGTTTTTCCATCTGATTTCAGGCTTTTTCTGCAGATTCATGCGTTATTGACAATGAAATAGTGGAAAAACAGTTTGGTAAGGTTTATGTAAAGCAACAAAGCGGTTAACTTTGCAATAATTAAATAGCAAATTCATAATTCAAATTAATAGAATGAAAAAGATATATTTCACATTTGGTGTAGTCGCGATTATCGTACAAGCTTGTGCGCAAAACACGCCTGAAAATAAAGTAAAAGAAGAAAAAAAGCCTGCAGTTGTTATTCCTAAAATGGAAATCGACTATAAATTATCTGATTTCTTGACTGAAAATGAAAATTTAGACAAAGACGTTGAAAAAATCTTCACAAACTTAGACGATACAGCAATCGTAGCTCAATTATTAATGCCAGCAGTTGGTCGATTGGGTCAAACAGAAGCTACTATCAAAGATTTGATTAACCGCAGAATGATTGGTGGCGTTTTGATGTTGAATGGAACGAAAGATGGTTTCACCAAATGGATCAAAGACTTCAATGCACTGAATATTGAAAAAGGAAATGTTCCATTTTTGTATTCTTCTGACGCTGAACCAAGTTTGGTGAATCGCAAAATTGCTGGTTCTCACATCGTGAAAAAAGCAAACGAAATGAAAACCGTTGAAGAAGTTTCCGCTTATGCAGACACTATCTCCATGGATTTAAATGCCATTGGAATCAATTACAACTTCGCACCGGTGGTGGATATGTCGCCAAACAAAACCGTTGGATTTAGAAGTTTTGGCGCTGTTCCGGCAAACATTATTCCTTGGTCAAATGCATTTATTCAACAAACGCAAAAAAATGGAATTATCGCCACTGCAAAACATTTCCCAGGTCACGGTTTGGTTTCTGGAGATACGCACAAAGAATTGCAAGTCATTGACGGTGAATTGAAAGAAATAAAAAATTACCCAAAATTGATTGAAGACGGCGTTTTATCTGTGATGATTGGACATTTGGCAGTGAAAAACAATCCAAAATACGACACCAAAGGTTTGCCTTCTACGCTTTCAAATGTAATCGTAACTGATTTATTGAGAAACGAAATGAAATTCAAAGGATTAATTGTAACTGATGCGATGAATATGGGTGGCGTAACAGCGATTCCAAATTGCGACGTGAAAGCGGTTGAAGCAGGTTGCGACATCGTTTTGATGCCAGTGGATACAAAAAAAGCATTTGTTGAAATTTTGAAAAAATACAGAACTGACGCGAATTTCAAAAAACAAGTAGATGCTTCTGCAAAAAGAATCATCAGAATGAAATTGGCAGTTGGCGCAATCTAATTCAAATGTCTGATCTCAAATCCATCAGTTACAAAACTGAAATCCGAAGGTTAGACAATTTGAAATTGTTTTATGTTGAAATTCCGTTTGATGTTTTAACGTTTTTCAGTAATGCTGAAACGAAAAACATTTACAATCAACGATTAATGATTTCCATTAACAATTGCCAATTGTGGCATGGTGGCGTTGTTTCCTTGGGAAATCAAACAGGATACATTTCTATCAAGGGAAAGATTTTGAAAGACTTAGGCGTTCATTTAGATGATGAAGTTGATGTTTATTTGACTGAAGATCGTTCTGAATACGGAATGCCTTTTCCAGAGGAAGTAAAAGAAGTATTGGCTCAAAACCCAAGTTATGAAAAGTTTTTCTATAGCCTTTCGATGGGGAAAAGACGGTATGTTTTGTACTATGTTGACCAAGTAAAAAATGTAGATAAACGCATCGAACGTGCTTATTTTATGCTAGAAAAATTGATCCAAAACGCATAAAATTCAGATTTTTCAAGCAACAAACCTTATATTTGTAAAAGTTAATTTTTCAATCATGATCAAAAAAAGACAAACTGTTTCAAAGAAAAAAGTCTTGGAGTTTTTCCACGAAAATGAGCAAGCAATGAGTCATGACATGATTGAAGAAGCGTTGCAAGGTTCAATGGATCGCGTTACCATTTACAGAATTTTGAAAAGTTTTGAAGAAGACGGTTTGATTCACAAAATCATGGGAGAAAATGGGAAATCATTTTACGCGCTTTGCAATGGTTGCAAATCTTCTCATGCCCACAATCACTTACATTTTCAATGTACGCAATGTGAGAAAGTAGAATGCATTCACCATGAAGTGATTGTTCCAATTCCAGTTGGATATCAACTCAAAAACTTACAATTAACTGCCACTGGAATTTGTGCAAATTGCGCTGGACAAGCCTAATTTTGAGCGACATGTTTCAATCTAGAAGTATTTGTAAGGCTCGAACGATTCTAACTTATTTTGCTATTTTTCTGTCATCAAAGCTTAATGCTCAACACGTATATTTCGGCGAAAGAAATTTAGATCAACATATATTTTCACTCTGCTTCGACCAGGACGGAAATATTTATCCCGATTATTTCATCGCAGATACTGCCATTCAAAATTGCAATCATAGTTTGGCTATTTGGTATCAAAAGCATCCAATGCAGCTAAATCAGATTTGTAAAATATACAATCTCAATATTTCTTCAAAAGAATTCAAAATTAGCGAATTGAATGATTCTATTTCAAGTAAAAACGCACAAAAAATCAATCAAAAATCTTTTAATTCAGTTACTTTCTTAGTTCATGGTTATCGCAAAAGTTTTGAAGCTCCAGAAGGAACAGTAACGTCCGTCATTGAATTTGATTTACTTGAAAAAAACATAGATTCTCTTGGACTAAAATCTCAATTTGTGGAAGTTTATTGGGATGGAACGTATGATTGTTGTTTTTCTGTTTTCGATAAAAAGAGAAATGAATATCTATTCTCACAATTTGAAAATGCTCAAATTCATGCACCGAATGTTGGAATCGCCTTGCGGAAAATTGTCAATCTAGTTGAAAATGAACACATCAATTTCATTGGACACAGCTTGGGTTCAAAAGTTGTGGCTTCTACCCTGTTCGATATTCAGAAAAGTGAAGAAAAAACGCCTGATCAAAAAGACATTCGAGTTTGTTTGATTGCGCCAGCCATTGGTGGAATAGAGAGTTTTTCAAACTATTTTGAACGACACAGTAATCAGAATTATAAAGAAAAAGACAATTATAGTTGGTATGTATTGTTCAATGAAAAAGACTTCGCCTTGCGCAAAAAAGACAGTAAAATGGGACTTTTTGGTCCTGGTTGTGTGAATTACGGAAATACTACATTAGGTTGTAATCACCACAATGAAATCGAAAAATTGCAACAATTATTCAACAAACAATATCCAAATTCAATTTTAAAATTTGAAAATATGACTTGGATGGGTAAAAAACATTCGCTGAAATATTATGCAGAAGGTAATATTCTTCAAACTGCAGTTCAATTTCTAAACGACTAAAATTCAGCTAAAATAAATTGGCGAATTTTAACATTAAACGACAATTTGTCAGCAATTTATCGCTGGTATGCAATTTGACAAAATAAATCGTAATTTTATTAAAAATTTAGAAAGATGAAAAAATCTTATATTATCATTGGATCGATTGTAGCATTAGTTTTGATCCTTTTTATGCTGTATTACAACAGTTATAACAAAGCAGTTTCTTATCAAGAAAAAAATAAGAAAGCTTTAGCAAATGTTGGTGCACAATACCAACGAAGAGCGAATTTAATTCCTCAATTGGTTGCCACAGTAAAAGGTGCTGCTGCCAATGAAAAAGGAATTTTGCAAGGTGTAACTGAAGCACGTGCAGGAATTGTGAATGCAAAAACGCCAGAAGACATGGAATTGATGGGTAAAAAAATCAACACGGCGATCAATTTGGCGTTTGAGGCGTATCCACAAATTCGTTCAACTGAGAATTTTCAGATTTTACAAGCTCAATTAGAGGGAACTGAAAACAGAATTTTGAAGGCAAGAGCAGATTACAATGAATCAGTCAATATTTATAACACTCACATTCGTGGCTTTTTTAACTCAATGTTTTTAAATAGTGCGAAATTCCCAATTGAAGAAGGTTTCAAAGCTGCTGCTGGAACTGAGGTTGCTCCGACTGTTGCATTTTAATATAAAATTTAAACTATCATCCGATTCAATTTTTTGGGTCGGATGATTTAATTTTTTCCAACATGGGAATTAAAAATTTCTTTTCTGAATCGGATAAAAAATCCATTCAAGAAGCCATTGCAGAAGCAGAATTAAACACTTCAGGTGAAATTCGCGTACACATCGACGCAAAATGTGCGGAAGACGTAAAATCACATGCCATTGAAGTTTTCGGTAAATTGAAAATGCATGAAACTGCCTTGAGAAATGGCGTTTTGTTTTATTTGGCAGTGGAAGACAGAAAGTTTGCAATCATCGGCGATGAAGGAATCAATAATGTTGTACCAACTGATTTTTGGGACAATATCAGAGAAACAATGACCCATCATTTCAAACAAAGTGATTTTGTGAAAGGATTATCCGAAGGAATCAAAATGGCAGGCGAGAAATTGAAAGCCAATTTTCCACATCAAGCGGATGATACCAATGAGTTGAGCAATGAAATTTCCTTTCAGGAATAAATTTGATAAAAAATATCCCATGTTTAAAAAATACTTTTTCGCACTTTTTGTTTCTTTAGTAGCTACGATTCAGGTTGTTGCACAAAACGGAATTCCTGAAAGACCGAATCCTCCTAGACTGGTTAACAATTTGTCCAAGGAAATGCCTGAATTCATCAGCGGACCTGAAGCTGATGAATTGGAAACAAAATTGGAAAATTTCGCGAGAGAAACTTCCAATCAAATTGTCATTGTAATTGTAGACGATTTGGCAGATTTGGAGCCTGCTGAATACGCTTATGAATTGGGAGATAAATGGCAAGTTGGTCAGGAAAAAGAGGACAACGGTATTGTAATTATAATCAAACCAACTGGAGGAAAAGGAGAAAGAAAATATTTTATCGCTACCGGAAAAGGACTTGAAGGAGCGATTCCTGATGCTACTTGTCGACAAATTGAAGACAGAGAATTATTACCGAATTTTAAAGAAGGTAATTTTTACGAAGGTTTAAATAAAACCACAGATGTTTTAATGTCTTTGGCGAAAGGTGAATACAATTCCAAAAAATACGGTGAAAAAGGAAAGAAGTTTGAAATTATCAAAGTTGTTTTTGTTTTGATATTCATTATTGTTTTTGTTTTCATCATGTATAAAAGCAACAAAGGTGGACGCGGTGGTCGCGGAATGACTATGGGTTCAAATGCCATTTGGTTTGGTGGCATGGGAGGCTTTGGTGGTGGCGGACGTTCTAGCGGCGGATTCGGTGGAGGTTCATCTGGAGGATTCGGAGGCTTTGGCGGAGGAAGTTTCGGCGGAGGCGGATCTGGAGGAAGCTGGTAATTTAGCCAGCTTAAATACTGAAATCAATGAAGAAAATTTGGAAAGTAAGTATTATTGTCATTGCGATTTCATTGCTCGTTTGGTTTTCCATGTGGTTTTTCGCGAAACCGAAACATTTGGAATTCAAACAAAATCAGTCCATAACATTAGTTGAACCAGCAATTACCACGTTCAATTTCCCATTATACATCTCAGTTTCTGATTTAGAGAAATTAATCAATAAAAAACTCAAGATTATATTAGCAGACAAAACCATTCCTTTTGAGAATGGAAAGGATTCACTTAAAATCAAAATGTATCGTTTGGGAAAATTTTCGGTACAATTACAAAATGAAAAAATTATCTCCTCTTTTCCACTAAAGCTTGAAATTCAGATTCAAAAGCATTTGATCGGTAAAAAATCAATCACCTTTTTGAAGAAAAAACCATTTGTCATTAAACTAAAAGTGCGTTTTTCTTCTGATTTTCAGATTGATGAAATCCTCAAGTTTCACACAAGCACAAAACTCACTAAAATTGAATGGTTAGAGGAACCCGAATTGAAAATCTTGGGCATTGATTTCAATATGAAACGGAAAATTGATGAAATCATTTCTGCTAAAACATTAGAAATCAATCGTAAATTCGACAATTTGATCTATAAAAAAATCAACTTAAAAAAGCCTACACTAAAAATTTGGAACAACCTGCAAAAAGCAATTCCTGCCAATAAAACACAGAAAGACTTGTTTGTGCGCATTCAACCCCAAAATTTAGCGGTATTTGTAAATAAAAATTCCACTGATTCTTTGAAATTAAATTTGGTTGTTACTTCCAAAGTGTATTTAAGATTTGACACATTATTGATTTCCAAAGTAGATTTTCCAAAAAAAATAAAACTTTTGAGCGTTCCTTCCTCCGATTCAATGAGTAAAATCAATATTCATTTCTTATTGCCATTGGCCAAATTGAATCAAATTTTGGATGAAAAAATTGAAGGAAAAACAGTAAAAATAAAAGGAATCAAGGTGAAAATTGAATCTATTTCCGTTTCTAACGGATTAAAATACTTGAATTTAAAAGTCAAACATTCTGGTGGAATCAATGGCACAAGTTATTTCAAAGGAATTCCAGTTTTATCCAAGGGCAAAAAAACCATTTCTATTCAAGACATTGATTTTGAAAACAAAATAGAAACAAAAGTTTTCAATTCATTGGCTGACATGTTTCATGAAGAAATTCTGAAGTTAATCCAAAAAAATATTCAATTCAAAGTCGGTCAAATGATGGATTCTATTCCAACAATGGCAAATAATGTGATTCAAAAAAGTAAGTTTTCAAAAAAAGCAGTTGTAAATTTAAATCATTTAAAAATCAAAGAATTAAAAATACATCTAACAAAATCTAATGTTGAACTTTTAATTTCTGCTGAAAGTATTTTCGAAATTGCAGTCAGAAAAGAAAGTTTTAAGTTGCAATGACGTTTCAACAATGGTTTATCGCTAAATTTGCCAAAAAAAGTGCTTGGAAATAATTGATACATATAAAACCATAGAATCCCTTTCAGAAGGAATTTACAAAGAAAAAGGTTCTAAATTTATCGGTTATGCTGTTGCTTGCTATTCTGAAGACGAAGCCAAAATTCACCTGACTGAATGGAAAAAAATGCACCATCAAGCAAGACATGTTTGTTATGCTTATCGTTTTGGTCTTGACAAAAAAGTTTTCAGAGCAAACGACGACGGCGAACCTTCGAACAGCGCTGGAATCCCAATTTTAGGTCAAATTCAATCTTATGATTTAACCAATGTTTTAATTGGAGTTGTTCGTTATTTTGGTGGAACAAAATTAGGAGTCGGCGGTTTAGTTCAAGCCTACAAAGCTGCAGCAAAAGACGCCGTAGAAGAAGGTAAAATCATTGAAAAACAAGTATTTGATCACTTTGAAATAAAGTTCACTTACAATGAAATGCCGGAAATCATGTCATTGGTCAAAAACCAACTATTAGCGATTGAAAAACAAGATTTTGCGGAAAATTGCTTGCTCCAAATTGCAGTACCTTTTGCTAAAAGTGCTTTCATCCATGAAGTTCTTTCAGACAATAAACACTTGGAATTCCAAAGTTTAGGGAAATATTGACAGATTAAGTAAGTTGAAATTCAGTGAACAATTTTCTATACTGCTTGTTTACTAAGTAATTTTCACATTAAATATTCTGAATTATGAAAAAAATAATTGCATTTTTATTAGTCAATTTGTTTATTTTCAGTGCAAAAGCACAAGATGAAAATATGTTATACGGAATTGTGAGAAAGAATTTTTACAGTTACCAAACAGATCCTTTCGACACCAGTTTTACTTATGAAGTTTTTGATTCTGCAACGGTTACACTTGGAAAACTGAATACGCTTACTGGATTTGTTGAAAATGTTGGAAATAACGCAGCTTCTTACGCCGTGAATTTAACCGGCGCAGCGCTCAATCCTTACACCAATTCTTATTTATTTTTTGGTGGAAACCAATTCATCACTTTGAATCTAAACACGGGAATAATTGAAAATCAAGTAACTTTATCTAACCCAAATGGCGAAAGTTATTTCGATAATTTCAGATTCAACAATTCTGACAGCACAGTTTATGGACTAGCTCGAAGAAATCAATATGATACACAAGGCAGTTTCATCAGTGCAGAAATGTTTTTGTCTAAGCTAAACGCAGAAACGGGTGAAATTCAACAAATCTCACAGAATTCAATTGGAAGTGGTTTTGCATACTCAGGAAGCGCCATTGATCCTTATCAAATGGTCTATTACTATTCAATTGGAAGTGCAATCGTTGGTTTAGACATGTATAACGGTGAAATTTACAGTTCTTTTCCAATTCCTTTGAGTGACAACATTATGTTTGACAATTTCACATACAGTTGCGCAGATTCATCGCTTTATGGATTGTTAAGACAAAATTTCTACACAACTGTTACTGACAGTTTAGATCCAATGTTCGGTTTGCAAAATCTAGATTCAACTTCTATCAAATTGGCTAAAATAAATACAACGACAGGAGAAATAGTTGCCATTTCTGCAAATCCATTGGCCGCTGGCGGATTTTCGATCAATGCAAGCTCAGCGATCGATCCAAATACAATGACTTACTATTTCAGCACTGGAAACAATATTCTAGGCGTTTCGATGATTACTGGAGAAATCACAGAAAACAACAATTTGTCTTTTCAATATGGTGATTA
This sequence comes from Crocinitomicaceae bacterium, assembly GCA_965284445.1. GTDB lineage: Bacteria > Bacteroidota > Bacteroidia > Flavobacteriales_D > Crocinitomicaceae > JAQVCM01. The sequence goes on along the minus strand of OZ260085.1, from coordinate 610,762 downwards.
CTTTGATTTGATGCGAAATATTGGGAATTGCAAAAACGCAAATAAAGCGAGACTTAATTCCAATACAAACAGTATTAGCGAAATCAATCAAACAAAGGATTTTTCGTTATTTCCAAATCCTGTTAGCACTGAGTTGAATATTATTTTTGAAAATGAACTTTCAGCTGGTGAGATTCAAATTTCAAATCAATTTGGACAAGTTGTTTTTGAACAAGCATTTTCGTCTGCAAACGAAGTTCAATTAAATACTGAAAATTTCGCATCAGGTTTATACTATATTTCTCTTAAAAATCAATCAGTTAAGCCCGCGAAATTTGTTGTTGTCAAATAGTGAATTTATCCAAATCCATAGAATTTTAGGAAATCACTTTTATCAGAGACATAAAATCATTAAACTTGGGATTTTATCTCATTTCGAAAGAATCAATTGCAACAAATGAAATTATTACAAGAATTAATAGCGGTTCGTGGCGCATCTGGCGATGAAGGTCTAATAAAAGAATTTATCTTAAATTATGTAATTGAAAACCAGTCAAAATGGAAGGTTCAACCTGAAATTTTTCACGGGAAAGGTTTTCAAGATGCCCTGATTTTAGTTTTTGGCAAACCAACGACTGCGATTTTTGCACATACTGATACGATTGGATTTACTGCGGCATACGACAATAATTTATATAAAATCGGCGGACCGAGAACGCAAGATGGATTTCAATTGGTTGGATCAGATTCTCAAGGTGAAATCGAAACTGAATTGATGGTCATTGATGATTCTCATGGAGGACAATCATTTCAATATGTGTTGGATAGAGAAATTGACAGAGGAACGAATCTGACTTTCAAACCCAATTTTAGAGAAACAGACGAATACATTCAATCGCCTTACATGGACAATCGTTTAGGTGTTTGGAACGCTTTGAAAGTAGCTGAAACATTGGAAAATGGAGCTATTGTTTTTTCAACTTATGAAGAACATGGCGGAAATTCAGTTGGTTTTTGTGGGAGATTTTTGTGGGAAAAATATGGTGTTTTACAAGCCTTAATTTCAGATATCACTTGGGTAACAGACGGCGTAGTACACGGCGGAGGTGTTGCAATTTCCATGCGTGATAGTGGAATTCCTCGCAAATCATTTTTAAATCGAATCATTGAATTGGCCAAAGAATCAGGCGTCAAATATCAATTAGAAGTTGAATCAGCTGGCGGAAGTGACGGAACAATGTTACAAAAAACAGATCTTCCTTTCGATTGGATTTTTATTGGTGCACCAGAAGATTTCGTGCATTCACCAGATGAAAAAGTTTTCAAATACGACATCATGTGTATGGTCGAAATGTATCGATTTCTGATGAAAAAGCTTTAAAATCAGCAGTATTTAATCCATAGGCAATCTTGGAAATCTGTCAACATATGGAAAAGCAATCCAATTGACACAATTCTTGTTTTTGGAAAAAATAACAAAATTGCATAAAATCCGATTGCCCAATAAGTATGTAAATAATGAAAATTAATGCTGCATCGATTGGGGTCGAATATCGGATTTGCAAGTAAATGGTCCAAATCAACGAGCATGGTTGAAACCATGATTAAACCAGCTTTGAGCCATTTTTCGCGGTAAAAAATCCAAGCAATTAAAAAAGGAAAAAGAAAATGTAAGCTGTAATGTAAAATGGGCTGAATCACTGACATTTTACAAAGTTTATAGAAATTAATTATCTTCCAATTTTGGAAGCCAACAAATAAATCGCCGCCATGCGAACTGCTACTCCATTTTCAACTTGATTCAAAATGATAGATTGTTTGCTGTCTGCCACATCAGAGGTAATTTCCACACCACGATTGATTGGTCCAGGATGCATCACAATGATTTCTTTGTCTAATGAATCCAAGATTTCTTTGTTCAAACCATATTGCATGGAATATTCTCTCAATGATGGAAAAAACTTGATATCTTGACGTTCTAACTGAATGCGCAACATGTTTGCCACATCACACCATTCCAATGCTTTGCGTAGATTGAATTCAACCTTTACTCCTAACTCTTGAATATACTTTGGAATTAAAGTTTTAGGTCCGCAAACCATCACTTCAGCGCCCAATTTTTGCAAACAATAAATATTAGAAAGTGCAACTCGTGAATGTAAAATATCACCCACAATCACCACCTTTTTACCAGCAACATCTCCCAATCTTTCTCTGATTGAAAAAGCATCTAGCAACGCTTGTGTTGGATGTTCGTGCGTTCCGTCGCCAGCATTTACAATTCTTGCATCTACTCTTTTTGATAAAAATAAAGCTGCACCTGGATTCGGATGACGCATCACGACCATGTCTACTTTCATGGAAAGAATATTATTGACAGTGTCAATCAACGTTTCTCCTTTTTTAACAGAACTGCTTGACGCACTGAAGTTAATCACATCAGCAGAAAGTCTTTTTTGAGCCAATTCAAATGAAAGCCTTGTTCTAGTTGAATTTTCGAAAAACAAATTGGCGATGGTAATGTCGCGCAATGAAGGAACTTTTTTGATTGGACGATTGATAACCTCTTTAAAACTATCGGCAGTTTGAAAAATCAATTGTATATCTTTCTCTGTCAGGTCTTTGATACCCGTTAAATGTTCAACACTTAAATTATCCATTATTTTCCGGTGTATAAAGTACAACTTTGTCTATTCCTTCAATTTCTTTCCATTCCACAGAAACGCGTTCTGACGCCAATGTATCGATGGTTTTCCCAACGTAATCGGCTTGAATTGGAAGTTGTCGTTTGAATCTTCTGTCAATAAAAGCAACCAATTCAACGTTTCTAGGACGACCGTAGGCCATCAAAGCATCAATTCCTGATCGAATGGTTCGACCAGTGTAAAGAACGTCGTCAATAATCACAACATCTTTATTTTCAATGATAAAATCAATATTTGTGGCGCTAGGAATGATAGGTCTTTCTCTTCTTCGAAAATCATCGCGGTAAAAAGTAATGTCCAAATTACCACAAGTTACAGCGTGACCTAAAATTTGTTCCAATCGATCTTTCAATCGCTTTAGAACATGAATTCCACGTGGTTGAAGACCAATTAAAACTGTTTCAGAAAAGTCGTTGTGATTTTCGATGAGCTGATAACAAAGCCTGTTAAGGGTCAATTCAAATTGTTTTTCGTTGAGAATGACTTGTTTTTCCATCGGTTCAAAGATAAATAAAAAAGCTGATTTCAAAATGCGAACGATTGAAAATAACGAACCAAATCAGACGATTTTTCAACAATTATTTCACTCCTCCATTAAATTACTGATAATAAAGCTTTTTTTACTTGCATTTCGAATGCAATTTTCTTCAAATCAAAAATCAAATTTTCAATTTTATTCTAACCAAACAGTTTCAATGATTAACTTTGTGTCATGCGAATTGATATTTTAACAATACTTCCAGAATTACTCGTAAGTCCTTTCTCGGCTTCGATCATGCAACGCGCGCAAGACAAAAATTTGGTGGAAATTCACCTACACAATATCCGCGATTATTCGACCAATAAACACAAGAATGTTGATGATTATCAATACGGTGGCGGAGCTGGAATGGTCATGAGCATTGAGCCAATTGCCGCATTGATTGAAAAATTACAAGCTGAAAGAAACTACGACGAAATAATTTATATGACACCTGATGGTGAAATTTTGGAACAAACGCATGCCAATCAATTGTCGCTGCAAGGAAATTTGATGATTTTATGTGGTCACTATAAAGGTGTCGATGAACGCGTGAGACAAATGTATATTACCAAAGAAATTTCGATTGGTTCATACGTGCTTTCAGGCGGTGAATTAGCGGCAGCTGTGCTTGTTGACAGTGTTGTGCGATTGCTTCCAGGCGTTTTAAACGATGAAACTTCTGCATTGACAGACAGTTTTCAAGATGATTTACTTTCGCCGCCTGTTTACACGCGACCTCCTGAATTTAAAGGAATGAAAGTTCCAGAAGTTCTGCTTTCAGGTGATTTCAACAAAATTGAAAAATTCCGCGAAGAACAGGCATTGGAACGCACTAAAGCAAGACGTCCAGATTTATTGAAATAATCCAAAAACATGGAAAAAGCCATTGAAACGCTGAAAAACGGCGGTGTAATTTTATATCCAACTGATACGATTTGGGGAATTGGTTGCGATGCGACAAAAGAAGATGCGTGTCAAAAAATTTCTCAAATCAAAAATCGCCCTGACAACAAAAGTTTCATTATTCTAGTTGACAGCGTGCAAATGATTGAAAAATACATTCCTGAGTTTCCAGATGTTTGCTACGATTTAGTAGATTTAGCTGATAAACCACTGACAATCATCTATCCAAATGCAAAAGGTTTGGCGCCCTCTATTTTGGCTGACGACGGTTCCGTTGGAATTCGTGTTACCAAAGATCCAATTTGCTTGAAATTGATTCGTTCAATGCGCAAACCCTTGGTTTCAACTTCTGCCAATTTATCTGGAGAAGCGAATCCTAGTTGTTTTGCCGATGTAAATCAAAAAATTAAAGATCAAGTCGATGCAATTGTGATGGAGAAATTAGATGTAAAAAACAATGTTGCGTCACAAATCATCAAAATTGGATTGGATTACAGCATTCAAGTGATCAGAAAATAATCTATGGAAACGGAAGATTTATACAACAATCGTTTCGTTTTCAATGGAATGAATTTTGAAAATCTTTCAGAATTAGACATCACCAAAAGTTCTAATCAATCCGCTTTCTTCACCACCAGTGATTGTTTGGGAATCGTTCCCTCCTTTTTACAACTCAACGAAGGCATTTTTACGCATAAATCTGGCGGATTGAATTTTCCATCCGTGAGTGTAGTTCAAGATGAAAAGCAATTGACCGTTTTTTGCAATTGCAAAGCAACACACGATAAATTATGCGAAAATCAAGCGTTGGTTTTGACTGCGATTCACAGAAACGAAGATTATCTTTTGTTTTTTCAAAAAGCTTCAAGAAATCGCAAAACTAAAAAAGTAGCTGAACAATTTGGACTTGAAAAAGAAGCTAATTTGGAGTCCTATTTTGACTTTGAATTCATCTATGGAAAATTAGAAATAACTCCCAAAGATAAATCACTGATTCCAATTACTACGGAAAGAATTAGAGAGTTTAATAGTTTGCTTTCTAATAAATTACCTACTGAAACCAAAAGTATTCATTCAGAAGATTTTTCCGTTGTTTTCAAATATCAAAAACATTCAAATTCCTTGCAAATTGACTTGGTAACAGGTTCAAAATCGAACAATGGGAAACTAAAAAATCCGTTGAAATTCATTTCTCCATTAGATGTCATTTGGAAATTTGACAACGCAGACGATTTGAAATTTTTCGCTGCGATACAACAATTTCAATCTTTAAACAAAACCGTATCCATTGAAAGTGAAATAGCCGCATTGCGCTCAATTGCAAAAAATCCTTTGGGTTGCAGTTTTTATTTTCACAACGCTGAAATCTCGGAAATAGTTCAAGTAAAATCACTTATTCCTTTAAGAATCAAAAACTTTCAAAGTTCGTTGAGCTTAAAAGTACGATTTTTGGATCCGTTTTATGAAATTACAGGTCAATTGGAAATTGATGGATTAATGTATGACGTAGAACAAATTGAAATTCGCTTCAATCGATTTTTGCATTTGGGTGAAACTTTCTATTTGACTGATAAAATACAAACGCTGAATGTGCTGGAAATGCTCAAAAAACGAGACAATAAATGGCAGATTCACCAATCAAAATTCGACGCTTTTAAAGTCGAAATTCTAGAAAAACTAGAAGCGAAAATTGAAATTGAATACACGCATCTCCCGAAAGCAAGTAAAAAACAAATCCAAAAAGAACAACTAGACGAAATTGAAAAAATCATCTATTTGGTTGATTCAGAAAATTTTGTAGATATAATTCCAGTCATTCGTTACGGAGAAATCGAAGTTCCAATTCGTTCTAAAAAAGTAATTTCGCTCAGAGACGATAAAGGAAAAGAATTCATTGTGAAAAGAAATCAAGCTGAAGAGATAAAATTTACCGCACTTATCTACAGACAACATCCTTATTTTGAGGAACAACTAGAAAATGAATTCACTTATTTTTACTTGCATAAAAAGCACTTTTTAGAAGAAGATTGGTTCTTGAATACATTCGAATCTTGGCAATCGAATAACATTCAAATTCATGGATTTAATCAGTTGCAAGGCAATAAGTTGAATCCAAACAAGGTGAAAATAGACATCAAAGTATTGAGTGGAATTAATTGGTTTAATGCTGAAATTCAAGTGAAATATGGCAATCAAAATGCTTCCTTGAAACAATTGGCCAAATCGATTCGCAACAAAAGCAATTATGTCAAACTCGATGATGGATCGATGGGAATTTTGCCCAAAGATTGGATTGAGAAATTCAAACGCTACTTCAATTCTGGAGAAATCATTGATTTAAAGAATATTCAAATCCCAAAAATCAATTTTTCTACCGTTGAGACAATTTTTGAAACGGTGCAAATTGATGAAAAAGTAGCTGCAGAATTGGCCGTTTATCGTCAAAGATTCGCAGATTTCAGTTCAATTCAAGAAGTGCAAGTTCCTAGTTCACTGAAAGCTACACTTCGCTCCTATCAAAAATCTGGATTAAATTGGTTGAACTTTTTAGATGATTTCAATTTTGGTGGCGTTTTGGCAGATGATATGGGATTGGGAAAATCGATTCAAATCATCGCATTTATCTTACTTCAAAGAGAAAAAGTCAATTTCAACGTCAATCTTTTGGTCGTTCCTGCAACCTTGATTTTCAATTGGAAAGCCGAATTTCAGAAGTTTGCACCTTCGCTCAAGTTCACAATTCATCACGGGAATCAGCGAATCAAAAAATCGAATAAATTTGATCAAAACGAAGTTATTCTGACTTCTTATGGAACTTTGATGTCTGACATTCATTTATTTAAAGATTATGTTTTCAACTACATTTTCTTGGATGAATCTCAAAACATTCGAAATCCCGAAACAGAAAGATACAAGGCTGTGAAATTGCTACAATCTCGCAATAAAATCGCGGTAACTGGAACGCCGATTGAAAATAGCACGTTTGATTTGTTCGCGCAATTTTCTTTCGCTTGTCCAGGATTATTGGGAAATAAGCAATATTTCAAAGACGTTTATTTAGCACCGGTGGATCATTTTAAAAATGACAAACGAACCGCTGAATTACAACAAAAAATCAAACCTTTCTTGTTGCGTCGAACCAAGGAAGAAGTTGCGCCAGAATTGCCTGAGAAAAAGGAAATTGTCGTTTTTTGCGAGATGGAAACACAACAACGAAAAATGTATGACCAATACGAAAAAGATTTCCTAGAATACATTGAAAATTCAAACAAATTTGACCTGAATAAAAATTCGATGTACGTGTTGAAAGGACTTACCAAATTGCGTCAAATCTGCGATGCTCCTGTGTTGGCGGATGAATTGTCGCAAGGAATTCCGTCTGCAAAATTGGAAATGTTGATTGAACAAATTACCAACAAAGCGCCATCGCACAAAATTTTGGTTTTTTCGCAATTTGTGACCATGTTAGACTTGATTCACAAAGAATTGAAAGACCGAAAAATCCAAACTGCTTACTTGACAGGAAAAACAACCAATCGCGAAGCTGTTGTTCGGGAATTTCAGGAAAACAAAGAAGTTAAAGTGTTTTTAATCAGCTTAAAAGCTGGTGGAACAGGATTAAATTTGACGGAAGCAGATTATGTCTATTTGGTTGATCCTTGGTGGAATCCGGCGGTTGAAAATCAAGCAATTGATCGCGTTCATCGAATTGGACAAACCAAAAACACCTTGGCAATCCGATTAATTTGTCCAAACACGATTGAAGATAAAATCAGAATTTTGCAAGAATCGAAGAAAACCATTGCCGATGAATTAATCACCAATGAATCAGGATTTTTCAAAAATTTAAGCAAAGAAAATTTATTGGATTTGCTGAGCGATTTGAAGTGAATTGACTTTTACGAACGAATTTCAACGATTGATGTTAAAAATAACACGTATTTTTAGCTTTTCAAAAAATAAAAAAATACCTAAAATTAGAAATCAAAGTCATGAATCACAACGCATTGGGAATTGATATTGGGGGAACAAACATCGCTTTTGGAATTGTAAATCCGAAAGGAGAAATCTTGTATGAAACAAGTTTTCCAACAAAATCGTTCGAAACGCCTGAAATTTTCGTTGATTTCGTTTACAATCACCTTTCTGAAAAAGGACTTTTAACCGATTTAAAGGGAATCGGTGTTGGTGCACCCAATGGCAATCATTTTACTGGAGAAATTAGATATGCACCTAATTTACAGTGGAAAGGAATTATTCCTTTGGCCAAATTATTCAAAGAAAAGTTCAACATTGAAACCATATTGACAAATGATGCCAATGCTGCGGCGATTGGAGAAAAATTATTCGGTTGCGCCAAAGAATTGGAGAATTTTGTGACAATTACACTTGGAACTGGCGTCGGAAGTGGCGTTTTTATTGGCGGAGAAATGGTTTACGGTGAACACGGAGTTGCTGGTGAATACGGACATATTCGAGTAATTCCAAACGGTCGTTTGTGTGGCTGTGGGAGAAAAGGTTGCTTGGAAACTTATGCTTCTTCGACTGGCGTGGTCCGCAGTATTCATGAATTGGATTCACCGTTGAAAGCAACGTCAAAATTGTTGGAAATTGAAAATCCATCTGCCAAAAATGTATTCGATTTGGCACTTGATGGCGATGCTTTTGCGCAAGAAATTGTAGAATTTACCGCTGAAATTTTAGGTTCATCATTGGCAGATTTTGCTTGTTTTTCAGATCCAAAAGCCTACGTTTTATTTGGCGGAATTTCTCAAAATGGCGAAGTTTTCGCTGATAAAGTAAAAGTCCATTTAGAAGCAAATATTTTAAACATTTACAAAGATGACATTCAGGTTTTGATTTCATCTTTAAACAATAAAAATGCAGCAGTATTGGGCAACGCAGCTTCAATTCTGTGGAAATCATATCAATAAAATCCCGATGAAAAAGAGCATCCTTCTTCCACTGTTTTTTGGAATTTCTTCAATCGTTTTTGGACAATTAACTGAACTTCAAAACGCTCAGGAAGTAAGAAAAAAATACATTGACCCAAGTAAGAGCGATGTTTCATTCAAAAGGATGATTACAAAACCCAGTGTTACGAAATATGTAAATCCATTCATTGGAACTGGCGGACACGGGCACACTTTCCCTGGCGCTGCTGCACCTTTCGGAATGGTTCAATTGAGTCCCGACACGCGTTATGACGGTTGGGATGGTTGCTCGGGTTATCATTATTCAGATTCAATCATTTATGGATTTAGTTTTACGCATCTAAGCGGCACTGGCGTTCCAGATTTGTGTGATTTATTGATTGTTCCTCAGCAAGGAAAAGCATTAACAACGCCTGGATATTTATCAAAAAACGGTTACGGTTCACTTTTCAATCATTCCGAAGAAAAAGCCAGTCCTGGAATGTACGAAGTAAAATTGCAAAAAAACAACATTGATGTTCAACTTCTTGCCACAGAACGCGCTGGATTTTTGAGTTTCACTTTCAACGAAACGAAAGGAAAAAAATACATTTTGATTGATTTAGATCACCGCGACCAAGTATTGGATGCCAATTTCGACGTAAAATCCAATCAAATCATTGCTGGATACAGACATTCAAATGCTTGGGCGAAAAATCAAAAATTCTTTTTTTACCTTGAATTAGACGTTCCTTTCACCAAAAAAACAATTATTTCAAAAGGTAATCAACACAAATTGTTGTTAGAATTTCCAGAAGAAACCAAGAAAATTCAAATAAAATCTGCTATTTCAGCCGTTGATGCAACTGGAGCTGAGTTGAATCTCAAACAAGAAATGCCAGATTGGTCAACCGTGCGTCTCAATTATTTGAGAGAACTAAAGTGGCAAACAGAATTGTCTAAAATCGATTTTCAAAGCAATGAACCTGAAGTGATGACGAATTTTTACACGGCCGTTTATCACGCTTACCTCTGCCCGACTTTGTTTACTGATGCTGATGGACGATTTTTAGGAAATGATGGAAAGATTTACAATTATGAAGATAAATTGCAATATTCCGTTTTTTCGCTATGGGACACTTACCGCGCGGCGCATCCTTTGTACACATTGACCCAAACCAAACGCACGGAAGATTTTATCGAATCATTTTTGAGAATTTACAAGCAAACGAACGATTTGCCAGTTTGGGAATTGGTTGGAAATGAAACTGATTGCATGATTGGTTACCACTCCGTTTCTGTGATTTTAGATGCTTATCGAAAGGGAATCAAGGATTTTGACGTGAATTTGGCATTGAAAGCAATGATTCAAACTTCGACCATCAATGAACTCGGGAAAAAGCAATATGCCGAAAATGGATATTTAGGAACCAACATTGAGCCAGAATCTGTTTCAAAAACCTTGGAATATGCCTATGACGATTGGTGTATCGCTCAATTTGCAAAAGAAATCGGAAACGATAGCATCGCCAAAATTTACGAAAATCGATCTTACAATTTCTTGAATGTTTTTGATCCAGAAACCAAATTCATGCGTGCACGTCGCGGTGGACAATGGTTTGCGCCATTCAATCCAGCGGAAGTCAATTTCAACTACACAGAAGCGAACAGTTGGCAATATTCGCTGGCAGCGCCGCAACACATATCAACTTTGAGATCCGTTTTGGGCGGCAAAGACAGTTTGCATACTTGGTTGGATCGTTTGTTTTCAACGGAAAGTAAATTAGAAGGCCGTCATCAAGTCGATATCACTGGATTAATCGGTCAATATGCGCATGGAAACGAGCCTTCGCACCACATGGCATATTTGTATAATTACACCAATCAACCGTTTCAAACGCAAGAAAAAGTCGATCAAATACTTCGTGAAATGTATCACAACACGCCTGACGGTTTGGCTGGAAACGAAGATTGTGGACAAATGTCTGCTTGGTACGTCTTGAGCGCAATGGGAATTTATCCCGTTTGTCCAGGAAGTCCAACGTATGCCATCGGAAGACCTTTGCAAAAGTACGCGACCATTCATTTTGAAAATGGGAAATCGTTCACCATCAGAACGGAAGACAACAGTCCTGAACACAAGTATATTTATTCCATGAAATTGAATGGCGAGCCTTATGAAAAATTGTATCTCGACCACCAAACGATGCTAAACGGTGGTGAATTAGTGATTATCATGACCGACAAACCAAATCCTAAACTTGTTGAATACAAAAGAGAAATCATTGAAAACGAAATAATTCCAACAGATGTAATTCCAGTACCTTACTTTACGCAGACAAAAAGAACATTTTTAGATTCGATTACAACAGAAATTAATTTTGCGCACTTGAATACCAAATCAACCTACAAAATCGTTTACACAACTGACGGAACAGAACCAACTTTTCGTTCAGCGATTTACCAAAAACCGCTCACTTTTAACACAACAACAAATTTGAAAGCAGCTGTTTTTATTGCTGAATACAACCACACCAATGGTATTTTAGACGGAAGCGTTTTCGTAGAAAATTCAAACTTGATAGGCAAATCCGTTTCGTCAACTTTCACCAAATCAAACAACAACATTTCCTTGCAATTGGAAACACAATTCGCCAATCAATATGCTGCAAGTGGAGAAAATGCGCTAATCGACGGCATTCGTTCTGGAAGCACCGATTTCAGATCTGGCGATTGGCAAGGTTTCGAAGGCGTTGACGCCAAAGGAATTTTGAATTTTGAAAAACCACAAACCGTTCGTAAAATCTCCGTAAGTTGCTTACAAGACGAACATTCCTGGATTTTCTTCCCAACAGAATTTCAAGTTTTCACCTCAGAAGACGGCATCAATTTCAAACCAAATGGAACCATTCAAAACACAGTTTCTCCAGCCAAAAAAGGAAACTTGACGCAAAACATGACAGTGGAATTCAATAATCCCACTCCATTCAAAGCGATTAAATTTGTAATCAAAAACCGCCAAACTTGTCCCGAAGGACATATTAGTGCTGGAGAAAGAGCTTGGATCTTTTTGGATGAAGTTGTTGTGGAGTGAATTAACTTCAATTCTAAAACTCACTAAATAACAAGTCGTACTTCATAAAAAATGCTGTTTTTTATCTTGAAACCATTCGTTTCATTGTATCAAAAAATGCTTGATAGAAGGTTTCATCTTTAGCATACAAGCGATATAAGTCCAATTCATTTTTACGTTGCTTGGACATAATTTCATCCAAAATCTTGCGGAAAGCGATATCTCGATTTTGCTCATCTTGGTTTCGAACCACTTTTACATCGAAATCAGGGTGCGCCATGATATATTTACTCAATGAAATAAATTTTAGTCGCTGATCTTCGGGCGTTGCATCCCAACCTTGAAACCATCTTTCATTAAAACTCTTGATAATCATCTCTAATTCATCTTCTTCATCGTCACCACCGAAAGCACCTCTTAAATTAGGATTTTGCGGGTCAAGCTCCGTATTTTCGCTATCCAAATCAATTTTTGCATTCAATCTTACTCTTTCTAAACCATAAGTAGAAAGGTCAACAGAATTCAATAATTCATCTAAACCATCCATTTTAGGATCTTTGATTTCAAAATGTGGAATTGTAAATTTCAAGAGCCAAAAAAGTTTTTCCCACTTTATCATATCAAATTCTAAAATGGAAGCCAATTGACTGTAAATTTTTACAAATTGTTTCGCTTTAATCTTAAAATCAGCTTTCTCTAAATCTTTTAATTCTAAATCAATATTGAATCTTTGAGAAACCAAGTCTGTTATTGGACTCAATGCTGTTGCGTCTGCCCCTGAAAAATATAATTCGTTGAACTTTTCGACTTCATGCCATTCATAAACACCAACGCTGTCAAGTGCACTTTTTAAATCATGTAAAACATTTACATCCGTCGCTTCGCTTAAACTTGTAGAAGTATAAAATGGATCAAAAGCGGCTTTGATTTCATCTACTGTGTTGAAAAAATCTAAAATGAATAAATCCTCTGTCTTTTTACCAAGTTTATTCGCAGATCGATTCAAGCGAGAAAGTGCCTGAACTGCCAAAACTCCTTGCAACTTTTTATCAATATACATGGCATTCAATTTTGGCTGATCAAAACCAGTCAAATATTTGTTTGCAACTACCAAAATTCTGTATTCATCAGTATCGAATTTATCTTTGGTGTCTTTTTCAGGAAAACCGTTTAAATTGTCTTCGGTATAAAGATTTCCATCCAATGGTTTTTCTCCCGAAAATGCAATCAACAGTTTAAATGGGTCTCCTTTGGTCTTTAAGTGTGTTTTAAGCGCAAAATAATATCTAATCGCAGATTCAATGCTTTGAGTCACAACCATTGCTTTTGCCTTGCCTTTGAGTTTTTTGGTATTGACAATTTTAGTCAAAAAATTATCTAACATTATTTCTGCTTTCGTACCAATTGTTTGTTCATGTCTTTCAACATAAGCACGTAATTTTTTCTGTGCTTTCATGGTATCGTACAGCGGATTGTCGGCAATTGATTTTGCAATCTCGTAGTAGCTCTTCAAAGTGGTGTAGTTCGCCAAAACATCCAAGATAAATCCTTCTTCAATGGCTTGTTTCATTGAATACAAATGGAATGGTTCGAATTTTCCATCTGAATTTTTTATTCCGAATTTTTCAAAGGTGGTTTCTTTGGGCGTTGCAGTAAAAGCAAAATAGGAAGCGTTGCCACGCATTTTTCTAGCTTGAATGGCTGCTAAAATTTTATCTTGAACATCGATATCTTCATCCGACGCTTTGCCCATTACATGATTCATAGTGCTTGAAGCTGTTCCGCCTTGGCTGCTGTGTGCTTCATCAATAATAACAGCAAATCGTTTGTCACTCAAATCTGAAATTCCATCTACGATAAACGGAAATTTTTGAATCGTAGTAATGATAATTTTCTTGCCATTTTCAAGCGCACTTCTCAAATCAGAAGACGAAAATGCTGGTGCAACAATGTTTTTTACTTCTGAAAATTCTTTGATGTTTTCTCTTAATTGTTTATCCAATAAACGCCTATCAGTTACAACAATCACCGAATCAAACAATGGATTTTGTGTTCCTTTACTACCTGAAATTGTGTCTGATTCTGGATAAGTTTCAATCAATTGATAAGCTGCCCAAGCAATCGAATTTGATTTTCCTGAACCTGCTGAATGTTGAATCAAATAAGTTTTGCCAGTTCCATTTTGGGCTGCGTCTTTAATTAACTTTCTTACTACATCTAATTGATGGTAGCGAGGAAAAAACAAGGTCTTTGATGCAAGTGGATCCTTGTCTGTACCGCTCATTACAAGGAAATGTTGCAAAATATTTGCTACACTTTCTCTTGTCAAAATTTCCTCCCACAAATATGCTGTTTTATGCCCGTTTGGATTGATTGGATTTCCTTTACCACAATTGTTTCCTTTGTTGAATGGCAAGAAAAAAGTATCTTTTCCATCCAATTTAGTGGTCATGTAAACTTCTGCGGTATCTACTGCAAAATGAACCATACAGCGCCCAAATTGCAACAATGGTTGTTTGATATCTCGTTTGCTTCTGTACTGTTCTTGTCCGTGAACTTTTGCATTTTGACCTGTCCAATGGTTTTTTAATTCCATGGTGGAAAAAGAAATACCATTGATAAATAGCACCATATCAATTTCTTCTCGCGGATTATCAACCGAATAGGCCAATTGTCGTGTTACACTAAACTCATTTTTTTCGAAATTAGCCTTGATGACATCACTGCTGCTTGACAAAGGCAAAAGATAAAACAAAGTAAAATGAGCATCATCTACTTCTAAGCCTTTTCGCAACAAACGCAAAACCCCGTATTTCTTGACCAAACGATCAAAACGCTCCAAAATTTTCAATTTCCAATCGCCTTGCTTTTGGATTTTTTCCAATTCTTCTTTCTGCGTATTTTCCAAAAAGGACCAAAAGCGAACTTCATCAATGGCATATTTGGCATTGAAATCTTTGGGATTGCCTGCATAGTAACCTTTTCCAGTACGGTAGAAAAGCGGCGGTTCATTGAAAGCATCAGGTCTCTGCTTCAATTCTTCTTGGCAAATTCCTGTAAGGCTTTTTTCAATGGTAGCTTCTAGCGCTTGTTCGTTGGTTTGTGATGGCATAATTTCCTATTTTAATATGGCGAAAGTGAATGAGTTAACTTTTTGAGATAATCTATTTTTTTTTTGTTTTCCGAATTCTAGTCAAATAAAAAGTTTTTGATTTTAAAAGCTTTATGTTGTGTTTCCGATTCAAGTCAAATAAAAATAAATTATGATTGAATTATTTCTTATGCACTAAGTGAATTTACAATTATCTTCAGTAAATCATTTAATTTTAAACACAATTGATTGATATTCTCAATAATTGAAGAATTTTCATCGTCTTTAAAAACCAAATCATTAAAAGGTAATAATTTATTGCCGTCTATAATACCTAAATTTAAATCAACAAAAGGTTTTAATTTATTTTCTGTATCGTTGTTTAAACAATAAATTAAATACTTCCATTCCTTTTTAAAATAGACAAGATCTAAAGCATAAGAATTTCCTTGTGAAATTAATTCCATGTTCATAACATCAAAATCAATAACACAAATATTATGTTTTTCAATGCGCATATTATACTTTTTATAAATGTTTTCTAGTAATTTGCATTGAACTTCAACATAACCTTTATCTTTTTCAGAAATTAACAAGATTCTTTTTTCGTTTTCAAACAATATCCTTTTTTTTCTGCAATATGATAGAAGATAACTGTTTTTTATAAATACTTCTTTCCAATCATCTTTACCTTCTGATTCATAAGCTTTAATTAGTGAAACTAAATTAATTTCTGGTTTTTCATATAAGACAATTAACATTTTTACTAGATGCAGATTATCACTTTGAAAAATTTCGTTCATTTCTATGTTGTCTCCATTATCACTAAAACCAAAGGAATATCCTTCAATTCTATTCCCAAATCTATAACTTCCATAAGTTTCAACTGAATAATCACCGAAAATTAGTAATGAACGTCTAAAAATATCTGATTTTGCACCATTTTTATAAACATCATATTCTCTTAATACTTTAATTAATATGCTATAGAATTTTTCTAAAATATCATGAAATTCATATTCACAACTATTATTTTGCATGTAAAATTCTACAGTTCTGTATAAGATTGATGTATTTCCATTTAAAAATTGATTTAAATTTTTATTTAATGTTATTTTCCACATTACATTCTCTAAATCTCCTCTATTTTTTGATTCACTGAGAAGTTTTAATTGTTCTAGTATAAAAGGATTTAATAAAGTTTTAAATCTTTCTGAAAACTTTTGATTTAAAAAATATGTAATATCAGTTTCACCATCCTCTACCATACTTTTAACCAATTCTATAGCGTCTATAGTGGCATTGTCTGGATTTTTAGAAACAGACAAAAAGTAAGTTTCACTTTTTAAAAGCATTGCTAAGCTCCTTATATCAGCTATTTTTTGTTCTTCATCAATCCAATTAGTATTTGAAATAAAATAAACTAAAGGTAAAAGCTGCACATAATTTAATGCCCTTTCTATATTAAAGAACCAATTTAAACTTATTGGTATATATTTTAAATCTAATTTTGAAAGAAACAATATCGCGTCAAAATTTTTGGAAATAAATTCACCAGTTAAATTATCAATTTGATATTTACTTAAATACTCTTTTTGAACATCGACTTTATCTTTTGCTCTATTAATGTAATTTTCTTTTGCTTCCTTTAAGGTTTGCTTTTTACCATTAATTCGTTCAAAAACTATATTTTTTTCAATATTTTCGCTGGTACATATATGTAATATTGAACACCATTTTAAAAACTCTTCAAATCCAATATCTGCATTCTCATTTCCATTTTCAGTCCTTAAACCCCTATGAATCCAAAAGAAATTCTGCCATTGTTCCCATTTACCTCCTATTTCTTTCTTAGTGGCTAATTCATTCTCTTTTTTTACGATTTCTGATTTTATTTTTTCTTGATGCGATAAAAATTCCCCCCTACTATTCATGTATAAGTAAAGTTGTTCTCCTTGTTCACTTATGTTTGTATCAAAATAATTTACCTCTATATAATCTTCAATATATTCAATGAAATCATCATATGTGCTATTGTTTTTGATAATTTCTAAATTTTCGTCAAGAATAGAATTAATAGTTCTATAATTGCTAATTAGGTTGTTTATAGTTTCATCCTTTTCGTAATCATTTTTATAATATTTTATAGAAGTCATTATATCACAAGAATTACTATCTAATTCATTTTTAATAAAATAAGACATAAATTCATGAGAATGTTCACGAACTTTATAGTCAATTTTTAAAATTTCATTTTTAAAATAAATTGTTTTAAAATCACTATTCTTCTTGTTTTTAATGTATATAGCAAGTATCAATAAATAAATAGTTGTAAAACGTTGTTGACCATCAATCAAAAAGAATTTTCCTGGATACTCATTATCGTGATATGCATAAATAAAACCAACTTTTGTATTATGTATAAGCTTATTGTATTCTTTTTGTAAAAATGAACTTACGGAGGCATTTACATTTGTTTCTCCAACAATTTCTATTAATAGATTAGATTCTCTTTTAGAAACAAAATTCTTAATGATGGAATCTAATAATTTCACTACATTTTTCTTTTTCCATACATAATCACGCTGAATTTCAGGAATAATGATTTGCTCTATTTCATTGTGTGTGAGTAATTCTCTAACATTATATCTTCCTGATTTCATATTACTTGAAGTTTTTCAATTAGTTTCTTGATAGATTGTTTGATGTGGATAAAATGTGCTTCAACATCATTGTTACTCCAAACGGTAAGTGAATCATCAAACTTTAAGTTTGTACCGTCTTCATTTCTAATTTCTAACATTTTTGAAAAAACATCAATCGTATGTTTTGGAACAAAACTACCATGATTTATTTTATTCAATAGAATTTTTCTTTTGGTATTAAAAAACCCATTACTTAAAGAACTATTAACTCTTCCAGATAATAAAGCCATATTACCTAATGTATCATGATCACTAATTTCATCAAAAATAAAGTCAATTTCGTTTGACATTATTTCCTCATCTTTTGATATCCTCTCAATTAAAGAATCAAATTTTGATTTTTCTTCTTCAATTAAAGTTTCCTTTATTTTTTCAATTTTTGTTAGAACCCAATCTTTGTCGTCTTTGATGTTGAAATTATTAGAATTTGGGTTCTGAGGGAAAATATGTTCTAAACTCCATTTCTCATTTTCGTAAGAATAAAAATCAAAACGGTAGTTTCTAAAATTACCATCTGTAAAATTATTTATTGAAGGAAAGACATTGATTGCTAATAATAAAAAAAGTGTTTCGTTATATTTTTTATATCCTAAAGAATCAATTTTATCTTCTGTAGGCAGTTTGTCTATAACAAATTGTTTTAGGCTTATTTTAACCTTTTCATTTGATTCTTCAAGTAATAAGTCTTTTATAAGATTACTAAATCCAATTTTACTTTTTATTTTATAATTCGAAACTATTTGTCGATAACCAATTAGATTGTAAAATTCATGATCATAATACCAGCTTTTTAATCTTTTGTAAATATGCTTAATTTCATTTAAATAATAAAAAGCATCATGTGATGAAATTATATGTTCGTGAAATTCATTAAATAATTCATATGGATTATTATAACTATTAATGGTCTTATCAAAACTTTCCTTAAAATTCTGAATAACTTCTGTTTTAGTTTCTAAGGTTTTAAAATTGATTAGTCTAAGCATATTCTCCATTCCATTATTTTCATTTCCGAAAAAATAAAGTGCAATATCCTTATTTGAAAACCAAGTGTTCATTTCATCCCAGATTCTACCCATAATTACTCGTTCATCCATTATTTCGGTAAAATGTTTAACCTTGTTGCCTAATGACAAACGAGAAGCTTTGGTTAATAACAAACCTTTTATTAAATAACTGTTCGTTAGTGGAACCTTGTTGTCATTTAAATTCGCAAATACTTCTTCGGCAGATGTATTTTCATCCTCTTGATTGACAATTATTTTTACATTTTCTTTTAAATAACTAATAAAATCATTGAATTCTTTTTTATCAACATTTTTAGTAAGTATATCAAAAAAGCTTTTTATACATTTCGAGCCTTTTAACATATAAAATTTATCTTGTTCTTTAAGTATGCTTTCATCAAAATTTTCACTTAATAAATCGATTATTGATTTAAAGATGTTCTCTTGCTCATATCTTGCATAACTCACTAAATGCATATCGCCTTTTTTAGCACAATTTTCTATTGAAAAAAATGTCTCCAAGACATTAAAAAGTAATGTTAAGGTTGTTAATCGTTGTTGTCCATCTATTACCTCAAATAAATTATCTTGTTTTTTAACGGTTATGTATTGAAGATAATATTCTTGATTACTATTTGAAAGTGAATTTTTCACAAAAGCTTCATAGATATCAAGTAATAAAACAGGAACCTGATCATGAACATTGTCTGATTTCCATTTATACCCCCTTTGATAGGGTGCTATGAAATATCCATCTACTTTATTGTCAAATAAACAGCCCGTTTCTTTATTGAAAATATCCTTTATTGAATATATAAAATTTTTCATCTAAATTAATTAATTAACAAACCCTTACCTTCCCAGTAACAACTCCATCTATCAAACTCATCTTATACTCCTTCATCTTCTCTATCTCACGTTCCTTTAAGGAAATGGCGGTAGCGATTTTATTATTATTTGAATTAAAGTCTAATAAGATCTCTTTTTGTTCTTTAATTGGAGGCGTAATCACCATTAACTGCGAGTATTTATCTGCTCCGATGTTTTCAATTGTTGCTTTATTAAAAATACCAGCTTTCCAAAAATCAAATATTTCTGAGTTTGTAAAAAGATAAAGAAAATCACTTAAAATTATATTTTCATTTGCTTCAGCTTTAATTAAATATCCTGCAAAAGAATAATTTTCTTCAATTGACATTGATGTTTTAAATTGATATGTTTTTCCAACTGTTGCTCCACTTCTTGCAAATAATATATCCCCGTTTTTCAATAAATAATCCTTTCCTTGTTCCCAAGTTAATGATAATTTTTTCTCTTCGCTTAATTTTCCATCTTGTCCAAAATCTGTAATTCGCACATATCTTGGTAAATTGAAATCATATTCAACACCACTTTCATTCGCTCCATACTTCAATTTGCCATTTATGCAAAATTTAAGCTTCTTCACCTCCCAATGCTCCGGAATATCTCCAATCCATTCCACACCACTGTCTTTGAGTTTAACGTTTTCGTTCAAACCTCGTGTAACAGCTTTGTGAATAAGTATTTGCCTGCGTTCTTTGAGTAATTCAATTTGTTTTTGTTTGATTGCAATGGCTTGGTCTATTTTTGCGGTTTTGTCGTCGAGGAAATTGGCGATTTTGGTTTGTTCTTCTATTTTGGGAATAGGTAAAAATGAATATGATAATTCTGGATAACTTATATTTTTCCCTTCTCTAATTCCAACAACACTCGTTTGCAATTCAGAAATAAAAGAAAATGATTTAAATAAGTACTTATAATATTTTTCTATGATTTTTCGTTTCGTTTTAAGTACTGTATATGCTGGACTAATTATACCATCATGATGACAATATTCTAAACCACCTTCAAATGATCTCAAGCTTATAGCAAAATCGCCTTTTTGAATAAACTTAAAAGATTCTAATGCACCCGAAGGCATAACCATTCTATTTTCTACCCAACTTCGAGGAACAACACCTTGATTTTGTGTAACCGATAACAATTCTTCATTTGCCTTATTCTTTTCGGAATAATCTCTAAATAAATGTTTCATTCTTATATATTCCCAATGCTCAGGAATTTCACCCAACCATTCGACGCCACTGTTTTTATATTGATCGTATTTTTTCATGGCGTTTAAGGTTTTAGTTTTTTTATATCAGCTTCAATTTCTTTCAAGCTTTGCTCTTGTTCCAACAAGCTTTGGGTGCTTTTGTATTTTTGAAATTCAAGCTCAGATTTATCCACTGCCATTTGGTGTGTAATTGTTCCTGCATGAGTAAGGATTTCCCTGCCATTCAACTCTAATAAACTGTCCAACCGTGCAATCCAATCGCTCATGTACATTGGCGTTTGTTGCTGTGCCATTGTTTCCGCAAAAGCCAAATATTGTTCAACCAACAATCCCAACAACTTCATTTCATCTTCGTTCAAATAGTTTTTCGCAATGCTAACTTCTTGTTTATGTATATTTTTAGCTTCTTTTTTGTCATACGACAACATTCCCATTAAAGGCAAGGACGCATCCACCCGTCGGTAAACCAACTCTGCTGCGGTGTTTTGTGAAATCGCCCAAAGTAATTTATTTTGTACTTTTTTGAAAAATTCAATGGTTTTTTCATTTTTCGAATCATAATCGATGCTAGTGGTATAGATATCTTTGATTTTTTGGTAAAAGAACTTTTCAGAAAGTCGAATTTCGCGAATGCGGTTTTGCAACTCATTGAAATAATTCATTGACGTTCCTGTTTTAAAACGTTCATCGTTCAAAGCAAAACCTTTGATAATGTATTCTTTCAAACGTTGCGTTGCCCAAATCCTAAATTGCGTTCCTTGTTGCGATTTTACGCGGTAGCCAACTGAAATGATGACATCTAAATTGTAAATATTGACTTCAACTTCTTGCGTTTTCCCAGCAATAGCGCCATGTTGAGTGGTTGTTCGGAATTTCCGAACAACCACTTTTTCAATTAGTTCTCCTTCTTCAAAAATGTTTTTAATATGCTCACTAATTGTTGCTTTCGACTTTTGAAAAAGTTCACACAATTGCGCTTGCGTCAACCAAACGGTTTCTTCTTCCAGCCTTACATCTACCTTGATGTTGCCTTCTTGGTTTTGATAAATTAAAATGTCTGAATTCATTTTCTACCAATTTAAAATTTCTGCAATCAAGCCATCGCTTTCTTTTTCCAAAGCCAAAATATCAGCAGTCACTTCTTCAATGGCGCGCAAGGGTTTGTGTTGGTAGAAATATTTATTAAAGCTTATTTCATAACCGATTTTAGTTGCATCGATATTGATCCAAGCTTCTTCCACATGTGGTTTCACTTCACGCAAGAAATAACTGTGAATTTCTTCTTTCAAAGGCACATTTTCTGTGTCACGCAAATCGCTTTCAGTTTCAAATTGAATGTATTCTCCTTTTTTCGAAGTGGGAAAATAACCGTAATCTGCCAATTGATTTTCTCTACAACCTAAGTGTTTTAGTATTTTTTCTAATTTATCACCTGTAAGTTTAGCAACGCTTTTTATTACTTTTTCTGCATTTTCATCATACCAACTCACCGCATTGAGAATGGTGTTTTTTTCAGAAGCGCCAATTTTCAACCCTAAATCTTTGATTGTAGCGTCAACTTTTGTTTTGAAAAGGTTAAAATCTGAAAATGTTGTCGTTCCAATGGAATCCAAAATTTGTTTGGCAGCAGTATAATTAGCTAAATGTTTGTTCCAAAGTTCAGCACTCACCAAGGCTTTTGTTTGTTTGGTGTTTAGATTCAACTCTTGTTTTTCTACATATTCCAAAATTGCTTTTTCATGATTTGAAATTTCAGAATAAACTTTTTCACCGTAAGTTTCATATGTCCAAAACATTGGTTCTTTCAAACTTTTGTCAAAACGCAATTCAGCAATGCGTTCTTGGGTAAATTGTGCCATTAAACGTTTTGGACTGTCAATGGTCACTTTGTAATAACCAAAATCTGAATTATCAAATATTTTTGCAGTAACATCATCCTCTTTTTTTCGTTGAGGCGCTTCTAATTTCGTATAAACAGCAACAATTTCTTTGATATGTTCTGCAGAAAATTCACAATTTTTATTTCCTAGATTTTTTCGCAATTTTTGGTACATCTGACTTGCATCTATCAATTGCACTTTTCCTTTTCTGTTGGCTGTTTTGTTATTTGATAAAATCCAAATGTATGTTGTTATACCAGTATTGTAAAACAAATTGTTAGGCAATTGCACAATGGCTTCCAACATGTCATTTTCAATGATGTAACGGCGAATATTGCTTTCTCCTCCTCCAGCATCTCCTGTGAACAAACTACTTCCATTGTGAACCGAAGCAATGCGCGAACCAAATGGACTTTTTGAAAGCGATTTCATTTTACTCACCATTTCCATCAAAAACAGCAATTGACCGTCAGAAGATCGAGGAATTGCGTCCGCATCTTCCCATTCTCCCCAATAATTCTTAAGCTGGATTTGAAAACGTGAATCGATTACTTCCTTTCCGTCCTTGATGTATTTTTGCTCACTTGCCCAAGATTTCCCATACGGCGGATTTGAAAGCATAAAATCAAAAGATGTTCCTCTAAATTCATCTGTTGAAAGTGTAGAACCAACGCGAATATTTTCAGGATTATTTCCTTTAATCATCATATCCGATTTACAAATCGCATAAGTTTCATCGTTTATTTCTTTTCCATATAAATAAACATCAGAATGGATGGCTTTGATTTCTCCATCTTCATCTTTGATAAAATTCTGAGCTTCGGTCAGCATTCCGCCACTTCCACATGCGGGATCATAAATGGTCATCACTGGAGGCAAATTGTCTTTAATTGGATCAAAAATGATGTGAGTCATTAAGTCAATCACCTCACGTGGCGTAAAATGTTCTCCCGCTTCTTCGTTATTGTCTTCGTTGAATTTACGAATCAATTCTTCAAAAACATACCCCATTCCAAGATTTGATAAAGGTGGCAATTTTCGTCCATCGGTATCTAATTTTTCAAATGGCGTTAAATTGATATTAGGTGAAGTAAATTTCTCTAAAACATTTAACAAAACATCCTTGGAAGCCATGTGTCGCACTTGACTTTTTAATTTGAATTTATCAATGATTTCTTTGACATTCAAGCTAAAACCATTTAAATAATCTTCAAAATTTGCTTGTAAAATTTGTTGACTGTTCGTTGCTGTGTCGTGCAATCTTTGCAATGTCCAAGGACTTGTATTGTAAAAAACGTATCCTGAAGCATCTCTTAAACCGGATTCATCCCACTCGGTAAAACCAGCTTCATCTCGTTGGAAAGTCAATTCTTCCATCACTTTGTCTTTTGAAGGCTCCAACAAAGCATCTAAACGTCTTAAAACCACCATTGGAAGAATGACGTCACGGTATTTTCCTCTAACGTAAACATCTCTTAAACAATCATCAGCAATGGACCAAATAAAGGAAACAAGTTTGTTGTGAACAGAAGTATTCATTAAATTTCTAGTTATTTTGTGTAATTATTATCTAAAAGCTAAATCGGCGATTGATTGCACTCAATTTAAAACGCTGAATTTAGCAATTAAAAGCAAGAAACAAAGACGTTTTTTTAAATAAGCGTGTAATAAACACAAACTTGGTTTTACGTTAATTTTAGAAATCCAGCGTAAGAAAATCAAAACTCATTGACTACGTGTAAATTCATTTGATTTGAAACCAAGATGAAGTAACAAACTTTGGTTAAGAAATTGAACACCAAGACTCCCATTGTCCACTCCCCCAAATAATTTAGCGCGCAAAGGCGAAGCTGAAAACCTGACAGAGTAAGCGAAATTTTACATTTTTCAAAATGAGTCAAATGATTATCAAGGGCAAAGAAACGATTAGAATTAGTCCGACAAACAAACACAAAATCGAATATTCAAGCAACAGCGGAAGATCTTGGAACGGTCGATTTACCAGCAATTCCTGCGGAGATTTTTTGGATTTAACAGACAATGGAAGCGAAATTCTAGCGACAACCAGCAAAGGTTTGTATTATTCTAAAAATGATGGAAGATCCTGGAATAAAAGAAGTTGATTTTGTAAAAGCCGTTTTTAAAGCGGCTTTTTATTATCTTTATTTTTCCACCGGCGAACAGTATTAATGATATCATTTACATACGTTTCACCTCCGTGCAATTTTTGTGCTGGATGGTATGCGTCAATGTATAATTTTCCATCTTTTACAAGATAACTGCATGATCCATTTATAATAAACTCCTCATTTAGATTTAACATTTCTTTATATAAACTAACAGTATTACCAAAAATAAATACATTAGGTTCCAGTAATTCTATCTGCCTATGAATTAGATCTCCAAATTTTTCAATTGATTCAACTAAATCACTATAATTTGTAACTGTTACACCTTTTGCAGGCAATTTTTGAGCATTTATAAATGCAATTTCTCTAACGATTTTGGACATTTCATGATCATCTCTAATGTAGTCCATCTTACTCCAATCTAAAAATTCATTGTGTATACCGTAACATATATATATTATTGGGTGCCATGTACTTTTATGAGGAGCTTTAAAAGTAGATTCATATAAATCCTCACCTTCAAATTTTTCAAAGTATGAATAATCACCACCAGTTCCATCATCTCCATCATAAGCCTCTTTTAGCATCCATGCAATTCGTATTTCTCTGTTGAAATAAATTTCTGGCAACATGACTCCATCTTCAATGAGAAATCTCTCATTATGTGGTTCGTTCATTTTTTCATACATTTCAATCATTAGGCTTTCATAATCTTTTTTAAAATTCTTTTTCATAAGTAGTTTATTTGAATCAAATGTAAACTATTTGAGATAAATAATACCAAGACATTTATTGTCCGACCTATTCCCTATCTTTGATGAAAATTGATAACATGGCCAAGCTCGATTCTATCCAGAGAATAAATTACATCGCAGACTTTTTGCGACGAAAACCTGCAAGTTTCAAGGAAATAAATCAGTATTTGGAACAAAAATCGTTGGATGACTCTTGCAATTATTGCATTAGTCAAAAGACGTTTAAACGCGATTTAAACCTCATTGCCGATTTATTGAAAATTGACATTGAATTTTCGCCCAGTTTGCAGAAGTACAAGATCGAGGAAGAAACACACAACGAAATAAACCTACGAATTCTAGAATCTTACGATACTTTTCAAGCCTTGAAAATGTCGGCAGATATTACACAATATATTTTCTTTGAAACACGCAGAGTGAATGGTTCTGAATATTTGTATCCAATAATCAACGCACTCAAAATGAAAAAGATGATTCGCTGCGACTATCAAAAATTTTGGGACGAAGCGCCCACTTCTCGCCTTTTGAAACCATTGGCCTTGAAAGAAAATCACAATCGTTGGTATTTGATCGCTGAAGACAACAAAGACACCCGAATTAAAACCTTTGGTCTAGATAGAATTTCCAATTTTTCGCTTTCAGACCATGGATTCTTGTATCCTTCGGAAATCAATATCAAAAATATGTTTCAAAATAGTTTTGGCATCATTAACGACGAAGATTATTCCGTTGAGGACATTGTACTTTCGTTTTCAAAGCACCAAGCAAAATACATCAAATCATTGCCTTTGCATCATTCCCAGGTGATTTTATTTGAAAATGAAAAAGAATGTCGCATTCAACTAACTTTACAACCGACACATGATTTTATGATGGAAATTTTATCGCTGGGCAAAGAAGTTGAGATCATCGAGCCACATTATTTGAGAGAAGAATTAATAGACAAATTGAAAAAGACTTTAACAAAATACGAATGAAAACATTTACTGCCATAGATTTTGAAACCGCCCAATCAAAACGCCACAGCATTTGCCAAATAGGCATTGTGCGCGTTGTAAACGGTGAAATAGTTGAAACCTACAATAAATTGGTTCGACCACCAGATAATCATTACAATTACCACAACATCCAAGTGCATGGAATCTATCCTGAAGACACTGAAAATGAACCCACTTTCGCTGAATTGTGGGATGAATTCAAACATTTCATCGAAGACCAAGAATTGGTGGCGCACAACGCCGCTTTTGATGTCTCTTGTCTGAAACAAGCCTTGGAATATTATGGATTAGAACAAGTGAGTTTCAACCAACATTGCACGTACAAAATTTACAAAGACAATTTAGCATCTTTATGCAAAAAACACAAAATCAAGCTAAACCACCACGATGCATTGAGTGATGCTTTAGCTTGTGCGGAGTTGTTTAAGATGGTTTGATTTGATAATTTTCTTTTAGTGAATCTACTATTTGTAGCATTTTTACGATTTTATCTTTGATGCTATTTACAAATGGTTTAAAATCATCCTGAACAACAATTTTCAAAAACTCCAAATTACTAAGTTCATTATTTTCAAAATATGTCCATGCAGGAGAGCTATTACTTTCATGAACTACTTTAAATTCGTTTTCAAATTTTGATTTAATTTCTGCACTTAAGTGCATATTTTTATCCAAATCTGAAGTGAATTCAAAACCGAAATTAAATTGAGAAAATAATTTTTCTTCGAACCCAAAAATAATTGACAATTTCAATTCTTTTAAGGTGTCTGAGGTAAAATAAAAACTGGAATATTGATCCTTATTGAAATTAAAATCTTGATTTAAAGTTATTTTTAGTGAATCTGCCAGTCTTGTCATTTCAATTAATAATCTTTCTTGAATTAAATTAAAAACCGCTTGTTGATTTTCCAGTACAGATGCAAATGAGCTAAAATTTTGAACTAATAAATTTGCAATTTCTTTTTCCATGATTTTATTATTTGATTGATTAGTTAAATCTTTGATTAAATGTAAATATTGAGTCAAAGATTCTCGAATAAAAGGTTTATTTACAGACTCTTTAATGCATTTCTCAAGCCATTTTACAATTTCTTTTTCATACGAGATGATAAAAAAATGATTGTCTTCCATCAAATCTCTTTTTGCGTATTCATCAGGTTGATTACCGAAAAGATTCAAGTAAAAAATTGGCGCTTTCTTATCAAAGGCATTGTATCTTTTTAATTGACCCTCTTGATCTGCTGCAAATATTTTATTTTCAATAATGATATTTATTTCTTGCAGATCTTTGATTAAAATATCCAATTTACCACCAGTTGAATATTCATCATCGATTTTTCCAACATAATACTCTGTATGCGTGCAACTTCCTTCTGTTTGAAATTTATTTATCCTATTAAAATTGGTTTCATTTTCTGAATCAGTATTTTCGTTTAGAACAGCATTATTCAAAAACTTTTCATTTAGAACTTCAAAAAACAATTTCAAATACAAATCCTTTTGACCATGATTTTCTTTTGAATTGAGGAAAAAAGCAATGATTGAAGAATGTGTGTTTTCATAATGATTCACACCCAAAAGTTTGAAAACATTAAAATTTTCACCTGTAGCTTCTGCTATATCATCATACTTTTTTGAAATGATCGCAACTTTTTCGAGTATTTGTTTTATTGATTCTATTTGTTGTTTATTCTCCATTGGATTAATTTTATTATTTGTTTAAATTCAAACACATTGGTATTCTATTTTTCAATTTTTATGCATTCAAAACCAAAATTCCTTGCTCACCCAAGCAATAATGCTTGTTTAAGAAATCTAATTCATATTTAAAATTGCTGCTATCTTCCTCTTGAGGGATCACTTCAATGAATTTTTTAGCAATCAAATTCTCTAGAACTTCCTTGTTATAAAAAACTTCTATCGTACTCAATTTCAATTTCGTTGAAATATGCTCCGAGCTTATTGGATAATCAAGCATCTCGAAAACAGTAAGACAAATTGACGAAAATATCAACGCTTCCTTTTTACTGATTTCAAGTAAACTAGCGATTTTTTCAATTTCATTCTTGAGCAGAAATAAAGTCGTTTTTACTGTACTATTTTCTGATACACTTTGATTTAATTCTAACTTTTGATCAATTTTAATCAATGCTTTTACTATTTCATTTTTCATAGAACTTTTTTTAATTACTATTTCTATATTTTACTATTCATTATTTTTTCTAAATCTACCTATAAATCATTTCAATACCAAACGATTAATTTGCAGAATCTGCCCTGTTCTAAGATTTTGAATCTTTGAATTATCCTTAAAAATCAGGAATTTTTAAGATTAAGTTTGATTTTTTTTCATTTCAAGTAAACGTTCAGCTCTGCAAACCATAAAATGTGCCCCTAGGCACAAAATATGGGTAAAAAACTAAACCTCTCCAACGCTCGTCCCGAAGGGACGAAATTCCACAAACCTAATAGAAGTCAACCATCTTCAAATCAACCACCATTCAAACCTCACTAAATAAAAATTCACAATTCCTTTTCAATTCCTGAATCATTTTATTGACTTCATCTACATAAATAATATCTGTCTGCATTTTGAGTTTTAGTTCATCCAAAGAATTCAAAATGGAATTATACAAGAAAGATTTACGGTAATCCTCGTAGTATGAAAAAAGATCTTTCTTCAACAAATAAGGTTCTTGATAAATTTCGATGTCAAAACCAGAGATTTGTTTTTCAGCCTGTTGAAAGATGTTTTCATAAAACACAACAGAATCAAAATCCTCTTTGATGAAATCTGTTTGGTCGAATTCAGACTTCATAATCAAGAACAACGCTAAATTTTGAGGATTTTTCCAAAAAGTCTTTGCGAAATCGAATTCCTTGTCTTTTAAAAGAAATTTTAAGTGTGACAAGTTGTCAATCAATAATTTCATCAATTGAATTTCAGTCATTTTTGAGGGTCTAAAAGTTATTTCCATGTGTTTATTTTTTACAAATGAATGTTGATAGTCGGACAAAATATAGGTGAGTCTATTAAATTTTCAAATTTTCGATTCCTGACTTTCATCACCCACCCAAAATTTTACAACTTTCCTAATTCAGAAAGCTTTATCTTTGTTGGCAAAA
The DNA here is from genome assembly GCA_965284445.1 of Crocinitomicaceae bacterium. Classification (GTDB taxonomy): domain Bacteria; phylum Bacteroidota; class Bacteroidia; order Flavobacteriales_D; family Crocinitomicaceae; genus JAQVCM01. The sequence goes on along the minus strand of OZ260085.1, from coordinate 580,898 downwards.
ACAAAAAGACATGAAAAAAATCAAATTTTGGCTTGCTTCGTTTGCTCTAACAGCAACAGTTCAGGCTTCGGCACAGGCTCCCTACAGTTTACCTAAATTAAATTACGATGTCAAAGCATTGGAACCTTACATCGATGCGCAAACGATGGAAATCCACCACGACAAGCACCACCAAGCATATATCAACAATTTGAACAAAGCCTTGGCAGGAACTGAATTGGAAAAATTGACAATTGAACAATTGATGTTGAACGCAAGCAGAAGAACTGAAGTAATCAGAAACAATGCGGGCGGACATTATAATCACACACTTTTCTGGGACATTTTGGCACCAGCAGCAGACTCTAAACCAATGGACGAATTGCAAAAAGCGATTGATTTGAATTTCAAATCCATGGATACCTTGAAAAAAATGTTGAATCAAGCAGCAATGACGCGTTTTGGTTCTGGTTGGGCTTGGTTGATCGTCACTCCAGAAGGAAAATTGATGGTTACATCTACTGCAAATCAAGACAATCCAATCATGGACGTATCGAAAGATCGCGGAATTCCAATTTTGGGAATTGATGTTTGGGAACACGCGTATTACTTGAAATACCAAAACAAACGTGGCGATTATTTGGAATCTATTTGGAAAGTGGTCGACTGGAACAACGTTTCAAAAAGATACATCGAAGCGTTGAAAGATCCTTTATTAAAAGTAATCGAGAAAAATGCTTGGAAAGAATTGAATGAATTTCACATGGTGATGTCGCAAACTTTTCACCCGATTGAAGAAAACAATTTCACGCCAATCAAAGAAAGAAGCGGTGAAATGTTAGCAAAAGCAATCGCATTGAAAAACAGCAAAATTCCTACTTCGTTCAATACAACAGAAATCAAAAAAGCGATTGACGAATTGGTTACCGGCGCAACAGAATTGCACAAAATCAATACGAAAAAAGTAAAAGACGAAGTATTGAAAGAAAAAATGGAGAAATTGCACGACAAATTCCACGAAATACAAGGACTTTGTAGCCATTGATTTGGTGCCAGAGGTACCAAATATATTTAGCGATGATTCCGATAAATATCGGAATCATCGCAAGTTCGCATAAATTAATTTGTTTTTGGCGTGCGTTTTTGGTAAAAACCATGCAAAAAACCCAACTATTGTTCCCGTTTTATTTATTTAGAACGGGATTTTTTGCTTTATCAAATTATTCTAATCCTAAATTGATAACAAATTTTTCACAAAATTGCTTAACATTCCTTAACAACAAGACGATAATAGAAAAATAAAACCGCGTTATTTTTGTACAGTTAACAAGTAAAATTATAATCAAACAACTATGAATAAAAATATCAAATTTCTAGGATTAGGTTTAATTGGTGGAATGTTGCCGTTAAGTTTGTCAATGGTTTTGAACGGAAATCCATACCAATCACTATCCGATCAGGTAATTGATGGAAACAGAATTGCTAACGCCAGAAATGTAAACTTTACAGGAAACGCCGCCGCAATTGGTCCTGACTTTGTTCAAGCTTCGCAAAGTTCTATAAATGCAGTCGTTCACGTAACTACAAAAGTCGTTCGAACTGCCGTACAACGAGATCCTTTCTATGAATTTTTCTATGGTCCAGGAACTGGAAATAGAGAATTTAAACAATACGGTTCAGGTTCTGGATCGGGAGTGATTGTTTCATCAGAAGGATACATTGTTACTAATAATCACGTGATTGAAGGCGCAAGTGAAATCGAAGTTATCTTGAATGACAATTCCAAATACACAGCCAAAGTGATTGGCGCAGATCCTTCTACGGATATTGCAGTTTTGAAAATCGAAGCACAAAATTTGTCGCCAATATCCTTGGGAAATAGTGATAATTTGCAAATTGGAGAATGGGTTTTGGCCGTAGGAAATCCTTTTAATTTAACTTCAACAGTTACTGCAGGAATTGTAAGCGCGAAAGCGAGAAATATCAATATCTTGTCAGAAAGAAGAACGCAAGACAATGTTCCAATTGAATCTTTCATCCAAACCGATGCTGCTGTAAATCCAGGAAACAGCGGTGGTGCTTTGGTAAATACCAAAGGTGAATTGGTTGGAATCAACACAGCAATTGCATCGCAAACGGGAAGTTATTCTGGATATTCTTTTGCAATTCCAGTGAATTTGGTGCAAAAAGTAATGCGCGATTTAATTGATTTTGGTATCGTTCAACGTGGATTTTTAGGTGTGCAAATTGCAGATATCACGCAAGAAGTAAAAGAAAAAAATGAACTTCCAAACACCAAAGGCGTTTTCATTTCCAAGGTTGTAGAAGACGGTGGCGCTGACAAAGCAGGAATTAAAGATGGCGATGTCATTTTGAAAATCGGCACCAAAGAAGTCAATTCTGTTGCAGCATTGCAAGAAGAAATCGGCAAAAGACGTCCTGGCGACAAAGTTCCATTGACTATTAGAAATGGCAAAGGCGACGAAGTAGTAAAAGAAATTTTATTGCGAAACAGCAATGGTGAAACGGCTTTGCTAGACAAAGAAACGATTTCCAAAAACACGGCCTTAGGCGCGACTTTTATTGCGTTAACCGAAAAGGAGAAAAAAGAACTAAACATCACCAATGGAGTTAAAATTAAATCCATCAATGCAGGAAAACTAATGTCTTTGGGGCTGGAAGAAGGCATGATGATTACCAAAATCAACGATAAACCTGTGATTTCAGTAGAATTTTTGACAGCGGAATTGAATAAAAGCAACAAAGGAGTTTTGCTTGAAGTTGTTTCCAAAACTGGAAAAAGAGATTACGTAGGATTTGGTCTATAAAGCTGTAGTTCAAAATACTCAGTAAGTTAAATAGGAATTTGATTTTGAGAAAGTAAAAAGTCTCCACTTCAAGTTCCTATTTTTTATGTAACAAATTCAAAAAGGCATAATTATTGTAAAGGCAGAAACTTCGAAAATAATCAAAAATATATTTGAAAATCACTTTTTTCCGTCGTATCTTTGCACTCAATTTCCAGATTTTAAATCTAAAAAGAAGGGTTAGTTAACATGAGACAACTTAAGATTACAAAATCGATTACCAATCGAGAAAGCCAATCGCTTGACAAATACTTGCAAGACATTGGAAAAGAAGAACTGATTACAGCAGAAGAAGAAGTAGAGTTAGCACGCAAGATCAAACAAGGCGATCAAAGAGCTTTGGAGAAATTGACTCGTGCGAATTTACGTTTCGTAGTCTCTGTTGCAAAACAATATCAAAATCAAGGTCTTACCCTACCCGACTTAATCAACGAAGGTAATTTAGGTTTGATTAAAGCTGCACAAAAATTCGACGAAACACGTGGTTTCAAATTCATCTCTTACGCAGTATGGTGGATTCGTCAATCAATCTTGCAAGCATTGGCTGAACAAGCGAGAATCGTTCGTTTGCCTTTGAATCAAGTTGGTTCGTTGAACAAAATCAACAAAGCATTTTCAAAATTAGAACAAGAATTTGAACGTCCACCTTCAGCTGAAGAATTAGCAGAAGCATTGGAAGTTCCAGAAGATAAAATCAAAGAGAGCTTAAACGTTTCTGGTCGTCACGTTTCTATGGATGCACCTTTATCGTCTTCAGAAGATGGTGGTACATTGATGGATGTAATGGCAAACACTGATTCTCCAAAAGCAGATCACGCGTTGATGGCTGAATCATTGCAAAGAGAAATCGAGCGTTCGTTGAGCACTTTGACAGATAAAGAAAGAGAAATTATTCGTCTTTTCTTTGGAATCGGAATGAATCACGGATTGACCCTTGAAGAAATTGGAGCGAAATTCAATTTAACAAGAGAACGCGTTCGACAGATAAAGGAAAAAGCTATTCGAAGGCTGAGACATACTTCGAGAAACAAATTGCTTAAATCTTATTTAGGATAAAATTAAAAACGGCTGTTCATTAAACATGGGCAGCCGTTTTGGCTTTATATATTTTCACTTTAATTCAAAATCAAAACAAGCAAATGGGAACTGCTCAAGGTTACGAAAATGAACTAAACGCACACATCAAACGTGAGCGTGCTGCTGTAGTATTAGCAAGCAAAACAGGAGAATTACTTTACGACAAAGGAATCGAATTGGTACTTTTCAGAAATCACTTATCTGATGTAACAATTTCTGAGATCTTAAACTTGCATGAATATGCAATCAAAGTTGTAAACAAACCAATCGACATTTTTACAACTTCAGAATTGGCTGAAGAAATGCTAAAAATGAATATCGCTCCTGCAAAAATCGACATCGGTAAATTAGCTAGCGAATGGTTGGCAGAACAAACTAATTTTGCTAATAAAGCTGAGTTTTTAGCTTCTAAATTAGGAAATTTAGGTTCTCAAAACAAAGAAGAAATTGAACCGCGCGATGTTGTATTGTATGGTTTTGGTCGTATCGGTCGTTTGGCTGCACGCGAATTAATCAAACAAGCTGGAAAAGGTCAACAATTGCGTTTAAGAGCAATCGTTACTCGTGGAAATTCTGACAAAGACATCATCAAAAGAGCTTCTTTGTTGAGAAATGACTCTGTTCACGGTGCTTTCAAAGGAACTGTTCAAGAAGATTTAGAAAGAAAAGCAATAGTTATCAACGGTCAAATCGTTCAAATGATTGACGCTTCAAATCCAGAAGACATTGATTACACAGCTTATGGAATCAACAATGCGTTGATTATCGACAATACAGGAGTTTTTGAAAACCGTGAAGCACTAAGCCGTCACTTGAAATCAAAAGGTGTTTCTAAAGTTTTATTGACTGCTCCAGGAAAAGAAATTCCAAATGTAGTTTACGGAATCAACCAAGGAGAATTGGATTTGGAAAATGAAAATATTTTCTCCGCAGCTTCTTGTACAACGAATGCGATTTCTCCAATCTTGAAAGTAATCAATGACAAATTTGGCGTTGTTAAAGGACACATTGAAACTGTTCATGCTTACACCAATGACCAAAACTTGTTGGACAACATGCACAAAAAACCACGTAGAGGTCGTTCTGCAGCTATCAATATGGTAATTACTTCAACTGGTGCTGGATCAGCTGTTACTAAAGTAATTCCAGATTTGAAAGACAAATTGACTGCAAATGCGGTTCGTGTACCAACTCCAAACGGTTCATTGGCAATTTTGAGCTTGAACTTACGTAAAGGAACAAATGTCGCTGAAGTAAATGCAGCTATCAAAGATGCAGCATTGAACGGTGATTTAGTAAATCAAATCTATTATTCTTTTGATCCTGAATTAGTTTCTAGTGATATCATCGGAAATACGTGTTGTTCAGTTTACGATTCTCACGCAACGATCGTTTCAAACGATGGTGAAAACGTGATTTTGTATGCTTGGTATGACAATGAGTTTGGTTACACAAAACAAGTAATTCGTTTAGCTAAATACATTTCTAAAGTTAGAAGAGCGATTTACTATTAATCGAATTCCTAATTATAGTTATCAAAATTAATATTGAAGCGGAAATCATTTGGTTTCCGCTTTTTTTATTGAAAGAATTTAATTTCAACAATTCGAAACTGAATTCTTTTTTAAAAATTCAATTAAAACATTCAAGATTGACGTATATTTGCAAAAAATTTCATTAAACAAAGAGATTATGGCAATTATGATTACGGATGAATGCATTAATTGCGGTGCATGTGAGCCTGAATGTCCAAATAACGCTATATATGAAGGTGGTGCTGAATGGCATTATTCTGATGGAACTTCTTTAGTTGGTATGATTACAACTTTAGATGGAGATTCAATTGATGCAACAGATGCATTTGAACCGAAAGACATGGATGTTTATTACATTGTTTCAGATAAATGTACTGAATGTGTTGGATTTCACGACGAACCACAATGTGCGGCTGTTTGTCCTGTAGATTGTTGCGTAGATGATCCAGCGCACGAAGAATCTGAAGATGAATTACTTGCAAAGAAAGATTTCATGCACTTATAATTCAAATTAATTTATTGAATTATATTTAGTAACAAATCAATTGATTTAGCGTTCTTGTGAATATGAAAGGATTTGTTGTACTTTTTTTATCGATTTTTTCGTTGAGCCTAAATGCTCAAGTTGATAGTCTATTATTGAATCGCGAGAAACAATTGTCTGCCTATTTAGATAATCTAAGAAACGCTAAATCAGATTTAGACAAAGAAACTGCTAATCAAACTTTCAAAACATATCTTCAAGAAACAATTTCTTTAAAAGGCGCATTCGAATATCCTTTTGCAATGTTAAAATCTGTCGGAACAATCAAAAGTCCTGACAATCAATTTCGTTTTTTCAATTGGAATGTCGAGCAAGAAGATGAAACACATAAATACTTCTGTTTCATTCTAAAATTTGACGACAAGAAAAAAGAATGGAAAACCATAGAACTCATTGATAATTCAATGATGTTAGCTCCTCAACCAGAAGATGTGTTAGATGAAACCATGTGGTATGGCGCTTTGTACTACAAAATTATTCCTGTAGAAAAATCTAACAAGACTTATTACACTTTACTTGGATATGACGCTAATAACAACATGAGTCACACAAAACTCATTGATGTTCTGTCATTTTCAGGTAATCACGTCAAATTGGGCAGTCCGATTTTCAAAATCAAGGATCAAGTTTTGAAACGCGTTTTCTTCGAGCATTCTAAGAAATGTGTCATGAGTTTGAATTATGACGAGGCTCGAAACAGAATCATCTTTGACCATCTTTCTCCTGAATCACAAAGTATGGAAGGATTTCGAGAATTCTACGTTCCTGATATGTCTTATGATGCATTGAAATTTGTGAATAATAAATGGGTATTAGAAGAAGATGTGATTGGAATAAATAAAAAATCATCTACTAAAAGCAAACCTGTGGTTAGATTGGATATCGACAAAGAAGGTCAACTAGTGAGACACAAAGAAAATGGAAATTGGATAGATCCTTCAAATCCAAATGTTCCAGCGGGAGAAAATATCCATACTCCTGCCCTTCCTGAAGGAGAAATCGCAGAAACTCCAAGTAAAAAGAAAAATAAAAAAGAGGAATCTGAATTTCCACCTGTCAGAAAAAGAAACAAAAAGCAGAAATCAGCAATTACAGGTAAGTAATCGTTGAATTCGCAACAATCTTCTTTTAAATAGATATTTCATAGGTTTTTAATAAATAATTTTACATATTTGTTTCTTGTTTTACACATACAATAAACTAACTATGGACTATGAAAAGAGAAACGATCGCAATGATGAAGTATATTCGAAAGTGATCAAAGCAGGAAAACGCACCTATTTTTTTGACATCAAATCGACCAGAGGAAACGACTTATTTATTACCGTTACAGAAAGTAAAAAGTCAACCGAAAACGGAACCGAATCATTTCAAAAGCACAAAATTTTTCTCTACAAAGAAGATTTTGAAAAATTTCAAGAAGGTTTAGACGATGTCATCAATAAAGTGGCTGAATTGAAAAAAACTGGAGAATATTCAGAAATGGAATATTAATTATTTCAGAAAGTACTGTTTTACATTAATTTCTATGATTTCAAGTCATTGAAAAAATTTTAACAAACCAAAAGTTAATAAATAAGCATACTTGGGTTGGCAAAAAGCCAATTACTTAACGTATCTTTATGGTCTAAAAATAAATGAATGGGCAAGATAATCGCCATAGCAAATCAAAAAGGAGGAGTTGGAAAAACAACAACAGCCATTAATTTGGGTGGTTGTTTTGGTGTATTAGAATACAAGACTTTGCTTGTAGATGCTGACCCTCAAGCGAATGCAACATCAGGTGTTGGATTAGATCCAAAAAACACGCGAAATATTTACGATTGTTTAATCAACGACGTTCATCCTTCAGAATTAATTATCAAAACTGATAACCCTAATTTAGACATACTTCCATCTCACATCGACTTGGTTGGAGCTGAATTAGAGATGATTAACATGGAACACCGTGAGCATCGATTAAAACAAGCACTCGAAAAAATAAAAGATCAATACGATTTCATCATCATCGACTGTTCTCCTTCACTGGGATTAATCACTGTAAATTCATTAACTGCTGCTGATTCAGTTTTGATTCCTGTTCAATGTGAATATTTCGCATTGGAAGGTTTAGGTAAATTACTGAATACCATCAAAATTGTTCAAGGTAGATTGAATCCAGACTTGGAGATTGAAGGAATTGTTTTGACAATGTATGATACAAGATTACGTTTAGCCAACCAAGTAGTTGACGAAGTGAAAACACACTTTCAAGAATTGGTTTTTGATACTGTAATCCATAGAAACACCAAATTGGGTGAAGCGCCAAGTTTTGGAGAAACCATTGTCATGCATGATGCGTCAAGCAAAGGATCAATCAATTACTTGAATTTTGCGAGAGAAATTTTGCAAAAAAACAACGTGACAAAAATAGCAAACGACGATAAAAAAATTAATTTAGGAGATGACCTCTAATACAAAAAAACGTGGAGCCCTTGGTAAAGGATTGAGTGCATTACTTGAAAATGCAGCTACTGACATCACTTCAAAATCTCAGGAAAGTGGAGTTGTTGGTTCTATTTCTATGATTCCAATTGGTGACATTGAAGCAAATCCATTTAATCCGAGAACAAATTTCGAGAAAGAAGCTTTAGAGGAATTGAGAGAATCTATTGCCACTCACGGAATCATTCAACCTTTGACTGTAAGGAAATTAGGTAGAGATAAATACCAATTAATTTCTGGCGAAAGAAGATTCAGAGCATCTCAATTGAATGGTTTAGAAGAAGTCCCTGCTTACATCCGTGTAGCGAATGATCAAGCAATGCTAGAAATGGCTTTGGTTGAAAATATCCAACGTGAAGATTTAAATTCCATTGAAGTGGCGCTTTCTTACCAAAGATTGATCACAGAATGTAATTTGACACAAGAACAATTGAGTCAAAAAATCTCAAAAAGCAGATCTAGCATCACCAATCACATCAGATTATTGAAATTACCTGCTATTATTCAATTAGGTGTTCGCGATGGTTTGATTTCTATGGGACATGCGAGAGCATTAGTGTCCGCAGGTGAAGAGCAATTTCAAGTTTTCTTATACCAAAGAATTATCGATCACAATTTATCGGTTCGTGATTTAGAAGTGCTAATTCGAGAAGGATACAAAGCAGAAGAAATAAGTGATTCTTCAAAAGAAAAAGCGCCATCTCCAGCTTTAAACAAAGCTCAAGAAACTTTTAGATCATTTTTAGGAGATCGTGTTTCTGCTAAAGTTGATATCAAAAAGAACAATTTAGGCAGTGGTAAAATCATGATTAGTTTCAATTCTGAAGTTGACTTAAACAGAATCATCGAAATATTGAATAAATAATGAAATGGTTGTTGCTTCTCTTTTTCTCTGTGCAGTTCATTTCTATTGAAGCGCAAAGTAAGATTGAAAATACTTCAACAGCCATTGATTCAAGTCACTCGGTTAAAAAGGCTGTCATTTTTTCAGCTGTTATTCCAGGAGCTGGACAAATTTACAATCACATTGCAATGCCTCCCAAAAAGAAAAAAGCTTTTTGGAAAGTTCCTTTGATTTATGCCGGATTGGGAGCCACTGGATATTTAATGTTGAAAAACAATTCATTACAACATTCATTGAAAAGAGAATACAACTTGAGAGAAGCTACTAATTTTACTCAGACATTCGATACTCAATGGGAACAATATGATTCTCAAGGCGTTTTGACATTGTACAATCAACATTTAAACCAAAGAGACCTTTTTATTTTGGCTTTCGGAGCGGTTTATATCATTCAAATTGTTGATGCAGCTGTTGAAGCACATTTTGTACATTTTGATGTAAGTGAAGATTTATCGCTGAATTTACATCCAACAATGATGAGTTTAACCAATCCAGGATTGAAGTTAACTCTTAATTTTCGCTAAAATTATTGCCCAGTTCGCTGAGTTTTATAATTTTGCTAAGCTTTAAATATAATAGATTATAGATGAAAATAGGATTGATTGGTTACGGGAAAATGGGAAAAGCAATTGAAGAAATTGCAATGAGCCGTGGTCACGAAATTGTTTTTCGTTCAAATAGTTCTCAACCTATTGATTCTGATATGTTAGCAATGGCAGACGTAGCTATTGAGTTCACTAAACCATCCCTAGCGGTTGAACACATTGAAAAAGCACTAAACGCAAACACGCCTATTGTTGTTGGTACAACAGGATGGAACTCGAAATTAACTGAAGTCACAGAATTAGTTAATAGAAATAATGGAACGCTTTTACATGCGAGTAATTTCAGTATTGGTGTTAATATTCTGTTCGAAATCAATGCAAGATTAGCAAACCTTATTTCTGATTATCCTGAATACCAAGCAAGTATTGAAGAGATTCATCACCTTCAAAAATTGGATGCACCAAGCGGTACAGCAATCACTTTGGCAGATGGAATTTTAGAAAACAATAGTAGTTATACATCATGGATTTGTGGCGTTGGTGAGGAACCTCATGTCACCTCTGACCAATTGGGCGTTACTGCACATCGACTTCCAGATGTACCTGGAACACATACTATCAAGTATGTCTCTGAAATTGATACGATTACCATTAGTCACGAAGCACACAGTAGAAAAGGTTTTGCCTTGGGAGCTGTTGTTGCTGCAGAATGGATTTTTAATAAACAAGGAGTCTTTACAATGAAAGATGTCCTAAAAATCAAAACATTATGAATGCTTTATATTTTTATTTATTTCTATTAGTTCATCCATATTTAGCGCTTTGGTTCACAAGCTTTGAAAAAGCGGGAAGAAAATCATGGGAAGCGTTGATTCCCGGATATAACTATTATGTTGCATTCAAAATTAGCTGTAACAAACCATGGTGGGCACTTTTAATGTTATTTCCTGGTGTCCACATAGTGATGTGGGCAGTCGTAAATTTAAGTTATATTCGAAAATTTGGTCATTTTTCATGGCAAGACACTTTACAAGGTATTTTCTTTCCATATATTTTGATGGCAAAATTGAAAAATGGTGAAGCTAGAACTGTTACTAATTGGGCAAATCCGAAAGAAGTGAATGAAAGAAGTATCGGCGATCATATCGTTCTTTTTCTTTGTTTTCCAGTAGTCGGACATTTAATTGCAACGCTTTTTGGATTTTTTAGTTCAGATAAAGCAGTTAAAAAAACCAAAATCAAAGAATGGGGTGATTCTATAGTTTTTGCATTGGTTGCTGCAAGTATCATCCGAACGTATGTATTTGAACCATTCAAAATCCCAACAGGATCGATGGAAAAAACTTTGTTAGTTGGTGATTTCTTGTTTGTAAACAAATTGGCTTATGGACCGAAAGTTCCTGTAACTCCCCTATCTTTTCCATTGGTTCACAATTTCATTCCTTGGATTAATATCAAATCTTATTCAGATTTAGAAACTTGTACGTACACCAGATTGCCAGGAATGGGCAAAGTTGAAAGATACGATGTAGTCGTTTTCAATTATCCTTCAGGTGATACAGCTGTGTACGACCCAAGAATGCCTAATGGATTAATGGGACACGATTACCATGGAATTGTAAACAATGAAGCTTTTAGATATTGGAGAGAAGCAAACGAAAGTAGAATTGAAGAAGAAGCTCGAAAGTTATCTAATCCAATAACTCAAGAAAATTATAATAAAGTTTATGAAATTTTCATAAAAGAATTTATAGTTAATTTAGAAAAATGGAAGTCAATTGCCAGAAAAAAGTTGGCTGTTGAAAAGGTTGCTCTAGATAATGAAGGTGTTTTGATCAATCATTATGGTGTAATTTACCGACCAGTTGATAAACGAGAAAATTACATCAAAAGATGTGTGGCAATTCCTGGAGATGTGATTGAAATCAAAAATGCTAGATTGTATGTAAATGGAAAACCAGCACAAATTGCCGAAAATCAAAACTTAAGATACATTGTTCCTAATCCAACAGATTTGAATAATAACTTGCCAGATAAAACTTTTTATAATCAAATGTACCAAACTTATGGCTTAGAAAAGGACAGAGATTATGGTGTTTACGGAGGTGGATCAGAATTTAAAATGAATTTAACAGCAAGTGAAAAAAAGAAATTGGAACGAGATTTTCCTAAGGTTAAATTTATTCTGGAAAATGATACTACTTATGAATCAAAAACAGGTATTTCGCCTTTTGATAAAAATTTTCCAGCAACTCAAAAATTTGAAAATTTAAATACTTTTCCAAAGGACATTTATCATGGAAACACAATGACCAACTTTGAGAAAATTACCATTCCTAAAAAAGGAACAACGGTGAAATTGACTAAAGAAAACATTGCGATTTACAGAAGAATAATCACTGCGTATGAAGGTCATAAATTGGTTGAAAAAGCAGACGGTTTCTTTATCGATGGAAAAAAAGTTAGTTCATACAAATTCGCGATGAATTACTATTGGATGATGGGAGACAACCGCTACAATTCAGCAGACTCTAGGGTTTGGGGATTTGTTCCTGAAGATCACATCGTTGGAAAAGCGTCTATCGTTTGGTTCTCTAATAGCGGAATAGAAGAAATCGGAATCCGTTGGAACAGGGTGTTTAAATTCATCAAATAATGACTCCAATTTTTCCGACCGCATATTTCGGAAGTATTTCATATTACAAAAGTTTAGTTCAAATGGAAGTAATTTCATTTGAACTTTATGAACATTATGTGAAGCAAACCATCAGAAATCGGATGAGTATTTTGGGTGCAAATGGACTTTTAAATTTGAGTATTCCAGTTGAAAAGCCGAATGGAAATAAAACGGTAACCAAAGACATTCGAATTTCATACGCTGAAAATTGGCAAAAAAATCATTGGAAAGCCATCGAAAGTGCTTATGCGCCTTCTCCCTATTTTGAACATTACGAATCTGAGGTTAAAGAATTAATTTTCAGCCAAATTTCAAACTTAGTTGATTTCAATTTACAAATCCATCTAAAAATTGTCGAATGGTTATCATTACCAATTGACCATAAATTCACTGAATCATACGAATTTGAATTAAATCCTTTTCAAGATTTTAGAAAATTGAATTGGCCATCAACGGAGAATTCTAACTACATAAAAGTTTTTAGCAGTGAAAATATTTTAGAAGATGACTTAAGTATTTTAGATGCCATTTTTAATTTAGGCCCAATGGCGAGAAATCTATTGATTAAGTCCTGAAATCCTTATCTTTGATTAAAATTTAAAGCTCATGCAAATTGTTCTTACTAAAAAGCAAATCGATCAAAAAATCATGCGACTTGCCCACCAAATTTTAGAAAATACAAGTGAAGAAAAAACCATCTACTTGGCTGGAATTTGCGGAAATGGAATGAGAATTGCCAACGAAATTTCAGCAATTTTGAAGGAAAACACAGAACAAAATATCGAAGTTTTTGAAATTACTTTAGACAAAGATCATCCTTTAGATTCAACTGTAACGATGAATATTGATGGTGAATTACTCAAAAATGGTTTCATTGTGTTGATTGACGACGTTTTGAATTCAGGTAAAACCATGCAATATGCGCTAATAAAATTGCTAGAAAAACCAGTGAAGGCAATAAAAACAGTCGCTTTGGTAGATAGAAGACACCGCAGATATCCAATCAAATGCGACTATGTAGGAATCACATTATCAACAACTTTAAAAGATCGAGTTGAAATTAATTTTGACGAGATAGACTATAATGCATACCTAGTTTAATCAATCCATTCATGAAAAAAATAACTGAATCCGAAAGTAATTACAATGCGCTAGAATCGATGTCAACTTTTGATTTGTTGAATAATATGAATCGAGAAGATCAAAAAGTAGCTGTTGCTGTTCAAAAAGTAATTCCAAATATCGAAGCTTTTGTAGATGCTGCATCTGAAAGACTTTCTATTGGAGGAAGATTATTTTACATCGGTGCCGGAACCAGTGGAAGATTAGGAATTTTAGATGCTAGCGAATGTCCACCTACTTTTGGTGTTCCGCAAGGTTTGGTAATCGGTTTGATCGCTGGTGGAGATTCTGCAATCCGCAAAGCTGTAGAATTTGCTGAAGACGATAAGGAACAAGGATGGCATGATTTGAAAGACTATTTAATTGATTCTAAAGACGTTTTGGTTGGAATTGCTGCATCAGGAACGACTCCTTATGTAATCGGAGCAATCCAACAAGCCAATGAAAATGGAATTTTAACTTGCAGTATTTCTTGTAATCCAGAAAGTCCATTGACACATTTGGCACAACATCATATCACACCAGAAGTTGGACCTGAATTTGTGACTGGAAGTACACGAATGAAATCTGGAACTGCTCAAAAGTTGGTTTTGAATATGATTTCAACTTCGCTGATGATTAAGATGGGACGAGTTCAAGGAAACCGAATGATTGATATGCAATTGAGCAATTCTAAATTGGTTGACAGAGGAACTTTGATGGTACAAGAAAAACTGAATATTTCTTACGATGAAGCAAAAGAATTACTGCTGAAATTTAAAAATGTTCGTGAAGCAATTATCGAAGGACAAAAAGGATCTATCTAAACTATCAGTTTAAATGATTTTATCTTTTTATTTCTGGTTCAATATAATAATGGTTATTTACTCTTGAGAAATGCTCGAATTTATCTTTGATAAAAGTAATCAATTCCATCTCTGAAGCAGTCTTCAAAAAGTCTTCGTCGATATTTAAAAACTCTACAAAACTATCAAATTCTTCTTCATCCAATTTCACAATTTCGTATGCTACATAAACACGCAATAATTCTTTTAACACTCTGCGTTGATCGTCTTTGTATTCCATTTGAGAAATCCAAACTTTATTTTTCTCACGTTTTGAAAAAGCTTGATATAACGCGGTAATTGGACTTTGCAAAACCTCAATTCCTGTTACTTGTCTTGTTTCTCGTAAAGACAAAGCTGCCCTTTCTTCCTTTATTTGTTGCAAAGTTTTCAATGGTCTTACAACAACTTCATCAAACTGAACTGCCTTGTGATCCAAAACTCCAACAATTTTCATTTGACAATTGGAATCTGATTTGATTCTGAAGCCATACATTGAATATCCTTTTATTGAAAGTGTAATAGAATCATTATTAGAAGTGTAAACATTAAAAGAACCATCAGGCTGACCGAAAACCGCCCTTCCAGTAGTACTATTCACAACCATTAAATTGTAAAACCCCTGATTTTGAATCGTATCAACAACTCGTCCACTTAAAAAAACGCGATCACATTTTTGAGCAGACAAATTATTCAATCCTAGAAAGAAAACTGACAATAATATTGATAAAAACACCTTCATACAGAACGAAAATAGTGATTTTGCACGGATTAAAATAATCAATTGGATGAATCAAAATAAAAACCAGACATTTTTAGCATTTTTTACCAAAGATTTGATCTACTTTATCTTTTCGTTTCATGAATAGAATCAATAAATCTAGAACTTTATACTTAATTTTGCAATATGAAAAGAGTTGTCGTTGGACTTTCAGGTGGAGTTGATTCAAGTGTAACCGCATATTTGCTAAAGGAAGCTGGATATGAAGTTATCGGAATGTTTATGCGCAATTGGCATGACGAAACTGTCACGATTTCAAATGATTGTCCATGGATAGATGATTCCAATGATGCACTTTTGATTGCCAATCAATTGGGAATTCCATTTCAAGTAATAGATTTAAGCAAAGAGTACAAAGAAAAAATCGTTGATTACATGTTTTCGGAATACGAACGAGGAAGAACTCCGAATCCAGATGTGCTCTGTAATCGTGAAATCAAATTCGACGTTTTCTTAAAAGCAGCTGAAAACTTAGGTGCTGATTTTGTCGCAACAGGACATTATTGTAGAAAAATTGAACACGCCGACGGCACTTTTGGACTTTTATCAGGAAAAGATGATGGAAAAGATCAATCTTATTTCCTTTGCCAACTGAATCAGGAACAATTGAGTAAATCACTTTTCCCTATCGGAGAATATCAAAAGTCTGAAGTAAGAGAAATCGCAAAAAAAGCAGGACTGATTACAGCTGAAAAGAAAGATTCGCAAGGATTGTGTTTTGTTGGTAAAATCAGCTTACCCATTTTCTTGCAACAGCAATTAAAACCAATTGAAGGAGAAGTAATTGAAATCCCCGACAATCTTCCCGCTTTGATCGAATACCACAGAATCAATCCAATTGTTGAAAACGTAGAGAAACTGGCTGTTCCTTTTCACTTCAAAAAAGAAGAAGGAATCAAGGTTGCCACACACCAAGGTGCACATTATTATACCGTTGGGCAACGAAAAGGTTTGCACATCGGTGGAAGACCATTACCATCTTTTGTATTACAAATTGATACAGTAAATAACATTGTTTTTTCAGGACAAGCTGATTCACATTTAGCTTTAAATAGATGGGCTTTATTTATTGATAATAAAGAAATTCACTCCGTAAATCCAAACTATGATTTACAGATTGGAGACGTCAAAGAATTCGCAGTAAGAATTCGTTATAGACAAAAATTACAGAAAGCTACTTTGGTAAAAAAATCAGATGGAATCTATATTCTATTTGAAAAATTACAACGAGGAATAACTCCAGGACAATTTGCGGCTTGGTATGAAGGTGATGAATTGGTTGGATCAGGAGTTATTCAATAACTTATACTAATCATTTGCGGGACGAAATTCGTCAAATGTAAAATCTTCGTAAAATGTAATCATTTTTACAATTCTTTTTTCCGATACTTTGGAGCCAATTTCTCTATTTACATTTGTATTTTTATCTCTATTTACATTTGTAATCAAATTTTCATTTTCTTTCAAAGGAGTGATTACATCTGTTTGTTGAATCTGCCCTGAAATTAACCAAGAAGCATTTACTTTTGGGAATTGAATGAGCATTTTTTCAATAAAATCTAAGCTTGGCTTATTTCGCCCTGTCAATACATGGCTAACATTGGAGCGCTGAACACCAATCCTATCAGCAAAAGAAGCTGCATTTAGCTGATTCATTTTCATCACCATTTTGATTCTATCTAGAATTTCCATTTGTAACATCAATTTATATACAAATGTAATAAATTTTCAATTACAAAATAATATACATTTGTAACACAAAAAAAGTCGCCCCAATTGGGACGACTTTCAAAACAAAAAACTATGATGAAAATTCTTAATTATACGAAAATTGAAAAAAGATTGATTCTTTTTTGTCCTCAATATTACAAGGACCAAAATAGATAATATCCATTAATTTCGCCACTTCTATAATACTCAATTCACTATTTTGACCTTGATCTTGATGAAGTTTCAATTTGTATTGAGCTAAACTAACTGCATTATTAATCATCTTTTTCTTTTTTAAAATTTCTTACTTTGTTGACTAACTTTTCACCTTTACGGCAGTACAAATGTTTTTGTTTCAAAATAAAGCAAAAAATAAATTACACTATTATATTTTATCTTAATTTAAGCTTTAAACAAATAGCACTAATAAACTATTTTAAATTAATTATTTTACAATTTAATTAAATTACATTTATACTTCATTTTGACAATTCCAAATTCACAAACAGCACCAACCTTAGTAAAAGCAACACTTCCTCCTATCCTATTTCTTTTCTAAAACAAAAATTCAACCATTTAATTTTTCAAAAATCAGATTGACATTTTCTTCAAAAAACGGGAAAATGTATTTTTCTGTTAAATGCACATTTCAATTTTATAAAATAGATTTATATCCACAGTATTTCTTAATTTTGTGGTATAACAAAGCACAATGATTTTATTTTTAAGTGATGTCGCCGGTTCTGAAGTAGTTTTAATTCTACTTTTCATTTTGATGTTTTTTGGTTCCAAAAGTATTCCTGGAATTGCCAAAACCATGGGAAGAACAATGCGTCAAATCAAGGATGCATCGCAAGATTTACAAAACGAGATCAAGAAATCTGGTGTTGATATCAAAAACGACTTGAATCTAAATAGAATGATTGAAGAAACTGTTGAAGATTTTGAGAGACCTTTCCAAGAGCAAACGAGAGAAATGAATGCATCTATTGCGTTTGAGCCGCCGAGAAAATTTGAAGCGCCTATTCATCCTGAAACATTGGACGCAAAACCATTAGATCAAGATTCAAACGATCAACCAATCGTTAGTGAACCAATTCAAAAACCTATTGAAACATTGAAATCTGAAGAATTGCCGATACAAAAGGAGGAACAAAAAAACTAAAATCGATTTTTGTATTTCAATATTGGCTTTTCTATAAAATGATAGGACAAAATTGCCAAGCCAAACGTTAGCAATACATTAAGTGGAAATTGCTGAAAAGATAGTTCACTTCCTGGACCTGTCAACAAAAACAATCCCTGAAAAACATAAAGTCCGTAGGATATTTTTCCAACGTAGACAAATGGACTAAATTCTAGAAATGCAACGAATCTCGAATTTTGATTGTAAAAAATCCAACAAACAAAAATTCCAAAACCAATTGCCTGTAAAAACGAGAAAGCTTCAATCAAAAATATTGGAATAAAAAGTGGAATCAAATATAAGAACGCAACGAAAAGCAGCATAATTGTCTTTTTATGAAATATTTGAATCAAGAACTTCTCATATTTGAATTGAACTAATGCTACAGCAGCACCGATCGCAATAAATCCTCCAGCAGGTAAAAACCAACGATGTGGCCGCAAATGTGCTTCGAAAGCAAACTCAGGTAGAAAAATCGTTCCAACTATAGAAAGAACTATAAAAACCAACACCAAGACTAATAAAACGTTGTATTTTTTGATAACCAAAATTAAAAATGGCCAAATCAAATAAAATTGCTCTTCCACTGATAACGACCAAATGTGCGCCAATTCATTTCTGTAGTGCAACAATGGAACATAATTATACAAATAAAAGAATGCAAACATCAATCCTTCAATGTCATAGGTGATAATTTTTGCTAGCATGAGCGAAATAACGAGTACATAAAACAACACCAATGGAGGCATTAATCTTAAAATTCTTCGGATAAGAAAGTTCCTTAAATTGATAGTGCCTGTGTCTTTAAATTGAATCCACAAAATCCTTGTTATCAAAAAACCACTTAAAACAAAAAAGAATCTAACCCCAGTTTCACCTGAAAATAAACTGTAAAAATTATTTTTAAGATATTGATTTTCAAAAAATAAAACATCAATACCTAAATGATTAAGTAAGACAAAACCTATCGAAAGCGCTCGAAGTGCATCTAAACCTTTTATGTATTTATTTGTTTGTAACAATAATATTGTTTTTTAAATCATGAATTCAAATATAACGATTATTAATGTGGTCTAAAATTTTAAAAATTTCACAGAATAAATCTATGATTTGAAAATAATATTGCTCTGAACTATATGTAAAACATATTTTTTATATTTATAGTTATAACTAACAAACTAATTAAAAAAAATGAAAAAGCTACTTCTTATTATCGTTGCATTTCCCAATCTTGTATTCTGTCAATTTTCTATTGGACATACCACAATCACTTTTAATGATCCAGCCAGAACTGGCGGAACTGGTTCTGGCGGAGGTGCTGGACGACAAATTCAAACAGAAATTTATTATCCAGCTGCTACAGCTGGAGTTGATGTTGCAGTTTCAAATGGGAATTTTCCAGTAATAACGTTTGGACACGGTTTTGCCATGACATGGGATGCCTATCAAAATATTTGGGAAGATTTAGTTGCTGAAGGTTATATTTTAGCTTTTCCAAGAACTGAAAGTAGTATCTTTCCTTCTCCAGTTCACGCTGACTTCGGATTAGATTTAGCACAAGTTTCAAATAAAATGCTCGCGCTAAATTCAACGGCTGGTTCCATTTTTGAAAATAAAATCAATGGAAATGCAGCAATTATGGGACATTCCATGGGTGGTGGCGCAACATTTCTAGCAGCTTCGAATAATTCGAATATTAAAACAATTGTAGGACTCGCCCCAGCTGAAACAACTCCTTCAGCAATTGCAGCTGCTGCCAATGTCTTGGTTCCAACCTTGATTTTTTCTGGTTCTGAAGATGGTGTTACTCCTCCTGCAGACAATCACATTCCAATGTATGATGCAGTTACTGGAAGTTGTAAATACTTCATTAGTATTTTAGGCGGAGCGCATTGTTATTTTGCAAACACCAATTTTAACTGCGATTTTGGCGAATCAACTTCTTCTCCTGGAATTTCAATTCAAAGAGCCATTCAGCAACAAGTGCTCACTGATTATCTATTACCATGGTTTGATTTTTATTTGAAGGAAGATTGTGGCGGATGGACTAATTTTATTTCACCTCAAACTGCTGATTCTCGAATTCAAGTAAACAATGTTTGTTCAAATTCAGTACCTCCGATTCCTGTAATCACTTTGGAATCCAATGTTTTGGTGTCATCAATTACTAGCAATATACAATGGTATTTGAATGGCAACATTTTGACAGGTGAAACTAGTGCAACTTGTCCGTTGACTTATGGTAATGGGAATTATACGGTTGTCAGCACTGCAAATCCAACTTGTGATGCAACTTCTGCACCTTACAACTATCAAAATGGAACTTCTGGAATTGATGAACTTGGAAACATACAATTTACAATTCAACCAAATCCAGCCAGCAAATACTTTGAAATTAAATCGAACGATATTTTAGAATTTGAAATTACCATATTTTCTATTGAAGGAAAATTGATTTACAATGCTCACAACGTTACAAAAATTGAAACAAGCAACTGGAAAAAAGGAATTTATATGGTTAGACTCAATTCAAAGGGGAAATCAAGTATTAAGCGATTGGTGATTGAATAATTGATCAATAAAATTTCTAAAATATTGGTGCTTCTAACTCGGAGCACCATTTTTTTTTGCAAAAAAAAAGTGACTACCTAAGTAATCACTTGAATAATAAGAATTTATTTTTATTTAAGCGTGAATTTCCTTTTCTCTATTCACAAAACCGAACAATTCAAAAAACTTAATGGCTTTCACTACTTCTTCCGGAACATCATCTTCCCAGCTTGAAACGCCTGCTTTGATTTTAGAAAGTACATCGTCAGACATAATGTGTAACAATTGACTGTTATAATCGTGAATTGCTTCCATTTTATTATTGTCTTTCATGTATTGCATCAAACCATTTAAATGTTTTGGGATCACAATATCATCCAAACCATAAAGATCACCAGTGTCCACATCATTCGCCGGATAAACAAACATTTTCATTTTGTGTCCAAATCCTCTCCCGAAAGCTTCTAACAATCCGCCAGGCAAATTGTCGTAATATCTTTCGTCGAAAATAGTATGTAAATTATAAACACCAACGATTACTCCCATCATTTGACCACGGGCGATAGTTGCCAAATAGTCAACCATTTTGTAATGTTTCAAATAATTAGAAATCATTACTGTATAACCCAAAGAACCTAAAAGCTCAGCACGATCAACAAAATCTTTGTCTGAAATTTTTCCATCAGCAGTCAAATCTTTCAACGTCAATTCAAAAATAACCAACAAATTTTCTTCTTTGACTCCGTCTTCTTTCAAAAACTGTTTGGTTCCACTTTCGATCATGTCTAAGTGAACTTTTGTAACTGGTCGAAAACGACCACGCATCAAAAGAATGTTTTTCTTATACAATGCAGCTGTTGGCTGCAAAACACTTCCACACAAATCAAACATCGTTGCATCAGTCAAACCTCTTTTCACAAGGTTCAATGCGATAATTCTATTGTCAAAATTGTCAAAATCAGGTCCTGAAACACGCATCATATCTAGCTCCATGCGTTCACGTGGCAATCTATTTACCAATGCAGAAAGGAAAACATCTAAATCATCATGGTGAAAATAAGCAGCGTGTAATAAATTTACACCCAAAATTCCCAATGCTTCTTGTTGTGCTTTATTGCTATTGTCATGCATCTTGACATGCAAAATAATATCGTTTGGTGCGCTACCTTGCGTTAATTGAAAACGCAATCCAACCCAACCTTGACCTTGATTTGTTTTGTGATAGTTTAATGATTCAACTGTGTTACAAAACGCGAAAAAACGAGCACTTTTAGCCTTTTCTGGCAAACGGTAGTTCATTGTTTCGAATTCGGTATGTAACATGGTCATCAATCGTTCCTCACATACGTATCTTGTTGCAAGTCCGTACATTGAATCAGAAACTTTCATGTCGTAGGCAGATTGTGTGTATGCAATTGTACCTGAACTTCCTCCAGCTTGGAAAAAATTTGCAGCTACTTCTTGTCCTGCCCCAATCTCCGCAAAACAGCCATAAATATCAGGTGTTAAATTGATTTTTAAAGCCTTCTCCTCTGTTGTTAATCTTGTTTCGTTTTTCATTTTTCTAGATCGAATATACAAATTTACGACTTTTTGCTCAAAAAGGTTTCTTTCATTGAGTTTGATGCAGTATTTATTGACTTAATTGTATCTAAAACTTTTGAAATTAATAACAAAGAAATTATCGATCGTTACAATTTGTAACAATCTTATCTAATTCAAATAAATCGTTTTATGGTTTTCGGAAATCTGGATTATTGACAAACTGATAATCAGTGAGTGTTTGCAAAAATTTCTTCAATAAATCTTTCTGTCCAGCATCAAGTTGCACCCCTCCTTGACTAGCAAATTCGATCAACGGGTCAATTGTTGGAGACTGGATTATACCACTCGAATAATGTTCAATTACTTCATCTAAAGTTTTAAATCTTCCATCGTGCATGTATGGACCTGAAAGTTCAATATTCCTCAATGTTGGTACCTTGAACTTTCCTAAATCGTTGATATTTCCTGTTACACCTTTTCGTCCTTCATCAGTAAAAATCGCATCCAAACCATTGTTGCTAAACTTCTTAACTTGCATCAGTGGACCATTGTGACAATGAAAACAATCAGCGCCATTCAAACTCTTAAAAAGATCGTATCCACCCCATTCTTCTGGAGAAATTGATACTGTTTGATCTGAATTTGAAAGCGGTAGTCCATTTTCAATTTTGTACATCACATCAAATTTTGAATTGCCGGAAATCATGGTTCTTAAAAACTGTGCGATTGCTTTGGCTGCTTTATTTTTATCGATTCCTTCTTCGCCAAAAGCCTTGTAGAAAGCATTTTTATAAGTGACTTCAGCATTTAATTTTGCAATTGCAGCGTCCCAACTTTGGTGCATTTCTACTGGGTTTGGAACTGGTTGTAAAATTTGCTCTTCAAGCGTAATCGCTCTTCCATCCCAAAAGAAAAATTGTTGCCAACCTAAATTGACCAAAGCCATGGACTGACGATTTCCTAATGTTCCGTTTACACCTTTAGAATATCGGCTTGAATCACTAAAGGCAGTTTCAGGTGAATGACAACTTCCACAAGAAATCGTATTGTCTAAACTCAATTTTGTTTCATAAAAAAGCATTCTTCCCAATGCAACGCCCTCCACAGTCATTGGATTGTCAACAGGAATAGGCATTTGAGGAAAGTGTGAAGGAATTTTCAATTGATAAGGCGTTGGAACATAGCCCACTTTATCTTTCTTGCAAGCCCAAAGAATGGCAATTGCTAATCCAAAAATCAAAACGAATTTGAACTTGGAAATAGTTTGGATAAAACGGAGGAATTCTGATCTCATCACGGAATAAAACTTAAAGCTGATTTGAAGTTTTGGATTGCTTTGATTGTTAAAACTTCTTGACCTGCAGCAGTATGCGTAATAAATTCATTTTTCACATTGATCGCTTGACCAGTATTGGATAAAAATTGATGCATGTCTAATTTCATATTCGCTCGATATAACTTCTCACCAACATTAGACCAATTTACTGCAGGAAAATCTAAATTTTGAAGATATTCATCTGTGCCAACATGATAAACTGCGTAATGATCAAAAAGTGGAATTCCGTCTTGAATTGTATCAACACGTGCTTCGACTTTGATGAAAATATATCCAGGATTCCAACTCCAATGCATGTCTCCAGCATTAGCAATATTCAATGGATTTTCATTTGCAAAAGCTGTTGGATCCAAGTGATTTAGAGATGCATCAACACCTAAAAATCCCTGAAGTGCACCAAAAGCATCAGGTTTATTATTGACTGAAACGAAATTGTTGCCATTATTTCTAAAATCAAACATCGCAGATTGAAATAAAATCTCATTTCCATTTTTCCAATTTCCACCAAAGAACTTCAAGTCGGTAAACTGGATTTCATATCCTTCATCTGTCAAATAAGTTGAATCTAAGTTCAAAGTTTGATTACCAAACACTGGTAAAACTTGAATTGAAAGCTGATCGCTCACTACAACAGGCGGAATAATTTCAATTTTGTCTTTCTTACAACTACTGATTGACACAGCAGAAATTATAAGGACAACGAATGAAACAATATTTTTCGTTTTAAAAATCATAATCTTACTTAAAGACGAATAAAACACTGAAAAGTTGAATATTTCAGTCAGTTTATAAAAATACAAAATTTATTCTAAAAACGTACATAGATTACGATTTGTTCAGCTTATCTTAGTAACCTCAATTTCTTTACCATGACAGATCAAGCAGAAAAGCCATTGCAAATTTTAAATGCATCCGCAGGCAGTGGAAAGACGTACAACTTGGTTAAAACATACTTGAAATTAATTTTAGGTGATAATCGAAGTCCAAGCACTTTTGCGCACATCATGGCGATGACCTTCACCAACAAAGCGGCCTTGGAAATGAAAACGCGGATTATTTCGGCCTTAGATATTTCAAGCAATCCAAACAGAAAAACGACAGAAGAAACAAAAAAAGCACTCAGTTTTATCGAGGATATTTGCAAAGATTTGAAAATAAGCAAACCCGAATTACAATTCAGAGCGAAAATTGCATTGAAACAAATTTTGCATCAATACGAAGATTTCAATGTGATGACGATTGATAAATTCAATTTGCGATTGATTCGTTCATTTTCAAGAGATTTGGATTTAGACAGTGATTTTCAAATTATCTTGAACGAAGACGAAGTACTAGATCAAGTCATCGACCAATTAATGGATGGTTTAGATCCTATTTTACGGGCAAAATTTACGCAACTGGTTTTGAATTATTCTCGCGAAAAAATTGCCGATCAAGAAAGTTGGAATTTTCAACGCGATTTAAAGAAATTTGCCAATATTCTAACCAATGAAAAGTATTTCACGCTGCTCAAAGAAATGAAAGAAGCAGATTTTTCTGAGTTGGCTTTTCAGAGTTTGAAATCTGAAATTGAATTAATTAAATCAAATTTATCGTTAAAGGCGAAGCGCATTTATGAACTTTTTCAACCTATTGCTGGAAATACAAATTTGCCAGGAAAAACGGTTACTGTTAAAGCTTTTGAAAAATTAAATTCGGACGATTTTTTCAATGGAAATTCATCAAACAACGGTGTTTTTTCAAATTCAATAATTAATAATTTGGACAAACCAGATTTTAGTCCCGAATTGAGAAATCTTTGCATTGAATTTCAGGAAGAATTTGAGTCCAAAATGCAAGAATTGAATTTACTTTCCTTGGTGAAGAAGAATTTCTACAACATGGCTTTGCTTCAATTCATTGCAGATGAACTAGAAACGGTCAAACAAACAGAAAAATTAATTCGGATTTCGGAATTCAACAAACTCATTTCAGAATTAATTGAAAAAGAAGAAGCGCCATTTATTTACGAAAGATTAGGTATTCGTTTTCAACATTTTCTACTCGACGAATTTCAAGATACGTCTCGCTTGCAGTGGATGAATATCGTTCCTTTGGTGCATGAATCTTTGTCACAAAACAATGCTAATTTAATTGTTGGAGATCCAAAACAATCCATTTACAGATTCAAAAATGGTTTAGCAGAACAATTCGTGGCGCTACCAGCGATTTATAATCCTGAGGGTGATGCAACAATTCAAATAAAATCAGATTATTTTGAAGATCAAGGAAAGAAGGAGCCGTTAAAAGACAACTATCGCTCTTTCAAAGAAATAGTGAAATTCAACAACGTATTTTTTGAAACGTTTAAATCGTCCATTCCAAGTTCATTGGTCTCTTTTTATGACGATGTCGCTCAAAATCCCAAAGGAAAAGATGGTGGATATGTTTACATCCATTCTGAGGCGATTAAAAGTGAAGGAAAAAAAGAGGATCAAGTCGACGACAAAAGATCAGTTGAAATGATGCTTTCATGGATCAATCAATGCATCGATGATGGATTTGACAAAGGAGATATTTGTATACTTGGAAACACCAAAAAAGACTGTAATTCTTGGGCAATAGAACTCACTAATCAAGGACACAAAGTAGTTTCAGCAGACAGTTTACTTGTCAATTCTGACCACGGGGTGAAAATGGCAATCGCCTATTTGAAATGGAGAAAAAATCCTGCTGGAGAATTGGAAGCGAGAAGATTTTCGGAATTGTATTTTTCGCTCAAAACTCAAAATTCAATTGCAAAAATCCAATCTTATTGGAAAACCGAGACCAGTTCTATTGGAAAAAGCTTTCAATTTTTTGACACAAGACAATTTTTCATTGAAAATTTTGGCTCAGAAGATCAATTTTTCTTTCCATTTGAAAATTTATACAATTTATTACAAGGTTTTTACAATTTGGTAGGTCTTGAAGAAATTCACAATCCTTATTTGCATCATTTGTCCGATATGGTACATGAATTCGACAATCAACGAGGTCCAGAATTAGAATTGTTTTTAGACTTCTACAACGGCAAAGGAAAAGATTCAGCCATTCAAATCCCTGAAAACAAAGACGCCATCAAGGTAATGACAGGCCACAAATCCAAAGGTTTAGAATTTAAAGTGGTTTTATTACCGAATATGGATTGGTCGATTACAGGAAAAAGCAGCATGTTTTTGATGAAAGAATCAGAAAAATTCGTTTATGCAGGATTATCAAAAAACAGCAAAGTTGATCGAATTAAAATTGAGCATGAAAAAGAGTATAATCAAAGTTTACTCGACAAAATAAATCTTTGTTACGTAATGTGTACAAGGCCTATTGAAAGATTATATATTGCTAATTTCCATGCAGAAAAATCAAGAGATCCGAGATTTGGAAAAATATTACACGAAGTGTTTTTGAACCTTGGAAACAATCATTTTGAAAATGTAACAACAAAAGCGTTCGAAGCTGATAAAATTGAATTTGAATGTGGCGAAGTTCAACACCGACTAATTCAACCAAATGACGAATCCAATAGTAATGAAGAAAATGAAAATAGTCTGAATGAAGGTAACTTCGCTCCTATTTCTTTGAAAAATAAATTGTGGTTCCCAGATATTTCTCTCAAAGAAAATGCTTTAGATGAAGAAACAGGATTAACTGAACAACAACGTTTTGGAAATCAACTTCATTTTCTACTTTCGATAACTAGTGACAGTTCTGAAATTGAATTCAACTTAAAATCTAATTTAGAAAATGGATTGCTTGAAAAGGCTTTTGAATCTAAATTACGAGAAACTTTGCAACAAATTTTTGGCATGAAAGATTACCAAGAATTATTAAACGATGCAACGAAAATCCTGAATGAACAAGGAATTATTATCAGTGTAAACGAAACAAAAAGACCAGATAAAATCATTTGTAAAGAGAACGAAACAATTGTAATTGATTATAAAACAGGTATTCCAAAAGCGCAGCATTTAAAACAAGTGCAACTTTATGCAGATACCTTGCGGGAAATGGGCTATCAGCACGTGCGTGGAATCGTGTTTTATACTTCTGAGTTGCGTTTAGTTCGAGCGGAATCTGTTTGAAACCTAATTTAATTTATGAAAATAAATCCCTATCTTTGAAATCATGAAATTTGAATACCCAGGTTTTCTTTTTGCATTTCTGTTATTGGCCATTCCAATAATCATTCATCTTTTCAATTTTCGTCGCTATAAGGTTCTGTATTTCTCCAGTTTACAATTTCTAAAACAAGTCGACGAACAAACAAAATCTACGCAAAAGCTCAAACATTTACTCGTTTTAATAGCACGTTTGCTAGCGTTTTCTGCATTGATTTTAGCTTTTGCGCAACCTTATTTACCAGTTGCAGACAATGCAAAATCCGGTGGAAATCCCGTTTTGGCTATTTATTTAGACAATTCTTTTTCCATGACCTTAAAAGGAACTGAAGGAGAATTATTATCTGAAGCCCGCGAACAAGCGCGCAAATTGATTCAAAAAGCAAGTGTTGAAACAAGAATCATTTTGGCGACAAACGAAATGAGCGGCATTGAACAAAGATTGGTGACCAAAGTTGAAGCATTAAATCGATTGGATAAAATTGAAACTTCGCCACTAGTCAAGAACACTGACGTTGTAATCAGTTGGATGAGAGACATTATCGATAAAGAAGAAGCAACCAATCAAAAATTGGGAGCGCGACAATTCGTGATTCTTTCAGATTTTCAGAAAAGTTCAGCTTCATTCAAAAACTTAAAATCTGATTCAACAGCCTATTATTTTCCAGTTCAATTGGTTCCGCAAAATCTCTCGAACGTGTATATCGATACGATTTGGTTCAACGATCCTAACTTTAAAGTTGGAATCAACAACGAATTGAATGTCCGAATAAAAAATGCTGGAGAAAAATCGCTGACGAATGTAGAACTTCAATTGGATGTAAACGGCACAAAACGCGATGTTTTTGTTGATTTGGAAGCTAATCAGACTTTGACCACAACTATCAATTACACAGACATTAAGCCTGGATTGAAACAAGGAAAAGTGAAAGTGAATGACAAACAAGTTTACTTTGATGACGAATATTTCTTTTCCTATGAAGTAAAAGCCAATTCACAAGTAATGATTATCAATGGTAAAAGTGCAGTTCAGAATGTACAGCGTGTCTACAATCTGGATAATTATTACCAAGTTAAAAGTGTTGATGAATCATCATTCACTGCTGATATGATTAACCAAAAAGATTTCATTGTCGTCAACGGAATGAATGAAATAAGCTCAGGAACAGCCAGTTTACTTTTATCATTTGTGCAGGAAGGTGGATCTTTGGCCTTATTTCCTGGAGAAAATGTGGAAACTTCCTCTTGGAATGCGTTTTTGCAAAAATTAAAAATGCCTTTGCTTGGAGCGTTACAAACGGAAGGAGTTAAAGTGAAATCTATTAATTACAACGACGTATTTTTTAACGGTGTTTTTGAGAAAAAGCCTGAAAATTTAAATCTTCCATTGCAAACGAAAATCTACAAAATCACGTCAGGTAGTTCAGCTAATGCAATGAATTTAATTCAATTACAAAATGGATTACCACTATTTGTTAGATCTAATTCAAACTATTCAGTATTTCTTTTTGGAAGCAGTCTAGCGCCTAGTTTTGGGAATTTTACATCAAATGCTCTGTTTAGTACCATTCTATTGAGATCTGCAGAAATGAGTCAGCGAAGAATTCCTATCGCACTGACCATCGGAAGTGATAGTAAATTTCCAGTTTACAATGCACCCAAAAAGGAAACACCATTACACTTAAAAAACAACGAAATTGATTTTATCCCTCAAACTGAAAAAATCAATCAAATCACCTATATTTCGATTGCAGGAATTGAAGCAAATGTATTGAAATCAGGTTTATATAACATTGAAAATGAAGTAACGCTTGGCAATTTGGCGCTGAATTATAACCGTTCAGAATCAGATATTTCAACATTGACAGAAAATGAAATAAGTGAAGGTTTTGCTTTACAAGGTATTGATAATGTAAAATTTACGACCATCGATGAAGGTCAAAGTATCGCTAGAATTGAATTGGAAAAACCCAAAGAATATTGGAGAATATTTGTTTTGTTGGCACTACTTTTCGTGTTGACAGAAATGGCATTGATTAAATTTTTGAAAAAATAAGCATGAAGTTTTTAATAAAATCAGGGAAAATAGCAGACTCAAGTTCTTCCCATTTTGGAAAAAAAGTTGATATTTTGATTGTAGATGGAATTATTCAATCAATTGAATCAAATATTGACGACAATGACGCAAAATTGATTGAAGGTGAAGATTTGCATATTTCTCAGGGTTGGGTTGACTTGAAAGCCCATTTTTGCGATCCAGGAGAGGAACACAAAGAAACGATTGAATCAGGTTTACAAGCTGCATCTTTTGGTGGATTCACTCATGTAGCAATTTTACCATCGACACATCCAGTAATTGATGGGAAAACGCAAGTTGAATATGTCTTGAAACGTGCCGAAAATCAAGTAACCACTTTACATCCAATGGGTGCAATCACTGAAAAAATGAAAGGTGAGAACTTGGCTGAAATGTTTGACATGTCTCAATCAGGCGTGTCTTTTTTTACAGATGATTTAGTTCCTGTAAATTCCGGAATTATGTATCGAGCTTTGCTATACAGCAGCAATTTTGACGCAAAAATAATTGGCTTTTCCAGAGATCATTCTTTGGCTGGAAACGGACAAGTTAATGAAGGAGAAGCTTCCTTGAAAACAGGATTGAAAGCAGAAGCTACGATGTCTGAAATCATTGAAGTAGAAAGAAATATACGCTTGGCAGAATACACCGGGGGAAATTTACATTTAACTGGAATTTCCTGCGCTGAATCAGTTGATTTAATTAGAAAAGCAAAAGCTAAAGGATTGAATCTTACTACAGACGTTCATGCAGAACAATTGATTTTCAACGAAACTGCGGTTTTAGATTTTGATGTAAACTTCAAATTAATGCCTGTTTTACGCAGGGAATCTGACAGAATTGCGCTTTGGGAAGGTATCAAGGATGGAACAATTGACAACATTGTTTCCAACCACCGACCATTTGATAAAGAAGAAAAAGACGTAGAATTTGATCATGCTTCATTTGGAAATATCACTTTGCAATCTTTGTTTGGATCTTTACAAACAGTTTCTGAATTCGATTTGAGAACTGTCATTGACATACTTTCAATTAAAAATAGAAATGTCTTAGGCATTGAAAATAAATCAATTGAAATTGGACAAAAAGCTGATTTGACTTTATTTTCTCCCAATCAAAAATGGACTTTTGAGAAAGAAAATGTGGTTTCCTCAACATATAATTCCCCGTTTGTTGGAAAAGTTTTAACCGGAAATGTTCTCGGAATTATAAATAACGGTAAATTAGCAATCAAAGAATAAGGTTCAATGGCTAAGAAGACAGCTTTTTTAAAACAATTTTGGCAGGAAAAGAAAATGGTTGGCGCAATGAGCCCGAGCTCTAAGTATTTGGCGCACAAAATGCTAAGAAACATTGATTTCAAAAAAGCAAAAGTAATCATTGAATTAGGTCCTGGCACAGGTGTTTTCACCAAGAAGATTTTAGAATTCATGCAACCAGATGCGAAATTGTTGGTTTTTGAATTAAATGATACTTTTTACGAGCATTTGAAGGAAGAAATAATCGACAATCGTATGATTTTGATTCACGATAGTGCTGAATTCATTCAAAAATACCTGAACGAAGCGGGATTTATTCACGTTGACTACATTGTTTCTTCCCTTCCATTGGCTGTTTTTCCAAACAAATTAAAAACAAATATCATCAATGTATCATACGAAACCTTGAAAAATCAGGGGAAATACATTCAATTTCAATATTCTCTCAATTCAAAGAGACTTTTGGAAGACAGATTTGATACAGTACACTTGGCTTTCACACCACTTAATTTTCCGCCAGCGTTCGTTTACACTTGTATCAAAGAAAAAGCATAAATTTTCATTTTGACTAACTTCAGATATTTTGTTGTACACAAACCGTTTGGTTATGTCTCACAATTTTCAGGTGAAGAAAATGATTTGACTTTGCAAAACTTGATTGCCGAAAATCAGCTAAAAAACTTTCCTAAAGATATTTATCCAGTTGGGAGGCTAGATAAAGACAGTGAAGGTTTGCTTCTCTTGACGAATGACAATAGACTCAAAACAAATTTATTAGATCCAAAAAACGAACATTTCAAAACGTATTGGGTGCAAGTTGAAGGAAATATTTCTGAAGATGCGATATTCAAATTTAAGTCTGGTGGTATCGAAATCAAACACAATGGAAAATCACATATTTGTTTGCCTGCTCAAGCTTCAAAATTGCAGCATGTTGAAATAGAAGAACGAAATCCACCGATTCGATTTCGGGCAAACATTCCAACGACGTGGATAGAAATTCAATTGCGCGAAGGAAAAAATCGACAAATTCGAAAAATGACTGCGGCTGTTGGTTTTCCAACCTTGAGATTAATTCGTGTGGGAATTCAAAAACTAAAAATCAATCAATTTCCACTCGGAACTGTGACAGAAATTACCCTCAAGGAAATTCAATAGAACTATTCCAGAATTAATTTCCTGCTACTTCTCCCCGATTTCGAACTGATATTCAACAGATAAACGCCTCTTTCGAGATGTTGTAAATCAACTTTCTTGAAACTTTGAACCGAAAATGAATCAATAATTTTCCCAGAAAGATCAATCAACTGAATATCGAAATATTCCGATGTGGCGATTGAAATTTCAGATTTGGCAGGATTTGGATAAAAACTGAAATTTTGAAAATTTTCTTCTATTCCCAAAAGTCCTTGGTGAATCACTCCCACGCCATCTAAATCAAAACCGCCTGATTCAAAAGGTGTTGGAAAAGGATCATTGACAACGTTTCCAAAACTATCGTATGTTGCAAAGTGTGAATCAATCGAACCAACAACATCGATAATTCTAACATGCGTAATATATTCTAAGTTTAAAAAGGAATCTTGTGGCAAATCAGACAAATCAAATGGCGTTCCAAAACCTTGTTCATACTTTCCTGCAAAATTATTCAAATATCGACAATCAATAAATTCAAAACCACCAATTTGAGTGACAAAAGAAACTTCAGTATGCGCAGGGAATCTAACGAAATGAATTCCATCTGAACTTACTTCTACAAAGGCCAATTCCAAATAGTTGGATAAAAAACTATTCTCGAAAACAGCAAAATCAGGACCAACCTCGTTTTTAATTGGTGCTTCGAATGTCAATGTTGCGATTCCTCCATCACCTAAACTGACGATATCAGCGCTCGTGCCTTCAGCAGGAAACAATGCGGCTTCTGGAAGTCCATAAGTTACTTTATTGGTTCCATTGAGCTGATAATTAGTATCAGAGATATTCAAAAAGCCACGTTTTAAATCAATTCCTGTTGCCCAAGAAACGAAAATATTGCTGTCTTTTGAAATGGCAGTTGTACCAATTTGATCGGCTGCTGGAGCATATGATTGGCTGTAACTTTTGAATGAAACCAAACCAACTAAAAAAATAATTAATCTAATCATATATCAAGATTGAATTTGGATTTAATCCAACATGGTACTGACTCAAAAAATCTCCATTCACATTGTATTTTAGAATATTTCCAGTATTTGTATATCCTTTTGAATCAAATAAATAAATCTGCTGACTTGAACTCCTGAAATACATATTTGAAAGCGTGGTGATTGTAGGGAAATTAATAAAATTATCATCCAATAATTGATCTGTATCCGTATTAAAAAGCATCACTTTATTGTTGTTCAAAATCAATAATCTGTTGTTCATCAGTGTAATTTTTGATGCGTCAAAATCGTAGCTATCGAGCACAATAAATTCGTCTTGATCGATTTTATTTAAGCGAGACGGAATGGTAGAATAATTTCCTCTAGTGATAACATACACATCACCTTCATAGTCAGTGACAATCGAACCTGGATTTTTTCCGACCACAATTTTGGTCAACTCCGATTTTGCAATCAAATCAATCACGGAAATCGTTGAATCCATTACTGGCGCGTTCAAACCTCCTGAATTGGAAACAAATAAATATTGACCTGAAATTGTCATTTGATCAGGATTTAATCCAACTGGAATTCTAGATTCAATTTGAAAAGTGGCTGTGTCCATTACATCTACAAAACCATCAAAACAAGAAATAAATGCTTTTGAACCAAAAAAACGAATGCTTCTCGGTTGCTTTGAATTTCCATTCGCTTGCATAGAAATTTGCTTGATCGAATTTCCTGTTATTGCATCCAAAACTTCAATTGTACTTGAAACATTGACTACTATGTAAATTTTGTTTCCGTATCGGAGCATTTCATTTCCTGTATCACCGAGCAATCTTCCTGCTTTTTGGGTAAAAAATTGATCATTTGTTGTTCCTGAACCAAAATCTACCCAAGTTAAGCTAGCGTTATTCAATTGAAACAATCCTTCATTGAGGACCAACATGCCATTTTTCAAAATTGCAGGTGATTCAATCGTTTCTTCATGTTCTTTTTTACACGAAAAAAAGATAGCTAACAAACTGATTAATAATATATAATTAATGAATTGCATAATTCAAGGAAATTAAAAAATTAGTGCCCGGCATCACATAATATCGGACGAATGCATACGATTGATTCAATAAATTTTTGACATTCAAACTCAATCTTAAACTTTGTGCTTTCGGAAATGTAAAAGTGTGGTAAATTGACGCATCAAATACATAAAAACCGTTGATTTTGTTGGCATCGATGTTTTCATTCAATGCGTAGCGAGAAGAAGTTGCCAGTCCAGAAATCGTAATTCCACTTTTCGATTTGTAGACAACAGTGAAATCTGCATTCAAAGTGTGTTGAGGCAAATAAGGCAGTTGATGTTTATAGGTTGGTGAATTTTTATCAGATAAATCTTCCACTTTTTGGAATGAGTAATTGACATTGGTTTCCAATTTCAAATCAGAAAAATTTCTGGTGTGATTAAACTGAAAATCAATACCTAAAACTTGTGCTTTGCCCACATTTTGAATTGACCAAACAAATAAATTTTTTGTTGGAATAGCGACAATTTTATTTTCCACTAAATTGTAATATGCGTCTAATCTAAACTTCAATTGGTTTCTATGGATATAAAAAGTATGAAAGTTGCCGATATTGAATTGATTAGCGATTTCTGGCTTCAAACTTAAATTCCCCAAAGCATTGTAATACAATTCATTGAAAGTTGGAATTCTGAAAGATCGCTTTGCCCAAAAATTCATTCCACCGATGAAAGATCTCCACTTTTCAGTTTGAAATATAGCGTAAGGCGTAAAAACAAATCTATTGATTGTACTTCCAGAAATTGACTGTTTATCCGAAAAATATTGTTCTCCGACTTGAACAAGTAAATTCGATCTGCTCCATTTTTTTTCAATTCCCAATACTGCTTTCAATTGATATCTTTGAGGAGCTAGAATTGCAGGTAAATTACTGTTTAACAAACTGTAACTTTGTTCAATTCCACCAAAATAAACCAATTTCAACTTCTTATTTTTTACAATTTCCAAATCATACTGCATGGAATCCAAATCTCGTCTTTTGATTGGCAATTTTCTGAATGAAAATCCATTTACAAAGTGAGTGTTGTAATATCTATTATCCAAATAACCCGCAGTATTTAAATAAGTTGAATCAATGTAAATCAATTGTTCATTGCGCATGGAAGCATAAACTCTGAAAGGAAAAATTTGATCAAATCTTGTAAAATCAACGTTAACTTGATTTGTTACATTTTTCAATCGCTGATTAGAAATCGTATTGTATAGAATCACTGCACCCGGAAGTCCTTTATCAGATTGATTGAATTGATCGTTGATTCTAAAAATACTTTTCTTCCCTATTCTAAATCCTGATGAAAATCCGCCAAATCCTTCTTTAAAATCATTATTGAGTCTTTTTCCTCTGTATAATTGATTGCCATTTTCAATTTCAAAATTATATTTACCATTGGCTTCGCGATATTTACCCATCAAGGAGAAAAAACTGCGTTGATTGTTCATTTTCAGCGCTAAATAGGAATCAATTTGTCCGAATGAACCGCCTTTTAACGCTGATCGAACTTGATATGTTGGCATTCCAAAAGTACTTTCAAACGTTTCGATGCTCAAACAACTTCCTCCGATTAATGCAGAAATCGGATTTAAAAATCCTTGTGAACCGCCAATCGAAAGTGTGATTTTCTCAATGCTTTCAGTCTGAATATTACTCAAATCAAGTTGTCCAGTTTGGGTATTTTGCAAGGAAAAACCGTCCACAACAATTCCTGTTTGATTTCCATTGATTCCTCGGACAGAAATGGTTTTCATCCCGCCCAAACCGCCGTAACTTTTCAAGGAAACACCTACAAAGCGCTGCAACAATTGGCCTACGTCTTCTGGTTGCAACGCTGTAATTTGTGCTTTGT
Source organism: Crocinitomicaceae bacterium (assembly GCA_965284445.1). GTDB lineage: Bacteria > Bacteroidota > Bacteroidia > Flavobacteriales_D > Crocinitomicaceae > JAQVCM01. Next base: position 544,708 of record OZ260085.1, on the reverse strand, counting down.
TCAATTTTTGAACTTGTAAATTTTCGTTTTCCATGCGCAAATCGATCACCTCGAGTGTATCCAATTGATGGTCCAATCTCTGGGCAAAGGAAGCCGAAGAAGCAAGTATCAAAAAGATAAAAACGAATGATTTACACATAATCAAAATCTACAGCAAATGTTATTTGACCAATTTCTGAGAAGAAATAATTCCATCTTTTGTCATTTGAACAAAATAAGTTCCTGATTCTAAATTGGAAACGTTTATTTTAGAAAATTCTTGGTGCTCAAACGATTGAATTACTTTTCCAGTTAGATCAACAATTTGAACTTTGCCATTTCCACCTTGAATCGTCAACCAATCGTTGATTGGATTCGGGAAAACTTTAAAATCTTGTTTTGCTTGTTCCGCAATACTTTCTAGTGGAATAAAATACAAATCATCTAACGCAAAATAGGCAGGTGTATTCATACCAAAATCTCCAATATCAGTTGATTGCAAATCAAAACTCAAACCGTAGACATTTCCCAATGAGGTCAAATCAACAGACTGCCAAGTATTTAAAATAAAATCTTGTGTATTATCAGCAAATCTAAAATCGGCAAGGTAAACATCAATAGAACTTACAATTTCATCAACAAAATTCAAACCGTTGATTGTCAATTTGAAAAAATCTTCGCCATTTGTTCCATCAGGTTGTCCTTGAGCGTTATTTAGAGATCCAAACTTTTTTGCGTAAGCATCCCCATCGCGCATGGAAATCCCTGCAAATGTTGTGTTTGTAATTTTTAAATTTTGTGGCATTCCAAGTTGCGGAAAAGTGATTTTTCCTGCTGGATAACAAATGGCATATTTTTCACTTGTATCAGCTCCAGAACCAGCGAAAGCACTGTATTGGTTTACATAGCCGGGAGTTGTTACATCAGTCAAATTAGAATAAATAAAACCATTCCAATAATCTCCAGATTGGGTGTAATCGTTGGAAAAATAAATTCCCATCGCATCAAAACCACCAGCACCATCTGAACCGTTGTAATACGATTCTGCTTGTGGCAAAGTTAAACTCTCAAAAGTGACGAATTGTGCGCTTGCGAACATCGAAATTGATGCGAAACAAGCAGTAAATACAATCTTCTTCATACATTAATTATTAAATAAAAAATTATACTAAGAAGAAATCAGGGACAGAAATTGCCCTTTTAAAAACAGATGAACCGTAAAGTAAATCCGACTTTATTCTGAAGTCTTCATTCAAAGATGATTGGCAGATATTCTGACTTGCTCCAACTCTATTTCGCCTTCCCATCCTTGGCCTTCGGACAGTGACATTTTGAAATAGATTTTACAGAACTTACAGCTGCAGATACAGTTCTCGATTTACACGAGATTCCCTTTTAATCCAAAAAGATGGTACCAAAAATCTGATACAAAGGTATGGAATTAATTGGAATAAGGTTAGTTGTAATAAAAAGAAAGAGTAAAAATCAAAAACCGTCCAACAAATCATTCTTAAAATGAACATTCTCACCCATCGATTCTATTTGCTTTTTGTATTCAGTGATTTTGTACCAGAAAATAATCCATGAAATGATGAATGCAAAAAACAGCAACAAACTCAAATACGGAATAAAAAACGGAAGCATTTCGTAAATGAGATACAACAATGCAAACGAAGGATAAATCAAGCCAATTGCAAAACCATAAGAATCATAGCCAGATTCACCTTGTCTTTCCTCCAGTTCCTTTTTGATTGTTGCACTTATTTTTGGATTGAAATAAAAAGGCCAGATGAAATTTAAAATCGGAACTAAACTCAACCAAACCAATGCTGGATCAATCAATTGATTGTGTTTTGAACAAGACTTTAGGGTTTTGTAAAGTGTCAAAATAGAAAGCACAAAAGCTACTAACAGCGCAATTCGAGCAAAAACGAAAAAGAAAAAAAGCATGATCTATTTATTTTTCACTAAATTAATAAAAGTATTCGATGTAATATTTTGAAACAAAAAAAGCCACTAAAAAGTGGCTTTTAAGATATGTAAGAATATTATTTTAAACTCTTCCAGGATAAACTTTCAATGCTTCCTCTAAACATTTTACAGCTTTGTGTAAAGAATCTTGATTTAATACATAAGCAATCCTAGCTTCCTGAAGTCCAGCACCTTCTGTGGCATAAAATCCATTTGCGGGCGCCATCATCACAGTTTGACCTTCAAATTCAAAATCTTCTAATAACCATTGACAGAATTTTTCAGCATTATCTACTGGAAATTTCGCGACGCAATAGAAAGCACCACTTGGTTTTGGACAAAAAACACCTGGAATAGCATTCAATCCGTCAACCATGATATTTCTTCTTGTAACGTATTCTGAAACAACATCATCAAAATATTTTTGCGGTGTTTGCAAAGCAGCTTCTGAAGCAATTTGATCAATCGTTGGCGGAGATAAACGTGCTTGACCAAATTTCAATGCAGCCGACATAACCTCTTTATTTTTAGAAATCAAAGCTCCAATTCGTGCACCACACATTGAGTAACGTTTTGAAACTGAATCAATCATGATTACATTTTCTTCAATTCCTTTCAAGTTCATCACTGAAAAAGGAACTGCACCGTCGTAACAAAATTCTCTATAAACTTCGTCGGCAAACAAGAACAAATCGTGTTTTTTAACGATTTCGCTCAATTGCTCCAATTCTTCTTTCGTATATAAATATCCTGTTGGATTTCCTGGATTACAGATTACAATTGCACGAGTTTTAGAAGTAATCTTTTTCTCAAATTCTTCCACTGGAGGCAATGCGAATCCACTTTCAATGCTAGAACCAACAGGTACCACTTTCAAACCTGCAGTTGTTGCAAAACCGTTATAATTAGCGTAAAATGGTTCTGGGATAATCACTTCATCTCCCGGATCACAAGTCGTCATAAAACCAAAAATCAACGCTTCAGAACCACCAGTTGTAATAATAATATCTTCTGCATTAACAGGAATTCCTGTTTTTTGATAATACAATGCTAAATTATTTCTATATGATTCAAAACCTGCAGAATGACTATACTCAAGAACCTTATGATCAAAATTTCTGATTGCATTCAATGCAACTTCAGGAGTTTCAATATCTGGCTGACCAATATTTAAATGGTAAACAATTTTCCCTTGTTTTTTGGCTTTTTCAGCGTAAGGCATCAATTTTCTGATTGGAGAAGCCGGCATTTCAACCGCTTTTTGAGATATTTTTGGCATAACTATTATTTTCGATTTGCAAATTGAGTTCAAAGCTACTAATTAAATTCTTTCCCTTTAATCGTAGGCCTCAGAAATTCTTAAATTTGTAGCATGAATTTTATGCTGAAAAAATCCTGTATTTGGATCATAACCGTTGTATTGGTTTCTTGTAGTTCAAATGAATCAAAATTTGAACAAAATAATTCAAAATTTTTAAAGGTAGAAACAAAAGATGTTGATACAGTTCAACTTGTTACTAAATTCGTACAACCAAGAGCAGGCCTAGATCAATTGACAGATATTCAAACCATTGACAAAACAATCCAAGTTGATTTGAAATATGCCACAACTGATAATTTCATGCATCAAATTTTATACAAAGACATTCAACATTTATATCTTCAAAAAGATGTCGCTGTCAGACTCTCAAAATGTCAACAATATTTAAAAAAAATCAATCCTTCATACAGCCTTTTAATTTATGATGGCGTTCGTCCGCTTGCTGTACAACAAGCGATGTGGGACGCATTAGATACTATTCCTTTCAGTGAAAGGACAAAATTTGTCTCCAATCCAGCAAATGGTAGTTTACATAATTATGGAGCGGCAGTTGATTTAACGATTTGCAATGAACAAGGAGTGGCACTTGATATGGGCGCTGGTTACGACGATATTCGTGAAATTGCTTATCCGAAATTTGAATCAAAGTTTCTTGAAATAGGAGAATTAACGAACGAACAAGTTGAAAATCGGAAACTACTCCGAAAAGTGATGAGAAGTGAAAATTTTACAAATATTCAAACAGAATGGTGGCATTTTAACGCTTGTTCCAGGGCCACAGCTAAAGTAAAATACGAAATTCTAAAATGATTTAAAAATCAAAAACCCGGGTGGCCCCGGGTTTTTCTTACCTTATGTCAACACTACAATTTTAATATTTTTAATTATAACTTCCAAATTTTTTTCAACTGAAAAATTAATTTATTCTAATTATAAATAATCGTTATTCTTTCGAGAGACAAATTTAAGCTAATTATTACAAAGATTATTAATAAAATAATACCTGTTTATTAACAATAAATATTGAAAACTTACAAATAAACTAAAATTCAATATCTTATCTTTCTATTTACCAAAGATAAATTTAAAAAATTGACAAATAAAAAAAAATAAAGATATAAATTTTAAAAAATCTATTGCTACTTGCGTCAATTCCAATGATTGAAAATAAAAATTAACAATGTTTTAATCCAATTTTTTAGTCAGAAATATCAGAGAAACATGTATTTTTGCACCTTCAATTTTTAAAATAAAATAAAGAAATGAGTAATGCTTTAGGAAATCATATTCTCGTTGAGTTTATGGGTTGCGATCCACACATCATGAATGATGTTTCTTCGATCGAACGCGACATGGTTGGCGCTGCGCAAAAAGCCGGTGCAACAGTGATAAATTCTACATTTCACCATTTTTCTCCATATGGAGTTTCTGGCGTTGTGGTTATCCAAGAAAGTCATTTAGCTATTCATACTTGGCCAGAATATGGCTACGCTGCTGTCGATTTATTCACTTGTGGTGAAATGGATGCTTGGATTTCTTTTGATTATTTAAAAGAATGTTTCGGGGCAAAACAATATTCTGCATTGGAAATGAAACGTGGCGCTATTCAATTATTGACTCGCACTGATTTCGATTTGTCTTCTATGCGTGAAAAAGCGACTGAATGGAGAAATCCTGAAATGTACACTAGAAACGTTTGGTTCACAGATAAAGATGAAGATCAAGCACTTTCTTTGCGTTTTACAGGAGAAGTTTTCTATGACGTTCAATCTCCTTTCCAACGTGTTCGCATCATGGAATCATACAAGTATGGTAAAATGTTGGCTTTAGACGATATGGTCATGACAACTGAAAAAGACGAATTTCATTACCACGAAATGATTTCTCATCCTGCTATGTTTACACATGGAAATGCAAAAAACATTTTGGTAATCGGTGGTGGTGACGGTGGTACAGTACGTGAAATTCTTCGCCATGAAGGTGTTGAGAAAGTGACGATGGTTGAAATTGATGACGAAGTTATTAAGTCTTGCAAAGAATTTTTACCAAACATCGCTGCTGCTTTCGACAATCCTAAATTGGAATTATTGGTGGACGATGGAATCGCTTTTGCAAAAAATGCTGCTCCTGAAACTTACGATATTATTATTGTAGATGGTTCAGATCCTGTCGGTCCTGCGGAAGGATTGTTCTCAGTTTCATTTTACCAAAATTGCTACAACGCTTTGAAACCAGGTGGAATTTTAATCGCACAAGGTGAATCTCCGAAATTCAATGAAAAAGCTTTTTCTGAATTAAACTTCACATTACGTGGAATTTTTGGACAAGAAAATGCACCAGTAAGTTTATTCTTCGTTCCTACATATCCAACTGGAATGTGGAGTTTCCAATATGGTTTGAAAGGTTCAGCACATCCGAAAAAAATCAATAATGTAGAAGAAATTGATGCTTTTGTTGAAGCTAAAGGTCTACGTTATTACAACTCTGATGTTCACACTGGAAGTTTCGCAACACCAAATTTTGTTAAAGCACTATTGAAATAAATTTCAAATTGACAAATTGCAGATTGCAAATTGAGGTTTACTAATTTGCAATCTGTCAATTTGCCAATTTACCAATCATCACTTATGACATTCGATCCAAACGGCGTTGGAATTGCCAACGGGAATATTTTCGGTTTTCCAGTAACAGCTGACGAAGCACAAATTATCATCACTCCTATTCCTTGGGATGCAACCGCTTCTTACGGAAAGGGAACTAGCGATGGCCCGAAAGCAATTTTGGATGCCTCCACTCAATTGGATTTTTACCATCCAAAATTAGACGATGCTTGGAAAACTAAAATTTTCATGTCGCCGATTTCTGAAGAATGGAAGAAAATCAACGCAGATCTGTGTTTCAGAGCCATTGAATACATCGCATTTTTGGAAGATGGAGGAAAGATTGAAGATGCGCCAGAATATCAAATTTTACTAGCTGAAGTTGCAGAAGCACAAAATGCGTTGAAAGAAAATTTGAAGGAAAAATCCCTCAAAATAATCAGCGAAGGAAAAATTCCTGCAGTTTTAGGCGGTGAACACAGTACACCTCTTGGCTTAATTGAAGCAATTGATGCACAAGGATTTCCGTTTGGAGTTTTACAAATTGATGCGCACGCTGACTTACGTGACGCTTACGAAGGATTTGACCAATCGCACGCGAGTATCATGTTCAACGTGGTCAAAAATTGCGAGAATTTAGAAAAACTTGTACAAGTCGGAATCCGCGACATTGCTCAAAGTGAAGTAGATTTAATCAACTCCAACCCTTCAAAAATCAAAACTTTCTTTGATTGGGAATTAAAAGAAGCGCAATTTAACGGTACAACTTGGAAACAACAAGTAGATCAAATAATTGAACAACTTCCTGAAAATGTTTATATTTCTTTTGACATTGATGGATTAAAACCTTTTCTTTGTCCTAACACAGGAACGCCGGTTGTTGGTGGATTTGAGTTAGATGAAATCAATTATTTGTTTTTCGAGCTTGTAAATGCAGGAAAGAAAATTGTTGGATTCGACCTCAATGAAGTAGCACCAGGAAATTCAGATGATTGGGATGCCAATGTTGGAGCACGTGCCCTGTGGAATTTAGTTTGTGTAACTGAAAAAAGCAGAAGAATTCATGGAAAATCTAACAATCAGTGAGAAAGTAAAATTTCTAAAAAAAGGATTTCAAGACAAGAAAAACTTTACACTTAAACAAAGATTATTTCACCTTGATTTGCTAGAAAAAGCAATTACTTCGCGCGAAAAGGAAATTCAAGAAGCGCTCCAAAACGACTTCAACAAGCCACACTTTGAAACTTTTTTGTCTGAAATTTTTCCCGTTTTGGATGAAATCAAGCATTTCAAAAAAAATTTGAGATTTTATATGCAACCAGAACGAGTGAAAACGCCATTGTTTTTACTTCCTGCATCTGGTAAGAAATACGCTGAACCAAAAGGAACTGTTTTGATTATTGGCGCATGGAATTATCCAATAAATCTTACTTTAATTCCTTTAGTTGGAGCAATCGCAGGTGGAAATACAGTACTTCTAAAACCAAGCGAAATTGCTGTCAATAGTTCTAAAATTGTCAATGATATTATTTCAAGTATATTTCCAAGTGATATAGTTCAAGTTATTGAAGGAGATGGAGTTATTACTACTGAGATTCTTCAAAATGAATTTGATCATATTTTCTATACCGGGAGTCCTCAGGTAGGAAAAATCATCTACCAAAAAGCAGCAGAAAAATTAACACCAGTGACGTTGGAACTAGGAGGTAAATCTCCTGCGATTTTTCACGATTCAGCGAATTTAAAACGATGCGTGAAAAGATTGCTTTGGGGGAAATTCCTGAATGGTGGACAAACCTGTGTGGCGCCTGATTATGCTTTGATACCAAAATCCCTAAAATCTTCCTTTTTATCGATTTGCAAAGATGAAATCAAATTTTATCTCACCGAAAATGAAAATAGTGTCATCGTAAATCAAAAACATTTTGATAGAATAACGGCATTGCTTAATGGAAACCATGAAGTTCATTTTGGTGGTGATTTTAATAGAGAAACTAGGTACATTTCCCCTACCATCGTTGAAATTTTTGATACTGAAGATTTACTCATGAGTGAAGAGATTTTTGGGCCAATTTTACCAGTTTACTTTTATGATTCAGAGTCGGACATAGCACGATTCTACAACAAAAATCCTAATCCCCTTTCTCTCTACATTTTCAGCGAAAATAAAAGATTTACAGAAAAGATAATTGAAAATTTCCCAAGCGGCGGTGTAGTAATTAACGATGTAATTATGCACCTAGCACACGCCAATTTGCCTTTTGGAGGGCGAGGTTTTAGTGGTTTCGGAAATTATCATGGCGCTGCAAGTTTTCAAACATTTACTCACACTAAAAGTGTGATGAAACAGGTCAACTGGATTGATCCAAATTTACGATACAGACCTTACACCGAAAAAAAGACCAATTTTCTCAAAAAACTGATCGCTTTAATTCATAAATTCTAAAGAAATTTACATAAAAACTCCTGCTATTCTTCGTATCTTTGCGGAAAGTTAGGAAATCATGATTATTGAAATAAATCCGCAGAACATTGACGAAAGATTAATTCAGCAAGCAGCTGAAGTACTCAAAAAAGGTGGAATTATTATTTTTCCGACTGATTCAGTGTATGCTATGGGTTGTGATTTATACAATAAAAATGCCTTAGCTAAATTGGCAAAATTGAAAGGAGTTAAATTAAATAAAGCTAGATTTTCAATCATTTGTCACAATTTGAGCGATTTATCGAATTATGTCAAGCAAATTGACCGCCCAACCTTCAAATTATTAAAGCAACATTTACCAGGTCCGTTTACATTCGTTTTGACAGCAACAAATGAAATTCCAAAATTATTCGACTCTAACAGAAAAGAAATAGGAATTAGAATTCCTGACAATCAAATTATCTTAAAAATCACGGAATTATTGGGAAAACCAATTGCCACAACTTCGTTACACGATGATGAAGATACATTTTTAGATTATTTCAACGATCCATATGAAATCTACCAAAGATTTGACGATGACGTTGATTTAGTTGTCGACGGCGGCTACGGAAAGTTGCATGCATCAACCATTATTGATTGCACGTCAGGCGCACCTGTGATTATCCGCCAGGGAATCGGAAAACTCGATATTTAATATTTTTTCTTACTTTTCAGTTTGTAAACATCACTTTCAAACTAAAAAAGTATGATGCTCATCATAGATTGCGGAAGTCAAAAAACACCATTCATCGAACAAGCTGTTGATTTAGAGATGGATTATAAGACAGTTGGTCTGTTCGATGCAAATGAAAATACAGCCAAAGATTGTCTAGGAATTATCATTTCTGGTGCGCCAATTTTGATCACAGAAGTTGACAATCAACCATATTTAGATCAGCTGTCTTGGTTAAAAGATGTTACTATTCCAGTTTTTGGAATTTGTTTTGGACATCAGATATTAGGATTGTTATACGATGCAAATGCTGCGAGACAAAAAGAAGACCGCGATTGGCAATTAATAGAATCACTTGAAAATCATCCATTATTGGACAAATTACCGACAGAATTTGAGATGATGGAAGACCATTGCGAATCCATTTCAGTTCCCAGAGACTTTAATTTATTGGCTGTTTCTGACGCCTGTGTAAACGAAGCGATGTATCACAAGTGTAAACCATTATTTGGTGTTCAATTTCACCCAGAAGTTTCTGGAAATCAAGGTTCAATAATTATTGAAAACTTTGTTAATATTTGCAGAAAAACAAACGCTGAAAGTCAAAAATAAAACGAGATATTCGCACATGCTTTTAAATAGAATTTGGATAGGAATGTTTTTGATCGCCATGTTGATGGCTTTAGGAAAACTATTATTTTGGCAAGATTTACACATTTTTCAAACAATGATTAACAGTTTGTTTGATGCTGCAAAATCTGGTTTTGAACTTTCGTTGGGTTTGACAGGTGCGCTTTGTCTCTGGATGGGATTCATGAAAGTAGGAGAAGAAGCCGGCGCAATCAGAAAAATGTCGAAAATCGTTTCTCCCCTTTTCAGCCGAATTTTTCCAGAAATTCCGAAAGATCATCCAGCTATTGGTTCAATGATGATGAATATTTCTGCAAATATGTTGGGCTTAGACAATGCCGCCACGCCAATGGGACTGAAAGCAATGAAAGAAATGCAAACTTTAAATCCTGAGCCAGAAGTCGCTACGAATGCACAAATCATGTTTTTGGTTTTAAATGCTTCTGGATTAACGATTATTCCAGTAAGCATTCTTGCTTTGCGCGCCACCAATGGTTCTTCATCACCTGCAGAAGTTTTTCTGCCAATATTAATTGCAACATTTTTCGCCACTTTGGCTGGATTAATTTATGTTTCTATCAAACAAAAAATCAACCTTTTCGATAAAGTTATTTTAGCCTATATCGGCTCGTTGACTGCATTCATAGTTGGATTAATGATTTTTCTATACTCAAATCCATCTTGGATTGAGCCCGTTTCTTCCGTTGGAAGTAATTTGATTTTATTTGGAATAATAACCTTGTTTATTGTACTTGGAATTAGATCGAAAGTAAATGTTTACGAAACATTCATTGAAGGCGCAAAAGGAGGCTTTGAAGTAGCAATTAGCATTATTCCTTATTTGGTTGGAATGCTTGCAGCAATTGCAGTTTTTAGAGCCAGCGGAGCTTTAGATGGATTGATTGATTTAATCAAAATGGGATTGGTTGCTATTGGTGTTACTACAACAACTTTTGTTGACGCGTTACCCGTTGCCTTCATGAAACCATTTTCTGGTAGTGGCGCACGTGCATTGATGGTCGAATCTTGGTCAACCTATGGTGTGGATTCATTTGTTGGAAAATTATCTGCAACTTTTCAAGGAAGTACTGAAACAACTTTTTATGTGCTAGCGGTTTACTTTGGTTCAGTAAAAGTGAAAAACACAAGATACGCCGCAATGGGCGGAATTATTGCTGATATTGTGGGCGCATTGACAGCCATTTTTGTTGCATATTTATTCTATAGACACAATGTTGAGTTGGTTCAAAAGTAAGAAGAATTCAAAGGAAACAGTAACTGAAGCTGTTGAGGTAATTCAAATGAAACCAATGAATTATCATCCAAAAATCATTTTGGCTTGGGCAAAAGCGATAGAAGGGAATGTTGAAATTGCTAGTTGGCTCACTGACAATGGTTTCCCTGAGTTGACTATAGCAAGTTCAGCAATTCACTTAAAAGACGAAGCAAGAACTTGGTTGATGCAAAATGGATATCCGCATTTGATGGCGATGATTAACGCTGCAGAAGGAAATGGTAAAGCTGCAAAATGGCTCGAAATTAACAAAATGGATATCTTGTTTCACATTTCGATGGCGGTTGAAGACAATCAAAAATCTTGGGCGTGGCTGAAACACAATGCAACCCAAGATTTATTCATTCTTGCGCAGAGTATCAAAAAAGTGAAAGATAAAATTGAAGAACGCCACAATGATATCCACAATTTTGGAAAAGATTAACCAAAAGAAATATTAATGAAAAGATCAGTTATAACGCTACTATTGTCAATTATTTTTCAAATTAATTTACAAGCTCAAAAAACCAAAGAAGAATACATTGCAATAGCAGTTGAAAATGTTCAAAAGAAGAATTATGAGGCTGCGATAAGCTATTTCACTTATGTAATTGAAAATTTCAAACAAGATTCATTAGCATATTTCGACAGAGGTTTGGTCAAAAAAATGATGCGAGATTACGATGGAGCAATTGCCGACTTTACTGCACAAATCAAATTTGATACTACCAACGCAGATAGTTATTTCCTCCGAGGAATCGTTAAAGACCATCTTGAAGATTTTGAAGGTGCAATTATCGATTATGAAGCTGCGATCAAATTTGATTTTGGCAATTCAGACGCACACTTTTTTCTTGGAAGAGATAAATTAAGAATTGGTCGAATTAAGGAATCTCAACAAGATTTTAAAGATGCAATAGAAATCAATCCAGAAAATGCACCTGCATTAGCTCACGATGCTTGGGCAAAAATTCAATTAAACAGTTATTTTGAAGCTCAAAAAGAACTTGACTTGGCATTAAAAATTGATTCGTCAGATGTCCAAACATTGTATTTTCAGGCTTTTATATACGCTGAATTACAACATTTTGATCGATCTTTTCAAACCATTCTTAAAGCAATTAACATCAACCCTACTTTTGGTATTCAATATTTGAAAAGTCACAATGCTAAGCACAAAACCAAAAATTTCAAACCATTGTTGACACAATTCAACTCGAACTTGAATACAGAAAATCAAACCACCAAAGATTTAATTATACATGGTTTTACCAATTTTTATTTGAACGATTGTCAAACTGCCAAAAAATATTTTGAAACTGTCATTCAAAAAAACAAGACCAATCATGTTGCATTTTATGGTTTAGCACTCATCGATTTTCAAAACAAAAAGTATAGCGATGCACTGGCAAATATAAACTTGGCATTAGAATTTATTCCTGGTGAAGAAAATTATGAGAATTTTAAGGAGAAAATTGAAAAAAAGTTAATAGATTAATTCGCTAAAAAGCAAGACAATACGTTTTCAACTTTTATAATTGTACGCTTTAAACTAATATTTATAATCATTCTAATTAACCATCTCTTCAATTATTCGTTAATAAAATACATTACATTTGAATATCAAAAAAATAATAAAATGAAAAAAATGTTACTTAAATCAGCTGCAGCTTTCTTGCTTTTATTGGCAACAAACTCAGTTAATGCACAAACTCCAGGAAATTTATCTTTTACTTTTACAACTACTGCGCACAGTGGTTACCAAGGTACTAGAAATGTAATGGCTGTATGGATTCAGGATAATTCTGGTGCATTCGTGAAAACAAAATTAAGATATGCTGGTGGAAACACTGCAGACCATTTACCAACTTGGGCAGTTAATTCTGGTGGTTCATCATCAAATTGTTTGTCTGGTTCTTGTAATACCGTAAGTGCCACAACTGGATCAACACTTCCTGGAGCAACCACAAAAACAATTACATGGGATGGAACAAATACAGCTGGTACACTTTTGCCAGATGGAGTTTATAAAGTAACAATTCAACAAACTTGGGATCATGGTTCTGCAGGAACAGTAACAAGATCTTTCACTTTTACAAAAGGTGCAACCGCAGATAGCCAAACGCCTTCAGCAGATGGAAATTTTACAGGAATGTCTTTAAATTGGACAGCTTCAGCAGCTGGTATCGAAGAAAATCAAACTGAGCTTGTAGGTGTAAACGTTTATCCAAATCCTAGTACAAATGGTATTTTCAATGTTGATTATTTGAAAGCTAACAATATCAAAGTAATCAATTTACAAGGAGTTGTTATTTCTAACGAAGATTTAGACGCTGAAAGCGGAACAAAAACTGTGAATTTGTCAGAAATGAGTAATGGTGTTTATTTCATACAAGTAACTGACGGAGTTAAATCTTCCAAAATTAAAGTTACATTGAATAAATAATTCAAATTCTATTTAATGAAAAAGGCATCTTTTTAGATGCCTTTTTTTTATTCTTTAAAAATCAATTTTCGAAAACCTGAAGTTTCATAAATTTGAAAATTCCCCTGATCATCTGAATAAATTAAATAAGCTTGAATTTCTTTGTGTTTCTTTAAATATTTTTTAGCCTTTTCCAAACCCATAACCAAAATTCCAGTTGCAGTTGCGTCAGAAACTATACATTTATCAGCAAAAATAGAAGCACTTAAAAGAGTGTTTTTTGCCGGATATCCCGTTTTCGGATCAATGTGATGCGCATATTTAATTCCATCTTCAATAAAAAACCTTCTATTATTTCCTGATGTCGCTACTGCCAAATTTTCCAATTTGATGATTTCTTTTAAGGGATTTCCAGTTTCTTTGTTATCATACGGCTGCTCAATTCCAATTAACCAATTTTGTCCATTTTCTTGTTTTCCTTGAGCATAAACTTCACCTCCAATTTCAACTATAAATGAAGTAAGTCCCTTACTTTTAAAAAAATCTGAAACGACATCAACGGAATATCCTTGCGCAAAAGCATTAAAATCCAAAGAAACCCTAGGGTCTTTTTTCTTTACATATTCTCCTTTCAATTCAATCAAATCAAAACCAACAAATTGAAGTAAACTATCTATGATTTCTTTTTCAATTTTTTGCTTTTTCCCTGGTCCAAATCCCCAAGCGTTTACAAGCGGATAGACAGTTGGGTCAAAAGTTCCTTTTGTACTTTTCCAAATTTCCTTCGCTTGGTTAAAACAAGTAATAAAGTATTTATCCACTTTTACATTTTGTTCACCATTGTTGATTCTGGAAATAATTGAATTTGGAATATAGGTCGAAAGTGATTGGTCAAAATCATCTAAAATGGTTAAAACATCAATCTGAAAATCTCTTTCTAACGAATCATAATAGGTGATATGAAAAGTTGTTCCTTGCGCATTTCCTTCAAAATAAAATGGTTCTTTTTGACTGAACGAAGTGAACGAAATGATTAAAAATATTGCAGATATAATTTTCATGAATTTTACATTAATTTAGTTAGCAAAAATAATCATTTTGAGCTAAAATAAACCTTAACTTAAAGATTATTTAGAAGACAATAAAGCACTGTTTTACAAACATATAAAAACTTATTAACTAAAAAAATATTTTAATCTGAAAATTGGTTAAAAACTTTTATTAAATTGAACAAAATAGATTGATTTCGTTATTTTTTTTTCCTTAATTTCGTTTCGCTAAAAACAAAAATCATGAATTTTAAAAAACTTATTTCTTTTAAATTAATAGCACTTTTATCTCTTTTCTCCCTTTCGATAAATGTAGCTAACTCTCAAAATGTAATTCGATGCTTTACTGATGAAATGGATTCAATTCTACGAACCAATCATCCAGAAATTAATTCAAAAGCAGAATTTGAAAATTGGCTTAGCAATGAAATGGAAACCAACACTGCATCTAAAATTATCGGCGGTGTATATTACATCCCAGTTGTCGTTCACGTTATCCACAATGGTGAGGCAGTTGGTTCTGGTACAAATGTTTCCTTCGCAGCCATTCAATCTCAAATTGATGTTTTGAATGAAGATTTCAGAAGAATGCTTGGATCAAATGGTTGGAATACAAACCCTGTTGGTGCAGATACTAAAATTGAATTTTGCTTGGCGCAAAGGAGACCTGATGGCTCGGCTTTTGCAGTTGGCGAACCAGGAATCAACCGAATTAACCGTTCAACGGCAGGTTTTTCTACTCCGCCCTATTCAACGACATATATTGACGCGACAATCAAACCATGGACATATAACAATAACACACCAACTGCCACAAGAGGCTGGGATCCTGCTAAATACATGAATATTTGGTTGTGTGATATTTCTGGTGGTATTTTGGGCTATGCGCAATTTCCTCAATCTCCACTGGGTGGAATGGGATGTGCTGCTCCTGTTGCCTCAACTGACGGTGTCGTTTTCCTATACAGTTCTATCGGAAAAAGCGCAGTAACTGGATTTGCTGCTCCATATAACGAAGGGCGAACTGCTACTCATGAAATTGGTCACTGGCTTGGTTTACGCCACATTTGGGGTGATGGAGGATGTACTGTTGATGATTATTGTAACGATACTCCGGAAGCAAGTGCTGCAAACTATGGCTGTCCAACTGGAACAAATTCCTGCACAGGTGCACCGGATGCTGGAGTTGATATGATTGAAAACTACATGGATTACACAGATGACTTGTGTATGAATATTTTTACTGAAGATCAAAAAATGAGAATGAGAACTGTACTAGAAAGCAGTCCATTACGAGTAAGCTTGATTAATTCTGACGCTTGTACTCCCCCATTGGCAAATGATGCTTCAGTAATAGATGTTATCAATCCAAAAGGAGACAATTGTGCAGGTTCTTTATCACCTTCAGTTGTTTTGAAAAATAGAGGTTCAAGTAATTTAACTTCTGCAACAATTTCGTATTCAATTGATAATGGAACCGTTTCAACTTTTAACTGGACAGGAACTTTAACACCAAATTCAACTGCAAATGTTAACTTAAATTCTTTCACAACTACTTTAGGAACGCATTCATTTAAAGCTTGGTCTACCCTTCCAAATGGTTCCGCTGACCAAGCTGTTACCTATGACACATCTGGAATTTCATTCGTCGTTTCAAATGGTGAAATGGCTCCATTTACTGAAAATTTTGACGGTTCAGTGTTTCCTCCTGATGTAAGATGGCAAGTTACAAATGGGGGTACTGATTGTTTTTATTGGGTTGGTGCATCAGGCGTATCTAGTACTGGTGTATTTGCCAATAATATTGCCGAAGTACCTATGTTTGGAAATTCAACGGCTCAAACAGAATCATTGATAACACCAATTTTCATTCTTCCTTGCAATGCTTCGGCTGCCAATATCCAATTCGATGTAGCATACAGAAGGAGAACCAGCTCGACAAACGAACAACTTTTCGTAGACATTTCAACGGATTGCGGCGCAACATGGAATTCAACACCTATTTACAATAAAAGTGGTGCTACACTTGCTACTAGTGCTACATTAGCAACTGCAGACTGGTATCCAACAGCTTCTACAGATTGGAGAAATGAAACAATCAGTTTATTATCATTTGTCTCAGGAACTTCATCTAATATTCAATTTAGATTTAGAGCTATTGCTGCGAATGGAAATAATTTATTCATTGACAACTTTAAATTTAACGCAACCACACCAGGTGAAATTAATGTTACTCAAAATACAAATGACATTTTGGATGGAGGGTCATACAACTACGGTTCTGTCAGTCCTGGTGGATCTTCAACTGCAACTTTCACAATTACCAACTCTGGAACTTCAAACTTGGTATTAACTGCACCTATCACTGTTACTGGAACTGGTTTTGTACTTGGCTCATCGTTTGGAACAACAACAGTAGCTGCTGGCTCAACGACTACTTTTACTGTAACTTTCAATCCAACTGCTGCGGGCACATATACAGGAAACGTTTCTTTTGCTACCAATGATTGTGATGAATCAACTTACAATTTCACTTTAAATGGTGTGTCAGCTGCTGCACCTCCAGTTGCGAATTTTTCTGCTACTCCTTTATCTTCTTGTGCTGGTACACCTGTAACATTTACAGATTTATCAACAAATACAACAAGTTGGTTATGGAACTTTGGCGCCGGTGCTACTCCATCAACATCAACTTTACAAAATCCAACAGTAACTTTCAATACTGCTGGTGTTTACACAATCACTTTAACAGCAACAAATGCGAGTGGTTCTGATCCAGAAGTAAAAACAAACTACATAACTGCTCTTGGTTCAGCAGCCGTGGCGCTACCAATCAGTGAAGGATTCACTGCAACTACTTTTGTTCCTACAAACTGGTCTTTAGTGAATGCAAATAATTCCCCAACTACTTGGGCAAGGTCTGCAACCATTGGAAATACTCCAACTACCGGAAATTCAATGATGTTTGATAACAACAATTACAATGATGCTGATGACGATCAAGTAAGAATGCCAAGTGCAATTTTTACCGGCTTGGCTTCTGCTCAACTACAATTCGATGTGGCTTACGCGCAATACAATGCAACTTATTTTGACGGTTTAGATGTTTCTGTTTCGACAGACTGTGGACAAACTTTTACTTCTGTTTACAGCAAATCAGGAACTGTATTAGCTACGGCTCCAAACACAACTTCGAATTTTACTCCAACAACCTCACAATGGAGAACTGAAACAGTTGATTTGACCGCATACGTTGGAAATCCTGCTGTAATAGTTGCCTTTAAGAATTTGTCTGGAAACGGAAATCGATTATTTGTCGATAACATCAATTTAACAGGAGTTGTTTCCTCAACACCTCCAGTAGCAAGTTATACAAGTTCAACAACAACTGCATGTAATGGTGAAGTAATCACATTTACAAATACTTCAACTGGAACACCAACAACGTACAACTGGACTTTTACTGGTGGTACTCCAGCGACTTCAACTGCAGCAAATCCAACTGTAACTTATTCAACTCCGGGAGTATATTCTGTTTCCTTAGTTGCAACAAATGCATTTGGAACAAATACAACGACACAAACTAATTCAATCACCATTAATGGAACGACTGCTGCTCCAGGTGCAATTTCTGGAACAACAACGCTTTGCTCAGGAACTACTGGAAACGTTTACACAATTCCTTCTGTTTCTGGAGCAACAGATTACACTTGGTCTGCTCCAGCTGGTTCAACAATAACGTCAGGACAAGGAACGACATCTGCAACGATTAATTTTGGTTCGACTGCAGGAAATGTATCAGTTGTAGCGAATAATACTTGTGGTGCTTCAGCAGCGAGTAATCAACCAATCACTTTAAATCCAACTCCAGCATCACCAACATTAAGTGTTATTAATAATTGTGGTAACTCAATTGTTTCTTCTGCTTCAAATGTGAATCTAGTTTGGTCAACAACTGAAACGACATCTCAAATTACAGTTACTACTGCAGGAACAATTACAGCTACACAATCGTTGAACGGGTGTACTTCATCAATTGCTTCGATTCAAGCAGCACCGAAAACAATCCCAAGTGCACCAGTTGTAACAGTTTCCAATTTATGTGGTTCAACAACTTTAAGTTCAACTACAAGTGGGACCTTACATTGGTCAAATAATGCTACTACAAACAGCATTTCTGTAACAAATGCTGGAAGTTACGATGTTTATCAAACTGTTAACGGTTGTTTGAGTGATACTACAACAGTAGTTGCTGCTCCATTGACAGTGCCAACTGTAACATTAGCTGCTCTTTCGTCAGTTTGTGTAAACGCACCAAAATTTAATTTGTCTGGTGGTACTCCAGCAGGTGGAACGTTTTCTGGTCCTGGAGTTGTTTCAAATCAATTTGACCCTGCATTGGCAGGTTTAGGTACTTTCACAATTACCTATACTTTTACAGATGCAAATGGATGTAGTAGTCAAGCACAACAAAACATAACAGTTGGATGCGCAGGAATAGATGACATAGGTAAAAACAACTTCACAATCTATCCAAACCCAAATGATGGTACTTTCACTATTTCAGGAATTAAAAATCCTATTCAATCTGTAAAAGTATTCGATATGTCAGGAAAATTGGTGAGAGAAATGAAAATTGAAAACAATCAAAATCAAGTTGATGTTAATATACAACATTGTGCAGATGGAATTTATTCTGTTGAAATTTCAAGTAATGAATCAATTTCTAGAGTTAGAATTGTAAAAACGAAATAGCAATAGTTTATTTTCAAGCTTTAACAGCAATGAAATTTCATTTTTTTGAAAAATCATTGCTGTTTTTTTTTGCTTAAAAAATTGAAAATCAGTAATATTTATATACATTTGGTTTTAAATAATTAGGATATGAAAAATTGGATTTTACTTTCAACGATAATAACTTTTTTGGCTTCATGTAGTTTTAAACAAAATGTTGCTTTCAATAATAACTGGTCTGGTTCAATGAATTGTGAATTAGATATGCGCCAAATGCTGCCAATGATGGAAGTTGAAGGTGGTGAAAAAGCGGTTTCGATGATTGAAGAACCAGAAACGTTGGAAAAAATCAAATTATTGAAATCAACGAAAGGCGTTTCAAAAGTAGATGTTAAAGAAGTTGAAAAAGGATTGTATGCATTCTCTTTTGAATTCGATGATTTAAATTCACTCAATAAATCTGCAAATATTATGTTCTCAGATTCTGGAAGTGTAAATGAGTTTGTATATTTCAATCTAAAAGATAAAAACACCCTGTTTTTTACGATGCCTAAAAACGGTGACGGTTCGCCTGAGATTGAGACAACGGATGAACCAACAGGAATGGAAGGTTTTAATTATGAATTAAGTCTTAAATTTCCAAGAAAAATTGCAAGCATCGAAACAAAAAATACTGCAACAATAAGCAAAGATCGAAAAGAAATCAACTATACATTTGACATTCTATCCATGGAATCAAGTTCATTTTCTCCTGATATTTTGATCAAACTTAAAAAGAAATAGTTTACAAACAATTGTGTCCTTTTAATCCAAAAATGTGAGAAATTTCTTATAATTTCTTTACTTTTGATTCAATGAAAAATTTTCGATTGCTTCTTCTTCCATTTGGCTTTTTATATGGAGTAATTACTGCTGTTCGGAATTTGCTTTTCAATCTAAAAATCAAAGAAGTATATCAAATTCCTGTAAAATCTATTTGCGTCGGAAATTTATCTGTTGGTGGAACTGGAAAAACTCCACATGTTGCCTACATTGCTGAATTATTGAGTCCTGACAATCAAATTCAAATTTTAAGTCGTGGATATGGACGTAAAACCAAAGGCTACTTTTTGCTTGACGAAAATTCAACTGCTGAAAACGTGGGCGATGAACCACTTTTTTACCACAAACAGTTTAAAAATGCAGATGTTGCTGTGTGTGAATCACGTAAAACAGGAATCGAAAACTTATTAAAACTAAAAGAAAATCAAGTAATTATACTAGATGATGCTTTCCAACATCGCGCGGTAAAAGCTGGGTTGAATATTCTAATCAACGACTTCAATCAACCGTATTTCAGTGATTGGATGATGCCTGCAGGCAATTTACGCGAATGGATTTCAGGTAGAAAAAGAGCTGATATTGTTATTGTTAGTAAATGTAATTCTAACTTGAACCCAGAAACAAAAGCACTTTACAAACAAAAATTGAAATTCAATCTGGAATCAATTTACTTTTCCGAAATTCAATATGGAGAATTAAAATCATTCAATTCAAATTCAACACTTTCACAAGCTAATAAAGTATTACTTGTAACAGGAATTGCAAATCCGCTTCCACTACTCAATCATTTGCAAGAAAATTTTTATGTCGAATTAATGCAATTTCCAGATCATCATGCCTTCAGTATGGACGATATTCATAAAATTCATAAAAAATTTGATACTTTTGCAAGTGAAAATAAAGCCATTGTAACCACTGAAAAAGATTTCATGCGTTTGCAAAGCGAAAGTTTCAACGCTGTAATTGATCAAAAACCTTGGTTTTATCAAAAAATCACAGTGAAACTAGACAGAGAATTAGAGTTTAAAACAGAAATAAACAATTATGTTAGAGCAATTTAAAGAATCAGTAGCTTATATAAAAAGCAAAACTACAGTAGAACCAACAATCGGTATCATTTTAGGCACAGGTTTAGGCGGATTAGTAAAGGAAATTGAAATCATCAATGAAATTCCATACAAAGATATCCCGCATTTCCCAGTTTCTACTGTAGAAAGTCATTCTGGAAAATTGATTTTTGGAAATTTAGGTGGCAAAAAAGTAATCGCGATGCAAGGTCGTTTTCACTTTTATGAAGGTTATGACATGAAACAAGTAACTTATCCTGTTCGTGTTATGAAATTAATGGGAATTGAAAGATTGTTTGTTAGCAACGCATCAGGTGGTGTAAATCCTGACTTTGAAGTAGGTGAAATCATGATTCAAGATGACCACATCAATTTATTTCCAGCACATCCATTAATTGGAAAAAACTTCGACGAATTAGGACCACGTTTTCCTGATATGAGCGAACCGTATGATCCTGCAATGATCGCATTGGCAAAAACAATCGCAGCTGAGAATAATATCCGCGTTGCCGTCGGAACTTATGCTGGTTTGACTGGTCCAACGTTGGAAACGCCTGCTGAATACGCATATGTTCGCGCAATTGGTGCAGATGCTGTTGGAATGTCAACTGTTCCAGAAGTTATCGTGGCGCGTCACATGGAAATTCCGTGTTTCGCAATCTCAATTATCACTGATTTAGGGGTTAAAGGAAAAATCCAAAAAGTGAGCCTTGACGATGTAATTGAAGTTGCAAGTCGCC
The DNA here is from genome assembly GCA_965284445.1 of Crocinitomicaceae bacterium. Taxonomy (GTDB): domain Bacteria; phylum Bacteroidota; class Bacteroidia; order Flavobacteriales_D; family Crocinitomicaceae; genus JAQVCM01. Next base: position 522,957 of record OZ260085.1, on the reverse strand, counting down.
AAGAGCCAAAAATGACATTAATCATGAAAGAATTGATTACAAGATTATAAAACAATGCATTGCGAAAAAAAAAGTTTCATTGATTTAAGATTTTGAATTCGCAATCAATCAAAAAATATGGAAATTAGAGATAAATACGAAGTTGTAATAGGTTTGGAAGTTCATGCTCAAATGCTGACAAAATCCAAGGCTTATTCTAACGATGTCAACGAATATGGATCAAATCCAAACACCAATGTAAGCGTTATTTCTTTGGGTCATCCAGGTACTTTACCTAAAATGAACAAAAAAACGATCGAATTTGCCATCAAATTGGGTCTAGCTTGCGGAAGTGAAATTGCAAGAGATCAATATTTTGCTCGTAAAAATTATTTTTATCCTGACCTTCCAAAAGGCTATCAAATCACGCAAGATAAAACGCCAATTTGTACTGGAGGTCAAATCATTATCAAAGGAAAAGACGGTGCTGAAAAATCTATTGGAATCACAAGGATTCACATGGAAGAAGATGCAGGAAAAAGTATTCACGACGTAGATGTTTTTGATACTTTGGTCGATTTAAATCGTGCTGGCGTTCCTTTATTGGAAATTGTTTCTGAGCCAGATATTCGCTCTTCACAAGAAGCTTATGATTATTTGACAGAAGTTCGAAAATTGGTTCGCTACTTAGATATTTGCGACGGAAACATGGAAGAAGGTTCTATGCGTTGTGATGCAAACGTTTCTGTCAGATTGCACAATGCACCAGAGTTCGGTACTAAAGTGGAAGTCAAAAACATGAACTCAATCAGAAATGTTCAACGTGCTATTGAATTTGAAGTGACACGTCAAATTGAAATGTTAGAAAAAGGTGAAACGATTTCTCAGGAAACACGTGGATTTGATGCTTTGAAAGGAATTACCATTTCTATGCGTTCAAAAGAAGCTGCGAATGATTACAGGTATTTTCCTGAACCAGATTTGCAACCGCTTTTCATCGATCAAAAACAAATTGATTTAATAAAAGGTGAAATGCCTGCGTTACCAAGAGAATTGTTTCAAAAATATACATCAAAACTAGGTTTGACAGCTTATGACGCTGGAATTTTGACTGATAGCAAACCTGTTGCTTTGTATTTTGAGGAAATTATCAAGCATACAAACAATTTCAAAGCTGCAGCGAATTTAGTGATGGGTGATGTGAAATCTTACCTTAATCACAACGGTTTAGAAATGGAAGAATTTCCTGTGGAAGCGGGAACTTTAGCGCAATTAATTCAATTGATTGAAGAAGGAAAAATCTCGTCAACGGTCGCTTCTCAAAATATTTTCCCTGAATTGACGAAAAATCCAGAGAAAAATCCTTTGGAAATTGCCACAGAATTGAACTTGATTCAAGAATCTGATGAAGGTAGTTTGATTGCATACATACAACAAGTTATCGACGAAAATCCAGTTGAAATTGCGCGTTACGTTGCTGGAGAAAAACAATTAACAGGTTTCCTTATGGGAAAATTGATGAAAGTTTCTGGCGGAAAAGCAGACCCAAAACAAGCAAATCAATTGATGCGCAAAATGTTAGATGAATTATCTGCATAAATATTTTTTAAATATGAATAAGTTTTTATTAATCAGTACTTTATTTATCCTTTTTGCTTGTGGTGAACCTGAGCAAAACGCACCTATCGACGGCGCAATCAATGAGGAAGAACAACTGACAGATTATTCAAATTTAGAAGTCAACTTTTCAATTTCTGGTCAAATTACTGGCGGTGGAAATCAAACATTAGCGTTGGAAGCTTTGAGTAACAAAGGTTCCATCAAATTGGCGGAAACCAAAACCGCAGCCAATGGAAAATTTTTGTTGAAAGGAAATATCCAAGGAATGGGATTGTATCAACTCAAAATTGGAAATACCAACAAAATTATTCCGCTGACCTTGGAACCGAAAGATTCTATCAAAGTAATGGCAGATTTTGCAACGTACGAAAGATTGCCGAAAATTTCAGGCGCTGTTTGGGCAGAAACGTTGACAAAATACATGGCAAACTTCAATCAATTTGCGGAAAAACAAGCCCTTTTGATGACTAAGAAAGGATTGTCGCAGGAACAACAGATCAAGGAATTCTTAGAAATGAGAAAACCATTAGACGCTTTTGCCAAAGCTGAAATGTTGAAAAACCCTGGGAATCCAGCAAATATCGTGCTTTCGACTTCCATGACACCAGCCATGGGATTTGATAATTGGGATACAGACAATTTGAATGTGTTGGAAAAAGTAGCTATTGCTTTTGAAGAAAAATATCCTGGATCCCCAATCGCAAATTCAATGCGTATGCAAGTTGAACAAATTTCAGCAGGAATGGCTGAATTTAAAACTTCCAAAACCAGTCCTAGAAACGGAGCAGGAATTACAGCTCCTGAAATTGAATTGAAAAATCCTGAAGGAAAAACATTGAAACTTTCGTCATTAAGAGGAAAAGTGGTATTGATCGACTTCTGGGCTTCGTGGTGCGGACCTTGCCGTCAGGAAAATCCAAATGTTGTCAGAGCGTATAATAAATTCAAAGACAAAGGTTTTACTGTTTTCAGCGTTTCTTTAGATAGCGATGCAAATGCTTGGAAAAGAGCAATTAAATCTGATGGATTAATTTGGCCAAACCATGTCAGTGACTTGAAACAGTGGAAATCACCATTGCCAGCATTATACGGTTTTGACGGAATTCCATACACCGTTTTGATCGATAAACAAGGGAAAATTATAGGAACAAATTTACGTGGTCCAGCTTTGGAACAAAAATTGAATGAAATACTGAAATAAACTAATTTGAATTTTAAACGTCTTATTATTCAAGAAAAATGCATTTCTAAAAAATCAAACAAATGAAAAAATTATTGACAGTTTCATTATTACTTTGCTCGCTTCTAAGCTTTGCTCAAATTCAAGTGACGGTTGGTGGAAATATTTTCAATCTCAAAACAGACACAATCATCCTTGCGCAATATACCCAACAAGGTTATGTGGACTATATTAAAGCACCGGTTTCAAAAAAAGGAGATTTTAAATTAACAGGAAAGTTGCCCGCTAAAGATTATTACGTTCTAAGAATTTCACCAAATGAACATTTGAACTTAATCCTAAAAGATGGTGCAGACATCAAAGTGTATGGAGATGGAAAGAATATCAATTATTTTAACAACATCATTGGTTCAGATGAATCTTCCCACATGAATGCGTTCATCAATGATTTAAGGGTTTTTAACAGTAAAAAAGATTCAGCCAATGCTTATTTGCAAAAATTTCCTGATCAATTAGATGCTGTAAATCAATCATTCAGCCAAATTTACTATGAATTTAATGCTGTAAGACAACGTTACATCTCAGACAATCCAAATTCTCCAGCGTTGATTCCAACTTTGCAAACAATAGACATTCAAAAAGAATTCCCTATTTACGAATCAGTGGTCAATCAATTGGTTGCTGGTTTTGACGGATCGCCTACTATCGATCAAGTGAAAGCAAATTTTGCGCAATTGAAAGCACAAAATCAAGCCAATGAATTTTTAGCTCCCGGAAAAGACGCTCCAGATTTTAGTCAAGCAATGGCTGACGGAAAAATGTTGAAATTGTCTGATTTAAAAGGAAAAGTTGTTCTACTTGACTTTTGGGCTTCTTGGTGCGGACCATGTAGAAAAGAAAATCCAAATGTGGTGAATTTGTATAAAAAATACGAAAAAGACGGATTTACTGTTTTGAGTGTTTCTCTAGATCAAAAGAAAGAACCTTGGTTGGCGGCGATCGAAAAAGATGGATTGGTTTGGCCAAATCATGTAAGTGATCTTAAATTTTGGTCAAATGAAGCAGCTTTATTATACAAAGTAACCGGGATTCCTTTCACAGTGTTGATTGACAAAGAAGGAAAAATCATCAATACCAAATTGAGAGGTCCAGATTTAGAAAACACCTTAAAAAGCATTTTCGGACATTAATCCTATTGATTTCCAAAATTATATATGACTGAAAAATCAGCAAAAAATATTTACTTCGCATCAGATTTTCATTTGGGCGCGCCGAATTATGAGAAAAGTTTGGAACGCGAAAAAGCCATTTGCGCTTGGCTAGATTCAATCAAACCAACCTGTGAAGAACTTTTTTTAGTTGGTGATATTTTTGATTTTTGGTTCGAATACAAAAACGCCATTCCCAAAGGATTTGTAAGACTGCAAGGAAAAATTGCTGAATTTACTGACAGTGGAATTCCTGTTCACTTTTTTACAGGAAATCATGACATGTGGATTTTTGATTACATCCCAAAAGAATTGGGCGTTCAATTGTATAGAAAACCAATCGTTAGAACTTTTGGAAACAAGAAATTCTACATCGGACATGGAGATGGTTTAGGTCCTGGAGATCTGAAATACAAAATGTTAAAGAATTTCTTTGACAGCAAGATTTGCCAATGGCTTTTTGCACGTTTTCACCCAAATTTTGGAATTGGTTTGGCAAATTATTCATCACGAAGCAGTCGAGCCAAAACAGGGAAAACAGACGAGAAATTCCTTGGAAAAGAACACGAATGGTTAGCCATTTATTGCGAAGAACAAAATAAAATTAATCCAGTAGATTTTTATCTATTTGGGCACAGACATCTTCCACTTTCCATTCCAATCGGCGAAAACGCGAGCTACATGAATATCGGTGATTGGTTGAAATACAACACTTTTGCTGTTTTTGATGGCGAAAATTTGACATTAAAAAGTTGGAATAACGGATCACCTGAAAACTATATTTTCTAAATCTCTTTTCAAATTCACATGAAGTACAATCTTTCAGAAATCACAGATTTAATCAAAGACAGACGCACGATTTATCCTGAACAATTCAGCGATCGAAAAATTCACAAAGAACAAGTTGAGCATATTCTTAACAACGCGATTTGGGCGCCAACTCATGGAAACACACAACCTTGGCGTTTTACCGTTTTTATGGATGAAAGTCGTCAAGATTTAGCCGATATTTTAGGTAAATTATATTTGGAAGAAACACCAGCGGACAAACAAAACGACATGAAATTGGCGAAAATGATAACACGTCCAATGAAATCTTCAGTAGCAATTGCCATCAACATGAAACGGGATGAAACAGGTAGAATTGCTGAAATTGAAGAAATTGAAGCAATCGCTTGTGCTGTACAAAATATGCATTTAACTTGCACAGCTTATGGAATTGGCGGATTTTGGGCCACACCAAAAGTAATTTCAAGTCCAAAAATGAATGAATTTCTAAAATTAGGCGAAGCAGATAAATGCCTAGGAATTTTTTACTTGGGCTATCCTGCTGAACAATGGCCAAAAGGTCAAAGAAGACCAATTGAATATTTAACTGAATGGAGGTAAATTTATAAGCGCACCCATTCATACAAAAAAAATTACGTCTGAATCAATCAATTGATTTAATAGGAATCATTTCAAATATTTTCGGATTAAAATCGTTTTCTTTGTGATTATTATGAACAGCAATCACATTTTTAAATTTTTGTTGACTTTTCTCATTTTGAGTCAAGTTGAAATAGGATTTGCACAAAGTTCAGAGAAAAAAGAAAAAAAAGAGAAGTTCCCCTCCTATTTTGGTTTGCAATTTAAACCATTGATTGCAGGAAATTTTTTAGGTTCATCGCAATTGAAATTGAACAACGAACAATTCTTTGCCGTTGTAAACCAGAAATTTGGCTACTCATTTGGCGCTAATGTAAGAATCGGTTTGACTAAACTAATCAGTTTAGAAACAGGAATCAATCAAGTGCAAAGAAACTACAATATCGATTTTTCAATTCCAGATTCAAATTTGTATGTACGCAATGACATCAGTTTTGTAAATTACGACATTCCACTCAATGCATTAATTTACATTCAATTAAGTGATAAAATTTTCATGAATGCTTCTCTTGGTGGTTCAATGGTTTACAATCCTTCTGATGTAGCGACTAAGTTGGCTTTACAAGGAGGAAATGTTTTTATTCAAGAAGGAAGAAGATTTTCCAAAGTAGGATTTGAAATGAATGCCAACTTTGGTGCTGAATATCGCACTGAAAAAAGTGGAATTTTCTACCTTGGTATTTCGGGTAGAATTCCAGTAAAACCGATTTACCAAATTGCAGCAGTTTATGAAAGACAATCTTACTCAAAAGTAGCCGTGGGCAATTTAATTGGAACCTATATTTCATTCGATTTCAGGTACTATTTACCAAATATCAAAAATAAAGGCGTTCAATTTATTCAAGGACCGATTGAACAATAAATCAACAAGTTAATTCAGATTTCAATTAGAATTTCATGCAAAAATACATCGATGCACTTGGTTTACAACCACATCCTGAAGGAGGATTTTACAAAGAAGTTTACCGCTCAGAAGAAACCGTTGTAAGTGGAGAAAGAAATTTGATGACTTCGATTTATTTTTTATTAACTTCAGAAAATGTCTCCAAATTTCACCGAATCAAAAGCGATGAATTGTGGTTTCACCATGCAGGAAGTCCGCTGATTGTCCATACATTAGATCAAAACGGTCACCACGAACATTTGGTCGGAACCGATTTGGAAAACAACATGCAACCACAATTCATGGTTCCCAAAAACACCATTTTCGGATCGACAGTTTTGGAAGAAAGCAGTTTTTCACTCGTTTCATGCGTCGTTGCTCCAGGATTTGATTTCCGTGATTTTGAACTATTCACCACCGAAAGTTTGTTGGATTTGTATCCAAATGAAATTGAAATCATTCAAAGATTGAGCTAATAAAATGCAAATCAAAACCCGAATCTATTTCCTTGGCCTGATAACCTTACTAATTTTTCCAATTCCTGCAATTTGGGCTTTATGGTATTTTGAAGATGTAATTCCTTGGAAAATTCTCGATTTCAACAATTTATTTCTCCCTAAAACATTATTAGGTCTTTCCTGGGGAATTATTTATGCGGTTTTCAGTATGAGTGTTTTTCAACTAAAAATTTTCGGCAACGAACTCGACAGACAAGAAAAATTGATTCAATCCATGAATTTGAATTTGGTGGACAAAATCTTCTTGTCGTTTTGCGCAGGATTTGGTGAAGAAATTTTATTCCGCGCTGGAGTTCAACAATGGGCAGGAATTTGGATTACTTCCATCCTATTTATTGCGATTCACGGATATTTAAATCCAAAAAAATGGCGACTTTCGCTATATGGAATTTTATTGCTCCCATTCATACTTTCCCTCGGATTTTGGCTTGCACCCATGGGAATTTGGTTTTGCATAGCTGCGCATTTCAGTTATGATTTAATGCTTTTCATCAGTATTGACAAAGACTGAAAATTTTAATCATCTTGTTTACTGATTCTGAAAGTCAACGAATATGAATCATAAGTTTTGAATTTTTCGTCAAACGCCAGTAATTTTATCATTTGAACCTCAATCAATACTTTTTCCATTTTGGCGCTCATTTTTCCAGAAAGATTGAAAGGCAGCCAATAGTACGTCCATAAATTTTCCAAATTACTTTCGTTACTTACAAAAGTCATGTCTTTGAAGGAAATATTGTTGATTTTTGCTACCAATTTATCAAAAATTGCTTTACCCTCATCGTAAGATTTATAATCTCCAAAATCAGCAATAAAAACATTTCCTGAATAAAAATTTCCAGGAAAATAGCATTTCACTGCGCCTTGTAATTTTAATTTAGAATCATATTCTTCAAATATATCAAATTCATTTTCGGCAGGTAATTTATCTCCAATTACATTTTCAAATTCAGTTTCAAACTCCTTCAGCAATCGAATTACCTGACCGTCAAAATCAGTAGGAAATGTCGCTACGACAGGAGTATTGGCCAATACCTGATTGCTTCCTGAATTAAATTCAATGCTCGATTTACTTAAAATGAAGTAAATATTTTTAGTCGGTCTAAGCGATGACTCCATGTGTTTATTTTCAGCGGGAGTAATCAAAATCATACAAGAATTGGTTTCTATGTCTGAAATATATCTTCCGTTGTACGAATTCATCAAACTTCTGTTTTGATTTCTACTGTCTAAAGTAGCAATACCTTCTGGCCAAGCACTTTCACTGGAATTAATTAATGCTTCATCCAAAATCGCTGCCCCAGCTTGCGCCCTGATTTGTGCTTTTGCTTGCACATTGTCAGCCAAATTAAAAGTTGACATCAACGAATTTGTTTCTAAAAATTTCACTGTTCGAAACTTTTCATATTGTGCAGAAACCAAATTACTAACTAGCAGAGCCAAACTTAAAATCAAAAATCTTTTCATAACCATTCATTTAAAACACAATTCAAAAGTATGAAATGACAATAATTTCAGAATAATGCATTTGGAGTATATTTTGGTTTGCCTAAAAATTATTCAATTTATGGATTTTTAAGATTTTAACTTTCTGTAAAAAGTAATAATTCAAACCAAAAAATTGCTTCGGAGACAGTCTTGGAGTAATCCTAGAAAAACAAATTTAAAAGTGCAATTCAACATTAAATTTACTTTTTTCAATAGTAAATTTAAAGAATAGCAAGTCTAATTCTGTACTTATCACTTTCCTATTAATATACATTTTCTATTTTCTTATTATAGAGACTATGAAGTAAATCATATTCTTTTACAATCGACTCTATCTGCGGTACTTTTCTAGTACAATCAACTTTTAGATATAATATATAATCTTAAGAAAATTTAAAAATATTGGAGTTTTATTTTCGGATACTCTACAATTATTTTTAAGATCGGAAAAAAATAAGAAGTAACTTATATGTAAAAATATATTTTTAGAAAAGTATAAACTATTTACACTGAATATCTAAAAACAAAATGTTAGAAAAATAAATTATGTTAATCGTAATTTTATACGTTTAACATAAATCTAAATATTTATTAATCGTAATCAATTGTGATTGACGATTTAATTTTAACATTATAAAATTTATTCTAACAAAGCGTGTTTTTTAAATTAACACTTTATCATACAAACATCGCTTATCGTAACACGTTAAGCAATATTCAAATTTACTGCGAATTTGAAGACATTCGACAATGAAACCTTACAATATATCAACAGACAAATGTTAATAACTAAAATTTCAAAATATTGATTACCAATATGTTATATTGATAATTGAAATTTAAAATTTGACTATCAACAAAAATGATTGCTTTACTATTCAGAAATTCCGAAAGCAAAAACCAATAAATCGGTTCCTTTCTCAAAAATAAAGGTCCTACCAGATTCCGAAACTAAAATCACCCGAATATTTGTCTTTTGTCGCTTCTCACTTTCAGCAATTACTTGTCTGCACGAACCACATGGCGAAACACAATCATCTTGCTTGATCAAGTCACCTTTGGCCACAATCACCAAAGTCTGAATTGCAGTTTCCGGAAAGTTTGCACCAGCATAAAATAGTGCTACTCTTTCAGCACACAATCCCGAAGGATATGCAATATTCTCTTGGTTGTTTCCAGCCACTTCCGTCCCATCTTCCAACAACAGCATTGCCCCTACCCTAAAATTACTGTAAGGCGCATACGCTTTTTCAGCAATTGAATATGCTTTTTGAACCAAATCTTGCTCTTTCGAGTCCAAAGAAGTCCAATTTTCAAATTCTTGATATGAAATGGTGAGAGTTTTGTTCATCTTTCAGCTCGTGTATATTTGCTTTTAACAAATTTCGAGAAATATAAAGCTACTTTTACATGATTTGTAAAAGGTATTCCATAGTGGATTGTTTAAAACCTGAAAAATTCTCAAATTAAGAGAATTTTTCAACTATAATGCTTCTTTAAGTTGAACATGACTCTTACGGGAAATGATTTCGTTACTTTTTTTCATTGCTAAAAAAAGTAACCAAAAAACGCTAGGCTTACGCAATCAAAGCTAAAAAAATAAAATCCTTGACTCAACAAAAGTAAACTCGCAATTCGAATTTTCTAGGCAGTAAGATCAATATCGCTCAAACAGTACTTTTGTTTATCCGTCATGAATTGGTATTTTTTTTAAACGCTTTTATTGCTGAGGCCGATTCCTTTGTCTACTAGATTTTTCGCTTGTTAGAAGTATAATCATAGAAATCGACTCCCGATTTAAAAATTTTAATTTAATTTATTATTGTCGACAAGCACATAAAAATCCTTTCCAAAAATCTAAATATTCAATAATCAAAAAAAACGCCCATCTGATAAGATGAGCGTTTTTTTTAAAGATTTATTCTCCTTAAACAAGCATCGTTACTGGATTTTCTAGATAACCTTTCAAAGTCTGCAAGAAAGCAGCTCCTGAGGCTCCGTCTACCACTCTATGATCACATGAAAGGGTTAATTTCATTACATTTCCTGGAACAACTTGTCCATTCTTCACTACTGGAATTTGTTTGATTCCTCCGACAGCCAAAATACAGCTATCTGGTGGGTTTACAATCGCTGTGAACGATTCGATTCCGAACATTCCCAAATTAGAAATTGTAAATGTATTTCCTTCCCAATCTGAAGGTTGTAATTTTTTATCTTTCGCTTTTTGCGCAAATTCTTTCACTTCAGCGCCGATTTGTGCAAGACCTTTTGTGTCTGTAAATCTAACTACAGGAACCAACAAACCTTCGTCAACTGCTACAGCAATTCCAATGTGCACATGGTGATTTCTGCGAATCACATCACCCAACCAAGAACTATTGATTGCAGGATGTTTTCTCAACGCCATTGCGGAAGCTTTCACAACCATGTCATTGAACGAAATTTTCACATTTTTATCTGCATTCATCGCATTTCTTGCTGCAATCGCATTGTCCATGTCGATGTCCAAAGTCAAATAGAAGTGTGGTGCTGTAAATTTGCTTTCAGCCAAACGTCTAGCAATGGTTTTACGCATTTGAGAGACCGTTTCATCTGTGAATGATTCTTGTCCGGCAGGAGCAGCATATTGAACTGCATTTGCTGCAGGAACGTAAGGTGTAAAATGATCTACATCTCTTTTAACAATTCTTCCATTGTCACCAGTTCCAGCAACTTGGTTGATATCAATTCCTTTCTCCTCGGCAACTTTTTTAGCCAATGGTGAAGCAAAAACACGTCCGTTTGATGGTGCTGGTGATACAACTGGCGCAGCTTTTGGAGCTGGAGTAGCAGCGGCTTGAACGGGCGCAGGATTTGCTTTTGGTGCTTCCACTGCTTTTTCTTCTACTTTCACTTCAGTAGCAGGAGCTTCTGCATTGGCAAGCAAAGCAGAGATATCTTCCCCTTCTTTTCCAATAATTGCAAGTACCACATTTACTGGAACTGATTTTCCTTTTTCAACACCAATATGCAACAACACGCCATCATAAAAAGACTCAAATTCCATGGTTGCTTTGTCGGTTTCAATTTCCGCCAACAATTCACCTGATGAAACTTTGTCGCCTACTTTTTTATGCCATTCTGCAACAACACCTTCTGTCATGGTGTCGCTCAATTTGGGCATATAAATTATTTCTGCCATAATTTTTATTTTTTACTGTAAACAGTTAAATTTTAGTATTCTTTAATGTAAGGATAATCAGTTTGCATGTAAACATCCTCATATAATTCATGTGCTTCTGGATATGGAGAATTTTCAGCAAATTCAACTGATTCTTCTACTTCTTTTTTCACCCAATTATTTATTTCCTCGATCTCAGCATCAGTCAACCATTTGTTTTCTTTGATTACATCTAAACAATGGTCAATTGGATCTTTAGCTTGCCATTCAGCAACCTCCTCTTTCGTTCTGTATTTTTGAGGATCTGACATTGAATGTCCTTTGTATCTGTAAGTTCTGATATCTAACAAAGTTGGTCCATCACCTCTTCTAGCTCTATCACAAGCTTCTTCAATTGCTTCGTGAACTGCTTCAGGAGACATTCCGTTTACAGATTTTGAAGGAATATCATAAGACAAACCAATTTTAGATAAATCAGTTACGTTCGTTGTTCTTTCAACAGAAGTTCCCATGGCATAATTGTTATTTTCAATGATGTAAATCACTGGCAATTTCCAATTCACAGCCATATTGAAAGTTTCGTGTAAAGCACCTTGTCTTACAGCTCCATCTCCCATAGAAACAAAAACTACATTGTCTGTTTCGTTGTATTTCTCTGCAAAAGCAACACCAGTACCCATTGGAATTTGCGCTCCAACGATTCCGTGTCCACCCATGAAATTTTTATCTTTATCAAAAAAGTGCATTGAACCACCTTTACCTTTAGAGCAACCTGTCGTTCTTCCGTAAAGTTCCGCCATTAAAACACGAGGATCAGTACCCAAACCAATTGGATGCGCGTGATCTCTATATGCAGTCATGTGACTATCAGTCGGACGGCTACCACTAACGGTTCCTGCAACGATTGCTTCTTGTCCTATATATAAGTGACAAAATCCACCAAATTTTTGTTGGATGTATAATTGTCCCGCTTTCTCTTCAAAACGACGCATTAATAGCATGTCTTTGTACCATTTCACATAAGTTTCTTTTGAAAACTTTGAATTGGAAGCAACTGAACTTTTTTTGGTTGTTTTGCTTGGTTTTGCAACTGCTTTTGTAGCCATAATTTTGCTATTTTTTTTAAAGAAAGGCAAATATAACAAGAAGAATCGAAACAAAGTAATTTTTCAAATACTCAATTTCGATTAATCTAAATATGCTTAGTGTCTTTTTTACATTAAGCCTTGTGTTTAAGTAGAAACAAAGGATTCAAAAAATTGTTTGGATTTGAAAAATTTTAATTCAAAAAAATAATAATCCTTGCAAAACACAAAAAAATGCGTACTTTTGCGGTGGGGTAAGTCTTGTACGACCAGCTCCTTCTAACTCCTCCAGGGCAGGAATGCAGCAAAGGTAAGAAGTTGAGCGGTGCGATGCGAGTAGCTTGCCCCACTTTTTTTGATCTAAATTCTTAAAAGGTAATCCAATCAAAATTGCTTAAATATTTTTCCGTTTTTTAGGCAATTAAATGAGAGCATTTTTTTTTCATTTGTAATATTAAACTTGATTTTTCACTTTAAAAATATTAAGACATGAAATTTTTCATTGATACTGCTAATTTACAAGAAATCAAAGAAGCAAACGATCTTGGAGTGTTAGATGGCGTTACAACCAATCCTTCGTTGATGGCGAAAGAAGGTATAACCGGACAACAAAACATATTAAATCATTACGTAGCAATTTGCGAAATCGTTGATGGTGACGTGAGTGCGGAAGTTATTTCGACTGATTTAGAAGGAATGATTCGCGAGGGTGAAATCTTAGCCGCACTTCACAAAAATATTGTGGTTAAAATCCCGATGATTCCTGAAGGTATCAAAGCAATCAAATATTTTTCAAATAAAGGAATTAGAACCAATTGTACATTGATTTTCTCTGCTGGTCAAGCCTTGTTGGCAGCCAAAGCTGGAGCAACATATATCTCTCCATTCATCGGTAGATTGGATGATATCTCTGTTAATGGTTTAGATTTAGTAGCACAAATTCGTCAAATTTACGACAATTACGTATTTGACACTGAAATACTTGCAGCTTCTGTGAGACATCCAATGCACATTATCAACTGTGCAGAAATTGGTGCCGATGTAATGACCGGCCCATTGAGTGCGATCCTGGCACTCGCCAAACATCCTTTGACAGATTCAGGTTTGAAGCAATTTTTAGCTGACCACGCCAAAGGCAATAATTAAGAATCCTTTATTCAAAAAAAGAAAAGTGTTAATCTATTTGGATTGGCACTTTTTTGCGTTTTAGGATTGTTTTATATGAAAAAATGCCGTTTGATTTGGCAAAATTTCAATTCTTGATTGTACTTTTTTCATCTATATCTAACCGATTTTTATAAAGTCTAAAAAATTCTAAATTCTCAAAACATTTCGCTGATTTTACTGTTGATTCAACGAGATTTATTTACTTTTATCACTCAATTGACTTTCATTCCAAATGGCACAACAATACATTCACGTCAAAGGCGCTCGAGTTCACAATTTAAAAAATATTGATGTCAAAATTCCCCACGGAAAAATAACGGTAATCACCGGACTTTCAGGTTCTGGGAAGTCGTCATTAGCCTTTGATACCTTGTATGCAGAAGGTCAAAGACGATACGTGGAAAGTTTGTCTTCCTATGCACGTCAATTTTTAGGTAAATTAGATAAACCTGAAACCGATTTTATCAAAGGAATTTCGCCTGCTATTGCCATTGAACAAAAAGTAACGTCAAGCAATCCGAGATCTACAGTTGGCACAACGACAGAGATTTACGATTATTTAAAATTGCTTTTCGCTAGAGTTGGAAAAACGATTTCTCCTGTTTCAGGATTGGAAGTAAAAAAACATACCGTTTCTGATGTGATCGATTTTTTGATCAAACAAACAGAAGGAACCAAAGCATATATACTAGCTCCTATTCAATCATTTGAAAAATATGGTACTGAAAGGCAATTGACTTTGTTGAAAGATCAAGGTTATGCAAGACTATTTTTGAATGAAGAAATAATAGAATTAGAAAATATTGATTCTACTGTTAAAAACATCGAAAACGCAAGAATTTTGGTCGATCGAATCAAAACTTTTCGCGAAGACGAAGAAGCGATGGTTAGAGTAGCAGATTCAATTGCGTTGGCTTTTGCTGAAGGTCAAGGTAATTGCGAAATCCACTTTCCAGATACCAATGAAACTTTCATTTTCAACAACAGATTTGAGTTGGATGGAATAGAATTTGTGGAACCAAGCGAACACTTTTTTACCTTTAATAATCCTTTCGGAGCTTGTAAAACTTGCGAAGGATTTGGTTCTGTAATTGGAATTGATCCAAATTTGGTGATTCCCGACCCGAGTTTAAGTGTTTTTCAAGGCGGTATTGTTGCTTGGAAAGGCGAAACTATGGGCGAATATTTAAATGAATTGGTACTTTCTGCCTCAAAATTCAATTTCCCGATTCATCGACCAATTGAAGAACTCACCGAAGCTGAATATCAATTATTGTGGGGTGGAAACAAATACTTTTCAGGACTAAATAAATTCTTTAAATTTTTAGAAAGTCAATCTTATAAAATTCAATACCGCGTGATGCTTTCTCGCTACCGTGGAAAAACAATTTGTCCTGACTGTAAAGGAACTAGATTAAGAAAAGACACCAATTATGTTACTGTTAATGGAAAAACAATTACGGAAATTGTTCTAACTCCTGTTAAAGAAATTTATACATTTTTCAAAGAGTTGACTTTGGAAAGCCACGAAACTCAAATTGCCAAAAGATTGTTGCCAGAAATCACGAATAGACTCGGATTTTTGAACGAAGTTGGTTTGGGATATTTAACATTAAACCGTCAATCTAATTCACTTTCTGGCGGTGAATCACAACGCATTAATTTGGCAACTTCACTGGGAAGTAGTTTGGTTGGTTCAATGTATATTTTGGACGAGCCGAGTATTGGTTTACATCCACGCGACACTCAAAAATTAATCAAAGTATTGAAAAACTTGCGTGATTTGGGAAATACAGTCATCATTGTGGAACACGAAGAAGACATCATGGAAGCAGCTGATGAAATTTTAGATATCGGTCCAATGGCTGGAGTTTATGGTGGTGAAGTCGTTTTTCAAGGAAATCATGCGGCATTAATCAATCAAAAAAACAGTTTAACAGCGCAATATTTGACTGGTGAAAGAAAAATTGAAATCCCTTCAAGACGCAGAAAATCAAACAATAAACTCACTGTAGTTGGCGCCAAAGAAAACAATTTAAAAAATGTGACTGTCGATTTTCCTTTACACAGTTTAGTTTGTGTGACTGGTGTCAGCGGCTCGGGAAAATCAACTTTGGTAAAAGATATTTTGTATCCCGCCATGCGCAAACATTTGGGACAATTTGGAGATTTTCAAGGAAATTTCAAGGCCTTGGAAGGAGATTTAAAATTGATTAAAGAAATCGAATTTGTAGATCAAAATCCCATTGGAAAATCTTCTCGAAGCAATCCTGTAACCTATGTGAAAGCGTTTGACGATATCAGAGAATTATTTGCTCGCTTACCTTTATCGAAAGCAAGAGGTTATAAACCGGGCTTTTTCAGTTTCAATGTTGAAGGCGGACGATGTGAAATGTGCGAAGGAGAAGGAAGAGTAACGGTTGGTATGCAATTTATGGCTGATGTTCATTTGCTTTGCGAGGCTTGCAATGGTTCACGATACAAATATGAAACTTTAGAAATTGAATTTAAAGGAAAAAATATTGCTGATATTTTGAATTTAGATATTGAAAATGCACTTGAATTTTTCAAAAATGCGGGCGATAAATTGGCTGATAAAATTGTCACCAAAATCCAACCACTTTTTGATGTTGGTTTGGGCTATTTACAACTGGGTCAATCGTCTAGTACATTGAGTGGTGGTGAAGCACAACGTGTTAAATTGGCTTCATTTTTAGCCAAAGGCGACGCTTCGTTGTCAACGCTTTTCATTTTTGATGAACCAACAACTGGATTGCATTTTTATGACATCGAGAAATTATTAATCGCTTTTCAAAGATTGATTAACAATGGAAATTCAATTATTGTAATTGAACACAATGCAGACATTATCAAGTCAGCTGATTGGGTAATTGACATAGGACCTGATGGAGGAAACGAAGGAGGCGAAATTGTTTTTACTGGTACACCAGAAGATTTGATTAAGGATGAAAATAGTTTTACTGGTAGATTTTTGGCGAAGAAATTCGTTTAAAATAGGGAAACTTAGTTGATTGTAAGTATTGATTTTATTGGTGCGTAAGTGATTCTAACGGATAAAAACACTTATTTAAACACAAACTTGTAAATCAACACAATTCCAAACGCAATTAGCGCAGAACCTGTTATATAATTGATGATATTCATCATCTTATCTGTTAAGAAATGTTTGATTTTTCCCGCTAAAAATACTTTTCCAAGTTCAAAACAAAGAACGATTCCCAAAACAACCAAAAAATACAAAATCATTTTCACCAACGAGAAATGAACTGTTTTTCCGATTGCGGTAGCGTTTGCAAGCCACAAAAACCAAACAGCAGGATTAAACAGATTTAACAAAAATCCTTTCGAAATCAGAAAAAATGCTGACGCTTGAGTTACCGGTTCTTCCTTATCGTCAGCTTTGATTGATTTTTTTATAAAGTAAGTCAAACCAAAAATCAATAAAATCACGCCGCCAACGACAGACGAAATCTCTTGTGTTTTCGGAGAATTCAAAAGATTTCCAAGTCCAAAATAGATAAGAATACTGACGGTAATACTTAGAAATAAATCACTCAAAACAATGCCCAAAGCCAACATCGATCCATGTTTATAACCTTCGCGAATTCCAGCATTGATCAAAGCGAAAAAAGCTGGACCGAAGGAAAAGGTCAAAATCATGATAATAACAACACCTTGAGAAATTAAATCTAAAATCAAATTTGAGTAAATTAAAATGTAAGGAAGAAATTCTAGTCCATCCGTTTTCAAACAAACTTAACGATTTTAAGTTAATTTTCATTTAAGTTTAACCTCAATTTAACTAATTTATAATCGATTTAAATCCAAAAAAAAATGTAATTTTAAAAAGTTATAAATTCAGAGACAACAATGAAATCAATTTTACTACGTTCGTTTTTAACCATTTTATTTTCTTGTAATGTTGTCAAGTTCAAAGACAAACATGCAACTAAAAAGTTAGCAAAACAGGAAATTGTTCGTCAATATTTTGACGAAGATTCGTTGCATATCAAATATTGGAAAGGTGGATCTGGTCCAGCAATCGTTTTTATTCATGGATTTGGCGGCGATGCCTTGATGACTTGGGAAAAAGAAATGGAAACATTCTCTAAAAACCATACTGTGATTTCGATGGATATTTTGTGGTTTGGTGAAAGTAGAACAAACAAACCAGCTATTTTAGCGACTCAAACAGAAGCAGTTGAAAAGTTATTAAAAAAACTGAATGTCACTAAAGCGAGTTTCATAGGACAAAGTTACGGTGGATTTATTTTAGTAGATTTTGCTTTGAAACATCCAGAAATGGTTGAAAGAATGATTGTTGCAAACAGTCCAGGTACAACATTTGACATCAAAGAATTGGATGTTGTATGCAGCAATTATAATGTGAAAAGCATCGACGAAATGTTTGTGTTCTCCGAACCTGAAAAAATTCAAAAATTGGTAAATTTATCCTCATATAAAAAACCACATTTACCTAAATTTGCGATGAAACAATCGTACGACATTTATTTTGCTGGCAATCAAAAAGAGAAAATAAATATGTTGAAATCACTTCCTGCCGAACAAGATAGAATGAAAGATATCAGCAGTCTGAAGAAAATCGAGACACTTGTACTTTGGGGTGAATCAGATGAAATTTTCTCATTAAAATCAGGTCAAACTTTCGCAAATGCAATCAACGCAAAATTTGTTTCCATTCCAAAATGCGGACATGCGCCACAAATTGATGATCACGAAAGTTTTTTAAGAATTTTGACAGCGTTTTTTAAGTAATAATAATCTATTAATTTATTTCAATCCAAAATGCTTTTCTGCTTCTTCAGCGATATAACCACCAATCGCTAAGGATGCTGTTGCAGCTGGAGATGGTGCGTTTAAAACGTGGATTGAGCGTCCATGATATTCAATTCTGAAATCGTCTCTTGTATCACCATCTTCGCCCAACAAAAGTGCTCTCACTCCTGCTCTACCTGGTTTGATGTCTTCCATCGTTAAACTGGGAATCAAAACTTGTAATGTTTTCAAAAATAACTTTTTAGAAAAAGCACGACGGTATTCATCGATACCAAATTTCATGTTTCCGAAGAATAATTTCCAAGTTCCTTTATACGTTAAAGCATCATAAGTATCTCTCCAAGAAAAATCAGTTTTGCCGTAACCTTCGCGTTTGAAAGTGAATACCGCATTTGGACCACATTCAACGTCGCCATTTGTCATTCTTGTAAAATGAACTCCTAGAAATGGAAATTCTGGATTTGGAACTGGATAAATCAAATTTCGAACTTTGTGTTTCGCTTCGTCTGTCAATTCGTAATAATCACCACGGAATCCAACAACTTGCTCTTTCAAATTGACACCATCTTTTCGTGCCAATCTATCCGCCTGCAAACCAGCACAAAAAACCAAATATTTGGCTTCTACTGTTCCTTTATTCGTTATTACTTTTGAAGTTGATTCTCCTTTTTCAACATTGATTACTTCATGCTCAAGCAACAATTTACTTTCAGGTTGCATGCTCAAAGCAATTTCAACCATTTTTGCTGTTGCACCTCGAAAATCAATAATTCCAGTACATGGAACCCACAATCCTGCAATTCCTTTGACGTGCGGCTCATGATCTTTGATTTGTTCTGCAGTAATTTTTTCTAATCCTTCAGTATTGTTGGCAATTCCATTGTTATAGATTTTCTCCATAAATGGCAATTCGCTTTCTTTGGTGGCTACGACGACTTTTCCGCAAACGTCATGCGCAATGTTGTGTTCCTTGGCAAAAGCAACCAATTCATGACGTCCTGAAACACAATTTTTGGCTTTCAAAGAACCCGGTGTATAGTATAAACCTGAGTGAATCACGCCAGAATTATGTCCAGTTTGATGATCTGCAAGCAATGCTTCTTTCTCAATCAATACAATTTTTAATTCAGGATTTTTAGCTTGAAGCTTGTATAAAGTCGCTGCGCCAACGATTCCTCCACCAATGATTGCTACGTCGTAAGTCATTCTTTTTCTAATTTTCAGTAAACTTGTACAAAAGTAATCATTCATCTTTTGGAAAACGTGAATATTTTAAAAAATCAAAGCAATCCAATTTTCCCGAATCTTAACGGTTTGAGGTTTGTTGGCGCATTCATGGTTTTCGTTTTCCATGTCTTTTCATTGGGAAGAGAACATTGGGGAAATTTTAAAGATTCAACATTATTTTCCATTTTATCAAAATTTACGAGCAAAGGACATTTAGGTGTTTCACTTTTTTTTGTTTTGAGTGGATTTTTAATCACCTATTTAATGCTGAATGAATTGCAAAAAACGGGAAAAATCAAACTCTCAAATTTCATTGCACGAAGAATTTTGCGCGTTTGGCCTTTGTATTTTGTAGTTGTGTTTTTTGGATTTATTCTATTTCCAATGCTTCCTTATGGTAAATTAACTGAACATGAATTAATTAACTTTACATTTTTCTTATCCAATTTAGATGAAATTTGGTTTGGTGCGCGTGATTCTTTGAATTTCCTGACTGCCACTTGGTCAGTGAGTGTTGAGGAGCAATTCTACCTCAGTTGGGCATTACTTATCGGAATATTCCGATTTTCCAAAAAGAGACAATTTTGGGTTTTCTTTCTTGCTATTCTATTGATTTCTTTAATTTTCAGAACCGTTTTTATTCAAAATGAAAGAATATTATACTATCACACACTTTCAGTAATCTCAGATTTTGCCGTCGGTGGAATTTTAGCACTTTTGGCGTTTGACAATAGAATTCAATCTTTTTTTGAACGTATTTCTAAATTTCAAATCTTGCTTATCTATTGCATCGGAATTGTTGTCCTTTTCCTTGAATCTAAAATATTTATCAATTATTTATTTGTCTTTCAACGCATTGTGATCGCAACCTTCTTTGCTTTTGTAATCGCTGAACAAGTTTATGCAAAAAATTCACTGATCAAATTAGATCAAATTCCTGGCTTGAAAAAATCTGGTGAATTGACTTACGGATTCTATCTGTTTCATTGCATCGTGATTTTTTATGTACAAGCTATATTTGTCGCTAATCAGTGGACTGAAAGTATTTTCTATTTTAGTTTCTATTTCTTTATTTGTTTTTCAATCACATACATTTTAAGTTGGATCAGTTTTCGCTATTTTGAAAGTCCAATTTTAAAACTCAAAAATCATTTCAGATAGATGTTGGAAAATAATGATTCAAAAATAAAATGGGCAAATACTGGTTTAAAAATCAATGTATTGTTGGTATTTCTATATGTTTTTTCACGGAGCATCTTAGTCGGTTTTACACACGATGAAAGTCTTTCTTACACCATTCTTACAGGAAATGAATCTCAACTTTTTACAGCTAATAATCATTGGTTAAATACCATTTTAATGAAATGCTGTTCACTTATTTTTGGATATTCGGAATGGTCATTGAGACTTCCAAATGTGCTTGCATTCGGACTTTTCGCTTATTCTATTATTAAAATTCTTCAATTATCGAAATTGCATTTTTTGACCATTTGGCTGGCGATTTTTGTCTTTTTTCTCAATCCGTTCTTGTTGGATTTTTTCGCCTTGGCACGCGGTTACGGCTTGGGAATGGGATTTTTGACTTTTGCTTTTTACCAAGGTTTTCGTTTTTTCTACTTGAATCAAAAAACAAGCAATTTGATTTTATTCCTTACAAGTTCAATCGCTTGTATTTATGCTAATTACGCCTTTTTTACACCAATTTTAGCTTTAGAATTAAGCTTCTTTTTACTTTTCTTGAAATTACATCTGGGTTTTTGGAAAAAAATGACAATCGCTTATTTCATTGAAATTTGCCTCTTAATTCCCGCTGTGCTTAACATTCAATATTTAAGTAAAATGAACGAATTGTATGCTGGTGGCGAAAACAATGTTTTTCAAGATACACTCAAATCCATTTTTCATTTCAGTTATGAAACAAATTGGTTTGATTTCACATTTTGGGGAATTTGGATTTTTACAGCGATTTTAATTTTTAGTTTTTTCAAAATGAAATCGAAGTATATCAAATTAATTCTCGTTTGGAGCTTGGTTTTGATGTTGATTCCAACAGTTTTGCATTTTGCAATTCAAATGGGATTTGCCAAAGATCGCGCTGCGCAATATTGGATTTTGGCTGGCGGGTTCTTGGTTGTTTTCACCTTTAACTATTTGATTCAACTAAATAAAAATCAAATTATTAAACCGATTTTTATTTCAATTTTTTCAGCCTTAGTCATGCTAAATTCAATCGTATTTATAAGTCATTTCAACTTGCACCACAACATCATTTGGAAATCCGACGCCGATGTTAAAAATGCATTGCAAATAATCGAAAATTTGAACATTAAAAAAGGTTCTAAAACCCTAGGAATTTCCTGGACTTTAGAACCTTCAGTAAATTATTATCGAGAAACCAAATCTTTCTCTTGGTTGAAACCAGTAAATCGAGATGGTATTTCTGGAGTTTATGATTACTACTTGTTTTTCGATGAAGATTCAAATCAGTTAAAACAGCAAAACACAATAAAATTAAAGCGTTTCGCAGAGAATAAACTTACTTTAAGACAATCGAAATAAGATTTTATTCAGCAGTTTCAGCAGTAGCTTCTGGTGTTTCAGGTGCTGGTGTTGGAGCTACAACTTCTTTTTTAGCGATTTTCACATCTACAGCATTCAAACCTTTCATTCCTTTTTCAGTTCTAAAAGTTACTTTATCGCCTTCTTGGATTTGCTCTAAATGACCATTGATGTGTGAAAAAATACTGTCTTGAGAATCTCTATCTTTGATAAAACCGTATCCTTTTGAAGTGTCAAAGAATGTAACTGTTCCAAAACGATTTGGGTCAACTTCTTCTTCAGCGGCTCTTGTTGGAACACCGATTTCAATATCAGCAGCAACAATTTTTCTCTTTTTCAATGGATCTGGAGGAGTTGAAGAAAGGTTACCATTTTCGTCTACATACGCAATCATGTCATCAAAACTGGCAGTTCCACCATTGGCTTTGCGCTCTTCTTTGCGTTTGTCTTTTTCTTCTTTCTTCTTTTGACGGATTTTTTCTTTTTCTTTTTTATTCCAGGTTTCTTGAGATTTCGCCATACTTGAATTTATTCCTTTAAATGATTAATTTGTAAAGACAACAATTAATTCTGACGAAAAAAATGGCTAATAATTTTGCGCTGGAAAATGTCTTTCTACAAAGTTACTAGAAATATCTGAGGAAAACTAAATTAATTGTGAATTATCCATTCTCCAACATGACTGAATTCGCAATTAAAATTCTTAAATTCGCGCTTCTTTTAGAGAAAGCAATTTTCTCCTTGAATTTTGAAGACACAACAACATGAAAATAAGTTATAACTGGTTAAAACAATACGTTCAAACTGATCTTCCTGCTGAAGATTTAGGGAAAATCCTTACTGAAACAGGATTAGAAGTGGATGGAATTGAAAAAATTGAAAGTATCAAAGGTGGTTTGGAAGGCGTTTTTGTGGGTGAAGTACTGACTTGCGAAAAACATCCTGATGCTGATAAATTGAAAGTTACAACTGTTTCTATAGGCGGCGAACCGCTTCAAATTGTTTGTGGTGCACCGAATGTTGCTGCTGGACAAAAAGTGATTGTTGCTACTGTTGGATGCACGCTATATCCTACTCCAGAAGAAGCTTTCAAAATCAAACTTTCTAAAATCCGCGGCGTTGAATCGCAAGGAATGCTTTGTGCAGAAGATGAATTAGGTCTTGGTCATTCGCATGATGGAATATTGGTTTTAGATCCTTCGACTCCAGTTGGAATGCATGCTGCGCAATATTTTGAGTTGGAAGACGATTTTCAAATTGAAATCGGTTTGACACCTAATCGCGCTGATGCGATGGGACACATTGGTGTTGCCAGAGATTTAATTGCTTATTTGAATCTGCATGAAAATGCAAACCTTTCCTTGAATCTTCCTGAAGTTCAAGCATTACAAAAAACAACTGATTCAGTTTCTATCAACGTTCAAATTGAGAATACAGAATGGTGTCCTCGTTATGCCGGAATCAGTTTGTCAGGCGTTGAAGTAAAAGCTTCCCCTGCTTGGTTGCAAAAACGATTGAGAGCGGTTGGATTAAGTCCGATTAACAATGTTGTTGATTGCACCAATTACGTGATGCGTGAATTGGGAACGCCATTGCATGCTTTCGATGCGCAAAAATTGAACGGGAAAATTGTTGTTAAAAACGCTACTTCGGGAGATATTTTCAAAACCTTAGATGGTGTAGAAAGAAAACTAGACGAAACGAATCTGATGATTACTAATGGAACTGAAAACTTGGCAATTGCTGGTGTTTTTGGTGGTTTAGATTCTGGAATTTCAGATTCAACGACCAATATTTTTATAGAATCAGCATACTTCAATCCTGTTTCAGTGCGAAAAACTGCGAAATTTCATGGTTTGAATACCGATGCTAGTTTCCGTTACGAACGTGGAGTTGATCCAAATTTGACAATTTATGCTTTGCAAAGAGTGACGCAATTGATTCAATCTTTAGCTGGTGGAGAAATTGCGATGGATATGGTAGACGTTTACCCAACTACGATTGAAAATCAAGTCATTGAATTTAGTATCGATCGATGCAATCAATTGATTGGAACAACCATTCCAACAGAAAAAATCGAAATAATCTTGACGAATCTTGATATTCAAATACTTTCCAAATCAGGAAATTCTTGGAAAATTGAAATTCCAGCTTACCGAGTGGATGTTTTACGTGAAGTAGATGTAATTGAGGAAGTATTGAGAATCTACGGCTTCAATAAAGTGCCTTTGCCTGAAAAATTGAATACAACATTGACGTTGAGTTCAAAACCTGATTTGGAGAAAATTCAGGCTTCGCTGAGCGAATTTTTGGTTGGTTTAGGATTCAGTGAAATGATGAATAATTCATTGACAAGTTCAACCTATGTGGAGAAATTAGGTAGTGAAGTTTTGAAGGCCGAAAACAATGTTTCCATGCTCAATCCATTGAGTAACGAATTAGATGTAATGCGACAAACGTTAATTTTCAATACTTTGGAAGTTGTTGCTCACAACCAAAATCGTCAAAATCCAGATTTAAAATTGTTTGAATTTGGCAAAACATACCGCAAAACAGCGAACGGATATTACGAAAAAAAACGTTTAATACTTGTTTTGACGGGAAATAAATCCATTGAACAATGGAATTCTACCAAAGAAAAAACGAATTTTTACACTTTAAAAGGTATTGTGAAATCTGTTCTTTCTCGCATGGGACTGAATTCTTTTCTTTCAGAAAAAGCGCTTGAAAACAGCATTTTAACCGATGGGATTTCTATGAATGTTTTAAAACAAGGAATTGGTGAATTGGGTTGGATTTCAACCGCTTCAAAAAAACATTTTGGAATCAAACAAGATGTTTTCATTGCTGATTTGGATTGGGATGCATTGACGCAATCATTGAAATTGGTCAAAAATATTTACAAAGAAATTCCTAAAACATTCGAAGTTCGCAGAGATTATTCTTTGTTATTAGACAAACAAATCACTTTCAACGCCATTGAACAAGCGGCAAAAAATTGCGATAAGAAAATTTTGAAGAAAGTTGGATTGTTCGATGTTTATGAAGGAAAAAACTTAGACGAAGGCAAAAAATCTTATGCGGTTTCATTCCATTTTCAAGATGCTGAGCAAACATTGAAGGATGAGCAAGTTGATTCAGTGATGCAAAAAATCAGAACAGAATTGGAAAGCAAATTGGGCGCTGAATTGAGATAATTCAATGGATAAAAAATCATATTTCATTACTGGAATCGGAACTGACGTTGGAAAAACAGTTGTCAGTGCAATTTTTGCGGAATCATTGTGCGCGACATACTGGAAACCAGTTCAAGCAGGAGATTTGGACTTTTCAGATACTTTAAAAATCAAGGCTTACTGTTCTGAAAACGTGAGTTTTTTACTAGAACTTTACCGTTTAAATACACCTGCTTCACCACATTTGGCTGCAAAATTAGATGGAATTGAAATCCAACTTTCAGATTTTGAATTGCCGCAAGTTGATGGAAATCTGCTCATCGAAGGCGCTGGAGGTTTGTTAGTTCCAATCAACGAAAAAGGATTTTTGTACATCGATTTAATCCAACATTTCAATTTGCCAGTAATTCTCGTTTCACGCCATTATTTGGGAAGTATCAACCACACACTTCTTTCGCTTGAAGCATTGAAAAATAGAAATATCAACGTCGAAATCATCGTTTTTGTAGGCGATGAAAATACAGCAACAGAAAGCGTAATTTTAAGCCATTACCCGATTCAAAAAGTGATTCGAATTCCTTTGGCAGAAGAAGTTAACAGTGAATTTGTAAGAAATCAAGCGACGATTATTCAAAATCAATTTTAAACAAATAAAAAAAAACGCACTCCAATCACGAAGTGCGTTCTAATATCAAATTTATTTCTTCTTACAAATTCTCAAAAAAATCATTTCCTTTATCATCAGAAATGATAAACGCAGGGAAATTTTTGATGGTAATTTTACGGACAGCTTCCATTCCCATTTCTTCAAAATCAACTACTTCCACTGAAGTAATGTTTTCTTTCGCTAAAATGGCTGCTGGTCCACCAATAGAACCTAAATAGAATCCTCCGTATTTTTTACAAGCGTTGGTTACGTCTTTCGAACGATTTCCTTTTGCCAACATGATCATACTTCCACCCAAACTTTGGAATTGGTCCACATAAGAATCCATTCTTCCTGCGGTAGTTGGTCCAAAACTTCCTGACGGCATTCCATCTGGCGTTTTCGCTGGTCCTGCGTAATAAATTGGGTGATTTTTGAAATATTCGGGCATCGGCAATCCTGAGTCGATGATTTCTTTGATTTTTGCATGAGCCATATCGCGGGCAACAATCAAGGTTCCGTTCAATTTCAAACGTGTTTTGATTGGGTATTTTGACAATTCAGCCAATACTTCAGCCATTGGTCGATCCAAATCGATTTCTACTGGTGGCTCCAAATGTGGCGGAATTTCTGGCAACAATCTGCGTGGATTTTTCTCCAACGCTTCGATGAACAAACCTTCTTTCGTAATTTTCGCTTTGATATTTCTGTCTGCAGAACAAGAAACGCCCAATCCAACTGGACAAGAAGCTGCGTGACGTGGCAAACGAATAACGCGAACATCGTGTGTAAAATATTTACCGCCAAATTGCGCGCCGATCAAACTTTCTTGGCAAATCAATTGTACTCTTTTCTCCCATTCCAAATCACGGAAAGCTTGACCGCCCATGTTTCCTTCAGTGGGAAGATTATCGAAATAACCTGCAGAAGCTTTTTTTACAGCCGCTAAATTCGCTTCAGCTGATGTTCCTCCAACCACAAATGCCAAGTGATAAGGTGGACAAGCTGAAGTTCCCAAATCTTTGATTTTTTCTTTGATAAATTCTTCCAAAGAAGCATCGTTCAACAAAGATTTGGTTTTTTGATATAAGAAAGTCTTATTGGCTGAACCTCCACCTTTTGCAAGGAACAAAAATTCATAAGACATTCCTTTTTTGGCATAAATATCAATTTGTGCTGGTAAATTGGTTCCAGAATTTTTCTCCTCAAACATATTCAACGCGACCACTTGAGAATATCTCAAATTGCGTTCTTGGTAGGTGTTGAAAATTCCTTTCGAAAGTGCAACAGCATCATCAGATCCAGTGTAAACGTCCTCTCCTTTTTTTGCTACAACAATCGCTGTTCCAGTATCTTGACAAGAAGGCAATTGTCCTTCAGCTGCAATGGTTGCATTTTGAAGTAAATTATATGCTACAAAACGGTCGTTATCCGTCGCTTCTGGATCACTCAAAATGGCTTTCAATTTTTCTAAATGCGAAGTTCGTAAGTAAAAAGAAACGTCTGCCAAAGCCGCTTCTGCCAACACTTCAATTCCTTTGGGATCAATGTGTAGAACTTCTCTGTCTCCATATTTCTCAACTTTCACATAATCCGAAGAAATGTGCGTATATTCCGTATCGTCTTTTAAAATTGGATAAGGATCTTGGTAAAAAAAATCTGCCATTTTAATGTGTTTATTTTGCGCCACGAAGTTAGTAAATTCTTGGGCTTTTTGATATATAATTACTATAATTTACTGTACAAAATTTTTATTCAAAAGTACTCATTTCACTTCCTCACTCCCATCTGTATACCTAGCAAATCGTCCTAATTTTCGATCATGAACGACGTCGTATCTATCAAATGGCCAACCGCCAAATTGTGTTTTTTGATATTCGTTGAAAGCTTCAATAATTTCTTCTCTCGTGTTCATCACAAATGGTCCGTGTTGCACAACCGGTTCGTTAATCGGTCTTCCTTGTAAAACCAAAATCTTGATGTTTTCATTACCGCTTTCTAGCTTAAAATCTGCGTCAGAAACTACATCGATTGCATGGTAATTTGGAATCAATTGACCTTCTAAAGTTAGCTGATTTCCTTTGTAAAAGTAGAGTGTACGGTTAATTCCATCAGCAGTTTTTGGTAAGACAAACGTTGAATTGGCCTGCATTTGAATATTGTAAACTCCCACAAAATTAGCATGATCGGCTGCCCAAGAATTTTGCGGAGGTGTTGGAGATTTTCGTCCTAACAATTCTCCCGCCAACACTTCAATATTTACGCCAAATTCTGCTTCAAAACTCGGAATTTCTTCACTCCAAAACATTTTATATTCTGGTTCAACCAATTTATTTATCTTCGGTAAATTCAACCAAATCTGAAACAATTCTGCTGGATTTTCTGAGTCTTGATTCAACAATGGAAACATTTCTGAATGCAATAATCCTTTTCCTGCGGTCATCCATTGCACATCGCCATTTCCATAACGCCCTTTTCCTCCTGCCGAATCAGCGTGATCGACTAAGCCTTCACGAACAACTGTTATTGTCTCGAAACCGCGGTGTGGATGTCCTGGGAAACCTGGCACTTTTTCGCCGTGATACATACGCCAACCGTCTTTGATGACGAAATCTTGTCCGATATTTCTTCCTGCTAAACTTGCAGCTGGTCCGAGTTCATCATTTCCTTTAGGAAATTGATCTTCATGGTGTACACAAAATAAAAATGGATCCAATGTTTGCCACTGAAAACCTAAAGGTCTAATTTGTTTGATTTTGCTCATTTTTTTGTCTTTTAATTGTAAAAATTTAAATCTTAAACTGTTTGTAAATTGTGTTTGTAAGAGTAAAGTTAAAGGTTTCTAGTAATTCATTTGTAATTTTGCGACAAATATTCAAACATGTCCAATTTTCTTCAAGACGATCACAATTACGTTTGGCATCCATTCACACAAATGCAAACTGCACCTACTCCATTGGCAGTTGTAAAAACCAAAGATTCAACGCTTTTCACAGAAGATGGAAAACAATATTTAGACTGTAATTCTTCTTGGTGGGTCAATATTCACGGACATGGAAATGAATATCTTAAAAACGCTATTTCAGAACAATTCGACAAAATAGATCACGTTATTTTTGCTGGAGTGACGCATCCTAAAGCCGTAGAATTATCGAAAAGAATTTTGAATTTTTTACCTGATAATTTAAGTAAGGTTTTCTTTTCAGATGATGGTTCAACAGCCGTAGAAGTCGCTTTGAAAATGGTTTTCCAATACTGGTTTAACCTCGACAAACCTAAACACAGAATCCTGGCTTTGGATGGCGCCTACCATGGCGATACTTTTGGAGCGATGTCGATTGGTCAGCGTGATTATTTCAATAAACCTTTCGAGCATTTGTTTTTCGATGTCGATTTCATTCCTTTTCCAACTTTTGAAATGGAAAAAAAGTGTTTGCTAGAGGCTGAAAAACTTTTCCAAACAGGCGAATTTGCTGGATTAATCGTTGAACCATTGGTGCAAGGATCAGCAGGAATGCGCATGTATCGCCCTGAATTTTTGGAAGCACTTTTTCAATTGGCTAAAAAACATGAAGTGTTGATTATTTGCGATGAAATCATGACTGGTTGGGGAAGAACTGGAAAATTATTCGCGTTGGATTACATCGATTCAAAACCTGACATCGTTTGCGTGTCCAAAGGTTTAACCGCTGGAATTTTACCACTTGGTTTGACAATTGTCACTGAACAAATTTACAATGCTTTTTTAGGTCGAGACAAAGTTAAAGCACTGTTGCATGGACATTCCTACACCGGAAATCCACTTGCTTGTGCTGTAGCTTGTGCCAATTTTGACTTGATAGAAAAACCAAATTTCACTGAAAATATTATGCGAATCGAAGAAAGTCACGCATCGTTTGCAGCGTCCATGAAAAATCACCCAAAACTCTCCGATGTGCGACAATTGGGAACAATAGTAGCGGTAGAAGTCAAAATCCCCGAAGGAAATTCTTATTTTTCAGACATTCGCGACCAAGCGTATGATTTCTTTTTAACTCAAGGTTTGTTGATTCGCCCATGCGGAAACGTCATTTTCCTGAATCCTCCTTATTGTACAACCAACGCTGAATTGGA
Organism: Crocinitomicaceae bacterium; assembly: GCA_965284445.1. Classification (GTDB taxonomy): domain Bacteria; phylum Bacteroidota; class Bacteroidia; order Flavobacteriales_D; family Crocinitomicaceae; genus JAQVCM01. Next base: position 492,699 of record OZ260085.1, on the reverse strand, counting down.
AAAAATGTATCAAGGAATTAGAGATTTCGTGGCTCAAATTGATTAATTTCACTTCAAGAACAAACCATTTTTATTAAATATTTCCCAAACAATGAATTATCTCGGACATCTTTTCTTATCTAATAATGACACTGAATTGATGTTGAGCAATTTATTTGGAGACTTTGTAAAAGGAAAAGATTTAAGTCAATTTCGACCAAAAACACAAGAAGGAATTACTTTGCATCGCGCCATTGACAATTATATAGATACGCATCCAGCAGTAGTTGAACTTTTGCATGTACTATATCCAAAACTGCCCAAAGTTTCTGGAATTGCAGTTGATTTATTTTTTGATCATTTATTGGCTAAGAATTGGGATAAATTCCATAGTGAAAGTCTAGAAACTTTCTTAAATGCTTTTTACAGCAGTCTGAATACTGAAAATGAAGAATTTACAGTTGAATTCAAACACATGATTTACCACATGGTCAAAGTCAATTGGATTTCCTATTACCCACGACTTGAAGGACTTGAAAAAGCATTGAATGGCGTTTCATCTCGCATTTCATTTTCCAATGAATTAAAAAACGGTTTGCCTGTATTTTTAGAAAATCAAGCATTGATTGAAAGTACTTTTGAAATTTTCATGAAAGACGCAATCGTTCATTTTGGTATATCGAATTCAAAATAAATTTGTAAATTGTTCCCATGTTTCTGTCTGGGATAAACTTAAAAATCAATCGAAAAGTATTAATTATTGGGACTTTATTCCTTTTAATTATTATTTATTATATTGGTTGTGAGAGAAATAACGGAAATGAAGACAAAACCGCAGCTGTACCTGGAATCGACTTACCTGCCATCTTAAAAAAAGGAAAATTAACCATTTTAGCAGAGAATAGTTCCACCTCTTATTTCATTTATAGAGGAAAAAAAATGGGATTTGAATATGAAATTTTAAAAGAATTTGCCACCGAAATCGGAGTTGATTTAGAAATTGTCACCATCACCAATTTAGACGATGTAAACGCTATGTTGAATCGCGGTGAAGGAGATTTAATCGCATGTAATTACACCGTTACCAATGAGCGCAGTAAATTCATTGATTTCACAGTTCCTTTTATGAGAACCAACCAAGTATTGATTCAGCGAAAACCAGAGAATTGGGAAACGATGTCTGCTACTCAAATCGACTCAAAATTATTGACTGACCCAACGCAATTGGCGGGAAAAACGGTCAATGTTTGGGGGAAATCAACTTATTACCAAAGACTTGTCAATTTGCAACAAGAAATTGGCGATACAATTATCATTCACAAAGAAACGGGAGATTTCACCTCTGAAGATTTGATTGAAAATGTTTCTGAAGGAATTATCGATTATACTGTCGTTGAAAAAAATGTCGCGCAAATAAACAGTCATTTTTTAGACAATATCGACATCGATTTGGAATTGAGTGTGAAACAGAAAATTGCTTTTGGAATCAGAAAAACCAGTCCGTTATTGAAAGCGAGAATCAATCAATGGCTCAAGAAATTTACGCAAAAAGCTTCATTCAAGTATTTGAAACATAAATATTTCGACTTGCCTGAGATTGCAAACAATGTGCAAGATTCTCAATCTAGTTTGAAAGGCGGACAATTGTCTTTGTTCGATAATTATTTCAAACAAGCCGCTGCTAAATACAATTGGGATTGGAGAATTTTGGCTTCTGTTTCTTACCAAGAATCGAAATTTAATCCAAGTGCACGCGGTTTAGGTGGCGCATACGGAATGATGCAATTTATGCCTGATACAGGTCCAAGATTTGGCGTTTATCCTTCTTCATCACCGCAAGTTCAAATTCAAGGTGGAATGAAATTATTGATCACCACTTATAATTTGTGGAACGATATTCCAAACCACGAAGAACGAATCAAATTTACTTTGGCATCTTACAATTCTGGAACAAGTCACGTAAAAGACGCCCAAAAATTGGCAGCAAAATATGGCATGAATCCAAAAATATGGGACAATAGCGTTGAAGTAATGATGAAAAACTTATCTAAGAGACAATATTACCGCGATCCTGTTGTAACTGCTGGTGCTACACGAGGCGCTCACACAGCCAAATATGTGAAAACGGTTTATGCTAGATTTTTGTCATATAAATCAATGTTTCGCTAGCATTTTGTAATTTCGCAAGAAATCAGAATTATCAAAAAATTAATTGTCATTGAAGGACCAACTGCAAGTGGAAAAACCGCTTTGGCAGTTGCGTTGGCAAAAAAAATCAATACAGTAGTTCTATCAGCTGATTCTCGACAATTTTACAAAGAAACAAGTATCGGAACAGCAAAACCATCATTGGAAGAACAAGATGGAATTAAACACCATTTCATTCATTCTCATTCTATTCATCAGCCCTTAACTTCCGCCCAATTCGAGAAAGAAGCTTTAGAGATTTTAGAGACAGAATTTCAGCGATATGAAACAATTATTTTAGTTGGCGGTTCAGGACTTTTCATCGATGCACTTTGCCACGGTCTGGACGATGTACCACATGATGAAAATATCAAAAATCAATTAAACATTGAATTTGAATCTAAAGGCTTAGCGCCACTTTTGGTTGAACTAGAAGCAAACGATCCACTTTTTTATGCCAAAGTCGACTTAAAAAATCCGGTGCGTATCATTCGTGCTTTGGAAGTTATTCGCATCACAAACAAACCATTTTCGTCATTTCATGCTTTTCAATCCAAAAAACGGCCATTCGAATTTCAAAAATTTGTGATTGACTTACCAAGAGAATTGTTGTATGAAAGAATCAATAAACGTGTTGATATCATGTTGGAAAATGGTTTATTGAAAGAAGTTCAAGAATTACTTGAGTTTCAAAATTTATCGGCACTCAATACCGTTGGTTACTCTGAATTATTTGATTATTTCAACCATAAAATCACTCTAGAAGAAGCAATTGAATTGATTAAAAGAAATTCTAGGAGATATGCTAAACGCCAATTAACTTGGTTTAGACGAGATGAAAAAGCTATTTGGATCCAAGATTTAACAACTGAAAATCAACTACAAAATATCATTTCTTACCTCGAATAAAAATCTTGGAATGATTATTGAAAATCGTTACAAAAAACAATAAAATGGACATTACTTTTCAAAATATCATGCCTCAACCTTTGGCTTCCATGCAACATGGCGATGAAAGTATTTGGGGAAATCACGTTGTTTTAAAACACGGTCATAAAATCATGCTCAATGCTTCTTCGGGAAAGGGAAAATCTACTTTTACAAGTGTCATTTTTGGCTTGAGAAAAGATTTCGAAGGGAAATTATTGTACGATCAAGCAGATACTGCAAAATATACTCCTACCGATTGGACTGAAATTAGAAAAAATAAAATCTCCGTTGTTTTTCAAGATTTGCAATTGTTTCCAACTTTAACGGTAAAAGAAAATCTATTCCTGAAAAATGAACTTTGCAACGTTTTCTCTGAGAATGAACTAATTCAGATGCTTGAAGCGTTAGAAATCGACAATAAATGGGAACAAAAATGTGGTTTACTTTCCATGGGACAACAACAACGTGTTGCCATCATTCGAGCACTTTGCCAACCTTTTGAATGGTTAATTTTGGATGAACCTTTTTCGCATTTAGATGTCGAAAATACACGCCGAAGTTTAAAATTGATTGACGAAAGATGCAACAATTTGAACGCAGGATTTGTGCTCACATCTTTGGGAGACAGACATGAATTTAATTACGATGATGAAATTAAACTTTGAGCCATGTTAAAGAAACTTTTATTTCGAAATCAAGACATTAAGCAATTGGTAATTGCTGTAATTGGTTCATGTTTAGGAATCACTTTTTTGATTACTTCCATCCATTACTTAATTAAAGTGAATGAATTTGGCGAAGGCGCTGATATATTGGGGCCAAACACCTTAATCGTTCAAAAGAAAGTTTCAAATTCTAACACTTTGAATCTTGCAAAAACGGATTTTTCACCAGCTGAAATTGCGACTTTGAAAAAAGAACCTTTTATCTTGGATGTAAAACCTGTCATTAGCAATAATTTTGATGTTTCCTTTGAGACTGCGGATCCACTCGTTCCTCGTTTTCGTTCAGATGTTTTCATTCAAACTGTTGACCCAAAATTCTTGGATGTCAAATCTGACAAATGGCATTGGAAAATGGGAGATACGGTCGTTCCCATCATTTTACCAAGAGATTTTTTGGTGATGCTTAATACTTTCATGAGCGCGAGTGGAATTCCTCAGATTTCTGATGATTTAGCGAAAGATATTCGCTTCAGATTCACTTTATCGAACGACACTCAAAAAGAATGGATTGACGCGAAAATCATCGGATTTACAAATGAAGTTCCTTCGATTTTAGTTCCTGAAAGTTTCATGGAATTTGGCAATAAAAAATATGGAATCGCTGCAGATCAAAAAATCACTCAATTGATGATTTCTGGAAAAGAAAGTGAATTTGGCTTGGTCGAAGACATGGTAAAATCAAGACATTTAGAGTCTAAAAATTCTCAAATCGTAGTTGGGCGATTGAAAAGTATGGTTGGGACATTGATCATTGTGGTACTTGGAATTTCAATCATCGCTGTTTTTGTTTCTTGCTTGGTATTGATTCAATACGCTCAATTGTTGATGTCTCGAAATGCCTATGAAGTGAGAACTTTATTGAGAATCGGCTACGCACCAAAGAAAATTATTCGCACATTTTTCATTTATTTCATTCTAATTTTTGGATTTGTAAGTGTATTAGGATTGGCGATGTTTTTAGTTTTTAAATATTATTTGGACAGAATGTTTGAAGAAGGAGGTTTATACTTGGGCAAAGATTTCACATTTTACAGTATCGCTGCACTCCTATTCGCCTATATCCTTTTCGGAATTGCCAGTTTCTTTAACGCCAAAAAAGGGATTTACAAGCAATTTTAATCGAAAATCAACATTAACTTTTTTTATTCGTTAAAAACCTGTTAATTCTAATGCTTTTCTATTTTTGTATCGTCTAAAAGAAATAATTTCAACCAAAATAAAATGAATATGAAACAAATATTATTGCTTGCATTTTTAACTTTGACAACGTTGAGTTTTTCTCAAAAAATCAAATTGAAAGTCAACGGTCAAAAGGATACCACTGTTTTCTTGATCAAATATTACGGTAAAAATTTGCTTTATGCCGATACTGCTGAAATGAAAGGCGGATTGGTTGAATTTGATGGAAAGAAACAAAAACCGGGAATTGTCGGATTATTGCTTCCAGGACAAAAATATTTTGAATTCATCTACAACAATGAAGAAATTCAATTGGAAACAACTGGTCCAGACTTTGTAAACAACATGAAAGTCAAAAAATCAGCTGAAAACATGGTTTTTGTTGATTATATCAAGTACATCAATTCTGAAAGACAAAAAGCCAATGATTTGGTTGCTAAAAGAGATGCGTTGAAAAAAACGGATGAAGCTTACAAAACGCTCTCTGCAGAAATTGATACCATTTCTAAAAAAGTAATCGCCTACCAAAACAAAGTAGTTACTGATAACACAGGGAAATTGGTTTCAAAAGTTGTGAAAATGTCCATGGATGTGAAAGTTCCAGAAGCACCTAAAAATGCGGATGGTTCTCCTGTTGATTCCAATTTTGCATACCACTATTTCAGAGATCACTTTTTTGACAATTTCGATTTAACAGATGATCGCTTGGTAAATACCCCGATTTTTCATTCAAAATTAGACTATTTCTTTTCTCAAAACATGTTGATTCAACATCCTGATACGATTTTGAAATATGCTTATTGGTTTTGCGATAAATTGAATCCAAAATCTGAAATGTTTAAATATGCAGTCATTCATATTACCTCGACATTTGAGAAATCGAAAATCATGGGAATGGACAAAGTTTTCGTGAAAATGGGTGAAAAATATTACTGTTCTAAAAATGCAGAAGGAAAATCTCCCGCTTTTTGGATGGCAGAGGATAAATTGAAAGACTTGTGTGAAAAAGTCAATACAAACAAAGTATTAGTGCAAGGTGTTCGACCTCCAAATATTAGCCTAAGAGACACAACAGATGTAAATTGGAGAGATTTCTACAGCATCAAAGCTGACTATACGATTCTTTATTTCTGGGAATCAGATTGCGGACATTGCAAAAAATCAACTCCGAAATTGCAAAAATTGTATGAAGAGAAATTGAAAGCGAGAAATGTTGAAATTTTTGGAGTCTCTAAAGGTATTGATGAAGATTTTGGCAAATGGAAAAAATTCATCAAAGACAACAAATTGACTTACATAAATGTCGCTTTAACGAATTCACTTTTTAGAGCAGCACAAGAAAATGCGTTGCAGTTTATTCCAAAATATACTACCTTGGAAGCATTGAATTACCAAGAAACTTATGATGTGGTTACAACGCCAAGGGTTTTTATCTTGGATAAAGACAAAAAAATAATTGGAAAAGGGTTGTCGATTGCACAATTGGAAGATTTCATGGATAAAATCCAAGGATTCAAAGATGCACCAAAAATCATCGAACCAGATCCAGAAGATACTGGTCATTAAGACTTAAAAATCAAAAGCAAGGTCGTCAGTTTTGGCGGCCTTTTTTTGTGGATATATTTTTGAATACTTTTTATGAACGGTAAATTTCCCAAGGTTACTTAACTTATCTTTGTAGCTAAATTAAAAGTAACTTTTTGATTCGAAAATAGTCACACTGCTATTAATAATAAAATAAACTATGAGAAAAAATATACTCCACGCTTCCCTATTTTGTCTTGTTTCAACTTTTTCTTTTGCCCAAAATTATTGGCAACAAGAAGTGAATTATAAAATTGATGTCAAATTAGACGATGTAAATCATGTGATTACTGCATCTGAATCTTTTGTTTACATCAATAATTCACCAGACAAACTAGCACAAATCTACATCCACTTGTGGCCAAATGCATACCGTGATGGAAATTCAGCTTTGGGGAAACAATTGTATAAAAACGGTGAAGAATTCTTGACTTTTGCAGATGAAAAAGACAAAGGCGGAATTGATTCACTCGATTTTAAAGTAAACGGCGAAAAAGTAAAATGGGAATACCTTCCCAAAAACATGGATGTTTGTATTTTAACGCTTGCAAAACCTTTGAATCCAGGAGAAAGCTTGGTGATTTCAACGCCTTTCAAAGTGAAACTTCCATCAGGAAAAATTTCACGTTTGGGACACATTGAACAATCTTATCAAATCACTCAGTGGTACCCAAAACCAGCAGTTTATGATAAAAACGGATGGAATTGGATGCCATATTTAAATCAAGGCGAATTTTATTCTGAATATGGTTCATTTGATGTATCCATCACTTTGCCAAAGAATTATGTTGTTGGATCAACTGGAGATTTACAAACTGTCTCAGAATTTGAATTTTTGAATGAATTGGCTAGTAAAACTGCTGATAAAGTAAAAACAAACAGCTATTCAAACTCTAAAAAAGACAAAACTGCTTTCCCTGAATCTTCCAAAGAATGGAAAACCATTCGATACATACAATCCAAAGTGCACGATTTTGCTTGGTTTGCTGATAAAAGATTTGATGTCTTAAAAGGTGAAGTTGAATTGCCAAACAGCAAAAGAAAAGTGACTTCTTGGGCAATGTATGTGCCGCAAAATGGAAATTTATGGCAAAAATCTATTGAATACATCAACGATGCAACTTTCTACTATTCAAAATGGAATGGTGATTATCCATATAATCAAGTAACTGCTGTTGATGGAACTATCAGCGCTGGTGGTGGAATGGAATATCCGAATGTAACGGTGATAGGAAATTCAAGCAATGCAATGGAATTGGAGATTGTGATTGTGCATGAAGTTGGTCACAACTGGTTTTATGGTATTTTAGGTTCCAATGAACGCATTCACGGTTGGATGGATGAAGGAATGAATACTTTGAATGAAATGCGTTACGTAGCGACCAAATATCCTGACAATAAAAACATGTCGGATATGGTTTTAGGTGGAAGATTTCATTTAAATGATTTGGATCACCACGACATGGGAGATATTTCTTATAGAACCATTTCGATGTTGGGTGAAGATCAACCAATTGAAACTAAATCTGCTGATTTCTCTAGTACGAATTATGGCGTCATCATGTATCAAAAAACAGGATTGGCATTTTTCTATTTGAAAGATTATTTGGGAGAAACTGCTTTCAACAAAGCAATGTCAGATTATTTCGAAGCTTACAAATTCAAACATCCGCAACCAGAAGACATGCAGAGGGTTTTGGAACAATCCACTGGAAAAAAATTGGATTGGTTGTTTCACGATTTGATTCAAACGACAAACCACATTGATTACAAGATCAAAAGTGTAAAATCAAATGAAACTGAAACTCAAGTAAAAATCAAAAATGTTGGTCAAATTGATGGACCAATTGGCGTGAGTGCAATTAAAGACGGAAAAATAGTTGAAACAGTTTGGGTTGAACCAGGAGCAAAAAAGACTTTAGTTTCTATGGCAACAAAAAATGCTGAATTTATTCAAATCGACCCGAACAAAAATATTCCTGAATTGGATCGAAGCAACAATAACTGGAAAAAAGACCAACTTTTCAATAAAATAGAACCGTTGAAATTTGAATTTTTATTGGGAGATCACGAAGCAACAAAATCAAATAATTTTTGGTTGCCTGTAATTGGTGCAAATCGCCACGACAAGTTGATGTTGGGAGTTGCGATTCACAACATTGGAATTCCTTTTAAGAAATTTCAGTATTTCGTCGCACCTGTTTATTCATTTGGAAGAAAAAATATTTCAGGAACTGGAGAAATGAGTTTTACATTTTTGCCTAAATCTTGTATCAAATTAATGAGAGTTGGAATGTCTTTGAGAACATTTAAAAATGATTCTTACTTCAGAGGAAATGAATCTTATTATGCAGCGGCAATGCCGTATGTTTTTATGAAATTAGGCAATAGAAAATCTGCTGGTCCGATTTCTCAAACGCTTTTATTTCAAACAATTTATAGAAATGATAAATATGGTCCAACGACGAATGATCACGCTGGAGGATATGCAAAATATACTTTTGACTACAGCAAACCAGACCACCAATTTGGGACAGTTTTAAGAGCAGATTTTATAGATAATTTGCGAGACAACAGCGAAATGAGTCGTGCAACTTTTGAAGCAACTTATAGATACAAATATTTGAAAAACAAAATGAAACGTTGGATCGAAATTCGTGCTTTCATAGGTGGAAATTTAAGTTATAACACCAATGGAACTTATGGAAATCGTTTGCAAATATCATTGGCTGGAACAAGTGGTTCACAAGATATTTTCTTGGAAGAATACTTCTTTGATCGAACAAACAGCGGAAATTTTGGAAGTAGCAACCAACGTTTGGAAAACCAAGGTGGATTTAAAATGTCTAGCAACTACGGAACGACGGACAAGTGGATGACTTCTGCCAATTTGTACTTCGATTTACCGTTCAAACCAGGAATTTTTGGAATATTCGTTGACGCTGGAGGATTCCAAAAAGGAAATACATTTACAGGTGTTTTGAACACAGGAATCGGTGTAAAATTGAGCAAAGTATTTAGTGTTTATTTCCCAGTTTACATGAGTAAAAACTTGGTAGACGCTTACAAAGCGACAGACGCAAAATATTTGGAAAAAATCAGATTTACGATTCGTTTAAATGCCATTAACAAACCATTTAAATTAGGAGATTTACTCTAAAAATTTAGGATGAAAATAGCCTCAATAAGTGAGATTAAAAAAGAAATTGGCCAACTTCCAGAAGCGGAGTTGGTCATTTTACTTTCCGCATTGGCGAAATACAATAAAGAGAACAAAGAATTATTGAATTATTTGCTGTTTGAAGCTGATTTTGAGTCCAATTACATCCAAAAAATTAAAGAAGATTTAGATATACAATTTCAAGAAATAAACAAGTCAAACATTAGATTCATTAAAAAAGGTTTGCAAAAGATTGTCCGTGAGTTGAAGAAAAACATCAAGTATTCTGGCAAAAAAGAGACAGAAATTGAGTTATTGATTCACTTTTGTAAAAACATGATGTCGCTCAAAATTCGCTTAGATCGTTTTCCAGTTTTGTATAATCTATTGAATCGACAATTTGCGAATATTGAAAAATCGCTGCTAAAAATCGATGAAGATTTACACGCTGATTACCGTGAAGAGATTGAAATTATTGAAAATTACCTCGCAAGTTTTACCGAAAACTATTGATTAAATGTCAACCACAATGTTGTGTTTGTCAATCATTTTTCTCAAGTTCATCAAAGCGTAACGCATTCTTCCCAAAGCAGTATTGATGCTAATTCCTTCCATTTCTGCAATGTCTTTGAAAGATAAATCTTGAAAAATTCGCATGCGAATGATTTCCTTTTGAGATTCTGGTAAATAGTCAATTAATTCGACCATTTGCGTTTCAAGCTCACCTCTACTCATGGATTTTAGTGTATCATCGTCTCCAGAACTTAGGACACTGAAAATAGAAAAATCTTCATTTTTAGAAGAACTTTCAGAAATCATGCGCACTTTACTCGTTTTACGGAAATGATCAATAACCAAATTGTGCGCAATACGCATTGCCCAAGGCAAAAATTTACCTTCTTCGTTGTAATTTCCTAATTGAAGTGTGTTGATGATTTTCACAAAAGTCTCCTGAAAGATATCTTCTGCTAATTCTTGGCTTTTAATTTTCAAATAAATAAAACGGTAAATTTTATTTTTGTGACGCATTAAAAGTATTTCGAAAGCTTTATGATTTCCTGCCAAATAAGCAGTAACAAGCTGGTGGTCATCCATTAGTTTCATAGACATAACATTTCTCGTTTAAAATGAGCGAAGCTCTGATTTTTAAAATTTTATAGAGTAATGTTTTGCTATAGGCAACTTGTTTTATTAATTTATATTTCGACGAATATACATATTTTGCTTTACACAGCAATAAAATATGATAATTCACCACTAATTTATTATCATAGATAACGATTCATCGAAAATTAAGGTTGGGTGATGATTGAAAAATTAAATTTTCTCTACTTCCACTGCGGTACCATACGCCAACACTTCAGTAACACCTTGCATGACTTCGTTTGATTCATAGCGCATATTGATAATTGCATTTGCACCAAGCGATTGAGCGTTATTGATCATCAATTGATACGCTTCTTCTCGGGCAGTTTCACACAGATTAGTATATATCGTGCTTTTTCCACCAAAAATGGTCATAAAACTACCTGCAAAATTTCCGCCCAAACCGCGAGAGCGAACTGTGATTCCTCTTACCAAACCGTGTTGATTGGTAATTTTGTATCCTTCTAAATGGGTGCTTGTGGTGATGAGCATGGCTGTTTCAGTTTTGAATTTTTATTGAAAGTAATCAATATTTTTCAAAGAAACTATTTTGATGATTTTCTTCTGTTGTCTTTTTCAATTTTTCGTTGAACCAAATGAAGCCTTTTACTTCCAAGTGCAATCACTACTCTTAACATTGGGACAGCACGTTTATGTAAAGTCTTCCCATTAACAGAAATAGAAATGCCTGTCGCATAATAGTTTCCATTTTTTAAACCTTCAAAAATTTTATTTTTTTTGATTTTTTCAACAATCGAACCTAAAATTTCGGTTTCGGTATATAACGAAACTGCTTTTTTTTCGGGTTCTTTGCCTTCCAATTTTTCTTTCTTCGACAATTTGATAGGATTCAAGTACAAATTAAGATTTGAATCACCTGCTTTTTTATCAAAGTAGAAATCTCCCATGCTGGATTTTATCAATGGAATTTCAAAAGATAGAACTTCAATTAATCCAAATTTCGACAATGAAGCATGTTGTGCACGACCTAACTTCTTTTTATATGATTGATAGGATTTGTTGCAATAAACATTTGTAAAATATTTTGCAGAAAGTTGACTAATTGCTGTCAAATGCAAACTTTTCGATAGTTTAAATTGCTTGTTTTTAGAATTTTTCTTAAGTATCGTAAGCACCGCATTTTCAAGAGCTACTTCATCAAAATTTAAAGGATTAAATTCTTGTTTTGACAAAAATATCGACTCAATTTCAGTCAGGACATCAGTCTCATTTAGGAATATTTTTGTTTGTCTAATAAATTCTTTTTTTTGCGCCATGCCGGTTTGACAAACGCAAAAAACTAGAAATATAGAGACAAATATTTTCATCATAATGCTAAAAGTGCTTGTTTGACCTGTACAGGACTCATACCTTTAATATCTAATGTTTTAGCGACCAATAATTTATTTCTTTCTTTCTTGATTTCTACAACAGCCATTTTTGTTTCATCAATTGAAAAGAAAAGAACATTTTTTTGATTTGAGAAGTACGGAATTACACTATTCCGCGTATCTAAGTATGTATTAATATTTAAAAACAAAACCCTTACTTCATCTGGCACTTTGATTATATTTCCATTCTCATCCCTAACCGAAGTGATAGCAAGAAACACCTGTGGTTTTACTCTCACCATATAATCACAATTAACTAATCCAAAACTGAGAAGTCTAAATATTATTCTAAACGGCGAAACCTTAATTTGTACAGGCAAAACATTATTTCGTCCAGGCGAAACATAATTATTTTGCATCAGATTATTACGTCGTATATAGTCACCGATCAATTCATTACGCCTAGACTGTGCATATTCTTTTAATTTTTTTAATCGCTTTTTCTGAATCTTTTGTGTCAACTTTTCGTCTTCTTTCTTCGATTTTAGATAAGCTTTGTAAAATTTCTCCTGTTCTGAAATTATGGATTTTGTGCTTCCTCCACTTGATATATAGACCGGAATTGTAATTAGTGAATCTTTGAATCGAAAAGACAAATCAAAATTATCTCGTTCAAAATTGGGCTTCACTTCAAGATTTTTAACGTATCGTGGGTGATTATCATATGCATATCGGTAGTTCTTTTTGCGCTTATCAATCTTTTTTTGGTTTTTATGTAATTTTTTGAAAAAATCTTTGGTAGCATCATCAACCAAGGAATCTATCTTCCATTCATATCTTGTTATTGTTCTCTGTGCAAAGTTTTTTAGATATAATTTCTGGTAATAGTTTAATTTACCTTTCCCTCGTTTCAGTAATAGCTGTTTTTCAAAAGTAAAATTCAAAAGGGAAGGATCATACTTTTTCCTTTTCATTTTGACTTTAACAATTATAGGAATGTCAATATTGTCAATAAAACGGTAATCACTTACTTTATTGATAGAGTCAATAAAAACTTTAAATAAACTATCAGTTTCTGCAATTTCAGGCACTCCTGTAGTTCTCCATTGATTATTTATCGTATCAAATAAAAAAATCTTTCCTGGATTTTCTGGTTGCATGTTCTTAATACTTACTTGAATTACCGCATCTGGATTTGGTTGCAAATCTTTTCCATTCTCGTCTTTAGCGCGAAACTCAAACATTCCATTCGAGCCAAAAAGTTCAGCTTCATCTCCCGTTCCATAAACCATTGGAGCACCTGTCAAAGCCATTGAAATTGGGTCAAAATATTCTGTCACTTGAACGCGAACATTTCCTTGGTACAAAGTTCCATCTTGATCCAAAAATCCATTTTTTGGAACCTCAAACATGGAGTTTTCAAATACTAAAGTAGTTGAATCTTTTGCGGACAAAATAACTTCTTGTGGAGCTAAAATCAACTTAGCTTCAACTTGATTTTTAGCCATATTTTCCTCAAAATTGTTGGTTTTAAAAACGATTTCAGTTTTTGGCAAATCAGTCTTTAGTTGCACTTTTTGATTCTCTTCCAATGGTTGAAGCGACATGTCTAATGTTTTCAATTGTTTCATTTTTCCAATTTCATCGAGTGGCGGCTTGGAATTTTGAAAAATTTTAAGTTCATCAATTTGCTTTAATTCAGAAATATTTGCTGGACAATCAGTATCAAAAAATGACAATGCATCCAAATTATTTAGTGTTTTTAATTGATTGACAATTTGTTTCTCGTCATTGAACAAACAATCTTCAAAAACCAACTCTTTCAACGCATCATTTTTACCAAATGCCTTGTTCAATTTCACAATCGCCGTATTTTTTATGACAATCTTTGGCACTTCAAGTTCACCAATTTCCTTTGGAAAAGTAGTTGAAGCAAAATCTTGGGAAAGGGTCAGTTCTTCCAAATTGTTTAAGAATGAAAGACCGAGCAAAATGGGTTCTAAATCAAGATTTTCATTGCCCGAAATATCAATCTTTTTTAGATTCCAAAACGAACTTCCCAGATAAATGATTTGTACTAGTTCATTGTTTGCTAAGTTTAAATCCTCTAAATTTTCAAGTTCTTCCAAGGCACTTGGAAGTGATTTCAGTTTATTATTACTTAAGTCTAATTTCAATAATTTCTCATTATTGGAAATTGTAAATGGAATTGCAATAATTCCACATCCAAAGATTTGAAGGATCTCTAAATTCTCAGATTTATTGCAAAAATCTGTAAAACCCACAATATCCAAACCGTAGTTTCGATTGATCTTCAACACTTTTAAACTTGGGTTTCCTTTTAGCGCTTTATCAACGCTTACAATATGGTTGTAACTTAAATCTAAAGTTCGCAAATTTGGAAAAACAGAAATATCTGGAATTTCTGTGATGCCTTGATTACTGAGATTTATGCTTTCAACAATTTCTGGTTTTTTGAGCGCTTCAGAAATTGAATCACAGGTTACACATTGTGCTAATCCATCCTGACTTTTTAGAATTAAAGTGCAAACGAATATAAGAGGTAGAAGCAATAACTTCATAGTAATTAGATTTAAAGTTCGTTCTAAGAAAACGCTAATTGACTTCAAAAATTTCAAAAAAATCTATAAATGAAAATTCATAGTACTTGAATGAGCATTGAAGGCTTTTCTTGGGATATAACACATTTTAAACGAAAGGTAACACTGAAATAAAGTCAAACAAATACTTCTGATTGATTGAATTTGTATAGAAAACCTAGAATTAATAGGTGTTTAAGTGATTCTAACGGATAAAAACGGCTACAAAAAACAACCAAAACTGACAATAATCAAGCTTATATTTCCTTCGGCAAAGCATGTAAATCAACCTCTGGAGATAAAGTAAATTCACCTTCGGATTTAGCGATAATTACAGATGCCAGACAGTTTCCAATCACATTCACACTCGTTCTCGCCATATCCATTAGGGCATCAACAGCTAAAATTACACTTGCCTTTTGTGGATCAACACCATCAATCGTTGCTACTGCACCTGCGAGTATTACGAATGATGCGCCACGCACGCCAGCAACACCTTTACTCGTAAGCATCAAGACCAAACAAATTCCAATTTGTTCACCCAATGTCATATCAACGCCACACATTTGTGCTACGAAAACAGTAGCCAGCGAAAGATACAAGGTTGTACCATCTAAATTGAAACTATATCCAGTTGGAATAACAAAAGCGACAACTTTTTTAGAAACACCTAATTTCTCCATGTTTTCCATCGCTTTTGGCAAAGCAGCTTCACTACTAGCGGTAGCAAACGCCAAAGAAACTGGTTCTGTAATTGCTTTGATAAATCTTCGAACAGGAACTTTTGCCAGCAAAGCAATTGGAAGCAAAATACAAGTCAAAAATATGACAAGAGCGACATAGAGTGTGCCAACCAATTGCAATAAATTTCCTAAAATTTCGACTCCAGATTTAGCAACGGTGCTTGCCAAAGCTCCAAAAACAGCTAACGGCGCAATGTACATCACAATGTCAGTAAACTTAAACATCACTTCACTCAATCCTTCGAAAAAGCTGAGCATGGTATGTTTGTGTTGCTCGTGTTTCACCATTCCCAATCCAACTGCAAAAATCACAGAGAAAACAACAATTTGTAGTACTTCATTATTGAAAATAGATTTTGCAATATTCTCAGGAAAAATCTCAACAATGTGATCGCGGTGATTTCCTTCTTTCGTTTGTTCTAAGATTTTTTCAGATTTAGCCTTGTCTTCTGCCCTCGCCTCTACATGAACACCAACTCCTGCTTTGCTGACATTGATGGCCAACAAACCAACGAAAAGTGCCATCGTAGTGATGATTTCGAAATACAAAATACTTTTCAAACCAATTCTACCCAATTGTTTCATGTTGGTGTGACCAGCAATACCGACAACCAAAGTGGCGAAAATTAACGGTGCAACCAACGACTTAATCAAACGAAGGAAAATGACTCCTAAGCGTTCCATCTCAAGTGAAAATACTGGAAAATCGATTCCGACACCAACACCAATTATCATTGCTGCAAAAATCCACAAAGCCAACTTCTTTCTTTTGTATGCAACAAAAAGTAAAAAAGCCATCAATAAATATCTTACAACTTGAGTTACTAACAGTGCATTTTGTGGCGCTGGCATTCCGTCTATTTTCAAAGCTTGTGATTTGTTTGAAAGCTTATCAAATGAAATAGTTGATTTTTGAACGCTATCTAATTGATAACTGCCGGAATATAATTTTTGCAAGTTTGCGTGAGTCAACACCAATCTTTTTGAATTCGAATCTAGTTTTGAAGCATTTTCTCGCAAGTAAACTTTATCCTTTTGAATAAAATCAACAACGAAAGTGTTTTTTTGATTTGACTTTCCAGCATTTACTGTTGAAATTTCAATTTTTTGATTGACTTTAAGCCATTCAATTTTCTTGGAGATTTCTTTTTGATGATTTGCGTGAATTTTACTTTCAATAAAAAACACAAAACCAACTAGCATAAAAGCAGTTACAAAAGCAAAAAGAGAATTGATATACTTCATAAATTGAAAATTCAAATAGTTGCTCAAATATAGGGTAAAATAAGTTTTGGATTTAATTTCATCGGATTTATATTCATAGTTTTCGGCAATCAGTATTTGATTTTCAGCGAAAAAGACTGCAAAAAAAATAATTGACTAAAATTTTCAGTTTTTTTTGAATATTAGTTGTCATTAATTAGAATATTGTTAATATTGCAGTGTCGAAACAGATCGATTCGAAATAATCACACAGCACATTTAATAGTATAGTGTACTTTCCAGTAATTACTAATTCATATTTATGAATATCAAAGATTTAGAGAGCAAAAAACTCCCTGATTTGCGTGAAATTGCCAAAGCAGCCGGAATAAAAAAAGTTGAAACCTTTAAAAAATCTGAACTTCTTGATGCAATCAAAGAACTTTCATCAGCAACCAGCGATGAAAATCCAGCTCAAATCCAAAGAAAAACAAAGCCAGAAAAAGTAAAAGTTCAAGAATCAGCACCTGAAATTGCTCCGATTACTGAAACTAAAACTGAAGATAATATCGCGGTAAATTCTGAGTCTGAAAATCCAATCAAGAAAAGAAAACGTTTGGCTCCTGAAAAAGTAATTATTGGTGCGAAACAACCGACAATTCAAAAAACAGAAGAAAAAAGCGACCTATTTACTGCTGCAGCTGATACAAAAACTGAAACTCCAGCAATAGAATCAGAAAAAACTCCTGAAACAGAAACAAATTCGGAAGTAAAATCAGAAAACAAAGGCCGCGATATCCGCAAAGAATTTGCCAACAAAAAACCATTTCAACCCAAAGAAAATCGTCCGAATTTCAAAGAAAAAAGACCTTTCAATGAACGAAATGAAGAAAATACTGCGCCTGCTGAAGGTGAAACTGCACCTGTAGAAAGAAAACCTTTCGTTCAAGGGCAAAAACCAAATCCGAACCAAAATCCAAATCAAAACCCGAATCAGAATAGACCTAATCCTAGGCCTAATCCGAATCAAAACCCAAATCAAAATCCGAATCAACAACGCAATCAGAATCCAAATCAATTGGCACAACAACAACGTCAAGCTGAAAAAGAAGCGGAAGAAGAATTGTATGATTTGGCTGGAATTGTAAGCGCAGAAGGTGTTTTAGAAGTGATTCAAGATGGTTTCGGTTTCTTGCGTTCTTCAGATTACAACTATTTGGCTTCACCAGATGATATTTATGTTTCTCAAAGTCAAATCAAACTTTTTGGTTTGAAAACTGGTGATACTGTTAAAGGAACAATTCGTCCGCCTCGTGAAGGTGAGAAGTTTTTCCCTTTGGTGAAAGTAGATTCAATCAATGGTCGTCATCCTTCATACATTCGTGATCGTGTGCCTTTTCAATATTTAACTCCTTTGTTTCCTAATGAGAAATTCATTTTAACTGGCCACAAAGATGAAAGTATGTCAACAAGAATCATGGACATGTTCGCTCCTATTGGAAAAGGTCAACGTGGAATGATCGTTGCTCAGCCTAAAACAGGTAAAACTATGTTGTTGAAAGATGTTGCCAATGCAATTGCTGCCAATCATCCAGAAGTTTACTTGATTGTATTGTTGATTGACGAACGTCCTGAGGAGGTTACAGACATGGCTCGAAGCGTTAAAGCGGAAGTTGTGGCTTCAACTTTTGATGAGCCTGCTGAAAGACACGTAAAAGTGGCAAACATTGTGCTTGAGAAAGCAAAACGCATGGTTGAATGTGGACATGATGTTTGTATTTTATTAGATTCAATTACACGTTTAGCACGTGCTTACAATACTGTTTCTCCTGCTTCTGGAAAAGTACTTTCTGGTGGTGTGGATGCGAATGCGTTACACAAACCGAAACGTTTCTTCGGTTCTGCAAGAAAAATCGAAAATGGCGGTTCACTTTCAATCTTAGCAACGGCATTGGTTGAAACTGGTTCTAAAATGGACGAAGTAATTTTCGAGGAATTTAAAGGAACTGGTAACATGGAATTGCAATTGGATCGTAAAATTTCTAATCGCAGAATTTTCCCAGCAATCGACATTTTAGCTTCTGGAACAAGACGCGACGATTTGTTGGTTAACAAAGACATGTTGCAACGTATTTACGTATTGCGTCGCCACATCGCTGATATGAATCCAGTGGAAGCAATGGAATTTTTGAAATCACAAATGGACCACACACGCTCAAATGAAGAGTTTTTGGTTTCAATGAATAGATAATTAATTTTTCAAACTGTCAATTTCTACTTTGAGATTGACAGTTTTTTTTGAATGAATATGAGAATAACAGTTAAAGTTGGATTTATATTTGCCATTGGTTGGATGCTTGTTAAAATGATTTTTCACTTCGCGGGAATATCTACTTCGTCCATCGTTCCAACCATTTTCATCAATATGTTTTTGCTTTTATCATCCATTTCAATCGGATTGTACATGCACAAGCAAAGAGAAGGTTTTACTCAAGGAAATGCGTTGAGCGATATCAAATCAAGCATGACTGTTGGTATTCCTTACACCATTTTAGTAGTTATTTTCATTTATGTTTATTACAATTACATCAATCCTGATTTTGTCAATCACATGATTGCGGAAAAATTAAACGCCTATAAAACAGGCTTGGCAAATCCAGAGGAATTGAAATTAATTCGCGCGAGTAACGAAGCTTTTGAAGTAATGACCAAAGAAGATATTTACAAGGAAATGGAAAAAAGTACGAGAAGTACAATTTCACCTTTTTCAATCACGACAATTTCTTTGCTTGGAATGATTTTGCTTTCAACTGTTTACAGCTTACTGGTTACGGTAATTTTCAGAAAAGTTTTGCTTAGAGGCTTAAGATAATTTCGAATTTCTTTCTAAATCAATGTTTTTTGCTCCCAAGTAGAAGAAGATTGTGCATCCCAACATGAAAAGGTGACTTAAATCGTCTTTATTTAACCATTTGTGAGGATTAATTTTGAGCAAGAAGAAAAAAGCTGATGGCAAACAAATCAGCACACCATAAACCATATATTTCATATAATCATGTCCTTGTTTGAAATAGATGTAACCCAAAACTCCACAAAAAATAATGTATGTTATCATTGCATCAATCGCGATGAATAGGAAGTTTTGTTTCCATAAAGCCAAGAATAAAAATACAGCAGCCTTAATAATTATTCCAACTTTCAGAACTTTTTTATTGCTTTGATTTTTCATTTTGACCAACATCGCGAGACTTGCAAAATACCCAGATAAAATTCCTGTAATCCAATTTGGAAATTTTCCAGGTATGGAGAAATATTGAAAAAACAAATGTCCAAAACCAGCAGAAAATGTGGAAAAAGAGAATGTTATGAAAAAATATTTCCAATAATTTACTTCTTCAAAATTTCTATTTTTCAATTTCAAAAAAGCATAAAAACAAAATGAAGCAATCATCCAATTTGTTATTGCCGCCATGGGTTCTTGAAGTTCTAATCCTTGGAAAGAAAAATGGATGATTTCTGCTTGATTCATTTGGCAAATTTACGGAAATCCAATAAAATAAAGGGAATTTAAAATTTATTCTCCGAAAATTGTCTCATTTTACCGATCACTTACTTACCTTTACGTACTTTAAAATTGTAAAATTTCATCACTCTAAAATATGAAAATACCATCCAAATACATGGAAGAAGCTGTAGAACAATTGGCTACACTTCCTAGCATTGGAAAACGTTCAGCTTTGCGTTTGGTAATTCATTTATTGAATAGAAAACCTGAAGAAATCGAGCGTTTTGCGCAGTCATTTTTGGAGATGAAAAAACATGTAAAATACTGTAAATCTTGCGGAAACATTTCTGATTTAGAAATTTGTGCCATTTGCAGTAATCCTCAAAGAAAGCATGATGAAATATGCGTTGTAGAAGATGTTCGCGATGTAATGGCGATTGAAGAAACAGGATCTTTTCATGGAATATACCACGTTTTGGGCGGAATTATTTCGCCTATGGACGGCATCGGACCAGCTGATTTAAATATTCCTTCGTTGTTGGAAAAAATCAACGATGGGGATGTCAAAGAAGTCATTTTTGCACTCAGTGCCACCATGGAAGGCGACACCACCAATTTCTTTTTGTACAAAAAAATCCAACCTTCAGGAATCACCGTAACCACCTTATCGCGTGGAGTTTCCGTTGGCTCAGAATTACAATATGCTGACGGATTGACTTTGGGAAGATCGATTATCAATCGGACGCTGTTTCGGGTGGATTGAGTCTATTTCAACCCTTCCAACCACTTCATAGTATCAATTCCATCTGCATAATCACTCAACATCGGACATTGCGCTTGACCGAAAGGAATGTATTGATTCCCAACAATGACTTGCAAGTTTTCTTTGTGTTTTTCGATGTAATTTTCTACTTCCGATTGATTTTCATAACGGTGGTAAAAAAGCATAGCCAAAGGTGAATGAAGTTCATCAGATTCTTTCAACAACATGAAACCATTGTCCAAAATGTTTTCTTGGTTCATCAAATGAATCGCTTTGTTGTAATCGTAATTATTGGCGTATTTGTGGTGATTTACAACTTCAGAATGATTGATTATTCCGGCAAAAAAGCGATTGATTTCAAAGTCTGCTGGTATCAATATTTGAGATACATTGCGGCAACCCAAACCAAAATAAGTAAAAATATCTTTGCCCAATGCGTGGATTTGTTCCTCAGTTTCACTTCCATCAAAAATGGCCAATGATGTTCGATTTTTTCTAAAAATGTGGGGATATTTTCCAAAATAACTTTCAAAATAGCGCATTGAATTGTTACTTCCAGTGGCAATCATGGCATCAATTTCACCGATTCGATTTTCAGTCAATGTAATTCTGGATTGAATTTCAGTCGCAAATTTGACCAACAATTCTGTCAATGCCGGAAGCAAGGTTTTATCATCCGAACTCATTTTGGCAACTATTTGATGACCAGACAATAAAACACAAAGAAAATCATGAAATCCGACCAAAGGCAAATTTCCAGCCATGATCACTCCTACTCTTTTGGGATTTTCAGTGAATTGGTATTTTAAAGTCCATTCAGTCAAAGATTCAACTGTCAATTGATTTCCCAAAGCCAACAAAGATTCACAAACTGAGTTTTTTGAAAACCAACCATTGAAGTGAATTTGTCGATTGATGACAATTTGCAATCTTTCGTACTCTTCTTCTGTTAATCCAAGGGAAAAATCTGTCCAAGGTTCTTGTTTTCCCAACTGAACCATCGCTTTACCCAATTGGGCAAAAGCATTAATCAATGTCTCTTTATTCACGACACAAAATTAATTGAAAAAGTCAGGAATAGTGTCACAAATGAATTATAAATCTTAAAATTAACTTCAACAATTTCATTTTTTTCCCAAAAGAAAACGGCAGAAAAAAATCTCCTGCCGTTTTAAATTCTAATTAATTTTTTATTTACAACGATTTCAAAAATTTGAGCATCGCGTTTCGGTCGTAAGTTGTCAGATTTTTGAAAAAATTGGCTGAATATTCTGCTTCTCCCCCGTGCCACATAATGGCTTCTGTCAAATTCCTTGCGCGTCCGTCATGTAAAAAATTTCCATGTCCGTTCACAATTTCTGTCAATCCAATTCCCCAAAGTGGTGGCGTTCTCCATTCATTTCCTGTCGCCATGTGGTCTGGTCGATTGTCTGAAAGTTCATCGCCCATATCATGTAACAACAAATCTGTGTATGGAAAAATCAATTGATTAGACAATTCTTTGAAAGCAACATTCACCGCAGTGCGTTGTTTTGGTGTATGACACGCTGCACATTGAGCTTGTGTAAACAATTCTTTTCCACGAATTACCGCAGGATCAGTAACATTTCTTCTTGCTGGCACGGATAAAGTTTTGAGGTAAAATGTTACAGCATACAGCAGACTATCAGATAATTCAACATCGTCGTTCAAGTTGTCATATTGTGCTTGACCATAAGAAGCTTCCTGTGGAAAAATAAATGTTGTAATTCCCATATCTTGTAAATATGCCGAAGCTGTTTGCTGCATCAAAGTTGGATTTCCTGCTTTCCAACCAAATTTCCCCAATGTTTTTCTCTTTTCAAGTACATTCCAAACATAATTCGCTTTCCCGGAAATCCCATCGCCGTTTGCGTCATTGATGTCTTCTTTGGCTAAAATATTTGCATCTGGAATAGCTTCTAATAATCCCAATCCAAACACAGGTGGCGCCAATCGAGGAGAAATCATCACTCCACCTGGCAATGGCAAATAGGTATTTGTCAATGAATAAGAAGGTTTTCGCATTTCATAACTTGTGCCGTCAGGAAATTGCAAAGTTTGGTAAGCGTAACTTACATTTACATCTCCCTCAGGTTGGGCACCAAAAACTGAACGATGTTGAAATTGACCTCCAAAAAATGGAACATCAACGGTACCACCATGTTCATCTTGTCCGGGAATACTGATTCGAATCAATAGCGACATCAAATTTTCGCCCGTTTCAGGCGCTTTTCCGCGACCATCGCTTATATGACATGAAACACAAGATACATTGTTAAATATTGGACCTAATCCTTGCTGAATTGGTGCTGGAGAGCTCACAAAAGTGGCTTCAAAAGCTGCATCACCAACTTCATGATTCAATGAGTGATCGCCTGCTAAACCGGGAAATCCTTGACTAAAGGCATTCGATCCAGAAACAAATACTGTTTGACTTCCTCCTGCAAACCAATCTTGATTTTCAATTGGCTCAAGTGAACCAACTTTTTTACAAGAAGTTAAAATTAAGAAAGTAAAACTGAAAGAAACAATGAGTAATCGATTCATATTAATCTGTAATATATTGATTTACAAAAGGTAATAGTTCACTTTCTAAAGTGTTTTTTAAGTCTTCAATTGCCGTGATCGCATTTTGAACTTGTGTTGGTTGCGAAATAATGGCTGTTCCAAAAGGATCTGTTATGTTGTTCAAAGAAGTGATTGAAGTATTTATTTTAGCTTTGATTGTGTTATCAAGTGACAAATTGTATTTTCTCACTAAATCTTCTAAACCAACTCCATCAGCATTGAATTTTCCCAAATACACATTTTGAACGCTTTTGATATTATTTCTGAAATCTGACATTGAATTTTGCGCGTAAGGAGATTCTTCCAAACTAGGATCAGCATTGATAAAAGGTTCACCAATTTTTCCCGATGCCACTTCATCACAAATACCAATCATTGCGTTTACAATTTCTTGAAAAACAGCTTTTTTATTGTCGTAGTATGGATTCGCTGATGATGGATTTTTAAAATGATGAATGTAAGAATCCGTTACACTTGAATTCCATTGATTGTACAAATCAGCAGTTAAAGATGCTATATTTTTGGTCAAAGCAACCAAATATTCTTTTTCACGGGTTGTAAATTGATCATTTGTTTTTGTTCCATTTTGTCCCCAAAGTAAAAATTCAATCGGATGAAATCCTTTCAATGCATCCTCTAAATTGTTAACATAAGTATCTGTAAATTCACTTGTTCCATTAATTTGTGCGTTTAAATCAACAAAATTAACTGGCCAAGTATCAATTCTTGGGTCAATATTTTCAGTGGCAACTGGACCATAAATAAATCCTTCAGATTGTTCCCAAGTTGAACGAGCGGCTTTCCACAAGTCTTTACAAATATTAAGGTTTTGTTCAGTTGAATTTGAAGCAAAAACCAACGATGCCGTATATAAATCAGCAGTATTTGTTTTTAATTGTAAATAAGTTGATGCATTGATGTTTGAAGAAATATCATTAATAACATCCTGATTATTAAAAGCAACGGAGGTTGGTTCTACTTCATCTTTCTTACAACTTTGAATAGAAATTGTGAGAGTGAAAATAAATGTAATTATTGATATTTTGTTGATTTTCATTTTATTATATTTTAATATTTAATATTTCACCATTCGATTGAATACTGTATTCTTTGAGATTTTTTTCTGCAGGCGCTTGAGTTACCCTACCTTCCAAATCAAATCTACTGCCGTGTTGATTGCAAACAAAACCAGACTTAGTAGCAATTAAGGGATAAGTTCGATGTGTACATTGAAGTTCAAATGCACGGTATTTTCCGTTGGGAAATTTTACCACAGCAATTTCAAATTCCAATGTTGGATTTTTGACAATCAACAAATTGTTTTCTTCTGTAAATTGATTAACTGGCAATTGAATTGAGCCTTGAACAATTTCTCCTGAGAAAGAAATCAATGGTGTACAACTTGATATTGCTGGCAAAATGGCAGAAATACCAACTATTGACGCACACAAACCACAAGCTTGTTTAATAAAATCTCTTCTTTCTACTGCCATGTTTTTTTGATAAAAAATTAGAAACTGTAACCCAATCCAAGATTCACATAATGCTGCGCCCCGAAAAATGGCTGACTTTGAGGAAAAGGATTTACAATTAATAGTGGATTAATGTCTCCCGTTAATCTGTAGTTATAATCCAACTTAACAAATACCCCTTTGATTGGTTGAAAACCTAAACCAGCCACAATATATTGCTGATTATTAGCATCATTGAAAATTCCAGAACCATCTTTAGGCAATTTAAAATTCATGTTTAGATTTTCGTATCTCGCAAAAACGATCCAAGAACGAGTTGATTTTGGGGTTAAATTATAAGATGCTTCTAAATAACCTCCTAAAATGCTTTCTGGGGTGTTATTCGCATAAGCTCTATTAATTTCACCTGCATTCGGAATATTGATAAACGAAACCAACCCTTTCAATGTTAGTTTTTTAGATAGATATTGAACATTTGCCTCGACCAACTCAACTGGCGTTCCAAAAGCACCAGAGTGCAATTGTAAACTATCAGCTTGAAATTTCGGTAAACCAGCACTTCCGCCAAAATATCCAGAAACTTGGGCACGAATATTTTTATAATAATAAAGCAACGAACCCGTAATTGCCAATGAATTTGTTGTTGCCTTGCTACCTTCAAATCTACCTTCTCTAATTCCTGTGCCACTTGTAAAACCAGCACTATTTAGTCCATTCATTAAACCTAATGAGTAATTTAAACCCGGGATTTTATTGCTATTTCCGTAAAGTCCAATTCCAATTTCTCGCCATGTGGAAGGAATGATAAAGGTTTCAACGTAAGTTCTATCATTTCCATTGAACGTTGTTGGCAAGTGATTTTCGTTTATAATTCCAATTCGCGGAATAAATAAACCTGCAGTTATATATAAATTTCTTTTGATATCAAATTTCAAAAATGCTTGTTCTATAGCATATTCTCCACTTGCTTGTCCTCCGACTATTTTTGCATCTTCAATTTCCATTTCAGAGAAAAAAGAAATTCGCTTCGTGAACTTATGTCCGATAAATAAAATCACACGGTCAACATTTGTTTCAGCAGTTTTTAAAGTTAGATTGTTCGAATACTTGAAACTTCCATAACCTGAAATTACAGTCGTTGCATTGGAGGCTATCAAACCTGCAGAAAGGGAATCTTCTCTTGTTAATACTTGACTTTTTGCAGTTAAACAAAGCATTACAGTCAATAGAGAATAAACGTATTTTTTCATCTTTAAAATTTTTAGACAAATCTAACTTTTTTAAAAAATGTCCGCAATACCTTTTTTATGGTATTTTTATCTAGACTTATTCTAAACAATATTATTGCTAAATGTTAAAAAAATGCGAAGTGAATTTCGTACATTTGAAATAAATTAATTCCAATGAAAAAGGAGATTCCGATAGTTTTCTATGATGGTGATTGTGGATTTTGTAATCGATCGGTGCAATTTATTTTAAAAAACGAGAAAAATCAAGAACTCCACTTTGCTGCTTTGCAATCAAATTATTCACAAGATTTTTTTAAAGCAAATCACTTTCTAAACCCGGATTTAAGTACTTTTTACTACTGGAATGGCTCGGAATTATTTTCAAAATCAACTGCTGCCCTTCAGTTGCTTAACCAACTGAAAAATAGATTTCAATTGCTAAAAATTGGGTATATTTTACCGAAAAAATTAAGAGATAAAATGTACGATTTTGTTGCCAAGCGAAGACATCAAATTTCCAACGGATTCTGTGTAATTCCAAGCGTTGAGAATAAGAAAAGGTTTATTATTTAGTAGATTTCAGCGGTGCTTTTTCCAATTCGCTTTTCTCTTGATTTACTTTCTTTTCATCTATAAACTTCAATAAATCAGCAACATTCAATGGACGATATTTTGGATTCCAAGAAAAATATTGAATAAATTGTTCATCTTTGTTAATTTGATCCATTGGATACATGACACCATCGGGTTGACCAACATAAATAACACTTTCCACTTCTCCACTATCCAATATTATTTTCAAATCACTGGCATAGAGTCTCGTCATTCCTTTTCGTTGAATTTCAATCAAAGAATCATTCTCTTTTGTTTCTTCAGGAAAATATACTGTTTGTGCATTTCCTTTCACATCGAGTTTTTTCAATTCATTTTCAATAAAATAGGCAATCATCTTTTTCCCTGCTACTTGATTGTACAATTTACCTGAATCGAGTTGCATTACAGCAGAAGATTTGTCTGTAATTTCAACTCTTTCAATGATAGTATCTTTTAAAAAAACTTCCATAAACTGACCTTTCAACTCGGCATTTTTGCTCCAAACCATCGGCTTATCAAACATTTCAAGTTTACCGTTTTTTTGATGAAAACTGATACTATCGCATTTTCCTTGAAAATCTCTGCTAAAAATTCGCACATCGTGATGACCTAACACTTTTTCTAATTCATTCAAACTATCCTGATAACTGAATAAAGTATCAGCGTGTATGAACAATGTGTCTTTTTTCAATTGATATTGCGCAATCGCTTTTCCAGTCAAAAAACCAAATTTCTTTAAATCTGAGAAATAGGCTTTCTCTCCATTGAACGATATTTTACTGACAGTATCGCTGTAAAATATATTCCCTTTTCCTTGCGAAATTCCTTTTTGTGGATTTACATATAAACTGTCACCAGAAATAAACTTGCTTCCCTTGATGATATCAGCGTTTTTCTGCAAAACTCCCTCTTCCGTTTCTGTCTGAAACCAACCTTTTTCACAATGAATAGAATAGGTTTTCGACTTAATATCTGTTGGACCAAAGAAATATACCTTTTTTACTAAATATTTGTATCTTAAAGTATCCGTTTTCATGGTTAAACTATCATTGCGATAATTTACTTTTCCGCTGAAAAATAGATTTTTGGTATTTGGATAAAAATAACCGACTTTACTCGTCAAGATTTCTTTATTCAAAATACTTTCGATTCTGCCGCCATTTCGGTAAACTGCCTGTTTCAATTTAGCATCATATTCAAGCGTATCGGTCAATAATTTGTATTCTCGATCTCGCATTCTGACATTTCCCCACAATTTTGCTTTTTTCGTTTTTCCACTGTAATACATGGAATCACAAAACAAATTAAGCGTGTCGTTGCTATTGATATGTACTTTTCCGTAAGCTTTTACTTCGTTGGTTTTATCATAAAAATAAGCGGAATCGCAATACATGACGTTACCTTGATAGGTAAAATTGACTCCGCCACCTGTTAGTTTTTGCGCACCTGTTTTTTCATTGAATGAAAGTTTATATGCACCTGGTAACAATTCTAAAACATCATTTTGACTCCACGAATTGGTCGAGAACAAAAAAATTGCGCCTATGACAAGCGCAATTTTAGATATTTTAAAAATGTATTTCAATTTTACTTTTTATTTTGCAATGTTTGTGTTCGATCAGGACCAACTGAAACCACCGTAATTGGAACTTCCAGTACATTTTCAAGATACGTAACGTAATCTTTCAACGCTTGCGGAGACTCTTCAAAAGTTTGCAATTTTGTCAAATCGCAGTTCCAACCTTGAAGTTCTTCATAAATTGGTTCAATTTCAACATCATTGATATCAAATGGAAGATAATCAATAACCTCGCCATTTATTTTATAATGCGTACAAACTTTGATTTTATCGAAACTACTCAAAACATCTGCCTTCATCATCGAAAGTTCAGAAACACCGTTGATCATGATTGCGTATTTCATAGCTGGCAAATCAACCCAACCACATCTTCTTGGACGACCAGTAGTTGAACCAAATTCTCTACCTTCTTGTCGAATGTGCTCTCCATCTTCATCTAGTAATTCAGTTGGAAATGGACCACTTCCTACACGCGTACAATAAGCTTTGAAAATTCCAATCACATCGCCGATTTTTGTTGGCGCAATTCCTAATCCAGTACAAGTTCCTGCGGTAACCGTATTTGAAGAAGTAACAAAAGGATAAGTTCCAAAATCAATGTCTAACATGGTACCTTGAGCACCTTCAGCCAAAATTTTCTTTCCAGATTTCATTGCTTCATTGATATATTGCTCGCTATCAACGCAAGTCAATGAACGCAATAATTCAACACCTTCAAAAAACGCTGGTTCAAGTTCTGTAATATTATATTCAAAACCTTCATAATGTTTTAGCATTCCTTTGTGTTTTTCAACCAATGCCTCGTATTTATCTTTGAAATTTGGTGAAAAAATATCTCCAACTCTCAATCCATTTCGACCAGTTTTGTCCATATAAGTTGGACCGATACCTTTTAAAGTTGAGCCAATTTTATTTTTTCCTTTTGAAATTTCAGAAGCAGCATCAAGCAATTTATGGGTTGGTATAATGATATGTGCTTTTTTAGAAATCAACAAAGCTTCTTTTAAATTCAAATTAAAAGGCGCTAATTTTTCAATTTCTTTTTGAAAAACTACTGGATCAATCACTACACCATTTCCAATTAGATTTTTAACCTCTTTTCTGAAAATTCCTGATGGAATGGTATGTAAAACGTGTTTTATTCCTTCAAATTCAAGCGTGTGTCCTGCATTTGGCCCACCTTGAAATCTAGCAATAATGTCGTACTTAGGAGTTAAAACATCCACAATTTTTCCTTTTCCTTCGTCGCCCCATTGAAGGCCTAATAATACATCTACACTCATTGCTTAATTTGCATTTACTTTTTTTAATCCTTCTTCTAAAGATGGATAAATGGTGAATATTTCGTTTAGTTTAGAAATTAAAAATAATTTTTCGACAACACCATTCATTCCACACAAAATCAATTCTTTTCCTGCATTTCTTGTTCTTGTCAGAGCTCTGATAAAAAAATTCAGCCCGGAACTATTGATGTATTCTAAATTTGAAACATCAAAAATGATAAAATTATTATTCGATTCAATTGCTTTTGTCAAATCAAGAATTACTTGTTCGACTGCATCAACTTGACTAATTCTACCAGAAATACCAAAGACAACCACATTTGGTTGATTCGTTATGTTGTATTCAAAATTCACTACTCAATAACCTCTTTAGAGTTTCCTTTGACACCGTAGAAATAAAGTGAATGATGTTGAATCTTAACGCCAAAAACTTCTTCAATTGTTGCTTTAATCTGCTGAATTCGGGGATCACAAAATTCAATCACTTCTCCAGTATCTGTGATGATTACGTGATCGTGCTGTTTTGAACCGTGAGATTTCTCGAATTGCGCGATATTTTTGCCAAACTGATGTTTTCTGACCAAGTTACAAGCCAACAGTAATTCGATGGTATTGTACAAAGTAGCACGCGAAACACGATAATTTTGGTTTTTCATTTTGATATACAATGATTCGATATCAAAGTGACCTTCGTAATTATAAATTTCTGCGAGTATGGCGAAGCGTTCAGGTGTCTTCCTGTGACCATTTTTTTCGAGATAAGCCGAAAAAATATTCTTTACCGTTGATTGTAATTCTTCTGTCAACATTCCTAATGGGAAAGTACAAAATTAATGCTTTTTTTTGGTCTAACTTGAAATGTATATTTATTCTTTTCACAATTTATTCACATTATGAAAATTTAAACAAACTATTTGAAAAGACATAAAAAAAGCTGCTTGAAACGAATTCCAAGCAGCTCGATATTTTTTAGTGAAAAGTTTATTTTACAATATCCATTTCATTAATCAAATTGGTAGCTCCATAACATTTGTCAATCAACCAAAGTGTGTATCTAACGTCCAAAGAAATTGTACGTTGAATATTTGGTTCAAAATAAATATCACCTGACATTGCTTCCCAGTTACCATCAAAAGCAGTACCAATCAATTCACCTTTCCCGTTGATTACAGGAGAACCTGAATTTCCTCCGGTGATATCATTGTTTGATAAAAAGTTTACAACCAATTGTCCTTTTTCATCTGCATAACGACCGTAATCTTTTTTGCTCCAAAGTTCTTTGATTCTTGCATCAACCACAAACTCAGGATTTGTTGGGTCTTCTTTCGCTATCAACTCATCCATATTTGAAGTAAAATTGTATGCTTTACCTTCATTTGTAGTGTAAGGCAATACATTTCCATAAGTCAAACGCATTGTTGAATTTGCATTTGGATAGAATTTTTTAGCTGGTTGCATATCTCTCACACCTTGAACGAACAATCTATTTGCACGTTGTAATTTTTCATTCGCAGATTTAATTGTCGCTTCAGTAGATGCTTTCACATAAGCGTCATCTAAATCTTTAATCAAAATGTACAATGGATCTGTTTTCAATTCTTTCTCATTGTAGTTTGCTGCAAATGCTTCAAATCTTGCTTTAGAACTGAAAATTGAATTTGCCTTCACTCTGTTTATAAAAGCTTCAACACTTTGTTCATTTAACATTTTTGCTATTCCAACTCTTTGATTCATCGGAATATCTTTCAAGTACATCTTTAATACTTCAGAAAGCGTTTCCAATTCAATTTGCATATTTCTATCCGCAAAGAAAACCGTTCCTTGTTCAAAAGCAGCGTCTCTCAATTGTTTCGCTCTTTCTGCGTTTCCTTTAGCTTCTTGGTCTGCAGCAGCTTTCAAAGTGTAAACCATTGAATTAATGTCTACTTGACGAATAAATTCACTTTGGTAAACTCTTAAGTAAATAATACTATTTAATGCTTTAAAAGAAGCTTCAATGTCTTTCAAGACATCATTGAATTGTGCTTTTCCTTCACTGTATTTCAAAAATTCCGCTTCAATTTTTCTCTTTTTGTCTGCAACATTGTTGTTTTTCAATTGAGTAGATTGACCGATAAAATATTTCCAATAATTCGCTACTTGTGCATATTTAGAAGAATATTTTAGTCTTACAGCAACATCTTTGTCCATGTACTTTTTCATGATTTCTAATTTCTTAGCACGAACATCTACAATCTTAGGTTGCTCAATAGAAATAGCTTGTTCAACTCCATAAGAAGTTAGAAAACGATTTGTACGACCTGGGAATCCCATTACCATCGCATAATCGTCTTTCTTAACACCTTTAATAGAAATCGGTAAGCTATGTCTTGGAGTCAATGGTACGTTAGTTGCGCTGTAATTAGAAGGTTTATTGTCTGCACCTGCATAAATTCTAAACATAGAAAAATCTGCTGTATGTCTTGGCCACATCCAATTGTCTGTATCACCACCATATTTCCCAGCTGACTGAGGAGGTGTTCCTACTAGACGTACATCTTTAAAAGTTTCTTTTACAAAAAGATAAAATTCATTTCCATCAAAAAAGTCTCTTACAAAAGCTTCGTAGTGAGTTCCTTCAACTGCTTGTTTTTCCAAAATTTTGGAAAGTTCAGCAATCTTAGCAACTCTTTGTTCTGGCGTCATAGATTCTGTTAACTCTTTCGTAATTGTTTTTGTAACATCTTCCATACGAATAATGAAAGTAGCTGTCAAACCTGGAACTGGAATTTCTTCAGACAAACTTTTAGCCCAAAAACCATTATCTAAATAGTTTTTTTCTGGAGTAGAAGCATCTGCAATAGCATCGTAACCACAGTGGTGATTTGTTAATACCATTCCTTTTTTAGAAATAATTTCTCCTGTACAAAATCCTCCAAAAGAAATAACAGCATCTTTCAAAGATGATTTGTTGATTGAGTAAAGTTGTTCTGGAGTTAATTTCAAGCCATGTTTTTTCATGTCTTCATAGTTTCTTCCTAACATGAAAGGAAGCCACATTCCTTCGTCTGCTTTTGCTAAAACACTCATTGAGAGTATTCCAAGCAAAACAAAAATTTTAATTCTTTTCATTTTTTCGATTTGGTTTTTTATCCTGAATTGGATTGATTTGTTTTCTGACGTAAAAATAATGAAATATAAATTGATTTTTCAATTTAGCAATTTGAAAAAAAAATATTCACACAATTTTTCTTAATTCGTTTTAAACTTAATAATCGTTCTACGATTCAATCTCAATTGCTCATCATTGCAATTATTGCAGTTGATTAATGGAGACGATTCTCCTTTGTAGTCACCTGATAAACGGCCTTTGTCAACGCCGTTTTTCTCGAGGTAAGCGATCACTCGTTTCATGCGTCTTTCTGATAGCCAGTAGTTGTAGTGATTGGTTCCATTTTTATCACAATATGATTGAATGAAAACTTTCAATTCTGGTTTCGAATTCAAGATTGGAATTATTTGGTCTAACACCGCTTTATTCTCAGCATTTAAGTAAGATGAGTTTTCATCGTAATAGATGATATTGTTGTTGAGTGCTTTGTTGAGCATGTCGTTTTTACTCGCTTCCATCTCATCTTCATTGGCAAAAACAGGCACATCAATCTTCACTTCTGCAAATGCTTCTTGACCGTATTCATCCGATACACGCACTTTGTAGATTCCTGGTTGCAAATCCTGTGGGTCTTGCACCGTGTCGTTGTTGCTCCAACTGTATTTCAAGCGCTTGCCACCACCGTTCACTGTCAAATCGATGGCATGTCCTTTCTTTGGAACGGTTGATATGATTGGTAAAACTGACAAAGTAATTGCTGGTGGATAAAGTCTTGTTGTGAAATAAATATCACTCTTGTCCCCATCGCGGTTGCTTGACCAGTAAAATTGGTTGCCTGAAGCGATTAAGTAAGCATCAAATTTCGATGAGTTGATTTTGTCACCCATGTTTTCTGGCTCACTCCAATTGGTCCATGAATCGTCTTGTCTTACGGTGTAAAAAATGTCCGCATCACCCATGCCTCCTCGTCCATTGCTCGAAAAGTACAAAGTGTCAAGTCCAAGAGATAAAAATGGGGAAATCTCAAATCCTGAGCTATTGATCGATGTTCCTAAATTCAATGGATTAGACCATGAACCGTCGACCTGCTTTTTGATCAAATACAAGTCTTCCATTCCTTTGCTGTCCATTCCGGCATAACTCAAAATAATCACATTCTCGTCCTGACTCACAAAGAAATTGATGAAATCTCCCTTGATTTTCAATGCAGGGATTTTCAAGCTTTTTGGTTTGCCCCAACTTCCACCTTTCTTTTGAGAAATCGCAATACCACTTTCCTTTGGGTGTTTGCCTTCATAGCAGTTGATTAAGTACAATGAAGTCCCATCTGCATTCATTCCACAAACCGCGTTGTTAAGTTTATTGTTGAGCGCTGTCAGTTTCTCACTTTTGCCATAAAAGCCTTTCTCATTTTTGCTGCTGTACCAAATATCTTGGTCAATCGCTCCACCTGAGTTTTTGGCATCAAAGGTTCTCACAAAATACAAAGTCGAACTATCTTTCGAAAACATCGGCATACTTTCCTCTGCATTGGAATTGATGGTTTCACTCAGTTTACTCGCCGGACTGAAATCCCAAAACTGGGCATTGGCGCTGTAAACGGTTGAGACTAGAAAAAATAGAACTAATGTATATCCTTGTTTCATTTTGATTGCGTTTTGCTTTTGTTTTTTGCTTGGCTTTTTAATGATTTTCTTGCCTTTTGAGGGGCGATTCTATTTCTTAAAAAGTGGTTGGTGTTGTTGTCGTTGAACCTGATGTTGATGCTGGAGGATTTGCTCCTGGACGATTTCTTCCGAGCATGATTCCAAGTACCAATTCATGTCCGCCTGATTTGTAAGTATTGTATCGGTTGATTGAAAAATCAAATGAATAACCAAACTTAAATCTAGTGCTGATGTTCATTCCTACCATGCCTACAACTGCATCTTGGTGGCGGTATGAAGCCCCAAACCAATAGCGTTGTTTGTATTCTAGTTGCAAACTTCCTTCGATGGCAAGTGGCGCTGGATTCATGAATTTTACCAAAACCGCTGGCGTAAGTTCGAAGTTATCACCCATCGGGATTTTAACTCCACCAGTAAGCATCATGTGGATTTGTCTGTCAAAAAACGCTGTTCCTGATCCAAATTCAACCATGTCGCCCGTCAACTGATCGGCTGAAACACCGACAAACACTTTTTGGGAATAAAGGTAAAATCCTGCCCCGATATCCAAATTGAATTTATTGCTTTGGTTGGCAACAAAAGTTTGGTAAGTAGCATCAGAACCTGGAGTCAAAGTAACCGCTCTGTCTTGCAAGAATGTATTGTTGGTCATCCCTACTTTCGCTCCAAATGCCAAGTTGAACTTTTTAGTAATTGGCAAATGGATGGCATACGTTCCCGACAAATTGATTTTCTGGAAAGCACCATATTGGTCAGCAATTACTTGTCCACCCACAGCGTGTTTCAATCTTCCTGTATTCACCTCAGGACTTTCGTTGCCGCCAACACTCGTTCTAATCCCTGGATTATAAGTGTCGCGCTTTCTTTGTCCCAAAACGGTGCTCATGGATGCATAAGCGGTTTTTGGTGTATTGTCAAATCCTATCCATTGCCATCTTCCACTCACCGTGATGTCTGTGAAATCATACACGCCCGCTGCAGCTGGATTGACCATAAACTGGTTGCGAAGGTATTGGCTATACTGTGGCATTTGTTGCGAGATACCTGTTAAAGATACCATGGCTAAAACTGCGGTAATTAATTTCTTATTCATAATCAAAAAGATTAATTTCTGATGATTGTTACTATTCCTGTTGCATTTGGTGTATCCAAGGCATCATTGAAGTCGATGATGTAGTAATATGATCCTACTGGCAAATCTTTGTTGTCAAATCTTCCATCCCATGGTATCAAATAACCATCAGAATTATACAACACTTGACCCCAACGATTGAATATCGTTACATTGTTGTTTGGATAACGGATGCTCAACTCTGAAATCAACCAACTGTCGTTTACGCCATCGCCATCTGGAGTGAAGGCTGAAGGTGCTGTAAACTCATAACAATCTTTCACCGTTACCACCACACTGTCCATTGGACTTTGACAACCTTGTAAGTTTTCACTCACGTAGTATGTGGTTGTTCCCAACGTATTTGATGGCAACAAATTGGTTCCTGTACCTAGTAAATTTGTCATCCCTAAGTCACTATACCAACTCGTTGTTCCTCCTGTGTTTGTTGCTGTCATACTCACAAAAGTAGATGTCAAGCAATAAGTTGTATCATTGGATAATACTGGAGTTGTTGGTGTGGCAACAAATGAAACCAATTCTTGAGAGAATACAATGCAAGATCCTGTCAATGTATATTGAACGATGTAAGTTGTTGCTGGAACTCCTCCCGCAATCACACCTGTCGTTGGATCTATTACTGCGCCATCAGTCACTGCAGGGTTGAAACTAAATACTCCACCTGAAAGTCCTGTTACAACTGGCGCGGCTCCTACTCCATTACAATAGTTAGAAACTGTGAAGGCTGCATCTGAGGACGAAACTACTGACACTGTCATCGTTGCGGTTGTAGCACACTGTCCTGCATCTGGTGTAAAGGTGTAGGTCGTTGTTTGGGTATTATCAATCGCTGGTGACCATGTTCCGGTGATGCCTTCAAGTGAACTTGTAAGCAAAGTATAAGTATTTCCCGCGCAAATTGGTCCTACTGCGGTGAAAGTTGGAACTGTTGGCTGATTGACTGTGATTGTCATCGTTGCAATGTCTGCACACTGAGATGCATCTGGCGTAAAAGTATAAGTAGTCGTTTGCGTGTTATCCAACGCTGGCGACCAACTTCCTGTAATGCCTTCAGTAGATGACGTTGGAAGTGCTGCCAATACATCTCCTGAACAAATTGGAGCTACTGCTGCAAAGGTTGGTAAAGACAAAGCATTGACTGTGATTGTCATCGTTGCAATGTCTGCACATTGACCTGCATTCGGCGTGAAAGTATAAGTAGTCGTTTGGGTATTATCCAAAGCCGGTGCCCATACTCCCGTGATGCCATTGGTTGATGTTAATGGCAATGCAGAGATTGTTGATCCAACACAAACTGGTCCAACTGCTGCAAAGGTTGGCACTGTCAACTGATTGACTGTAATTGTCAAAGTTGTTGCCAGAGCACATTGTCCTGCATCTGGAGTGAAGGTGTAAGTCGTAGTCTGCGTATTATCCAAGGCTGGTAACCATGTTCCCGTGATACCATTGTTTGATGTTAATGGCAATGCAGACAAAGTTGAGCCAACACAAATTGGAGCTACAGAGGCAAATGTTGGTGTCACGTTTGGTGTCACACTCACTGTCATTGTTTGCGTTGTAGCACAAACTCCCGTTGTTGGGCTAAAGGTATAAGTCGTGGTGGCCGTATTGTTAGGCGCTGGTGACCATGATCCTGTGATACCTTCGTTAGATGGTGTTGGTAAACTTAAAACTGCTCCTGCACAAATCGGTGATACTTGCGTAAAGGTTGGCGTTACGTTTGGTGTAACGGTAACACTCAACGTAGTTGTCACAGCACACTGTCCTGCATCTGGAGTAAAGGTGTAAGTCGTGGTCGCTGTATTGTTCACTGCTGGTGACCATGTTCCCGTAATTCCTTCGTTGGATGTTGTTGGTAAACTTAAAGCCGCTCCCGAGCAAATCGCTGCAATTGGATTGAATGTCGGTGTCACAATCGGATTCACAACAATAGTCATTGTTGCTGTCGTTGCACATTGACCCGCTGTTGGGGTGAATGTATAAGTAGTCGTTGCTGTATTGTTTACTGCTGGTGACCATGTTCCCGTAATGCCATTTGGTGAAAT
The DNA here is from genome assembly GCA_965284445.1 of Crocinitomicaceae bacterium. Lineage (GTDB taxonomy): Bacteria > Bacteroidota > Bacteroidia > Flavobacteriales_D > Crocinitomicaceae > JAQVCM01. Next base: position 454,983 of record OZ260085.1, on the reverse strand, counting down.
AGTTGGAAGCGCAACCAATGTCCCTCCTACACAAATTGGTGCTACTTGAACAAAATTCGGTGCTATGTTTGGATTGACTGTAATGGTCAATGTCTGAGTCGTTGCACAAACTCCCGTTGTTGGGGTGAATGTGTAAGTCGTCGTCGTTGTATTATCCAAAGCCGGTGACCATGTTCCTGTAATGCCATTGTTTGATGGTGATGGAAGTGGTGACAAAGTTGCTCCCGCACAAATTGGTGACACTGCTGTAAAGGTCGGCGTAACGTTTGGTGTAACTGTAACAGTCAACGTCGTTGTCACAGCACATTGTCCTGCATCTGGCGTAAAGGTATAAGTCGTTGTGGCTGTATTATTCACAGCTGGTGACCATGTTCCCGTTATTCCTTCGTTAGATGCTGTTGGTAAACTTAAAGTCGCTCCCGAGCAAATCGCTGCGATTGGATTGAAAGTCGGGCTCACAATCGGATTCACAACAATAGTCATCGTTGCTGTCGTTGCACATTGACCTACTGTTGGGGTGAATGTATAAGTGGTCGTTGCTGTATTATTTACTGCTGGCAACCAGTTCCCCGTAATTCCATTTGGTGAAATCGTTGGAAGTGCTGCGAGTGTTCCTCCTGCACAAATTGGTGCTACTTGAACAAAATTTGGTGTTACGTTTGGATTGACTGTAATGGTCAATGTTTGAGTCGTTGCACAAATTCCTGCATCTGGAGTGAATGTGTATGTCGTAGTTGCTGTATTATTCAATGCTGGCGACCATGTTCCAGTTATACCTTCGTTTGATGGTGATGGAAGTGGCGCCAATGTTGCTCCCGCACAAATTGGTGATACTGCTGTAAAGGTTGGCGTAACGTTTGGTGTAACAGTCACTGTCAATGTGGTTGTCACTGCACACTGCCCTGCAGATGGCGTAAATGTATAAGTCGTCGTAGCTGTATTATTCACCGCTGGTGACCATGTTCCAGTTATACCGTTTGTTGATGCTAGAGGTAAACTTAAAGCTGCTCCCGAACAAATTGGTGCGATTGGATTGAATGTTGGAATCACATTTGGAACAACTGTAACTCCCATAAAAGCATTCGTTGCACACTGACCTGCTGATGGAGTAAACAAATAAGAACTTGTTGAAGTATTATTTGGTGCTGGTGCCCACGTTCCTGTGATACCATTATTAGATGGTGTTGGAAGTGTGAAACTTGATCCAAAACAAACCGTCCCTACTTGAGTGAAGGTTGGCGTAACGTTCGCATTCACTGTAATGGTCATGGTCGTTGTAGTCGCACATTGACCTACAGTTGGAGTGAAAGTATAAGTTGTTGTCGCTGTATTATTTGGTGCTGGTGACCAACTTCCTACAATACCATTTGGAGAAACAACTGGCAAAGTAATCACTCCACCTGAACAGATTGCTGGGATTTGAGTGAAGTTTGGTGTCACATTCGGATTGACAACAATGGTCATCGTCGTACTTGTAGCACATTGTCCAGATGTTGGGGTGAATGTATAGGTCGTAGTAGCTGTATTATTCAAAGCTGGTGACCAGGTTCCTGAAACACCATTATTAGATGGTGTTGGCAATGCTGACAGCGTTGCTCCTGAACAAATCGGTGATACTTGTGTAAAACTTGGTGTCACACTTGGATTTACCGTAATGGTCATCGTCGTTGTTGATGAACATTGTCCTGGAATGGCCAAAGGCGTGAAAGTATAGGTCGTCGTTACTGTATTGTCAAATGCTGGTGTCCATGAACCAAAAACACCATTGTTGGAAACCGCAGATAAACTAAATGTTCCTCCTGAACAAATTGGAGCAATAGCAGTAAATGTTGGAATAGTACTTGGCGTCACAACGATTGTAAGTGTGGTCGTTGTAGCACATTGTCCTGCTGTTGGTGTAAATGTATAAGTCGTTGTCGCTGTATTATTCAATGCTGGTGACCAACCTCCTGAAATACCATTGGTAGATATTGTTGGCAATGCACTCAAAGTAGCTCCTGCACAAATTGGGGCGATTGCCGCAAATGTTGGCGTTACATTTGGCGTTACTGTCACTGTCATCGTCGCTGTACTTGCACACTGTCCTGCTGTTGGGGTAAATGTATAAGTCGTTGTTGTTGTATTATTCAATGCTGGTGACCATGATCCTGTTATTCCATTATTCGACGGATTTGGCAATGAGCTCAAAGCGCCACCTGAACAAATCGACGCTACTTGCGTGAAAGTTGGTGTCACATTCGTATTCACTGTCACTGTCATCGTGGCTGTTGTAGCACACTGACCAGCCGTTGGTGTGAATGTGTAAGTCGTCGTTGCTGTATTATTCACCGCTGGTGACCAACTTCCCGTGATGCCATTGGTTGACGTCGTTGGAAGCGTTAAAGATCCTCCTGAACAAATTGGCGCGATTTGAGTGAAAGTTGGTGTCACATTCGTATTCACCGTTACTGTCATCGTGGCTGTTGTTGCACACAGACCTGCTGTTGGTGTAAAGGTATAAGTTGTCGTTGCTGTATTATTTACTGCTGGTGACCAAGTTCCTGTGATGCCATTTGGAGACGTCGTTGGAAGGTTTATCACCCCTCCAGAACAAATAGGAGCGATTTGAGTGAAGTTTGGCGCAACATTCGGATTAACCGTCACTGTCATCGTTCCTGTACTTGCACACTGACCTACCGTTGGTGTAAAAGTATAAGTTGTCGTTGTTGTATTATTAGCAACTGGCAACCAACTTCCCGTAATACCATTGTTTGATGGATTTGGTAAAGTGAAAGATCCACCTGAACAAATAGGTGTGATTTGAGTAAACGTCGGTGCAACATTTGGATTAACAGTAACTGTCATTGTTGTAGTAACTGCACACTGTCCTGCTGTTGGTGTAAAGGTGTAAGTCGTTGTTGTTGTATTATTTGGCACTGGTGACCATGTTCCTGTTATCGCATTCGTTGATGGATTTGGAAGTGTAAATGATCCACCTGAACAAATAGGTGCTATCTGAGTAAATGTCGGAACAGTATTGGAATTAACAGAAATAGTCATCGTTGCCGTTGTTGCACACTGACCAACTGTTGGAGCAAAAGTATAAGTCGTCGTTACAGTATTATTAGGTGCTGGTGACCAAGAACCCGTAATACCATTATTCGAAGGTGTTGGCAATGCGGATAAAGATCCTCCAACACAAATTGGTGCTACTTGCGTAAACGTTGGCGTAACATTCGGATTAACAGTAATGGTCATCGTCGCTGTTGTTGCACATTGACCTGCTGTTGGTGTAAAGGTATAAGTCGTCGTCGCTGTATTATTCAACGCTGGTGACCAGGTACCCGTGATACCATTATTAGAAGGTGTTGGCAACGCAGAAAGTGAAGCTCCCGAACAAATCGCGGCTACTTGAGTGAAAGTTGGCGTAACATTGGGGTTGACGGTAATGGTCATCGTAGCTGTTGTTGCGCACTGACCTGCAGTTGGGGTGAATGTGTAAGTCGTAGTTGCTGTATTATTCAATGCGGGAGACCAGGTTCCTGTAATACCATTATTCGATGTTGTTGGCAACGCTGACAATGTCGCTCCTGAACAAATCGCGGCTACTTGAGTGAAAGTTGGCGTAACATTGGGGTTGACGGTGATATCAATCGTTTGAGTATTTGTACAGCTTGAACTTGCTGTTGAAGCAGTTACTGTATATGTTGTACTTACAGTTGGAGTTGCAATAACTGTAGTTCCTGTTGTTACATTTAAACCTGTAGCAGGAGTCCAAGTATAAGTTAAAGGAAGACCAGGTACATTAAAAGTAATAGACCATGAAGTCACAGAACCTAAATCACCACCTAAATCATCAACTACGAAAAGTCCCCAAGCTCCGTTCATGTCTCCAGTGAAAGTGGATAACGTTGTTGTATATCCTGCCGGAGCACCAGCATCGCCTGCGTTAAAATCAGTTGGTGAATAAGTACCGGATGGATTAGCTCCATTATTAGAGAATGGTGTAGCACCATCTTGAATAACAAAATCATTATTTGTAAAATCATTTGATCCACCTACATCAGACAACAACATAACTGCTTGACCAGTTGGAGACACCAACCACATGTCTATATCATCAGTAAATGTATGAGATATACCATTAATGTTAACTGAATAAACCGAAATACCAGAAGTTGGAAAACCGGAAACAGTCAAACTAGAAGGGAAAGGATTTCCATTTCCAGAACTTGGAATAGTAATTGAACCTCCACCAGTTACAGTTTGCTGAACATCAGGGCCAATAGCCTGCGTAACGTCTAACTGCACAGATCCACCAACACAAAAAGTTGTAGCGCCAGCAGGAGTGATATCAGGTTGAGTAATAAAATCTACTGCAGAAATATTTAGAGTGTAAGCGTGATTATCAGGAGATGCACCAATCACAGGAACATAATAAGTTCCTGGAGCTAAATTATTAAAAACTGCCGTTCCATTTCCGTCAACGCAAGTTGTAAAATTTAAACTATTTGAGGAAATAAAAGTAGACGGAAAATCAGCGGGACACGTTGTAGAAATCCCAGTAAACATTTGAGTAAATGATGGTGTCGTACCACAAGTATTTATTGTAACAGTCGCACATTCAGTAATTGTAAAAGCTTCCCAAACTTGAGCTAGTCCTAAACTTCCACCAACTGAATTATCAGTAGATCCTGCAGAAGTACCGGTGAATGTCAAAGATCCTGGTGAAGTCAAAGCTGAAGGAACAACCGATGCACAATCATTATTGACTGGTGGTGAAGTACAAGTCACATTGGTTGTTATACAAGTTGAGTTTGTTGTACAGTTATACTGATTTACAAGTACTCTAACTACCCCAGTAAAACCAGCTACAAACTGCACAGTAGATTGAAGTCCACAACCGTCATCGTTATAACCAACTTGAACTTGCGTCGCATCATTATAGATTGTAATTTGACTATCCCAAGTACCGCCACAAGTTGCAACAATGTAGGTGTTTCCTGAAATTACATTCATCAAGAAATAATCTCCTCCGAAGTTACAAGCAGATACAGTTTCTGCCACACCTGTACACGCAGGCGTAAAAACAGTTGCAGGATTTTGAGTAACATTACTACCGTAAGCACACTGAGCAACTAATGAACTCGAATTGAAACTCAAAATAGTAATAAAAAATAATAAACCGAATTGTTTTTTGTATAATTTAAACATACTAAAATTGGTATTTGTAGAACTTTTAAAATCTTTTATTTCAAAATATATTTTTCAGGATGACCTGTGATTTCATTTTGTCTCTCAATAGAAAGTTTGAGAAAATCCTCTTTAGAAATGACAATCACAGAATTTGTTGAAATCATTTGCTTGTATTTCTCTGGATTAGCCAAAACCCATGCATCTTTTGCTTTTTTATAGTTTTCATTATCCAAGGTAGCATTTCCAGTGTTGACGAAAACAGGAAAATTGATCTTCTCGTTTTGTTTCAACTCTTTTTGAATTAATTCTTCTTGTTCTTGAGTAATATTTGTAGACTCCACAGACTTATTTGTGTTAGGATTTACCATAACTTGAGTAAATGATACCCCCCCCATAAAAGTGAAAAACACGAGCAAAATTGAATTCTTATTAACTGAATTTAAGTTTCTTAAATGCATAATCGAGTAATTTGAAAATTAAAATTTTGGAACAATTTACAACAAATTAACGGAAATTGTTTGAAAAATAAGTAAAACGAAATAAAACTGTTAAAAAATAAAATATTTCAGAAAAATCAAAAAGAAGAATCAAGGAGAAAATTAAACTTTTAAAAAAAGATAAATTATATATTTGCATCATGAAAAGTCATTACATTTTTACAGTTTCGTTCGTAACTTTTTTTAGTTTGTTAGCTTGTACCTCACAAACAGACGAAACTGCTGAATCGGAAGAAAACAACGTTGAAAAGTTAACATTTGACGAACGAAAAGAAAGACACATAACCGGTTCTTTATCAATGGATGCTAGTGAGAAATATAGCACTGAAATTTTTAAAGAAAAGCTAAATGATGATGAATTTGAAGATGCCATCATTACTGTAAACAGACTAGATTTTGCAAAAAAGAAGGCTTTAAATCTGAAAAACAGAAAACAAATTGAGGAAATGGGATATATAGGTGACTATAACTATTTCATTTTCTATGATGGTAAATTGGATAAATTTTCAGTTCCAGTGCCTGTTCCATCAAGTCCAATAAATAAACTTAAAGTTAAATTCGAAAATTTATCCTCTGAAAAATTTAAAGATCTAACTATTGAATATAGAATCTTGAACGCTTCTTTTAGAAATTATTATACAATTTATGGAGATGTACTTCAAGAAATTTTTCAAGTAAAAATCTTTGATCACTTGAATGAAAGCAATCCTGAAGCTTATTTTCTTGAATATGACAAAGGCTCTATATGTGATGTAAAAAACATCATGGTTTACGAAGGTAAAATTAAAAATTACCCTAGTTCAATTGAGAATATTTATCAGTTTGAACCAGAAATAGTTAAAACAAATAAACTTTTTAAAAGATGGTTCTTTAATCCTAAAATCATGAAATACATGACGGAAGATCCTGAACTTATGAAAAATTAAAGTTTCTTCAGCCCTACCCTTTTTCTTTCAATATCTAGCTCTAAAACCTCTACTTCAACATGCTCATGAAGTGAAATAAATTGTGCGGGATCATCAACAAAAACATCTGCTAAATTGGATTTGTGTATTAAACCATTTTCCTTGATACCGATATTAACAAACGCTCCAAATGCAGTAACATTGGTAACAATTCCAGGTAATTTCATTCCGATTTTAAGGTCTGAAATTGTTCTAATTGAATTACTAAACTCCAATACTTTGGCCTTTTTTCTTGGATCTCGTCCTGGCTTTTTCAATTCTGAAATTAAATCATCAAATGTATACTTATCCAATTCAGGAAAATCTTGAATTCGGATTGAATTCAATAGCGATTCGTTTCCAATTAATTCAGGAATTTGAACTTTTAAATGTTTGGCAATTTTCTCAACAATTTTATATGTTTCTGGATGAACAGAAGAATTATCCAACGGACTTAATCCATCTCTAATCCTCAAAAAACCAGCAGATTGCTCAAATGCCTTTTCACCTAATCGTTTAACCTTACGAAGTTCTAATCTAGATTTAAATGGACCATTTTCTTGTCGATATTCAACAATATTTTCTGCCAACGAAAGTCCAAGTCCGGAGACATAACTCAGCAAATATGCAGATGCTGTATTCAGATCTACCCCAACAGAATTTACAGCCGAAACGACCACATCATCCAAGGCATTTTTTAGTAAATTTTGATTTACTTCATGCTGATATTGTCCAACGCCAACTGACTTAGGATCAATCTTTACAAGTTCAGCTAATGGATCCATTAATCGACGCCCAATAGAAACAGAACCTCTTACGGTTACATCATAATTTGGAAATTCTTTACGTGCAATCGCACTTGCAGAATAAATCGAAGCACCATCTTCTCTAACAGAAAAAACTTCCAAATCCCTATCAAATCGAATGTGTTTAATTAAATTTTCGGTTTCTCGTCCCGCTGTTCCATCACCAATAGCAATCGCTTCAATTTTATAAGCCTGAACCAATTCGAAAATTTTTGCTGACGATTTGTCTTTCTCAGATTGAGGCGGATGAGGATAAATTGTTGTATTATTGAGTAAATTTCCTGATTCATCCAAACAAACGACTTTGCAACCAGTCCTAAATCCTGGATCAATCGCCAAAATTCGCTTTGCCCCTAACGGAGGAGCAAGTAAAAGCTGACGCAAATTTGTTGTAAATACTTTAATCGCTTCTTTATCCGCTTTTTCTTTTGCTTCATTGATAACTTCATTTTCAAGTGAAGGATAGATCAATCTTGAATATGCATCTTTACATGTTTGCGCAACGAGATTTCCACATTCGTCATTTGAACGAACAAAATATCTTTCAGTTATTTCGACTGCTTCTTCTTTGCTTGGCGCAGCTTTGATTCCTAAAATACCTTCTCGTTCACCTCGAAACAAAGCTAAAAATCTGTGTGAAGGAATTTTATAAAGCGGTTCGGAAAATTCAAAATAGTCTTTGTATTTATCTCCAATTTCTGCTTTGCCTTTCATTATCTTGGATGACAGAATAGATTTTCTTTGGAACAGCGTTCTCATTTTAGCCCTGAAATTCACGTTTTCATTCATATATTCTGCCATGATATCCATTGCTCCTTCGATTGCCATATCTTCGTCAACAACATCTCCTTTAACAAATCTCTCAGCCATTTGAAATGGATTTCCACCCCGTTGAGAAATAATCATTTTTGCTAAAGGCTCAAGACCTAATTTTTTCGCTTTTTCGCCTTTTGTCAATCTCTTTTGCTTGTACGGCAGATATAAATCTTCCAAAATATTCGATTCAAAACAATTTTCAATTTTAGACTTCAATTCATCTGTTAATTTATTTTGTTCATCTATCGCTTTTAAAATAGTTGATTGTCTTGCAATTAGCTCTTCATGCTTTTTCGCTAAGTCACGAATTAAAGCGATTTCCACTTCGTCTAACGCACCAGTCATTTCCTTTCGATATCTTGCAATAAATGGAATTGTAGAACCTTCACTTAATAATTGAAGCGTGTTTACAATAGACTTTTCATTTAATCCTGAATTTGACAGTACGAATTCTTTAACTTTCATAAATTTATTTGAATATAGACTTCGTAAAAATACTAGAATAGTCTTTATTTTAAGGGAAAACATCTAAAAAAATGGCAATTTTTGATTTCATATTTTGCAATCAAAAACGATAAAAATGCTAACAACGAAATGTTAATGTTTCCTTAAAAACCTGAAAACCTATCAACAATGCCCTATCTTTGCACTCCAATTCACGACATGAATAAATTATTATTGATATTATTAATTTTTATTGGCTGCAGTTTTATTCCAAAAACAGAGTATTCTCAAACCGGTCGCGCTAGTTTTTATGCCAATAAATTTCATGGACGCAAAACTTCTTCTGGCGAAATCTTTAAACAAGAAAATTTAACTGCTGCACACAAAACTTTGCCTTTTGGAACATTAGTAAAAGTCGTTAATTTAAGCAACGATTCAATTGTAGTTGTAAAAATTAATGATCGCTTAAGTAAATCGTCTCCAAGTCTAATTGACTTAAGTCTAAAAGCAGCAAAACAACTGAATTTCATTCGCTTTGGTCATACCAATGTGAAAGTAGAAAGTTTGTAAAATTTAGATTCAAATAGTATATTGAATTTCTGTTTCTTTTCTAGCTCAAATAATTTCTGAAAATATTTAACACTATTAAATTTTAGTTGTATATTTGAATATTAGCTATTCTTTTAGATGATTGATAATAGAGTTTTAGAAACAAACTTGGCAAAATATGAATTTGAGAATTCTATTTTGACCATCAAGTTTAATGCTGGTTTGATTGTAGATCAACCAATCATGGAACTATTGTTAAATGAGGCTGTTAATTTTACAAATCATCAAAAATACTTTGCGATTATTGATTTAACAAATAACATTGATTCAAACTATGAATCAAGAAATTACTACGCTGAAAATGAATTCAATAAATATCGTTTGGCTGATGCATTTGTTGTAAATTCACTTTACTTACAATCATTAGTAAATTTTTACTTTAGAATTAAAAAACCAAAAGTACCTTCCAAAATGTTTAATGATTTAGATTCTGCAAAAAAGTGGGTAAATTCTTTGAAAGAATTACAATTAACTGTTTAATTAATTAATTTTTTAAATGAGAAAAAACAGTAAATTATCGCATTTATTTGACTTATATAAATCATTTCCTGGGGTTTTAGTAAAAATTAAAATAAACCTAGATTTCAGTGAAGAATGTTTATTTATATCAGAAAATTGCGAACAGTTTTTTGGATTTACTGACATAGAATTAACTAAAAATTGGGATTTATTTCTTAAGAATATCAATACTGAAAACAAAAATCATTTCAAAAAAATAATACTTAAAGCACTCACAAACGATGAGCAAATTTTAGTTGATGGCTATTTAACTAAACCAAACGGAGAAATTAAATGGTTTCAACTCACAGGTAGCGTTGAAGATAAAATTGATCATTATTTATTGCAAGGTGTATATGTTGATATCACCAATGATAAGAACAAAGAATTAAAAGATAATAAATTAAAAGATGCACTATTAAAGCTATCTAGAAATCCTATCATTCAAACAGGTAAAGTAGATGAAATTCCAACTTTTTGTGTTAAATTAATTTCAGAGACTTTAAATGTTTCTCGTTCAAGTTTTTGGATATACAATGAAGAGGAAAAATTATTGTTCTGTGATAAACTCTATTACAACGTATCAGAGAGATTTCAAACCTTCGAATCGAATCCAAATCAAATCTTACTTAAACAACAAGATTTTCCAGCGTATTTTGAATCGATGCTAAATGACCCTTACATTATCGCTCAAGATGCATTGACTCATCCTTCAACATCGTGTTTTAAAGAATCATATCTCATTCCAAATAATATTTACTCAATTTTAGATGTTCCCATTTTTCATAAAGGAAAAGTTATAGGCGTACTTTGTCAGGAAGAAACTGATCAACCAAGAAATTGGGAGGCTTCTGAAGTTTCATTTCTATTTCAAATATCCGAGTTCATCTCATATGGATTCTCAATACACGAAAGAAACCTATTTGAAGAAGAAATGGAATTTATGAATCAAAATCTTCAGTTACTGATTGAAAAGAAAACTGAGGAAATTGAATCGAAAAATAAAGACATTCTGGACAGTATCAGATACGCTGAAAGAATTCAAAAAACAATATTACCAGAAGAATCTGAATATAAAAGTTTTTTCAGCGATTCATTTGTTTTATATAAACCTAAAGACATCGTTGCCGGTGATTTTTATTGGTGTATGAACACACCTAACGAATTGCTTTTTGCGGTTTGTGATTGCACTGGTCATGGTATTCCTGGCGCCTTTTTAAGTATTATTTCTTATAAAATTTTAAAAAGAGTTGTTGACAAATTTGAATTAAGAGAACCAGGAGAAATCTTAGATAAAGTAAATGAAAGTTTCAACGATCACTTTAAAAAAGAACTAAATACCATCAAAGATGGAATGGAAATAGGTTTAATTTCGGTAAAAAGGAATTCAAATGGAACTTCACTTGTAAAGTATTCTGGCGCCAACATCTCTCTGTATTATGCGTCTCCTGAAGATGATTATCAATTGCAGAAAGTAAAAGCTACCAAACAATCGATTTGCTTTTCAGAGACAAAATTAAAACACGAGCAGTTTGAGATAATTTTGCCAGACGAATCAATGATTTACTTATTTACGGATGGTATTTTTGATCAATTTGGAGGTGAAAATGGCAAAAAAATTAAAAGAAATAAAATCGTTGAAACAATTCAAAAAAATATCAAAGAAAATTGTGATAATCAATCAAAATTGATTTTTGATGAATTTAATTCTTGGAAAGGGGAATTGGAACAATTGGATGATATTTGTGTCGCAGGACTCAAAATATAATTCCAAAACGTGATCAACTAATTATCTTATTATTACAATGATTTCCAAATTAAAAATAATTGATGCTTCGACTGTTTTAGCAGGACCTTCCGTCGGGATGTTTTTTGCAGAACTTGGCGCACAAGTAATTAAAATTGAGAACCCAAACTTTCCTGATGTCACCAGAAGTTGGAAATTAGCAAGTGAAGACACACACAATGCAGTTTCATCTTATTTTTCCAGTATTAACTTTGGCAAAACATACACACCTTTAGATTTAAAAAATCCTCTTGATCGGTCTAAATTTGTTGATTTAATTCAAGATGCAGATATTTTATTGACCAATTTCAAAAAAGGTGACGACCTGAAATTTAATCTGACTGATGAAAATTTACGAAAATTAAATCCAAAATTAATTCATGGAAAAATATCTGGATTTGGAATCGATTCTGACAGAGTTGCTTACGACCTAATTTTACAAGCCGAAAGTGGATTCATGTCTATGAATGGAACCATTGATAGTGGTCCAGTTAAAATGCCTGTTGCCTTAATCGATGTTTTAGCTGCTCACCAGTTAAAAGAAGGAGTACTCCTGGCGTTAATTGATAGAATTCAAACAAACCTTGGAAAAACAGTCCATGTTTCCTTATACGATGCGGCTGTTTGTAGTTTGGTCAATCAAGCTTCAGGGTATTTAATGGAAAACGTCATTCCAAAAAGAATTGGAAGTTTACATCCAAATATCGCTCCGTACGGTGAGATTTTCGATACTTTAGATGAACAAAAAATAACATTTGCCATTGGAAGTGATACTCATTTTTTGAAATTATGTCATTTTTTAGGGCTTGAAAATTTGCCGGAAGACACACTTTTTTCAAGCAATCAAAATCGTGTGGTAAACAGATCTCAATTGTTTGAAATACTCCAAGAAAAAATTCAACTTTTAAACTCACGAAGTATACTTGAATGGATGCATAGCCATTTTGTTCCGTGCGGAAAAATAAGAGATTTGAAGGAAGTGTTTGAAGATAAACAAGCACAATCATTCATCAGAGAAGAAATGATAGAAAGCATTAATACTAAGAGAGTAAGTTCAATCGCATTTAAATCATGGTAGAAATCAGAACACCAATTACAGAAGCCGAATGGGAAGCTTATTATGATTTAAGATTCAGAGTACTTCGCGAACCACTCAATCAACCAAGAGGATCTGAAAAAAATGAAGGCGACCAAACAGGAATTCATTTTGCGCTTTTTGATAACAACAACATACTGGCCATTGCAAGATTAGATTTGACAGAAGATGATGTCGCACAAGTCAGATTTGTAGCTGTTGAATTTAACCTTCAAAATCAAGGGTATGGAAAGAAAATAATGCTAGCGACGGAGGCAAAAAGTAAAGAGTTAGGCATAAGTAGAATTATATTACATGCAAGAGACTACGCAGTCGATTTCTATCTTAATTTAGGTTATCGATTAATAGAACCTTCGTACAAATTGTTTGACGTATTACAACATTTTTTGATGGACAAAAAGGTGAATTAAACTTTCTTATAATCAATTTAAATACAAGATCGAAGCAGTAAGTATAGTTGCAAAAGAAACCCAAAGTATGTAAGGAACTAAAATAATTCCTGCAAATTTGTTTATTTTATAAAAATGTAAAATTGTCAATAAAATAAATCCCCATAAAACAAGCATTTCTATCAAAGCAAAAGCAATTAAATGCAACGAAAAAAAGATACTTGACCATAGAAGATTGAGAACAAATTGAATCAAAAAGAATCTAATTGCATTTGACGAAAGTAATTTGGTATTTGCTCTTTCCAATCTATCCCAAATCAATGCGAACGCAATTCCCATGAAGGTGTACAACGTTGACCAAGCAGGACCAAACAACCAATTGGGAGGATTAAAGGACGGTTTGTTCAACTGTAAATACCAGTTTTTAATTTCAGATACAGTTGCGATTCCTGATAACCCACCTAATACTAAACATACAAAAACAGCAATAATAATTTTAAAAATCAACTTCATCATTCAAAATATTTAACTGCTAATCTAAATGTATTAGCATGCGCTTCAATTATTAACTTAATATCAGGACTATACCCTCCACCCATACTACAAACAACCGGAATGTCTAATTGTTTAACTAACTGAAAAACAATTTCATCTCTTTTTCGACAACCATCTAAAGTCAAGTTCAGTTTTCCTAATTTATCCGTTCCCAAAATATCAACTCCACACTGGTAAAAAATAAAGTCGGGTGTAAACTTCTCAAGAATTAATTTTAAATTTTCATTCAACAAATTCAAATATACCTCATCATTCATTCCATTATAAAGTGGAACATCCAAATCCGATTTTTCTTTATTTAATGGATAATTGTGTTCTCCATGCATACTAAAAGTAAAGACGTGCGGGATATTTTTGAATATTTCGGCAGTTCCATTTCCTTGGTGAACATCTAAATCAATAATTAGAATTTGACCTGCCATTTTTTGCTTCAACAGCCAATTTGCAGCGATTGCTTGATCATTTAAAAGGCAAAATCCCTCCGCTCTGTTTGAAAATGCATGGTGCGTTCCTCCTGCAATATTCAATGCTACATTGTTATATTTAATGGCATATTCAGCGCACATTCTTGTACCTTCCATGATTTTAAATTCTCTTTCTATCAATTCTTTTGAATGTGGAAATCCAGAAATTCTTTGTTCTCTTGGAGAAAGTTCTAATTGTTTTAATCTGTAGAGATAATCCTTGTCATGTACTTCTAAAGTCCATTTTTCCTCTAAAATTTCTGGAGAAAAAAAATGCGATTCTTCTAGAGTGCCTTCATGTAAAAGTTGTCTAGCTAACAAATCATATTTCTCCATTGGAAAACGATGATTTTCTGGCAATGGATGTGCATACGATTTATCGAACGCCACTTTAATCATAAAAAATGTGATTTTTGATGAGAACTAGGCGTTTTCAGTCAAACGTTGGATAACCAATTCGAAAGTAAAAACGGACAGTTCATTAGAAACTTTCTGGAAATGAAAATTCAAATTAGATTTAGCTTTCATTTTCATGGTAATAAAACCTAAACCTGCACCACCTTTATTTGACAAGATACCTTCACTCAAAACTTTCATGTATCTTTCTTTTAATTCAACATCGCCCAAGGTATTCAATTCAGTTAATCTTTCATCCATTGAAGAAACTAAATTGTTTAAAATCAAATTTCCAAAAGTAATTTTATAGCAATTTTCACCTTTTGCAAGAACTAAAATACCTGATTTAAGATCATCTTTATTTGGTTCACCGTGAATTTTGATATTTTGAAGCCCTTCAATAAGTACAGAAAAAATTCTTCTAATCATTTGTCTCTTTTCATTTGAGGCAATCAAAATTTCTTCAGCACCTTCACCTAAACTATTCACTAAATCTTGAGAAAAAACACCGCAATGAGACATTACTATAGATAAAGAGTCCTCTTTAACATAGCGGTCACGAATAGCCTCAAATACCGATTTCGATGCAGTATCAATTATATCTTCAGTAGAGTACTTCAAAAGAATTTAATTATTAAAACAAAAATACTATTTTTTTTTATTCAAATACAAATATTAATCAATAAGATGAACAAAACCTTGTTTAACTTCACCCTTGGCGTTTTTGATGTAATAGGTATAAACCCCGTTACTTAAGGTGTTCCCGTTCAAATCTTGTCCTTTCCAATCATTTAAATAATTATCAGATTTAAAAACAATTTCTCCCCATCGATTCAAAATTTCAACAGAAGTGTTTTTTTCTAGTCCTTTAATTTCAAATTTATCATTAGTCCCATCTCCATTAGTCGTGATAACATTTGGAATTGTCAATACATTGTAGACATCAATAAATTTAATAATTGAATCCATACAACCTGATGCATCTAATACTACTAATACAACTGGATATGTTCCTTCCGTTACAAAAATATAACTCGGATTTTCAACTGTTACACTAGAAGTATCAATTGACCAACCCCAAAACACAACATCGCTGGAAGACAAATCAGAAAATTGAACTAAATCTCCAGGATATACATTTGAAGGAACAAACGAAAAATCTGCTGTCGGTGAAGTTGAAGCATTTATTGTGATTGGGCCATATTGGGTTACACAACCATCTAAGCCAGTTGCAGTCAAAGTATAAATTCCAGGCGCTAAATCTGAAATATTCAAAGTTGATTCAGATGTTCCTGTCCAACTGAAAGTTGCTGTACCTGAAATATCAACCAATCCTAAAATTTCGCCATTGTTCAAAGAACAAGAAGTTTGAATCACATTTACGGCTGACGAATTAATAACAGGACCAGTATTTGTACCCACTGTAATTATTTCTGAATCTGAACAACCTTGGTCATCAGCAACAGAGATGGTATACGTTCCAGCACCCAATCCTGTTTGATTTAAAGTTGTGATTCCATTTGACCAAGTAAATACAGGATTTATTCCGCCAATTATAGCAACTCCTGAAATTGAACCTGTATTTGAAGTACAAGCAGAATTCACTGAAGTAACATTTGAAATATCAATATTCAAAGGAACACTTCCTTCGACAACATATGGACCACTTGTTACCGTACACCCATTAATATCTGTAACAACCAAAGTATAAGAATTTGCTGCCAAATTATTTTGATCTAATGTTCCGTTTACACCATTCCAAGCATATGTAAGTCCATTTCCACCTGCAACAATTCCTGAAATTGTTCCATCATTCCCTGCACACGACACATTTGTAATTGACATACTTACATCATTAATTGTTGGTAATGGAGTAAATACGATTGTAAATGGATTTGAGATTGCTGAACATCCATTTCCATCTAAAACTGTCAAAGTATATGTACCATTGGAGAGGTTTGAAATATCCAAAGTTGTTTGTGTAGTGTTTGTCCAAGAGTAAGTCAAAGGTGCTACTCCACCTGAAATTTGAATTCCAGAAATCGCTCCATTATCTTGAGCACAAGTCTCTGGTGTTAATACAACTCCAGAAACATTTATTGCTTGAGCTGGATTAGATCCAACCACATAAGGTCCGCTAGTTATCGAACAACCTTGATTGTCTAAAACTGTTAATGTATAAGACCCTGCTGAAAGGCTTGAAATATCTAAAGTTGTTTGTGTTGAATTCGACCAGCTGTAAGTTAAACCAACTCCATTCGCAGTAATTCCAGAAATTGAACCATTTCCGTTTCCACAATTCTCATTACTTATAACAATGTTTGTCGCATCAGCCGTTGGTCCAGTAGGTGCGGTTAAAACGTAAGGTCCAACCGTAGCTGAGCAGTTACTTGCATCCGTTACTGTAAGTGTATAACTTCCAGCATTCAAATTATTTGCATTAATATTTGTACCACCGCTATTACTCCAAGATGTTGTAATCCCACCCGTTTGTGTTATTCCTGTGATTGAACCATTTGCTCCAGCACAAGTTGGATTTACAAGATTTACCAAACTAGCGTCAATTACCGGACCTCCTGCGCTTGTAATTGTATAAGGACCACTCGTTGCAGAACAACCATTTGCGTCAGCCACTGCTAATGTATATGAACCAGCGTTAGCATTAGTCAAATTTGCAGATGCTGAAGGATTTCCATTCCATGAAAAAGTATAATTTGGTGTACCTCCAGTAACAGTCAACCCACTAATTGCTCCATCGTTTCCTGCGCATGACACATTTGTAATATTAGCTGTACCTGAAATTGTTGGATTTGAACCAACGGTTACTTGAACTGGTTTTCTAAAACTTCCTGGACAAATTCCAACATAATAGGTTGTTGTTGTATTCAAATTTGGAGTCGTGAAAGTCAATCCAGTATGCACAGGCGATCCACTAAATTGATTGGTGTACCAACCAACTGATGTACCAGCTGGCAAAGTTCCTACAACTGTAACTGACAAATTTGCTGTTCCAGAACCACAAATTGAAGCATTTTGAACAGTTAAATCATAAAAATTAACTCCAGTATTTGACAATCCTGGTCCACCTGACGTGGCACCATTTGGAGGAAAAGCATTTACTTGGGTTGAACTTGTGATTCCGTTAATTCCACCAGTAATATCTGTTGTAGGTGTTCCAGCGGTGATTGAAATTTGACCACCTGCTCCACCTCCTCCAGGACCATCAGCTTCGTTAACAGTTTGCAATGGACCAACAGATAAATTTTGATTTCCACCAGCACCTCCTTTGGCTAGAAGTCCAATTCCAGTCGGAACATTTCCGTTGTTTGAAATAATAATTGCGCCACCGCCGCCACCGCCGCCGCCGCCGTCATTTCCGATTTTTTGAGCCAAAGTGGCTGTTTGGTTTGTGGCATTCGCAGCGATTCCATTTGCACCATTTGATTCAATTGTGCAAGTTGTAGCATTTTGTCCAGTAATTGTTCCAAAAACCTGCAACATTACTATTCCACCACCAGCGCCGCCTGCGCCGCCGTAATTATTATCTTGATCACCAGCACCGCCGCCGCCGCCCAAGAAAACACGAGTTGCATCAAACGCTAATGGTTTACCTCCTAATCCACCGTTATTTCTTCTGTAGTCTCCTGACCAAGACAATTGATTTGGTCCAACCGTAGCTTCATTTTGATTCGAGTTCGAATAACTATATCCTCCTCTTCCTCCTCCGGCACTATTCACTCCTCCAATCGGAACAGCCTCTAAATTCCAAATAGAATTGTAAGTTGGATTTGGTACACCCTTTCCTGTGTAAGTTCCTGAACCAACATTTGATCCACCTCCTCCACCAGAGTTGTGGTGATGGGCTCCTCCTCCTCCATTTGCAGGTGCAGAAACGCCGTATCGAGAATAAAGAGCAATATATTCAGATGAATATCCACCAATTCCTTCGCCTTTCTCGGAAGCTATATCGCCATTTGAAGTAGCTGGATAAGGCGTATCGTTGACACTACCTGAACCAGCAGTTGTTGATACATTGTCAATTTGTTGTCCACCTCTAAAGCCTTTTCCATTTGCTTCAATTTTTCCTCCTGAATTGATGGTCAAATTTCCATCAACTTCAATAGCAACAACACCACCGGTGGTTCCATCCCATGCAGTTGGAACAATACTCGCAGCAGAATTTACAGTCAACTGGCTAAATCTTGGAATTCTTATTACTTGAACTTTGCCGCTGATTGCATAACTATTTTTCAATCCACAAGTTAAGTTAATTGTCGTTCCTGAAACTGAAGCAACTTGAACATATTCATGCTTTCCAGCTTGATTGTAGTTTGTAACTTGTCCCCAAGTATCTAAAAAATTATACCAATCTCCAGCATGCCCAATCGAAGATGTATAACTTCCACCCCAATCAACTGTTGCTGTTACGTCAATATCTAGAGAAGCACCTTGCATTTGAATAATTAATAACAAATCCCCAGGAGAAAGGGAAGTTGTTAAAATTGAATTTGTCAGAACTGCATTAGCAACTGAAATCGATGTTTGATTTGCGGTAGCATTAGCAGTCATTGCAGTGTATGAATTTACAACTGTGTTCAATGAAGACGCTGTATAGGTTCCATTCTTAGCTCGTTGAGCGAATGAATCAGTTAAAAATAAGCACAATACACCTAGGAGAAAGATGATTTTCATAAGCTAAAATTTGTTTTGATTATCATTGAAAAAACAATCTAAACTAAATAAATAATTATATTCTAAAATTCTTTTCAATGCACTTTAATTTCGAGTAAAATTAAGACGTAAAAGAAACAAAAAAAGTTGGTATACAATTACTTTTTAAGATTTAATTCTGTGAATATTTTACTTACTGCTGGACATATCTGAGAATTTTTTAACGTCAAGTCTAAAATTTGAAACATATTCTTACGATTTGTATGCGGATATTCTTTGCAAGCCAGCGGTCTATCGTCATATATATCACAGGTATTATCGCTACTAAGGAAAACGCAAGGTGATTGTTTCAACACATAATCTTTGTCTTCATCAACTTTCAAATAAGTGTCAATAAATTTTCCAATCGGCATTCTTAATTTCGACGAAATCCGTTTGATGTCAATATCGCGAAATATGGGACTTGTTGTTTTGCAACAATTTGCGCAAGATAAACAGTCTATTTTTTTGAAAACTTTATCGTGTTCTTTGTGAAAAGAATCATCTAACTCCCTGTGATTTGATTTTTTAAACTTTTGAACTAATTTCTTATTGTCTTGAAATTCTTCACTCGCTTTGGTCAATAAATCCTTGTAAATCATTTTACAAATTTAGAAAATTAACGTAAAAATGTAAAATCAACATGAAAGCTATTACTTTTAGCCTGAAAATTGAAATTAAATGGAAAAATTTGACTTGGTTGTAATAGGCGGCGGACCAGCAGGATATTCAGCAGCGATGCGTGGAATTGACTTCAACAAAAGCGTTTGTTTGATTGAAAAGTTTAGAGTTGGCGGTGCTGGGGTTTATAACGGAGCACTTTCGTCTAAAACCATGTGGGAATTATCTAAAAAAATCAGCGATATCAACGATACTATTGGAAATTCTGCAGATAGAAATAGATATGAAATTCCATGGAAAGATGTTCAAAACACTTTGGAAGAAGCTGTTTTTGAGCGAAAATTCCAATATTCATGTCATATTTCGCTACTTCAAAATGAAACAACAAATACCAAATTTGACTACAAACGGGGCATTGCTAAATTAATCACTGACCATGAAATTGAAATTGACAACGATGGTGAAAAAAAAATCATTTGGGCAGAAAATATCATTTTAGCCACCGGAAGCCGACCAAGAGCAATTCCGAAAATTGAAGTTGATGAAAAAATTATTCTGACTAGCGAAGGCATTGAACACATAGAAGATTATCCCAAAAGCCTTGTAATTGTAGGTGCAGGAGTTATTGGCTGTGAATACGCAACGATTTTCTCTAATTTTGGAAAAACCAAAGTGTATATTATTGATAGACAAGACAGAATATTACCGTTTGAAGATGAAGATATTTCTGATCTTGTAAGCAAAAATATGGAAAAAAATGGTGTGGTAGTTCATCACAATGCTTCACTTGTGAGAATGGAAATTAAAAATAATTTAGTGGAATATGAACTTTCTTATTCTGATAAAGAGAATGAAATAATTCAAGTTGAAAAAGCGCTATTGTCAGTCGGAAGAATTCCAAATATCGAGAATTTAGGTCTTGAAAATGCGGGTGTAAGTATGTCTCAACGTGGAATGCACATTGGAGATAATGATACACAAACAAATGTCCCTCACATTTATGCTGTTGGAGATGTTTCAGGTAGAATAGCACTTGTAAATATGGGTGAAATCGAAGCACGACATGCGGTTGAAAAGATTTTTGAAAACACGAAGGAACGCATAAGTTACGACAATGTTTGCACCATCATGTTTTTAAATCCAGAGGTAGCGGCCGTTGGACTGAATGAACAGCAGTGTATCGAAAAAAACATTCCTGTCAAAGTTGTAAAAATTGACTACTCCGTTATTGCCAGAGCGATTGCCATGCGTAAAACCCAAGGTTTTTTCAAAATTATTGTCACCAATGATAAAGAAATGAAAATTCTTGGAATGCGTGCAGTTGGTGAACATGCGTCTTCTACTATTCAAGCAGTCGGTTTGTTAATTAAAATGAACGCTGGAATAGAAGTTTTGTCAGAGTTAATTCATCCACATCCGTCTATTGTTGAAGGAATTCAAGAATGCGTGCGCATGCTACTCAAAAAATCAATATTTAAAACCGCTGTTTTTAAAGATAAATTGGCTTGCTATTCTCTCGTTGATGGAGTAAAAACACCTTTGGAAAGATTGTAATTCAACTATTTATTATTCATTCCTATTACTTGACTAACTGTCATTGCGATTATCACAGTATTGAAAATAAATGCAATAACTGAATGAATTAAAACCAATCGTCTTACTCCTTTTGAGGTTATAACTACATCCGATACTTGAAAAGTCATTCCGATAACGATTGAAAAATAAGCAAAATCAAAATAATCAGGAACATCATCTTCTGGAAAAACCAATCCTTTAGCATGCTTCGAAAACTGTTTGTTGTTGTCACCATAATATAAATGCGCATAGCGAACTGCAAATGCAAAATGCACCATCAACCAAGAAAAACCTACTGCTGAAATACATAAAATAGATCCAATAATTGAACCTGATTGCCAAGTGTTAGTGTTATTCATAAAACTTAAAACACTCATCAAACCAATCATACACGCGGAAACCACAAACGCAAACAAAATCCAACTGCTAACATCTTCTTTCGAACATTGTTTTTGAATTTGATTTACATCGGATTTTGAAAAAAGTATCAAATTGAAAATAAGATATGAAATTCCAAATACATTCCAAGCTAAGACGAAACTTAACGCCCAATCAAAATGTTGCCAAGTTGAAATTGCAAAAACTATCAATGCAAAAAATAAACTCACCAAGTATTTTCTTACCGCTGTTTTAGTCATTTATACCATAATTTTAGAGTAAAGGTAGCAAGGATTCCAAAAGAAATGCAATTACATTTTAACCTGAAGTTCAATTTTGTTTAATTTCTTTCTTATTTTTGGAAAGTCATGAAATTTATTTTCTTATTTCTCTCCAGTTTTTTGCTGAGCGTCGGTGCTTGGTCTCACAACTATTATTTTGGTTTTGCTGAAATGCAATACAATGAAATTAACCATACTTTGGAGACAACAATTGTACTTTCAGCGCATGATTTGGAAGATGTATTAATAAAATCTAAATCAATCGACAAAAGCCTAGAATACTTAACCGAAGATACCTTGGCTCAAATCGCAGTTGAAAAATTTATTTTGAACTCATTTAAAGTAGAATTTGACAATCAAAAAGCCGATTTCCATTTACTAGGTTTCGACATTTCACCAAACGGAATGATTCAAATTTACCTTTTAGCAGAGAATGTTACTTTAAAAAATCAGCTTAACATCACATTCAGTTCAATGATGGATGTATCTGAAGCACAACAAAATAAATTAACTTTTATACACAACAACAATAAACAAACGGCAGTTTTTCTACAAAACCAGAAATCATCTGTCATTCATTTGAAAAATTAACTCCATGAAAATATTTCTCTCTTCAAGTCTTTTAGTTCTTAGTTCCATCGGTTTTGGTCAAACTAAATTTGCGCAATTGGATATTGAATTACCAACTCCGAACGAATTTAGAACTGCTGCAGGTGCACCAGGAAATCATTATTATCAGCAAAAAGCGGATTATAAAATCGATTTGGTCTTAGACGATGAAAAACAAATCATCCGTGGAGAAGAAATCATTACTTACACCAACAATTCTCCAGACAAATTAGAATATTTGTGGTTGCAATTAGACCAAAATATATACGCACAAAATTCTGATACAAAATTGATTGAAGTCGAAAAAATGGAAGATTTCAAAAGCATCAATGATGTAAAAAGAAAAATGTTCTATTACGACGGTGGCTTCAAAATTGAATATGTTCAATCTACAAACGGTCAAAATCTGAAATATTTCATCAATAAAACGATGATGCGCATAGATCCGCCGCAAGCATTGGGACCAAATCAAAGTATTTCATTCAAAATTAAATGGTGGTACAATGTCAACGATAGAGATAAAGTAGGTGGAAGATCTGGATTAGAATATTTTCAAAAAGACAAAAATTACCTTTATACCATAGCACAATTCTTCCCAAGAATGTGTGTTTACAATGATGTTGAAGGTTGGCAAAACAAACAATTTTTAGGCAAAGGAGAATTTACACTTCCCTTTGGTGACTACAATGTAAGTATCACCGTTCCTGCGGATCACATCGTTGGTGCAACTGGAGAATTGCAAAATGCTTCATCAGTATTGACTGCTGAGCAAAAATCGAGAATGAAAACTGCTTCGACGTCA
Source organism: Crocinitomicaceae bacterium (assembly GCA_965284445.1). Classification (GTDB taxonomy): domain Bacteria; phylum Bacteroidota; class Bacteroidia; order Flavobacteriales_D; family Crocinitomicaceae; genus JAQVCM01. Next base: position 431,532 of record OZ260085.1, on the reverse strand, counting down.
GACAAACCTGTTTTGATTGTGACTCAAACTGAAGCTGAAGAAAACGAAAAAGAAGGTACTTCAAAAACCAAAACTTGGATTTTTAAAGCGATTAATGTCCGTGATTTTGCTTTTGCAAGTTCTAGAAAATTCATGTGGGATGCGCAGTCAGTTAAAATTGGTGGAAAATCTATTTTGGCGATGTCCTATTATCCAAAAGAAGGAAATCCTTTGTGGGAAAGATATTCCACCAAATTGGTTGCGCATACATTGAGAACTTATTCAAAATACACAGTTGATTATCCTTATCCTGTGGCCATATCTGTGCATTCTAAACAAATTGGAATGGAATATCCGATGATTTGCTTCAATGGCGGTCGTCCGGAAGAAGATGGAACTTATTCAGAAGAAACGAAATACGGAATGTGGGGCGTCATCATCCACGAAGTTGGACACAATTTCTTTCCAATGATTATCAATTCTGACGAAAGACAATGGTCGTGGATGGATGAAGGATTGAATACTTTTGTTCAATATTTGACAGAACAAGAATGGGAACGCGGATATCCATCTCGTCGCGGACCAGCATACATGATTACAGATTACATGCGCGGAAATCCGAAGTTTATCTCTCCAATTATGACCAATTCTGAGTCGATTTATCAATTTGGAAATAATGCTTATGGAAAACCTGCCACTGCGTTGAACATTTTGCGCGAAACGATCATGGGTCGTGAACTTTTTGATTACGCTTTCAAAATGTATTGCGAAAGATGGAAATTCAAGCATCCAACACCAGCAGATTTTTTCAGAACAATGGAAGATGCTTCTGCAGTTGATTTAGATTGGTTTTGGAGAGGCTGGTTCTACTCTACTGAATTTGTTGATATTTCTCTAGATGATGTAAATCATTTTGAATTAAATACCCAAGACCCAACAGTTGAAAAGCAAATCAACAAAGAAAAAGTTGCTCAAAAAGATCAATTTATTGGAGATACAAGAAACAAAACAAGCATCGAAAAAACAGTCAACGAAATGGATCCAACCATTGATGATTTTTATGCTAAAAGAAAAATCTACGAGGCAGATGCATTGGATAAAAAACAATACGAAGAGTTAAGACAAAAAATGTCTCCTGAAGAATTGAAACTATTGAATAGCGGAAAAGAATTCTATGAATTAAAAATCAGCAACAAAGGCGGTTTGGTTTCTCCTGTTATTATTCAAGTAACATTTGAAGATGGAAAAACGGAAGTTATTAGAATTCCTGCTGAAATTTGGCGAATGGACGAAACACAAGTTTCAAAAGTTTTGATTTTAGACCAAAAAGTGAAATCAATAAGAATAGATCCATTTTTAGAAACAGCTGATTGTGATTTAGATAATAATTCTTGGCCAGTAGCATTGCAACCAACAAGATTTCAATTGTTTCAGCAACAAAAAGACAAAGAAAACCCAATGCAACGTCAAAAACGTGTAGAAGAATTGGGGAAATAAACTCTTTACTTCCGAATTGAAATTGTCTGAATAAAAATCATTGAGCTTTATTCCTAACTTTGTAGCGTGAATTACAATCAATATTTTGTCAATGCTGGACTTGAACGTCCGACTGACATGCAATCCGTTTATTTCCAAGACAAAAGTCCATTTTCGATATTGCTAGCCAATACTGGAAGCGGAAAAACATTGGCCTATTTAATCAAATTAATCGAAATTTTAGAGAAAGCTCCTGAAAATGAGCAAATCTTAATTCTCTGCCCTACGCGTGAATTGGCGCATCAAGTTGCCAAAAATTGGAGCTCATTGAAAACAGAAATCAAAACTGTTTTATGTTATGGTGGCCATTCCTATAAAAATGAAGCGCAGCAAATGGAGCAAAATCCAAGAGTGATTGTTGCAACGCCAGGACGAATGTTAGATCATTTTCGAAGAGAAACTAAAGGCTTGAAAGGCTTTTCACATCTGATCATTGATGAATACGACAAAACCCTTGAAATGGGATTTTTAAGAGAAATCAATGAAATTTACTCTTATGGAAATGATATTAAATCTATACAATTAATCAGCGCGACGAAGATTGATGAACTGCCTGAAATCATCAAACGTTTTACGTTTACAACCCATGATTTCTTAGAAGCAGAAAAACCAGACATTTCTTATCATGGAATCAAAGCTGAAGGACACGATAAACTTTTTGCACTGGTTTCATTTTTAGCTACTTTGAAACCAAGTCCAACCTTGATTTTTTGTTCACATCGTGAAGCAACTGAGCGAATTTCGAAGCACTTAATCGAATATGGGAAAAGCAATGTTTTATTTCACGGAGGAATGGAACAGCCGGAAAGAGAGCGCGCGTTGATCAAATTCAAAAATGGAAGTGAAAATTTGTTGGTTTGTACAGATTTAGCTGCTAGAGGATTAGATATTCCTGACATCAGTTATGTTGTTCATTATCAATTCCCACATACTATGCAGGATTTTACGCACAGAAATGGACGTACTGCAAGAATGCAAAAAGATGGAAAAGTATATTTAGTTCATTCTGAAGATGAACCATTACCGGAATACACAAATTCACTAGAAATCAAGAATGAAAAAGTTCCCGAAACAATTGGACATTTTCAAGAAACTGGTTGGACCACTTTGTACCTGAGCGTCGGCCGAAAAGACAAGATTCGCAAAATGGATATCGCTGGCTTTTTCATGAAAGAAATGGATTGCGAAGCAACTGAAATTGGAATCATTGATGTGTTTGATTCTTATAGCTATATTACGATTAAAGCCAAAAAGTACAATAAAATAAAAGCTTTATTTCACAAGAAGAAAATAAAAAAGTTAAGCGTTAAAATTTCATTGTGTCGATAATCAATTATTTAGCAAAAAAACACATTTAATCATCCAAAGATACATTTTGTTCATTGGTGATTCAAAATCAACCATTGAACATTATTTTTCGTTATTTTTGAATAAAAAATAAACTATGAGTCATAATTTATATTTAGTACCCCATGATTTCACTAGTGTTGGTGATGTTGCTTTGAGATATGCCATGCACATTGGTAAACACGTCAAAACAGAAATTCAAGTCGTACATATAGTTTCTGATAAAAGTAAAGTTGCAGCAGCTAAGCAAAAATTAGATGCTATTTTAAATAATTTCCCGAAAGAAACCAATGTTGAATTGACTTCTTTGGTTGAAGTAGGAACCATTTTCGAAGACATTGGTAAAATTGCCAAACGAGAATATGCACAACTAATTATCATGGGAACTCACGGTCAAGTGGGAATGCAAAAATTGTTCGGAAGTCACGCCATGAAAGTGATTACCAGCTCAAATGTCCCATTTTTAGTTGTTCAAGAAAAAACACCATTGATCGAAATCAAGAAAATTATTGTTCCAATTGATTTGACGAAAGAAAGTCTTCAAATTACCAATGTTGCTGGAGATTTAGCCATGATGTTTGATGCAGAATTACACATTGTGACTGAAAAAGTAACAGATCCATTGCAAAGCAAAAAAATGGCTACTCGTATTTTATTGGTTAAAAATCAATACGATGATAGAAAACTGACTTCACATGTAACGCACATCGATGGAAGCGGTTCGTTTCAAAAGAAAATTATTGACTACACCAAAGCTAATCAAGGTGATTTAATTGCTTTGGCATATCATACAGAAAGTTTGTTGCCTCAATTTGACAAATTTGCGCAATCATTGATGACAAATGAATTGAACTTGCCTTGCGCGATTATTAATTCAAAATCAGCATCAAGTTCTTATTTTTAAAAACTAGATTAATAAATTGCAAAGGTTATCGGTTCAATACTTGATAACCTTTTTTTTGTCACTAGAAAATCCAATTTAAGAAATCGATAAACCTTCCCCGTTTATTCCTACCTTTGTGCTTTACGAAAAATTATGATGCATCTCGGTCAATTCAATACACTTACTATATTACGTTTCACCAATCCTGGCGCCTATTTGGGCGATGATGAAGACAATGATGTTTTGTTACCAACTAAATATCTAACTCCTGATTTATCAATCGGTGATGAAATAGAAGTTTTTTTATACCTTGATTCTGAAGATCGATTGGTTGCTACCACTGAAAAACCATTGATAGAATTGAATTCATTTGAATTTCTGAAAGTAAAAGAAGTGACTCATTTTGGCGCTTTTTTAGATTGGGGATTAGAAAAAGATTTGCTTGTTCCTTTCAAAGAACAAAGTTTGAAAATGGAAGAAGGTAAATATTACCTTGTTTATTTATATCTCGATGAAGCGACGCAAAGATTGGTAGCATCTGCGAAGGTCAAAAAGTTTTTTGAAACAGAATTAATCGTAGTAAAAGAAAAAGACGAAGTAGATGTACTAATCTGCGAAACAACGGATTTAGGAAAAAATGTTGTTGTAAATGATACTTACAGTGGATTAATATATAACAGCGATATTTTCAGATTTTTGAAACGTGGTGAACGTTGTAAAGGGTATGTAACCAAAGTTCGTGAGGATGGAAAATTGGATATTTCTTTAGAAAAACCTGGGTTTCAAAAAATTGAGCCAAATAGCGAAATCATCTTAAAATTCTTAGAAAAAAACGAAGGAAAACTGCGCTTAACAGACAAAAGTGATCCAGATGCCATTCGTGACACGTTGGGAATGAGTAAAAAAACATTCAAACAAGCACTTGGGAATTTGTACAAACAAAGATTAGTGATCATTCATGAAGACCACATTTCTCTTATTTGATTGACGAATTACAAACTCATTAATTCCTTAAATCTGATGGCTTGACGTCGTGAAATTTCAACTTTTTCGCCGTCTTTCAAACTGACTTGTAGTCCGCCGTTGAACCAATTTTCAACGCTGCTTATCCAATTCAAATTGATAATGAATTTTCGATTTGCTCTGAAGAATAATTTTGGATCTAAACGGTCTTCCAAACTATTTAAAGAACGTAGAATCAATGGTCTAAATCTATCGAAATAAACTTTCACGTAATTTCCATCAGATTCAAACATGCGAACATCTGATATATCAACAAACCAGCATTTTTCTCCGTCTTTGATGAAGATTTTATCTCCTGCTTGCAACAGTTTTTCCTTGGTCGCTGGCAAAGCGTTTAACTTTGTAGAAAACTCTTCTTCAGGTTGTTGCACTTTCTGAAGTGTTTCCTTTAATCTCTCTGGATCAACAGGTTTTAACAAATAATCTAAGGCCTTTACTTCAAACGCTTTTAGAGCAAATTCATCATAAGCTGTTACAAATACAACTTTTGGAATTTCGTCCAACTTTTTCAGCATATCGAAACCATTCATTCCAGGCATTTGAATATCTAAAAAAATCAAATCTGGCTGATGTTCTTTGATTTTTGCAATTCCTTCTTCTGGATTTTTTGCTTCATCCACAATTTCTATAAAACTAAATTGACTGAGTAATGATTTTAATTCTTCTCTTGCCAATCTTTCGTCATCGATAATAATTACTCTCATATTTTCATTTTTATGCTGCAAATAACATGCTCTTCGCTTTGAAATAAATCAAAAAGTGCATTGCCATTGTATTGTAAATCCAATCTTCGTTTTGAATTTTCTATTCCAATTCCTGTATCCACTTGAAATCCCAATTCACCAGAATTTAAAATTGTCAATTCAATCCAATGTTCATCAATTCTTTTTGTTGAAATAACAATCTTTCCTCCTTCAACAATTTTTGAAATTCCATGTTTGATTGCATTTTCAGCTTGTGTTTGCAAGATAAATGGTGGTACTAAAATTTCGTTTAACGATTCATCAATCTCCCAAAAAACATCTAATCGTTCTTCAAATCTGATCTTTTCAAGCTCAAGGTAACTTTTCACAATTTGCAATTCTTCTTGTAAAGTGATGAACTCATGTTTACCTAAAACTAACGAGTTTCGGAGTAGATTTGATAGAGTCGTAACGGATTGCTTCGCCTTAACTGGCTCCAAATCAATCAAGGCACGAATGCTATTTAATGAGTTGAACAAAAAATGTGGATTCAATTGCGAGCGCAATGTTTTCAATTCAATTTCATTCTGACTCGATTGCAATTGCAAATTATGCAGTTCTTGGTCGATTGACTTTTTAAAGAAATGATAAGTAAAATAGATTGCATTCCACAATATCATCAACAAGGTAGTACTCAAAACGTCAATCAATAGTTCGAGATTGAAAATTGAATTATCGAAAATATTTTCTCGTTCTACTAACCAAGATGTCAAATGTATCATCGCAACAAAAATCGTAGCAGTTACAATCGAAATCGTCACTATTCGAGGAACAAGAGGACCAAATTTTAATCTTAGCCAATTTCTATTCAATAAAAAAAGACGCATCAAATGAGTAACACTTAATCCAGATGCAATCATCAACATCAACGAAATCCAAAATTGTGAATTCATTTTGGCTGGATTATCGGCATAGGTTGCTAGAATCGTCAACATCGCGTAAACGAACCAGCCACCAAGTTGAGCTCCCCAATAAAGAAATTTCGATGTTTGCATATCAACAAAGATAAACGCTTCATCGAGTTTTTTTTCAACTTCCGTATAGATGGCTTTATTTTTGTTTCAGCGGATTGATGTGTGGATATTATCCTAAATTTGCTTAGAATGGCGCTAAAATTGTCTTGTAAAAAACGCTTTGTATTGATTTCGGCTTTCATTTGCTGGAACCTACCAATGTTGTTTGGACAATTTAAAACGAATCCATCTATTGGATTTCAATTGGGAGCTGTTGTTCAATTTGGATCACACATCAATGCGCTGGGAATATCAGGAAATATCTATTACACGGATTTTTTCTATCAGTTCAACGTTTCTTCACAATTGAAATACAACTTTACGAGTTTAGGCAATCGGACTCATTTTTGGGAAAATCGAAATGCAGCTGGATTAATGTTGATGGCTGGAAAGAAGAATATATCCCCTGATTTTCAATTCGATGCTTTGAATCATCAGACGAAATTTTCAAATGCATTGGGCTACAATTATATTTGGTATTTTGACCAAGCGGGAACTTCACAAAGGTCTGGAGGATGGGGATTACATCTTCGATACTTTTCTTTACTCTTTGAAAATGATGTGTTTGGAGGTCAAAGGAAAGATCGGTTTAGAACAGGAACGATTCAATTAAATTACCGATACCAAGACTGGAAATTCTTCTCCAATTTAAATCTTTGGACGGGAGAAACAGCAAATTCATTTTGGAATAAAACTCCTTTACCAAAATGTCCAAGTGGTTATAGATGCCTTGAAAATTTACCTTATGGTAAAACGAGTCATGGGATTTTATCTATAGGATTTTATCATAATTTTCTCGAAAAACAAAATGCAAGTTTTAAAATCGGCATCGACAGTGAGCATATTCGACATGCAACTCAAAATCGATTTGCACATGATTTGTTGATTTTACCAAAAAGTGTCGAAAGAAATACACCCCATTATCCGAGATTGAATGAAGAAGGAAAACCTGTTTTTGAAAAATCACAAGTTCGAAAATCGAGAATCTATTTTCAGTCTGGAATTAATGAAATTTGGAGTGAATGACATATCGCTATATTCCGATATTCCGATATTCCGATGCATATTTACAACCCAGCTTTTTCCTTAGGATAAGCATTAAAAGTACCAGTTCCAGTCGCAATCAACTGATTTTTATTGTTAAAAACTTTTGCTTCGATCACTAAAATTCGGTTTCCCTTTGAAATAACATTTGCTTTTGCAATCAAAGAATCGCCCAACAAAGCTGGCAATAAAAAATGTGTGCTCATTTCCAATGTTGAAACTACTTTATCATTTTCACACACAGCACTCAAACCAGCAACTCCTAGTGCAGCATCCATTAATGACGCTAAAACTCCTCCATGGGCTGCTAAAGGAGTAGCCAAATGTTTTGAATCAATTGTAAGGTAATATTCAATATTTCCAGCAGAAACAACTTCGAAATTCATCCCAATCAATTTTCCAAATTGATTGAATTCAATGTACTTGTGAATTAGTGGATGATTTTGTAAATCGCTCATAGAAAAAACTTAAGAAAGTGCTGGCATCGCAATTTTCGCGTCACCAAATTCTTGGTATATTTTTTCGTTAATGAAAAATGTAACCGAAGCATGATCGTCTGTTTTAACCCAAACACGCACAATCATTTGTACAGTTCCAACTCCTAAATCCCCCACTCCAACAAAAGGTGCTGGCTCTTCAATGATTCTAGGTTCTTCGGCGATAATTTTGTGCAAAATATCTTTCACCAATTTCAGATCATTTCCATAGTCGATTCCAATACTAAAATCTGCGCGGCGAACTTGTTCACGCGTAAAATTGACAATATTTCCATTCGCAACTGGCCCATTTGGTAGAATAATCACTTTGTTATCAGCAGTATGTAAATAAGTATTGAAAATCAAAATTTCTTTCACCGTTCCTGTTTCCGTTAGCGCTTTGATTGTATCACCAACTTTAAACGGTTTGAAAGCCAAAATCATGACTCCTCCTGCGAAATTAGAAAGGGTTCCAGAAAACGCCATACCTACAGCCAAACCTGCAGCTCCTAAAATGGCAACAAATGAAGTCATTTCAATTCCTAACTGATTGATTCCAGTTACAACAACTAAAACCTTCAAAACCATGGAAGTTAAACTGGTCAAAAAAGTGACTAAACCTTCGTCAGTATTGCTTTTTTGAAGTACTTTTCGAACAGTTCTAGCCGCCATTTTTGCCAACCAAAAACCAACTACAAAAATGATGATAGTAATCAACAGATTTGTACCCCATTTAATCAACAACTGATTGATTTCAGCAGGTTTGTAATTGAAAATTTTCTCAATGTTTGAAATAGGAGAATTCTTAATAATTGTATCTGACAATGCCATGAATTATTGATAAAAATGAAAATTACTGTTAATCAAAAAATCACGGGAATTTTGGGAATTTTTGAAAATTAGGATCTCTTTTTTCCAAAAATGCATGCTTTCCTTCTTGTGCTTCTTCAGTTAAATAATACATCAAAGTCGCATCGCCAGCCAATTCCATTAATCCGTGTTGACCATCTAATTCAGCATTCAATCCTCTTTTAATCATTCTGATTGCCAAAGGACTGCGTTTCATTATCGTTCTACACCATTGAACAGTCGTTTCTTCTAATTGATCAAACGGAACAACTTTGTTTACCATTCCCATGTCTTCAGCTTCTTTGGCAGTATATTGTTCGCACAGAAACCAAATCTCACGGGCCTTTTTCTGTCCGACACAACGTGCTAAATAAGATGAACCGAAACCACCATCAAAACTTCCAACTTTAGGACCTGTTTGTCCAAATCTTGCATTTTCTGAAGCAATAGATAAATCACAAACAACATGTAAAACGTGACCACCGCCGATTGCATATCCGTTTACCATTGCTATTACTGGTTTAGGCATTGAACGAATGGCTTTATGTAAATCCAATACATTCAAACGAGGTACGCCATTTTCAGAAATGTAGCCTCCTACTCCTTTTACATTTTGATCTCCTCCAGAACAAAATGCTTTGTCACCTTCTCCAGTCAAAACAATAACACCAACGTCATTTCTCTCACGACAAATATTCATGGCATCCAACATTTCCATGTTAGTTTCTGGACGAAAAGCGTTGTAAACTTTTGGTCGATTAATGGTGATTTTTGCTATCCCTTCAAAGAAATCAAATTTGATATCTGTATAATTTTTGATTGTTGTCCAATTGAATTTACTCATGATTGAAAATTTTGCTCAAAAATACGAAGAGAAGATGAAAATTCAGCTAAAAATTCATCAGCAAAATGAAAATATAGTTTAAAAAAGTAAACCTATTTTAACAGACATAATATCAAAAGGTAATTTAGCTTGAACCGCTGTTATCACATCAACATATTCTCCAGCAGCTGAGTTGTACACTGATCTTGTAATTGTAAATGCACCTTTATCGATGTATTTGCTAAATTCTATTCCGCCATAAAGTGAACCACCATGAATCATTGCTCCATAAGATTTTACAAGTGTAAAACTTACATCATGGTCTCGAGTCATGGTTACTTTTTCATAATCAGTTCCATCGTATTTATAACCACCAGCAAAATTTCCTCCCGCTGAAACTTTATAAAATCCAGAAAGATGGAAGTCTGCGTTTTTAAAAGGTGTTAAAGTTAGAGTTGGTCCAACACCAAAACATCCTTTAATGAATCCATTATAGGTATATTCTGAATAAGGTAAACCCAACGATTTATAGGAATAGGGTAAAATATCAAAACCACCTGCTATTAAAATCCCAAAATCAATCGCGTGAGGTAATTTCTTATTCAGCCCATATAATCCAACTATTCCGCCCAAACTTAGTTCAAAACCTTTGTTTGTGCCTATTCCGTATTCTCCGTTAAAATCTTGTTGTATGGAACTCGTTGCACTCGGTTTTTCTGAAGTAATTCCTCTGGAAACCATCAAACCAACGGAAAAATATCCAAAACTTATATCTGATTTATCACCTTTGTATTTAAAATTATCCTTGTTTTTCAATGTTTCGTTTCCACCGGCATTTTTAAGTGAGGAAGGGCTGCTATTGTCGACTTGAATGTAATAAACAGTTTCTCCATCAATTTTATCAACTCCTAACCAAACTGTTAACTTATCTTTCTCAAACTGCTGCGCTTTAACTTTCGTTCCATCACTGATTAAGATTCCTTCGGTATTTACCAATCGATAGCCGCTTTTTAGTACGCGAGAATTGGCTTCTAAGAAGAAAATCCTAGAATATGTAACATATGAAACGATTCTCGGCGAAATAGTCAGTGAAACTGATTCAGTTAAATTACTGTATTTCGTTTTGATTCCATCGGTTTCATAAAAAGAAAAACCTTTGGCAGTAAGCGATTTTTCAAATGCCAAGGGATCAAGTTCTGAAAGTTGTAAAAGTTCATCCACATTGGAGAAACTTTGTGAATTTACATTTGTCAAAAATGCAGTAAACAATATGAGCGCAAAGATTTTCATTTTGTAGAATTTTAACAAATATACGAAATGGAAATCAACTTTCGACTAATACTTTGAAATTCAACTACCTTTTGGCGTGTACATCGTTATTCCGTTCGATTGATAAGATTCAATCATCACTTCCAACATTTTTTCAGCATCAAAAAACCATGTTTCTGCATGGCCAATCTTGACCTTTTTTGCAACATTTTCTTGAACGAAAAGTGGCAAAAGTCCATCACATTGTCTTTTTTTAGACCAAACTGGATTGTGTACTTTAGTTTGCATTGATTTCACTGTTCCATCCATGCTTTTGACTTTCACATCGAAAATTTGTTCATGGTAAATTGGAAGCTTGAAATTAGTAATCGCATCTTCCAATGTATGCAAATTGGTTCCAGCATTATCTAAAGTAACACCAACATACAAGATTTTACCTTTTCGCTGTGAGACTTTGTAAAACGGACTGTTTACATTGTAAGGAGTGAGATTTCCAAAATGGCTACCAACGAAAAAATTGGCATCTGGACCGATGCAAGAAACTGGTTCTGTTGGATGTTCACTTCGAATGGCATTGGGCATTTTTCTAAAATACTCAGTAATTGCTCCCAACTTGGAAGCATCATTTTGCACATCGAAAACTGACAATTGCTGAATATACTCTAACTGAAAAGAAGCATTGGGTGAATTTGGCATCAAAATATGTCCTTCTGAACCAACAACTTCTAACAATGCATCCACAAAATCTTTGGGACCATTTTCTATAAATCCAATTTTTGACAAACTTGAATGAACTAACAAAACATCTCCCTCAATGATTCCAATTGACTGTAATTGATCAACTAAATCTCTTTTAGTCCAAATTTCGCCTTTCGACTTTTGATCTTGTAACAATTGTCGTTGATTGTCCTTCTGCTTTTTTCTGTATGCATCTAACAAAAAAGAAGGTGCCAAAGATCTCAATAAATCGCGTATCTTCATTTTCAAGGTCTTTTAACTTGTGGCACCAAAATTTGTTGACTTTTTGTGAAATAATAATGTACTTCACTCAAATTTGACATGACCATCAAATCTTTGTCTATCAATTTGATAAAATCGTAATTTGGTGTTACAATCACTGCTCCTTTTGCTGAAAATAAACCCCATTGCAGATTTTGAGAAACCAAAAAGTAATTTTCTTCGAACTTCTTAATTTCATCATATTCAGCAGGAATGATAAATTCACCTTTCGAATTGATTAAACCTTGTTTGCCGTTAATCAAAACAAATGAAGTTCCATCGGCAATAGTTGTTGCCTCATCGTAACTTGGTTTAATGACCATTTTATTCGTCAAATCAATGAATCCCCATTTTTTACCCTTTTGAAAGGATATTAAACTTGAGACATTTCCCAAATTTGTATACATTGCAGGGATAATCCATTTTCCTGTTCCGTCAATAATCCCAAACTTATCTTTGGATTTAGCTTTTGCGTAATTTCCAGAAAACTGTGCATTTTCCATGTAATTTGGAAAAACCTCAAATGATGGTTGCAAAACCAACATGCCATCTTCATTGATGTAACCAATCTTATTGTTCTTAACAATGATGGCTTTTCCATGAGATAAATTTCCAATTTGCTCATAAACAGCAGGCAAAATTATCTCATTTTTCAAATTCATGATTCCATATTTTTCATTTTCATGGAATATCAAAAGTGAATCAGTGAAAAAACTAATTTCGTCATAAATTGGTGGTACAATGTAAGCCCCATAAGGATTTACAAATGCTTCTTTTCCTTTGATTTTTACTTTCGCCATTCCATTTGAAAAAGAAAAGGCTTCTTCAAAATCTTGGTCCAATCTTTTCAAACCGTATTTATCGTAATAGGCATATAATGAATCTTTTGAACCATAAATCAGCCCCTCTGAAAACTGACCTAAATCGTTGAAAACAATATCAAACAACAATTTGCCAGTTCTATCGATGATCCCGAGCTTTCCGTTCAATTCAACAATGGCTCTTCCCGATTCAAAATCAAAACCAGCATCAAATTTAAATGGAATTACTATATTATTTGACTTGTCAACATATCCATATTTCCCATTTTTCGCTGCCAATGAAAGCCCTTCACTGAACAACCCAAGCGATTCATATTCAGCAGAAAAAACGATTTCACCTTTGTCATTCATCCATCCGAAAAGCGTTCCGGATTTATATGGAAACAATTGCTGTAACGACAATGCCCTGTCCATTTCGACTTCCGATTTAAAAGGATAATCTGGATAATCTTGCAAAAATTGAATGGTTCGCTTTTCTGAGTAATCGTACATATACAATTGATACAGTTTTCTCCAAGCGTCTTCTAGATTTCTATTGTTTGGAAATCTTCTGATAAAAGCTTCGTAATTTTCAATCTTTTGTTTTTCAATTGACAGAGCGTAAATGCGGTCTTCTGCATCACCTTTGTAAGGATTGTTCGGGAAATTGATTAAAAAAAGTTCCAATTCACCTAAAGTTCCGTTGACAGTTTTTTCTTGGTACAATCTCAAATCAAAAGCACTTTTTGCATCATTGGCATATTCCGAGTTTGGATATTTGATGTAAAAATTTTGAAAATCTACACTTGTGTTTTTTTCAGTGGCAAGATCAAAAGCAAGTGAATCTCTCCGATGAACAGCAATTGCATTTTCGATTGCCCAAGGATGTTGATTTAAAAATGATTGGAATCCATTTTCTGAGGGATGAAGATTGGCGATTTTAAAATATTGAGTGGAAATATTTTGACGAAGCGATAAAATGTGCTCGTAATCCACTTCTATGAGTTTCAATTTTGATTTTTCCTTCTCGCCCAATAGTGGAAACAATTTTTCAGAACGTTGAATGAATGAAAATGCTGAATCCAAATTGTAAAAAGGATTGTCATTTCTGGCATAAATAATTGCCAATCCGTATTGCGCTGCGGCAGGTTGTTTCTTGAATGATTTTTCAAATAATTGCTTGGCTTCGAAATAATTGTAAATTTTCAAACAAGCAAATCCCTTTTCAATTTTACCAGCAGAAACTGAAAAAACTGATAAAAAATAAAAAAGAAGAACGTAAAATGTATTTTTAACCATCATTGTATTTCTACTTCAATAAACGTGCAAAATCAAATAGATTGCATCAATATTAAGATTTATAAATCAACAAAACATAAAAAAAGCCCTCAAAAAGAGAGCTTTTAAATAATTTGAACGATTGACTATTTCTTGTGACGACCGTAGCGAGAGTTGAATTTATCAATTCTACCTGCAGTATCCACAAACTTAACAATCCCAGTAAAGAATGGGTGAGATTTGTGAGAAATATCCAATTTCACTAAAGGATATTCATTACCATCTTCCCAAGTTACAGTATCAGTTGATGCAGCAGAAGAACGACAAAGAAATGCATAGTCGTTTGTCATGTCTTTAAAAACTACAAATCTGTAATCTTCTGGATGTATGTCTTTTCTCATTTTTGTATATATTAAAATCTATTTATTCTCAAAATTCGGAGTGCAAATTTAATGAAAGTTTTTTTATCTGCAATGATTTTCAATAAAAGTATGCATATTATTTTAAGTATTTTCATTTATTTTTCGAAAAACCATCAGATTTCAATAAGTTTCTTGACATATTCTGAAATAAAACCGTTCTTTGTAGCGTTCCTTGTTGAACCAAAATTTAAAAAGTGAAAAGTTTCTTTCGATATATTTCTGTTATTTTTTCCATTGCGCTATTGAGCAGCTTTTACGGTTGTAAAAAGCAAAATGGATTTTCAAAAGGAAATCTTGAATTTTCAGTCGATACACTTGTATTTGATACTGTTTTTACAACTGTCGGATCAACGACACAACAATTCAAAATTTACAACAAAGAAAATAAAACGGTCACAATTGATGAAATTGAACTAGTTGGTGGTGCAAATTCCCCATTTAGAATCAACATTGATGGAATTTCTGGAGACAAACACACCAATGTTCAAGTGTTGGCCAAAGACAGTTTATTTGCATTTGTTGAAGTAACACTAAATGTAAATGGACAAAATTCTCCTTTGGTTATTGAGGATTCAATCAGATTCCGAACCAATGGAAAAGATCAATATGTGCATTTAGCCGTTTGGGGACAAGATGCTTATTTCCATTACCAAGACTTCAATTTTGGTACTTGGGAAAACGACAAACCACATGTAATCTATGATCGTGCTTATGTAGATTCTGCAAAAACACTCAACATTCAACCCGACACGAAAGTTTATTTTCATAAAAACAGTATTTTCTTTGTGTACAAAGGAACATTGAACGTGAATGGAACGAAAGATCACGAAGTTGTTTTTCAAGGAGATCGATTGGAACAGTTTTACAAAGATATTGCGGGTCAATGGTATGGCATCTACTTTTTTAAATCCTTGCCATCAACAGTCGATTATGCCATTATCAAAAATGGTACAGCAGGTTTGCATTTGACTGCAAACAATGAC
Source organism: Crocinitomicaceae bacterium (assembly GCA_965284445.1). GTDB lineage: Bacteria > Bacteroidota > Bacteroidia > Flavobacteriales_D > Crocinitomicaceae > JAQVCM01. The sequence goes on along the minus strand of OZ260085.1, from coordinate 416,065 downwards.
GCCAATTTACCCAATGAATTCAATGTAACAGTAACTAACACCAAAATTTCCAATAATGCGAGCTACGGGGTTTTTCTGTATGACAGTCCAAAAATAAAAATGGAAAATTGTATTGTTTCGAAAAATGGCATTCATGCGCTTTTCCTTTTACGTGGTGGATCATACGACATCAATCACTCAGATTTACTAGGATATGGAAGTTCTGGACAAACGCCAGCGATTGGAATCAGAAATTATTATGATGGAATCGCCAGTGGAATTGGAACAGGTGAAATTAAAAATTCAATCATTTATGGTTCTCAAACGAGCGAAATTGCTTTTGATACAGTAAATCCGAATAACGATCCAACTTTATTGAATATCGCATTTAAACGTTGTTTAATTAAATTAGAAACTCCTTCAAACAACACGATGTTTCAAGACCAAATTGTTTGGAATACAGATCCAATTTTCACCAATGTTTCTGAAGGAAATTTCAAACCTGTTGCTTCTTCTCCAATAAACGGTTTGGGAAATCCCCTATACGGCTTGAGCTTTGCTTTCGATATTGACGGAATCGCTAGAGATATGGCGAATCCAGATTTGGGAGCTTACGAATTTTAAATTCCAATTCAACGATGATACAATCTCCACTTGCTGAAAGAATGCGTCCGAAAACATTGGACAAATACATTGGTCAGCAACATATTTTAAAAGAAGGAGCATCATTACGTAGCGCATTGAACGCTGGCATGATTCCTTCGATGATTTTGTGGGGACCGCCAGGAGTTGGAAAAACAACATTGGCTTTTTTGATTGCACATGAATTGAAAAGAGAAATTCATGTGCTTTCTGCTATTTCGTCTGGTGTGAAAGATGTGCGTGAAGTCATTCATCGCGTTGAAAATGCAGGAATGTTTCAGCAAAAAGGAGTGATTTTATTTATAGATGAAATTCATCGATTTTCGAAAGCACAACAAGATTCTTTGTTAGGTGCAGTTGAAAAAGGAATTGTTACATTAATTGGCGCAACAACAGAAAATCCTTCTTTTGAAGTGATTTCCGCATTGCTTTCTAGGTGTCAAGTTTATACACTACAATCCCATTCCAAAGAAGATTTACTAGCGCTTCTCAAACAGGCAATTACTGAAGATTTTGAATTGAAGAAATACAAAATCAATTTGAAAGAAACCAATGCTTTGTTAGCAATTTCTGGTGGAGATGCAAGAAAATTATTGAATGTTTTTGAAATCATTGTAGGTATTCACCACAACAAATCTGAAATCATCATTACAGACGAAATGGTTTTAAATTCTGCACAACAGAGTTTGGCGATGTACGACAAAGATGGTGAACAACATTACGATATCATTTCTGCGTTCATCAAATCAATTCGTGGAAGCGATCCAAATGGCGCAGTTTATTGGTTAGCGAGAATGATTGAAGGTGGAGAAGATCCTAAATTTATCGCGCGTAGATTATTGATTTCAGCCAGTGAAGACATTGGTTTGGCAAATCCAACAGCATTGGTAATGGCGAACAATACTTTTCAAGCGGTAAATACGATTGGCTGGCCTGAATCTAGAATCATTTTGTCGCAATGCGCGATTTATTTGGCAACTTCGCCCAAAGGAAATGCAGCGTATATGGCTATTAATTCAGCGCAACAAATCGTGAAAGAAACTGGAAATTTACCAGTTCCATTGCCTCTTCGTAATGCTCCAACCAAACTGATGAATGAATTGGGTTACGGAGATGGATATTTATATTCGCATGATTTTCCTGGAAACTTTGTTCAACAAGAATTTCTGCCAGAAGCGATCAAAACGACCAATTTCTTCAACGCTGGAAGCAGCAAAAAAGAGCAAGAAATTGCAGAAATCATTCAAAAACTTTGGACCAATAAGTATAAATAATGTTGGCCAAAATCGCATATTATATTTTGGTTTATCCAATTTCTTTGCTTCCACTGCGAATCATCTATTTATTTACTGATTTTTTCTTTTTACTAATAATCACGCTTGTTCCTTATCGAAAAAAGGTCATTGAAGGAAATTTAAAACGTTCTTTTCCAGAAAAATCTGATCGTGAAATCAAGAAAATTCGAAATCAATTTTATAGACATTTCACTGATTTATTGGCTGAAGGTGTCAAGAATCTCAGTATTTCAAAAAATGAATTGCGCAGAAGATTAACTGTTCAAAATCCTGAATTGATGGCAGAACTTTTTGAGAAAAATCAAAGTGTTTTACTCGTTTCTGGTCATTACAACAATTGGGAATGGTTGATTACCGGGCAAAATTTATTATTCAAACACCAAGCAGTAGGAATCGGAATGCCGATGACAAGCGCATTTTGGGATAAAAAAATCAACGAGCAAAGAAGTCGCTTCGGAATGAAAATTTTAAACTCAAAAAATGTGCGAACTGCTTTTGAGGAAATGAAAAATGACGTTTTTGCGACTTTAATTTTATCAGATCAATCACCAGGAGATGCGCGAAAAGCTTATTGGATGGAGTTTTTGAATCAACCAACGGCGGTTTTGTTTGGTTGTGAGCAAATGGCGCATCAATACCAACAAGCAGTTGTGTTTTTCGTTTTGCACAAAGTAAAACGCGGACATTATTCCATGGAATTAAAATTGATTACAGACAATCCATCCTCCAAAAGTTGGGGAGAAATCACTGAAATGCACACCAAATTATTGGAAAAAGAAATCATTCGAAATCCACAATTTTGGCTTTGGTCTCACAAGAGATGGAAACGCGAAATACCACCTGATTTAGAAAGTCTTAAATTGGAACAAAAGTCAAAATTTGAAGCAAAATTTATCCCGTCACAACATGAAAAATAGTTTTACATTTTTCGCTTTTTGTTTTGGAATCTTGATTCTTCAATCATGTTGTCGTTACAGACCTACTCATTGGGAAAATCCGAACTTTAAATATGCTTCAGATTCAACATATTCACGCGCAATTACAAGTGATTCAAAAAACTTATACGTCGGAAATTCTGATGGTTTCATTTACAAAGTGAACCTTAAAAATTTCAAATCAAAACAAATTTCGAAGAAAACGATTGCAGAAATTAGAGACATTGCCCTAACGGGAAAGAAAACCTTGGTTGCCATGCAATCGAATGATTCTAGTGTCGTTTTGAATTTAAAAAATCGAAAAGAACTAACACAATCTATTTCAAATAAAGCAATATTTTTGGATGGAATGGATATTTTGCCTTCTGGCATTGGTTTTTTGATGGGAGATCCTGTTGATGGATTTTTTACGCTTTATAAAACAGCTGATTTTGGTTTGCATTGGACGGAAATTTCGCCTAAATTGCCTGCAGAAAGTGGAGAAGCTGGATTTGCAGCAAGCGGATCAACGGTTCATAGCTTAAACGATTCTACTTTTACTTTTGTAAGCGGAGGCATGCAAAGTAGGTTTTTCAAATCAACAAACTCAGGAAAAACTTGGAAAATTACTGAGTTAAATTATCCGAAATCAAATGTTAGCGGTCCGTTTTCTCTATGTGTAATCAATCCAAAAGAAATGGTAATCGTTGGTGGCGATTATACGCAACCTAAAAATTCAGAGAATACGAGTTTTTATTCTTCCGATGGAGGATTGACTTGGTTGCCATCAGAAAAACCAACACTAGGCTATCGTTCCTGCGTGATTTTCTATGAAGGAAATTTGTATGCCTGCGGCACAACCGGAATTGATATTTCCACAGACAAAGGGAAAACTTGGGAAAAATTTCAAGAAGGAAATTACTTTGCCATGCACCAAAAGAATGGTATTATTTACGCATCGATTCCAAATAGTAAAATAGAATTCATTCAAGTCCAAGCATCGAAGAAAAATTTCAAATAAATTGACTTATTTCTTGTCAGGAATTAAACTCATGGCGCGTTCAGTAATTGCAGTAATTGACAAGCTTGGATTTACACCAATATTAGCCGAAATCATGCTGCCATCGCAAACGAGCATATTTTGATAATTGAAAACGTGATTATTAGAATCAATCACACCTTCATTTTCATCTTTACCCATGCAAGCACCGCCTAATATGTGTGCTGTTGTGGGAATTCCAAAAAGCGTTTCGCTGCTCATTACCATTGCTTTTCCATCAATGATTTTTTCTACTTTTTTCGCAATCGATTGAGCAATTGGATTGAACGCTGTTGGTGCCGCTCCCGCTTCAATATTCGTTTTCTTGTAACCCAACTTTGTTCTTTTCATTTGCAAAGTAGAATCTATGCTTTCCATGTAGAGTAAAATATGGGTTCTTTTGCTCCAATCATCCACAAAAAATGCTTTGAAATTATCAACTGGATGAGAAATCAAATCTTTCAACATTCTAAAAAAGCGAATTCCAACTGATTTTCCCTGTACCATCGGCGCCATAAAAATGCGCCAAAATCCTGAGCCATCAGAATATTTCACTGGTTCAACATGTCGATTTTCATCAATATTTATAATCGAACCAATGGCAATTCCTTCTGAAAAAGAAGTGTTTTTATCAAAAGTGGTGACGCCGATCAAACTTTCAGAATTGGTTCTGATTCCTTTTCCTAATGTGTCTGAAAGATTTGGTAATGAAGTTTCTTTCAATTTCAAAAGTAAATCCATTGTACCTAAAACACCTCCAGCAAATATGACACCTTTGGTAGTGACTAAACCTCTTTTTGGGAAACTTTTAAGAGATTCTTTGAATTTGATTTGATAACCTTCGCTCCCATCTTGATTCAACGGAATCACATCATATACAATGGTTTCGGCTTTGATTTCACAACCTAATTGTTGTGCAAGATGCAGATAGTTTTTATCCAAAGTATTTTTGGCATTGAAACGACAACCTAACATGCATCCTCCACATAAATTACAACCAGTTCTGTCAGGACCTTTTCCCTCAAAATATGGATCTGAAACCGTTTCTCCAGGTTTACCAAAATAGACTGCAACATCTGTTTTCTCAAAACCATCTTTGTTGCCCATTTCTTCAGCCAAAGTTTGCATTACTTTGTCGCTTTTACTCATGTAAGGATGAATTTCAGCCCCCAACATTTTCTTTGAAATTGCATAAAAAGGTTTCAATTCATTTTCCCAGTCAACCAAACCTTGCCACGACCCAGAATTGAAAAACCCAGATTTTGGGACGGGCAAGGTATTCGCGTAAACTAATGAACCTCCGCCTACTCCAGTGCCGCTCAACACAGCAACATGGCGAAAAAATGTCAAATTGAAAATTCCTTGAAAACCCATTTTCGGGGCCCACATCCATTTCTTTAAATTCCAATTAGTTTTAGGAAAATCTTCAGGCTGATTAAACCATTTTCCCTGCTCTATTACCAATACTTTATAGCCTTTTTCAGAAAGTCGAAGTGCAGAAACAGAGCCTCCAAAACCGCTTCCGATAATTACGTAATCATACTCAAATTGATTATTCATCATTTCAAATAATTAAGTTTAAGCCAGTGAATTTCCTTCAATGGATTTTCTGTATTTTTCAATTCGAGGATTCATCACGCGAAACCAAAGCGGTGGAACCATTGCCAATAATAACATTCCGGGATAACCAGTTGGCATCTGAGGACTTTCATCAAAATGTCTGAGGATTTGGTATTTTCGACTTGCGATGTAATGATGATCAGAATGACGTGAAAGTTCTAATAAAACCATGCGTCCCACAGGATGATTTGAATTCCAAGAATGAATTGGAAGTATGCGTTCGTATCCTTTTTCTTTCTTTTTTCTTCTAAGTCCGTAATGTTCAATGTAATTAACCGTTTCTAAAAGTAAAATTCCAACTGTTGCTGAAATTAGAAAAAATATAGTAGATTCAAATCCAAACAAATAGAAAATCAATGAAATCAATGAAACTTGCAGCACCTGATAAACAATCATTTCATTTTTTAAACTCCAAAAAGGTAATTTCAATCTTTTCAATTGTTCAGCTTCCAATTTCCAAGCTGAAATAAAACTTCCATATATTGACCTGAAATAGAATAAGTAAACCATTTCTCCCAAGCGACTTGAAGCTGGATCTTCGTCAGTGGAAACATTTTTGTGGTGTCCGCGATTGTGTTCAATAAAAAAGTGCATGTACAAGGTTGTTAACAAAAGCATTTTACTCATTAATTGTTCATACCAAGTGACGCGATGTCCAAGTTCGTGCGCGGCATTGATTCCTAAAATCCCGCAAGACATTCCGAAAGAAATGGCAATTCCAAATTTCTCGTAAAATAAAAGATTTCCTTCAGAGACCCTGAATAAAAATATCACCAAAGTTGCGTATTGAATTGGAACCAAACTGTAAAGGAGAAAGTCATACATTTTGACTTTCAAAGCCATTTCCTCCTCCGCTTTCGACAAATTCTTCTCAGAACCTCTCGCAAAAAGTTCGAGCAAAGGAATCAAAATAAACATCACAACTACAGAATAATAAGTAAACCAACCATCAGCCAAAATTGATCTGAGGACAGCCAAAGGCGTAAGGTAAACCAATAAATACTTTAATATTCTGAAATTCATAGCTTTTTAAAACATCATTAAATTCAAAATAATTCTGAAAAAGCAAATGAATCTTTAAGTCTAACTCCTTTTTCGGTATTCTGTAAGGTGCAGCATTCGTTCACACTATCATGTTCCAAGAATAAAACGAATTCTTTGTTTGCAGCTTCATTTAAAAAAATCTCTTTTTCAGCCATTGTAATCAAGGGGCGTGTATCATAACCCATGACATAAGGCAATGGAACATGTCCTGTACTTGGCAGTAAATCAGCCATAAAAACAACGGTTTTATCTTTGTATTGAATGTGTGGGATCATCATGCTTTCTGTATGACCATCAACAAACAACACATCAAAATTGGAAAATACATTTTGGATATAATTGCCGGTTCTGTCGACAAATTTCAATTGTCCACTTTCTTGGATTGGTAAAATATTTTCAGAAAGAAAGGAGGCTTTCTCCCGTGGATTTGGTTCAGTTGCCCATTTCCAGTGATTTTCAGTACTCCAATATATTGCATTTTTAAATACTGGCTCAAAAGCAGTGTGATCTTTGTTCCACTGAATTGCTCCACCGCAATGATCGAAATGCAAATGCGTTAAGAAAACATCTGTAATATCATCTTTAGAAAATCCAAGTTTCGCTAAATTCCCTGAAAGCGAATCGCTACCATTCATGTAATAGTGACTAAAAAACTTTTCAGATTGCTTGTCACCTATTCCTGCATCAATTAATATCAATTTATTTCCATCTTGAATCAGCATGCTTCTCATCGACCAGTTGCACATGTTGTTTTCATCAGCTGGATTTGTTTTAGACCACAAGGATTTAGGTACAACGCCAAACATTGCCCCTCCATCTAATTTAAAATTCCCCGTATTTAAAGGATAAATTGTCATATGCTTAATTTTAAACGAAGATAGTTTTTTAAATTAATTTTTTCAAAAAACTATTTAACAAATAAAATTAAAAAAATTGTTAAACTATTAACATTAAATTATATATAGTAAAACAATTCTAAATAAGACTTTTTAAACAATTAATTACTGATAAAAGGCAACCTAGCGGAGTGTTATTCGTCAAAAGAATAATTATATTTGTTTAATATTAGATTTTAAATTATGCGAATCAAAAAATTACTATTGCTACTTGTATTGTTTATAAGCTCGTCTGCAATTAAAGCACAAACTAATTTTGAATTTCCTTTAAGTGGAACTTACAATGTGCAGCAGGAAGTTACTCAACCCGGACAACCTATTAAAATTTATGATCAAGTTATCATTGATGGAAATAATTTTCAAATTTTAAAAGAAAATCACGTCTTAAAGCATTTCAAAATCATTGAATCAACTACTGACGGTTATAAAGCTGAACAATATTTCCCTGGAAATGAAGATCCTAAAAAAGATCGTGAAAGATTTACTATTCAAATAGTAGAGAATAGCGAAAATGAGTGTTTTATTACGATTGTAAAACCCCTTAGAACTGAACAAGTTCATTTAATTAAAAATTAATAAACTTCATAAGTTCTTAAAATTCATGTTTATGAAAAAATTGCTACTAATTTTAGTGTTTGTTGCTTCAAGTCTTTCACTCTTTGCGAGTACAGGGTCCCTATGATGTTGGAACACCAACTTCTCCTGCACCTAATTGTGTTGGAAATACCGCACCAGGAAACACTTGCTCTATTGCAACCCCAATTTGTGATTTAAATGGTTATTGTGGAACAACTTCGGATACATACACCGCAGATTATTGGACGGAACTCGGAAATGTATTTTGTGGTTCAATTGAAAATAATTCTTTTCTTTCTTTTACTGCATCTGCAAGTTCAATTTCATTTGATGTTTGGTTAACAAGTTCTCAGCAAGGTTACGGAATTCAAATTATGATCTTTTCATCAAGCCAACCTTGTGGAGGATCTGTTAATAGTCTTACATGCTGGAATCCTGGGACTGCTACTGCAGGACCAGCAAACATTTCTGCTACTGGTTTAACACCCGGTCAGACGTATTATATAATGATTGATGGTAACTCGGGTGATGTTTGTGATTACATAATTGGCGCAAATACCGGTGTATCTACACCGCTCTCGGTTGTGGCATCAACAAGCAGTATTTGTCCTGGTGAAAGTGCTACTTTGACCGCATCCGGTGGAGATGGTACATATACTTGGGGCTCCTCTCCTTATCTTTCAGGTTCAGGAGCGAACGTGACTGTGACACCTCCCTCTCCTGGAACGTACACATTTTCTGCAACTTCTACATTACCTTCAACTTCGTCGCTTTGTCCTGGTTCACCTTCTACTGTAAATACAACAATCACGGTAAATTCATGTGGATGTTCAATTACCGCTGGAAACAACGGACCAATTTGCGTAGGTGGAACAGTTAATCTTACTGCTACCACAGTTACTGGTGCTACAGCTTATTCATGGACAGGTCCAAATGGTTTTGTGTCAAATCTCCAAAATCCAACTGGTTTCATTATTAACACACCTGGAAGTTATGTTTATACAGTAACAACCACTTTAAATGGAGTAACTTGTACTTCTAGCACAACTGTTGTAGTTAATTCCGCTACGGTAAATGCTGGTCCCGATCAAACAATATGTGTTGGTCAATCAGTGACTTTTAACGCCACGAATGCTGCAACTTATACTTGGAGTGACCCTACAATAACAAATGGTGTTCCTTTTACTCCAGCTGCTACAACAACCTATACGGTTACAGGTACAACTGGAACTTGTACGTCAACTGATCAAATTACTGTTACTGTAAATCCTGGCGCCAACATTAATGCTGGAGCAGATTTAACTATTTGTTCGGGTGCAACTGCAGTTTGCAGCGCAACAGGAGGTTTAACTTATGCTTGGGATAACAGTGTAACAAATGGAGTTGCTTTTGCTCCATCGACAACAACAACATATACAGTAGTTGGAACTGATGCGGGTGGTTGCACAGGGACGGATCAAATGACAATAACGGTGATACCAACTCCAATTGTTGATTTTACACCTTCAATAACTAGCGGTTGTATTCCATTAACTGTTACTTACACAAACTCAAACCCAACAAATAATGCATATCAATGGGTACTTGGAAACGGAACCACATCAACTAATGCAAATTCAGCATCAGCTATTTATTCTGCTGCAGGCTGTTATGATGTAACATTAATAGCAACAACTCCAAATGGATGTATTGGACAAACAACTTATCCTGCAATGGTTTGTGCTTTTCCAAATCCAGTTGCTGATTTTACTGCAAATCCACCTGTACTTTCAATTTTAGAAACTACAACAAATATGGTAAATGCGTCAATGGGTGCGAACACCTATTCATGGAATTTCGGGGATGCATCGGGAACTTCAGTTCTTGAAAATCCAGAACACACCTTCCCTGCTGAATTTGCTGCTAGTTATCAAATTACATTAATCGCTTATTCAGCGGATGGTTGTAGTGATACTGCCAAAGTGAATATCGAAGTTCAAGATGAGTTAATTTATTACATTCCAAATACGTTTACTCCAGATCAAGATGAACACAATCCTGTTTTCAAACCAATTTTTACTTCAGGGTTTGATCCGAACGACTATAAAATGTTAATTTACAACCGATGGGGAGAAATAGTATTTGAATCAAATGACGTCAATTACGGCTGGGATGGAACATATAACGGAACTCACGGAATCGTAAAAGACGATACTTATACTTGGAAAATTGAATTCAAAACGATTTCATCAGACGAAAGAAAGTTGCTGATGGGTAGTGTGAATCTATTAAGATAAAACAATTTAATTCAAACAAAAAAGGCTGTTCAGTTGAACAGCCTTTTTTGTTTATTTTGAGATTTCTTCTAATATAAAATCATCACTTTTCGGTACTTGCTGAAAAAGTCCAGCATATTCATCTGGAAGGGAAGTTAATTTCCTATCGACCATATTGAGCCAAGCGCCATCAACATTAATTATTGCAGATTTAATTCCATCTTCTCGATATACTTCATGTCGAATCGACCATCTAGAACCATCTATCCTAGTTTTAGTCATCACCGTTTTTATCTCGATATTTTGAGAGCCAGTTATTTCTCTCAAGTAAACTAATTCTTCCCTAAACAAAATTGGACCTAATTTCAGCTTCGCGAAAGTTTCCATATTTAAGTTGATTGCTTCAAGTAATTCAATTCGTGCTTGAGCAGCTAGATCAGCATATGCAGAATGTCTTAAATGTCTGTTGGCATCCATTTGTGCCCAAATCACTTTGCTTTTGAAAATATTATCCATTGTAATTGTTTGTATTAAAATCCAAAAATACTGAATTAAGTCTGCAAGAAGCTAGAATTAACAAAACATCACAAGATACTGTTCTATTCTATAATCAACTTGAAGTTAGATTCTGAGTCATTTGATTTTACTTTTAAAAAGTATACCCCCGCTGGAAATTGATAAGTTGAAACGACAATTTCTTGTTTAAAATACTGATTAGCAATCAATTTTCCACTTAAATCACACAAACAAAACTGAGCTTCATTTTGAGTATCTTCCAATTTGATTTGAAAGTAGTGAGTGCTGGGATTAGGAAATACTTTGCAATTGATTTTTTTTTGAGTTTGGTTTTCGTAAACTGATAAATCTAAATTTTTCTTTGGCATAAAACTGTATGCAAACCATTGAATTCCTTCTAAATCAATGTAATTTTTCCAAGAAGCAGTTTCTGATTGTAAACTATTACTCAAGGTTGAAAAAGGTTCAAAAAATGGATTTGTATCAACCCATGATTGCATGAAACTGGGTTCTGCACTGTATATTGGTAAAACTTTGATTTCAGTTTGAGAAGTTGCCAAATTCTGTAGTCTTGGCTTGACATAATTGTATTGATAACTTGCAGAATAATTAGAAGTTGGAAGGTAAATACTCAACAAAACTCTGTCAACTCCAGTTTGTACAATTTGATTTCCCTGTCCCGCGTTGAAAAAACCAAAATAAGCTTCAGAAAGCTGGCCATTTGCATTAGCTAGAGAATCGATTTGATGTAAATTTTTCTTGTAAAATTGAAATGCGCCAGCAGTGTCGCACGTTAAAGCATTTGGTTGCAAGTATGTTGAACAATAATAAGCTCCACTTTCAACTGAAGTTGGAATCCAAAATTCAAATTCGAAATTGTACACATCTACCTTTTCAGTCAAAGCTGTATGTTGTTGATTGTAAATGGCAATCACATTACTAAAAAACCAATAGTTTTCCGCAGCGACACCGATTTGATTGATCCCAAACTGCGTTTTTGCCTTGGAAATAAAATTGGCAAAAGTTTGAGATGAACTCACATTTGTCAATGGATTTGCATTGTGTACCAAATGAACTTCATACAAAGTCAAATAATTAAATCCATTATTTTCTGCAAATTGCAACAAGCTATCTTCCTTCAATTGGTTTCCCAAAATTGAATTAAAACCATTTACATATAAACCTTTTACATTTTGAGAATGGGAAGAAATTACGGTTAGTAATAACAAAATGCTTAAAAATAATTTTCTCATTGATTTTCAACTGTTAATGATAAATATGCAAAAATCCTTGCTTCACTTTTTTAGGATTGTTAATCGGATCTTGGTAAAAAACGTACCAATAAACACCTTCACTAAATCGTGAGCCTTCAAAAGTGTTTTGATAGCCTTCTTGTTCAAATATCTTTTCACCCCAACGATTGTATAGATATAGATGATTCTTTGGATAAATGAGTGCTTCATCTATGTAAAAATAGTCATTCACTCCATCACCATTTGATGTGACAAAATTTGGCAAAGCATCATCACAATCGGCTGTCATTACAAACAAAGTGTCAGAAAAAGTACATCCTGCTAAAGAAGTGGCAGTTAAAATAAGTTCTTGATTTCCTGTTATTGGAATATTCGTCGTTTGCCCATAAACGGACCAAGTGTACTCAATTGTATCTGAAGGAAATACATAGGTGTAAATATCATTTATACAAATCAAAGTATCTGAATTTAAATTGAAAACAGGCAAAGGATTATACCCGATTCCAATACTAGAATCTAGTTGACAACCAAGCGTATCCCAAACAGAAATTTCGTAAAATCCACTGCTGTTTTGGTTGGAAATAAATGCAATATAAGTAGTATCGGTAACTCCATTTGGCGTATTCCAAATCAAACTATCAGCGTTGGTCGCTACTTGAATGAAACCTTCGTTTCCTGAACAATAATTTCCCGAATTAGTTGTAATCGTAAAATCTAACGCAGAAACCGTCAACATCATCGTTATTGGATTTGTTGTACATCCATTCAAATCAACTGCTATTGCGGTAATCATTCCACTACCAAGTTGAGTAGTAATTGGCAAAGTCAATCCATCTGTGGAACCAAAATTTCCGATCCAAGTGACATTCGTAACGCCTTCAACAACAGACAAAGGAATCGTATCATATTTACAAACCAAAATTGAATCTTCCTCAAAACTTATCGAATCAGGTTGGACGTAAAAGATTGAATCTGTGAAAGTACCTGAAAAACATTGATTTGAAAAACTTACCGTAATTGTTGGTGAACTTTGCAAACCATTTTGATTAACTGAAATATAATTAGATGTACCTAAATTTTGAGTTGGTGTGGACCAAGTCACAGTCTCATTTGAACTTACGTAAAAATAAGTTTGTTCATTTGGACATAAAATAGAATCACCAATAATTTCTAAATCAACAATTGAATCAACTACCGTAATATAAACGGTTTGGTAAGTTATTGTGCAAACTTCTGATACTTGAGAATATATAAATGATGTATCATTCATTAATCCCGAAATTTGAAATTGATTTGAAGTTGAAATTAGCACTGTATCTTGCGAGTACCAATTAATCGTATTTAATAAGGCATCTTGCAAAACAATATCAGTTCCAGCACAAATTGTTGCGTCAAAAACATACGGCAATAGTGAAAGTGTGTCCAAGGTTATGGTAATTGTATCAGACTCATCAGAACATCCATACCCATTAGTAACTGTTGCATAATAAATTCCTGGTTGCGTAACGTCCAAAACAATTGGATTTTGAGTTGTCGAATTCCAAACCACGTCGGTTGGATCCGTTGGAATTGTTGAAATAGAAATTATTTCTCCATTGCAAATCAATGTATCTGAAGCAACCAATAAAGCTTCAAAACTCGCATCATGAATTTCAATGCTATCAGTGATTGCAAAACCACATTCTTGTATTGAAATGGTATAAAAGCCAGGTTGATTTACAACAACCTCATCACTCGTTGAATTTCCATTAAACCATTCAAAATTAGCCGTTGGCGCATGGTCCAAGAACAAAGAAATATTTTCACCAATGCAAATCATGGTATCAGCATACAAAGAATAAGCTGAAATTGAATCAACAACATCAACAAGAATGTGTTTGAATGTTGGTTGACAAAATTCAACCGCATAAGCTATTAAGAATGCTGTATCATGTTGAATTGTTGGAATCGTTAACGACGAGGTAGTTTGTAAGAAATTAGTGTCCAAATCATACCAATTTAACTCAAAATTACAAGTATCAATCAAACTTACATCTGAACCAACACAAACAACTAAACTATCCATTGGCGGTGGAAAAGAACCAGCAACAGATGAAAAATGAATCGAGTTAGATTGCTCAACGCAGCCATAATCATTTGTCACAGTAGCGCTATAACTTCCAACTTGATTGACCGTTAATGCTCCTGAGGAAGATTCGCCATTTGACCATTGATAAGTTGCATTGTTTATATTTCCTGTAATTGCGATTTCTTCACCAAAGCATAATAGTGTATCTATTGCAGAAATTATAGGAGTAAAAGAAACGTCTACTATCGTTATACTTTCTGTCAGCGTAATTCCACATTGCTGAATTGTAACACTATACGTACCAGGCTGACTAACAATTAATTCGTCTGCAGTACTTGCAACTGGAGACCATTGAAAATTAGGAGACCCTGTATAATTTATGGAAATAGTTATTGGTTCAGCTTCACACATAAACGCTTCCGGAAAAATGGAAACACTTGGTGTGGTAAACTCCCGTATTTCAAAAGGTGGAGTGGTTAAATGACATCCTTCATCGTCTAAAACATGGCAGTAATAAAATCCTTGGTTCATACCTTCACATGAATTTAAATATGAAAGTGTATCCCCATCAGGACCAACCCATTGATAAGATTGATAAATATTTGGTAAAGATAGAATGGCGGTATCGTTAGGACAAATGATTCCGTCCAATGGATTTGAAATAATATTTGGTGCTTGCTTTAAGGTGATGTAGATAGCATAATTAAACTGTTTACTACAACCTGTAATTGGGTCAGTGACTAATCCTGAATAAGAATAATCTCCAGGTAGATTAATATCAATGCTATCCTGATCTGCGCTCATCCAAGTGATTCCTTCACCCATCCAACTTAAACCTGGATTAGTATTTGAAACCGAAATAAAAATTGATCCATTTTCGCAGAGCAAATTATCACCATAAATGTTAGTGTTAAATACTGGCGAGGCAAGAACCTCTATGTAATAGTTTTTTTCAACATGATAGTGAGTTGTATCTTCTCCACATAAATTATCAAATCCGATGGTGTAATCAAATTCCACTAAATAATTTCCTGTTACGAGTGGCGTGTAATAAATGCTGTTTAGAGTATCCAAAAGAAATCCTTGTCCGTTAACTGTAATTGTGGAGTAAACAAGCGGTTCTTGAATTACTTGGGGATTACCTGTTGGATTTGTAATTGCATCAAATCCAAAAAAATTCACATTGTCATCCAAACAAATTGTGATTGAGTCATTCACAAAAGCACTTGTGCTTGAAATCTGAGGATCAATAACACCATGTGGAGGCGAAAAATCATATTCAATATCAAAGAGCCCTGTGTTCTGACACATTCCGTTATCAACAATTACAGTATACGTTCCATTTAACGAATGAGTATTTGGTCCAATACCAGGTATCAAATTTTGTACAGGATCCAACGTTGTCATTGTAGTTCCTACTGCTAAATTTGTATAATTGACTACGATCGGCTCAGGAAAGCAAAAATTATAATAACCGTAATAATTTTGCGCATTTGCAGGATGATTGGTGTATTGTACTACATCGTCCGATAACAACGGAAGCAATGGGATTGGATCAGAAATCATGTAAATACTGTCTATATCAGTTGCACAACCATCATTTCGTGTTACATTGACAGAAAAATCTCCAGTAGTACTTATTTCAATATTTTGTTGATTTGTGCCATTATTCCACAAATAACGATATGAAGGACCATAAAAATTCCACGTTAATGTGTTGTAAATAATATTGTCGTCACTACAAAAATGCATCGTATCTGCACCATTTTCTATAGATCCGACTAAGCTGTCTTGACTTTGAATAATAAAATAATTGTAGCTCGAATAATTAGTATCAATATACTTTAATAAAAATGAATTCCTAGTGCTGTCACCAGTAAAATAAAATTGACCGACTTCAATAGTCTGAGCTCTCAATTGATAATTGTTATTTGCATTTGTAACAGAAGCATTCGAAGTTGGCGCAATGTTCATCGGTTTAGTATATCCACCGCAAAGAATTGGTTTATCAACTGATTTTACAGCAATTCCATGACCAACATCATCCATTTTACTGCCCATTTGTTTGGCGTAAATGAAATTTCCTTGCCCTGAGACTTTCAAAACATAAGGGTCTTTAAATCCAACAGAATTCCACAGTGCCGGAACAGAATCATGCAATTGATTTAAAGCACAACTAAAAAATCCTGTGACAAAAACATTGTTATCAGGATCAATTGAAACTGATGTGGATGAGATATCACTGTCTGAACCTAAAGTATAATTCCATACATATGAACCGTTATTTTCAATCGTTAAGATGAAAATTTTCTTTGAGAATGGATTCTGGATAGCGGTTGGCTGATTATTGTGGTAATAATTCATATTTCCTAAAAAATCACCTGTAATAACCACTTTATCAGCAGAGTTGACTTCTACGTCATAAGGTAAGATAAATCCTGCTCGCAAATTATTGAAAAATTGAACTTGACCTAAAGGAGAAATTTTAGTCACAAATCCAATATTGTATCCATTGTTGTTATAGTTATTTCCAGCAAAAAGTAAGGTGTCAGAATATTGACCGGTCACAAAAATATTGTCTTGACTATCAACTGCAACCGCCAAACCACGATCTTCTTTTTTAGCTGCGCCAACTTTCGCCCAAAGCGGGCTTCCCGAAGGATCATATTTTGAAACGAATAAATCAAAAGAAGGCAAATTGGTTATTGGATCAATAATACTCGTGAAATTTGAACCAGCAATGGTCGCATCTCCTTGAAATTGACCTGTCAAAATCACGTTGTTTTGATGGTCAACCGTAACACCATAAGCGTTTTCCGCCATGCTTCCACCCTCTTTCAATGCCCAAATTACATTTCCATTCGGATTTAATTTGACAAGAAAAATGTCTTTGGAGTTTAAAGTTGATTGTAACATTGTTGAACCAAATATCACACTACCAAAAAATTGACCTGTTACCACAATATTTTGGTCTGGACCAATCGCCAAATCATACGCGCGATCAGAATAAGTACCTCCAAATTTTTTATACCAAACTAAATTTCCACTTTGATCATATTTTGCAACATAAATGTCTCCATTTCCTGCAGCATTTTGAATAACATTATTAGTATTGAAAGCTGTTTCACCCGTAACATATCCAGTGATATAGGAGTTTCCTGCATTATCAATTTCTACATCTAGTGCTTCGTTGGTAAATTGACTAAAGGTATTTGCACCCCATTTTTGAGCATTTGCTCCGAAAAAAAATAAGCCAATTAAAATAAAAGAGGTTAGTAATTTCATAAGTTAGCAATTTTTGATTAGAACGAATTCTAAAGTCTAGAGGTTGAATTTAAACATGATATATTTAAATTCCAAATTAATGTTTACTTATTGATTAAAGGGTAGATTAATTTTTCTAATCCGTTAATTTTAATTTCCAGCATTTGTTCCATTTGTCTTCCTAATTTTCCATCAGGAAATCCTTTGCCTTTGTACCAAACATAATATTCTTCTGGAATCTGAATCAGCAATTTTCCTTTGTATTTTCCATAATACATTTTGGTATTTGCCAAATCAATCAATTCTTTTCTAGCTTCTTCTGGATTAAACATGTGCGCAAGTTATAGATTCTTTCTACAAAAAAAATCGCGAATTAGCTATTGGAACTAACCCGCGATTCAAATTTTAAATATTTTTTATTTAATTGATTCCAAAGCTTCTAACAAATACCCCCAGAATTTTTGTACAGAAGAAATTTGTACTTTTTCATCCGGTGAATGTGCCGCACGAATATTTGGTCCGAAAGAAATCATGTCCATATTTGGAAAATGTTTTCCTAAGATTCCACATTCCAACCCAGCATGACAAGCTTTGATTTGTGGTTCTTCATTGTATCTTTTTCGATATAAATCTGCCATTAAATTCAAAATCGAAGAATTAGGATTTGGTTTCCATCCTGGATAATCTCCATTTTGAACAACAGCGCAACCCATATTTTCAAACGCTGCTCTCACTGCATTGGCAACATCTGATTTTGTACTTTCAACACTTGAACGTTGCAAAGATTGTGTAATGAATTTTCCATCTTTCAAAATGATTCGCGCCAAACTTGAAGAAGTTTCAACCAATCCTTCCATGTCTGGACTCATTCTGAAAACACCGTTTGGAACTGCATAAATAGTATTCAAAACCTTAATTGTGTCTTCAGGTTTCATCACTTTTGCTGGAGTTACAACAGATTTCCATTCAATCGTCAGTGCAGTTTCAACTGTACTTAATTCCACTTTCAATTCCTTTGAAAATGAAGCCAAAAATGCTTCAAAAGCTTTGGCATCGTCTTTTAAAACCGTCACAACAGCTGTCGATTCTCTTGGAATCGCATTGCGCAAACTTCCTCCGTCAATCGATGCAACCTGCAAATGCATCAAAGAAACTCCTTGATACAAAATGCGATTCATCAATTTATTTGCATTTCCTCTTCCGCGGTGAATGTCCATTCCTGAATGTCCACCTAACAATCCACGAATATTGATTTCGTAGCCTACGTGATCAGCATCTGTATTTTCTTCTTCGTAAGAATAAGTTGTGTTGGTATCAATTCCTCCCGCACAACCGATAGACAATTCATCGTCATCTTCTGTATCTAAATTCAACAAAACGGTTCCTTTGAAATTAGAAGGATCAATTTTGATTGCACCAGTCATTCCAGTTTCTTCATCGATCGTAAACATCGCTTCCAATGCTGGATGAGCAATGTCAGTTGAAGCAAAAATCGCCATTATAGCGGCAACACCTATTCCATTGTCAGCGCCTAAAGTGGTTCCATTTGCCTTTACCCAATCTCCATCAACCAACATTTCAATTCCTTGCGTGTCGAAATCAAAAACTGTATCGCTGTTTTTTTGATGCACCATGTCTAAATGCGACTGCAAAACCACCGTTGGTCTATTTTCCATTCCTGCAGTTGCTGGTTTTTTGATAATTACATTTCCGATGGCATCTTGAATGGTTTCAAGTCCTAAAGATTTACCAAAATTCACCATGAATTCAATCACTCGCTCTTCTTTTTTAGATGGACGAGGAACTGCATTTAAATCTGCAAAATGATTCCACAATGCTTTCGGCTCTAAGTTTCTAATTGACATTTTCTTATTTTTAATAACCCGAATAAATCGAGTCGAAATGAATACAAATTAACTAGAAACAAAAATAGTGATTCTACTTTGATTTTGACTTTTGAATCAGAAATTAATCTGCCATTTCACACAGCGATTGAACCTTTCAGTGTCACCAATGTATTAAACCATCAAACAACAAATATTATGAAAAAATCAATAGTAATTTTAAGTTTAATCGCTTCTTTCACAGGGATTTTTGGACAAGTTTCTGGCAATATCAATTATTTGCAACAAACCCAGTTGAATGAAAGCAACATCGATGTGCGCATCAACACAAACGATATCATTATCAATATCAAAGGACTGACCAATGTTAAAGCAGAAAGTTATGTTGCGATATTCAGTATTACCCAAACAGGTGAAAATTTAGAAGAAATTCAACGTTTAATGGATGAAAGAATCAATCAAATCAAAAAACCGTTTGAATTGAAGAAAGAAATTGAGTTTTATACCGATATGATTTCATTTGTTCCTTGCTACGAATTTGAAGAAACCAAAAAAGCATTTAACAAGAAAACGTACAATGAAGTTCCCAAAGGATTCGAAATGAAAATCAATGTTCACATAAAATATAAAAATCCAAATTCATTGACAGAAATCGTTGCAGCTTGTTCTGGTTCTGAAGTGTATGATTTGATTCGCGTAGATTATTTTGCAAGTAACATGGAACAAGTGCGCAAAGATTTGGCTACCAAAGCACAATTAATTTTGAAGGAAAAAATCAAAATGCGCCAAGATTTACTAGGAATGGATTTTACTACAATGAAAAAACAATTGGCTGATGGATACCGAGTTACTTATCCGATTGAAAGTTATAAATCTTATCAGGCTTACTCTAATTCTTCATTGAACTTGAAAAAATCAGCTGCTGTAACGCAAACTGAAAAATCGACGACACAGTTTTACCAACCAATTTTTGACAAAGAATTTGATTTTGTAACTAATCCTGAAATTGTGGAACCAGTGATTCAAGTGATGTATGAAATAACTTTTCGCATTTACGCAGATGAAACGCCAAAACCTGCGCCCGTTGTTGAAACCAAAACAACGAAAGAATATTTCATCGTAACTCATGAAGGTGACGTAAAAGCGTTGAATGTTGGCAAATAGGAATGAAAAGCTTAATTTTGCGCCGTTAACAAAATGAAATTCCTTTGAAAAAATTTTTTCGCAGTAAATGGATTAAGATTCCATTGTACTTTTTTACAATTTGCTTTGCACTCATTGGTGCGTTTTTAACGATTGCTTATTTCGCTATTTATTTCAAATGGACCAATGAATCCGGTGCTGTAGATGGAAACAGCCGTGTTTTGCAAGTGATGAGCGACAAATACCAAGTAAAAACGGATAAAGACAGTTTGGCTTTGGTTGCTGAAAAATACGAAGCTTTGAATCGAATTCTGATTTTGAAAAAGTATTATCCAAAAAATGCGCAACACATTTTGGCTTCTTTAGAATCGAATCACGATTATACTGAAGCGCTGAGAATGGTTGAATCTGTGGATATGTTGGCAGATAAAACTTCGCCTTATTATTTGGAAGTTATCAAGTACCGAGAGAATAAATACCAACCTGTTGAAGGAAAAACGAGCAAAAGCATTTATCATTGGATGAATACTTCAGAATGGGACGATTTCAAAATTGCGGTCGAAAAAGACAAAAAAGTAATTGATTCTGTTGCGAAAATGTCTGGCGTGGAATCTCGATTGATTGTTTGCTGTTTGATTGGTGAACAAATGCGTTTATTCAATTCGGACCGTGAAGCTTACAAAAAATGGATTGGTCCGTTGAAAATATTGTCTGTTGAATCTAAATTTTCTTTGGGTGTTACTGGAATCAAAGAATTGACGGCGCAAACGATTGAAAAATATTTAAAAGATTCAACAAGTTCTTACTATTTAGGTAAGAAATATGAAAAGCTATTGGATTTTAAAACGGACAATCCTGCACAAGAAAGAATTGATCGCTTGATTTCATTCCGAAATCACTATTATTCCTACATGTATGCCGCTGTTTTCTTAAAACAAGTGAAACACCAATGGGAACGTAGAGGATTTCCAATCGACAATCGTCCAGAAATTTTATCAACTCTTTTCAATGTAGGATTTCCACAGTCTGTTCCGAAAAAAGATCCAAAAGTTGGTGGTTCAACGATTAAAATCAAAGAAAAACCCATTTCATTTGGGATGATTGGCTATCAGTTTTACTATTCCGGAGAATTGTGTGATTTGTTTCCTATTCACACCAAAAAATTTGATTGGAATGAGATCTAAACTGCGATACATTTTCATGTTTTCAATTTTATTGCCGCTTTCAGCTTGTTCACAACCAGTTGATTCAGTGAAAATCGAACCGGATACACTTCTTGGAAAATGGCAAAATCTAGCCAAAGGAGCGGATTACATGGAAATGGAAGCACCGAAAAAATCAGCAATCAACGATTCACGCATTTGCATTTTAAAACTCAACCCAAAAGATTTTGAATTAGAAATGCACGCAGCAACTGCCGAAGAAGATAAAAAATCAAAATCTGCAAGCGAATGGGCTGAAAAATATAATTTGAATGTGGTGGTCAATGCAGGAATGTATGATTTGGCAAAAAAGATGTTAAGCAAAGGTTATCTCAAAGCGGGCGAACATCTTAACAATCCAAATTTATATCCTAATTACAATGCAATGATTGCGTTCAATCCAAAGGACAGTTTGAAATGGAAATTTACTGTCTTGGATTTAAAATGCGAAAATTGGGAAAATGTCAAAGACGATTACCATTGTTATGCGCAAGGTTTGAGAATGATTGATTGCAATAGTCAACCTTTGAGTTGGAACAAGAAAAATCAATCTTGCAGCATGTTGGTTACCTCGGTTGATGCACTTGGCAATATTTATTTCATCTTTTCACGTTCGCCCTATACGCACAACGAAATGATTGAATTTATGCTAGGTTTTCCGTTCAAATTAAACAATGCGATTTACATGGAAGGCGGACCACAAACAAGTTTATACATTCATTTTGGAGATCGAAAAATTGAAAAAATTGGAAGTTATGTTTCAGAAACGTATCCAAACGACTTAAACGATCATTTTTGGGCTTTGCCAAATGTGATTGGATTTAGAATTAATGAATGAATGTAGAATTCAGAATTAAATTGGATTATTGCCAAATTCTACATTCTTAATTCTTAATTACCTAACAATTCGTTCTAAATACAAATCTTCCACTTTTTTTCTTGCCCAAGGCGTTTTTCTCAAGAAAGTCAAACTTGATTTCACGCTTGGATCTTTCAAAAAACAATTGATCGGAACTAGATAACCCATGTGATCCCAACCGATTTCTTTTTCGAGTGCGACAATCATTTCTTCTAATTTGATTCCGTGAAGCGGATTATTTGGTTGTGACATGTGTTCTATTATTAAAAAAGAGGTACAATTTTCATCATACCTCTCAAATCTAAATTTTATTTCGTCAATTTTCTATACTTGATTCGTTTTGGTGCTTGATCTCCCAAACGTTTCTTGCGGTTTTCTTCGTAATCCGAATAAGAGCCTTCAAACCAATGAACTTGCGAATCGCCTTCAAATGCTAAAATATGCGTGCAAATACGATCTAAGAACCATCTGTCGTGAGAAATTACCACCGCACAACCTGCAAAATTCAAAATTCCTTCTTCTAATGCGCGCAAAGTATTGACATCAATGTCATTTGTTGGCTCATCAAGTAATAAAATATTTGCTTCGGTTTTCAATGTCATCGCCAAATGCAAACGATTTCTTTCACCTCCGGAAAGGACACCGACTTTTTTATTTTGATCTGAACCTGCGAAATTAAATTTCGAAATATACGCGCGTGAAATTATTTTTTGATTTCCAATTTCGATATATTCATTTCCATCTGAAATCACTTCAAAAACCGTTTTATCTGGATGAATATCTTTGTGAGATTGATCTACATATCCAATTTTTGCTGTTTCACCGACTTTAAATTCACCAGAATCTGGTTGTAACTCATTCATTATCATTTTGAAAATTGTAGTCTTACCAGCACCATTCGGTCCGATAACCCCTACAATTCCAGCTGGTGGTAATTTGAAATTCAAATCGTCATACAATAATTTGTCTCCAAAAGATTTAGCCACATGTTCAGCATCAATCACATTGTTCCCCAAACGAGGTCCGTTCGGAATTGGGATTTCCAATACGTCTTCTCTGTCTTTCATGTCTTCTGAAAGCAGTTTATCGTAATTCGTCAAACGTGCCTTGCTTTTCGCTTGTCGTGCTTTTGGGTTCATTCTCACCCACTCCAACTCACGTTCCAACATTTTCTGGCGTTTCGATGCCGTTTTTTCCTCTTGTTTTAAACGATTTCCTTTTTGTTCCAACCAAGAAGAATAATTTCCTTTCCAAGGAATTCCTTCACCGCGGTCTAACTCAAGAATCCATCCCGCAACATTGTCTAGGAAATATCTATCGTGCGTCACTGCAATTACAGTTCCTGCGTATTGTTGTAAATGTTGTTCCAACCAATCAATCGATTCTGCATCCAAGTGGTTTGTTGGCTCATCTAATAATAATACATCTGGATTTTGAAGCAATAAGCGACACAAAGCCACACGACGACGTTCACCACCAGAAAGCGAATCAACTAATTGATCATCCGGCGGACAACGCAAAGCATCCATCGCTCTTTCCAATTTGGTATCTAATTCCCATGCATCCAAAGCATCAATTCGATCTGAAACTTGTCCTTGACGGGCAATTAACTTGTCCATTTTGTCAGGATCGTTCAACACATCTTCGTCCATGAAAGCAGCATTGATTTCTTCATACTCACGCAAAACGTCCACCGTTTCTTGTGCACCTTCCATCACGATTTCTTTCACTGTTTTAGTAGGATCCAATTCTGGTTCCTGCGGTAAATATCCAACAGAATAACCGTCAGAAAAAACCACATCACCCTGAAAAGATTTATCCAATCCAGCGATGATTTTCATCACAGTTGATTTTCCAGAACCGTTTAAACCAATGATACCAATTTTCGCCCCGTAAAAAAACGAGAGGTAAATATTTTTAATAATTTGCTTTCCTTGAGGTGTCGTTTTGGAAACGTTCACCATGGAAAATATAACTTTTTTATCGTCTGCCATTTTGTTTTTTTGAGAAATTCAAAGATAGTTTTTTTTTGGGGAAGACATTAAGATTTTAAGATATTATGATTTTAAGACTTTAATTTTCTTCTAATGTTGAAATCATTCTAAAGTTGCAAATCAACATCGAAAATCAAAGTCTTAAAGTTGCATAGCAACGGCTCCTAATATCTTAACATCTTAGAGCGTAACGGGTCTTTTTTTGGAAGACATTAAGATTTTAAGACTTTAGTTTTCTTGCAATGTTGAAATTATTCTAAAATTGCAAAGCAACATCGAAAATCAAAGTCTTAAAGTTGCGCAGCAACGGCTCCTAATATCTTAACATCTTAGAGCGTAGCGGGTCTTTTTCAATGTATTCCGTGGGTAGAAATCTTCACAACAAAACTAACAACCATAATGATTGCAGAGGAACCAAAAAGAATAGTGATGGTTTTTGCTCCGTTTTTGAATTTGAATTTCAAGTGGAAAGCAACAAGTAATAAGGTTAGAATTAAAGGTATTGTAGCAGGGAAAAGTTTTAGGCTTTCGTAAATATTACCTTGGAAGAGTGCCAAAAATGAACGTTGAAATCCACAGCCTGGACATTCAATACCAAGATAATATTTCCAATAGCAATCGAGCATTTAGAATCTAGCGCCTGATAAAACTGAACCAAGAAAAGACAATACTACGATCAAATAAATGAACATCAGTGCTGACAAACACAAACCAATGATGGCACAAACTTGTCCAGCTTTTGCGTTTTTGAATGATGCGTTGTAACTCATCGGATCCTCTTGATATATTTTTTTGTCTTTGGCAAACAATACCAACGCAATAATCCCACAAACAATTCCAGGAACTGCATATAACCAACAAGTAACAATTGAGATGATTCCCAACACCAAAGTTGCAGTAGCATTTGGCAAGGTTTTTTCACCTGTAAACATCGATCTTGTGTCTTTATTATCTAAAATTTCGTCCATTACTTTGAAAATGATTTTGTTTAAAAATAAAAAATCCCCAGAGAATATCTGAGGATTTTAAAAAAATATGATAAAGATTATCTATTTTGCATTGCTTCTTCCATTGCATTTTGCATAGCAGCAGAACCTGAATCAGCAGCGCTAGCAGCAACACTCAATCCCAAAACTAAGATGATAGAATAAATTGTAGCAACGATTCCGATGATCATTCCCGCAATTCCTAAACCTTTTTTACCACCTGTTTTTCCTAATTTGCTCATTCCCATAACTGAAAGAACGATACTAGCAATACAAAGAACCAACCAGAAGTACATTAACCATGCGCTTCCACCAGCGATAATAGATACTACTGCGATAGCAGCGATCCAAGATGAGAAAATAAGTCCTACTAAAGAAAGGACAAAACCTGTAACGGCCAATCCTTTTCCTTGAGGCGCGTTAGATACATTTAATTCTGACATAATGATTTATTTATAGTTATCGGTGCAAATATAGAAGAATACTTTAATTGAAATACACCTTTGTGAAAAATTGTTAATATTTTTTTTTGATAATGCAAAAAAATTTCGACCAATTTCTATTTCAAATGTTTGTAATTTACTCCATACATGATGATAAACCCCAGTGGAAAAATAATAGCAATTACTTGTCCAATGACAGCAAATCCAGCAAGTGGTCCAGAACTATTTGGCATCAATCCTCCCATCAATCCATACATTCCGATAAATGGTAAAATTTGACCTCCAACATATAAGAAAAAACCACTTTTCTTCAATTTCCACATCATCAAAGCGCCGAATAAACATAAAGCTGCCCCCAAAAGCGCCAATAAATTGTTGATTTGTCCCCATTTTTTTAATGCAGCAATGTATGCACTATTATCAAAAGCCTTAAAGAAAGGATTGCTTTGATATGCATTATTTGAATTTTCTAACATTCTCAAAGTAAATCCTTGCATAAACATGGCGTAGATTGCTCCTAAAATACCCAATCCTGCACCTACAAATGTTAAAATGCACAATACTTTTAAAAAAGGAGGTAATTTTTTCTCCGTTTCTACTACTTCTAAATCTAAAAAATCACTCATAAAATTTCATTTTTGGGTTAAAGCGCTAATTTATGAATATAAACAATATAACTGCCTATTTTCAATAAAAATCAATCATTTGTATTACCAAAAATAGATTACTCATTACTATTAATATATATTCCAATTTTGTCAAACGACTTTTAAAAATTATCTTTGACACACTTTTGGGATGATTTCTCTCCTATTGTAATAGAGGAAAGGATTGTTGTTCTCCGCGATGAATAACTTAAATCAAAAATAATTACAGATGATTTCTACCATGGAAAATTACACTTCAGAAGAATTGATGCAGTTGGAAGACCAACACGGAGCACACAATTATCATCCATTACCCGTTGTTTTAACAAAAGGTGAAGGCGTTTACGTTTGGGATGTTGAAGGAAAAAGATATTATGATTTTTTATCTGCATATTCAGCAGTAAATCAAGGACATTGTCATCCTGTGATTGTGGATGCAATGATCAATCAAGCAAAAACATTGACATTGACTTCACGCGCTTTTTACAATGACGTGCTTGGAGTTTACGAAAAACACATCACAGAATATTTCGGTTTTGATAAAGTATTGCCAATGAATACAGGAGCTGAAGCGGTTGAAACTGCTATCAAACTTTGTAGAAAATGGGCTTATGAAAAACGCGGAATTGCTGAAAATGCTGCTAAAATTATTGTTTGCGAAGGCAATTTCCACGGAAGAACAACAACGATCGTTTCATTTTCAAGTGACAATGATGCAAAAAATAATTTTGGACCATTTACTCCAGGATTTATCAAAATTCCATACAACGATGTGAAAGCGCTGGAAGAAGCTTTAAAAGAAGATAATGTTGCAGGATTTTTAGTTGAGCCAATTCAAGGTGAAGCTGGAGTTTACACTCCTGATGAAGATTTCTTGACAAACGCACGAGCACTTTGTACGAAATACAATGCACTTTTTATCGCTGATGAAGTTCAAACAGGAATTGCGCGTACAGGAAGTTTGTTGGCAGTTTGCGGAAATTGTACTTGTGAAAACAAATGCGAGAAACAAGCAACTTACAATCAACCAGATATTTTGATACTTGGAAAAGCATTGTCTGGCGGTGTTTATCCTGTTTCTGCTGTTTTAGCAAACAATGAAATCATGAATGTCATCAAACCAGGTCAACACGGGTCAACTTTCGGAGGAAATCCAATTGCTGGAGCGGTTGCGGTGGCTGCCTTGAATGTTGTTTACAACGAAAATTTGATTCAAAATGCGCGCAGATTGGGTAATATTTTCAGAAGTGAAATGCAAAGAATCATCGAAAAATCAGATTTGGTTGTTAAAGTGAGAGGAAAAGGATTGTTGAATGCAATTATTGTTAATGATTCTCCTGACAGCGAAACTGCTTGGAACTTGTGTTTAAAACTAAGAGACAATGGCTTACTTGCCAAACCAACGCACGGAAATATCATTCGCTTTGCTCCACCTTTGGTGATGACTGAAGAACAATTGATGGAATGTGTGGCGATTATTGAAAAAACTATTTTAGAATTCTAAAATCAAAAAATAAAGTTATTTACAAGGACAATTTGAAAAAGTTGTCCTTTTTTATTGCGTCTCACCTCACCTTTTTCGCAATATAAGCGTTAAAGCAAATGTAAATTCTTTTCAAAATCGATGCTAACAGAAGAACAACTTTTTATTCAATCACTAAAATCAGGTGATTCGTTAGCTTACGAAAAGTTGGTGAATTTGTATCAAAATAAGGTTTACAATACTTGCTATTCATTCCTGAAGCAATCAGATTTAGCTGAAGATCAAACCCAAGAAGTTTTTATTCTTATTTTCAATTCCATTGCACAATTTGAAGAGAAAAGTAGTTTAAAAACGTGGATATATAGAATTACTGTAAGTCGATGTTTGGATTATTTGCGATCACAAAGCAGGCAAAAAAGAAAATCAAAAGGTATTCTATCGCTTTTTGGATTGGCGCAAGAAATTCCATCTAACAATGATTTTACGCCTTATGAACATTTGGAAAACAAAGAATATGCTAAAATAATTGCGGATACTTTGGATGAAATGAAGGATAAATACAAGACTGCATTTGTACTAAAATATATGGACGGAATGAGTCAAAAAGAAATAGCGCAAATAATGGAATGTAGTGAAAAAGCAGTCGAAGGAATTTTAGCCAGAGCAAAAATAATTTTGAAAGAAAAACTCATTGCCTATTTTCCAGAAATGAGGGAAAACAAAAAAAAGAACATCTAACAAGCTGAATGGAAACAAATAATTCAAATAATCACGAAGAAAATCTCTTCAATGTGCTTGAAAATTGGGAGCAAAGAAAAGTTCCTGATTTTTTTGAAACGCGCGTTTTGAGTAAAATTTCTTATTCGAAACCATCGAAAGTATCTAAATTCAATTGGGCATTTTTGACAACAATCGTTGTTTTAAATACATTTATAGCTTTCAAAGCATTGAAAACAAATGTAAAAACCTCAAATGATTTAAAAGAAAATGCCTATTCAGAATACTTAGAATCAACGAATTACTACAATCAATACTATAATCAAGAATTATGAATTTTACCCCGAAATTTTTTAAACGCGGATTTTTCATCTTTGGAATATTCAACCTTATTTTGATAGGACTAATTGTCTTCGCTCCGAAACATAGACCAGATCACAAAATGCATTTAAAACATGTAGTTGAAAAACTCAATGATATTTTAGCACTTGATTCCAAGCAACAATCAGAATTACAATTGCTTTTTGATCAACATCAAAAAGAGATCGACTCTATTAAATCAATCACGCAAAATATACACAAACAAAACATGGATTGTTTAACAAGCAAAAATGGAAACTGTGATTCGTTGACAATTACGCAACCTAGTTTTGAAATGATTCTTTTCAAACATCACCAAAGAATTTTGAAAATATTAAATAGTAAACAGAAAGAAAAATATTTAATCGAATTGAGAACTGAAAAACCAAAAGGTCCACCTCCATTTTGATTCATTGATGATTTTTTTCCATGTTAACTTTTAAAGTTATCATTCTAGAGAACCCCGTTCAATCGATTGAGCGGGGTGTTTTTTTGAATCATTTTTTTTGCTTTCCAATAAAATCAGGATGAAATACGTATATTTGCGCATCCAATTTTGGATTTTGCGCACGTGGTGAAATGGTAGACATGCCAGCTTGAGGGGCTGGTGCCTTCAGTGGTGTGCTGGTTCGAGTCCAGTCGTGCGCACAAAAGAAAAAATAAATTACCTTAAAGCATTCTAAATCTTCACCAACGGCATCTGTTGCGTTTTGCTTTCTTGGATCACTTTCACAAAATACATTCCAGCTCTGGCGAAATCTAGATTGATTTCTTTTCCAACTACAGATTCAATTGCGTAGATTTCTTCTTCAAAAATCAATCTTCCATTCATGTCTATGATTTGAATCTTAGTTTTGTTGCTTGAATTGTTATCATTTTGAAAAGCAACAGTGAAACTTCCATTCGTTGGGTTTGGATAAATGTTGCAAAAATCACCATCAGTCAATACAGGACAATTTTCAAATGCACGACCAGGCGAACCTCCTTCACAACCTGCAAACCATGATGACGGTACATTTGGGTCAATAAATCCAGCAGAAAAATTGTATTCCAACGTGAAATCTTCCAAGGAAGGAATCACAGGCCAATTGTCGTCATTTCGGTAAATTACACTTGAAATCAAGGTTTCATTTGCATCAAATAATCGCAAAATTTCTTTATTAGAAAGACCAAAATCAAAATTTCCGATCACGTTTTCAACTTCAGGATGACGCTTTTGAAATAACTCTTTGCTATTCGTCAAAACCAAATACTCGCTTGGTTTCAAGACAATTGATGGAAAATCAAAAATATGGTTATTTTTTGAATCTTTGAAAGTGAAATTTAGTAAGTCCAGGCTTTGATTGGAATTGTTTTTAATTTCAATCCAATCTCCAGCATTGTAAACTGTACTGATATTATTATAGTTGATTTCCGAAATTAAAAGTTGTTCGTTACAAGGTGTATATTTCGCACCTGGTGAACCTCCAATACATCCACAAAACCAATTGCTTGAATCAATTTTCACTGAATTTAAGTACTGATTTTCCAATGTTCTCCCCCATCCGTCTGCACAAATTGGAAATGGTTTTTCATCTGTGTAAACTGTGTTAATAACGAGCTTTTTGTGCGCGTCATACACTTGAATGGAATCAAATTTATTGCTCCAAGGAAAACCAGTTGCACCGACAAAATTCATCACATTTGGATACGTATTTTTGAACAAGTTTGTATCTTCACAAATGACTAAATAACCTTCTGATGGAATGGAAACGCCATCTTCAAAAGCATATTTATCCCAGAAATTTTTCGATTTGATTGACCAATTTGTCAAATTCAACGGTGTTATTCCAAAATTGTGTAATTCTATCCAATTTCCACCATCAACTGAAGGATCTGGATTGTAATTGATCTCAGAAATAGTTAAAGAAAGTGGTTCAGAAATGCCGTTAAAAACAGCGATATAAGAATCATCGTTTCCGATATTGATTGTGAAGTTAGAAGAATCCAATTGTTGCCCTTCTAAAGTTGTATTTGCTTTCCAATGATCAAATGTATAACCAGGATTTGCAACCGCAGTAATTTCAACAGGTACACCATCAAAATAAACTCCAGTCCAAGGTAATTGATTTGGAACGATGGTTGAAATTTTGATATATCCCGCCTCTGCAGGTTCAACATTGAGATAAACTGTTACTGGTTTAACCAAAGCAAATTCATTCACGATTTGATTTCTAACTGCCTGATTTCGATTTGCAAATTGGTATAGAATATTGTTTTTAATGTCTAAATAATTATTCATCCCGCCAGTTGGATCACCTGTCCATTTCTCAAAATGTTTCGGCAAATCAGGCAATAATTGTTGATACATACTCTCAACAATCGGCAAGTAATAATCGGGCTGGAAAGTAGTATTCATCAAGTCCGCATATCGATTGACAAAATAGTTTTTGAATTCTGTATTTTGATTCAACCCGTTGAAAATTTCCCAATAAGGATTTGGCTGATTTTCATTTCTAAAATAGTCGAAAATATTGGAATTGAAATCGCTCCAACCGCCCAGACCAAGTTCCATGTCTTGAAGAAAAAATCTCCATTTGTTATCCGTCGATTGCGTTCGTGCAATTTTGATATTATTGTAAACCCAATCATAGTTGGCAAACCAGTTTTCACCGACTATGTAATCTGTAAAATTGTACAAGTCTAACTTCTTGTTACAAACTGAAAAATAATCACTTGATGTTGGGTCGTAAGTCGTAATTAGGTCTTTCATTGTGTAAAAACTTGAATCCGAACCTTTGACTGTTCTCAAAACTCCAGCACCATAAAAATACGAAACAGAAAGTAAATCTAAACTGTCTTTATCATTTCCATAGTTGGTGGCAAAATATCCTTCGTTTGCTTTTTCACGTAATTCATAAACACCAAAATATTCACCGTTCACATACGCAATTACAGGAGAATATGCTTGTGAATTTGCATTTGTTTCGCGCATCATGCGCATGAAAGTTGCATCTTTTTGCGGATACTGATTCCAATAGTTACTTCCATTTCGGAGGTAAAAAGCATCAAATTCTTTGATAAAACTTTTTTCAGGAATTAAAGGATATTTGATCGATTTTCCTTCCCCGTAAAGTAAGTTCGATGGTTCAATTGTAACGCTGTGTTGCGGATTTGAACGACTTCCTCCTGCCCCACCATCAGGTTTAATTGAAGCACGAGATTCAAATTGTTTGATACCTTCTTTGTCGAAATATTCAATTACACAAGGTTTTTTCCAATCAGTATTGTAGTTATCGAAAATTCCATCAGGACCATACAAATTGATTGAATCCGTTGTAATTGAAATTACTGGAAGAGCGTAATCAACTGTAAATAAGTAAGATTCTGTTGCAATTAAGCTCGGCAAAATTGAATCGGTGGATGAAATACATCTTACTTTCAGAATCGCATTATCTATGATTTTAATTGTATCTGTGTAAAGGTTTGAAGCAATTGTCGGTGTTTCACCGTTCAAAGTATAGTAAACTTCACCACCATAAACACTTGTATTTGTAACCGTTACTTTTATCGAATCTTGAAAAAATTGTCCATCAACATTGATAATTGGTGTATTTTCAAAATCTTCATATACGATTGATAGATTATTGCTTGCTCCAGGAGTTGGAACGGTAAAAAGCTTGCTATTTTGAACTCCATCTATAAATTTCCCAACAGACATATCAGGTTCTAAGTCTGGAACAATAAGTGAGTCTACAATGAGTCCATCGGGATTAGATAAATAAATTGTTTCTCCGTCGTTGCTGATACTGAAATTCGTTTCCAATGTCGAATTTGGAAATACGGTATTAAAATACGGATGAACAATTCCACCAAATAAACTCGTCGGAGTTTGGTAACCGAAACTCAAAAATGGCAACATCGTCAAATCAGAAGATGTAGTTGAGCTGTTGTGCACTTCAATTGCTAAAACATTCGTTCCGTTTTTAATTGCAGATTTTAAAATCAATGGATCAATTTCAAATGAAGAAATATTGCCACCTTGAATTAGATTGGCTTCATGATCGACTGCCAATTCATCCCAGCTTGGAGGATTTCCAGTTAAACCAGAGCGGGCAATTTCAATCCCATTTAAATAAGCAACAAAACCATCGTCAAAATCCATGTCTAAAATGGCTTTCTTGATGACTGAAGTATCTGAAATAGAAAAATTTATCAGGCCATAAACTGACGTTGTAGGATTTGAAATCTCAGTTGCATCGTCATTATCTCCATAACCAACACTCATTTGTCCAGAACTCCATGTCGAAGCATCAAAGGAAAGATTGTTCCAATCAGGTGCTAAATTTGAATTTGGAATAATGTATTTCCAAGTACTATTTGCAAAAACTGCAGTCTCATAGAAATAGTTTGATGATTGATTTAAGTTACTAGTAGCAGCAATCGTAATGAATCCGTTTGGAGGTAAATTTAGATTTGGGAAAGTCCATTTTTGCAAATTGGTAGAATCATCCGACAAAAAGTAACCAACCATATTGATGTTTTCGTTGGAAGAATTATACAATTCAATCCAGTCAGGATCAGTCCCGTTTGGCAATACAAAAGTTGAATTATTTGCATTAGACGCTTCATTCAAAAATACTTGAGAAAATAAATTCAAGGGTAAAAAAATGAAAAGTGATAGAATTTTTTTCATAGAATGGACTGAAATGAAACGTTTATAAGAACTTCAAATTTAGTTAAGAATATAACGAAATCAAAGAAAATTTTCCTTCGAAAATTATATTGAACTAATTAAAGATTAAATTGTACCCAGAAAAGTACTTCTTGGAAATATAATTTTTATACTTCTGGCTCGTTTCGTATAATTATAAACAAAAGTTTCTCAATGATTTTTAGAATTTTACTAGTACTTATTCTTCTCACATCTTGCTCATCCGAAGCTCAACAATATCTAAATAAAATAAACTCAGAAGAAGATTTTGTTATGTTGGGCGGTGCTCCTTTGTCATCGAAATATGGAAATATTTCATCAATCAAGGTAATTTATGAGATTAAGACTGAAAAAATATATTTCATCAATTCTAATTTTTACAAATATCACTTCGAATTTTGTCAGTTTAATTTAAATGAAAAAGCAGATTTAGGAGAATTTAATCGCGCAAATTATGATTTTTCAGAAGATCGAGCTTACTTATTAGCGAACTTGAACTACAGTAAAACGTTGAATCGCTATTTCGTTGATTTATCGCCATATGACCAAATGCCCTTGGGTTATATGAAAAAACTATATGATGAAATTGCAGCAAATACATTCATTAATGATAAATTATCATTTTTGCTAAATACTGCTCGATTGCTAGAAAAGAAGGATGAATTGAGTACTAAATTTCCAATTATTTTACCAGAAGAAATTTATGAAAATATTAGTTTTCAATCAGTAAGCCAAGGAAAAGCATATGGAAAATTGCGATTTATTTCAAATCTTGATTCATTGGAAAGTCCGCTCTTACCTACTGATATTATTGTGATCAAAAATACTCCGATGTATTTGCCTTTGGTTTCCGGAATTATCGTTACTGAATTTCAAACACCGCTGAGTCATTTATCGATTTTGGGACAAAATAGAAAAATTCCCATTTGTGCATACAAATCTGCATTTTCAGATGAAAAAATGAAATTACATGATCTAAAAATGGTAGAATTTCGTGTTTTGAAAGATACATTTTATATCGTGCAAAAAAGTCATAGCATCAATCCAAAACAACAAAAAGAAGTCGTACTAACCAAAAACTTGAAAGTTGATTCTTTAGTTGATGTTAGAAATCTGAATTTCCGTTCAGCAAATTTTGCGGGAAACAAAGCAGCAAATTTTGGAGTTTTAAATTCATTGAGTCAAAGTCATGGATTTAAAGTGCCTGAAGGAGGATTTGCGATTCCATTTTATCATTATGAACAACATTTGAAATCAACAAAAGTGAATGATTTGATTGATTTAGCTGTAAAATATCAAGACAATCCTGAAAAGTTGAATGCCTATTTAGGAATGATCCGCGAAGAAATCTTGTTGACCAAATTGGATCCTAAATTGATTGCAGAAGTAAAGCAAAAACTAGTCAAATCTGGCTTCAAAACTTTTAGATTCAGGTCATCCACCAACGCCGAAGACGCGGAAGGATTCTCAGGCGCTGGATTATACGATTCAAAAACGGTGAGTTTAACAGACACATCGAAAACAATTGAAAAAGGAATTTTGAAAGTTTGGGCAAGTTTGTGGTCAAATCATGCATTCTTGGAACGATCTTATTTTGGTATCAATCAACATTCTGTTTCAATGGGAATTTTAGTGCATCGCTCATTTCCAAATGAAGCCGTAAATGGTGTGGCGATTACAAAAAACTTGTACAGAGATAATTACATTGGATTTGTAGTCAACGCCCAGCTTGGAGATATTCCAGTTGTTGATCCACCAAAAGGAATTACTTGTGATCAGTTTATTTGTTCACCAAAAGACATTAATAGTAGTTTTCAGAATACGATTGAAGTGATTACATTTTCAAGCTTGAATCATCAAAAATTGGTCATGACAGAAAAAGAAATTGAAAATCTCGCGGAACAATTGGATATCATTAAGCGGTTTTTCTACATAAAATCAAAAACACATCTTACTAATTATGAATCGTTTGGTTTAGATATTGAATTTAAATTGGATGAAAAAACAAGGCAGTTGTATATCAAACAAGTTCGATTTTATAATTAAATCGAAACATTCCATGTATTTATTAAGAACAAAATAATCAATTAGAAGTACCTTTGTGAAATGATTGAAAGTACATCCACCCGATTAAATAAATATATTAGCGAAAGCGGAATTTGTTCGCGACGAGAAGCCGATAAATTTATTGAATCAAAAGTCGTTTTTATCAATGGTAAATGCGCCAAAATGGGCGATCAAGTGAAAGCTGGAGATGTGGTCAAAGTCAATGGAATTGCGATTGAACCCAAACCAGCTGAGGAAGCGATTTACATACTTTTCAATAAACCACCCGGAATTACTTGTACAACCGAAGCTGGCACAAAAGACAATATCATCAACTATATCAGTTATGGCGAGCGAATTTTCCCAGTCGGAAGATTGGATAAAGATTCTCAAGGATTGATTATTTTGACAAGCAATGGCGATATAGTCAATAAAATTCTACGGGCTGGAAATGAGCACGAAAAGGAATACTTAGTTACAGTTGATAAACCTGTTACAGATCAATTTGTGAAAGCAATGGCTTCAGGTGTTCCAATTTTAGGAGTTCATACAAAAAAATGTAAGGTCTCAATTGAATCAAAATTTGTTTTTCGAATTACCTTAATTCAAGGATTAAATCGACAAATCCGAAGAATGTGTGAGCATTTTGAATATGAAGTGTTAAAGCTCGAACGCGTTCGCATCATGAATTTAAATCTAAAGGGAATTCCCTTGGGCGAGTATCGCGAAATGAAAAAACATGAGTTAGAGAATTTGAATGACTTACTCAAAAATTCAAAGCAAACAACTGAAACAAAAAAATCAGTAGTTGGAAGTAGTAAAGCACCAACTTCGAAGAAACCGGCTGGAAAACAGTTTAGTAAGTCTTCTAGTTTTGGCAAAGATAAACGGACTGGTGCAGGAAAAGCTAAAACTGGAAGTGGGGGAAGAAATACAAAAAGTGGAAGTACTGGGAAAAGTTCTGGAGGAAGGGCTGGGAGAAATCGAAGTGTGCGTTGAAATTGATAGTGGTTGTTAACGGTTAGAATCATTTAGATACACGCCACCATTGATTTCTAGATTTTAAAAAAGAAATCTATTGTCAATATTCAGCTATTAATAATTTTGGAAATTGACGCAAAGAACATTAATTTTCATTGTTTAAAATTCGTAGTAAATTCGGACTCAAAAATACAACATGATGTTAGTCATTTTTATCAGTTAGAATCATTTAACCAATTGATTTTACTGATTTTTTCAACAAAATCACTTTTTAAACCAACTCAGATATCGCCTTTTTAGTTCCTATAGTTCTCGTGATAAAATCAACATCTAATTTCGGGCTTCTAGCAGGTGAATATTCTCTTCCGTAAAATATAATTTGCAGATGCAACTTATTCCATAGTTCCCTAGGAAATAGCTTTTTTGCATCATTCTCTGTTTCTACTACATTTTTTCCATTTGTGATACCCCATCTGATCAACAATCTATGAATATGAGTATCTACAGGAAAAGCTGGAACTCCGAAAGCTTGTGACATCACAACACTTGCAGTTTTGTGCCCAACAGCTGGCAATTCTTCCAACGCTTCAAAGCTTTGAGGTACTTCTCCTCCATATTTATCTATTAAAATATGAGATAATCCGTAAATTCCTTTCGATTTCATTGGTGACAACCCGCAGGGACGAATTATTTCTTTAATTTCTTCGACCGATAATTTTATCATATCAAACGGATTATTTGCTCTCTTAAAAAGTGTTGGAGTTATTTGATTAACTCTTACATCCGTGCATTGCGCGGAGAGTAAAACTGCTATTAACAGCGTGTAAGCATCGGTATGATCTAATGGTACAGGTGTCTCAGGGTATAATTTTTCTAGTTCTTCGATAATGTATTTAGCTTTCTCTTTTTTTGTCATTTTATTTTCAATTATTATTTGTAGTTGAAATAGAAAAAAATTTAATTTGTAAAAATACAACAGTAAAGACAAAAATTTGATATTTTTCTCGGTAACAAGCTTTGAAAACGTAAATTATTCAAATTCCAAAGCAACATATTTTAAAAAGACAATTAGTATTTTCGCTGTATGAAAGAAAATATTATCCAGTTTCCGCAATACAGAATGCTATCAAATAAAAAGTCTTTTTACAAAATACTGGATGATAGAAATTTTGAAGAAATACAATTCGTTGGATCTAAAAAAAAACATTATGTAATTCTTGCTGAACAATATCCGGAAATTTTAAAAATCCAAGATATGTTAACACTCTTTGAAGGAGTATATTTAAAAATAAATGAAGATGAATGGCTTAAAAATGTAGACTAAATTCACTTATAATTTTTAGTTTAACGATATAATTCAATGGTTTGTCGACAAAAAAATTCATATCCAAAATAAAAAAAATACAATATTTACTTCATTTTCAAATATTAATACTATTTTAGTATCTTGAAATAAAAAAAACTGATGTATGAATAAATGGATAATTGCATTTTCTTTAGTGCTTGTTCTTTTTTCTTGTTCACTTACTGCTACTCAAGAAACAAATTTTAATGCTCAAGCTGCTAATTATTTAAAAGCCGTGAATGGAGGTTTAATGCTCAAGGTAATCACGAAAACTCATCCTTCCTATGTAAAGCATATAAAGCTAAAAGGTGATGAAATTTTCAAAAAAACATTCTCTAAGAAAAACATTCGAAAAGAGAGAGTAAGTAATATTGAAGTTCGTCAAATCAAGGAAAAAGACTACAGCATTCAAATAGCCTTTATGGCTGAATCAAAAGACTTTTTTAATGAAACTATCGAAAGGAAACCTTACGTAGCTATTTCTGAAAACAATGGTCTGGATTGGTATTTTGTCCCATACAAAGTGTGGAAAAACAAAAATATCTATCTGAAAGTTAAAAGACTGTTTTAAAATTTACCGAGTAAATACAAATTCAGTATCTGTTGATTGATTGATATCAAACTGATAACCATCAATGGTGTAGAGTTTTAATTCTTCTGCAGTTTTAATATCCTGAGTGATGATGTACCTGGCCATTGCTCCTCTTGCATGTTTAGCATACATCATCACAATTTTATATTCACCATTTTTTAACTCTTTAAATATTGGTGTAATAATCTTGTATTTACTTTTCTTCGTTACAATCGATTTAAAATATTCGTGGGACGCCAAATTGATAATTTCATTGCTTTCATCAATTTCTCTATTCAAATTATCTATGATTTTTGAACCCCAAAAAGAATATAAATTGTTTATTTTTGGAGTGATTTCCCATTTTGTCCCCATTTCTAACCTGTATGGATAGATTAAATCTAATGGCTTTAGTATTCCATAAAGTCCTGATAAAATTCGAATTTTCTCTTGTGCTAATTTAATTTGATCCAAACTCAACGATTCTGCATCAAATCCTCTGTATACTTCTCCTGAAAAAGCATAAATACAAGGCTTATTGGAATCTAGGGGTTGGTTTGGAGATTCCCATTTTTGATATCTTAAATGATTCAACTCAGCCAACTCAGTCGATAAACTCATCATTTTTGAAAGTTTTTTAACTGAGTTTTTTTTCATTTTTTTCGCTAAAGCTTCTGCTTCCTTTAAAAAAACAGGAACAGTGAATTCGAAAGTCTCTGCTTTTTTGCTAAAATCAAGAGATTTGGCAGGAGATAATAATATTTTCATTTATCAATTTTTATTGGAATGATATAATCTAACTTCAGTTGCACCTTTTCCGTATTCCAAATAGGAAGCATCGAAAAATTCAACATTATCCTTCTTAGCTAAAAATGTCCTAATTTCATTTTTCAAAACACCTTCCCCAACCCCATGGATTATAATTAATTTAGGAATCATTTTTTCTTGAGCCTTTTTTACAAACGACCTAAATTCAGTCATTTGCTTTATTAAAATTTCAGTATTCGATAAACCAATATGAGAATCCAACAATTCTTCAATGTGTAAATCTATTTCCCAAACATCTGAAGATCTTTTACTACCATCTAACTTTTCTTTAGAAACAAAATAATTCGCGGTACTGAGCGATTCATCGTCATTGATGTTATTGGTAAAACTTTCAAGCTGATAATCATTTGAATGTATTTTTACGATTTCAGATATTTCCATTATTCTATCAAATCCCGAATCATCTAGTACTGTGATTTTATTATCGCTACTAATTTTGAGAATTGTACCTCCTCCTTTTTCAAAAAGAAATCCAACTTTTTCACCAACCTCGTAATTCATTTTTGAAATTTTAATGTTGTAAAATTACGATTAAGTTTAGTTTAAAGTTTTCGAAAAACACATTTATTTTTTCCAATATTTATAGGGGTGTAAATGATTTTAACGGATAAAAACACTTAAATGCAACAAAAAAATTTGGATTCAAAAGATATTATTCGCTAACTTAGGATAATAACCTTAAAAAACAACTAAGATGGAAAATGTTCTTTTTAAAAGAGATGAAAGAAAATGCTGCGTTTGTGACAAAAAGTTATTTGGACGATCAGATAAAGTCTTTTGCGATATTCATTGCAAAAATAAATACCATTCGGAATTAAGAAAACATAGTCAGACAGCATCAGCTACAACAACGAAAATTTTAAACAAAAACTATGCGATATTATGCGTGTTGCTTGGTCAAAATTGTAAAAAATATAAGGTCAAAAAACTTTTTCTTGAATCGAAGGGTTTCAACTTTCAAACAATCTCTGGTCTAGAAAAAACGACGTACGGTCAAAAAATGAAAATTTATGAATTTTCATGGTACTACAGTAGTGAAGATAATATTGTAGTTCTGAGAGACAATGAACAATCGAAAATTTCGCCTTACGTTTACAAAAGATGGGAATATCATTATAAAAAACTTGAATCTCAAATTTAATGTTTCAATTTTGAAGCAGTGATTTATCAACAATTTCACTTTATATTAAAAGTCTTCTTAAATTTGTGTCTAAGATGGAGGATTACATAGTTTCAGCAAGAAAATATAGACCACAAACTTTTGATACAGTTGTTGGGCAAAAATCTATTACCTCAACTTTAAAAAACGCGATTAAAAGTCATCAACTTGCTCAAGCATTTCTGTTTTGTGGTTCAAGAGGTGTAGGAAAGACAACTACAGCTCGTATTTTAGCAAAAACAATTAATTGCTTTAATCCAAGAGAAAATATCGAAGCATGTGATGAATGTGAATCTTGTAAATCTTTCAATGAAGGAGCTTCATTAAATGTATACGAACTAGATGCAGCCTCAAACAACTCGGTTGAAGATATAAGAAATTTAATTGATCAAGTAAGAATTGCACCCCAACTTGGAACCCATAAGGTTTATATAATTGATGAGGTACACATGCTTTCAAATGCTGCTTTCAATGCATTTTTGAAAACTTTAGAGGAGCCACCTGCTCATGCTATTTTCATTTTAGCAACAACTGAAAAACACAAAATCATTCCAACTATTTTATCTAGATGTCAAATTTTTGATTTCAATAGAATAAAGGTTAAAGATATAGCAATTCATTTAGCATCTATTGCTGAGAAAGAAGGCATTGATGCTGATAGTGAAGCATTACATTTGATTGGACAAAAAGCTGATGGTGCTTTGAGAGATGCGCTTTCAATTTTCGACCAAATTGTAAGTTTTGCAGGAAATAAATTATCCTTAAATGCTGTTTTAGAGAATTTAAACATTCTTGACTACGATTATTTCTTTAGAATTGTAGAAAACTCTTGGAAAGAGGACATTCCTGGATGTTTACTTCTTTTTAATGATATACAAGAAAAAGGTTTTGATGGTCACAACTTTATTGTAGGTTTAGCTGATCATTACAGAAACTTACTTGTTTGTAAAGATGTTAGAACCGCAAAATTGTTAGAAGTAGGTGAAAGCGTTGAAAATAGGTTTATTGAACAATCGAAAATTTTTGAATCTGCATATATTTTGAGATGCTTGGGTATTTTAAGTAAAACAGATATCGAATATAAAGCTTCAAAAAATCAACGATTATTAGTTGAACTCGCGTTGATGCAGCTTTGTTCGATTAAGAATGAGCTTGAAAAAAAAAAAGATTAACTGATCCAGTAGAAATTATTCCATTTTCGGGGCAAACACTGCGACCATCAGTAAATCCTGGCAAAACCAAACCTTATGAACCTCAGGAACGACCAATTTCTCTCAAAAAAGAAGTCAAATCTTTTTCAACTCCAACAGGAGTTCTTAACACCAATAATTTGTCGATTAAACAAAGTTTAAAGGACAATTCTAATGACGAAGACTTAAATAATTCGGAAGATATTTCAAATAGACCGCAAAAGCCATTTTCCTTAGATGAACTCAAAATGGTTTGGAGGCAATATGCTTACAAAATTAAGCAAGATGGCATTGAGGGAGCAGATTCAATGAATTTGGCGCTAACCAAAAGAGATCCAAAATTACCTGCCATAAATCATATTCACCAAGAATTTGATAATCAAATTCAAATCGATATGATGAAAAATCATTTTTATGCCTCACTTCTAGATTTTCTTCGAAATAAATTGCAAAATTGGTCCATCACTATTGATTTTTCAATTATTGAAAATCAAGAAGAAAATAACAAACACCTAACAGGCAGAGATAAATTTGAAATTTTGGCTAGAAAAAACACAAACCTATTAACATTGCAAAAAACGTTCAATTTAGATATTGAATATTGATTTATAGTTGCAATTTTGACGGTATTCCCTTAGCTGTTTTTATCCGTTAGAATCATTTAAGCACCAGTAAAAACGAGAGATTCAAGAATTAATTCACTCATATTTATCAAAAATAGCATAACTCAAAGGCGTCCACAAGCACGCCGGTAAATCTGATTTTTTCAACCCTCCATTTATCCATGAGTTACACGTCAAAAACAAACTATATTTTCCTTTTGATTCATAAAAGGCATCGTAATCCCAATACCCACGATCTTTGATACAAATGGTAGAACCGCTTTCATCAACATCAAAGGAATCTTCTATATAATTGACCAATTTGATATATTGTTTATCTGAAATAATTAGCCTTTTACATAATTTCCCCGGTGTAGGTTCCGACTGAAAAACCACATGAATTGCTGTTTTACCACGGTAGAAAAGTGCATCAAATGCTGTTGAAAATTTTAAATCACTCCATTCAGGAGTATTGAGAAAAAAACCTTGA
Source organism: Crocinitomicaceae bacterium (assembly GCA_965284445.1). Lineage (GTDB taxonomy): Bacteria > Bacteroidota > Bacteroidia > Flavobacteriales_D > Crocinitomicaceae > JAQVCM01. Next base: position 373,121 of record OZ260085.1, on the reverse strand, counting down.
TCTCCCCATCCAAATGCAACAAATTTGAATGAAGAGTCAGTGCCTCTTAAATCTTTCCAGGGAACAATTTCGTTCCAGTTTTGAATATCTGAATGAACCGGTACAATAAAATCAGTATGAATACCGTCTGTTCTTATATAAACAATTCTTCCTTTTTTCTTAGCAACATAATCATCTCCAATTTGAAAAACCATCCCAAAAAGTGCGATAAAAATGTAAAGTGTTAACAAACTCCAAAAAAGTTCCAATAGCATTAGAGGGAATCGGACTAACCAAATTAATTTGAATTTCATAAACTAAACTTTCAGCGTTGAGAAAAATTCTATTACAAGTTTAAGATCATCTAAATCTACTGTTTGATTTATTACACTTTCCCCAATATCACTTAACAAAACGCATTTCACTTGTTGCTCAAAATTCTTCTTGTCATTTAACATTAGTTGAAAAATGGGGTCAATCCATGAATTTTCAATATTTGGCAATTCAAAATTTTTCAAAATCACTTCTGAAATCTCTATAAAATTAGACTCACTTAAAATATCTCGCTTCCAAGAAATAAATGATTCAGCTAAAATTCCAATTGCAACCGCATGTCCATGGGACAAAAATTCATCTTCGCCGATAAAAAAACCTTCAAATGCATGGCCAAATGTGTGACCAAAATTTAATTTTTTTCTCACATTTTTTTCAAATGGATCCAAATTAACAAGTTGATTTTTTACTTCAATAGATTGACAAATAAGTGCGGACATCTTTTCCTTATCAGAAAAATCAATATCTTTCAATGATTCCCAATGCAATTTACCAGAAATCAATGCATGTTTTAGCATTTCAGCGTAACCGTTCTTGAGTTCATTAAACGGTAAAGTCGTTAAAAACCCAGGATCAACAAAAACGCTTATTGGGTTTGAAAAAACACCTAGTTGATTTTTATACCTTCCTAAATCAATCCCCGTTTTACCACCAACTGATGCATCAACCATTGCTAATAAAGAAGTTGGAATTTGAATAAAATCAAGGCCGCGTTTAAAAATAGAAGCCATAAAGCCTCCCATATCCGTCACTACTCCACCACCTAGATTAATTACTAAATCATTTCTGCCGATCTGATATTCTGACCAAGCTTCCCAGACTTGAAAACAAACTTCCATCACTTTGTTTTCTTCACCACAAGGTAAAAGCATTACTTCTGCATCTTCTAATCCTGAAAAGGCAGTCAACAAATATTCTAAACAATGATCATGTGTATTTTCGTCTACTAAAATTATTTTTTTAGAATTCGAATATTTTTCTAATATATTTGAAAATGAAGAATTTAACAATGAACCTATTTCGATATCATAACCTATTGCTTCTATTTTCTGAATCATATTTTAAAAGTGTTAATCCTATTTTGTTGTCAAAGTAAATGATTTTTTTAAGTTTCTTTAATCCAAGAGATGAAAAATGTCAAAATAACTTATTTTTGTAATATGATTTCTTTCGAAAATACTGAAATTGCTTTTAAAAGCAAGTCCGATAAAGATTTAAAAAGAGCATATTGGCTCTTCAAGATGGTGGGTAACCCATCTGTTGTAAAGTTTGGAAAATGGGCTACAAATGCCTCTTTCAAAGCTCATTTACCGATAAATGGAATGGTAAAAGCAACCATTTTTAAACAATTTTGCGGTGGTGAAACGATCAACGAATGCACCAACACAATAAAGCAGTTAAATGATTTTGGAATCGGTACCATTTTAGATTACTCAGTTGAAGGTAAAACTTCTGCTGAAGATTTCGAAAAAACAACCAACGAAATTATCGCAACAATTGAAAAAGGGAAGAATAATCCCGCAATTCCATTTGCTGTATTTAAGGTTACCGGCATTGCCAGATTTGGAATTCTTGAAAAGGTAAACAATATCGAAAATGAATTATCTGAGGTAGAAAAAAAAGAATTTCAAGATGTTGTAAATAGAATTGATAGAATATGTAAGAAAGGTTTTGAATCAAATGTTCCCGTGTTTATTGATGCAGAGGAAACGTGGATTCAAGATACAATTGATCGTATTTCAGTTTCAATGATGGTAAAATACAACCAAAAAGAAGCGATTGTTTTTAATACTTTACAAATGTATCGCCATGATAGACTTCAATTCCTAAAAGAAGCGACAAATGCTGCTAGATTAGGTAATTATCATTATGGAATAAAGTTAGTTAGAGGTGCTTACATGGAAAAGGAAAGAGAAAGAGCTATTTTAAAAGGTTATCCTTCTCCTATTCAACCTGACAAAAAATCTTGCGATAAAGATTACGATGATGCTTTGACTTTTATTGTTGAAAATATTGATATTTTAGCTTTGTGCGCAGGAACACACAATGAAGAAAGTTCTGCTTTTCTAGCAAAACTAATCACAGAAAAAGGACTTGATAAAAATGATAAAAGACTATACTTTGCGCAACTTTTAGGGATGAGCGATCATATCTCCTATAATCTTTCCAGTAATCATTTTCTTGTCGCTAAATACGTGCCTTACGGACCTATAAAAGAAGTAATGCCTTATCTTTTGCGCAGAGCTGATGAAAACACTTCTGTTGCAGGACAAACAAGCAGAGAACTAAATTTGATTACCAAAGAAATGAAGAGAAGAAAATTGAAATAAAAACATTAGTGCAAAAAAAAAAGTGAAGTTTCAACTTCACTTTTTTTTTTGCACTATTTCTTGATTTTATCTAATTAGTAAAATATGTCCACTAAACTCATATTTCTTATCTGAGTGGATGTCTTTAAATTTCAATGTCCAAGTATAAGTTCCATTTTGAACAACTTTACCTCCATAGGTTCCGTCCCAGCCTTCACTTACATCATGACATTCCCAGATCAATTCACCCCATCTGTTGTAGATTAATATCTCTGCACTGTATAAATCAATACCATCAACAACAATCTTCCAAGTTTGATTGTGCTCATCTCCATCTGGCGTAAATGAATTTGGGGCATACAATACAACCTCACTAATTACATTCACAATTTTAGTGATTGTATCTTGACAACTATTTTGATCAGTTACCAACAAAGTTACTGGATAAGCGCCTTCAACATCACTAGGAAAACTTGCATTTACATTTTCTAAAACTGAAGAAGATGGATTCCCTGAAGAGATTGTCCATTGATATGAAACGACGTTAGATGAACTTTCATTTTCAAGCAATACATTTGGATCAAAGAAAGAAACATCATTTGGCAAAATATTAAAATTAGCTTCTGGATAATCAAACGCTTCAATCATATTTGTAAATGTTGAATCATATAAACATCCAAAAATAGACGTTACCTCAACATGTACAGTATATACACCTGGTTGTGTGTATATGTGACTGAATGATGTAGTACCTGGGTAACTGATTATTTGTCCATCTCCAAAATCTACTAAAGTTGTTGCAATTTCCGTCGAATTTGTTGTATTAGTAAAATTGATTGCAACTGGAAAACATCCTTGATTTGTATCAGGTACAACAATTGGGAAAATTTCAACCGGATTTACAATTGTCATACAAGTATCCGCAGCAGGTGATCCACAAGCCTCTGTTAATGTGACACAATATGTATTAGTAGTCAACGGAGGTGTTACCGTTATTGATGAACCAATTCCTAATAAATTTCCATTTTGCGTCCAAGTATAAGTATAAGCCGTACTTCCTCCTGAACCTAACGCACTTATATTTAGCGAAGCTCCCACACAAACGGAAGTATCATGTGAAATAAAATCTAATTGCAAAGGTGCAGGCTCTGTGATAGTGAATGGTTCTGTATCAGAACAACCACCTGAACCAAAAACTTCCAAAGTATAGCTTCCTGCAGCAAAACCACCAATCGTAGCAGGAGAAGTAGCAGCAAACTGAGGACCTCCGTCAATTGAATAAGATGTGAAATTTAATCCAGTTACTACAATACTTCCGTTACTAGCGCTATTACAATTTACATTTGTTGGAGCAACTGTTGTTATAGACGTACTAACTTCTACCACAGTAATTATTGCTTGCGCAATGCAACCTGCACTATCAACTCTATATTTATACTGGCCTGGATTCATAGTAAGTGGATCGTATGGCATAGTTACAGGTGTATTTGCTGCTCCATATACCCAATATCCATTTGGACTTGCACCAGGTCCAAGTACCGGAAATAAATCAGTAGCTGTACCTGCAGAGCAAATCGTAAAAGTTGAATCTGCACCCGGATAAGCTGAATTTGAAAGGGTAACATTCAATTGATCTGTAGTAGCACAAAGTGGATGTCCTGTTGGATATACAGTCAAAGTCAACGTTTGTGGCGCTAAGAATGTTCCAATTGGATTAGGAATATTCGGATCATTTAAGTCAGTTGATGGACTCCAAACGAATTCAAACCCTCCAAAACAATCTGCAGTAAATGAATCAACTGTCGTAGGAGGTGTTGTTCCATTTTGTCCTTGTTGCACAACAACATTCCCACTTGGATCAATTATTTGATATTCACATTCACTTGTCCAACTTCCAGAAGCTTGGAATTGAGAAGTAACCGAAGCACCGTGTGGAATATTAACTGTAAAAACAGCATTCGACCCCCAGAACTTACGGTATATGAAGTTGTAACTCCGTTTACAGTAAACAGTAAATTATTTCCATTCCAACTATCACCAAAAGAATCAACTAAATCTAAGGTATAAGGACAAGGAGAACCTCCTCCTGCACCTGAAATAGAACCATTTAGTTGCTCTGCTGTACCTCCACATACAATTATATCATTACCTGCGTTTGGTAACGGATTATCATTTACCGTCAATACAAAAGATGAATCATTTGTACATCCAAAATTATCGACAACAGTATAGGTATATGTAAATGATCCTGGTGAAGTTGGCGAAATCGTCATTGCATCGCCGTTGGCGGAAACATTTGACGCAAAAGGAGCGGGCATATTCCAAAAAGATGAATCAGCACCTAAACCAATTTGAGGTGTAAATTGCACTAAATTCGGATACAAAGATGGATCTAAAGTCAATCCAAAGCTAAATACAACTCCGTCATCTGCAGCCCAGTTATCAACAACTGTTAAAGTCCAAACACCATTAGTAGGACAACCAACTAAGTCCGTAAATGCACCAATCGGCTGGTAATTTCCTGCAGGAAGCGTTCCTCCAAATCCACTTGCATTAACCCATCCTACCCAAGTTTGTGTTGCTGAAGGAGTGAAACAGTAATTGTACGGAGTACCTTGAGTTGAAGGATCTGAACAGTCAACATTGTCCGCCTGATTGGGAACACCAATTTGAGTTCCACCACCACCTTGTTGGTGAAGCATGATTGACTGACCATTTGGGCAATTCAAGTAAATAACCAAATCTCCCATAAATGAATGCTCTATTTCAAGACAAATTTCTTGAATTTGAGAGGCACTTGTAATTGTGGTACCTGCTGCAAAACCAGTTTGCAAGATATCGATATTTTGAGCAACACCTAATTGAGTATCAAGCAAACATCCGTCATCGATTGTTTCGTAACCAGAAAATCCATCCCAAAGTACTTCGTAATCATTTGGAGTAGCACTAGCAACAAGAGATTCACCTAGACAAATTGTAGTATCACTCATAAATCCAATAAAACTTGGAATGGTAGCTACTAAGACTTGCAAATCAATTAAGTTATTGTTTACGCAAACATTGTCAGCGTTATTGTCTGTAACAAATAACTGAACTCTATAGTGTCCTGGAATTGTATAAGTGTGAGATACATTTTGACCATTTGCAGATGTACCATCCATAAAATCCCATGAATAATCCGAAATTGAAAATCCTGGTTGAGCAAATGAACCTGAATTTTGAAAATTCACCGCTTCTCCAATACATACATGAATACTATCAGAAGTAATCCCATTCAAGATAACTCCTCCTGCTACAGGATCACTACATGGAGTCTCACACAATGCCGATGCTGTAAAAGAACCTGTTCCAACTGAATTTGAAACAAATGTGAAAGTTAAACAACCAGAAGTATTTTGAGGGGAAGCCTGAATAACAACACCTTGTAATTCTGTACCTTGATACACTCCTAAAGAATTCCCAGCTGTACTATTTCCATCATATACATACATATAGTCAACATTCGTTTGATTCGGTGCAGGATTATCATCTTGCAAACTCAAATTGAATAGATTAAAAACTACAGTCATATAATCTCCAGGTGTATCTGGACAAACTGTGAATGTAATGCTCTCTCCGTTTGAATATCCTGCGCCCCCTTGTCCACCAGAATCGATAATAAATCCATTACATGTACTTACTGAAGTATTATTTATCGCAGATGTTACATTTATTGGAGTTTGTCCAAAAGAAACAAAGGAAACAAATGCGAAAACTAAAAATATTAACTTTTTCATAAATAACTATTTTGTGTATAAGGGGCTTTTACCGAATCGTATGTTATTAGAAACTTTGTCATAAAAGTAGAGAACATGAAGTTCATCTAATTCAATAATCAGTGGCTCATTTTGTTTAAGAACAATTCCCCATTCTTTGAAGTTGAAGGTCCCATTAACGATATCACCTTTTTTTAATGTAGCACCACTAGAATTTTTGAAACTATTTAAACTTGTAAAACTTGATGCACTAACATCTGATTTCAGTTTTATTTCATATCCAAAATCCAATTCAAATAATAGAAAATTATAATAATTATGATTTTTTGAATAAATAGTCATAATCGTATCGCCGTGATTTTTCAATAATCTTACATCATATTTCTGCGTATCTTGAGAAAATGACAAGCTTGAAGCTAGTAGAAACAAACAAAATAGAGTACTCTTCATAATTTTAAATATGTTTTGACTTACCTAAGACGGTTAAATCCGTAATTTGGTTGCTAATTTAACTTGAAAAAGAATTAATCGAGTTTTTTTTAACTAAAAACCTTTAAATTCATTACTTTTGCAGGCAAATTGTATTTTTTTATCAAAAAGATTTGATAGGATTTATTTTTTTAAGAAATAATTCGTAATATTGCACCCCGATTTACGGTCAGATAAATAGAAATTAAGAGTCATGGATATCATTAGAGAGCTTCAAAACGAACTAGTAGAAGTAAAAAACTTCCCAAACTTCAAAAGTGGAGATACTGTTACAGTTTCATATAAAATTAAAGAAGGCGCGAAAGAGCGAATTCAGCAATTTCAAGGTGTTGTATTGCAACGTCGTGGAAATGGTGCTACTGAAACTTTTACTGTACGTAAAATGTCAGGTAACATTGGTGTAGAAAGAATCTTCCCAATTTCGTCTCCATTTGTTGATCAAATTGTAGTGAACAAAAAAGGTGCTGTTCGTCGTGCTCGTATCTTCTACTTCCGTGAAAGAACTGGAAAATCTGCTCGTATCAAAGAAAAAAGAAGCTTTTCTGTTGCAAAATAATTTTAAATACCTAAATTTGAAACCGTTCAGTATTCTGAGCGGTTTTTTTTTATCTTAAAAGTTAAAAATGTTCTTCATCTTATCAAAATTACTGCTGGTGTTCCTCTCGCCATTTTTATGGTTTATAGTTTGTGTTGGAATCTTTTTTTATTGGCCAAATTCAATTTATAAAAGAAGAGCACGAATGGCGGGAATTATCATTTTCTTCTTCTTTAGCAATGGTTTTATTTTCAACGAATTTTGTCGCCAATGGGAAGTACATGGAACTCCAATTGATGAAGTAAGAAACTATGAAGTAGGAATTGTTTTAGGAGGAATGGCTGAATTCAACAACGATATCGGGGTTTTGAGTATAAGAAGAGGTGGTGATAGAATATGGCAAGCAATTAGTTTATACAAAAAAGGGAAAATAAAAAAGATTTTACTTTCAGGCGATAACGGCTATCTTTCTGATAGAGGGCTGCATGAATCTGAGCAATTTAAAGAAGTTTTGATACAATGGGGAATTCCAGCAAACGACATTATCGTAGAATCAATTTCTAAAAACACGCATGAAAATGCATTGGAGACAAGAAATTTATTGCTTGATTCATTTCCAAAAATTGATTCATGTTTGTTGATCACTTCTGGAAACCACATGAGACGCGCAATGGCTTGTTTTGAGCGTGAAAATGTAAATGTTGTTCCTTATTCAACAGATTTATATACTGGTCCAGAAAGATCTTTTTATTGGGATCAATTACTTGTTCCAAGTGTTGATACTTTTACCGAATGGAATTTTTTAATAAAAGAATGGGTTGGATACATTGCATATGATTTAGTGGGCTATATTTAATTCACAAAAAATAATTTAGTTAAGTGGTAATATTTTGTTACCACTTTTTTTATGCTCAAAAAAAAAGTCTAATTCTTAAAGAACTAGACTTTCAAATATTTATTGATTAAAATTACATTCCCGGCATTCCACCTTTCATTCCTTTTAATTGCTTCATCATCCCCATCATATTTTTAGGATTACTCATCATCTTCATCATTTTGCGAGTATCTTCAAACTGCTTTAAAAGTTTGTTTACTTCTTGCACAGAAGTTCCACTACCGTTTGCAATTCTATTTTTTCTCTGACCATTCAACAACGATGGATTTGCCCTTTCTTTTGGAGTCATTGAATAAATAATTGCTTCTATGTGTTTGAAAGCGTCATCTTGAATATCGACATCTTTCAACGCTTTGCCCATTCCTGGTAACATTCCAAGTAAATCTTTGACGTTACCCATTTTTTTAATTTGGTGTAATTGTCCTAAGAAATCATTGAAATCAAATTGGTCTTTTTGGATTTTTTTCTGAAGTTTTCTAGCTTCTTCCTCGTTGAATTGCTCCTGCGCTCTTTCTACCAAAGACACAACATCACCCATTCCTAGGATTCGGTCTGCCATTCTTTTTGGATAGAATACATCAATTGCATCCATCTTCTCACCTGTCCCTACAAACTTAATCGGCTTGTCAACAACAGTTTTAATCGATAATGCAGCTCCACCTCTAGTATCACCATCTAATTTGGTCAAAACAACTCCATCGAAATTGATTTTCTCATTGAAGGCTTTAGCTGTGTTCACAGCATCTTGACCAGTCATTGAATCAACTACAAAAAGAGTTTCCGTTGGATTAATCGCATTTTTAACTTGCTCGATTTCATTCATCATCTGAACATCAATCGCTAAACGACCTGCTGTATCGACAATTACTACGTTAAAACCGTTACTCTTAGCATAAATAATTGCTGCTTTAGCAATTTCAACTGGATTTTTTTCTTCTTTATTGGAATAAACCTCAATACCCAATTGATCACCTAATACATGTAATTGGTCAATTGCTGCAGGACGATATACATCACAAGCTACCAATAATGGTTTCTTGCCTTTTTTGGTTTTAAGATAATTGGCTAATTTACCAGAAAAGGTTGTTTTACCAGAACCTTGAAGTCCTGACATCAAAATAATCCCTGGATTTCCCTGGTAATTGATGTCTTCTTCATTTCCTCCCATCAATTCCACCAACTCTTCATGACAAATTTTAGTCATCAATTGTCCTGGAGAAATAGCAGTCAATACATTTCTTCCCAATGCAATTTCTTTTACTCTAACGGTAAAATCTTTTGCTGTTTTGAAATTGACATCGGCATCTAATAAAGCCCTTCTTACTTCCTTCAATGTTTCTGCCACATTGATTTCAGTAATCTGTCCTTGACCTTTTAAAACTTTAAACGCTCTTTCAAACTTATCGGTAAGATTTTCAAACATATTTTTGGAAATTTAAGGTGCAAAAGTACAGAAAAAATAGCACTTTTTAAAATGATTTTCAATAATTCTTTTGCACCACGATCATCATTTTAGATGATTAATTTTCAGCGAGTTTATTTAATTTACTATGCTTTTTGCTATATCCAAAATAAATCAACAATCCGATTAATAACCATGCAGTAAAATAAATCCAATTCGACAATTGAATTTGACTCATCATATATAAACAAGACAACAATCCTAGCAATGGAATCAATGACAAATTTTTTCGAATCGTAACCACTGTGATAAACAACGTGAAAACAATAAAAATCCAGGTTGGAATTTTGTGTGCAAAATGTGAAAAGCCAGCATTATATAATCTTGCGTTGTCTAGATTTACAATTTTCTGAACTTCTTTAAAAGCAATTTTTGGTCCTTGTTCAAAATACAGCTTCACATTTTGATCCATTAATTTGAACCCTTTTTCATCAAATCCAATTAAAAAGTGAGACAATTTAGCGTTCGAGGTTGAATCAAGATTCGTTAATTTCAAATTTCTGTTTTTAATTTCAACTGCTTCTAAAGCCGTTTTAAAATCAATTTTCGATTCTTGCTCAAAATACGCTGACAAATCCGATCCTACTCGGTTCAATCCAACACTATCTACTTTCAAAATGGCGAGATTTAATTTTTGAACTTCCGAATTAGTTAAATCTGCAATTACTTCTTCCGTTTCTTTTAATGTTGGTTTGTTCAATACAAAGTTCATCGTTTCTTTATTGAACTCAACAAACATCAAAATGATTGTACCAACAACCAAAACAGGAAGCACAAATTTTCCATTTACATACGGTGTTTTAAATTTCCCTCGTGGAATATCTGTTTTATTTTGCAACACCAAAACTCCACCGCAAACCAAAACAAATGCGAACAAAGTTCCAATGCTACACAACTCTGTAACCATCGTTAAATTCATGAAGAGCGCGGGAACAGCAACAACAAATCCAACAACAATAGTTGAAAAAGACGGCGTTTTATATTTCGGATGAACTTTTGAAAATTTCTTTGGTAACAAACCATCGCGACTCATGCTCATCCAAATTCTTGGTTGTCCCATTTGAAAAACCAACAAAACGGAAGCCATGGCAATAACGGCACTTACTGCGATAATTCCTGACATCCATTTCAAATCAATTTCACGAAAAACAAATGCCAATGGATCTCCTACAGCCAGTAATTTATAAGAAACCAAACCCGTCAAAATCAATGATATGACAATATATAAAACAGTACAAATGATAATTGCCCACATCATTCCACGTGGCAAATCTCTTTGCGGATCTTTACATTCTTCAGCAGTTGTAGAAATAGCATCAAATCCGATATAAGCAAAAAATACAGCAGAAACTCCCTTCAAAATCCCAGAAACGCCATTCGGTGCAAATGGACTCCAATTTTCAGTGTCGACATAAAATATCCCTACAGCAATCACTAAAAGAATAATAGCCAATTTAATGATAACCATCACATTACTTGCATTTCGACTTTCTTTCATTCCTCGATAAACCAACCAAGTTATCAGTACAATAATGAACAATGCTGGTAAATCAAAAATCAAATGAAAACCAAAAATGTTGGGGGCAGACATCCACGCTTGATGCGCAGTTTGAAGACTAAAATCTAGGTTTTCAAAATGCTTACCACCTTGCATCAAAGCCATTGCTTGATCGTATCCATTAGACGCTGTAAGGTAATCTGTTTGAATCCATTGAGGTAAATGTAGACCTACACCGTCTAACATTCCAGTAAAATAATCACTCCAAGATATGGCAACAGTAATGTTTCCAATGGCATATTCCATAATCAAGGACCATCCAATAATCCAAGCGATAATTTCTCCAAAGGCAACATACGAATAGGTGTAAGCACTTCCCGACACAGGAACCATTGAGGCAAATTCTGCATAAGCAAAAGCAGCAAAACCGCAGGCAATAGCTGTAAATAGAAATAGGAAAATCACCGCAGGGCCTCCATCGTGTGACGCCGTTCCTATGGTGCTAAAAATTCCAGCTCCAATGATTGCTGCAATTCCGAAAGCAGCCAAATCTCTAACGCCTAGATGCCTTCCTAGCGAACCATGTCCATCTGCATTATTTTTCTCTACTTGAAGTAAAATATCTTGGACTGTTTTTTTTCTAAACAAAGTGTTAAAACCCATCTTTAGCTTTCTAATTAGTTTGAAACAAAATTAGAAAAATATAGCAACTTCAAACTTTCGAACTAAAATGAATGTCACGAAGCATCAATTTAACAGTATCAAATCCAACGTCGAAACTAATATTTGCGTTTGTTAGATTAATTGATTTAAAAATCACCTTGTAAAGCGTTTTTTTGAATCCATAAAAATGAAATTATTAAATGATTTATTGTATTTTTGGAGCGCTTAATAAAATATTTGCTCAATACCAAATCAAAATAGTATTGTAAACAACTTAATAAAAATTACTATGAAAAAAAAATTACTCTTCGCCTCTTTAATCATGGCAAGCACATCGTTTGGTCAAGGATTGACTGAAGCAAATGAACCAATCATTGGAACAACGGTTGATTTGTTTTTATGTGATTCATTTGCTACAAATTATGCAAATGTTACTGGTTCAGGTGTGACATGGGATTATTCAGACATCGCTGGTTTTCAAGGTCAATTAAGAACTTTAACAGTTGTTGACCCTACAACAACTACCAACGCCGCAGATTTCCCGAGTGCGACAAAAGCAATTGTAGTAGAAAATTTCCTTACAACTTACTGGTCATCAACATCAACAGAAAGAAATTCGCCTGGATTCGTTTTCAATGAACCGACTTTTGGTGAAGTAAAAGCAATTTTCAACACAGATGCACAAAAATTAGCTAACTATGAATTTGCATACAACAATGAATTGACTGATGTTTTTGCTGGAAGTCTTTATTTCTCTTTTTCAGGATTACCTCAAAATCCTGACGCGACAGGGAATTCTTTTTCAAAAATTGATGGTGAAGGAACTTTAAAATTGAACGGAGCAACAACGTTAACAGGTGTTATTCGTTGTGTTACAATCGATACTTTAAATTCAAATGTTCCGATTGTTGGTGACATTCAATTGATTCGCGCTCAGTATGAATATTATCAATTAAGTGCAGGTAATATGCCAGTTTTCACGCATACTACTGCTAAAATTGTAGGTACCGGTTCAGTTGATCCATTAACTGAATTTACTGTTGTGTTAAGTTCTGTTCAACCAGATAATTTTGTTTCTGTTAACGAAAATGAAAAAATCAATTTCAGTGTTTATCCTAATCCAGCAAAAGAAAGTTTGACAATCAAAGGTGATTTCAACGGTGCAACAGCTAGAATTATTGACCAAACTGGAAAGACAGTTCAAACTGTTGAATCTGTAACTTCTGGAATGACAGTGCAATTGAACGATATTCAAAAAGGTATTTATTTCCTTGAATTATCTGTAAATGGTGTTACTAAAGTTGAGAAATTCTCTAAAAACTAGTCCACTCAATAAAATTTTAAGACCGCTTTTTACGAAGCGGTTTTTTTTTGCATTAACTTTTGTAACAAATTAATTTGAAAACGTTTGTATTTAGTTAACATCACGTTGTTGAGATTGATTTATTAGAGTCAATAGTTCGCACGTTTGAAAAAATTAAATTTACTGCATGAAGATATTTGTTACGCTAATCATTTTATTTCAATTTTTTACGGGTGTTTTTGCTCAAGAAAATTCCGATTTAACCGCTGAAGAAAAAGCATATTTATTTCACGTTGTCAGAAAAAGTCCCATTTTAGAAAATAATTTTGGGAGATACTTTGAATATAAAGGACCAGATATTCGCTTTCCAAACAAAGAAATTAATTTCGATTCTGTTGAAACTGTCATCATGAATAATCCTGAATTGCTGTACATACGCAGTTCGGAAATAGCAAAGTCTCCGAAAGGTTTAATAACCGAAGCTGCCAACAAAATGGCATTGTGGGAATTAAATAAAGTTCTTTTAGCCAAAAGATTGGGCGAAAAAGAATTGGCAAATTATCAATCTCAATACAAGCAATTCGAAGTAATTTTGATTGGTCTTTTGCCGATTAAGGCATTCAAAAATGATGACGGCGTCAATGTTCCTCATCCGAAATTAGAAAATCTACTGAATCCAAGCTTGAGCTTCGACGACAAAAAAGCGATGGTTGGTACTTTCCATTTTCTCGATCTTCAAGATCAATACAGTACTTTAGAAGCAATAAATGAAGCGGTAAATCGATATGTAGCAATAAGAACCAAAGACTTTTTTCAAGCTCTTGGTGGTGAAGCAGAAATTTTCACAAATGTATTGGTAGCAGCAGGTGATGGAAGTTCAACTTCTGGTTTATTAGAAGAAAGAGAAAAAGACGAACGTGGTAGATGGAACAAAGGTCTTCCAAAAGCGGTAGGACTTTTTCCTTATCAAATGAAAATACGTCCTGCAGAAAAAAAGAAAAAAGAAGGGATTGAAACTTTGCGCTTTACATCAACTTCATTGAAATCAGTCGGAAACAATAAATTAACCAATATTCATTTAGACGTTTGGGGATATAACGCTGAAAAACAAACAACGGTAGTCATTGAAAAAAACGGAATTTCTTACCACCTTTTTGGTTCAGGAGAAACACGATTTCTTTCCCCAGATTCAAACTTTGTGAAAGGAGGAACATTTCAATCCATCATCAATAATTTGAAAAACGATAAAATTGCCAAATTAGATGAAATGATTTTGGGAAAACGTGGTTTTGACTATTGGATTGAATACTACGAAAAGAAAAAGGATGAATTGATTTTGAGAATTCAAAAAAATGAAAAAGAAATTTCTGATTTAAGATACTCCCCTATTTCGACAAGTTCAAAAAGTAAAAAAATCGGTTCCGATCATGTGGTAGACAAAACCAATTCTGGCAAAAAAGATCGAAAAGCGAAACAAGAACTGCTTGTTCAGCAATACAGTGAATTGGACGCAATCAAAAAGAAAATTGTCGACTTGAAAAAAGACAAAGCAGATGCCATTGATTTGCAAGCACAATACCAAAGAAGATTAGACGATTACAACCAAGCAATTGGTTTACATTGGGCAACTTTCACCGAAAAAGATGGATTGTATACTTTCAGTGATTCAACAACATTTGATATCAAAACCCAAGAGTTTCAATTCAAAGCGGATACCATTGTCCAAGAATTTGAAGTCAGATTAATTGCCATTCCGTATAGCGCACTTTCTGACGAAGCAGATGAAGTGATGTTACACATCAATCTTTGCGATGCGAAACCAGATTACGACGCGCGAATTCATTTGAATTTAGAAGATGTTTTCGCATCTGACCAATGGGATTTGAATGGAAATCTTTTGGAAGCAAAAGACAGTGTAGCCATTCGTCAATTTTTTGAATCTTTGACCGACAAAAAAATTCCTTTTTCTATCATTTCACGTGGTCAAGGTATTGGAAAATGGAATGGTATCAAAACAATTAAAGACAAGCAAGCAGTTGAACTTTCAAGTTATCCAGGTGAAAGCGAAGAGGAAAGATTGGCAGCAAGAATGGATACCACTTTCCAACGTTTGAGAAAATCTGAAGTAATTATTAATTTGAATCGAAAAACATTACTTGAAATAAATTCCTATACCGACCCAGTTGCGAGCAATCTTCAAATTTCTAATGAGGAAATTTTGGCTGCGATGAAGAAATATAATTTGTCTAAAAATCAAATATTAAGTGCTTTTAGAACGGTGGAGATATTAATGCAATTGAAAGACGAACTCAATGTTTTAGCAGGGACTTATTTAGATAGACCAACGGCAAAAATTGTCATTGATCGATTAAACAATGAAATCGCTAAGACAAAAATCACAGTTGGAAAAGCATCATTTAAAATCAATCAATTGAAGCTAAAAAGCGAAGATTAAAAAATTTGCTATTTGTTTTTTTGAAAAAAATGTGAATCAAAATTGACTAGACAAAGTCGTTCTGATGCCCTTGTAAAACCTGTGTAAAGCCATCGAAAAAAGGATTTATCAAGTAATTCTTCTGTCAAATATCCATGGTCTAAAAATACCGATGCCCATTGTCCACCTTGAGATTTGTGGCATGTAATGGCATAAGCAAATTTTATTTGAAGTGCATTGAAATAAGGATCTTTCATGATCTTTTCGTATCGCACTTTTTTGTTTTTTTCATGCGCATATTCTGCTTCAATGGCAAAAAATAATGACTTCATTTGGTCGCGAGGCAAAGAAGGAGTTTCAGACATTAAAGTATCAACCAACAACATGGTTTCAAAATCTCCCATATCTGGATAATCAACCAATTGAACTCGTGCTCTTGCAAATTGAAAACCATACATTTCCTCTCGCTTCATGATTCTCAAAACTTTTATGATTTCACCGTTAGCAATAAAACCAGCTTCTGATTTCTCTTCCAACCAGAAATAATTGTTTTTGACCACCATCAACATATCTCCGCCACACAAATCTTCCTCAAACCACAAAATTCGATTCCGAATGTGCTGATTGTATTGATTTGCTCTTTTATTGGACCGAGTGATTACAATTGTTTCATCCGAACCGAAATTCGAATATGAAGATTCCAATTCATCTTGTAAATCTCCCCCATTGATACTAACTAAATCGAATTTTTGAGTTAATTTAATAGATGGGAAACTGCCTTCTGGTGCGTTTCTTAATCTTGTTGCATTCAATAAAATATCAGAATCTTCGGTTTGACGCAATACCTTTTTTAATTTCGAAACCGACAAATTCAATTCTGGATAATAATTCCTCAAATACTCTAAATTCAGAGCAGGAGAAAAATCACTTCCCACGGGCGGTAACTGTCCCTCATCACCTACAAAAATCAATTGATTTCCGTCACCAAAAAACACATAATTAACTAAATCTTGCAATAAATTTCTTCCAGAAATAGATCCATCTTCATTCATACTATAATCTCCAATCATCGAAGCTTCATCCACAATAAAAATGGTATTTTTCGATAAATTTGGAGCCAAAACCAACTGAACTCCTCCCCCAGCAACAGTTTCTTTTCGATAAATTCTTTTATGGATTGTGAGCGCTTGTTTTTTAGAACGATTTGATAAAACTTTCGCTGCTCGACCTGTCGGTGCCAACAAAATTGTTTTCTTCTTGAAATTACCCAACGCTTTTACATAAGCACCAAGCAATGTCGTTTTACCTGTTCCGGCATAACCTGAAAGAATAAAAACACCATTTTTCGTCTGATCAAAAGTAAAATCCACCATTTTCTTAATGGCAGAAACCTGATCACCAACCGGTTCAAAACCAAATTGATGCTCAATTTCCTGAGAAAATGAACGCTTGTTGTTTTCTAGTGGATTCACTTTGCAAAGATAGAATTAAAAAAGACCCGCTTCGCTAAAAGATTTTAAGATATTAGGAGCCGTTGCTACGCAACTTTAAGACTAGATTACTGCTGTTGCTTTGCAACTTTTAACAGTAAATATCAAGCTACACGACAATCTAAAGTCTTAATATCTTAAAATCCTAACATCTTAATATCTTTATTTGTCTCTAAAAAAGTGTAGCTTTGTATTATGGCGAAATCACACCTTGTTTTTGTACTTTCAGAGCATTCGATGAATGTAGTTGAAATGATAGACCAATCTGTCAATGAAATTGGTGCGATCATATTTGAAGGAAAGAAAGATTTTCAATACAAAGAACAGATTCAAGCTTTTTTGACTGAAAAAGGACTTGTAAACAAAGAATACGATGATTATTCCTTGTCATGGTTTAGTCCTTTGTCGACGCTTGTGCCGATGAATGTTTTTGGTTCTAGTTCGGCAAAATCTATTTTCCAAGCGTGTTTTACCAAAGAAATGATTTCAAATGATGTCGATTACAATCGCATTGCTGAACTTTCTTTGGTCAATGTTTTTGAAATTCCGCTTTGGGCGAAATCATTTTTTGTGATTCGCTATCCCAGAATTGTAATGCAACATGAAGGATCTGTTTTCTTGAGAGGGATTTTTTCAAATTCAACTTTTAAAACAAGTGTTCACATCGTTTTACATCAACAACATTGCTTGATATTGATTGTCAAGCAAGGAAATTTGCTTTTTTACAATACTTTTGAATCTTTGCATGAAGAAGATGTTTTGTATTATCTGTCATTCAGTTTACAACAACAGGAACTGCTTAAAGATGACTTTCAATTGTACATGTATGATTCAATAGACACGCCTTCAAAGCGAAAAGAAAATATTTTGAGTCAAATGAAGCATTTGAAAGATTTACAAAAGGTTTCAATCATTGAGACAAAAAATTTACCATTTAAATACCAACAAACTTGCGTATAATTAGAGGAATATTAAAATCACGAAGATTTTCGGCGCCCAAAGGTTTTCCTTCAAGGCCCACGACTGATTATGCCAAGGAAGGTCTTTTCAATGTATTGGAAAACAAATATTCCTTAGTTGATTTAGCTATTTTAGATCTTTGTGCTGGAACCGGCAATATCACTTTGGAATTTGCGTCCCGAGAAAGTGGACATATCACCGCAGTTGATCAAAATTTCAATTGTGTGAAATTCATCAAGAACTTGGTACAAGAGGTCAAAATGGAGGAAAACATCGAAGTTTTCAGGGCTGATGTTCGTGATTTTTTGAAAAAAACGAGCAAAACCTACGATTTAATTTTCGCTGATCCTCCGTATGATTCACCAATTCATGAATCGTTGGTGACAACAATCTTTGAGCGAAATCTCTTGAATGAAAATGGATTGGTGATTATTGAACACGGACGACACACAAAATTGGAACATTTTCCTCAGTTTGAATTGACCAAACAATATGGAAATGTCTATTTTACGTTTTTAGTCAATACTAAAATCATTGAGTTAAACGCTACTGAAGCAAATAGTTAATTTGACAATCATGAAAAAAATTGCACTTTTTCCAGGTTCATTTGATCCTTTCACCAAAGGACATGAAAGCGTAATTAGCAAAGCAATTCCACTTTTTGATGAAATTGTAATTGGTGTTGGTTTTAATACAACAAAAACACCACATTTCTCGCTTGATTCAAGAATAAAACAAATTGAATCAATCTACTCAAATGAACCTAAAATCGTGGTTAACTCATTTCAGAAACTTACGGTTGATTTTTGCAAAGACATCAATGCAACATTTATTTTAAGAGGTTTGCGCGATACGAAAGATTTTGAATACGAAAAAGCCATTGCGCAAATGAATAAAGACTTAGCGGGAATTGAAACTATTTTTTTTATGACTGATCCAAACGTTTCTTCCATAAGCGCAACCATTGTGCGTGAAATATCTAAAAATGGCGGGATTATTGAACAGTTTGTAACAAATAGCAATTTACTCGTTTCATAAACATGCAAAAAATAAAATTTATATTGGTTTCAATCGCTTTGTTGGCGGTGTCTCAATCGGCCTTCAGTCAAAAAACTACTGAAGTGAAAGGCTACGCACCAGGATACGTTGGACAAAAAATTGAATTGTACGAAATCGAAGATTATTTCTCTATGCGAGAAGCTTTGATTGCAACAACAATGGTTGAAGCTGATAGCACGTTTAAATTCTCTTTTTTTAATGAAAAAACGCAGAAAGTAATTTTGAAATCAAACAAAAACAAAGGCTTTTTATACATTCAACCGAATGCAAAATACGAAGTTTTTATGCCTTCTAAAAATAAATACGACGCTTATCGACCAGATGGAAATTCAGTTGAAATCAGTTTTTTAGAATTAGATTCAACTGATATCAATTACAAAATCCTGAGTTTTGACAAATGGACAAATAACTTTCTTGGTACGTATTTTTACACAAAGCAAATCAATGGATTAGAGTTTGTTATGAAATTAGATACGTTCAAAATGAATGTAGAAAATGCTTACAAATTAGACACAAGTTTATTTTTCAAAACCTACGTAAAATACTCTATAGCGAGCTTAGATGACATTCAATTTAAAGGTACTAGAAACAGATATGAAAAATTTGATTTCTTCCTAAACAACGCACCTGTAGTTTATGAATCAGATATTTACATGGACTATATTGCTTCGTTTTATGAAAATATCTTTTCACGACTGGAAATGGAAGTCAACAATCGAGTGTATTTAGGACTTCTTAAAAACAGTCCGTCTCTAATTATGCGTGCTTTGGGAGATGAATATACCTTGCGACCAACTGTTATCAAAAATCCGACTCCAGCAATGAAACCTGGAAATACAAAATTGCGAGAATTGATCATGATCAAAGGACTGAGTGATGTATTTTATTCAGGTGAATTTCCGCAAACCAATATTATCAGTGTGCTTGATAGCGTTGCCAAATTCAGTATTTTTAAAAGCAATGGAATTATTGCTAAAAATATGATATACAGATTAACAGAATTGGTTCCTGGGTCGAAAGCACCAGATTTTGTGATTAAAAATCAATTGGGTGAATCAGTTTCTTTGAGAAATTATTCCAAAAAACATTTGTATATCCATTTTTTCGATCCTTCTACAAGAGAATCAGCGAAAGACTTGGAGCTATTGCTTCCAATTTATGCCAAATATAGTGGTGATGTAAACATCATTTCTGTATATGTAAAAAATGATAAATTGACAAAAAAGCAATTGGAAACTGTCAAATCTTTGCCTTGGGAAACTTTTGAATTAGAAGCAGATGATCCTATTTTCAAAGCATATCATGTTGAATCATTGCCTCTGTATGTTTTGCTTGACGCTTATGGTTATATAGTTAATGTTCCAGCGCTCGGTCCAAAACCGAATGGACAATACTTGACGATTGACAAGATATTTTTCGACATCAAGAAAATCAATGAAAGCAACAAATAGAATTGACCTGAAGGAATTTTCGGCTGAAATCCGTGAAATTGAATTTCAAGACAATGGAAGAATTGCTAAAATATTGCGTGAAACTTTATTAGAACATGGCGCTGCAAAACCAGGAACGGCATATTTTGATGAAAGTACAGACCATCTTTTTGAACATTTTCAAAAACCAAATTGCGGTTATTTTGTAGCAACAGTAAACGACGAAGTTGTTGGTGGTGTCGGAATCTACCCAACAGATGGTTTACCTGAAGGTGTTTGCGAATTGGTCAAAATGTATATTGACAAAGATTTTAGAGGTTTTGGAATTGGAAAATTGTTGTTGACTGAAGCTGTCAAATTTGCTAAAAAGATGAATTATTCAGCGATATATCTCGAATCCATGCCTGAGCTCGATAAAGCGGTTTCGATATACACGCACATGGGTTTCAAAAGTTTGAATGCACCTCTAGGAAATACAGGACATTTTAGTTGTCCAATCTGGATGCTAATGGAAATCTAATCAGAAATAATATTTCGATACATTTCTATTTTCGATTTAAGCAGTTTATTTTCGTCTTGCAGGTTTTCAATTTTTTCCAATAAATCTAGGATTATTTCCAATTCGTTGATGTCTAAGCTCAAATCTTGCGTTAACCTTATTGCTTTTTCCAAAATTGGCAATCGTTCTAAATGAATATAATCCTGATTTTCAAATTGATGTATTTCGATAAACCCGATTTGATCAAGAGATTCTATGAAAGCATATTCAACTTCATGTGAAACACAAAATTGATTAACCAAAAAGTATTTTTCAATTTCCATGATTTCTAAGTTTTGATAATTTCGTAAATAATTCTTTTTCCTCTGAGCTTAAATTCGTTGGGATTTTGATATTAAAAGTTACTAATAAATCCCCAAATTCATTTTCTCTTTTATATACGGGGAAGCCCTTTCCTTTTAATTTCACTTTGGAACCATTCTGGGTTTCAGCATTGATTTTCAATTTGACTTTTTTCCCATCAAACGTATCTATCATTAATTCTCCACCTAAAATTGCCAAATAGAAATCCAAATCTATTGTCAAAAGTAAATTGTTTCCATCGCGTTTGAAATTGGAATGATTAGTCAACTCAAAGGTGATAAATAAATCTCCATTTGGTCCGCCATTCACTCCTGCCCCGCCATGCCCAGTAATTTTAATTGTCTGACCATTTTCAATTCCCGCAGGAATCGTTAATCTCATACTTTTTCCATTTAAAGTAATAGTTCGTTTGTGTGTTTCAAAAACATCTTTCAAATCGAGATTGAGCGTGGCGTTCAAATCCTGGCCTTTGAATTTGGCTTGACGACTGCCTCTATTTGCACTGCCACCAAACATGGATTCGAAGAAATCGGAAAAATCTCCATTATCGTATCCTTGACCTTGATTGGAGTAATTCTGATTATTTCCTTGAGATTTCCTTGCATTTTCATAAGCTTCACCATGCTGCCAATCTTTTCCATATTTATCATATTTCTTGCGGTTTTCTGCATTGCTAAGCACCTCATTTGCTTCATTGATTTGTTGAAATTTTTTCTTCGCATCCTCATTATTTGGATTTAAGTCGGGATGATATTTTCTAGCCAATTTCCTGTAAGCCTTTTTAATATCAGCTTCAGAAGCATTTTTGTCTATTTCTAAAAGTTTGTAATAATCAATAAAATCCATTGGTTTTTATTTTAGATTTAATGTTTTGCTCTATTCTCAAATGTAGCAATTAAAACCAACTTTATCAAGTCTGTAAAACATAAAAAAACACAATAAAAAAGTCCGATACTTTCATACCGGACTATTCTTAATTGTTTAAATTTCAATATTAAATCAATGGATAATTACCATTTTTGTTGCTTTTGAATATTTTCCTTCTGCAATATAACGAACAGTATAAATTCCTTGCTCTAAATCACCTGTCGCAATCGTAACTTTGTTTGTCAATTCATTGATTTGTTTCATTCCCACTTGTTTTCCTGATTGATCAAACCAAACAATTTGTCCTTGATTAATCGGATTTCCAAAGGAAATGTAAACTTGTTCATTGGCAGGATTAGGAATGGTTTTGATTTCTAAACCTAATTCGTCAATACCTGTATTATCGATAACCGTATTGTATGAAATTTTAAAATCGTCAAAGTAGAAACCATCGCCAACAGTACCATTATCGGATTTCAAAATAAATCTGATATTAATAGTTTGACCAATATAATCACTCAAATTAATTTCTTCCAAAATCCAAGTTCCTTGTACTCCATCATACAAAGGTTCTCCTTGTGGTTGAACACTTCCATTTGAACTATTTCCAGCGTTAGTATAAAGTCCACATTGACCAATCCAATTTGCGCCGTTGTCTGTTGAAACTTCCATTCTCGCGTAGTCGTAATCGGCTTCGATATCCCACTTTGCATAAAAAGTAACTCCTGCTCCACTTACATTTGTCAAATCTACAGGATTATTTAAAGTGTAAATTTTAGTTGCACTGTTCGAGTAATTTCCTGTCGGACTGTCTGTAAACGAAGTCGATGGTGAAACATACGAAGCAGTTGTTGTACTGAAATTTCCTGTCCAATTCGTTGTCGCAGTTGCATCATCGACAAATTGAAGTGTCAATGCCCCGAAAGACTTCGTGATTGTATCATGTCTAATCCAACCGTTCATGTCTGTATTCAAAACATATTTGATAACGTCACCGAATTGAATGGTAGGATTCAAAACATAAGAAATGGTACCAGTTTGTGTGCCCATCAAAGCCAAATTGTAAGTAACGGCCGCTCCCACTGATTGAATTCCTGCAATTGGTGTAATTGAAACTATAACATCGCCGTCTTCAATTCCCAAACGTTCAACGTTGTGAGAAAAATTACCCGTCATCGTTTCGATTGTTGTAGCGTCCGCATCATCTACTGCATAATAGCGATGAGTTAAATGCGACAAAACCAAGTTAGGGAAAGTCATTTCTTGACAAATTCCAGTAATGTCTGCTTGTGCTGGCCAAAAACCATCTGAATTACTTCCAATTTCTGGTGTCATTGCAAAAATTTGTGGTTTTAAAGTCAAATCAACTTTATACATGTAATCATCTGAATCGCCTGACGCCGGATACAAAGTTGAGCTTTTCATATTTGTATAACCGTTATACTTCACCATGTGTGCAGTAAAAGTGTTGAAATAATCATGATCTGCAGCAAATTCAGCAGTTGTTGTACCAATTGGAAATAAAATATCATCCGCATATGTGTGCGCATTGAATGCATATTGGAAATCTCTGTTTTCACAAAACCACTTCATTGCTTGATTTTCTGGCTCAGAAAAAGCACTTGTTCCAGGATACGTTTCTCCAGAAGCTGTTGCACTTACGCCAGTTGTATTCCAACCGTAAGAATAATTTCTATTATTGTCTACACCATAAGTGTTTCCTCCAAAACTGTGGCGATTTTTTCTCCACATTCCGCCACCACTTGGATTGGTTGTTTCATTGTAAACATAACCATCAGGATTTACCATCGGAACAAAATACATCTCAGTATTATTCAACAAATACGCAATTTCTTCACTACTTGAATAATTTTCAAGTACATACCACATGTAAAAAATCAACTGAGAAAGTGCTGCAGGTTCTCTTGCATGGTGAACAGCCGAATACAAAACTTCTGGTTCAGGTTCGTCTGAGTTTGGATTGTCTGAAATTTTCACGAAATAAATTGGTCGATTTCCAACCGTTTGAAAGGTTGAAATGGGCGCTTTTATTGTAATTAAATTGGGGTAAGTCGCAGCCATTTCGTCTATCTCATTCAAAAATTCTTGGTAGGTAAAATAACCACCCATTGAACCGAGATTGAAATGTGTTGGCACAACTGGCGTAAAACCTGAAGAAGCAGTTGAACTACAACTTGCATTTTTCTCGGTAATTGCTTGATTTCCTTTGTTTCTTTCGACATAAAATTTTTGTACATCATCAATCAACACTTCATATTGAAAACCATTTTCAGACATGATTTGCATTTCATAAGTTGAAAAATCACTGATAAAAAAAGTATTCAATTTGGTTGTACCATGGTCTACTGCAACACCTAATTCGGCTAATTTTTGTAAACCTTTGGAATCTGTAAAAATTTTACAACGGGAATAATTTTGAGCGTAAAAAACGCTAAACGTGAGAGATACGAGGAGAGTCAATATCCATTTCATAGAAATAATTTTAATAGTTTAGACTAAAATTACACAAATGAATTGAATATTTTAAATAAATTAACGAATCTAGATTTCTTTGTGGTTGCGATTTACTTTTTCCATTTGAAACTATTCATCATTTTATACAAGTCTACTTTCAAATATTCCAAACTCGGTCTCAATGAATCATAATTTGGTGCTGAATTCAAATAGACAACACCACTTATAAATCGCTTGGTTGAATCTGTCAAATAGAATTGAAACGGAGACGCAACATCGCCTTGCAATTCAAAAAATGTCCCAAAAACTCGATCATTTGTTCTGATAAAATTCGTATCCTCAATCGCAGTTGCTTTCACTTTGTGTTCATCGACTTTATTTATTGCAAAATTGACATAATCTGCCAATGGTTTTTCCATGTCGATATATGAAAAATGAATTATGCCATTTAACGGACCTAAATCAATGTCTTTATGGCAAGTCATTTGACCTTTTTCATCTGTTACAGCTCGAATTTTAAAGATTTTTGCTGCTTCAAACTCATAAGGACAAGTTTCTGAGAATAAAACATATTCATGTTCCGGTAAATTTAGGCGCAAGTATGTTGGCGGCTTAGGAATACTAATTGATTCATTGCAAGATAAAAGCAAAATTAAAAGAACGAAAAATGTTCCAGTTTTCAATAATTTGATTCTAATATTATTCATAAAGACTTTTAATTTTGTGCAATAATTACTTTAACTGACTTAATTCTCCTTTTATCTGAAGAAACGACAATCAACTTATAGTTTTCAAATTTGATGAATTCATTATTTTTAAGAATTCTTCCTGATTGTTCAATAATGAAACCTCCTATAGAATCAGATTCACCTTTTGCCATTTCAAATTCCTTTCCATCGATTTCTAATACTTTATATAAATCGATCAGCGCTGTTCTGCCCTCAAAAATATAAGTATTGTGTGAGATTTGTTTAAATCCGACTACATCTTCATCAAACTCCTCGGTAATATCTCCGACAATTTCTTCTAAAACATCTTCCAAAGTGACAATTCCACTTCCACCGCCATATTCATCAACAACAACTGCCATGTGCATTTTCTTTTCTTGAAAATCTTTGAGCAAATCATCTATTTTTTTGTTTTCTGGAACGAAGAAAGGCTTTCTAATCAATTTAACCCAATCAAAATCAGAACCTTCATTAATATGAGGCAACAAGTCTTTAACGTACAAAATTCCTTCGACTTCATCAAAAGATTGTTTTATCACTGGAATTCTTGAATAACCAGCTTCTAAAATATTGCTTAAAACCGTATGAAAATCAAATTCCTCTTCTAAGTAAACAACTTCCATTCGTGAACGCATGATTTGTTTGACATCTGTATTCCCAAATTTGATGATTCCCTCTAATATTTTTTGTTCTTCTTCTGAAGTTGATTCTTCCTTCGTAAGTAAAATAGCCTGTTCAAGTTCATCGGAAGTAATTGAAACTCCCCGATGTTTGGCATATTTATGAATGATTCTAGTTCCATTCACCAAAAAACTCTTTAACCACGAAAATGGCGGAAGTGAACTTAAACTATTCAATGGAATTGCCATCAATTTGGCGAATAACAATCCGTTTTTGGTTGCATAGACTTTAGGAATGACTTCGCCAATCATTAAAATCATAAAAGTGATCGACAAAACCTCGATAATAAAATGAAAAGTCGACGTTCCCGTATCGTGAAAAAGTTTATTGAGTAACGCGCTGGAAAAGATTACTACTCCGACATTCAAAAAATTATTGATTATCAATATTGTAGCCAATAATTCTTGTGGTTTATCTAATAGTTTTAAAGCAATTCGAGCGTTTTTAGAATCTTCTCCTTTCAATAAATCCTTTTCATTTGGTCCAAGGGAAAAAAATGCAACTTCTGAACCAGAAATTAGCGCAGAAAAAATCAGCAAAACAAAAATTAGATTAAGATAAACGATGATTGTTCCAGCAGGCATAAACGCAAAAAGAAATGAAGAGAAAATCATTTTGTGTTAAAATGGTAAATCGTCATCGTCCATATTCATCAAATCTTCAACTTGAACCGGTGGCATCGGCGTTTCTTGACTTGAATAAACAGGTTTTTGTTCTTGATTTTGATTGTTTGGATTGTTATCTAACCAAGTTAAAATATTCAATTCATCGGCAACCACCTCAGTTGTGTATCTGGTAACATTTTCCTTATCCTGCCAAGAACGCGTTCTTAATTTACCCTCAACGTAAACTTTCATCCCTTTTTTGATGAATTTTTCGGCAACTTCTGCCAATCCTCTCCAAACAACTATATTGTGCCAATCTGTATTATCTCTTTTTTCGCCCGTTTTTTTATCAACGTACGTTTCAGATGTAGCGATTGAGAAACTAGCAACAACAGCACCATTTTCCAATCTTCTGACCTCAGGATCTTTACCTAAATTTCCAATAAGAATAACTTTATTTACTGTTCCAGCCATATTTTCTAACTTTTAAAACAAAGATAAGAAATCTGAAACATATTTGGTAAATCCTGCTAGAAAAACATGTTTCTCCCAAACGTTTATATGAGTCAATCCGTATTTATCTCGATCGAATTAATTTTTACTTAAAACATTGTTTACAATTTCTTAATGTTTTTGAGTGATTTCTTTTGAATAGTCGTCCAACTAAAAAAATACAATCTTATGTCAAAATTGAAAACAGTGAATGCATCTGACAACAAATTCATTTTCAGTAAATGGAAAATGTTTTTTTTAGTCGTAATCCTTTTTGCGGGAAAAAATGTGGTGGCTCAAAATCTCTACGATATCAATACCATTCAAAATATTGAAATTACTTTTTCTCAATCAAATTGGGATTATATGTTAGACACTGCTACGACGGGTAGTGACAGTTATATTATGGCGCAATCTGTTTCAATCAATGGAGTCGTTTTTGACAGCGTTGGCGTAAAGTATAAAGGAAATAGTACTTACAATGCAAACCAAGTTAAAAATCCATTTCACATCGAACTTGACACATACAAAAATCAAGATTATCAAGGATATACAGATTTAAAATTAAGCAATGTTGCCAAAGATCCATCATTTGTTAGAGAAGTTTTAGGATATTCCATTTTGAGACAATATATGGATGCACCGCTCTCAAATTTCGCAACAATCAAAGTAAATGGAACTATGATTGGATTGTACGTGAGTTCTGAATCGGTTTCCAAAAAGTTTGTCGCTGAGCACTTTTACTCGAATGACAACGCTTTTTTTAAATGTAATCCAATTGGAGGTGCTGGTCCTGGAAGTACTGCAAAACCTAATTTAGTTTATTTGGGAACTGACAGCGCTTCTTATTACGCAGCTTATGAAATGAATTCGACGAATGGATGGAAAGAATTGACTGAATTGTGCGACACGATTAAAAACTATGTTGGATCTGTTGAGAAAGTATTGGATGTTGACAGATCACTTTGGATGATTTCATTTGACAATGTAACAGTCAATCTAGACAGTTATTTAGGTGGTTTTACGCAAAACTACTATTTGTACCAAGATCACAATAACCGTTTCAATCCAGTGATTTGGGATTTGAACGAATCATTTGGAACTTTTAGTCAAACGGGAACAATCAACTTAAATTCTACCACCACCAAACAACAAATGTCTCATACACTACATTCTACTGATACACAATGGCCCTTGATTCAACAATTATTAAGTGTACCAACTTATAAAAAAATGTATGTTGCTCATATGAGAACGATGTTGAATGAAAACTTTGGAAATAATTCATATTACACGAGTGCGCAAGCTCTGCAAGCCATCATCAATACGACAGTAAACGCTGATGTAAACAAATTTTATACTTACACTCAATATCAAAGCAACTTGACTACTGATGTAACAAGTGGAATGACAAGTGCCCCTGGAATCACAAACTTGATGAATGGACGAAATACATATTTGATGTCGCAAGCAGATTTCACAGCCACTCCTCCAACGATTTCAAGTATTACTCCTTCGTCAACAACTCCAGCTTTGAATAGCAGCGTTACAATCACTGCAAATATTACTAATACGAACAGTGATGCTGTTTATTTAGGTTACAGATATTCTGTAAGTGATAAATTCACAAAAATCAGCATGTTTGACGATGGTAATCACAATGATGGTGCAGCTGGAGACAATGTTTATGGAGTAAGTTTACCGGTGAATGCATCTTATGTTCAATACTACATCTACGCAGAAAACAACAGTGCTGGAATGTTCTCTCCAGAACGCGCAGAACATGAATTTTATTCATTGTTTGCTATTATTCCTACAATCAATGCTGGAGATTTGGTAATCAACGAAATCATGGCATCGAATTCTACTACTGCTGCAGATGCAAGTGGACAATTTGAAGATTGGATCGAATTATACAACAATACAAACAATTACTTAAGTTTAAACAACTTGTATTTATCTGACAGTTATATAAATCCATTGAAATGGGCTTTTGCGGAAAATGTGACGATCGCTCCAAACGGATTTTTAGTTATTTGGGCAGATGGAGACACTTTAGAAAGTGGAATTCACAGTAACTTCAAGCTATCATCAACTGGAGAACAATTAATTCTATCATATGCGAACGGTACAGTTTTAGACAGTATCACTTTTGGTGGACAGACAACTGACTATTCATTTTTGAGATGTCCAAATGGAACAGGAAATTTCATTATTTCAGATGCATCGTTCGACAGTTTCAATTGTATTGAAGGGATAAATGAAGAAAATCAAGCAAATTTCAATGTTTTTCCAAATCCAAATGACGGAACTTTTTATATCAGTAGCCAAGTAAACATCGAAAACTTGACTGTTTACAATGCTTATGGTCAAGCAGTAAAAGTAAATCAAAAAGGAGAAAATGGATTGTATGAAATCAACCTGGATGTTCCAGCCTCTGGAATTTATTTAGTTGGCATCAACAATCAGTTCAAAAAGATAATCATCAAATAAATCATAAATTGTTGGATGAAAAAGCCCCGATTCTTAATTGAAACGGGGCTTTTTTTATTAAGTTTATTTACAATTATTCTTCCAACAAATATCTATCTAACAATCTTGGAATTGGATAATTTATCAAATCATTGGAATGCACCTTAATCCAATTTTCATCTCGTTCATCTTCTTGTGGAAAAGAATCAAATTTCCAAACGTGCGCATATATTCGTTGGTGCGTCAAAATATGTTTGATTTGATTGGAAACAGAACTCGGTGTGATTTTGTATTTTCCAATCAATATTGATTTGATTTCTTCAATTGTTGCACCTTCATTCGATTCAATTAGTGGAAATTGAAACAGATGTTGCCAGATATCTTTGTTGGTGCGTTTCTCCAAAAAGATATTTTTTCCATCGTTGAATTGGAGAAAATGAAAGTATCGGTTTTTAGGAACGATTTTCCCTCTTTTTTGTGGCCTTTCAGAGATTGTTTTGTTTTTGAACGCTAGACATTGCGAAACGAGCAGACAAATTTCACAATTTGGATTTGCCGGCACACATTGCAATGCGCCAAATTCCATAATTGCTTGATTGTGCAAAGCTGGAGGATTATTTCCTAAAAGTTCTTTCGCTAAAGAATCAAAAATCTTTTTACCTTCATTTGTATCGATTGGCGTTTCGATGTCATACAATCGGCTAATAACCCTAAATACATTGCCATCCACAACTGCATGAGGCAAATCAAAGGCAAAAGAAGCGATTGCTGAAGCAGTGTAATCACCAATCCCTTTCAGTTTTTTAATTTCATCAAATGAGTCTGGAAAAACGCCATCAAATTCATTTGCGACAATTTTTGCAGTAAAATGAAGATTTCTTGCGCGACTATAATAACCCAATCCTTGCCAATCTGCAAGAACTTGTTGCTCCGATGCTTCAGCCAAATGGTTAACGGTTGGATAGTTATTTTGAAACTTCAAAAAGTAATTTAATCCTTGATTTACCCTTGTTTGTTGTAAAATTATCTCCGATAGCCATATGAAATAAGCATTTTTCGTATTTCTCCAAGGAAGAATTCTTGCATTTTGTCTGTACCAATTGGCAATTAATAGGTGAAAATCAGCCATTGAGGGATTTTTTTGAAAATAATTTAAAAAAAACAAAGATATAATCTTTCTGTCAATTACCTTTGCAACTGAATATCACATTATTATATTTACTTAAAGAAATAAAAAAATGACAAAAGCAGACATCGTAGCAGAAATTGCTGTAGAAACTGGAGTTGAGAGAAATGATGTTTCTAAAACTGTAGAGGCTTTCATGACTTCTATTAAATCATCATTGTCTAAAGGTGAAAATGTTTACCTAAGAGGTTTTGGTAGTTTTATCGTAAAAGAAAGAGCAGAAAAAACAGGAAGAAACATTTCTAAAAACACTACGATTATTATCCCAGCTCATAATATTCCTTCATTCAAACCAGCAAAAACTTTTGTTGAAGAGGTGAAAACGAAAGTAGTTGTAAAATAATTTTAAGACTTTTTGCATCTTTTGTATGCAATTCGTTTGAATTTTTTATCTTTGCACTCCTGTTGTAAAAGCAGGAGTGCTTTTTTTTAGGTAAAAGCGCAAGAAAAAGATTTATTTATCATTCTAATATAAACAGTTATGCCAAGCGGTAAAAAAAGAAAAAGACATAAGATGGCTACGCACAAGCGTAAAAAAAGATTAAGAAAAAATCGTCACAAAAAGAAAAAATAATTCTTTTTAGATAATTGTTGAATAACTTAGCTAGTTCGCTGGCTAAGTTATTTTATTTTTTAATGTCTTAATATAAGCTTTCGTGAGTTTAGAACTAGTAGTCGATTCCCGTCCAAACGGAATATGGCTTGCTTTGTTGCGTGATGGAAAGCTTATTGAATTGCATGAAGAACAAGGAAATACCGAATTTGCAGTTGGTGATATTTATCTAGGCAAAGTTCGAAAAATAGTTCCTAGTTTAAATGCGGCTTTTGTGGATGTTGGTTATGAAAAAGATGCTTTTTTGCATTATCTAGACCTTGGACCACAGTTCAATTCGCTCAATAAATTTACTAAAGACACGCTTCAGAACAAGCAAAACGTTGCTGATCTTCTTTATTTTAAGTCTGAAAAGGATATTCCTAAAGACGGTAAAATGAATGAAGTTGTTTCCTCATCTCAACCAATTTTGGTTCAGGTGGCGAAAGAGCCAATTTCGAGTAAAGGTCCTCGCTTGTGTGCAGAAATTACACTTGCAGGAAGATACTTAGTTTTGGTTCCATTTTCTGATAAAATCTCCATTTCTCAAAAAATCAAAGATCCTGAAGAAAGAGATCGTTTGAAAGACTTAATGGATAGCATCAAACCAAAGAATTTTGGGGTGATTATCCGCACAGTTGCTGAGAACAAAAAAGTAGAGCAAATCGATCAAGATTTGAAAAATTTGCTTGAAAAATGGAGAATTATGTACACTAATCTCAAAACTGCGACTCCACCGCGAAAAGTTTTAGGAGAAATCGATAAAACCTCTTCTATTTTAAGAGATTTATTGAACGCCGATTTTTCAAATATTCATGTTAACGATGAAGCACTTTCTGCTGAAATGCGTGAATATGTTTCTGGAATTGCTCCAGGACGTGAAAAAATCATCAAATTTTATGATGCCAAAATTGACATTTTTGAAAGATTTGGTATTAGTAAACAAATAAAGACATTATTCGGTAAAAAAGTTCCGCTTGCAAGTGGAGGCTATTTAATTATCGAACATACAGAAGCAATGCATGTTGTGGATGTAAATAGTGGAAACAGAAAAGGTTCAGATGGTCAAGAAAGTAATGCCTTGGCTACAAATATTGAAGCTGCTGAAGAAATCGCAAGAGTACTTCAACTTCGTGATATGGGTGGAATAGTTGCAATTGATTTTATCGATATGCACGACCGCGAAAACAACAAAATTCTTTTTGAAAAATTAAAAGAATATATGAAATCTGATCGAGCAAAACACAACATTTTGCCTCCATCAAAATTCGGTGTTGTTGAAATCACTCGTCAGCGTGTGAGACCTGAAACTGATATTATTACATCAGAAACGTGTCCAACATGTAACGGAACGGGCGAAGTGCAAGCAACTATTCTTTTTGCTGAAGAAATTGAAAACAACTTAAATTTCTTAATTTCTGATAGAGGTGAGAAAAAAGTTACCTTGTTAGTTCATCCATATTTAGAAGCATATTTTAAAAATGGATTGTTTTCCAGAAGGTTTAAATGGTTTTTGAAATACAAAAAATGGATTCCGGTAAGAGGTGTAACCGCTAATAACTTATTGCAATACACTTTTGTAAATGAGAAAAACGAAGAAATAGCGCTTTAATAGCTCAACGAAAATTTTCAAACTGCAACTTATTATTAAGTTGCAGTTTTTTTTTGCTTATTTTTATCCAAATGATTATAAAACAACAAGTTTTCAATGAATTTTGTCGTCAAATAGACCTCAAAATTCAAGCTGCTTCGCAATCTCTCGATGAAGCTAATGAATCAGTGCATTCAGAAACTAAAGGTTCGGTTGGAGATAAACACGAAACTGGTCGGGCAATGGCGCAACTAGAAGTTGAGAAAGCAAGCAAAATCTTGAGCGAAACCAAACAAATGAAAAGTATTATTCAATTACTTTCGCCGGAAATAAATAAATCGAAAGCTGAACTTGGGGCTCTTATTGAAACCGATTTAGGCCATTTCTATCTTTCTTCGGGAATTGGAAAAATTGAAATTGAAAACGACTATATTTTTTGCATCGGAATGAATTCGCCAATCGGACAATCAATGATGAATAAAAAAATAAACGAAATCTTTAAATTTGGAGAGAAAGTTGGTAAAATACTGGATATTAATTAATTTTACACTAATTATAAAAGATTCAATTATTCAAATTGAAAAAAATAAAGTTTTTTTTGGATCACAGACAACTTTCTGTTTTTGAAAAAGTCTTTACAATAACTTAAATAAATTATTATGAAAAAGTTTTTATTAAAATCGACATTTATTGGGATTTTGACTATTTTCAGTCAAGCTCTAAATGCTCAAGTCTACCCGTCAAATGCAACTTCTGTTGGTGCTTGTGATGGTGCAGCTTATTTATCAGACTCAACTTATGCAACTTGGACGTGGATGTCTGGAAACAACATCATCCAAACAGGAGGAGCCAACATCAACAATTTGTGCGAAGGGAATTATGCTGTAAATCTTACAGGTTCTTTGATTTATGCAGATACAAGTTATTATTTTACAATCACAGCAAACAATAATCCTTGTGCGAATTTTGGAGGAAGTATTACTTCTCAAGCTGCAAGTTCACCAGCTTTTTGTAACGGAATTTTGGGTGTTGCTTTGTCTGGAGGAACAACACCTTATAGTTACAGTTGGACAGGAAATGGTGTGAGCTATACAACTTCAACTATTACAGGTTTATGTCCAAATTCATCTTATACGGTAAACGTTGTGGATGCAAACGGTTGTCAACTGACATTTACAGGAACTGTTACTGATTCTTCTGCCAATAACACTGATTCATTGTATATTTATCCTTATCCTACAGATGTATCTGCTGACGGAGTTTGTGACGGAGCAGTTGATTTCCAAACTAATGGCGCTATGCCATACCAAATCACACTTTCAAATGGTCAATTTACATCAAACGGAGCGTTTTCTGGCCTTTGTCAAGGTATTTATTCAGCAACTATTGTTGATGCAAACAGCGATTCAACTACTGTAAGTTTCATTATTTCAAATCCATCAAACAATTATAACAACAATACTTACAGCGACTCTTTGTTTGTTGATTCATTAATGAGCGATTTAGAAGAAAACTGTCAATTGAATTACACTGGTATTGATTCAATTTACATTTCCAGTTATGCTTTTGTAGGAAATATTGTGACTGTTTTATGGGCTGTTGATCAAGTGGATTCAATCAGTTACATTTATCAAAATTATACATTAAATGCAGGAAACGGTGTTTATTCTCTTGGTTTAGCTGTATATTGCCCAGGAAAATCATTGGGTAACTACTTCACATCAACAGATCAAATTTATTACAACGCATCAGCAGGATTGAATGAAGTTGAGTCGATTGAAGCTTTGATTTATCCAAATCCATTCAGCGACGTTTTGAATATTCAAATGAAAGAAACAAGTGACTACACAGTAAGTTTGTTTGATGTTGCAGGAAGAAACATTTTGAATTCAAGTTTTCAAAATTCAAATGCGATTCAATTGAATTTAAATGAATTGTCGAAAGGAAAATACACATTATTGATTTCTAGCAAAGAAGGAATTTTGAGCAAGTCAATTGTGAAATAAGATTAACTAACACTACTTTTAAGAGCCATTATCTTCAGATAATGGCTCTTTTTCTTTTCTAAATCTTAAGTAAACAACAATATTTAGTTTGATTTCGCTTTTGAATTCAGCGACTTTAAATGAAATATGTATATTTGAAAAAAAATGAATGACGTTCGTAATATAAAAGATTCAATTTCATTCAAATCAAAAAAACAATTATGAAATTATTACAAGACAAAGTAGTTTTAATCACAGGTGCATCTAGGGGAATCGGAAAAGCAATTGCTGAAGAATGCGTAAATCAAGGAGCAATTGTTGCATTTACATACATTTCGTCTGAAGAAAAAGCACTTGCACTAGAAAAAGAACTTACCGCAAATGGTGGAGTTGCCAAAGGCTTCAAATCAGATGCTGGAAATTTTGACGCAGCGCAAACCTTGGTTGATTCTGTTGTTGAAACTTTTGGAACTGTTGATGTATTAATCAATAATGCAGGAATTACGCGTGATACTTTGTTGATGAGAATGACTGAACAACAATGGGATGATGTCATCAATACCAATTTGAAATCTGCTTTCAACCTTACAAAAGCGGTACAAAAACCGATGTTGAAAGCTAGAAAAGGTTCCATAATCAATATGTCTTCAGTTGTTGGAGTAAGCGGAAATGCTGGTCAATCCAATTATGCAGCATCCAAAGCAGGATTGATAGGATTTACAAAATCAATCGCGCAAGAACTTGGATCAAGAAATATCAGATGTAACGCGATTGCACCAGGATTCATTGAAACTGAAATGACAGCTGCATTGGATGAAAAAGTAGTTCAAGATTGGAGAAATTCTATTCCATTGAAAAGAGGTGGAACACCAAAAGATGTTGCTGATGTAACTGTCTTCTTGGCTTCTGACATGTCATCTTACGTTACAGGTCAAACAATCCACGTTTGTGGAGGAATGTTAATGTAAAACGACTTAAATAGAGAAATTGAAAGGTCTGAAATTCATTTTTTCAGGCCTTTTTTAATTTATCGGAAAGAAAAATCCAATTCTATAAATCACTGGAATTAAAGTTCCATTCGCTTTTTTCATAAAATAGCTCAATCTAAATGGACTGCTCGTATTATTGATTATATCGTAGAAAACACCAGCATTAATTCTAACTGTTTTATTGAATTCGCGGGAGAATCCGCCACCTAAAAAAAGTGTTGGAACCCAAGTTCGTTGGTTGCTTAAATAAATGTAATTCAATGGACTTTTCAACATTTCAAATTCTGCTCCTGCAAAAAGGTAATTACCAAAACGTGCATGTGCCCAAAGTCCTCCGCCATAAATTGTATAGCCAAACTTCTGACCAATGTTATTTGACCAAGTTCTCTGCACTCTAAACGACGGACCAAGAATGAAATTTTCATTCACTTTGTAGCCAAACTTGGCACCAATTCCACCTGAACCGCCAAAATTTGACGCGCCCAGATAACCATCAAATCCCAATTCCATGGTCGAAGGTACTTCTTTTACTACTTCTTCATTTTCCGTTTCTTCATCTTGTGCCATCGAAGAAAACAACAAACCGACGAATAAGACGCTCGCTAACCATTTCATAATTTCCAAATTTGGATTTAAAGTTAATTAACTTATTTCAATTGTGTAAAAATGTACTTATTTGAATCTCTATCATTCAAAAAAATAATCGATTTATTAGCTATGTGATTAGCAATTAAAACTATTTTATTAATTTAAATTAAAATTACTGTTTTTTTTTTAATTATTAAACTTTATATTTTATTATAATACAATACATTAAATTATATAATATAAAGCATTACTTTAAATTTTATAACTAAATAATTAATTTAATGGGTATTTTTAAATTAATTATTTAAAAATCAATAATTTGAATACATTTTATTAAATAAAAATATCCAGTAATTATAAATCCGAAAAATTCGGACAAAAACTACAAAAATAATACTCAATAATTTTTCGGAATAAATGAATTCAATTATTAAATTCTATCTTTAAAAAATAAAATTCAAATCAGATGACAAAATACTTTTTGAATATTTCAATAGTTTCAATTTCGATTTTAGCTCAAAACATTTTTGCTCAAGATGTAGCTTTGGATGTTTCGATCGCGAACAATTTATCCAAACTTCCACTTAAATGTTTGCAAAAAGAATATCCGAACAAACTCAACCAGCTTCTCAACGATTCATCCGAATTGTTGTCCCCTATTCAATTACACCCGGCTTTTTATGGTTGCTTTGATTGGCATTCGTCAGTTCATGGTCACTGGTCATTGGTTTTCCTTCTAAACAAATTTCCTGCATTGGAAAACAGAACAGAAATCATTCAAAAACTGCAAATCAATCTTTCGAAAGCGAATATTCAGGCGGAAATCGACTATCTAAACAAAAAACACGAAAAATCTTTCGAACGCACTTATGGCTGGGCTTGGTTGCTTAAATTGCAACTTGAATTAGAAAAATCAAACCAAGAATACGCTCACGAATTGGCAGAAAACCTTAGACCTTTAAGTAACTTAATCATTGAACGTTACATAGAATTCTTACCCAAATTAGTTTATCCGCAAAGAGTTGGAACACATTCAAATACCGCTTTTGGACTTTCGCTGGCTTATGAATATGCTCAATTTTCCAAAAATGACAGTTTGATGTTTGCCATACAAGATCACTCTAAAAGATTCTTTAGCAACGATGTAGATTGTCCGTTTTCTTGGGAACCGAGTGGGACTGACTTTTTATCTCCATGCATGGAAGAATTGCATCTAATGCAACAAATTTTGCCCAAAGATGAATTCATTTCATGGGCTAAAAAATTCGCTAAACCATTATTTAACAAATCATTCAATTGGGAAACTGCAAAAGTTTCCGACCGTGAAGATGGACATTTGGTACATTTAGATGGATTGAACTTCAGCAGAGCTTGGTGCTTTTATTCCCTGGCAAAAACTTATCCGAAAGAATTTGGTCATCTGAAAGCAATTGCTGATTTGCATTTCAACTATTCTATCGGGGCAATAACGGACGGAAACTATGAAGGCGAACATTGGCTTGCTTCATTCGCTTTACACGCCTTAGAAATGAAATAAATGCACATTTTGAAAAAATCAATTGAAAAAATCCCAAGTAAAGCCTAATCTGATAATGCTTGGTGAGATTGGATATCCAATTTGCTGCAAATTCGTTTGCTTATTCCAGAAATAATCGATGTTTTCAAATTTGAAGTAGAATCTGAATTCATCGATTTGAATCCCTGTAAAGAAGTCCAATTCAAACATGGCTTGATGGCTAATATTTTGCGTTGGCAAACGATATAAATCCAATGTAACGTCGTAATTAAGCATTTTGTAATTGGCTTGATACCTGAGATCAACTCCCAAAATAAAATCTAATTTCTTGGCTTTGAAAAGTCTTTTGTTGAAAAACAATTTACTGCGCAAATCAAATTGTGGAAGAAAATCAAAATTCGAAGTACTTGAATTCAAAATCACTTGTGGTTGCCAATGTAGCACTTTCCATTTCAAATGACTTCTAAGATTCAATGAAAATAAATTAATTGAACTCAATGTATCATTTCTCCACATTGAATCAACATAGAAATAGTTGTTTTTCAAATTTCTAAATCCAAAACCTACTGAAGAATTTGCCCATTTTGGAAAATGTACTTCATAATCAAATACCGTTTTCCCTTGTGTTTCCAGTGGATTTAACTTCCAATGATGGTTGTTAGCGAAATACTGTCTAATGAACGGTGAAGGCAATGTTGCTTGTGTCGAAAAACTCGCGTATTGCTGAATTTTCTCCGTTTTAAAACTCGCTGTAGCTTTTTCAGACCATTCACCAAGTGCTCCGAGTATATTTAAGCTAAAATCATTTTGAAGATGTAATTTCCCCAAATCAAACGCTACATTTCCTTGAAATTCAAGCTCGTTTGTATCGCGATTGACTCCTAAATTTTGAAATCTCCAATATCCATGCTGAACAAGTACTTCAACTTTAATTTTAGGTGTTTTGAAAAAATATCCCCCAGCATTATTAATTCTGGCCAATTGAAATTGATCTCGGGTTTCATTTGAATCGATATTTAGCTGATTATACAACCCATAAATTGTATCAACTTCAGTATAAACACGATTTTGAATACTCCATTTGTTCTTGTAAATAAATCCATGCTGCACCAAAGAATCGGAATTTAAAGCAAACAAATGTTGAGAACCAAATTGTAGACTTCTATTGATTGAATTCGCATTCTCTTTGTAAACTGGTGTAAAATCTAATCCATACACATCAATTAAGGTATCAGTTCGAATACCAGCACTCAAGGCGCGTCTTGAATTTATGAAATCTAAATATATTAAATTGCTATATCGCTTTCCTTTGTGGTCAAATAAAAACTGAATGGCGTCATTGGAAAAACTGTTGTTTCTCATGAATCCCTTACCTACAGTGATCGAACTACGATTATAAACAACATTTAAATGGGTATTTTTTCGAAAAGACTGTTGATATTCAGCATTTAAATACTGTAAACTCCCTGAGCCAAAAGAATACATAAAACCCAAGTGAGGCAATGCTGTGAAGGTACTTTTTAGCTTTTTCGGTAATGTAAGTTGACTTTGAAAAACGGAAGTTACATTTAAATAATTAGAGCCTGAGTATCCAAATGGGTTATTCAAAGGTCCACCAGGATTAAGCGTGAAATTCCCTGCGTGATACCAATCAAGTGAATCTATTGAATTCCCTCCTGTTCTAGTTGTAATTTTCAAAGTATCCTGCTTCAAAAAAAGCACGTTTTGCTGTGCAACGACAACAAAAGGAAACATAAAAATGGAATACAAAAAGATTTTCAACACTTGTAAATGTAAAAATTTTATTTGAAAATGAAATTACATAAAACAAAAAAAGGGGGTAAAAACCCCCTTCATCAATTCAAAATTGAATTAAATTTTGTTGATATGAACAGCCAAACCAGATTTAAGGTTTGAAGCTTTGTTGCTATGAATAACATTGCGTTTAGCCAATTTGTCGATCATCGCTGATACAACTGGAAACAATGTCTCAGCTTCACTCTTAACAGTTAAAGCTCTCAACTTTCTAACAGCGTTACGCATTGTTTTGTGTTGATATTT
Source organism: Crocinitomicaceae bacterium (assembly GCA_965284445.1). Taxonomy (GTDB): domain Bacteria; phylum Bacteroidota; class Bacteroidia; order Flavobacteriales_D; family Crocinitomicaceae; genus JAQVCM01. The sequence goes on along the minus strand of OZ260085.1, from coordinate 332,837 downwards.
GTTACGAAGATTTTTCGCTTCGTTTGATCTGATTCTTTTTTTAGCTGACTTATGATTCGCCATGATTGTTTTTTTATTTAAGTTATTTGAACATATGTTCTTGCAGCCCATAGGAGAATCGGACTCCTGTTTCCAGGATGAAAACCTGGCGTCCTAACCACTAGACGAATGGGCCAAAAATTTGTGTAAAGAACGTTTATTTTCTTTGCAGCCCATAGGAGAATCGGACTCCTGTTTCCAGGATGAAAACCTGGCGTCCTAACCACTAGACGAATGGGCCAAATCAAAAATTTTGTTGATTTTTGGAGTGCAAATATATATCTAATTTCTGATATAGCAAATATTGAAACATATTTTTTTAAAAAAAATCATTTTCTTCTTTTTCGAATTTAAATCCTAAACGTTTTCCTGTTTGCATAGACAAACTAGCACTAATCGCTTGTATTTGTCTCACATTTATTTGAGAAACCATTTCAAAAGGCGGTGTTAATAAATCAAAATCAACAGCATAAGCAAAGGAAGTCAATATGATTTCTTTTAAAATTTCATCGCTAATCTCTCTTTTTTCAACATCTTTAAACGACGAACCTAATGGTCCTTTGCCTTCAATAAAAAAATGTCCGTCACAATTAATAAAAATTCTTCCGATCAAATATCCTGGGTCTTCCATTCTGCCCTGAATAAACGATTGCGCTAAGAAATTATAAATGTAAATAATCCCAAAATATCCTCGATTTGAATTCTCTTTCAAATACTCAAGTTCCCAAAACGGATGTGATTCAGGCAATAAAAAGACATTTGTATGTCGGTGAAAAAGCAAAACATCGCTTCCAACGAAGACTTGTGCTTCAAATTCACCCTTATCGATGTATTGCATCCGAATTCGATCATCTGTAATATCGGATTTTAAACTGCTTACTTCTTCATTCAATACTTTCTTTAAATCCAAGAAAACTTTTTGAGTATCTTGAAAAATATCCTGTTTCAAGGCAGATTTAGTAAGCAATAAATCTAAAATTGATTTTCTATCGATAGCTTCCATATGTTAGAATGATTTAATGAAGTCCAACTTAATTAATTTTTCAAAAAAAAATGCTGAATTTACATTCAGCATTTTGGTATTTTAATAAGCTTTCGCAATTACAACACGGTGTTTTGAAAGCTTGCCTGTTACCATACATTTTCCGTCTTCTTCAACAGAATCTAATGGAATACAGCGAATTGTTGCTTGTGTTTCAGTCTTAATTAAAGCTTCTGTTTCAGCTGTTCCATCCCAATGTACCAAATAAAAACCACCTTCTTTTTCGATTTTCTCTTTAAAAACGTCATAAGAATCAACTTTCTGAATGTTGTCTGCTCTGAATTGATTCGCACGATTGAACAAATTATCTTGGATATCAATCATCAATTGAGCAATCAAATTTTCAATTCCATCAAAATCAACTGTTGATTTTTCTTTGGTATCTCTTCGCACAATTTCTGCCTTTCCTTCAGCTAAATCTCTAGGTCCAAGAGCAACTCGAACTGGAACACCTTTCGTTTCATACTCAGCAAATTTCCATCCTGGTCGGCGATTATCGTCGTCGTCGAATTTAACAGAAATACCCATAGATTTCAGCTTTTTCACCAATTCATTTGCTTTGACAGAAACTTGTTCTAATTCTTCAGCAGATTTGTAAATTGGAACTATAACAACTTGAATTGGAGCCAATTTTGGAGGCAAAACCAAACCTTCATCATCCGAGTGCGTCATAATCAAAGCCCCCATCAAACGTGTAGAAACGCCCCAAGAAGTTGCCCAAACATGTTCCAACTTTCCGTCTTTGTCAGCAAATTTCACATCGAAAGCTTTCGCAAAGTTTTGACCTAAAAAATGAGAAGTTCCTGCTTGCAACGCTTTTCCATCTTGCATCATTGCTTCGATACAATAAGTATCATCGGCACCAGCGAATCTCTCACTTTCTGTTTTCTTTCCTCTAATAACAGGCATCGACATCCAATTTTCAGCAAATTCGGTGTAAACATCCAGCATTTGTTCGGCTTCAGCAATTGCTTCAGTTTTGGTCGCATGCGCAGTGTGTCCCTCTTGCCACAAGAACTCAGAAGTTCTTAAAAACAAGCGCGTTCTCATTTCCCATCTAACAACGTTTGCCCATTGATTAATCAACAAAGGCAAATCTCTATACGATTGAATCCAACCTTTATAAGTGTTCCAAATGATTGCTTCACTTGTTGGACGTACGATTAATTCTTCTTCCAATTTAGCTTCTGGATCAACAATTAGTTTTGTTTTATCTGATGGATCAGTTTTTAGTCTGTAATGCGTTACAACAGCGCATTCTTTGGCAAAACCTTCAGCATTTTTTTCTTCTGCTTCGAATAAACTTTTCGGTATAAACAAGGGGAAATAAGCATTTTGATGTCCAGTTTCTTTGAACATGATGTCCAATTGTGCTTGGATTTTTTCCCAAATTGCAAATCCATATGGCTTGATAACCATGCATCCTCTAACTCCTGAATTTTCAGCTAAGCCAGCACGATTCACTAAATCATTGTACCATTTTGAATAATCTTCCGCTCTTGTTGTGTTCTTTGCCATTGCTGATATTGAATTTTGTGTTTAAAAAACCTTAAAATAAGGTTAAATTTTCTGCAAATGTAGAAATAAAGATTATCTTTATAATTAAGTTTTAAATGTACCTATCATGAAAAATTTATTTCCAATATCAATTTTTGCAATATCAACGCTGATATTGAATTCTTGTGTTAGTATTTCAAATACTCCGGATGACGATGTTTACGTAGTGAAAAGTTCTCAAATTCCGGTGGGAGAATCTTTGGATGACGAAACAAATTACAGTGCATACAAATACAAAAAAGACAGAAATAACAACAATATTACTTATACTGCTGGTGGCGGAATGAATAATTTCGATCCTTTCTTTATGCGAGGAATAGGTTATCGTCCACAACCATTTGGTTACAATCCATATCAAATGTATGGTTCGAATTGGGCTTATTATCCTGGTTATGGATGGAGTTACATGAATCCTTATTTTGGAAATCCATTTTACGGTGGTTACGGCAATTATTACAATTACTACAACCACGGTTATTATTCTAGTTTCTATAATAACAACTACTATGGAAACAATTATGGATGGAATAACAATGGATGGAACAATAACAACAACAATTGGAACAACAACAATAATAACGGTGGAGGTTCAGGAGGATCAAACCCTTATCATCACAGCGGTCCAAGAGGAAGCAGCGGCGGTGGAGGCGTAATCACAAGATCAAACATTCCTGGAACGCTGAAAAGTACCACTTCACCTCTATCTAGTGCTCATTCCGTTGGTTCCGGAACAATTGTTAAACCTGTTGGAAAAGAACCAATTATCAACAGAAATAGTTCTTCACCTCAGCCTCAGGTTTTGTCTAGAACCAATGAAAACATAGATTACAACAGACCGGGTAGAATTCAAGGTGGAAGTGTCAATAATTCTGGTTCTATCTCTCGAGGTAATACATCAGGTTCTTCATCAAGAGGTGGAAATGTATTTAGTGGAATTGAAAATAATTCTGGAGGTTCTTCGTCGTCAAGAGGATCGAGTGGTTCTAATGGTTCAATTTCTACACCGTCGAGAACTAGCGGAGAAGGTGGATCTATTGGATCTTCTTCAAGAACTGGCGGTGGTTCAACTGGCGGTGGCGGCGGTGGTTCAACTTCTCGTCCATCTTCAGGATCAACAGGCGGCGGAAGAAGATAATTTCATTTCACTTGTAAATATTTCTAATTGATTTCAATCACACAATGATTAAGTATTGCTTAAGTTTCATAATATTTTATTCAATTTCATTTAGTTTTAGTCAAAATGTTGTTGATTTAGTTAGATATTCAAACATTCAATTGCAAGGTAGTGCAAGATTTGAGGCGATGGCGGGATCTTTTGGTGCTTTGGGAGCAGATATTAGTTCTTCTCTAATCAATCCTGCTGGATACGGTCGATTTTCTTCGAATCAATTCAACATGGGATTAAATTTTAATCACATAGGAAACAGCAATTATTTTGAAGGTACAACAACTGAATCATCTAAAAATCCAGTAAGACCATCAAATGCAGGAATTGTTATTGTCAATGATGTTTCAGCAAAAAACAAAGGATTTTTATACAACCAAATTGGATTCTGTTATAATCGAGTTGACAATTTTACCAACAATATTAACTATAAAGGAAAATTATACAATTCTCTTTTAGATGTTTTTGCGTCTGACGGTTACGGATTATCGCCAGATCAATTCTCACCCTTTTCAACAGCTTTGGCTTGGGAAACCTATGCAATCGATCCAGGATTGAATGGAAGTTATGTACCCAGATTGACTGCTAACGACACCATGACTCACAATCGAACGATTGATACCAAAGGAGGCGTTTCAGAATATAGTCTTTCATTTAGTACAAATTATATCAACAAATTGTATTTAGGTGTTAATTGGGGAATTAGAACGATTAGATATACTGAAGCTTACACACATAGAGAAAAGTTAGAAAACGCTTCTTTATCGTTAGATTCATTTAATTATCGATATAATTTAAGTACAAAAGGAAGCGGAAACAATCTGAAAATTGGAGTAATTTATCTTCCATTTGACGCCATGAGACTTGGATTAAGTGTGCACACGCCAACATTTTATAGTTTGTCCGATGAATGGTCAGCCGACATGACAACTTATCAAAATGATACAATTTATGCTTTACCTGCTGGAACAAAACCAACTGCAAATTACAAATACAGACTTCGAACTCCAACTAAATTAATCGGATCTTTGGGATATGTATTTGGAACTAGAGGTTGTATCAATGTTGATTTAGAATACCTTAATTACAAATGGGCCAATTTAAAATCTACTAAAGATGTCAATTTCGCTCCTGAAGCGAATAATTATAAATATCAAAATGATGAAGCTGACCAATTATTAAGGTCTGTAGTGAATATTAGAATTGGCTGTGAAATTGTATTTCAATCACAATATTTTATTCGTGGCGGATATGCATTTTATCCACAACCCTATGCAAAAGACGTTTCAAATGGAACTTCAGGAAGTACAACTTACAGTTTCGGTGCTGGAATAAAATTCAAACGATCAGCTTTTGATATTGCCTATAAATACCAAACAAAAAAGTACAATTATTATGCTTTTGCTGAAAGTAAAGCAGTTATATCTTCGATCACACAAGGACTAGTGATCTGCTACAATCTTACTTTTTAAGCATCTTTTTTACTGATTCTGAAAAAGAAGTCTTGTTAATTTTACTATCTATCCAAGCTTCAATATTGAAAAACTCCAAAACTACACGTTCTTGGTGATCTTGCATCAAAAGATTTACTTCTTGATTCATTGAAATAAAAATTTCTTGTGCAGCTTTGGGATTAGAAACTTTGGACAATTTTCGAATATACTTGATTAAAACGTCTTCAATTTTATAATCACGCTCGTATTTAGATAAATATCTATTTGTAGATTTTATTACATACTCCAAAAAGTCGTAATTTTCTAATTCATAGTGTAGTACTAAATTCAACAATCTACTGAAACTGTAAATATCTTGTCTTAAATTTTGCTCGTTGTCGTTCAATACTTCATTCAAATAAGAAAGTGCTTTCTTATAATCACCGATTCCAAAATAACTGTAGGCTTTGTTATAAAGTAATATCACTTCTTGTTCTTTGCTTATTTTATCCTGAAACGCCAATTTACCTTGATCGATTTCTGGTATTAAATCGACAGATTTTTGCATTTCGCCCATGGAATGCAATAAATTCAACTCTTGGTTGTAACAGTTTGCGAAAATTCTAACTGTAATATCCACCGAATTAAATCCTTTTTTCCCTAATAAGGCGCGCAAATCTTGAATCGATTTTTGGGCATTCTCAAAGTCGTAATTATCTATATAACATCTCAATAAATGAAAAAGCGTCATCACATATCGCTGTGGTGAATCTTCCATTATTTTAGGGTTATTTTCTAAAATTTGTCGCGTTTTATTAAAAAACTGAAAACTATCTTCATAATTTCTGGTTGTCGCTGCACATAATCCTTTGATGTAGTAGCACATCGAAGTTGCTCTTGTTGAAATCGCGGTGTTTTTCCCTTTAATCAAATGATAATCAGCGATAGAATCTACCACTTTTCTCTCTTGTTCATTTCTAGTGAATCCTCCACTTCGAAAAATTAGATTTATTTTCGAATAAACTACTTGATATTCAGCAAGATTTCGGAGCTTAGCAATCACCATTTCTTCTTCTTCGACTAATTCATCTAAATTCGTAGAAAATTCTCCTTCTTCGTAAGCTTCTTCAAGCAGTTTCTTTTGCCAAGCAATCAATTCATACCAATAGTAGAATTTTTCATGGTCTGCAGCAATTTCCTTTGCGCGACTTACGAATTTTTCACATTCCTTATAAAGTGCTTTGTTGAATAATATTTCAACATTTTTGATTTCCTGTTTTAGTAAACTACTGATTGATTGTTCGCTGTAAAATGAACGTAAACTTTTTAAGATAAGTTTATATAGATGGTTTTTCTCAGAAGGAAGATGCTTGATAAAAGTTTCATTTTTAAACTCAACTTTCAATGCTTCCTCATTGTAAACTTGTTGTTTTTCAATTGCATCAAAAATCTTTAAATAATTTTTATCCCCAGATTGTAAAGAAGAAGTCAATTTAAAGAATCGCTTTTCTGACTTACTTAATGATTTTACAAGTTTAAATAATTCTGTAGATGGCTTCATAAATTTTACAAATATGTAGATTTCAAAAGTATCTTATCTGCTACAAAAAACACTGTTTTTGAGCTAACAAATATAATAAATTCTTGGAATCCTAAATGTTAATATTCTGAAAATGACATTTTCTAAACTACCTAAAATGATGAAGAGCCTCCGCTAGAAGACTCTTCAAACAAACAACAACAAACTAAATTCCTCTCTACTTTCGTAGCAAATCGAGATCGAATCGATTTATTTGAGGGCAATTTTCTCACCTCTTGGCAAAAGCTCATCCGGTGAGGAAATATTATTTTTATCCATCAACGATTCAAGTTTGATTCCCTCTAACTGAGAAATCATTCTTAAACTCAATGGATTATTAACAGAAAATGTTTCAACTGATTTAGATCTTCTTCGTTTCGGTTGCAAATAGATGATATCACCTTCTTCAACGACGTCTTTTTTAACACCTAAATCATTGTATCGATATAATTGCCATAGCCCTACAGAAAATTCTTTAGAAATCCTGTAAAAAGTATCCCCTTTTTTCGCAACAATGTACTTGATCTTATTTTTGTGCAACATTACAGAATGCTGAACTTCAGAAGCTTTAGAACTTGAACTCGCAATCAAAGCAGTTGGAATTGCTGTTTCAGTTCCTACTTCATCAAATTCGTTCAACTTCAATCTTTCAATCAAGTCTATCAATAATTGTGGATATTTCGGATTTGTGGCATACCCTGCATCTTTCAAACCTTGCGCCCAACCTTTGTAATCGTTTGGTTTTAATGCGAAAAGACTTGAATAGCGTGAGCGTTCTTTCAAAAACTTACTGTGATCTTCAAAAGATTCAGTTGCGCTTGTATAACTTCTGAAACACTCCCCTTTTTGATCATCATCGATATAGATTTTTTCACCTGACCAATCATGACATTTTATTCCAAAATGGTTATTTGCTTGTTGTGCTAACATTGAATTTCCGTTTCCGCTCTCTAAAATTCCTTGAGCCATGGTGATACTCGCAGGAATTTTATATTGAATCATCTGTCCAATAGCGACACTTTTCCAAGTTGAAACATATTCTTCTTGGGTATATTTTTTCTCCACATTGGCAAACACAATTCCAATTGAGAAAAGACCAATAATTAATGAAAAATACTTCATGGTTTCAATGTTATTAACACCATTACGATAGTTATTAACAATTGTTACGCTTGAATTCTAAGAAATCTGACTTTTATTAAAAATTTATTGATCTTCATGTAAATAACACTTCCCACTCGCGTTCAAGGTTTTATTTTTACATCGATTGCCTGCTTTCGTTGTTCCTTTACATTGCACTGAAACTTTCAACCTTTCCTCAGATTGAACAGTTTTCTTTACAGTAGATTTATTGGTTGAATTTGAACTTGGAGCTACAACATTCCAAGTCCAACAAGATATGCAAACAGTTTTTTCTATTCTTGTTTCGTCTTTGTCGTCCAACTTTGGAAAAAAGTCTATTCCAGTTAGTATCTCCACACTATCGATTGAAACGACATATTTTGTCAAAGATTCTTGTGAGGATTCGTTTGGTAAAACGAAAGCAATTGCTTTTAAACTAGGCTCTTTGTAATCTAAAATTACTTTATAATACTTTTCTGGTACTGAAACTTTATCTACACCGATTGTTGGTAGGTCTTTTTTAAGAATTGGTCCTGTAACAACATAAATTGATTCGTTTTCAACTGCCCAGTCTCTGACCAAATCCTCCAATCGTTTCCAAATTCCGCGGTTAAAACCAGGTAATTGTGGACTCATATTGCTATAATAAAAGGATTCTACCATAGATTTTTCAGACCAAGCCATATCCCCAGCTGGAGCTAAATGTCCACGATCATAACCAGATTTAGCGTAATCATCAGCATTTGCAGTTCCTGTAGAAACTTTTGGATCAACAATAAATTTATCCGTTCGCTCAAATTTTTTCTCAGTTTCAGACTTGGTTAATTCGTAAGCAACCCAATAAGCTTGTTCGTGTTTTTCACAGTATTCTAAACTATAAGCAGTATGATGTATTACTATCGCATTTGAATCACGAAATGGAATTTCAAGATTTGAAATCTTACTTTTCTCTTGAGAAAAACCAAGGAAACCAATTAATAAAAACAGAAAACTTAAACGTTTATTCATGACTCAAAAGTAGCAATATCTTAGGTTATCTATTTCATTTTGATTTAGGAAACGAATAAAAACAAAAAAAGCCCGACAAATCGGGCTTCAAAAAATATTTAAAAGTCAATTAAGCTTTTTTATTATCTACTTCAACAGTTGCTAATTCATCTGATTTGTATGCACCAGCATCTAATTTACTTTTCAACGTTTTGAAAGTTTCAATTGTGTAACTAACATCTTCCAAAGTATGCGCAGCAGTTGGAATAATTCTCAACATGATTACATCTTTCGGTACAACTGGATAAATCACAATTGAACAAAAGATATTGTAGTTTTCACGTAAGTCGAAAGTCAAATTTGTAGCTTCCGCCAATGAACCTTTCATGAAAACTGGAGTTACAGGAGAATTTGTAGCACCAATATCAAAACCAGCATCTTTGAATCCTGTTTGAAGTGCATTTGTTACTTCCCACAATTTGTTTTTCAATTCTGGTTTGGTTCTCAACAATTCCAAACGTTTACGTGCACCAATTGTGATAGTAATTGGCAATGCTTTCGCAAACATTTGAGAACGCATGTTGTATCTTAAATATTCAATGATACTTTCTTCAGCACAAATAAATCCGCCTATAGAAGACATAGATTTAGCGAAAGTTCCAAACAAAACATCGATTTCATCTTGAACACCTTGCGCTTCACCAGCACCTTGACCAGTAGCACCTAAAGTACCAAATCCATGTGCGTCATCCACAAACAAACGGAAACTGTATTTTCCAGACTTTCTGAATTCGATGATTTCTTTCAAATTTCCTTGATCACCAGCCATTCCGAAAACACCTTCCGTGATCACCATGATTCCACCACCCGTTTTTTCAGCCAAAGATGTTGCATTTTTCATTTGCTTGTCGAAGCTCTGCATGTCATTGTGTTGAAAAACAAAACGTTTTCCTGTATGCAAACGCATACCATCTAAAATACATGCGTGAGATTCACTATCGTAAACAATAATATCATTTCTATCAACCAATGAATCGATTGCAGAAACCATTCCTTGGTAACCAAAGTTCAAAAGAATACAATCCTCTTTCCCCATGAATTCAGCCAATTCATTTTCTAATTTTTCATGTTCACTCGTTTGACCAGTCATCATACGTGCACCCATCGGATATGCTAAACCATATTGTTCAGCTGCTTTTGCATCAGCTTCACGAACTTCTGGATGATTTGCTAAACCTAAATAATTGTTCAAAGACCAAACCAAGCACTCTTTTCCACGGAAAATCATTTTGTTACCTAATTCACCTTCTAATTTCGGGAAAGTAAAATACCCGTGAACTCCTTTGGAGTATTGTCCGATCGGACCTCTGTTTTTTCTGATTTTGTCAAAAATGTCTTGTGCCATAAATGTTCGTTTTTTATAATACTAAATCGTATTACTTCACCATTTTATGCCACAAAATTACGAAATTTTAATGGATTTTAAAAATCAAGTTTTTGGATTTTATCAACACCTTAACATGCAAATAATACTAAAAATATATTTTTTGAGCAATTATTTAACGTAAGAATCTAATAAATAAATCATTGAACTTACTGCAGCGCAGCCTAATTCAAGTTCTCTTTTATTTACAGACTCAAAAACATCACTTTCAGCATGATGAAAATCGAAATATCTTTGAGAATCTGGAACAAATCCAAAAAGTGGAATTCCCTCGAAGGAATTTTTCAACGGATTGATATCAACACCACCATATCCTTTTTCAAAAACATGCAATTCATAAGGTTCAAAATTCCCTTCAAATGATTGCAAAAGAGCAACTTGTTCGTTACTTCCATCACAACTAAATCCTCTTGGCGCGAATCCGCCTCGGTCACTTTCTAATGCTGCGATTTGTTTTTCACCTTTTTCTTTCGACCAAGTCGCATAAGTCAAACCGCCTTTATTGCCATTTTCTTCGTTCATAAAAAGCACCACACGCAAAGTATGTTTTGGCTTGAAATTCAACGTTTTTAAGATTCTCAACGCTTCAATGCTGTGAATGATTCCTGCGCCATCGTCGTGTGCGCCTTCACCAGCATCCCAAGAGTCTAAATGTCCGCCAAAAGTGATGATTTCATTGGGAAACTCAGTACCAGTAATTTCACCAATCACATTGTAACTTTTAACATCAGGCAACGATTTACAATCCAATTCAAAAATGAATTCAAGCTTTTCCTTTTTCGATAAATTATCCAATAAATCAGCTTGTTCAGTTGCAATTGCTGCAGCAGGAATTTTGTTTACTTTATCTTCATAATGCATGGAACCAGTATGTGGATGCAAATCTTGCGAAGAACCAAGTGAACGAACAACAACTCCCACGGCTCCCAATTTTGCCGCTTCAACAGCACCGTCACCGCGGATTGGATAACAAGCGCCATAAGCCTTAAAAGTATTGACCATTTTTTCGTCGAAAGGCTGATTTAGGAGCACGATTTTTCCCTTCACGTCTGATTCTTTGGCTTTCTTCAAGTCGTCTAGCGAGTGAAAAACGATCAATTCTGCTCTCAATGTACCATTTGTTCCAACAGAACCACCCAATGCCAAAATTTTCAACGAAATCAATTTTCCTTCCTTGGTTTTTACCCAAGCGCTTTCTTTCGTGCCTCGCTCCCAATGTGGAACTTGAATTTCTTGCAAATAAACTTTATCGAAATTGTAAGATTGCAATTTGTTTCTCCCCCATTCAACTGCCATTTCAGCTTGAGAAGAACCTGATAATCTTGCGCCAACATCTTTACACAAACTTCTTAAATCTTCATAAGAATGTCCTTCGGACAAAGCTTGATCATAAATTTTTCTAATAAAAATAGAATCGTTTTTTTGAGCGAATATCTGTGAAAACGCTAAAATAAATAGAAGAATAAGTTTTCTTTTTGACATGCAACAAAGTTTTGATTTTAAGAGAAAATTACTTTTCGTGCTTTCTCATGTTCATGAAAGGGATTTCGATGAAGCGATAGAAAATAAAAGAAAGTCCAATGACATAAGCCCAATAAACAGCATATTCAATGTACCAAGTATCGCTTGGAATGTATTTATCATTGAGCAATCCATGCATTCCAAATTTGATTAAAATATGAATCACCAAACTCAAATTCACCAAATACATGGAATATGAAATCAAACTAATAAACGTAATGAATTTGAAAATTTTAAACCTCATCGTTTTTAAATTGGCCAAGAATGGCAGCATAATCATCACGCAAATTGAATTAATCGAAGGAGACCAAATGATGTACTCTTTTTGGTAATGCATTTTCAAGTAATAAAGCACGTAAAGCGATAGCAAAACCAAGAAAATACTGTTACATCTTTGCCAAATTTTGGGATAATAAAATGCCACAAAAGCAGCTAAAACTCCATAAACGATTGAATCAATTCTTGTTGTTACCAACATTAAATATGGTTTTCCATCTTTCAAACTATGAAAAACACTTTGGATTGAAGCTTGATTGAAGAAATAATATCTGTAAACAACGACGCCAATAATCACAATTGAAATCACCCAAATAAACATCGTTTTTACTTTTGTTTTGAATAAAACCAAACCTCCAAAAAGCATCAAGGGAATAAAGAAATAAAACCATTCTTCAATGCACAAACTCCAAGATTCTCCAAAGAAATGTTCTGGACGATTGTTGAAATTTTGTAAAAAGAAGAAGTATCTTCCAAAGTATTCTGGGAAAATTTTAGGATTTACAAAAAAGGCAAAAGCCAACAAAATCACTAAGATCACTAAGTACATCGGCAATGTTCTCAACCAACGACGATTCCAAAAGTTGACCAATAAACTGAAGGATGGTGGATTTCTTTCTAGCATTTTAATTAATATTCCACCAATTAAAAAACCACTTAGCACGAAGAAAATCGCAACACCATCCAATAAAATCGCGTTGACATACTTTCTGAATTTACCATCAACAGGAATATCAATCGTTTGTCCAGCTTTCAAAACTTTAGTTACACGTGTAGGTTTTTCTTTAGAAACTTTGATTGTATCAGCTTGCTTGTCAAAATTTAGTATTTCATTCGAACTGGAAATCAGGTTTTTGTCAACGTAATATTGATATGAAATCGTTGTCAAATTTTCACCTTCCTTGACGACATGTTTTTTAATATCCTTAGGAACTAAAATCATGCTGTGCCCAACCACAACAAAAATGATGGCAAAAAATCGAAGTAAATCGAGTCCAAAAACTCTTGATGTTCCGGCGTTTAAGCTAAAAAGTTTCATTCTAAAAATAAAAAAATCCCTCTCCAAATGGAAAGGGATGCGAAGTTACATAATTTTATCAAAAACCTCAGTCACATTTTGACTTTATACTTCTTCAGCTTCAGTAATTGGTTTTCTGAAGACAATTTTAGTGTCAAAAATATCCATGACCACTGTTTTCGAAGTATCAATAGTGCCTGAAAGTAAAGCTTTCGACAACTCATTTAACACTTGTTTTTGAATCACTCTTTTCACCGGTCTTGCGCCAAATTGAGGATCATATCCTGCTTCAGCAATCCAATCGAAAGCGTCAGCAGTTACATGTAAATGAATGTCTTTTTCTTTCAATAATTCAGTCAATTGATTCATTTGTATCTGAACAATTTGTCTCAAGTTATCCTTCGTAAGTGGCGTAAACATGATTGTTTCATCAATTCGATTCAAAAATTCAGGTCTAATTGTTTGTTTCAACAATTCCATCACCAACATTTTGGCTTTTTCAGTCGCTCTGTCTTCTTCACCAGGTTTGATACCGTCAAAAGTTTCTTGGATTAAATGAGAACCTAAATTTGAAGTCATGATGATAATCGTATTTTTGAAATTCACCGTTCTACCTTTGTTGTCAGTCAATCGACCATCATCCAAAACTTGTAACAAAATATTAAAAACATCTGGATGTGCTTTTTCGATTTCGTCCAGCAAAATGATTGAATATGGTCGACGTCGAACGGCTTCTGTCAATTGTCCACCTTCATCATAACCGATATATCCCGGAGGTGCTCCAACTAATCTGCTCACAGAATGTTTCTCTTGGTATTCACTCATATCGATTCGAGTCATGGCATTTTCATCGTTGAATAAATATTCCGCCAAAGCTTTCGCCAATTCGGTTTTCCCTACTCCAGTCGTCCCCAAGAATATGAAAGATCCAATTGGTTTTTTAGCATCTTGCAATCCAGCTCTGCTTCTTCGAACTGCATCTGAAATCGCGCCGATTGCTTCTGTCTGACCAACTACTCTTTTGCCTAATTCATCTTCTAATTTCAATAATTTAGAAACTTCAGATTCAATCATTTTGGAGATTGGAATTCCTGTCCATTTTGAAACCACATCAGCAATTTCAGCAACATCCACTTCTTCTTTGATCATTTTAGAAGTCGATTGCATTCCTGAAAGTTTTCCTTTGGCTTCCTCTAATTTTGCTTCAGTATCTTTGATTCGACCATAACGAATTTCAGCCACTTTTCCGTAATCCCCCATTCTTTCGGCATTGTCTGCTTCAATCTTAAAGTTTTCGATGTCTTCTTTCATTTTTTGGATTCCATCTACGACATCACGTTCAGCTTGCCATTTGGCTTTGAAAGCGTCTCGTTGCTCAATCAAATTCGCTAATTCTTTGCCAATTCCCTCCAGTTTTTTAGTGTCTTGCTCACGCATGATTGCCGCTTTTTCAATCTCTAATTGCAAGATTTTTCTTTCCAACTCATCCAATTCTTCTGGTTTTGAATTGATTTCCATGCGCAATTTTGAAGCAGCTTCGTCAATTAAATCAATTGCTTTGTCTGGCAAATGACGCTCTGTAATGTATCGTTGCGAAAACTCAACAGCAGCAATGATTGCCGCATCTTTGATGATTACTTTGTGGTGATTTTCGTATTTTTCTTTAATTCCACGCAAAATAGAAATCGCATCTTCCGTGCTTGGTTCGTCCACCAAAACGGTTTGAAAACGGCGAACAAGCGCTTTGTCTTTTTCGAAATATTTTTGGTATTCATTCAAAGTTGTTGCACCAACCGCTCTCAATTCCCCACGAGCCAAAGCTGGTTTTAAAATATTTGCTGCATCCATGGCGCCGTCGCCTCCACCCGCGCCAACAAGTGTATGAATTTCGTCAATAAACAAAATAATTTCACCTTCCGCTTGTGTCACTTCTTTGATCACCGCTTTCAAACGTTCTTCGAATTCACCTTTGTATTTAGCGCCAGCAACCAATGAACCCATGTCTAAAGAATAAACGATTTTAGTTTTCAAATTCTCTGGTACGTCGCCCGTTACAATTCTGTGCGCCAATCCTTCAGCAATAGCAGTTTTACCAACTCCAGGTTCACCGATTAAAATTGGATTATTTTTCGTTCTTCTAGTTAATATTTGAAGTACACGGCGAATTTCGTCATCGCGACCAATTACGGGATCCAATTTCCCTGCTTTGGCTAATTCATTTAAATTCTTGGCGTATTTTTCTAGAGATTGATAAGTTCCTTCTTGGCTATTTGAAGTTACATTTTGTCCGTTTCTTAAGTCCATAATGGCAATTTTTAGTTTTGATTTGGTGATTTGTTGGTCTTTTAAGAATTTTCCAATGGCATCAGTGCTATCCAATAAAGCATAAAACATGATTTCAATCGAAACAAACTCATCGTTGAAAGTTTTCATTTCAACCAAAGCTTGATTCAAAACCTTTTCAACTGGTTGAGAAATATGCATTTGTCCACCGGTAACTTTGGAATAACTTTGAATGATTTTGTCAACAACCAACTCCAAACTTTTAGAATTAATCGCTAATTTTTGAAGTAAATAAGGCATAACATCTTGATCGACCAAGAAAATACCTTTCAGCAAATGTCCTGTTTCGATTGCGCCATTTCCGTTCGTTTCAGCCAAGTTTTGAGCTTGTTGAATCGCTTCTTGAGATTTGATAGTAAATTTATTAAAATCCATTTTGTAGAATTTTGATTTACTAAAGTTCGTCAAATCCTGAACCAAATCAAAATTTTTCTACAATTCGGAAATTATGTCAGTTGGAATAAAATTAAAAAGACAAAAAGTCAGTAAGTTAGATTGTGTAGACATATTGAATTGAAGTTGTTCTTGGTGCCTCAATCTTAAGCGGTCTTAACGAATAATCTACATTAAATACATTATTGCAAATGAAAGACACTTTTTGCTTTTCATTGATTTTGTAGCTGATTCTAGCGTCAAAAATATTGTATCCATTGTGACTTCTCCAATAGTTTGTCGCTTTAATTTGATACAAATATGGACTTGTGTTGCTTGTCAAGACTTCAATGTCATTGAATGCGCGATCAATATTTTGCATTTTGCTGTAATATCTATAGCTGACACCAACACCGAACTTAAAAATTCTAAATTCAACATCTGCTTTGGCCATGTGCTTGAATCTATATTTCAAAACATTTCCCGTTGTATCAATACTACTGGTTTTGTAGCTCAAATCTTGACCAACACCGCCCAAAGATTTATCATGTGCGTAAACTTTATCAGGAGTCAACGAAACAGGATCGATGTAAGTGTATCCTAACAACATGGTCACTCCAAATTTCTTGTTTGATTCGGCAGATGCGCCTGCAATAGAAAAATCGATTCCACGCACTCTAGAATCACCGGTGTTTAAGAATTTGAAACCAATCAAAGCGATATCTGGCTCCCAAGAGCCGAAAAGATATTCTATTGTATTTTCATATTTTTGATAGAATCCAGCAATGTCCACATAGCCCAAAAACTTGCTGATTTTGAATCCTTGTTTTAATCCAATTTCAAAACTATTGCTTTTCTCAGGTTTCAAATCTGGATTTGGGAAAACACCAAATAAACTCGCTTTCGTTGCGATATATCTTTCTGTAATTGTTGGATATCTAAAACCTTGTCCGGATGAAACTCTTACAAATGTTCCTTTAGTAACTTGTAAATTGGCACCAACTCTAACAATTGGAGCCATCACACTTTCTTGGTGATTCATCTTGAAAAATTCATAGCGAACACCTCCTGTTACGTTCAAAATTCTCCAAAACTTCTTGTCCAATTGAACATAACCAGCAATATTAACATTTCGATTATTTGCCTGACCGCTTGAGGCATACAAAGCAGAATATGAAGTCGAAACGTTGCTCGCAATTCCTCCTGTGAAATTCAAATCCAAAGACTTGAAATCTCTTTGCATTTGGTATTCACCATAAAACATGGTTCCACGATTCGATTGATTGTTCGAAATTTGATTGTCTGAATGAAAAATTCTCGTAACAATACTGTGCGAAATTCCATTTGCTGTAGAATATTTTACAAATGGATCGATATTGAACAAAGTTTGTTTTTGCATGAAAACTGCACCGGGATAACCTCTATAAAGTCCTAGTGAATCATCCAACCAAGCAAAAACCATGTTGGTTTTGTTGTACATGGCATTTCCATTGACGCCATAGCTCAATCTTTTGATTTTTTTAGAGCGATAGCGAATATTGAAATTCATTCTTCCTCTTACACGCATCATGTCTTTGTTTGTGTAAGTAGGAATTGAATCTGTAATTTTCAACGCGTCTTTCAACTCTTGCGGCATATATGGTGCAGGTGGTGGCGGTCCGATGTAACCTTGATCAACATTGAAATTACCTCCGACAACAAAATCTAAATTTTTCTTGATGATTCTAGAATGCAAAAAATTCAAATTGGTAAAACCAGGAACAGAATTTCCGTACCAACTTTCTGCGTTTCCACTTGGCGCGCTGTAGTTTCCAACAGAATAATTGAAAATGGTTTTAGGTTTACTTCTTGGATATGCACTTCTCACGTGAATTACACCATTCAAGGCTGATGAACCATATAAAACGGATGAAGCGCCTTTGATTACTTCGACTTGTTCAATATTTTCGACAGGAATGTAGCTCCATTCTGGTCGACCAGCATCTCCGCTCAACAATGGAATGCCGTCAACGACAATCGCAACGCGACTTCCAACACCGAAAGTAAATCCGCTTCCGCCTCTAATTTGTGGGTCATTGTCAATAATAGACAAACCTGGAACTTGTTCTAAAGCAGTTTCAATGCTTGTAGTATTTTTATTTGCTATCAGTGCAGGTTTTAGGATTTCCATCGAAACCACTTGTTCTTCCAATTTTTGCTCAAATTTTCCAGCAGAAACAACAACAGTTTCTAGTAATTGCGAAATATCATTTAGTTTGATGTTGTAAATTGTAACCTGACCGGGTAAGATTTGAATTGAAAAAGTATCACTTCCTAGACCTAAAAAGCCACATGTTAATTTATAATATCCAGAATCAAGTTCCAAAAAGTAGTTTCCGTCGATGTCCGATTTTGTGCCTTTTGACATTTCATTAGAAATCTGAATCGTTGCGCCAAACAATGTTGAACCTGTTCTCGCTTCGGTAACAATTCCTTTTAATATTCCCGCATTTTGAGCAAAAGAGACACTTGAAATTAAAGTGAAAATCAATAATAATCTTATTAACATAGGCAAAATATAATATCTAAAAAACAAAAAAGCCCCGCAAAAATGCAGGGCTTTCAAAATTCTGCAATGATTTATCTGATAACAAATTTACCCGTTTTTTGCAATTCTGAACCAGAAACTTGATAAAAGTATGTTCCTTCAACTAATTCTGAAGACAAAGTAATTTCATTTTTTTGATTGCTCACTAATTTTGATTCCATTACTACTTTTCCAGTAATATCTAAAATTTGAATCTTAGCTAGCTTATCATTTTTAGCTGATAAATCAATGAATACTTTGTTTTCATAATTGTAAACATTGAAGTTATTTTGCTCATTTTCAATCACACTAGCATTTGCTGGATTGTAAATTACTTCAATATCGTCAATCCAAAGTTTACTTCCTGCACCAATAATTCCAGGAGCAGTTGTCATTTGGTTATCAGAAGGAGTAATGCTCAACATGATATACTCTGGTGTATTTCCATTTGTGTAAACAAAAGGTACTGAGAAACGTTTCCAAGTTGTATTGTCCGCCGCAGCAGAATTGAAAAGCGCTTTACCAATTTTATTTCCACTTAAATCTGTGTGATTAGCATTTACAGGCAATTCAGGATCATTGAAATCTCCAGAATGCAAGAAAGCGACAACTTTCGCTTTTTCAGCTGTTGCTCCTGTTCCACTTGTTGCTTGCGTGTATCGGTACCATCCAACCAAACTGTCAGGACGACCAATAAAAGCCATTCGTCTAACGTCAGTTGCTGAACTGTAATTTACAGTTCCAATATATCCTTCTGATTTATCTTGACTTGGTGCATTTACAACTCCCGTTGTCAAATTTCCATTTACTACAGCCAAAACATAATATTTTGTCTCCAAACGCGCACAATAGGTTCCTGAATGTGGATTTGAAGTTTCTTGATAACAAGTCTGAGGTCCGATTGACGCAACAGTTGAACCCGTTTTATTTGAATACCATGATGTTGGCTCGTCAGCATTTCCAGGACTTGTATTTCCCCAATTTTCAAAACCTCCGTTTGCAATTTGAGTTTGAGCCGCTAAAGTCAACGAAAATCCGGTAAATATGAATGTAAATAATCTTGTTTTCATGTGTTCTATTTGTAAATTTTAGTTTGCAAATATATGGAATGATTTATTCATCAATTGTTAATATTGAATATTTAACGTTACAAATGATTTAAAAAACTCAAAATCAATCAAATAATTTTTAACAAAAGATTAGAAAAACTTTAAATTTTAAACAAAACACTAGATTAAAACGTTGAAAATTTTCTCAAAAACAGAATTTAAACCTAGTAAAATCTAATATCGACTAAAAATAGTAATTTTGTAGCATGTCACAGAAACAAGTTAACATTCGCAACAAGAAAGCAAAATTTGAATACCATCTTTTGGATGTATTTACTGCTGGGATGCAATTGACTGGGACAGAAATCAAAAGTATTCGCAAAAGCAAAGCTTCTATCTTGGAAGCCTATTGCATTTGCGACCGAAGCGAGATTTGGATAAGAAACATGCATATCACTGAATATGAAAATGGTTCTTTTTACAATCACAAGCCACGCACAGACAGAAAATTATTGCTCAACAAGAAAGAAATCAAGCAAATTGAAAAATTCTTGACTGTCAAAGGAAATACATTGATTCCATTGCGTTTATTTTTATCAGAGAAAGGTTGGGCAAAACTAGAATTTGCTTGTGCTCAAGGAAAGAAACTGCATGACAAACGTCAAGATTTGAAGGAAAAAGATGACAGACGTGACATGGATCGAGCGATGAAAAGATAGGATTTGTATTGATTCAATTTCTTTTAGACAAACCCAAAAGTCAAAATGTGAAGCCACCTGTTTTGTGCAATCAAAATGTAAAAGACAAATATTGAAAGTGCATAAACCGAAAAATTGAGCATTACAATAAAACCATACCTTCTTTTGGCAAATTTCCAAGTGTAAATCGGCATTAGCAATAAAAGCGGTACAAGCGGAAAAAGATTAATGATAGAAAAATCAACGCCATAACTTTGGTATGCATAAATTCCTCGGTACCAAACTCTGATTGGATTTCGCATCCAAATTGTACTTTCAATGACAATTTCAGGGCGATCAAACAACATATTCGGATTCGGATCTTCAAGAAAAAAAGTTTGATTGGAAGCTGTTTTCAGCATTCTAACATCTTTTTTAACCAAACCATTATACAATTTTGAATACGAAATGACTTTATCATTTGAAAAGCGGGAAGGTAAAATCGGCTCGATTATCAAGAGAATTGCTAAAAATGTTGATACGATGGCCATCTTTTTGAAAAACTTAAACTTTAATCCTGTAGTTAGTTTATGAATGAAAAGTTGTTGTTCGTTTTTGATTCTTTCAGCTTGTTTCCTTAACCTTTCTTGCGCTTCTTTGATTCTCTCTTCTTGAGATTTTGCAGCTCTTTTGGGATTAGCAATTGTTTGAGATGGTCTTGGTTTTTCATCGATTATAATCTGATAAGCCTCTGTCAAATCCAAAAATAATTTATGCGCTTTCGGATCAGGGTTTCGGTCAGGATGATACTTCATCGCTAATTTCCGATATGCGCGCTTTACTTCTGATTTGGTAGCTGTTTCAGTTAAGCCAAAAACTTGATAATATTTCGCTTTATAACTCAAATCAATACCGTTTTTAAAGTTTCTTTTCGATTGATTTTGCCACTTTCGGTCAAAACAAATTGATTGGAAAAGTAAATTTTCTTAGGATTTTCAAATTTGTCCAATGCAAATTTCAAATTTTCAACTAACTGCTGTCTTTCACTAATATTTTCGTCGCCCTCAATCACTAAAATTATCTTTTCACCCAGAAGTGAATCCTGCTCTGATGAAACAAAATACTTTGAATCAATCAAATGACTAATTTTTCGTTCAATTTTCTCTGCGAAAAATTTAATTCCGCCCGAATTTATCACAAAATCGGCCCTACCCTGCCAGAAAAAATGTTTTTCATCGACCAAGTCGACAATGTCATTGGTATTGAGTTTTTTAATTCCTAAATGTGGCGCATTTACAATCAACTGATTTTGTTCTATTTCGAACGAAATTCCAGGCAATGCTTCAAACGGTTGGAAATTAGATTGATTTAACTTTCTAACAGCAACATGTGACATCGTTTCTGTCATTCCAAAGCTCTCAAAAGCAAAGGTTTCAAATTTCTTTAAACTATCTTCTAATTGACTAGAAACATTTGCACCGCCAATCAATAATTGATTGATCAGATTTAATTTTTCTGGATTTTTCTCAATGATACTTTGAATTTGTAATGGCACCATCGCAGCAAAATTTACATTAAAATCAACTTTCTCCAATGGATTTCGATTAATATCTACCACATACAATTCTAAACCAAATAAAAAGGAACGCAAAATCATCATTTTTCCACCGATTGTGTCTGGAGAAAGACAAAGAAGCGCTTTTTGACCAGATTTGAAATCAAAATAAGTTCCAGTCATTTTCGCAGATGCAGCCATTTTTTCCTTATTTAACTTAATCACCTTGGGAATTCCGGTCGAACCAGAAGTTTTGGTTTCGATAAAATCTTCGTCATTTACCCAATCTGAAATAAAGTTTTCAACCTTTGAAATCAGGTCCAAACTCTCAGTTAAATATGTGATTTTAAAATTGCTCAATTTTTTGGAACGGTATTTGAAATGAGGAAATCAACAACAAGTTTTGTAACTTTTATTTTAAGACTTGATTGTAATGAAATAAATATTAATTTTAAAGTGCTAAAACAAAAGTAGCACGTTACTTGATTAAAATAGACAAACTATGAAAAAGTTATTTGGATTTTTATTGGTTGCTGGAATGATTTCAACAGCCTTTGTATCAAAATCGAAGCTTGAAACTTCAACAGTTACTGTAAAAGATGGTATTGAATTTCAAAGAAATAGCTATGATGAGGCAATCAAAGAAGCTAAAAAATCTGGAAAATTAATTTTCATTGATGCATACACTGAGTGGTGCGGACCTTGTAAAAAAATGGCTGCTACATCATTCATGGATCCTGAAGTTGCTAGCTTATTTAATTCTAAATTTATCAACTTGAAAGTTGAAATGGAAAAAAGTACTGACGGACCGATGATTGCTCAAAAATATTCAGTTAGAGCGTATCCTTCTTTGCTTTTCATCAATGGTGAAGGTAAAATCGTAAAATATGCGGTTGGATATCAAACAGCTGAGCAATTAATTGCAATTGGAAAATCATTGTAAGATCAAATTAAATTTTGAAGACGCTTTCGGGCGTCTTTTTTTTGCCCCAAAATAAATATCGAATGAAATCAATTACATTGTTGCTGTTGTTTATTTCAACTGTAAATCTGATTGTTGCACAAAATTCAACTCATAAAACGGGTACAGATTGTAGTTTCAAAAAAGAACTGTTTGGCCTTTGGGTAATTGAAAACATCGTTGAAGATTTATCAGGTGAAAATTTAGAGACTGAAGGTCAATCGTGGAAATTGTCGACGACAGATAATTCGAATATCAAAGGAAAAATCACCATGACTTTTTCACCAGATGGATCATTTATTGGAAAGTTAAATTTAAGCGATTCTACTTCAGCAAGCTATGGATACTGGCGAACGAGTGAAGATTGCAAACAACTGATTGTAACAACCGAAGGAATTGAAGATCAAATCGAAATTTTTTCCATTGAAATGCAATACCTTGTTCTCAAAATGGAAGACGAATTTAAAATGATTTTCAGAAAATCGAAGTGATAAAAATCAATCCTCCAAGGCTTTGTATTTCTTAATCAAAGGAAAAAACGAGAACAAACCAATCGCAGCAAATATTAAAACCCAAAGTGGATTCAGGAAAAAAGCATATCCATAAACATATTCACTGCCACATTTTGAATATTCATAGTGGCCAGATAGTACGAAATTCACTCCAACAATTAGATTTACAAAAAACGGAGAAATAATGTAGGTCATATTCACAAATACGTTCAGCACTTTTTTATTGAAATTTTTAGAAAAAATACCGTAAATCGTTGTTCCAACAATCATTAAGATGATGCAAAAGACAAAAACAATCGAATTTTTTTCCCTCGAATGGTAATCATAATTTTCAAAATCATAATTGAAGCTTAGATTGATAAAAATCAAACCCAAAGCAACCAAAATCATCAAAACGCCTCCGATTGGAATGGTAAGTAAGAAACTGACAATGTTTGCAAACTCAAACAAAACGAATAAAAAAGCCAAGAAAAAACCTACAAACAGCATGACAATGAATCCGTTATCGAAACTATTGGTATGCGCCATTTTATAATTATCCAGTAAATTTCTAATTTCATCTCGCTCAAAAAAGTAAATATCTTGTCGTTCAATGGCTGTGATAAAGGCGCTGCTGTCTTCGCTAGAAACTGGTAAATCATTGTTTGAATATTTCATCAAAACGCTGTAATCCTCAGGATAAGAAAAATCATCGAGATCAATTCGGTTATTGTAATTATTTTCATATTGGCCTGTGATGCTTTCAATGTGATGAAAATCTTTCAACTTCAAGTATTTCAGAATCATTCGTGGATCCAATCTTAAATCAATTTTATACTCCATGCAAACATCAATGAAATCATTGATCGCTAATTGAATTGAATCAAATTGATGATTTTTTGACCAACGTAACACTTGATTTGTAATCAATTCATTGGTAGATATTTGTGTATAGGGAGATTGATAATCTAACCATGTTGCATTCAAATTCTGAAAATCAAAAACATGCAATTTATCGCTATTAGGTAGTTGAACAAAATCGGTTACAAATAAGTTGCTTTCACAACTATCCTTGCTCTCATATTTACTTTCAGTTTTGAAAAACAAATATTTGTAATTGTCAATCTGCGTTGAAAGCGAATCGTGTAAATCGCCAAAATCACCATAAATCAAATCAAAGCCGCTGTAAGTATCTTTTAGCTTATGAGGATAATACATGTAGCTATTTTCGCCTTCCCAAATGTTGGATATGTCATTGTAATAAATTGAACTTAACTTCAGTTTGACAATTTCTTTCTTATTATCAATGTGATACATCGATTTATTATTCAAGACAAAAGCCATTCCTAGATTTAACTTCGCGATTTTTGCTTCTGTTTCGCCTATTTTAAGCTCATTCTTCACTCTATTAATCGTTCCATAGGTGAAAGGATAATAGGCAGAAACGAGGAATGAAAATGCGATAAATAATTGAGTAAATAACTTTACAAAATACAATTTGCTGAGTGGATAAAAACTTTTAATCGCATTGTTTTTATAGTAGTAAATGGCCCAAATACAAATAATTATCAGGCAATAAATCACATGAAAACTAACGAAATTGCTATCTGCATAAAAGTCTCTAATGTCTTCGTTTTTAAGTTCAGATAACCCAAAAAGCAAGTAACCGCTGATGAATGAAATAATCCAACCAAAGATTCCTGCGACCAATAATTGTAAGAATTTGGAATGCCAAGTAATCGGATGATTTTCCAGTAAATATTGATTTATTTTTTTTAATTTATTCATTTCTTGTAGCTTAAATCAGATAAATAATCTTCTGGTTGATTGAGAAATATCTCTCACATACCTAATTTGAATGTTGTGATTCACCAATGCTTGTAAAATTTGATTCATCCCGTTTTTAACTGGAATACTGACCAAATAAGTTCCGCCATTAAACTTGATTTCATGACCAGCAAGGGAATCCAACGCTGCATTCAAATCTTCTCTCGAATCTAGAATATCTAATTCTAAAACAGTCAGTTGCTCCTCTTCTTCGTTGGCATTCGACAAATGCGTTGGAGCGCCATTTTTCAAGAATAAGATTTTGTCAGAAATTTTCTCGACTTCAAACAATTGTTGAGAACTCAAAATAATTCCCAAAGGATTGGAAAGACTTTGCGACAAATTTTTCAAGTCTTCCAAAATCAATTGCTGCGCGAGCACATCCAAATTTGCCAAAGGTTCATCTAGCAATAGCAACTTTGGCGATCTTAAAAATGTGCGTGCCAATTCAAACCTCATCTT
Source organism: Crocinitomicaceae bacterium (assembly GCA_965284445.1). Classification (GTDB taxonomy): domain Bacteria; phylum Bacteroidota; class Bacteroidia; order Flavobacteriales_D; family Crocinitomicaceae; genus JAQVCM01. The sequence continues at coordinate 307,351 of OZ260085.1, read as the reverse complement.
GTAGCCTGAGGAAAGTTCATCCCAATTGTGATTTCTATATTTCCACAATCCGAAGCGAATAATCATCATTAATACGATCAATTCATTTTCCTCGCCTTTGATTCCATAATGCGTTGCTGCAAATTTCAGATTGGTTTTCAAAGAACCGTACCATTTAGGCGTTCGTTGTGGAATGTAGGTCAATTTTGTTCTCAAATCATAATCGCTGCTTGCATTTTCGTCGATTTGATATTGCAAATTTCCTTGGTCAAATTTCAAATCTTTCGCCAAGATGCGCAACAAAGTGGTTTTTCCATTTCCATTTTCACCCACCAAGCCCCAAACATCGCCCTCGTGAATGGAAATCGAAATATCTCCCAATCTGAATTTCCTGCGACCATAAACTTTCGAGACATTTTCGGCAACTAATAATGGTTTTTTATCCAATTTAATTTCGAAAGTCGCTTTTTCTAATTTTTGAATTAAAGCAAGCGCCCTATCCACAAACTCAACATCGTTTCTCAAATCAGATTCGTTCCAATCAGCAAAATCAATGCACAGTTTATAAAATGCTTTGTCTTGTGTATCCAAAACACAATCGACTAACTTTCTAAATCCCAAGTGATAATCACCAGAATGAATGTGACTGGAAACAATATTTAGCTTTTCATGGAATAATTTCATGCACGATTTTTTTGAGATTCAAGATTGATTTATCAAAAGTAAGTAAATCTTGAAATGAACTTAGATTGTAACTGAAAATTACGCGTTTTATTTTAACACCTTTCAATTCAAAAAAAAAATTGTATTTTCATGGCAAAATTTGAATCATGGACAATTATATCAAACAGGTTTTATTGGAAGAAAACACGATAATTTTACCAAAATTAGGTGCGTTAACTGTTACAAGTATAAAAACTGGCGAAATGATGTTTTTGTCGTATTTGAATTATGACGATGGAAAACTGGCGAAATATGTTGCTGAAAAAGAAAATATTTCTGAAGCTGACGCCAGAGCGAAAGTAAAAGATTTTGTTGATCAAATTAAAGAAAAAATTGACAGTGGATCCGTCTTCAATTTAGGGAAATTAGGCCATTTTTTCAAAAAGAATGATGAAGTTTTCTTTGAAGATTATGCCGTTTACGAAGATCAAGAAGAGGAAACGGAAGACCAAATAAAAATCATTGAAGTTGAAGTTCCTGATAGAGATGATTCACCTAAAAATGAATCAATTGAAGAAGTTCAGGAAGAAAAATCGGTTGAACCTGTTGAAATAATAGAAACCAAAACCGAAGAACCGGCAGTCAAATCGCTTGATGAAATATTGGCATCAACGGCTGTTGAAGAAGTTCAAACTGAAAATGCGACTCCTGAAATTGAAGTAATCGATACAAACATTTCTGAAACGCCAATTGAAGAAAGCAAACCAGAAGAAAATAAAAAGGAAGAACCTACAATCGAATTTTTAGATGTTCCAGCAACTGCTACTCCCGACCCAATTGCTTCAAGATCGCAACAAGAAGATAAAGTGCAAGTTGAAAATTCTTATGTACCTAAAAGAAGTTCTTTGGTAAGTAAAGAAATAAAAGCAAGCATCACTCAAAACAAATCACCGAAAGAACAAATAAAGGCAGAGCCGAAAGCGCAAGTTAAGCCTGAACCAAAGGAAGAAATCAAGACTGAATCGAAAGTAGAACCAAAAGTAAACGAAAAAGAAAAAGAGAAAGAAGTTAAACCTAAAAAAGAGAAAGTAGTTAAAGAAAAAAAGAAAAAGGGCGCATTCTTTTGGATTTTGATTGTGCTTTTAGGTCTAGGTTTTACTGGCGGAATTTTGACTTTCATGTTTTACGACCAAGTGAAAAAATACATTCCTTTTATTGACAACACTGAAGTAAAAGAGCAAAAACAAATTAATTCCGATACGATTGACATTATCAACAATTCAGCGGAAGAATTAGAAGCTGCTGAAGATGAAAGAATTAATTCTGAAAGCAATTCTGACTTACCTGTTGAAGAGGAAATTCAAGAAGAAATACCAGAAGAAGTAATTCCGGTTACGCCAATTGAAACTCCAGTGAAAGAGAAAGTTAAGGAAAAAATTCAACCAACTCCTATACAGAATGAAAGTGGCGGAAAATACCATGTAATTGTTGGTGCATTTACAGTTTCATCAAACGCAGAGAGATTTGTGCAAAAACAAGGCGCAAACGCTACAATTGTTATGAAAGGAGGTATTTCTTTGGTAAGTGTTGGTTCATTCTCAACGAGAGCAGAAGCAAATCAAGCGATGGATAATTTAGACAAAGCTTGGATTTACGTTCAAGAATAAGGAAATTAAACGATTAGATTTTTTGAATCAAATCAATCAATCGATTTGAATAGCCTGCTTCATTGTCGTACCAACCCACGACTTTGACCATGTTTCCAATCACGCTAGTCAAAAGACTGTCGAAGATAACACTGTGCGTATTTCCAACGATATCGATAGAAACAATTGGATCTTCTGTATAACTCAAAATTCCTTTCAAATTGGTTTTTGAAGCTTCCAAAAATGCAGCATTGATTTGTTCAACACTCGGAGGATTTCTGACGATCATTGTTAAATCAGTCAAACTTCCATCTGGCACGGGAACGCGCATTCCGCAACCGCCCATTTTGCCTTCCAACTCAGGAAATATTTTGGTCAACGCTTTGGCAGCGCCAGTTGAAGTTGGCACAATCGACAAAGCAGCAGCGCGAGCACGACGCAAATCTTTGTGCGGCGAATCGTGCAAACGTTGATCTGTTGTGTAACTGTGAATTGTTGTAATATATGCGCTTTCAATTTCAGCAAGTTGCATTAAAACTTGCACCAAAGGCGCAGCAGAATTGGTTGTGCAAGAAGCATTTGAGATTATCAAATCACTTGAATCAATGATTGAATCATTCACACCAAGTACAATGGTTTTCGTTTCATCTTGCGCTGGAGCAGAAAGAATAACTTTTTTCACGCTTCCTTTTAAATGCGCCGAGGCTTTTTCTTTGGTTAAAAAAAGTCCGGTGGATTCCAACACATATTCTACTCCATAATCCGACCAAGGAATATTTGCAGGATCTTTTTCCTGGGTAAAAACAATTTTCTTTCCAGATTCGAAAACCAAAGCATTTCCTGAAATGGTAAAGTTTTCTTTCAATCCGCCATGAACACTGTCATATTTGAACAAATGAGCCAAAGTTTCAATCGGTGCCAAGTCATTTACGACCGCCACATTCAAATTTGGCTGTTGCAAACTCAACTTTGTAAAATATCTGCCAATTCTACCAAAACCGTTTACGCCAATTGTCTTTATTGAATTTGTCATCTGTTGAAATTTCTTTGTGTTCTTATTTTTCCCAAAAGTACATTTTTAAGTAGATATCAAAATAGTGAAAATTATAAATCATGTTAATCAACCCTAAAATGGAAAGTGAAACTCTTTTTTTTTTCAACATAGAATACACTTTATAAAACAGCTAAATATCTATATAACCTAAAGTTGTATGATTTTCAAAAAAAACAAATCGAAAGAAAATTGTTGATATCTCAGACATTCAATAATATGGGTCAAAATTGTCAATTTAAAACAATTTAAAAAGCTAATTTTGTAGCAGAAAATCGATAAATCAAAATATGGAGACTTTAGAATTAGAAAAAATTGCTTCACAAGTTAGAAGAGACATTTTAAGAATGGTTTCAGCAGTAAATTCAGGACACCCAGGTGGTTCTTTAGGTTGTGCTGATTTCTTAACGGTCTTGTATTTTGACATCATGAATCACAATGCCTCCAATTTTTCAATGGATGGATTGAATGAAGACATTTTCTTTTTGTCGAACGGACATATTTCTCCAGTTTGGTACAGTGTTTTGGCTCGAAGTGGTTATTTTCCGGCGAGCGAATTGGGAACTTTTAGAAAATTAGGTTCTCGTTTACAAGGACATCCAAGTACGGACAAAAAATTGCCAGGAATCAGAATGGCTTCTGGATCTTTGGGTCAAGGACTTTCTGTCGCAATTGGAACAGCAAATGCTAAAAAATTGAACAACGATAAATCTTTGGTTTTCACACTTCACGGAGATGGTGAATTGCAAGAAGGTCAAATTTGGGAAGCGTTGATGTATGCAGCAGCTAACAAAGTTGACAATTTAATTGCAACCATTGATTACAACGGAAGACAAATTGACGGTGACGTTGACGATGTACTTTCTTTGGGAAATCTACATGCAAAATTCACTGCTTTTGGCTGGGAAGTTTTGGAAATGGATGGACACAACATTGACGAATTGAAATCTACACTTCGCAAAGCGATTTCAATGACAGGAAATCAAAAACCAATTGTAATTATCATGAAAACGGAAATGGGTCAAGGTGTTGATTTCATGATCGGAAGTCACAAATGGCATGGTGTTGCACCAAATCCTGAGCAGTTGGAAAATGCATTGGGTCAATTGACTGAAACTTTAGGCGATTATTAAGCGAATGATTTTTTTGGAACGATTCATGTATCTTTCAGATAATTAGTCGTTACAAGTGCATTCAAACCAATTTAAATAGATTGAAAAAACTGTTTTTCATATTGATACTTTTGATTTCTGCTTCTTCTTGGAGTCAGGAAAGATTGACTAGAATACTCTTTATTCTAGATGCATCAAACAGTATGAATGCAAAATGGGGCGATCAATCAAGAATTGAAGCGGCGAAAGAATTACTTTCAAAAACGGTTGACAGTTTGGTTGGAACACCGAATTTAGAAATTGCTTTACGTGTTTATGGACATCAATCACCCATCACAGCAACCTATCAAGATTGTTCTGATACCAAATTGGAAGTTCCTTTTGCCAAAAACAATTACAGCGCTGTAAAAAGTAAATTGACATCCATTTATGCGAAAGGAACAACGCCAATCGCACGTTCGTTAGAAGCTGCAGCAGAAGATTTTCCAGACATGAATTCTAGAAATATCATCATTTTGATAACTGATGGTTTGGAAGCTTGTGACAATGACCCTTGCGTGATTGCTAAAAAACTGAAAGACAAAGAAATAAACGTAACACCGTTCGTAATCGGTCTTGGTTTGGACTTATCTTATTTGGAAAAATTCAAATGCATCGGAGAATATGCGGAAGCAGAAACAAAATCTGCTTTTAAAAATGTTTTGACAAGTATCGTTACCAAAACGTTGGTAAACTGCACAACGCAAATCAATTTGAATGACATCAATGGAAAACCTGTTGAAACAGATGTTACGATGTTTTTGTATCATGCTGGAACCAAAAATGTCAAATACACAATGGTGCACACATTGAACAAATTAGGAAATCCTGATACTTTGTTAATCGACCCTAATTTCAAATATGATTTGGTTGTCAACACGATTCCACGCGTTGAAAAAAAGAACATCACGATTCAAAAAAACATCCACAATACGATTGTTGTTGACGCTCCGCAAGGTTACATTAAAGTTCGATTGCTGAATGCAACTCGAGGTTTTACAGTCGAATCACGCGTCATGCAAACAGGAAAACCTGCCACATTGAATGTACAACAAGCGAATGTTTCAGATAAATACATCGTTGGAAAATATGACGTTGAAATCCTCACACTTCCAAGAATCTATACAACAATTGATGTTACACAAAGCGCCACAACTACCATTGATGTTCCTGCACCGGGAACTTTGAATTACAAATTGGCAGCACCGATGGCAGCGCAAATTTTCGTTTTAAACGCCGCTGGTGTTTGGGAATGGGTTTGCAACTTGGATCCCACAACTACGTCAGGAAATTGGAATTTACAAGCAGGAAATTACAAGGTTGTTTATAGACAAAAACAATTGAAATCAACTGCATTTACATTTGAAAAAGAATTTAAAATTTATTCAAACAAAACATATTCGTTGAATTTATAACTTAAAAAAAATGATTGAATTTGAAATTTTCGGGAACAAAGATACCCGTTCAGGATTTGGAGAAGGATTACAAGAACTAGGTCAAAAAAATCCAAATGTTGTTGGACTTTGTGCTGATTTAATTGGCTCTTTGAAAATGGATGCTTTCAAAAAAGAAAATCCAGATCGCTTTTTTCAAACTGGTATTGCGGAAGCAAATATGATTGGAATTGCTGCAGGAATGACCATTGGAGGAAAAATTCCTTTTACTGGAACATTTGCTATTTTTTCAACTGGAAGAGTGTATGATCAAATTCGTCAATCTGTTGCTTATTCTAACAAAAATGTAAAAATCTGTGCTTCACACGCTGGATTGACTTTAGGTGAAGATGGCGCAACACACCAGGTTTTGGAAGACATTGGAATGATGAAAATGTTGCCAAACATGACAGTTGTTGTTCCTTGCGACTTCAATCAAACAAAACAAGCAACAATTGCGATTGCAGACCACGAAGGACCAGTTTATTTAAGATTTGGTCGTCCTGTGATGCCAATTTTCATCAAACCCGATGCGGAATTTGTAATTGGAAAAGCAGATGTTTTGATCGAAGGGACAGACGTTACAATTATCGCTTGTGGTCACATGGTTTGGAAATCGATTGAGGCGGCAAAAAAATTGGAAGCACAAGGAATTTCCGTGGAATTAATCAATATGCACACTATCAAACCTTTGGATGCAGCTGCAATTTTGAAATCAGTTTCAAAAACAAAATGCGTTGTAACTGCTGAAGAGCACATGATCAATGGTGGTTTGGGAGATTCAGTAGCACAAGTTTTGACGAGAAATTTGTTGGTACCGCAAGAATTTGTTGGTGTCAATGATACTTTCGGTGAAAGCGGAAATCCAATGGAATTAATGACTAAATATGGCATCGACACTGACAATGTAGTTGAAGCAGCTTTGAAAGCGATTAGCCGTAAATAATAACTTATATTTGAACAGGAATCTGATTTTTCGGATTCCTTTTTTTATTTAATCTTGTTTCGATGAGCAACGAAGAATTGTTTTTAAATAAACTGGGGCAAACGAATCAATTTCCATATTTAATTGAAGTTGAAAGCGCTGAGGGAATTTACATTTACGACAAAAATGGCAAAGCTTACATGGATATGATTGCTGGTGTTGCAGTAAACAATATCGGAAATCGCCACCCAAAAGTTGTTGAAGCAATTAAAAATCAAGTGGATAAATATTTGCACGTCATGGTTTATGGCGAATTTATCCAAGATTCAAATATTGCCTTTGCTCAAAACTTAACTTCCCTTCTCCCCGATTCTTTGAATTGTGTATATCCCGTAAATTCTGGAACTGAAGCCAATGAAGCCGCTTTGAAATTGGCAAAACGCGTCACTGGAAGAACTGAAATCGTTTCATTCCGAGGATCCTATCACGGTAGCACACATGGTTCACTGAGTGTTTCAGGAAATGAAACTAAAAAAATTGCATATCGTCCATTATTGCCTGATGTCAGGTTTATCAAGCACAATGAATTTACTGATTTGGAACAAATTACTGCAAAAACAGCTGGAGTAATTTTAGAAACAGTACAAGGAGATGCAGGCGTTCGCGTTTCCAATCCTGAATATTTAAAAGCATTGCGTGAAAGATGCAATGAAGTTGGCGCATTATTGATTTTTGATGAAATTCAATGCGGTATGGGACGAGCCGGTAAAATGTTTGCTTTTGAACACAGCGGAGTGATTCCAGATATTCTAACGCTTGGAAAAGCATTGGGCGGCGGTTTGCCAATTGGTGCGCTGGTGTCTTCGAAAGAAAATTTATACGAATTCACTTACAATCCCATGTTGGGACACATCACCACTTTTGGTGGACATCCAGTTGTTACTGCAGCAGCAAATGCATTTTTGGAAGTGATGCAAACTGAAATTGATTTTGAAGAAGTGGAAAGAAAAGGTCAACTTTTGGTTGATATGCTGAAAGTAGATCCTGAAATTATTGAAATTCGTCGCATTGGAATGATGTTCGCTTTCGACATGAAATCCTTTGAGCGCGTAGAAAAAGTGGTCAAAAGATGTTTGGAATTGGGACTCATCAGTTTTTGGTTTTTATCTCATCCTTATAGTTTCAGACTTTCGCCGCCTTTGAATATTACCGAAGCTGAAATGCGCAAAGCAGGAGGAATTATTTTGCAAGCGATTGAAGAAACCAGAGAAAATTAATTTGTTTCTGAATTACCAATTATTTCTTACATTTACTCAAATCTAAAATTCAATTTTATGCCAATTTATGTGCCTTTTTTGATTGTTGCAGTTTTATTGATTGTGCTTTCAGTGGTTACTGTTCAACAAGGAACTGTAGCTGTAATTACCGTTTTCGGAAAATATAAAAGAATTTTAACGCCAGGTTTGAGCGTGAGAATTCCATTAATTGAAAAAGTTTACAAGAAAATTTCCATTCAAAACCGAAGTGTTGAACTTGGATTTCAAGCTGTTACTATCGATCAAGCCAATGTGAATTTCACTGCAATGTTATTGTATGCAGTTGTCAACCAAAATGAAGAATCAATTAAAAATGTCGCATTTAAGTTTGTGGATGACAGAAACTTGATGTCAGCTTTGGTGCGATCAATTGAAGGTTCTGTGAGAGCTTTCGTAGCGACGAAAAAGCAATCTGAAGTATTGTCTTTGCGCCGTGACATCGTAGAAGCTGTCAAGGAACAATTGGACATGATGTTGGAAGAATGGGGTTATCATTTGATTGACTTACAATTAAACGACATCACCTTTGACGAAGAAGTCATGCGTTCGATGGCGAAAGTAGTGGCGAGTAACAACTTGAAAGCTGCTGCCGAAAATGAAGGTCAAGCTTTATTAATCACCAGAACAAAAGCGGCTGAAGCGGAAGGAAATTTCATCAAAATCTCTGCTACTGCGGAAAAAGAAGCTGCTCAAATGCGCGGACAAGGGATTGCTTTATTTAGAGAAGAAGTTGCACGAGGAATGGCCGAAGCTGCCAAACAAATGCAAGAATCCAATTTAGATACATCGTTGATTTTATTCAGTATGTGGACAGAAGCGATTAAAAACTTCGCTGAACAAGGAAAAGGAAATGTGATTTTCTTAGACGGAAGCATCGAAGGAATGGACAAAACGATGCAACAAATGATGTCGATGACACAATTAGAGAATATTAAGAATAAAAAATAATGATTTGTGAGGGATAGGAATTTATCCGTTTCTATCCCGCTAATTCTACCCCAATCAATTTGCCAATTCCAAAAGTAACCGCTGCAGCTGCTAATCCAAAAAACACCTGACGAAATCCTGAATACCAAACATTTTTTCCAGTGAAAATTGTGATTGCTGCTCCAATCAAAAATAAACCAATTGCACTGAAAATTGTGCTCAAAACGATTGCTTGCATTCCGTTTGTGAACATGAACGGTAAAACCGGAATTACAGCACCAATTCCGAATAAAACAAAAGATGAAAGTGCCGCTTCAATAGCCGAGCCTTTCAATTCTTCAGCGTTGATTCCCAATTCTTCTTTGACCAAAACGTCATGTGCTTTGAATTTATCTTTCATCAATTCTTCGACTATCGCTTCCGCTTGTTCATCGGGAATACCTTTTGCCAAATAAATTAACTTTAATTCTTTTCGTTCGCCTTCAGGATTGGTTTCCAATTCATCCATTTCCAGAGCCATTTGATTTTCATATAATTCTTGCGAACTTTTCACCGAAATCCATTCGCCCAAAGCCATTGACAAAGCGCCAGCCAACAGTCCAGCCAATCCAGCAACTAAAACGCCGGCTTGACCTTGCGTTGCTCCAGCAATTCCCATGACTAAACTGAAATTCGACACAAGTCCATCGTTTCCTCCCAAAACAGCAGCGCGAATAGCATTTCCACCAACAGATCTATGGCGTTTTTCAAATCTCGCCAATTGTGGTCCAGAAACCCTTGTTTCATTTTCCAAAATGGATTTCAAAATTTTAACGTGAGAATCTTCGTTTCCAGAAATAGGAATACTTGCTTTGTTTTTGTGTTGAATTACAGCAGTTGCCAATTGCTTTTCAGTATCCATCAAAGCTCCAAGCACGTAATCATAACCAAAAGTTTTACCAATTCTATTCAAAACTTTGGCTCGCCAAGAAGGACCGGAAATTTCATCAAAAGTCAGATTCATTTTAGCAGCAAAAGCAACCGCATGGCTTTTCTCTATTTCACTCATTTGCATAAAAACGCCTGATAAAACTTCATCAGATTCATTTTCAGCTAATTTTGAATACAAATAAGAAGCGTCAACTTCAGTTTGTATGCTGCTGTTTTTCATTGAGATTGAGATTAATTGCTAAATAATTTTCCTGTGCTTACACCGTGACATGAATTACATGCTCCTGTATTCAATGAACTTGACATGTAACTTGTAGCCCCACTTGTACCAGTTATTGCTGGATATAAACCGCTATAGTCAACAGATTCAGTTGTGTAAAAATTTCCTTTGCTATCGATTGGAATGGTATATTTCAAAGTTCCTGTTCCGTTAGCTCCCGTATACAATTTAATTGAGCCACCAGTTAAATTACTTGTCAATGCACTGTTTGAAGCACTTCCAGCGACATTAAAACAACCTTCGCCTTCTCCTCCACTTTTATGGCAATTCAAACAATTTTGTCCAAAGTTATGGCTCTTGCTGCCTCCTGAGTAACTTACATTGGTTTCACCGCACTTGTTTTTCTTACAACTTGGAAAAGCGAAAACTAAAATACTTCCTAAAAATACGACTGTTAAGAATGAATAAAATTTCATTGTTTTGATTATTATATTTAAACACTATTTACTTCCTTAACAGTAAATATAAGGCTTTATTGCCTAAAAATTCTTATTCTTTGTTAATCGATATTAGGTCTAAATAAAAAAGAATAAATTTGATCAATCAAAAAAATCATCATGAAAAAAATAGGCATTTTACTTTCAGGCTGCGGCGTTTACGACGGTTCTGAAATTCAAGAAACAGTGTTGGCCATGTTAGCGATTCAAGAAGCTGGTGCTGAATACATTTGCATTTCTATCGATAGAAATCAGCACCATGTAGTCAATCATTTAGATGGTTCCGAAATGGCAGAAACTCGAAATATGATGGTTGAATCAGCTAGAATCGCACGCGGAAATGTCAAAAATATCAATGAAGTAGAAATTCGCGATTTGGACGCATTAGTAATTCCTGGTGGATTTGGTAACGCAAAAAATCTTAGCTCTTGGGCTTTTGATGGTCCGAACGGAACTATTCTTCCAGAAGTAAAGTTGCTTATTGTAAACTGTATCAATACCGGTCGACCAATCGCAGCGCTTTGCGTGAGCCCAATTTTGATTGCCAAAGCGTTGGAAGATTCAGATTTACATGTTGAATTGACGCTTGGAAACAGCACTGATTCTTCACCTTATAATATCAACGATTTTCACGCTGGATTACAAACTGCTGGAGCCAAAACATTTGAAAAAAATATCCATGGAATTCAAATTGATGAAAAACTGAAAATTGTGAGTGCACCTTGCTACATGTTTGAGGCTAATATATTGGAAATTAGAAACAATATCAAACAAGCAATAGATGCATTGATGTTGTTATAAAGGACGTTATCCGGACATGATATTGGTCATTTTTTAATAAACTGTTTGAAAATAGTTGACCTAAATCGCTTTTCGAAAGAATATAGATGTAATTTTGCATCACGAAATCAAAGCGAAAGCTTAAAATTTAAAAAGTATGAACGAATTTGGTAAAAGAGGAAACAATACCGATTTGAACGCTTCCATAGGTTTAAACAACCTAGGGGATATTTTTTGGAATCTTACACCAGCTGAATTGGTGGAGGATACAATTCTCAATGGTCAAGGTATGCTAACAGACACAGGAGCAATTGCTATCGAAACTGGTGAATTCACAGGAAGATCACCTAAAGATAGATTTGTTGTTTGTGATGCTAAAACAGAAAATGCTGTTTGGTGGGGCGATGTAAACATTAAATTTTCTGAAGCTCAATTTGACGCATTGTACAATCGCGTAAAAGCTTATTTGAACGGAAAAGACTTGTATGTACGTGATGCTTATGCATGTGCTGATCAAGCTCACAGAATGAATATTAGAGTGGTAAACGAATTCCCTTGGGCGAATATGTTTGCTTACAATATGTTTTTGCGTCCAACAGATGCAGAAATCGAAACTTTTGATCCAGAGTGGCACATTGTATGCGCTCCAGGATTTATGGCTGATCCAGCAATCGATGGAACACGTCAACACAATTTCGCGATTTTGAACTTCACGAAAAAAATGATCTTAATTGGTGGTACTGGTTATACAGGTGAAATCAAAAAAGGAATTTTCTCTGTGTTGAACTTTGTATTGCCTCACGAGAAAAATGTATTGTCAATGCACTGTTCTGCAAACATCGGTGAAGGTGGCGATACTGCTATTTTCTTTGGTCTTTCAGGAACTGGAAAAACAACCCTTTCGTCTGATCCAGATCGTCATTTAATTGGTGATGATGAGCACGGTTGGTCTGATAATACCGTTTTCAACTTTGAAGGTGGATGTTATGCGAAAACAATCGATCTTTCTGCTGAAAAAGAGCCACAAATTTACAACGCAATCAAATTTGGCGCGATTTTAGAAAATATTGGTTTTGTAGAAGATTCTTCAACTCCTGATTATTCTGACAATACAATCACTGAAAACACACGTGTTTCTTACCCAATCGATTATATTGACAATATTGCAGTTCCATCTATTGGTTCTGCTCCAAAAAATATTTTCTTCTTAACAGCAGATGCTTTTGGTGTATTGCCTCCAATCTCAAGATTGACAAAAGAACAAGCGATGTATCACTTCATGTCTGGTTATACTGCAAAAGTAGCTGGAACTGAAATGGGAATTACAGAGCCAACAACTACTTTCTCTGCTTGTTTTGGAAAAGCATTTTTACCTTTACACCCAGCGAAATACGCTAAATTGTTAGGTGAAAAATTAGAAGGAACTGACATCAAAGTTTGGTTGATCAACACAGGTTGGTCTGGCGGTTCTTACGGTGTTGGAAGCAGAATGAAATTGTCTTACACAAGAGCAATGATTACTGCAGCATTGAATGGAAAATTAGACGATGTAGCTTTTGATACACTTCCAGTTTTTGATTTAGCAATTCCTACATCATGTGAAGGCGTTCCAAGTGAAATCTTGAATCCAAGAGGAACTTGGGCTGACAAAGCTGCTTACGACGAAACAGCAATCAACTTGGCTGGACAATTCGTTAAAAACTTCGATCAATATGCCGCTGAAACAAGCGCAGATATTTTAGCTGCTGCTCCGAAAGTGATGGCGTAAATAATTGAAATAATTAGATTTTATATTTATCCCGTTGATTTTATGATCAGCGGGATTTTTTTTTACTTTAGCTCAAAATTAAATTCAAAACAAATGAAAATTCAATTTTTCACATTCACCTCACTTCTATTTTTACTAGGTAGTTGCGGTTGTGAAAATGAAAAAGAATTGAAATTCGATACAAAAGTTCTTCATTTTATTGAAATCTATAATTCCGGAAAAATCATTTATTTTTCGAATCAGAGTGGTTTGTTGGACACGATTCAAATTAAAGAAAAAAACGAATGGACAAACAATTGTATGTACCATGGCATGGCTTTAAAGATTCAACACTTGCCCAACAATCGATGGAATAATGGACACGAAATAAATGAACGAGGTATAAAAACGATTAATCAATCATTGATTGAAATTGGAAAGGAACTATATGATTCGAAATATTATATTGGAATAAAATATCGAAATTTTTATGGCGAAATAACTGATTCTACTGAAATAAGAAAGGATACTTTATTCAATTATTGTAAACAATCAAAATATTTGATTATCAATGACAAAAATTCAAATTACAAAGATTATATCAAAGATTCTCTTCATGTAATGAAAGTATTTTGGACGAATAAATTTGGACTTTCAGGATATCAGTTGAGAAACGGGGACATTTATAGAATAATGAAGTGAATCTAAATTTTAAAATCAATTCTAGTTCAATCAATTCAAAATCGGTTGCTCCTCCTCTTCTTCTGAATCCCAGCGCTCCACGCGTTTTACACCTTCGATCAATTCAAATTTTTGGGTCAACAAATCTAAGTGCTCGCGGTCGTAAACCAACACTTTGATTTTTCCTTCAAATAAGCCGTCATTGGCTTCAAATGAAATCGATTTCATGTTCACGTTGTGCTGATTTGAAATGATTTCTGTGATTTTGTTTACAATTCCCACATCGTCAATTCCTATCAAACGCAAAGACGCTAAATGCGAAACCAAATCTTCTTTTTTCCATTTGGCTTTCACACAACGGTATGCCATTTTGGACATCAAATGTTCCGCATTTGGGCAATTGTTTCTGTGAATTTTGATTCCTTCGTTGATGGTAATAAATCCAAAAACGGCGTCACCAGGAATTGGATTACAGCATTTTGCTAATTTGTATTGAATGTTTTTGAAATCTTCACCAATGATTATGATGTCCTCCTTTTTATTGATTTTAGGATAAACATCCAATTCGTGTTTGTCTTTGGGCGTAGTTGCTTTCTTTTCCAACTGCAAAATCCCATTGACATTTTCGATTTCACGCAATTTATTCAAGTCAATCTTACCTTTCGCTATTCTAAAATACAATTCAGTGTGCGAAGGCATGCCGAAAAATTTCTCTAGCACTTGAATATTTTCTAATTGAAAACGAATATTAAATTGCTTCAATTTACGTTCTAAAATCTCTTTTCCGTCCAACGCAATTGCTTTGCGCTCATCGTTTAAGGAAGTTTTTATTTTTTGCTTTGCACGTGCGGAAGTCACAAAACGCAACCACTCGTCACTTGGTTTTTGTTTTGGTGAAGTGATAATTTCAACTTGATCGCCATTCAATAATTGGTAACTCAATGGAACCAATTTGGTATTCACTTTTGCACCAATGCATTTGTCGCCGATCGCAGTATGGATGTCATACGCAAAATCCAAAATTGTTGCACCAGTTGGCAACACACGCAATTCTCCTTTGGGTGTAAAAACATAAATTTCGTCTGAGAACAAGTTCATTTTAAACTCGTTGACGAAATCCATCGCACTCAACTCTGGATTTTCCATCAACTCACGGATTTCAGCAATCCAGCGGTCGAATTTTGAATCTTCAGATTTGTCTTCTTTGTATTTGTAATGCGCTGCTAATCCTTTTTCAGCAATTTCATCCATTCTTTTGGAACGAATTTGCACTTCCACCCATTTTCCTTGCGGTGACATGACGGTTGTGTGCAAAGATTCATATCCATTCGCTCTTGGCGTTGAAATCCAGTCTCTTAATCGTTCAGGACTTGGTTGGTAAAAATCCGTCACAATACTATAAATCCTCCAGCAATCTGGTTTTTCAAGTTCAACTGGCGTGTCGACAATGATACGAATGGCAAACAAATCATAAACTTCTTCGAAAGGAATTTCTTTAGTCTGCATTTTTCTCCAAATAGAAGAAACCGATTTTGTTCTGACTTTTACATCAAAAACATAACCTTCATGCAGCAAAGCTTCTCTGATTGGATGTGTAAATCGGCGAATGAATCTATTTCGAACATCTTGAGTCGATTTTAGATTACTTTCGATGTTTTTATAAACTTCAGGTTCAGTGTATTTAAAAGCCAAATCATCCAATTCGCTTTTGATAGAATACAATCCCAATCTGTGCGCCAATGGAGCATACAAGAATTTTGTTTCAGACGCGATTTTCAATTGTTTGTCAGGCGCCATACTTCCTAAAGTACGCATGTTGTGGAGCCTATCAGCCAATTTGATCAAAACAACCCTGATATCATCAGAAATTGTCAAAATCATTTTTCTAAAGTTTTCCGCTTGAATGGAAGCGTTTTCATCAAAAACTTCAGGGATTTTTGTCAAACCATCAATAATTCGTCTGGCTTTTTCACCAAAAAGATCTTCGACATCTTGCAAAGTTATGTGCGTATCTTCGACTGTGTCGTGCAATAAAGCACAAACCACACTCGTTGCACCCAAGCCCATTTCCTCTGCGCAAATTCTCGCTACAGCAATAGGATGGTAAATATAAGGTTCACCAGATTTTCTTCGCATGTCCTTGTGCGCATCTACAGCAACATCAAAAGCTTTGCGAATTAATTTGGTGTTTTCACGCGTTCGGTTTTTGGTTGCACGAAGCAATCCTTTGAAGGCGTTCAATATTTCTTTGCGTTCTTTTTCTAAATCTATTTGTGTAATGTCCATGAAAAAATATTGGAATGAAAAAGGTTCTAAAAAAATACGAGAATTTAGAAATCTTTCATGAAATCATCATCCAATTCGTAGTATCCTTTTGATTTCTTTTTATCTTTTCCTGATTTTTTGATTTTTACTTTAGCAAGTTTTTTGTTAGATGCTTCACTATCTTTAGTAGATTCTGACAATTCATCTTCTTCCAAATCCTCATCTACAACTTTTACATCAGTAGAACTTGACTTATCTTTTTTAGAAAAAACATATTGTTCTTTCTTTTTAGACTTATCATTCTTCTTAGACTTTTCTCCTTTAAGGGTTACTTCAAATCCAAGTTTTTCAGCAATTTGAGTAAGCAATTCAATGTTTTCGCTTACTTCTGATTTCAAGACTAATTTTGGCATGCGTTATGTTTTTTAATAGTTATACTTATTACTTGGCTGGCAAAACTTTGGTTGAAACTTCACCAAAACCAATTCTAATTCCATTTTTTTCGCTGAAACCTTTCATAATAACAGTATCGTTATCCAAAATAAATTTTCTTTCGGATCCGTCTTTCATCATCAATGGTTTCGTTCCTTTCCATGCTAATTCAAGCATAGAACCGTATGAATCTTCTGTAGGACCAGAAATTGTTCCTGAGCCCATTAAATCACCGCAACGAATATTGCAACCGTTTACGGTATGATGCGCTAATTGTTGCGCCATATTCCAATACATGTATTTAAAATTGGATTTACTCACAATATTTTCGTCTCCAGATTCAGTTTGAATGATCACTTCTAGGTTGATATCGTATGATTTTTGTCCACTGTATTCCAAGTAACTTAAAACAGCAGGATCTTGATCTGGACCTTCGACTTTGAAGGGCTGTAAAGCATCTAAAGTTACAATCCAAGGAGATAAACTTGAAGCAAAGTTTTTCGCTAAGAATGGTCCTAATGGCACATATTCCCATGTTTGAATGTCTCTTGCTGACCAATCGTTGAACAAACACATTCCAAAAATGAAATCTTCCGCTTCTTCAGTTGAAATTGAATCTCCTAAAGGTTTTCCATCAAAGGTGATGAAAGCAGTTTCCAATTCAAAATCAAGATTTCTGCATGGAGCAAAAATTGGATTTTCTTCAGGATTTGGTTTGATTTGACCTTTTGGTCTGTGAATCGGTTCACCAGAAATTATCACAGAACTTGCTCTTCCGTGGTATCCAACAGGAATCCACAACCAATTCGGCAATAAAGCATTCGCAGGATCGCGAAACATGGTTCCGACATTCGTTGCATGTTCTCTACTTGAGTAGAAATCTGTGTAATCACCAATTTGAACAGGCATACACATTTGCACTTTATCAATTGGAATGAGTACTTGTGCGACATGGTGTTCGTTATTCTTCAAATCACTATTTTCAGTACTCAACAACTTTGAAATGCGATTTCTCAAATCTCTAGTTGCTTTTTTTCCCTTTTTCATCAGGTTATTTAAAAAAGGATTGTCAAAATCCTCGGGTCCAAAAGCCAAATTTTCAAGGTAACCGAATACGTATAATGTCTTGAGATCTAAAACAAAATCTCCGATTCTAACAGCTGCTCTTTTTGATAGGCTACTTGACTCAATGATGCCAAAAGGCAAATTTTGAATAGGGAAATCTGATCCTGAAGGGATTTCAATCCACGATTTTAATGCTGGATTATTAGCTGCTATTTGAGTTGATTCCATCTTTGAACTTGAAATTAGTATTGAATTGAATGACAAATATAATGAATTTGAAACATTTACAATTCTTACTAAAAACAGATAAAGATCAAAAAAAATAACAAATCAGATTTTTTGTAAATGATTTAAAGATAAAAAAATCAATAACAGTAAATTTTACAATAAATTAAATAAAAAATACTTTCCATGGTAAGTTTATTTATGGACTTTTGCAATGTCGAATCTTTTAGATTAAAGGACAAAAAATAATTATAACATTTACAAATTAAAAAACATGAAAACAATTAAAATTACTTTGATGCTTGCTGTAGTAGCATTATTCTCATTCACTGTTGTTGAACAATTTAGCTATTCAGTTGACAATGCTCACTCAAGATTAGGATTCACAATCAAACACATGGGTATTTCTGATTTGAACGGAAATTTCGGGAAATTCGAAACAAAAATTACAACTTCAAAAGCAGATTTTTCTGATGCAGTAGTTGAACTTTCAGCTGATGTAAACACTATCAATACTGGAAATGAAATGCGTGATGGTCACTTGAAAGGTGCAGATTTTTTCGAAACTGAAAAATTCCCAACTTTGACTTTCAAAAGCACTTCTTTTAAATTAGTTAAAGGAAAAAACTACAAAATCGAAGGTGATTTAACTATGCACGGTATAACTAAAAAAGTTACTTTGAATGCAATTCACTATGGAAATGTTGAAAATCCTCAAAACAAAAAAACAGTTGCTGGATTTAAAGTTACAGGTGTTATTAAACGTTCTGAGTTCGGTGTAGGTGCAGGTTTTGCTGCTCCAGGTTTGAGTGACGAAGTTAATTTAATTGCAGACTTAGAATTAGGACAAAACTAATAGATAAGTTTAAAAAGTTATCAAACAAAATTCTGGGTTCAAATGTTAATTATTTGGACCCAGTTTTATTTATACTAGTTCCAAAATTTACAATCATTTACAAATAAAACAATCATGAAAAAATTAGTATTTTCGGCAATCACGCTTTTGTCTTTATCTGCGGTGTTTGCATTTACAACTTTACAAAATTGGAAAATCAAAGACACGCACCAAATCACATTTTCCAGCAATGACATCAATGGTGCATTCAAAACTTTTACAGGTACAATCGCATTTGATCCAGCAGATTTAGCGAAATCAAAATTTGATTTAACAGTTGACGTTGCTTCAATCAATACTGGAAATGGAATGATGAATAAACATGCCAAAGGCGACGATTGGTTCAATGCCGAGAAATATCCTTCGATCAAGTTTATTTCAACAAAAATCGAAAAATCTGGTACTGACTTCAAAGCTGTTGGAACGCTAGAAATGCACGGAGTTAAAAAAGATTTTACAGTTCCTTTTAGTTTCAAAAAGAACATTTTTAAAGCGAATTTTTCTGTAAATAGAATTGATTTCAAAGTTGGAAAAGCAGACAACGATGTATCAACTGTTTTGAAAATTGCTGCTACCATTCCGGTAGCTAAAAAATAAATTCCTTTATTCAGATCATAAAAAAAGGCTTCACAAAATGTGAAGCCTTTTTAGTTATGTATAAATTCAATGAATTAAACATTGAATCTAAAATGCATAATATCTCCGTCTTCAACGATATATTCTTTTCCTTCAACTTTAAATTTCCCCGCTTCTTTTACAGCAGCTTCAGAACCAAGCGTTGTATAATCAATGAATTTCATTACTTCAGCGCGAATAAATCCTTTCTCAAAGTCAGAGTGAATGACGCTTGCAGCTTGTGGCGCTGTCATTCCACGTGTAATTGTCCATGCGCGAACTTCTTTTACTCCTGCAGTAAAATAAGTTTGTAATTTCAACAAAGCATAAGCTGAACGAATCAAACGATTTACACCAGATTCTTCCAAACCTAATTCATCCAAGAACATTTGTCTTTCTTCGAAAGTTTCTAACTCTGTAATATCCGCTTCTATTTTAGCACCAATTACCAAAACTTCTGCTTCTTCATCTTTCACATTTTCTTTGACAATGTCGACATATTTGTTTCCTGTTTTCACAGAAGCTTCGTCAACATTACAAAGGTATAATACTGGTTTTGAAGTAATCAATTGAAATTTATGAACGATTTCCCATTCTTTTTCATCCAAATCCATAGCACGAACAGATTTTCCTTGCTCCAAATGTGCTTTGACCTTGATTGCCAATTCATTTTCTTTCAAAATATCTTTGTCGCCTGATTTTAAATTTCTAGCCAATCCTGCGATTCTTTTTTCAATCGTTTCAAAATCTTTCAATTGCAATTCAATGTCGATCACTTCTTTGTCGCGAATTGGATTTACAGAACCATCCACGTGAATGATATTTCCATCATCAAAACAACGCAAAACGTGAATAATTGCATCCGTTTCACGGATGTTTGCCAAAAATTGATTTCCAAGTCCTTCACCTTTAGAAGCACCTTTTACCAATCCGGCGATATCTACGATTTCCATGGTTGTAGGAACTACGCGCTCAGGATTTACAATTGCTTCCAATTTCTCCAATCTTGGATCTGGTACTGAGATTGTACCAACATTCGGTTCGATTGTACAAAAAGGAAAATTCGCTGATTGCGCTTTTGCGTTGGATAAACAATTAAACAAAGTAGATTTACCTACATTTGGTAATCCAACAATTCCACATTTTAATGCCATTTGAAAAAAATTTGTGCAAAGTTAAGGAAATCATTGGAAAATCAAGATTGAATTGACTTAAATATGCACTAAAGCGCATTCAAAGTCTCAAATTCACAAACAAAAAGTTTCGTTAGTTTCTGGACAAAAAATCGCCAATTCTAATTTTAAATTTAGAATCTAAATCACCAACTTTCTCTACCAAAGGATTGTAAACAAAATTCTGTGACTGCTCAATAATTTGTTTAAAAGGCATTAAATTCTGTTCGCCATTTTCATCTTCAACCCACATTTTTAGGCGATTGAAAAAATCAACTTTTAATTCTTCACCAACTGATTTGATGAATCTCACCGAAGAATCTATAGAACAACCTGAAGCATTCTCATGGGTCAAATCTACCGCCAATGCAACGAAATATGGATTCAAAACTTCACCTGCTGCTTTCAATTGATTTCCGTGCGCGGCCCATTGTTTTGTAAATTCTTCCAATTGCTCATTCAACCAAGTAATTTCGGTAGAATTAAGCGGTCGGTTGGTTTGATACAACCACAATTTTGATTCCGGATTTAGATCTTTGATGCTCATATTAACTATAAATCAGCAGCGTTTGCAATCAATTCGGCAACGTCTAACACTTGAATTTCATTTTCTTTGTTGAAGTTTTTTACGCCATCTGTCATCATTGTATTGCAAAATGGGCAACCTGTTGCAATGATTTCAGCCTTTGTTTCCAAAGCATCTTCTGTACGTTCAACGTTGATTTCTTTATTTCCTTTTTCAGCTTCTTTGAACATTTGAGCACCGCCAGCACCACAACACAAACCGTTTGTTTTGCAACGTTTCATCTCGATCAATTCCGCATCTAATTTTTCAATTAAAGCACGAGGCGCTTCATAAACATCATTTGCACGTCCCAAATAACAAGGATCATGAAAAGTAATTTTTTTGCCTTTGTAAGTTCCACCACCTTCGATTGCAAGTTTTCCATCGTTAATCAATCCTTGAATCAATTGTGTGTGGTGAATCACTTCATAATTTCCACCCAATTCAGGATATTCGTTTTTCAAAGTATTGAAACAATGTGGACAAGCAGTAACGATTTTCTTTACTTCATAACCGTCCAACACTTGAATATTCATCATTGCTTGCATTTGGAAAGTAAATTCATTTCCAGCGCGTTTTGCAGGATCTCCAGTACAACTTTCTTCCGTTCCTAGAACTGCAAATTTCACATCACATTTGTTCAAAATTTTAACAACTGCTTTCGTGATTTTCTTTGCTCTATCATCAAAACTTCCAGAACATCCTACCCAAAATAAAATATCAGGAGTTTCTCCTTGAGCCATCATTTCTGCCATTGTAGGCACTTTCAAAACACTCATAATTCTTTTATTAAAGTCTATTTAAGCTTCGTCTTTCCAATTCAACCTGTCTGCAGGTGAAAATTGCCAAGGCGCTCCATTATTTTCAATATTTGTCAACATTCCTGTTAATTCTGAAGGCATTTTGGATTCTTCCATCACCAAATATCTTCTCAAATCAACGATGATTGAAAGCGGGTCAATGTTTACTGGACATTCCTGAACGCAAGCATTACAAGAAGTACAAGCCCAAATTTCTTCTTCAGAAATGTAATCGCCAATCAAACTTTTTCCGTCATTAAAATCTTTTCCATTCTTGCGAATTCCTTCTCCTACTTCCACCAAACGATCTCTGGTGTCCATCATTATTTTTCTTGGCGACAAAAGTTTTCCAGTCTGGTTTGCAGGACAAGAAGATGTACATCTACCACATTCTGTACAAGTGTATGCATCCAATAAATTTTTCCAAGTCAAATCAGTCACATCTTTCGCACCGAATCTTTGTGGAGCTGCATCTGCAGGAGCTGCTGCATAAGGGTCAGCATTTGGGTCCATCATCAATTTCACTTCTGCGGTAACAGATTCCATGTTGTTGAACTTTCCTTTTTTCTCCAAATTAGAGTACCAAGTATTTGGAAAAGCCAACACAATGTGAAAATGTTTAGAGTAAGGCAAGTAATTCAAAAATCCAAAAACCATAGCGATATGTCCCCACCAGCCAATTCTTTCAATCAAATGTAAGCCATGTTCAGAAACAGAACCGAAAAGCGCTGGGCCAATTAAACTGCTGATTGAAAAACCAAGCGATCCTTGTCCTTCTAGGTGCGATTTTCCTTGTGAATACAAAACCTCATCAGCACCATTCATCATAAAAATAAAACAAATCAAGGTGATTTCTGCAATCAAAATCAAGTTGGCATCTTGCTTTGGCCAACCAGATAATTCCTTCATTGTGAGTCTTGGTAATTTCAATAAATTTCTTCTTGCCAAAAATATAACCGTTGCGATAAAAGCTAAGACAGATAAAATTTCAATGAAACTTACCATGAATGTATAAAAACCACCTAATGAATCATGAAACATTCTGTGATTACCAGTTAAACCATCCGCAATAATTTCAATCAATTCAATTTGCGTAATTAAAAATGCTGCATACAAACACAAGTGCAGCAAAGCAGGAATTGGTCTAGCGAACATCTTCTTTTGTCCCAAAGCAACCAAGGTCATGATTTTCCATCTTTCACCTTTTTGATCATTTCGATTGATGTCTTTTCCAAGTAAAATATTGGAACGAACCTTCGAAATATTCCAACCAAAAAAACCAAAACCAACGATTGTTAAAACCGCAAAAACTATAATAGCTAACATGTTATTTATATTTTATTTATGGCACTGAATCCAATAATTTTCTTAATTTTTTCTCTTCAATTTTTGTAATTGGAACACCTTTCGTTTTTGCTCCAAGAACAGAGAAATGAACATATCTTTCAGGATGTAACTGCAGATCGTTCACCAAATTTTGCAATTCCTTATTTGTATTCACCAATTCGTCATACAATTTCTGATCATTCAAAAGCATGCCCAAAGTACCTTTGCCCTCGGAAGCATTTTTCATCAAATCGTTCATTGTTTTGATCGTTTTCTGTGCATCTCCGATTACAGTTTTAAAATCGGCAGTTACTAAATCATCGGTAATTTTCTTAGTGTTCCCAACGATAGCGGTTATTTTATCATTGCTTAATTTTAAGTTCGTAGTGATTTCATCCACATTTCTTAAAATGTTGTGTAATTGCACTTTTTCAGATTGAACCATTCCTTCCACTTCAATAGCTACATTTCCAAAACGCTTGATTGCTATTTTTACTTCCTGCATACTTCCTTCTAGAGAAGAAGTTGCTGTAGTATCCCAAAATGCTGAAATAGAACCAATAACACCGTCCACGGAATTCATCATCTTTTGCAATTTCTGATTGATTGGCTCGACGTATGACTTCACTTGAGAAATGATATCAACCGAAACGACACCTTGAATTTTATCACCTGGATTGTAGAATCCTTTTGACAAATCTGAGCCAGGCTCGATAATCATTCCTTTAGTGAAAAAATCTAGCGCACCAACTTCTACTTTTGAAGAGCGTGGGATTCTAAAATTATCATCTTGAATATTGAATGAAATTAAAACTCTTTTGGAAGAATCCTTTTCTTGTGTCAGTTCAACTTTCAATACTTTTCCAACCTCTACTCCATTCACAATCACCGAACTGGATCCAACAACACCTCCTGAATTTGAGAAATAGGCATAGTAAACATCATCGCCTCCGAAAAAGCTATTTCCTTTTAAAAAATTGACACCCAATACCAACAAAGCGATGGCAAAAATGGCAATGATTCCTGTTTTTAATTCTTTAGAAATCGTCATTTATTTTATATTTTTTCAGTATTTGTCATACAATTCGACTAAACAGTAATCATTAAAATTCAAAAATAATCAAATCCTTTAAATCAATACTTACTTAATTCAATATTTAAAAAAAAGACAACATTACTTTGCCAATTTTATCGCTTTGTCGAGGCTAATTCTCTCCCCATTTTGAAACGCAACAACGAATGCATATTGAAATCCTTTTTCACGCATTTCGTTTTTAAATTTTGTTGCACCTTCATAATCGTTTTCAAATGTTCCCGCGGTGTATTTGTATAATTTATCTTGTTGATATTCCCACACTGGAACTCCTTTAAACCTTGATGAATTCAATGAAACCTTCGTTTCTGAAGTCTCTATTTGAACTCTAAAAATTACTTTATCATCTTTCGCAACTGCAGGTTCATTTACAACCATTGGAGTGGAGTTTTGCAACACAAACGGAACGGTCGGTTTTACACCTTTCATTTCATCGACACCATCTAATTCATTTTTGTACTTCTGAAAAGCCACAAACATCGCGTCTGCCATTTTAGTTTGAGAAAGTGTATCACTCAAAAATCGCTCTTCATCAGGATTCGTCAAAAATCCAGACTCAATCAAAACCGAAGGCATTGTTGTTTTGTACAAAACTAAGAAACCAGCTTGTTTTACACCACGGTCGTATCGTCCTAACTTTTTAAATTCGCCTTGAAGTTTAGATGCAAAGCTGATAGATTGATCCAGGAAAATAGCCAATTGTAATTGTCTTGCAATCAGCGCATCTGGACTCAAATCAAAATCCTTGTATTTTTCACCACCATCGGCTTCCAAATAAATCGTACTATTTTCTCGCTCTGCGATTTTTTGTTGCGATTCAGTTCGATGCAGACCTAAAACATAAGTTTCAGCACCAAAAGCGCCTGCAGCAGCTGAATTTGCGTGGATACAAATGAATAAATCCGCTTTATTTTTATTCGCGATTTTCGCTCTGTCGTCTAATTCGACAAAAACATCTGTATCTCGTGTATAAATAACTTTTATTCCAGGAAACGTAGATTTTATTTTGGCGCCTAATTTCAAAGCAATGTTAAGGCAAACTGTTTTTTCGTTGGACGATGCACCATGACAACCAGGATCTTTTCCTCCGTGACCTGCATCAATGCACACTGTTTTGATTACTGAGAGCCCAGATTCCTCGGTTTGCGCAAATGATTTTTGAGATGTAAATAACATCAGCACAAAAAAAATGGCACAGATTCTGTTAATAGCAAACATTTTTTCTGCTTGAGTATAGGTAATTTTATAGCTTTGTATTCGAATTTTCATTGCATAAATTGCTTACAATACAAAAATAGTTCTAATTCATTGGTCAAAAAGCGTTCCATATATCAACTTATCTTCGGTGCATTGTTAATAATGTTTTCGAGTGAAAATGTTACGGCGCAAAATCCGATCAAAAAAGACACTATTTACACTGTTGATGAATCATTTGAAACAACAGCGAAATTCAGCGCCAAAGACTCTTTATTCAACGACTTAAAAAATAAACAAGTTCATCTTTTTGGCGAAGCAAAAGTAGAATATGAAGGCATCAATTTAACGGCGGACTATATTTTAATCGATTTTCAAAAAAAGGAAATTTTCGCATCATACACCTATGATAAAGACAGCACTCGCATTGGACTTCCCAAATTAATTCAGGATGGGGAAACGGTTGAAGCAGCTAAAATCCGACTGAACTACGAAACGAAAAAAGCTTACATCCAAGAAGTTAAAATCAAACAAGACGAAAATTACTTGTACATGGGCGTCGCCAAACGTCAAGCAAACGAACAAATTCATTTCAAACAAGGAAAATTTACTACTTGTGATTTAGAAGAACCGCATTATCACTTCCAGCTTTCCAAGGCAATTTTGGTTCCGGAAAAACGCATTGTTTCTGGCCCGATGAATTTGTGGATTAAAGGCGTACCGACACCACTCGGATTGCCATTTGCTTTCATTCCACAGAAAAAGCCAAACGAAAGAACGCACGGTGTTTTGGTGCCCAAATTTGTTCCGCAATCTCAATTTGGAATGGGAATTCAAGATTTGGGTTATTATTATCCATTTAATGACAGTGTACAAACTACTTTTTTAGCAAACCTTTATTCTAGAGGCAGTTGGGGGATTTCAAATAAGACCAATTACATTATCAAATACAAATACCAAGGGAATTTAGACTTAGGTTTCCAACAATTTAAAGCGCCATTTCCGTCTAAAACAAAAAGCAATAAGGTAAGTATTATTTGGACGCACAGACAAGATGCTAAGGCAAATCCATTGTGGAATTTTTCTTCCAATGTAAATTTCATTTCGGATAACAATTCCAAAAACAGTTTGGATCCATTGAATAAAAATTACTTCACAAACAGTTTCAATTCTGACATCAATTTAATGCGTAATTTTCCTGGTAAACCGATTTCAACAGGTTTAAAAGCGTCTATTCGTCAAAATTCTCAAACCAAGAACTTCGATTTGACATCTCCTGTTTTAAACGTGAATGTTACTAGATTTTTTCCTTTAAAAGCACTTAGAAAATCAAAAGTTGGCGCCACCAAATGGTATGAACAAATTGGTATGACCTACAATTTTGAAGGAAAAAACAGCGCATCCTTTAAAGATACTTTGATTAGGGATAAAAATTTTGCAGAAATTCAACGAAAATTTCAAAATGGAATTTCTCAAAGCTCAGTGATTCAAACTACCTTAAGCCTTTTCGATAATGTGATCAAATTGACACCTTCAATTAACTATTCGAATCGAATCAACTTTCAACAAACGAGAAAATACGAAGTAAATGATACGCTTCAAATCGACACACTGCAAAAAACGGGCATTTCACAAAATGTTTCGTTCAATTTACAAATGACAACCGTAGTTTACACCTATTACAAAACCATCGGCAAAAATAAACCGTTGATTAGACACATTTTAACACCAAGTTTTGGTTACCGTTACGTCCCAAATCTAAATAAATCATTAACATACAATACTGGAATTGATACAGTTGTAAAATATTCAGCATTTGAAAACAGTTTGTATAGAGAAAGTGTGACTTACGACCAATCAATAATCACTTTTGGTTTCAACAATACGTTTGAAATGAAAAGAAAATCGGAAAAAGACACCATCACAGGATTCAAAAAAACGAGAATTATTGATGCGCTTTCATTTAGCGGAAACTATGATTTAATCAAGGATTCAATGAAACTTTCTAACATTGGTGTTGATTTAAGAATAAGTCCTGCTCCATTCTTAAGCTTTGTTGCAAATGGAAGTTTTAGTCCATACAATTGGAATGACTCAACAGGAAGGTCTTTGAAAGAATTTGCCGTCAACGAAAGAGGAAAATTGGGAAGATTTATACAAATGAACTTCAACACAACATTTACAATTGCACCAAAGAAAAGTAGAGACAAAATTCAAGACAACAAGGAACAATTTGCACAAAACTGGAATTCGGATTTTCAATATTTTGCTTTGCATCCAGAGAATTTCGTCGATTTTGAAATCCCGTGGAAAGTCAATTTAGGTCATACTTATTCAGTCACTGCGAATCAAAACAAAAATTACATCACACCTGAAACCGCTAAAAGTTATTTTATCAATAACACTTTGACGATCAATGGAGATTTGAGTTTTACGAAAAGATGGAAAGTGGTAACGGATGTTTATTTTGACATCAAAACGCAAAAAATCACCAATGCTAGATTAAATTTCACAAGGAATATGCATTGTTGGAATTTGGCTTTTTATTGGACACCCATTGGAACAAACAAAAGTTTCTTATTCAGCTTAACATCTAGTTCCAACCTATTCAAAGATGCAAAAATTGATTTCAGAAAACCCCCAGAAATCTTTTAATTTGATGATTCAAAAAATGAATTTGCATTTCAAATAAATCTTAAGCCTTTTTTATCATTATTTTTACGTCTCAATTTTTAAAAAATGAAGAACTTTATTTTTGGTAGCCTTTTATTTGTTGGCTCGATTTCATTTGCACAAGACAATGCTTTTCCAACAATTAACGATCCTTTAAATACTAAAATCGTAGTATTAGAAAATGGATTAACCGTGATGTTATCTGAAAACCACAATACATCACAAATCTTTGGTGTAATTGCAGTAAAAGCTGGTGGAAAAAACGATCCAAAAGAAGCTACAGGAATGGCGCATTACTTGGAGCACATGCTTTTCAAAGGAACCAAAGAAATGGGAACTTGGGATTATGAAAAAGAAGCTGTTCACTTGAAAGAAATTGAAAGGCTATACGAAGAGTTAGGTAAATCAAAAGATGAAAAACAACGCGCTGACATTCAATTAAAAATCAACGAAGAAGCAGTAAAAGCTGGTCAATATGCTATCCCAAATGAAATGGATAGAATGTTGAGTGAAATAGGTTCTACGGGAGTAAATGCTTTTACAACGGAAGATTTTACAGCATATCATAATGCATTTCCTGCAAATAAATTAGACCAATGGTTGCAAATTTACGATCATAGATTTGAACAACCTGTTTTCAGACTTTTTCAATCAGAATTAGAAACAGTTTACGAAGAGAAAAATAGAAGTATGGATTCTCCTTTCTCCGCTGTTTTGGAT
Source organism: Crocinitomicaceae bacterium (assembly GCA_965284445.1). Lineage (GTDB taxonomy): Bacteria > Bacteroidota > Bacteroidia > Flavobacteriales_D > Crocinitomicaceae > JAQVCM01. The sequence continues at coordinate 278,365 of OZ260085.1, read as the reverse complement.
GAATTCAACAAAAATTTCTGGAAAAACCATCCGTACGGCCAACAACCAATTATCGGATTAACAGAACATTTGAAAAATCCATCGTTGCAAAAAATGTATGAATATTTCAATACTTATTATGTAGCAAACAACATGGTATTATCACTTTCGGGAGATTTTGATTCTGACGAAGCGATTAAAATGATTAAAAAATATTTTTCAGATTGGAGAAAAGGCGAAATTCCAGCATTTCCAAAATATGAAGAAGCAGATTTTAAAGGAAAAGAAGTTGTCAATATCAAAGCAACTCCAATCAAAGCTGCCATTCGCGGATACAGAACTCCTTCCAACGGTCATCCTGATCAACAAAAAATTCAGTTGGCAAATTACCTTTTAACTAACAATGAAGGTTCTGGATTGCTTGACAACTTGACAAGTCAAGGGAAAATTTCATTTTCAGGCATGTTTCCAATGGAATACAATGATTATTCTGGTTCAATAATTTTCGTAATCCCAAAAATTATTGGGCAAAGTTTTGACGAAGCAGATGCTTTACTTAATGAGCAAATGGACAAATTACGAAAAGGGGACTTTGACGATGCATTCTTTGAAGGAGCAAAACTTTCATTGCAAAAAACGTTCGATAAACAATTAGAAAGCAACGAAGAACGCGCCTTGTTGATGATGAGCGCATTTACTTCAAATACTCCTTGGATTGATTATTTGAACAATTTCAAGCAAATTAAAAACTTCACCAAAGCGGAAATTGTAGAAGCCATCAACAAATATTATGGCGAAAATTATTTGGCATTGTACTCAGGAATGGGAACTGCGAAAAAAGACAAACTCTCTAAACCAAAATTCGAAGCGGTAATTCCACCAGACGGAAAAGTCTCTAGTTTTACCAAAACATGGAGAGAAACAGAAACTCCATGGATCAAGCCTAATTTTGTTGACTTTGACAAAGACATTACAAGATCAACTTTGGGAGAAAATATGATTTTTAGATCTGTTAAAAATCCTTTCAATCAAATATTCAACCTACAAATATCTTGGGGCGCTGGAATTCAGCATGATTCTTTATTGAATTATTTGCCAGCTTATTTGAATAAAATAGGAACCAAAGAATCTGATGTTACTTCATTTAAAAACAAACTTTTTCAATTGGGTGCTTCGATGAATTTCAGAGCGACAGAAAATGAACTGATTTTAGATATTGAAGGAATCGATGACAAAATTGAACCAACTATTACTTTGGTAAATGATTTCCTAAAAAATTATAATCCAAACAAAGAAGCAATCTTATCCGTTGCTGATGAAACTGAATCAAATAGAAAATTAAGTAACAAAGATTTGATGAATTTGATGTCAGCGACGCAACAATTTGCACTTTATGGAAATAAATCAACTTTCTTAACTGAATTGAGTTCAGCAGAAATCAAAAAACTGACGCCTGAAAAACTGATTAACGCTTTCAAAGACGCTCAAAATTATGGAATAAAAATCAACTATGTGGGAACAAAACCGCACAGTGAAGTTCAAAAAATCATCGTCGATAAAATCCAATTTGAAAAACTGAGCAAACCTGCATTGGCGAAAATCAAATACGAAATGAAAGGATTCGAATCTAAAAAAGTGTACTTCGTGAATGACAAAAAAGCGGTTCAATCTCAAGTTTTGTTTTTAGTAGAAGGTTTACCAATGGAATCAAGTATGCTTGGAGAAGCAGAAGCATTCAATTTGTATTTTGGTGGAGATATGTCTTCATTGGTATTCCAAGAAATCAGAGAGTTTAGATCATTGGCTTATTCAACATCAGCAAAATATCAAATCGCAGAAAAACCGGGCGTGAAGAATTTATTTTACGGCTATGTTGGGTGTCAAGGTGACAAAACTCCAGAAGCTGCTGATGTGATGTTTGATTTGATCACAAATATGCCTCTTAAAAAAGAAAGGGAAGCAGCGATTCGTTCAGCCTTGATTTCAGAAGCAAAAACAAGTAAACCAGGATTTAGAACCTTGATTTCAAAAGTAGATGATTGGGAAAGAATGGGCTTCACAAAAGATCCAAATTTGAATTTATTGCCTTACTATACGGATTTGACTTTCGAACAAATCAACGAATTTTATAAAAATCACGTCGCTGGAAAAAACATGCAATTAGTTGTGGTGGGTAACAAAAAGAAATTTGACTTAAAAACACTGAAGAAATACGGTCAATTTATTGAGTTAAAACCGAATCAAATTGTAAGAAATTAATTGCAATTGATAGACAATGATTGATATTACATTCAAAAATAAAATTCCACCTCAAAAAGGCAGGATTTTGATTTCTGACCCATTTCTTGGAGATGATTATTTTGAACGATCTGTCGTTTACTTATGTGAGCACAATCAAGAAGGAAGTTTTGGTTTTGTACTGAATAATCTGGTAGAAATTAATCTAAATGATTTGAATGATCAATTTCCTGCAATCACCACAAAAATCAGCACTGGCGGACCGGTAGAAACGGAAAGTATGTTTTTTATTCATACCCTTGGTAATGAATTAAACGAAAGTCTAGAAATCAGTCATGGAATTTTTGTTGGCGGAGATTTTGATCAATTGTATTCAAAAATTGAAGAAAATCACATTCAAGAAAATCAAATCAGGTTCTTTCTAGGTTATTCAGGGTGGTCAAAAGGACAATTAGAGTCTGAAATCAAAGAGAACACATGGGTGGTTGCTGATATAGATGATTGTAATGAAATTATGGAATTTCATGAGCCAGATATTTGGAAATATTTTATGTCGAAACTTGGTACGAAATATCAATTCATGACTAATTTTCCGATCGACCCAAATGAAAATTAATCCAGAAGCAAAGGATTTTCCGTATCTTGAAAAAAAATAGTCAAATTGAGCAAAATTGTTGGAGTAAACACTGAAGTAAAGGAGAACTTAAAATTTCAAAAAATAATAGTTTTTGTTGGGATTTTACTTTTCATCATCAAAGTAATAGCTTGGTATTTCACAAACTCCGTGGCAATTCTAACAGATACTTTGGAGAGTATTGTCAATATAATTACTTCATTCGTAGGATTGTACAGTCTTTATCTTTCCTCCCTTCCCAAAGATGAAAATCATCCCTACGGACACGGTAAAGTGGAATTTATCTCCGCAGCAGTTGAGGGAATGCTTATCGCAGTTGCAGGAATTTTGATTGTCTTTGAAGCAATTTCCAATTTTAGACACCCACATCCAATGGGAAGATTAGACATTGGTATTTACCTAATTACAGCCACAGCTTTAATTAATTATTTGGTTGGATCCATAGCGGTTAAAAAAGGAAAAACAAACAAATCTTTGGCTTTGGAAGCAAGTGGAAAGCATCTTAAAAGTGACACCTACTCTACCTTGGGAATTATTTTGGGATTGATAGTCATTTCATTTACAAAAATACTGTGGCTCGATAGTTTGGTAGCCTTAATTTTTGCCGGAATCATTTTTTATACTGGATTCAAGATTATCAAAGACTCGATCAGCGGAATTATGGACGAAGCAGACAATCACTTAATTGATGAATTTGTCACTTTAGTTCAAGCAAAAAGAAAAAACCAATGGATTGATTTACATAACTTGAGGATAATAAAATATGGTTCGACTTTGCACATGGATTGTCACCTAACACTTCCGTATTATTATACCGTTGATGAAGCGCATGATGAAATTGAAGAATTAGATGAGATTGTAAATGAACATTTCGGCACCAAAGTAGAGCTTTTTATTCATACAGACCCTTGTCAACCCTATTCTTGCGAAATTTGTTCATTGTCGGAATGTCCAGCTAGAAAATCTGATTTTGTGGCAACGTGGACCTGGGACATAAAAAATGTCTCTCAAAACCAAAAGCATAATTTAAATATTAATTTGAATTATTAAATTAATTTGAAAATTTTGTCACGAATACATTAATCGATATTATTTTTATAGTTATAGAACAAATAATGCCATTCATGGCTATTTTTTAAAAGCATGGATATCGTTTTTTACTAAATAAAACCTATTTTTGCACTATGAATGAAATTTCAAATGCAAAGTGGTATGTTCTTCAAACTCGTTCGAGATTTGAGAAAAAGTCATTTGAATTATTGTCACTTCAAGGTATTTCTGTTTTTTTACCAACTCAGAAAGTAAAAAAGAATTGGAGCGATCGCATTAAAGAAGTTGAAACGCCTTTATTTTCTGGTTATCTATTTATTCAGTTTGACGAAAAGGATAGATATAAGGTCTTAAATACAACCGGCATTGTCCGTTTTGTTTCATTTGGAGGAAAATACGCTACTTTGGATGAAAAACAAATTGAAATTTTCAGACAGTTTGAAAAATTAGACACAAATATTCAAGTTGTTGACCTAGAATTATACATAGGGCAAGAAGTACTTATTTCTTCAGGACCATTTAAAGGACTTGAAGCTAAAATAGTTCAGCACAATGGAAAAGGAAAGCTCTTGCTTACTGTAGAAAGTATTGGAAAAGGAGCTTTGTTAGAAATTGGAAAAACAAAAATAGAAATTAAGAGTCATTTTTTAATTTAAACTAAAAAACAAGATTCTTATAAATGCTTATAACTCTTTTGATTGTAAAAAAATCATGTGAGTGAAAGGGCGAAGCTGTGCTAAATTGTTTGTAATTTAACAGAAATGATTAAATTTGGGGATGGAAAAAAAATCTAAAATTCTTATAACAGGTGGAGCAGGATTCATAGGTTCAAATCTATGTGAGCATTTTGTTAATAGTGGATATAGTGTAGTATGTTTGGATAATTTTGCCACTGGACACAGACACAACTTGAATTCAGTAATTAATGCTCCAAATTTCAATTTGATAGAAGGTGATATTCGAAATTTAGAAACATGTAGAGAAGCTGTCAAAGACTGTGATTACGTTTTGCATGAAGCAGCTTTAGGTTCCGTTCCTAGATCAATAAATGATCCGATTACAACGAATGAAGTCAACATCAATGGTTTCTTAAACATGTTGGTGGCAAGTAGAGATGAAAAAGTAAAAAGATTCATTTATGCTGCAAGTTCTTCAACATACGGAGATTCGCAATCTCTTCCTAAAGTAGAAGATATAATAGGAAAACCTCAATCGCCTTATGCGATAACAAAATATGTCAATGAATTGTACGCACAAAATTTCTCCAAATTATACCAAATGGAAACAATTGGTTTGAGATATTTCAATGTTTTTGGAAGAAGACAAGATCCAAATGGTGCATATGCGGCAGTGATTCCAAAATTTGTGATTCAATTAATCAATCATGAAAGCCCAGTGATTAATGGAAACGTAGAGTATTCTCGAGATTTCACACACGTTGATAATGTAATCTCAATGAATGAGTTAGCAATTCAAACAAAAAATCCTGAAGCGCTCAATACTGTATTTAATACTGCGTACGGAGAAAGAACTACGTTACTTGAATTGGTAAACCTTTTGAAAAGTGAGCTTTCACAATTTGATTCTAAAATAAGTTCAATTGAAACCATTATCGGCCCGAGTCGTATGGGTGATATTCCTCATTCTATTGCAAGTATTGACAAAGCTAAATTGTTACTTGGATATATTCCAAAAACAAGTTTAAAACAAGGAATTAGCAAAACAATACAGTGGTATTGGGAAAATTTAAATGAAAAAATAGATAAAATTGTTTCCTAAAATTAATCCAACAACAACAAAAGCGTGGTCGCTTTTAGAAAATCATCAAACTGATGAAATGGCCTCGACCTATATGAAAGATTTATTTTCGAAAGATCTATCAAGGTTTGACAAATTTCATATTCAGCAAGAATCGTTTTTATTTGATTACTCTAAAAATATCATCAATGAAAGAACGGTTGAACTCTTATTAGAGCTTGCTGAAGAATGTAAGTTAAGTGGGGCTATAAATGCTATGTTTGACGGTTCAAAAATCAATGAAACCGAAAATAGAGCCGTTTTTCACGTAGGTTTGCGAGATTTTAGTGATACCAAATTTTTAATTGATGGCACTGAAGTAAAAGCGGAAATTAATTCTGTACGAAATAAAATCAAACATTTTTCAAACGATGTTCACGATGGAAAATGGTTGGGTTGCACAGGAAAGCGAATTAAAAACATCGTAAATATTGGCATCGGAGGAAGTGATTTGGGCCCTAACATGGTCTGCGAAGCTTTAAAACCATATTGGAAAAAAGACATTCACAGCTACTTTATTAGTAATGTAGATGGAACTAATTTGGTAGAGGTTCTCAAAGAACTAAATGCTGAGGAAACGTTGTTTGTGGTTGCTTCAAAAACTTTTACCACCCAAGAAACGATGACGAACGCAAATTCTGCTAGAGAGTGGTTCTTATCGAAAGTCGAAAATCCTGATTTTGTGGCTAAACACTTTGTGGCGATTAGTTCAAATGTACCAAAAGCCATTGAATTTGGGATAAATGAAAATAACATTTTTGAAATGTGGGATTGGGTTTGTGGAAGATTTAGTGTCTACGGAGCCATCGGATTGACTGTTTCTCTTACAATTGGTTATGATCACTTTGAACAATTTCTAAAAGGATCTGAATCTGCAGATTTTCATTTCAAGAACGAAAAATTTGAATCAAATATTCCTGTAATCATGGGGCTTTTAAGTATTTGGTACATCAATTTTTGGAACGCAAAAAGCGAAGTAATTCTTTGCTATGACCAATACTTGCATCAATTTGCAACCTACATGCAACAAGGTTTCATGGAAAGTAATGGAAAGTCTGTCGATCGAAATGGACAACACGTGTCGTACTCAACTGGTATTCCAATTTGGGGGGAACCTGGTACGAATGGTCAGCACAGTTTTCATCAAATGTTTCACCAAGGCACATCAATGATTCCATGTGATTTCATAGCACCACTTAAAAGCCATAATCCAATTGGAGATCATCACACTAAACTTTTGTCGAACTTTTTTGCTCAAAGTGAAGCTTTAATGGTTGGAAAAACGAAGGAAGTTGTAGTTGAAGAATTAGTTCAAAAAGGAATTAATCAAGACGAAATCGAAAAATTGGCTCCTTTTAAAATATTTGAAGGAAATAAACCAACTAATTCATTTTTAATTGATATTATTGACCCTTTTAATTTAGGGAAATTGACAGTTTTTTACGAACATAAAATATTTGTTCAAGGAATTATCTGGAATATTTTTAGCTTTGACCAATGGGGAGTTGAATTAGGTAAAGAATTATCTACTTCTATTTTACCCGAATTAAATAATGTTGATGAAACGAAAAACTTTAGTTCATCAACAAATGGATTAATAAATTACTTTAAACAAAATACGATTTAAGATGATGAATGATAAGATTGCAATTGTAGGTCTGGGTTATGTTGGATTGCCATTAGCAAGGCTTTTAGCTACTAAATATCCAGTAATTGGTTTCGACATAAATCAAGGAAGAATTGCTGAATTAAATTCAGGACATGACGCAACATTAGAAGTTGAAGACGATATTTTAAAAGCTGTTTTAACAGGAACTCCAAAAATGGACAAAGGTCTCTTTTGTAGTGCAAATTTGGATGATATCAAGGATTCAAATTATTTTATTGTAACTGTTCCGACACCAGTTGACAAACACAACAAACCAGATTTAACTCCTTTGTATAGAGCAAGTGAAACAGTTGGAAAAGTTCTAAAAAAGGGAGATATTGTTATCTATGAATCAACTGTTTATCCAGGTGTGACGGAAGAAGAATGTGTTCCCGTTTTGGAAAAAGTAAGTGGATTAAAATTCAATGTTGATTTCTTCGCAGGATATTCTCCTGAAAGAATCAATCCAGGCGATAAAGAACATACTGTAGAGAAAATTTTAAAAGTTACTTCAGGTTCCACACCTGAAATTGGGCAAAAAGTGGATGCACTTTATAAAAGTGTAATCATCGCTGGAACCCACCTTGCTCCCACTATTAGAGTAGCTGAAGCAGCAAAAGTGATTGAAAACTCTCAAAGAGACATCAATATTGCTTTTGTTAATGAATTAGCAAAAATTTTCAATTTATTAGATATCAATACTCATGATGTTTTAGCTGCAGCTGGAACAAAATGGAATTTCCTTCCTTTTAAACCAGGACTAGTTGGAGGACATTGTATTGGCGTTGATCCTTATTATCTAGCACAAAAAGCACAAGAAAAAGGGTACAATCCGGAAATTATCTTGGCCGGACGAAGAATGAATGACGGAATGGGAGAATATGTAGCTTCTCAAGTCGTTAAATTGATGATCAAAAAAGGAATTTCTATTTTGGGTTCTGAACTTTTGATGTTAGGAATTACATTCAAAGAAAATTGTCCGGACGTTAGAAATACTAAAATTGTTGACGTAATCAATGCACTTACTTCATATGGTATTACTGTAAAAACATATGATCCTTGGGCAAATCCTGATGAAGTTAAGCATGAATATGGATTAGACACAACTACGGACATTCCAAATCAAAAATTTGATGCAGTTGTATTAGGAGTTTCTCATAACGAATTTTTGAATCTCAATTTTGAAAATTTAGTTAAAGAAATAAATGTCATTTATGATGTAAAAGGAATACTTAACATCCACGTGGACGGAGTTTTATAATCAATCTTAAATAAAAATACAATGAGTTTCCAATTTATTGAGTCTGATAACAGACCTTGGGGAAGATATTTTGTTCTTCATGACGAGCCAAATTACAAGGTTAAAAGAATTGAAGTTGAACCAAATCAAAGATTAAGCTATCAATACCATTTCAAAAGAGCAGAAGCATGGACAATAGTCCAAGGTGAAGCGACAGTAACTTTAGATGGCGTAGATAAAGTTTTTACAGTCGGTGAAACGGCAATAATACCATTGAGCGCAAAACATAGAGTCGCAAATATGGGTACGGAACTGTTGATTTTTATTGAAGTTCAAACGGGTGATTATTTTGGCGAAGATGACATTGTTAGAATCGAGGATGATTACTCGAGAAAATAAAATTCAAAAAATATACTTTACTGATGAAACAATTTTCTAGAAAAAGACACATTGCTAAGACTTTCACATGGAGAGCAGTTGGGACAATGGATACAATTCTGTTATCTTGGTTAGTATCTGGAGACTTGAAAATTGGTGCTGCTATTGGCGGAGCTGAGGTCTTCTCAAAGCTGCTATTATACTATCTTCATGAAAGATTGTGGTATAAAACAAATATTCTAAAATCAGCTTCAAGTAAGTTAAGACACGCAATTAAAACCGTTTCCTGGAGAATTGTTGGTACAATAGATACTATGATGATGGGATGGATTGTTTCAGGTAATCCAATGACTGGGCTGAAAATTGGTGGACTAGAATTAGTGACAAAAATGGGACTATATTACTTACATGAAAGAGTTTGGTATAGAAGTAATTACGGACTAATTAGCGATACCTCCGATCAAAAAGAATAATAAATTGATTTCAAAATGAAAATCGAAAATGATAATCCTAACAATGTTTACAATCAAAATTATTCGATTAGTAAGCTTGAGAGGAATAAAAAAAACAATCATTCATCCTTGTTGATTTTGTTTACAGGTTTGTCCGGTTCAGGAAAATCTACAATTGCCAGTAAATTAGAACAACATCTTCATTCACAAAATTTGCAGACTTACACCCTTGATGGCGACAATATGCGATTAGGTTTGAATAGCGACTTAGGATTTTCGCCAGAAGACCGAAATGAAAACCTAAGACGAATTGGTGAAGTGTCTAAACTGATGGTAGATGCAGGTTTGATTACACTTGCAGCATTTGTTTCACCATTAAAATCCGATCGGAAATTAATTGAAACAATTGTTGGTTCCGACAATTTCATAGAAATTTTCGTAAATACCTCATTAGAAGAGTGTGAACGCAGAGATGTGAAAGGACTGTATGCGAAAGCGAGAAAAGGTGAAATTCCAAACTTTACTGGTATAAGTTCGCCATATGAAGCACCTGAAAATCCTAGTTTAGAAATAAATACAGAAAATACTTCTGTGGAAAATGCCGTTGGAATTATTACCGAATATCTTAAAAATAAAATATCTTTGCACCATGAATAAATATTATTTGAATTATTTAGACGAATTAGAGTCAGAAGCAATCTTCGTTTTAAGAGAAGTTGCAGCACAATTTGAAAATCCTGTAATTTTATTTTCAGGAGGAAAAGATTCAATTGTAGTCACATATTTAGCTCAAAAAGCTTTTTACCCTGCGAAAATGCCGTTCGCTTTGTTACATGTTGACACAGGACATAACTTTCCTGAAACGATAGAATTTAAAGACAAATTGGTAAATTCATTAGGTGTTCAATTATTAGTCGGATCTGTTCAAGATTCTATAGATGACGGAAGAGTTGCTGAAGAAAAAGGTAAAAATGCTTCACGAAATGTGTTGCAAATTACTACTTTGCTGGATACAGTTGAAAAATACAAAATAGATTGTGCAATTGGTGGAGGTCGAAGAGACGAAGAAAAAGCAAGAGCTAAAGAACGTTTTTTCTCACACAGAGATGAATTTGGACAATGGGACCCAAAAAATCAAAGACCTGAATTGTGGAATTTGTTTAATGGAAAACAATTCAAAGGTGAACACTTTCGTGCATTCCCTATCTCAAACTGGACTGAAATGGATGTTTGGAATTACATCAACCGTGAACAATTAGCTATACCTTCTCTTTACTTTGCTCACGAGAGAGAAGTAATTTGGAGAGATGATGCTTGGATTCCACTTTCAGAACACATCAAACTAGATGCAAATGAAGTTGTCTCTACGAAAAGAATCAGATTTAGAACTTTAGGTGATATTACTATTACAGGAGGTATTGAATCTGAAGCCGATACTTTAGAAAAAATTGTAGATGAAGTTAGTACGATGCGATTAACTGAACGAGGAAATAGATCTGATGATAAAAGATCTGAAAGCGCTATGGAAGATAGAAAACGCGAAGGATATTTTTAATTAAACACATCATTGAATTAAAAAAATTATGGAATTACATAACAGTCAATTATTACGTTTTACAACAGCAGGAAGCGTAGATGATGGAAAAAGTACACTCATTGGAAGACTTCTTTACGATTCAAAATCAATTTTTGAAGATCAACTTTCGTCAATTGAAAATACTTCTAAAAGAAAAGGGCACGAAGGTGTTGATTTAGCGCTCTTTACAGATGGTTTGCGAGACGAACGTGAGCAAGGTATCACGATTGATGTTGCATACAGATATTTTACTACGCCAAAACGTAAATTTATCATTGCAGATACCCCTGGACACATCCAATATACCAGAAACATGGTAACTGGTGCATCTACAGCGAATACTGCAATCATTTTAATTGATGCCAGAAATGGTGTTATTGAACAAACAAAAAGACACTCTTTTATTGCATCTTTACTTCAAATTCCCCACATTATTGTTTGCGTAAACAAAATGGATTTAGTGGAATACAGTGAAAAAAGATTTAATGAAATCGTTGAAGAGTTTGAAGTAATATCTTCAAAATTAATGATTAAAGATGTTCATTTTATTCCAATCAGTGCATTGGATGGAGACAACGTTGTCAATCGTTCTGAAAATATGCCTTGGTTCAGTGGTGCGCCAATGTTGCATACTTTAGAAACATTGCACATTAGCAGCGATATCAATAAGGTAGATGCACGCTTCCCTGTTCAAACTGTCATTCGCCCGCAATCGGAAGAACACAGAGATTACAGAGGTTATGCTGGTAGATTGGAAAGTGGTATTTTAAGAGTTGGTGACGATATTACAGTATTACCTTCTGGATTTACATCAAAAATTAAGTCAATTAATTGCTTCGAAACTAATTTTCAAGAAGCTTTTGCTCCGATGTCTGTATCTATTACTTTAGAAAACGATATCGATATTAGTAGAGGTGATATGATTGTAAGATCAAATAATCAACCAACTTGTTCGCAAGAATTTGATGTCATGCTTTGTTGGTTAAATAACAATTCTGCACGTCCCGGAGCAAAATATTCAATCAAGCATACGAGTAACGATCAAAAAGCAATTATCAAGGACGTTGTTTACAAAATGGATATCAACGCCATAGAAAGAAATAACGAAGATAAATCTATCAATATGAATGATATTTGTAGAGTTAAAATTAGAACTACAAAGCCTTTAATGATAGACGAATATAGAGATAATCGCATGACTGGAAGTATCATTTTAGTTGATGATGCAACCAATGAAACAGTTGCCGCAGGAATGGTAATCTGATAAATAAACAAATTATTTGAAAAAATGTCAGATTTAAATTTACTGAAAATTGCGATAACTGCTGCTCTTGAAGCTGGTGAAAAAATCATGGAAATCTACGAAACCGAAGATTTTGGTGTAGATTTTAAAAGTGATAATTCCCCACTAACAAAAGCTGACGTTGCTTCTCATAATATTATTGAAAGTCATTTACTTACAACAAATATCCCAATTTTATCTGAAGAAGGGAAAAATATTCCATACGAAGATAGAAAGGATTGGAAACAACTTTGGATAGTTGACCCAATAGACGGAACAAAAGAATTTATCAAAAGAAATGGAGACTTCACAGTTAATATTGCTTTGATTGAAAATCAAATTCCCGTTTTAGGTGTGATCTATACTCCTGTTTTAAATGAGTTGTTTTTCTCAACAAAAGAAGGTGGTGCATTCAAAGTAATTACAAGCTCTCATTCAGATGATTTCCCGTATTTACAAACAAATGCTGTAAAACTTCCGATTGAAACAAAAAAAGAAGCTTTCACAGTAGTTGCCAGTAAATCTCACATGTCTGTCGAAACAGAAGACTATGTTAAAGAACTTGAAAAAACCCACGGAAAGGTTGAATTGATTTCCAGAGGAAGTTCATTAAAACTTTGCATGGTGGCAGAAGGAAAAGCAGATTGTTATCCACGTTTTGCTCCTACAATGGAGTGGGATACAGCTGCCGGACAAGCTATTTGTATGCATGCAGGTTTTGAGGTGATTGATTGGTCAACTCAAAAAGAAATGCTTTACAATCGAGAGAATTTATTAAATAACTGGTTCTTAGTAAGATGAAAGGTATTGTTTTAGCTGGTGGTTCAGGTACTCGCCTGTTTCCTATTACAAAAGGAGTTTCCAAACAGTTACTTCCGATATATGATAAACCAATGATCTATTATCCAATATCAGTTTTGATGTTGGCTGGAATTAGAGAAATACTTATTATTTCAACGCCACAAGATCTTCCAAATTTTGAAAAATTATTGGGTGATGGAAGTGATTTTGGAGTAAAGTTTAGCTACAAAGTACAACCAAGTCCAGATGGATTGGCACAAGCGTTTATACTAGGTGAAGAATTTATTGGTTCAGATGATGTTTGTCTTGTATTAGGAGATAATATTTTCTATGGACATGGACTTACAGAGCTTTTAAAGTCAGCTAAATCAAATGTAATCGACAAAGGAAATGCGACGGTATTTGGATATTATGTAAATGATCCGGAAAGATATGGAGTTGCTGAATTTGATAATACAGGGAAAGTAGTTTCTATCGAAGAAAAGCCGCTTTCGCCAAAATCAAATTACGCTGTCGTAGGCTTGTATTTTTATCCAAATGAAGTGATTGAAATCGCAAAATCAATCAAACCTTCTGAACGTGGAGAACTTGAAATTACGACTGTAAATGAAGTGTTTCTCTCAAAAGAAAATTTAAAGGTTGAATTGATGGGACGAGGATACGCTTGGTTAGATACAGGAACACATGATTCTTTAATTGAAGCAAGTAGTTTTATTCAAACAATTGAAAAACGTCAAGGTCTGAAAGTAGCTTGCTTGGAAGAAATTGCATTTGACCAAGGTTTTATTACCAAAGAAAAAGTATTAGACCTTGCTAAACCATTGGCAAAAACAGGTTACGGTCAATATTTAATTAAAAAAGTTTCAAAGTGAATATTACAGAAACAGATATTGACGGTTTGGTTATCATTGAACCAAAGGTTTTTGGAGATGCTCGCGGATATTTCATGGAAACATTCCAAAAGAATACATTCAGTTCAAAAGTCACTGAAACAGAATTTATTCAGGACAATGAATCAAAATCCTCGAAAGGAGTTCTAAGAGGATTACATTTTCAGCTTCCACCCTATCAGCAAGCAAAATTGGTTAGGGTAATAGACGGTGAAGTGTTGGATGTTGCTGTAGATTTGAGAAAAGATTCAAAAACATATGGCCAACATTATTCGATTTTGTTGTCAGGCGAAAATAAAAAGCAATTTTTTGTTCCAAGAGGATTTGCGCATGGATTTGTTGTTTTAAGTGAAACTGCTATTTTCAGTTATAAAGTCGACAATCTATATGCTCCGACGCATGATTCTGGCATTCTGTGGAATGATGAAACATTGAACATTGATTGGAATATCGATATTGAATTGGTTCAACTTTCTGAAAAAGACAAAAATTTAAGTTCATTTAAAGACTTTAGTAGTCCATTTTAAAATGAAAATATTAGTAACAGGAAAAAATGGTCAATTAGGATCTGAAATCAATTCGTTGGTTACCAATTATCCTCAGCACTATTTTCATTTTACTGGATCTAGCGAATTCAATCTTTCTAGTAAAGAATCGATGAGTTCATTTTTGAGTAATTACCAATTCGATTTAATTATCAATTGTGCTGCTTACACAGCCGTAGATAAAGCAGAAGACGACTCTGAAATGGCTGAAATGGTAAATGTTGAAGGAGTTCATTTTTTAGCCGAATATTGCGCTGAAAAGAACATCAAAATCATCCATATTTCAACTGATTATGTTTTTGACGGTTCTAAAAATACGCCCTATATCGAAAGCGACATTACAAACCCAACAGGAGTTTACGGTGAAACAAAGCGAAAAGGAGAAATCGAATTAATAAACAGTCGAGCGCATAGCATTATCATCAGAACTTCGTGGGTTTATTCAACCTTTGGAAACAACTTTGTAAAAACGATGATGAAACTTGGCTCTGAAAGAGAAAGTTTAAACGTTGTTATAGATCAAATTGGAACGCCTACATACGCCAACGATTTGGCTAACGCATGTTTGACTATTGCCAATCAAATCGACAATTGGAAACCTGGTTGTACAATTTATCACTATTCAAATGAAGGTGTGACAAGTTGGTACGATTTTGCGCATGAGATAATGTCGTTAGCAAAATTGAATTGCAAGGTCTCTCCTATCGAAACATTTGAATATCCAACCAAAGCGAAAAGGCCAAATTTTTCAGTTTTGAACAAAAAGAAAATCCGCACAGATTTCAATTTGGAAATTCCTAATTGGAAGGAATCATTGCAGAAAATGTTGATAGAAAATTCTAGGAATGATTAAGAAAATTAGAAGAAAATTGAATGGAGACATCCATTTGAAGGATTTAATAAAAGGTAGCGTTATTACATTTTTTTTAAAAATGGGTGGAATGCTTCTGAGTTATGTTTTGATTTTTCTCATTTCAAAAAAATTCGGTCCTTCAGGAGTTGGAACATTTAATCTTTTCAATCAAACATTGACAGTTTCATCAATGTTTCTTGGACTGGGGATGAATATTTCAGTACTTCGATTTGTAGGTCAATTTAACAACGTTGAGGATAATGCAAAGATGCATTCTTTACATCGTTATATATTAAAGATAATTGGTCCTTCTAGCTTAATTATTGGTATTACTTTAGTGGTATTTTCTGATTCAATAAGTATGTTAGTAACTGATACTAACGAAAAATCTATCTATTTTAAGATATTAGGAATTACTTTACCTTTTTTTGCAATTAATCAAGTTAGCGTAGAATTTATAAGAGGTCTTAAAAGACTGCAGATTTCAGAATTAATTAGAAGTGTTATACGCCCACTGATTATGACCTTATCACTTATTTTTCTATGGAGTAAATCAATCGATACAAATACAATTATCTATTTATTTTTAATTGGATCAGTTGCTAATTCAATTTTTTCCAGTTACACGATTTGGCGAAATTTAGCAAAAATCCCTAAGAATCCAAACTCAATTTTTAAACTCAAAGAACTTGTTGCTACCTCCTTGCCTATGATGGCAGTTAGCGTTTCTTCAGCTTTGATGGTCGCGTTGCCAATATTTGTTTTAGAATTTATCGGAACCGAAGTTGAAGTTGGATTATTTAGTGTTGCATATAAAGTTTCACAAATTATTACACTGATTTTGATGATAATCAACACAATGTCAGCGCCGAAATTTGCAGAACTTTTTTGGGCAAATAAGACAAAAGAACTACAAAAATTATTAAATCAAACTTCAAAAATCATGTTTTGGGTTGCTTTGATATTTTCAATATTTGTAATCGTTTTTTCTCGAACAATATTAGGATTATTTGGAAGTGAATTTCAAAATAGCGGAATAATACTAATTATCCTTGTAATCGGCCAATTAGTTAACGCCGCCACCGGATCTGTTGGTGTACTATTAAATATGTCAGGAAATCAAAAAATTTACCGCCAATCAATCTTGGTTGTGGTAATTACTCTTGCAATTACTTGTCCAATTGCAACTTTTTATTTTGGATTGATAGGAACTGCAATTACTACAACACTGTCTATTATTTTTATTAATGTATGGTTAGTAATTAGAGTTCGAAAAAAATTAAAGCTTAAAACCTCTTACCCAATCTAAAATGAGTAGTGTAAATCCCCCTGTTTTTATTGTTGGAATGCCAAGATCAGGTACTACCCTGCTTTCTAACCTACTTAACGCAACTAAGGAAATTTATTTTCCAGAGGAAACACATTATTATCAGCAATTAGATAAATTAAAAACAAAGAAAAGCAATAATTTATATCTGGATTTTCTTAATCCTGAGATTAATAAGTATTTAGTAGGATTCAATTTAACGAAACAAGAGTTGGCGGATTTAATATTCAAGATGTCAAATTTAGAAAAACCATTCCCAAGAAGTTTCCTGTTACGTGAAATCTGCATGTTGAAATTAGCGGGAAAATCTACTGAACGGTGGGGAGAAAAGACTCCAATTCATTTTAAATATTTAAAAGAGATCTTAAATGATTTTGAAGACAGTAAAATAATAAATATTATTAGAGACCCTAGAGATGTAATTAGCTCTATGCGCGCTGCTAAATGGAACAAGTTTTTTGATTTAAAGAGAAGATTAACAGAATATAAATACAATATTCTTGTTTGCACAAATTCAAGTTACTCGAGTAATGTGTTAAATATTAAATATGAAGATCTTGTTTGTCATCCTGAAAAAACACTTTCTGACATTTGCGCGTTCATTAATATCAAATTTAGTTCCGATGTAATTCAAAAATTTTATCAACAGGACAATTTAAATTTTAATATCTCCAATGAACCGTGGAAAAAAAATAATTCAAAACCTCTAGACTCTAAAAACGTATTTAAGTGGAAATTTAATCCAAATTCATTTGAAAATAAATTTGTAAATTGGTATTGTCGATTAGAAATCAAAAAATTAGGTTATGAAGGCTTGAATTATCCTAATTTTATTTCGAGGTCATCATACTTATTGTACCTTACATTATATAATTTGGCATTTAAAATAAAATAATGAAGAATTTCCTAGTAGTAATTTACATAATTTCTGTATTCAATGTTTTCCATTTGACTCCGATTTCATTTTTTGCAGATCTTTACATACACGTATTTTCGATATTAGGATTTATTTCATTTTTTAATTCAAATCTCAATAAAAACAAAATTTTACGTTTTACATTTTTTACAGTCGTTACTCTAATCTGTTCTTCCGTAATTTCATCAATTTTGTTTCTTAAACAAGATTTTTTGTCATCTGTGATAGCAATTCAGCATATATTCAAAGGCTTTTCCATAATTTATATATTCAAATTGTTTATCGACAAAAAAATAGATATTTATAAAATCTTTCGATACTTGATAATTTCAATTTGGTTTTTTACTGCTATTTTAACTGTAGCCAGTTTGACGAAATTTGCTTTTACTTTCTTATCCCCAATTTCAGGTAAACAATTAGTTATTACTGCAAATAAATATTCTAAAGATTTACTTTATCTAGGTGAATTTTATTTTCTTGCAAAGTACTTTCACTCAAATAAATCAATCAATTTAATTTTTCTTTCGATTATTTTTATCTCAACGCAACTTTATGATATACAACGTGGTGATTTGATTTTTTTTAGCGCTACATTTTTTATTTCACTAATTCTTTTCAGAAAAAAAATTTCTACTCAGAAAATATATTTTTTACTACCAATTTTTATTTTAGTCGGTTTCTTATTTATTAGCAACTCATCATCATCTGTAAAAATAACTGAAAAATTTACCCAGTTAGCAATGGTATTTGATGAAGAAGAGTCAGGTAAAATTGATGATGCTTCTATTTTTATAAGATTGAGAGAAATCGAATTTGCACTTGTTGGTTTTGTAAAGCATCCAATTTCAGGTAATGGTATGATTAGAAGTTCAAAACAACAACAATTGCTTGGAGACATCTACTTTTATCCTGCAGATATCGGCATGTACGGAGTTTTATATACATTTGGAATAATAGGTTTTTTCCTATTCTTGCTATTCATCCGGCGTCTTTTTTACTTCAAATTTTCCGAGTTGAATTACTTATCTGCTGGTTTATTTCTATTTTTAGTGTATAGTATTTTTTATTCAATAAAAGATGGATCTGTTATTTTTAACCCAACTCAATTCCTATTCTGTTATATTATAATTTATCTTATTAATAGTAAGTCTTATAGAAAAAACAAAAATGTCCAAAAATAAAATTCCAAATTTGTTTATTGTTGGTGCACCAAAAGCTGGCACCACCTTTTTGTATCATAAATTAAAGGAAAATCCAAGCTTGTTTTTTACAAGGATTAAAGAACTAAATCACTTTTCGCACGACGAAATAGTTGACTCAAATTCCTATTACCAGGATTTTAAAATAAAAAGTTCTGATAAATATTTTAAGTTTTATGAAAATTCAACAACAGAAAAGTTTCTTGTTGATACCAGTGTCTCGTATTTTGCTTATCCAAATACAGCTCAAAAAATTTATAATTTTAACCCAAATGCAAAAATTGTCATTATTCTAAGAAATCCGATTAAAAGAGCTTTCTCTCATTATTTAATGGACTTACGAATGGAATACGAGTTATCATTTATGGAATATATCAGTAATCCATTGAAATATTCGTCACATTTCCATCAATACGTTAAGAACAGTTTTTATTTTGAAAATTGCACAAATTATATAAACCAATTTAAGGCACCAAATGTTTGCATTTTAATACTTGAAGAGATTGAAAAAGACTTGCCAAAATTATTCAATTTCTTAGACTTAGATTATTCAGACGTCAATATCGATACTTCTGAAAAATTAAATGCGAATAAAAAACCAAGAAATTTCATTTCTCGTATTTTACAAAAAAACAGAAATTTGACATCAAAAATTAAACTAATACTTCCGTATAATTTTACAAAAAAATTCAAAAAATTTCTATACAAGGATGCCGAAAAAATTGAAATGAGCTTGGCTGAATATGAATATGCTGAAAACTTATTTAAAGAGGAAGTCAAAAACCTTTCAATTTTGATTGATAGAGATTTATCTTCATTATGGAAAATTAATAAAAAATAAAATGAAAAAAATATTATCCTATTTCAAAAGAAGATCAAAAATATTATTCTCAAGATTATTTGAAAATAATATTGCTCGATTTGAAAGGAAAAAAGTTCTAAAATCTTTTAAGGAAAACAATGAAATTGCTCTTATCTATTCAATTGGGAAGGTAGGTTCTGCAACCATTTACAATTCGTTAAAAAAGTCTGAAAAAATTAATTTCCCATCGTTCCACGTGCATTCTCTGCAACCAGCAAGAATTGAAGAGCAAAAAAATTACTACAAAAGCTCTGCACGAAAATCTATTCCCTTTCATCTTTTGCAAAGCACTGCTATCGCTGAGGCACTTCAAACATATGATGGAAACCTTTATATTTTCACTCTTATAAGAGAACCTATTTCAAGAGAATTATCAAGTATTTTCCAAGACTCATTTAATTTTACAAACGCAAAGCAAATAACTAAAGAAAATATTTCGGCTGTTGTAAAATCGAAAATAGATGCTCTAATCAAAGAATTACCCGAAATTGAATGGTTTAGTCGTGAACTTAAAGATGTTTTCGGAATTGATATTTTCGAAATAAATTTTGATCCTTCAATTGGATATTCAATTCAAGTTAACGGAAACATACATTTTGTCTTAATTAGATTGGAAGAATTAAATTCGAATTTTGATGAAATTACAAAAGCGATTTTCAATAGAAATGAGGGCATCAAATTAATGATAACAAATGAAAGTTCTGATAAATTCTATCATGAAAGTTATCTTGAAATCAGAAAGGATATTTGTTTGTCTGAACCCGAAATTAATAAATTAATTGAGTCAAAGTTTATTCAAAAATTTTATCCTGACCATATCTCAACAATCATAGAAAAATGGAACTGTCCAAAATAAAAGTTGCTATAATCGACCCTGTCGGCGGCAAAGGTGGAATGGATTTTTATGATTATGGGCTTTCCATTGGACTAGCATCCAACGACTGTGAAGTATCCTACTTCACTTGCAATCAGACGGATGAAATAACTGCGAAGGATGTTAATACCGTTTATTCGTTTGGGGATATTTGGTCCAAAAATAAAATTTTCAAGTTACTTTTTCTTTTAAGTGGTTATCGAAAATCATTTCAATATTGCAAAAAAAACAAGATTGAAATCGTTCATTTTCAATTCTTTCACTTAAAAATGCAAAATATATTGGTCCTTCAAATGGCAAAGTATTTTGGTCTGAAAAGAATTGTTACTTTGCATGACATTGATTCATTTAGAGGAAAAGAAAGTTCGTCACTGCAAAAACGCGCTTTTTCACTTTCCCAAAAATTAATCGTTCACAATCAGTTTTCTTTTGATGAAATCATTAAAAAAGGAATTTCAAAAGAAAAGGTGGCGATTATTCCACATGGAAACTACGTTCCTTTCGTTGAAAAAGTAAAAACAAATGATTTTTCAGACACCTTGAATTTGTTGTTTTTTGGTCAAATTAAGGAGGTAAAAGGATTAGAAATTTTAATCCATGCATTCGCAAAAGCTTACAAAGCAAACGCAAACATCACATTGACAATCGCAGGAAAACCGTGGGGAACAAGTACTGAACATTTTTCAAATTTGATTACAGAATTGAAAATCGACAAGGCGGTTAAAACAAATTTTAGTTATATTCCTAATGAAGAAATTCATTCTTATTTTCAAAAAAGTGATGTAGTAGTTTTACCTTATAAAAAGATATACCAAAGTGGTGTTTTGTTACTTTCAATGAGCTATGGTCGTGTATGTTTGTGTTCAGATTTAGATGCATTTAAGGAAATTGTCCTTGACAATGAAACAGGATATATCTTCGAAAATAAAAATGTAGACTCATTATCGAAAAAAATTCTTGAAATTTGTCAAAACAAAAGTGATATCGCTCGAATTGAAAATAACGCGCAAGTATTACTAAGGACAAAATTCGATTGGAATAATATCGCTAAATTAACGAAAGAACTTTATGAAACAGCCTAAGATTGCAATTATTGGAACACGAGGAATTCCTGCAAATTATGGTGGATTTGAAACTTTTGCTGAAGAAGTTTGTGTGCGATTGGTAGAAATGGGAATCGAGACAATTGTAATCGGCGATAAAAGTTTAAATTACAACGAATCTCACTATAAAGGAATTGAAATATTTAAATCAAATATCTCAAAACCAGGGAACCCGCTCAAATTCTATAAACAAAGCATTCAAATTGCTCAAAATAATGGAGCTGCCGTAATCATAATGTGTGGAGTTGGAGGCTCTCTCTTAATCCCATTTTACAGCAAGAAAAATTCAATAATTGCTGTAAATCCTGACGGTTTAGGATTTAAAAGAGACAAATATGTTTGGTGGAAAAAATTTATTTTCTTCACACAATATTTGGTTGCAAGTTGGTTGTCTCCACATTTAGTATGCGACTCTATCGGAATCGCCGAATACTATCAAAAATCTTTCAAGCGCAAAAAGAACTTAACGATCATTGAATATGGCACCTATCTAAATACTTTCTCTCAAAAAGAAGTAACGAAAGCTGATCTGGAATCATATGGATTAAATTATGAACCAAATAAATATCACTTGGTTGTTTCTAGATTGGAACCTGAAAACAATGTTCAAATGATAATTGAAGGATATCTGAAATCTGAAAAGAAATATCCATTGGTGATAGTTGGTAATACAAATACCAAACACTCGCAGGAACTAATTAAATATAAAAATGAAAATATTCATTTTGTAGGTGGTATTTATGAACGCGAAAAACTGATGATTTTCAGAGCTGCGTCGTTGACTTACTTTCATGGTCATTCTGTAGGTGGAACCAATCCTTCATTATTAGAAGCGATGGGATCTAAAAACTTTTGCATCTGCCACGATAATATTTTTAATCGTGAAGTTGTACAAGAAAATGGGAAATATTTCCAAAATTCAGATGAAGCTAACGAAACATTTATTTTTGCTGAGGAAGAAAAAAATAATTCTGTAATAAATGCTTTTAAGGATGGCGTATATTTGCGAGCAATTAACTACTATTCTTGGGAGAATATTGCAAAAAAATACCTAGTATTCTCACAAAAAGTGATGAATAATTAATTCAATTTCTATGAAGTATATTTACTTAAAAATGTCAATTCTTGCTGTTTTCAGTTTGACATTTTGTGCGGTCAAAAACAATGAGAACAAAATTGTAACAAACGAAAAAAACTCACTTAAAATTCAGTCAAAGGATGATTTAGGCTGGCCTTGGCGAGGAATTACTATCGTAACTCATATGGACCGAGACCGGGTAAATGAAACTTCAATTAATGAATTAGCCAATAATGGGGTGAACTTAGTTCGACTTCGAGTATCCTTTAGAAAATACCAAGAAATAAATAAGGTTTCAAAAGAAGAAAGTTGGAAAAACAATATCGAATGGAGTAAAAAAATTATCTCCCTTTGCGCTAAAAATAACATTTCTGTATTGATTAGTCATTCTGATTTTCCAATTGATGCAAATGAAAAGAATGAAAATCACACCGAAGCATTTTGGGAAAGTCCAAAAGCACTAGACCAATCAATAGTAGATATTGAGAAAATCACTAAAGAATTCGATACGATAAAAGGCGTAGTAGCTTTTGAGTTTTTCTCTGAACCAGTTATTTCAGATAACAATCAATCATTAAAGCCAGCGACTTGGGACAATCACTATAAAAAAATTTTAGCAAAATTCAGAACTATTTCTACCAAGTATTTACTTTACACACCTGGACCTTGGGCGGACCCAAAGGGTTATATAAAAATGGGAAAGCCTTTTAAAGATCAAAAAATAATATATAATTTTCATTTTTATCAGCCGCATCGTTACACCCACCAAGGTACTATAAAAGAAGGTGAATATTCGTATCCAGGCCAAATTGAAAAGCGATACTGGGATAAGAGCGAAATAGAAAAAGAGATAAACAAAGTCTATAATTGGTCAAGTAAAAATAATGTAAAATATGTTTTTGCTGGTGAATTCAGCGCAGTTCGCTGGGCAGATGGAAAAGATCAGTATCTAAGAGATGTAATTGAAATCTTAGAAAAAAAGAAATTTTCATGGGCATATTTTTCTTTCAACGGATGGAAAGGATGGAATTACAACTTTGAATTTGAAAGTAAGGGAGAACGTGAGGCTGAAAATCTAACCGAAAAAAAAGCTCAAAAATCTAATTCTCTATTGATACTTGAAAAAAGCTGGGGTATAAATAAACAATAGAATTAATGAATCAACCCAATTTCATCATTGCAGGAGTAGCAAGATGTGGTACAACTTCATTGTATCATTATTTAAAGCAACATCCTCAAATTGGTTTTCCAAAGATTAAGGAACCAAAGTATTTTAGCAGCATTAATTTAAATCTTCCACACAAAGGTCCGGGAGACAATACAGTAGACGCAAAATTGGTAACAGATGAGTCCAAATATTTCGAATTATTTAATTCATTAGAAAATTTCAAAGCGATTGGAGAAGCAAGTTCTGACTACTTTTATTACCACGAAAATACCATTCAAGCGATAAAAGAAAAGCTAGGAGATGTAAAAATCATCCTTTGTTTCAGGAATCCGATTGAAAGATCCTATTCTGCTTACAATAATTTAGTAAGGGACGGTAGGGAAGAATTAACCTTTGACCAAGCAATAGAAGAAGAGGAAAAAAGAATTTCTCAAAATTGGGATTGGATGTGGGCATATAAAGCCGGAGGATTATATTCGGAGGGTTTAAAAGCTTTCATAGCAAACTTCAGTCAAGTGAAAGTTGTATTTTCCGATCAACTTGATGAAAATCCTCAAATGGTTCTAGAATCTATCTTTGAATTCTTAGAAGTAGATAAAATTCAAACTGTTGATTCTGAAACAAGATATAGTCACTCTGGAAAGCCAAAAAATGCACTCATTGGAGCTCTAACAAATAGAAATAATAAAATAATATACGGATTAAGAGAATTCGCTCTCAAAACAATTCCTCGAAAATATTTAGAAAAGGTAGCTTCAAAAATGTTTGCCAAAGATCAAATTGATCCTCAAACACGACATAAACTTCAAGCATACTTTAACCATGACATTTCAGAATTAGAAAAAATGACTGGAACAAATTTAAAACATTGGAAATGAATATTTTGACTTTTGATATTGAAGATTGGTTTCATATCTTAGATAATCCTGAAACGAAGGGAGTTTCCGAATGGTCAAAATTTGATAGTAGGATTCATCAAAATATGGAGATTATTTTTAACATTTTGAAAACGAATAATCAAAAAGCAACTTTTTTTTGCGTTGGATGGATTGCTGAAAAATATCCGGAAATTATCAAAAAAATTGTCGATTCAGGATTCGAAATCGGCTCGCACACCCATTATCATCAATTGGTATATGAGCAATCACCAAAGGAATTTGAATTAGATTTAATAAAATCTATAGATACACTTGAATCAGTTTCTGGGAAAAAAATCAAATATTTTAGGGCACCTGGATTTTCAATTACCAACGAAACTCCATGGGCTATTGAAACTTTGATAAAACAAGGAATTGAAATCGATTGTTCTTTATTCCCAACAGAACGTTCACACGGCGGATTTCATGACTACGGAAAAGCTGAACCTGTCTGGATTGAATGTGATGGTATGAAAATCAAAGAAATGCCTATCAATCTTCATTCCTTCATGGGGAAAGAAATCGTGTTTTCGGGTGGAGGTTATTTTAGACTTTTTCCATATGGAGTGATTAAAAACTTTACTAAAAAATCTGATTACGTGATGACATATTTCCATCCACGTGATTTCGATGCCAAACAACCTATGGTTCCAGGACTGTCAATGTTTAGAAAATTTAAGTCATACTATGGTCTAAAACAAACTGAAAGCAAATTAACAAGTTGGTTAAATGACTTCGAATTTATAGACTTAAATTCTGCGAACGAGAGAATTGATTGGATAAATGCAAGAATTTTAAAGATGAATTAATACAACTTAACGAAATTTTGAATAAATTTACATCCAAATTGATATCATAAATATATGAAACCATCAATATTTGAGATGATAGTTGTTTTAATGTCCTCGTTTTTGGTCAGCTATATGTTGTATCCAAAAATTATTAGTGTTGTTTCCTTTAAGAAATTGATGGACAAACCTAATGATCGAAGTTCACATTCTACAGCTACTCCAAGTTTAGGTGGTATAGCATTTTTCATCGTTCTCATTTTATCGTTTTATTTTCTTGAGCCATTTGATAGGTATAACACGATTCCATCCCTGATTCCAGGATTGACTATTTTGTTTATTATTGGACTTAAAGATGATTTGGTGGTTATTTCTCCACTAACAAAACTCGGTGCTGAAATAGTTGCTGCTACATTTTTAGTTCTTCATCCAAGTTTTGAGATTGAAAATCTTCATGGATTTTTTGGTGTATACGAGGTTAGTAAATTTGTCACTGTTCCCTTAAGTGTTTTCATCGTGATTGTAATTATTAACTCATTCAATTTGATTGATGGAATAGACGGACTAGCTGCGACAATTGGATCCGTTATTTTTAGCACCTTTGCAGCTATTTTTTACACGACTCACTCCTACTTGCTTTTTGGAGTTTGTTTAGTTATGATTGGTTGTTTAACTGCATTTCTTAGATTTAACATTTCTCATTCTAAAAAAATATTTATGGGTGACACGGGTTCACTTATAGTAGGTTTTATGATTGGTATGCTAGTTTTAAGATTCCTTGCTTTGACAGATGAAAAAATTACTTTATTGCCGTTTAAGATGGATAATTTTCCATACATCGTCCTTGCTATATTGATTGTTCCTTTCTTCGACACAGCGCGTGTTTTTACAATCCGAATTATGAATAAGCGAGGTCCTTTCTCTCCAGATCGGAATCACATTCACCATTTGTTGATCGACTTTCTTCATTTATCGCATATAAAAGCCAGCATTTTTTTAGGTGTTTTTAATGTGCTTTTCATTTTTCTTTTCATATACCTTTCAATACATTTAAATCAACAAATACTTTTTATAAGTAGCGTCATCGCAGTTTTGTTATTAATTTATTTTTTCTTCGTAATTAATAAAAATACAAATGCAATTAAAGCAAAATCTAAAATTAAAAAGCAATTTAAAAAAAAGTTGAGTAATTATTTATAATCATTGAATTTATAATTAAATTTCAATGAATTAAAAAAAATCGCTTAAATTTGCCATCTCTAAAACAAGTCATTTACATGAAATATTTTTTTCTACTGTTAATTGCTCTCTCAGCATTTTCCTGCAATGTGAAAAAGAAGATCGTATACTTCAACAACACAACCAGTCAAAATGACACGTTAAAAACTGATGAAAAAACAAGCTTATCTACTTACACGCTGATTTTCAAGAAAGATGATTTAATTTATATAGACGTTAACTCGGCAGATATTGAATCATTAAAACCATTTATGAAAGAAGATCTGTCAGCAGGGAATCAAATGCCTGGATATGCTAATGGTGTTTCAGCAAAAGGTGGATATTTAATTGATGAAAATGGAAAAATAAATTTTCCGCTTATTGGAGAAATTCAGCTGGCAGGCTTTACAAGATCGGAAGCTACTGTTCTAATTCAAAATAGACTAAGAGAATACATTAATGACGCAATTGTAACCCTTAGGATTCAAAATTTCAAAATCACAGTCTTAGGAGATGTGAAAATTCCGGGAACATACAACATCCCAAATGAACGACTAACGTTAATAGAAGCGATTGGTCTTGCTGGCGATCTAAACATTACAGGTGTTAGAAATAATGTACTTGTAATACGAGAAGAGAATGGTATAAAAAAAGAATATAGAATTGATTTAACTAAAAATGATATTTTTTCTTCGCCTGTCTACTATTTGAACCAAAATGACGTAGTGTATGTCGAGCCTAACAGAGCGAAGAGAAATACTTCCATTGTAAGTTCAACTGCTGGAATTTTTATTTCTGTCGCTTCTCTTGTGATTACCACAATTAACGTTATTACCAAATAAGAATGAATCAAAACCAAAATAATTCTTTTCTTGACGAAGCTCAAGACCGAGATTTTAAAATTAAAGAGCAATTATCGATTTATTTATCAAACTGGAGATGGTTTTTATTAACAATCGCCATTTCTATTGCACTTGGATTTCTTTATTTAAAATATACTTTACCAAAATATGAAGTTAAAGCTGCTGTTCTGATAAAAGATGAAGATAAAAATGCGCCAATTTCAGAATTATCTGCTTTTGCTGATTTGGGAATCTTGGGTGGGAAAAGTAATATTGAAAATGAAATTGAAATTTTTAAATCTAGAAGTTTAATTTTAAATGTCGTTAAGGAGCTTAACCTAAATGTAAATTATTTAGATAATAATGGCCTTATTCCATTTGGTATATATAATAATACACCGATTAGAATAAATTTCATCAAAGGTGACTCAGTAATTTTTGATAAAGAAGCTTACTTTGATGTTCACATTATTTCAAGTCAAAAATTTGAAATAAAGGAAGATGAAACAAACTTTTCTGGTATTTTCAGTTTTGGCAAAGTTGTCAAACATCCGATAGGTGACTTTATCATAACTCCAAATAGCGTTGATAGTGAACTTTTAAATAACAAAAAATATATAATCAAAATTAAACCTATTGATGACGTTGTTTCTTATTTCAAAAAAGAAATAAAGGTCGAAGCTGCAAATGATGAATCAAACGTAATAACTATATCTCTTCAAGATTTTGATAGATTGAAATCTAAAGCAATTATCAACAATCTTATAGAACAGCACAGTAAAGATGCTGTAAGCGACAAAAATCAAATTTCAAAAAATACGGCGGAATTCATTAACGAAAGAATCAAATACATCACAACTGAACTTTCAGATGTTGAACAAAATGTAGAAAGTTATAAAGCAGATCACAAACTTGTTGATATGGCTTCAGAGGCTGAGATATTCCTTAAAACTGGCAGTGATAATCACACCTTGATTCTTCAAAACGAAACACAAATACGCTTGGTTGAATTTGTTTATGATTATCTACTAAATCATGTCGAAACAAATGAACTAGTGCCATCAAATCTTGGACTATATGATGTTTCAATAGAAAAGATGATTGAATCGTACAATAAACTTATTCTTGAAAAAAATCGACTCATCAAAAATTCTTCTGAAAAACATCCGATAATTCAAAATTTAAATGTCCAGATACTTGGAATTCACAAAAACTTAAAGGAAAGCTTATTGAACCTTAAAGAATCGTTGAGAATTAAAAACAAAGAATTGCAACGATTAGAAAATGAAATAAACTCTAAAATTTCATCTGTACCTAGATATGAAAGAGAGTATCGAGAAATTCAAAGGCAACAGCAAATAAAAGAATCACTTTATCTTTATTTGTTACAAAAAAGAGAAGAAACAGCGATAACGCTTGCTGTAACAGTTTCCAACACCAAAATAATTGATGAAGCATTCACTGATAATGAAATTATTTCCCCAAATAAGAAAATGATTTATGCTATCTCATTTCTTTTGGGTCTTTTGGTACCTTTTGGATTCATTTATATTAGAAGACTACTAGACACGAAAATACATGGTAAAAATGATATCATCGCAGCAAATCTGCCTTACATTGGAGATATTCCAGTTTCTGAAACAAAAGACAAAATTGTTGTAAGTCATGGAGAAAACAACAACGTCTCTGAATCGTTTAGATTATTGCGGACAAATATTGATTTTATGCTTAAAAGTAAAAATCAAGACGGCAATATTGTTTTCATAACTTCTACAATCGCCAAAGAAGGTAAATCTTTTATTTCAATAAATCTTGCTTCAATAATTGCACTTTCGGGCAAAAAAGTACTGTTGATTGGATTGGACTTGAGAGCTCCAAAAATTCTAGAATACACTGGTTTGGGAAAATCAAGAGGCGTTTCTAATTTTATAACCGATTTTGATTTATCACTCTCGGAGGTAATTATTGAAAGACCAGATGACATCAACTTTGATTTATTGGTTTCAGGCGACATTCCTCCTAATCCCTCTGAATTGTTGATGAATGATAGAATCAAAGAAATGTTTGAAAATGTAAAAGAAATGTACGATTATGTAATTGTCGATACCGCTCCTGTTGGACCTGTTACTGATACTTTACTTATCGCTTCTTATGCTGATGTAATTGTATATGTTTCTAGAGCGGACTATTTAGATAAGAGATTATTAAACATTCCTGAAACTCTTTATAAAGAAAACAAATTACCAAATATGGCAGTATTAATTAACGGTTCAAACCACCAAAGGGGCTACGGTTATGGATATGGCTACGGTTATGGTTATGGTTATGGAATAGAGAAATCTAAAAAACCCTGGTATAAAAGGATTTTTAAAAAATAATTAATCATAAAAGCTGTTCAATTTTGGACAGCTTTTTTTATGAAATCTTACTCCAATTTGGCTTGTCAGAAAGGATCTTCACAATTTTGGAACGAATACCAAAATGTTCTTTCAAATTTAGACCAGCATCTTTCATCAATATTTCTCGCGCTTTTTCTCTTGCCAAAGCTACCAATGGTCCATCTTTGGTCAAGTCTGCAATTTTTAAATCTAAAATTCCACTTTGTTGTGTTCCCATGATGTCACCAGGACCACGGAGCTCCATGTCAACTTCAGCGATTTCAAATCCATCTTGCGTCCTTACCATTGTTGACAATCTTTTTTTGCTTTCTTTGGACAATTTGTTTCCCGTCATCAATATGCAAAACGATTTTTCGGCTCCACGCCCCACTCTACCGCGCAATTGATGTAATTGTGACAATCCGAATCGCTCTGCGCTTTCAATGATCATAATCGATGCGTTTGGGACATTTACTCCAACTTCAATAACCGTTGTTGCTACCATGATTTGAGTTTGACCTTCGACAAAACGCTTCATCTCAAAATCTTTCACTTCAGGTTTCATCTGTCCATGAACGATACTTATTTGATAGGTCGGCAATGGAAAAACCCTAGAAATCGATTCAAAACCTTCCATCAAATTGTGGTAATCCAAGGTTTCAGATTCTTTTATAAGCGGAAAAACGACATAAACTTGTCTTCCCTTTTCAATTTCTCTTCTGATAAATCCAAAAACTACCGAACGGTCATTTTCAAATCGATGTTCAGTTGTAATCGCTTTTCTTCCTGGTGGTAATTCATCTATTACAGAAACATCTAAATCACCATATACAGTCATTGCAAGTGTTCGAGGAATTGGCGTTGCTGTCATGACTAAAATATGCGGCGGGATGTGATTTTTCGCCCACAATCTTGCCCTTTGTGCGACACCAAATCGATGTTGTTCATCAATGACAACCAAACCCAAATTTTGAAATTCAACGACATCCTCCAACAGAGCATGGGTACCAATTAAAATTTTGATTTCTCCATTTAGTAGCGATTCATGTATGCCTTTTCGCTTAGATTTTTTTACTGAACCAGTCAATTTCTCTACACGAATTCCAATCGGTGCAAGTAGTTCACTGATTGAATCGAAATGTTGTTGCGCCAAAATCTCTGTGGGAGCCATCATCGCCGCTTGAAAACCATTTCCGACTGCAATGAGCATTGTCAGTAAAGCAACCAACGTTTTACCACTTCCAACGTCCCCTTGCAAAAGCCTGTTCATGTGGTTTCCGTGGCGAAAATCATTTCTAATTTCTTTGATTACTCTTTTTTGAGCATTTGTTAACTGAAAAGGAAGATGATTTTCATAAAAATCAAGAAAAACCTGTCCAACCTCCTCAAAAACAAAGCCTTTATTTTTCTGCATCGCAATTTGCTTCCGCAACAAAAGTTCAATTTGAAGTAAAAACAATTCTTCAAACTTCAATCTGAAACTGGCTCGTTGAGCCAATTCATCATTTTGAGGACAGTGAATTTGTTTAATTGCTGTTTCTCTAGGAAGTAATTGTAATTCTTGAATCAACTCTGGCGGAAAAATCTCCAAGATGTGATTTCTCAACATCGGAACCAACGTACTTGTCAATTTTTCAATTCCTTTGGAATGAAGTCCTTTAGCGTTTAATTTTTCTGTACTTCTGTATACGGCCTTCAATCCTTTCGAAGGATCTGTTTTGTCTAATTCAACTATCTCAGGGTGCGGAATATTGAAAGAATTTCCGAAGATTTTGGCTTTTCCGTATACTTGATATTCAACACCAGGTCTTAAAAGTGGTTTTATCCATTTGATTCCTTGAAACCAAACCAAATCTATTTGTCCACTTCGATCGTGAAATTTGGCAATCAATCTTTTTTGACGACCAGTATTGACTTCATCGATTTTAGTAATAAAACCTCGTAATTGCGCGAAACCGTCCAAGGTGTGTAAATCGCCAACCTGATTATAATAAGAACGATCGACATACCGAAAAGGAAAATACTCCAATAAATCTCCAAAATCGAAAATTTTCAATTCCTTTTGAAGCAATTCCGCCCTTTGCGGACCAACTCCTTTTAAGAATTCAATAGGCGTATTTAAAAATTCAGACATTCCACACAAAAATAAGGAAAGTCTTTAAGATTAAATTCTATTGATCAGATATAAAATCAATTCTGAGAAATATAATTTGCCAGATTCTCTGCTTGACTTCTTAATTCATTCACTGCAGTACTTTCCCAAAAAATTCCTTTCAAATTGGTACCTAACGTAAAAATATTACCTTGAACTTCCCCATTTTTACCAACTAGCTCGTAATTTGTAGGGTCTGCATTAAATCCTAAGCAAAATTCATCTTGTGTAATGATTCCTTTTTCCAAACAATTTTTGAGTAATTGACTATCTGAAAGTTTAATATTCGATTCAGGACCAGTGCAATTAATTACCCTACTCACAAAAATCTTTTCCAAAGTTTTACTGTTTTTCTCTAAAAAAGAGACTTCAATAATACCGTTGTCTTCCTTCAAAGATTTAATTGCCCCTGCAAAAACCTTCAATTTAATGGAAAACATCAGTTTAAGTAGAAAATCATTCATATGAATTGGAATCCTGTGTCGTGCTACACCCCACGCATGTCTATATTTTCTTAAAAACTCTCGCTTGTCATTTATCGAAAAATTCTTCCAAATATTTTGACTAAATGGTCTCAATGAATCGATTACTGGTTCTGCTGATACTCCAAGTTTTCTAACTGAACGAACGTGTTTTACAATTAAATTTCTGATTGTTTTTAAATCAATTTCATCAGGTAATTCTTCAACCAATTTGTTATATTTGATTGGAGCATGTCTGTGAGAAAGAATGTGGTAACCATTGGGAGAAATTGAATATATTATTCCTTTAAAATTTCGCTCCTGCAACGCTAAAACGGTATCCACCATTGTGAGACCATTTCCAATAATCAACACATTTTCATTTTTATTCAAATTTTCAACGGACTCAATTTTCCATGGATTTTGAAAATAGTTTTTGCTTTCGTAAAAATCCATATTTTCAATGGATTGATTTCTTGGTACTAGATTTCCAGTTGCAAGTACACAATAATCCACGACAAAAACCTCATTACTACCGCCAATCAATTCAATTTCAGAACCTTTCCTAACCATATCAATGATGTTCGATCTCAATATTTTCACTTGAATTGACTTTGATTTTGCGGTTGCTAAAGCTTCATTCCAAACAAATTCCAAATATTGCCCATACAAGTACCTCGGTAAAAATGCACCCGCAAGAATTGAGTCATCCACATCTTTATATTGATCCAAGGATTTAGTCCAATTAAAGAAATGATCTGGAAGGTCTTTGAAAGCGCTCATCTTAGAAGAAGGCACATTTAATAATTGCTTTTTGGAATACGGCGAATATGCGATTCCTTTTGCAATTGGATTTTCCTTTTCAAAAATGAATATTTCAGTGCTACTATTTGACTTATTAATTAAATTAACCGCTGTCATAATCCCTGAAAATCCAGCACCAATAATTCCGATTCTTTTCATAAACCTATTTTAATGTCCTACTTGAAGATAGTCTTTGAATATCTCTGTCTTTGGGTTTTCAAACAAATCCGACGGTTTGCCTTTTTCAACCACTTCACCATAATACATAAATGCAGTATAATCAGCCAATCTCTTAGCTTGTCGCAAAATATGCGTTACCAAAACGATTGCAAATTCTTTGCTCAACTCTTGAAATTGCTCCTCAATTTTTCGGCTTGAAATAGGATCTAATGCAGAAGTTGGTTCGTCAGCTAAAATAACCCTTGGTTCAATGGCTAATCCACGAGCCAAACATAAACGTTGTTGCTGCCCAATCGAAAGACTGTTTGCTGAATATTTCAATCTATCTTTTACTTCATCCCAAAGTGCTACTTTTTTGATGTAGTATTCAATTCGATCGTCTTGTTCTACCTTTGATTTTATCCCTTTCAATTTCAAAGCATATCTAATATTGTCTGAAATAGTTCCAGGAAGTGGATGTGGTCTTTGTGACAACAATCCCATTTTTTGCCTTAAAGCATAAACATCAATGTTTTTTGTCAAAATATCTTTATCCTCAAAAAATATCGAACCTGTTGTTTTGATATCTGGATCCAAATCTGTTAAACGATTGAATGTCTTTAAAAGGGTTGTTTTTCCACATCCTGAAGGACCAAGTAACACGGTAATTCCTTTGTCACGAATATTCAATTCAACATTTTTCAACGTTTGTTGTTTTCCATGCCAAAGACTTAAATCTTTCACGTAAATCAAATTGTGTAAGCCTTTAGATTCATCTTTTCTGATGATTTCTTCATCGATTAAGCTTGTATTGTTTTCTAAACTCATTTTATTCTATTTTTTGAAAATCTCTTACTTAACACTCGTGACAAGATGCTAATTACCAAGATTATTATTGTCAACACGATTGCAGCTGCGTAAGCGCGTTCTTTAACTTCCGGAATAGGTGAACTTAACTGAAAGAAAATCGCCAACGGCAAAGTTGCAGCTGGTTCGGTAATACTTTCTGGAATGTAGTCAGTGAAACCGGCGGTAAACAAAACCGATGCTGTATCTCCTAATCCTTTACCGAGTGCCAATAAAAAAGCCGTTGTTATTCCAGGTAGTGATTGTTTGAAAAGGAATTTAAATCCAATTTCACCTTTAAAAAAACCAAGTGAAAGTGCTGATTCAAAAAGTCCTTTGGAGTTGTGTTGAAGAGACTCATCCATTGATCGAATCATCACCGGACTTATTAGTAATGCAACTGTAATCATCGCAGCCAATAAAGATGAAGGCCAGCCCATGAAAAGCATAAAGTTAAATGCAAATGCGCCATAAACAATTGGTGGAATTCCCCACAAAACATCTAACCAAAGTCTGACTCTTTTCTGCCATTTTGGATAAGAGAATAAATAGGTATGAATAAAAAAAGCAGCAGGAATACTAATAACGAGTGCAATAAGTGACGCACCTATCGCTAAATACAATGAACCAACAATTGCATTGAGTATTCCTCCTTCTTTTCCGAAATAGTAACCACCTTTTGGCACTTGACTAATAATTTCCCAGTTCAAAGCTGGTAATCCTTTTTTAAAGATTCCGTAAAAAATGGAAAGCAAAACAAAAACAATGAAAATTGTAAAAATGAGCAATATGATTTTAACAATTTTCTCGACTAAATACTTTCTAGAATTCATAATCACATTTTAGATTGGTAAAAGCGAATAACCTTGTGAGCAAAATAATTGAATAGAATCACAATGATTAATAACATCAGTGCAGAAAGCATCAAGGCTGAGTCATATTTTGGTATCGACATCATTTCACCATAATTATTTGCGAGTAAAGCTGGTAATGGATATCCTGCCGCAAAAATAGAATCTGGAATTTGTACAACATTTCCAACAACCATCAAAACTGCGATTGTTTCTCCAAATGCTTTGCTTAATCCTAAAGTAAACGCCGCAATAATTCCCGGTCTAATTTTTTTCAGAATAACATCTTTGATCGTTTGCCAATGACTTGCTCCCATCGCTAACGTTGATTCTTTGAGTTCTCTCGGAACAGATTCAAACAATTCTATCAACATATTGAGAACAAAAGGCAATGTTGTCACCGCCACAACAATTCCAGCTGCTAAAATAGAATAACCACTTGCGTTTGCGGAATTTGCTGAAGTTGCCCATTCTGAAACCATTGGTACAATTACTATAATTCCCCATAAACCAAAAATCACAGAAGGAATTCCGGCGAGAATATCAATAACTGTTCTTAATACTTTTGATATCCAATTCGGAGCAAACTGAGTGATATAAATCGCTGACGCCAAAGTGAATGGAATCATAATCAACAATCCAAGAAGAGAAACAACGATTGAACTGAATATAAACGGCCAAAGACCAAAGTTTCCTTTGGTCGGCATCCAGTTTGAACTAAAAATAATTTCAGAAATTGGCGTTGAAACCAATAATGGCCAAGATTTGAAAAGCAATGAAATTCCTATCAAAAAAGGAAGAGAAAGGATGATAACCAAAGAGATTATCATCCAACTTTTTCTTAATTTTTCAATGTAATACCTTAATGAAAAATTCATTCTTATAGTCTATTAATTTGATCAATGATTTTTTGTTTTTCCAACAAAATATATCCGTTCGGAACAACATGTTTTTGACCTTCAGTAAGTACCCAATTTAAAAACACTTTAACAGCGTAATTTTTTGGCTTTCCTTTCGTAACCAAAAATAAATCTCTAGCAGGAGGTGATGGATACTTTCCGTTTGCAATTGCAGTAGTGATATCTTTCAATGAATTATAGAAATTTTCATCTTGGTCAATTGTTCCATTACCATTAATATCAATCGGAGCTACATCCATCCCTGGATATTTTTGACCGGTTTTTACATCATAAACAAAAATAACGTTGTTGTATCCGATACTATTTTTGTCTTTTCTAACTGCATCAGCAACTCCAGGGTCACCAAATACCGCAATTCCTTTCAATTCTTCTTGTGCAGAACCACCAAGATATTTCGCCCATACTTCAGCAGCACCTGAAGCATCAGATCTTGTATAAACATTTACTTTAGTAGATGATTTTTTCCAAACTTTTGCTCCGTTTCCTAGGAATAATTTTGTCAATTCATCTTTAGTCATTCCTTCTGATTTTATCTGATTTAAGATAGGATTTTGGGAATTAATTGTCGGAATAACAGCATCTTTAGTTACCGAAAAACCATATGCTCCTTGACTTTTTTCTATATCACTAATATCTTTAGAATACATTGCCAAATCAGCGGCTCCTCCAAGTAAATCTGCCATTCCTTTTCCTGCACCTCCGCCAGAAATATTAAATTTAACATCAGGATACTGTTTTCTAAACTCTTCTGCCCACACATTAGCCAACGGATAAAGCGCAAATGCCCCTGAAATCGTGATTGTACCTTCTACTTTTTCAGCTTCATCACCGCTTGATTTCTCATCAGAACCACAAGCACTAGCTAACACCAAGGCAGTTGTAAGAACAACAAAACCTGCTTTTTTGATCGAAAAAAATTGTTTCATAATTATTTATTTTTGATTAGTTTATTTTTGAATTTTCAAGAATTGAGGCGTAAACGTGACCATTAGATAAGCCCAATCTTGCCACAAATTGCTATTACCCGCTTTTTTTATATACTCCATTGATTTCGTAAGACATGCAAAAGAATAACCCAATTGTAATTCTGTAATTGCATTTGGTTTGTAAATCAATAATAAATCATTTTCGTAGCCCAAATATTTATTGATTACTTCATTGTTAACCAAGAAATTATTTTGACTAAAAAACAAATGCTGTTCAACTTTAAATGAGATTTTTTTATTTATATCAATCACTGTAAAAAAGTAAGGATTCACGATTCCAGCATTGTTAAAATCTTTAGGGAATCTAGTAAACAAATCCATTGTTCCTAAAAATCTGTGGTTTACACCATACAAAGCATCAAAAGACCTGGAGGTTGAACTTGGTTTTTTCGCGTCATCGCCGCTGAAAATTTCTGCCCCTAATCTAAAAGTGAAATACTTTTTCAATTTTAATTTAGCTTCCGGTTGAAAATAAAAAGCATCTAATTTCTTTCCAGCGATTGTTTTTCCATATTGGTAGTAACCTGCCAAAGTAAGATACAAACTCTTTTTTGTGAACTCTATTCTACCTCCACTCGTAAATCTGTTGTTGATTTTTTCAGAAACTGTCGCATCTTGAAATCCATCATTTGCATTGATTAAAGTAAGCATAAAAGCATCATTGAATTTATATTTTAAAAAATTCACAAAGAGTGTTTTATAATTAGAAAAACCTGGATTATAATCAATATTTGAATATTTATCTTGCGCTCCGTGACCTTGGTTGAATGCACCAATTAAATCAGCTTCTAATTTTTTACCTTTAAAAATGAATCGCACAGCATCGTGTGTTCCACCATTTTGTCTCCAGTCGTTTTGTGCAAAAAGACGTTGATTGTCAAACATAATTTTTTGACGTCCAATTCTTGCACTGATTCTTTTTGTTAATGAAGGTTCGACGTAAGTTTCAAATATTTGCAAAGTGGCGCCTGTTGATCTAGGATCCTGTTCTCCCCAAATTCGAATGTCTTGAATCGATGTATGCCAAGTAAAACGAGGTGCTTTGTAATCTAAATAAATTCTACTTCTTTGTTCTACGAAAAAAGCAGCATCAGAAGTATCAGAATTTAATTCTCTATATCCATTTCTATATTCAGCTCGTGGTCTAAACTCTGCCGAAATTGTAAAAATTTTAGCTGTGTCTTTGATAATTTTAAGCGTATCCTTTTGAGCTTTTGAAATTAAAACAAAAGATAAAAAAGCAAAAAGAGTAATCGTTTTTTTCATAGTGAAGCAATCTATTAATAATACTAAATTCATTAATTCTATGTATTTGGTAGAATTAATGTTTTGCAAATATATAACTTATTTTTTATTACCGTCAAATTCTCAAAAAAAAATAATAGATTTATAATAAAAGATTGTTGTACAACTTATTGACAAAAAAAAGTCTCATAAGAGACCTCAATAAATTTTTGTGTTAGATTTTACAAAATGTACAAGTGCAAATAAAAACGATTGAAAGTTGGAATTAATTAACAATTCAAAAAAAACTTTTACTCAATAAAAGTTTCAAAATTTATTTCTTTCATAATCAATCTACTCTGCTCTTTAATTTTAGCGAACTCTCTTTTAATTGTACAAGCAAGTTCATCTGTACAATCTTCGCATTTTTCATAGTAATTAACAGAAACGCATGGAACAAGTGCAATTGCTCCATCAAAAACACGGTAAACTTCCGCTAGATTAATTTCTTTTGGCGCTTTGATTAGATAGTAACCACCTCTATAACCTTGGTGACTTCCCACAAAGCCAGCATGTTTTAAATCTAACAAGATTTGCTCCAAAAATTTTTTAGGAATATTTCCTTTTTTTGCAATATCAGCAGTAAACATATTCCCTTGTTGATAGTTTTCACTCAAACAGATCAATGCTTTTATTGCATATTTACATTTTTTTGACATCATGATATTCAAAGGTAGCTATTCCGAAAAGAATTGACAAACTTTTGTAAAAATTGAACTAAATAGTCGTAACATTGTTCAGATAACAATTTTAATAAACTTATGGAAAATCAAAATTACAACAATCATTCTCGATACTATGTTCCTCATCACTTAGTATTCTACCCGCTTACATTAGCTTTAGGCGTGTTTTGCTTTTACCAAGGAAACAAAAATCCAGCATTGAAAGAAATTTGGTGGACATTGACGGCAATCATGATTATGATTGTATTTCTAGCGTTTATGGTGCGCCAACATTATGGATTAAAAAATCAGGATCGCATTATTAGAATTGAAATGCGTTATCGATATTTTGTTGTTACCGGAGAACGCTTTGAATTATTGGAATCGAAATTGACAAACAGTCAAATTTTTGCTTTGCGTTTTGCTTCTGACAATGAGTTAAAAGATTTAGTGAATAAAACTTTGAGTGAAAATCTCACCTCGAAAGTCATTAAACAATCCATCCAAAATTGGCAAGCTGATAATTGGAGACTTTAAATTATTTCAAACAAAAAATCCCGACTCAATGAAGAATCGGGATTTTTTTTTGAATATGATATTGGGATTAAACCAATCCTTGATCAATCATTGAATCAGCAACTTTTACAAAACCTGCGATGTTTGCACCTTTCACATAGTCAACATATCCATTTGCATCTTTACCATAAGTAACACATGCTTCGTGAATGTTAACCATAATTGCATGTAAACGGCTATCCACTTCTTCACTTGTCCAAGACAAACGCAAAGAGTTTTGAGACATTTCCAAACCTGAAGTAGCAACACCACCAGCGTTAGAAGCTTTTCCTGGAGAGAAAAGTATTCCTGCAGCTTGGAATGCTGTAATTGCTTCTGGAGTTGAAGGCATATTTGCACCCTCAGCAACACAGATTACACCATTTGCAACCA
Source organism: Crocinitomicaceae bacterium (assembly GCA_965284445.1). GTDB lineage: Bacteria > Bacteroidota > Bacteroidia > Flavobacteriales_D > Crocinitomicaceae > JAQVCM01. Next base: position 238,259 of record OZ260085.1, on the reverse strand, counting down.
ATGCTTTCGCTTCTTCACCGTTCAACTCATTTTGAGTAGCACAAGGCAAAGCAATGTCAGCTTTCACCTCCCAAGGACGTTTTCCAGCGACAAATTTAGCAGAAGGATATTTTGCAACGTATTCTTCGATTCTACCTCTTTTTACATTTTTAAGCTCCATTACAAAAGCCAATTTCTCAGCATCAATTCCATCAGCATCGTGAATGTAACCAGAAGAATCTGACATTGTAACCACTTTACCTCCTAATTGAGTTGCTTTTTCAGTAGCATATTGAGCAACGTTTCCAGAACCAGAAACAACAACTACTTTACCAGCGAATGAATCACCTTTAGTAGCCAACATTTCTTTTGCGAAATATACAGTTCCATAACCTGTAGCTTCTGGACGAATCAAAGATCCACCCCAGTTTCTACCTTTACCAGTTAAAACACCAGTAAATTCATTACGAATACGTTTGTATTGTCCAAACATGTAACCAATTTCACGTCCTCCAACACCGATATCACCAGCAGGTACATCAGTATCAGCTCCAATATGACGAGACAACTCAGTCATAAACGATTGACAAAATTTCATTACTTCATTATCTGATTTTCCTTTTGGATCAAAATCAGAACCTCCTTTTCCACCACCCATTGGCAATGTAGTCAAAGAATTTTTGAATGTTTGCTCGAAACCTAAAAATTTCAAGATAGACAAATTCACTGAAGGGTGGAAACGTAAACCACCTTTGTATGGTCCGATTGCTGAGTTAAATTCAACACGGTATCCTCTATTTACTTGAATTTCACCTTTGTCATCTAACCAAGGAACTCTGAAAATGATTGTTCTTTCTGGTTCAACCATTCTGTCCAAAATTTTGGCAGCTTTGTATTTGGGGTGTTCTTCCATAAATGGAATAATCGCTTCAGCCACTTCGTGAACCGCTTGAATAAATTCAGGTTCGTGACCATTAGTAGCTTTCACTTTGTCCATGAAAGCATCAATCTGTGCTTGGTAATTACTAGACATTTAATTTCTTTTAAAGATATCGGGACAAATGTATATAATTTTAATATGTTAAACTTTTATTCGCATATATTTTATTAACTATTCCAAAGATTGAGAATCCAAGAATGATTTTTTAAAGTGCATCTTAAAATCAATAGTTTATGACTATTTTTGTGAGAATTTACTTTTTTATCAAGAACAAATTATTAAATATTAACAATTTAAACGCTATAAAACCAACATATTAACGAGATGATTTTCCTATTTATTCACAATATTATTGAAAGCCATCAGTTCATATGACAACCAAACAACTTTAAATGCGTCTAAAAATTACAAAACAAAAAACAACGATGAAAATCATATTATTTCCAATTGCATTTTTAATAAGTTTAACGTCTTTGGCACAAGTGCAAGTCTGCTTGGGTGACGATGTTACTGTTTGCCAAGGTCAAACCGTTACTATTACAAACTGTAATCCAGGTTCAGGTTCTCAAAATACACAAGGAATTAATTTACCTTCTCCTACAGTCCTTACACTTTCTGATGATGTTTGGAGTAATACTGTACCTGTTGGTTTTCCTTTTAGTTTTTATGGAAACACTTATAATAACTGTGTAATTGGTTCAAACGGATTAATCAGTTTTAATACCAGTAATGCAAATGGATATTGTGCATATTCCTTAACTGGAGCGGGTACTTTACCAAACAGCTCATTAACTTCTGCACTAAATTCTATTATGTTGGCATACCAAGATATGCTTCCAAGCTTAAATAGTGGAACTATTCAATATCAAACAATAGGAACTGCTCCGAATAGAAAATTTGTGGTTCTTTATCAAAATGTTTATTTCTACAGTTGTACGACTGTATGTAATTATTTTGCTGTTGTTTTAAACGAGACTTCAAATACAATTGAAATGCACATTGGAAATAAAGCAACTTGTAGTGCATTTAATGGTGGTTTAGCGATTCAAGGAATTCAAAATTCAGCTGGGAACGCAGCGGTAATCACTCCGGGAAGAAATAATTCTGTTTGGTCAGCAAATCAAGACAGTCGTTTATTCACACCAGCTAGTCCAACAAATACAGCAACTTATGTTGAAACACAAATTCCATACGTTCAAGTGAATGGAGTAAATGGAAGTCAACAATGGGGAAATACACTTGGTGCGACTTTCCCATATAATAATGGAGTTTTGAATGTTACACTTATTCCTCCAGGAACAACCGGCTATTTTATTACTGCATCAGCCTGCGGAGCGGGACTTGGAGCAATATCAGATACTACTTGGATAACAAGAACTTCAGTGAGTGCGACTGCAACTGCATTAACAGATTATTGTTCTGCAGGTGTAGGAAGTGCAAATGTAATTACGGGTAACGGAACTCAACCTTTCACTTTCAGTTGGACACCAAGTGGTCAAACAACACCAATAGCAACAAATTTAGTTACTGGACCATACTCTTGTTTAGTTACGGATGCAAATGGCTGTTCAACAACTGTTAATGTAAACGTCCCAAATTCAATTTCAATTGCTTCTGCAACAGGAACATTGGTTTCTTGCCCAGGCGGAAGTGATGGAACTGCAACTGCAACTATGAATCCAACTTCACCAACTGTTACTTACAATTGGTATGATGCAGGTGGACAAACCACGGCAACGGCAACAGGATTATCAGCAGGAACTTATCACTGTGAAGTCAGCACAGGCTCAGGATGTATTGATACTGCTGAAGTGATAATTACTGAAATACCAGGAATGATTGCTTCCATCACTAATCAATCAAATGTTACTTGTAACAGCGGAAATGACGGTATGATTGAAGTAACTGTATCTCAAGGAACGATGCCATATTCTTACAGTTGGGACAATTCAAGTTCAAATACAAATATTGCGAACGATTTAGCAGCAGGAACACAAACTTTAACTATTACAGACGCATTAGGATGTGTAATTACTCAAATTGGTGCATTAACAGAACCAGCGCCATTGGCTGTTAGTTTTATTACTCCTGATGCAACAATTTGTTCTGAATCGACGATTGATTTAACTGCTACAGGAAGTGGCGGTAGTTCTCCTTATACTTTTACTTGGTCAGCAAATGGAAATGTAATTGGCGTAGGACAAACTATTACTGTAGATCCAAATTATTCTGGAACTGTTTATTCAGTTACTTTAACAGAAGATTGTGGTTCTCCTTCAGCGCAAGCATTTGTGACAGTTACTTTTCCAACGGATATCATACCATCTATTGTTCCCGATAAACCAGTAGATTGTGTTCCAGGATCATTTATGTTTACCAATAATTCAAACAATGGTTCTGAAATTGCAACTACAGAATTTATCTTCGGAAACTTAAAAGACACTATTGTTAACGGAAGTAGTCCAGTTGCAATTAGCTATTCAAATCCAGGAATCTATTCTGTTGATGTTGTCATTACATCAATCTATGGTTGTACTTACACAAAAACATTTACAAATATTGTAGAAGTTGTTGATAATCCTACTGCATCGTTCACGATGTCTTCAAATCCAACATCGATTTATGAAACAACCATTCAAATGCAAGACAATTCTAGCACTGGTGTTGTAAGTTGGGAATGGTATGCTGCGGATGCAAATCCTTCAACTAGCTTTGATCAATATCCAAGTTTTTCTTTCCCAGAAGGATTTACAGGTGAATATCCAATCAGATTGGTTGTAACAACTGCTGGTGGATGTGTTGACACGATTGTAAATATTTTGCAAGTAAATACAGATATTATCTTTTATGCGCCGAATGTATTTACACCAGACGGTGATGAACACAATCAAAATTGGAAATTCTACGTAGATGGAATTGACGTTTATAACTTTGATTTATTCATCTTCAATAGATGGGGAGAAGTAATCTGGGAATCACATGACCCTTCAGCTTCATGGGATGGAACATACGACGGAAAAATTCTTCAAGATGGAACTTACACTTGGAAAGCGAGTGTAAAGGATTTAAATTCTGATAATAAGAAAAACTTCCAAGGTTCGATTACAATTATCCGATAAAAGAAGATTAACAGAAATTTAAAATGGACACTTATTCAAATGGTGTCCATTTTTTTTGTTTGAATCCCAATCAATATTTGTATCTTCACAACCAAATAAATTTAAATGAATTTTTTATTATCAGGCATCATTTGTCTTTTACTGCATTCTGCTCAAGGTCAACTTTTATCGGGTGAAATTATGGATGTTCAAAGAAAAATGACTTCCACATCAAATTTTACAATAACCTCTTATTATGAGGGTTATGTAGTATACGAAATTTCAGTTGACAATCTTGGCAAGGTTAATAGTGAGAGATTTATCGCTGAAAAAAGTACAGTAAAATCAACTCCAGCTAACATAGCAGCGAAAAATCTTTTGAAAAGTCTTACTTTTGAGCCCGGCGATGGTTATCCAAAATATCATCACGTGTTAGTTAAAGTGAAATTTGTGAAGCAAAAAACAACCGAAACAGTACCTAAGACTAAATAAATAACCCAATTAATTGAAATAAATAATTCGATTTATTTCTTAATTTTGACACTTGTTTTGAATAAAATGGAATATAATACGCAACGTCCACACATGATTCTGCCTGAATACGGAAGAAATGTTCAGAATATGATTGCTTATGCAATGGATTTGACAGATCGTGAAGAACGTAATAAAGCAGCTCGTGCAATCATTGAAGTTATGGGACAATTGAATCCGCATTTAAGAGATGTAGATGATTTTCGCCATAAACTTTGGACACACCTTTTTGTGATGTCAGATTTCAAATTGGATGTTGATTCGCCATATCCGATGCCAAGTCGCGAGGTTTTAAATGAGAAACCGGAGTTGATGGAATATCCAAAAAGCAAAATTCGTTTTGGACATTACGGAAAATATACTGAGAAAATATTGAAAGAAACAGTCAATGAGAATGATGAGGATACCCAAAGATACCTCAAAAACACGATGGCTAATTTCATGAAAAAACAGTTTTTGGCCTACAACAATGATGCAGTTGAAAACAATGTTATTGCGCAACAATTATCTGAATTATCAGGTGGTAAATTAGTACTTGAAAATCCTGATAATTTGATGCAAACCAATCAAATATTAAAGTCTTTTGGTATTACACCAAACAAAAGAAATAAAGTTACTCCAGGTTCAAACAACGGGAATAACAATCAAGGGAATCAACAGAAAAAGAAATTTAAGAAAAATATTAGTCGATGGCATCGTTTGAAATTCACGGAGGAAAACCTTTAAAAGGAGAATTGACTCCACAAGGTGCAAAAAATGAAGCTTTACAAATCCTTTGCGCAGTTTTATTAACACCTGAAAAAGTTACCATTTCTAATTTGCCTGATATCATTGATGTCAACAAATTAATTCAATTGCTCCAAGTAATGGGTGTAAAGATTGAAAAAGTAGAAAAAGGAACTTTTATTTTTCAAGCAAAAGACATCGATTTAGATTATTTAGAAACTGAAGATTTCAAAAAAAGAGCTGGTTCTTTGCGTGGTTCGATTATGATTGTTGGCCCACTTTTGGCAAGATTTGGAAAAGGATATATTCCTAAACCAGGAGGAGACAAAATTGGTCGTAGAAGATTGGATACCCATTTTGAAGGTTTTGCCATGTTAGGCGCAAACTTTAATTACGATGCCGGAGAACACTTCTACTCTATCGAAGCCAAAAAATTAACTGGAACTTACATTCATCTAGATGAGGCGTCAGTAACAGGAACTGCAAATGTTTTGATGGCAGCAGTATTGGCAGAAGGTAAAACAACCATTTACAATGCAGCTTGTGAACCTTATTTACAACAACTTTGTAAAATGCTCAATTCAATGGGCGCAAAAATCTCTGGAATTGGTTCAAATATGCTTCAAATTGAAGGTGTTACTAGTTTAGAAGGTTGTTTCCACAGAATTTTACCTGACATGATTGAAATTGGAAGTTTCATCGGTTTGGCAGCAATGACTAAATCGGAAATTACAATCAAAGATGTCAGTTATGACAATTTAGGAATTATACCACAGGTTTTCAGAAAGTTAGGAATCAAATTAGAAAGACGTGGTGATGACATTTTCATTCCCGCACAAGATTCTTATGAAATTGAAACATTCATTGATGGTTCAATTTTAACTATAGCTGATGCACCTTGGCCAGGATTTACTCCTGATTTACTTTCAATTATTCTAGTAGTCGCTACGCAAGCGAAAGGAAGTGTTTTGATTCACCAAAAAATGTTTGAATCACGTTTGTTTTTCGTAGATAAATTAATTGACATGGGTGCACAAATCATCCTTTGTGATCCACATAGAGCGACGGTAATTGGAATGAACAATGAACATACATTGAAAGGAATTTCAATGACTTCACCTGATATTCGTGCAGGAGTTTCTTTATTAATCGCAGCACTTTCAGCGAAAGGAAAAAGTACGATTCACAACATCGAACAAATTGACAGAGGCTATCAAGACATTGACATTCGTTTGAATAATTTGGGAGCTGACATTAGACGTATCGGATGATTTCATTTATATTTAGTTTATTGCTTGCTTTACATCCAGCAAAAACGGCGACTCCAACTGTTGGATCTGATGCGCCGGACATTGAATTAATCAATCAAAATGGAAAAAAAATCAAACTTTCAAGTCTGAGAGGAAAAGTGGTTTTGATTGATTTTTGGGCAAGTTGGTGTGGACCTTGTAGAAAAGAAAGTCCAAATTTGGTAGAAGCGTTTGGAAAATACCACAAAAAGAAATTCAAAGAAGGCAAAGGATTTGAAATTTTCAGTGTTTCTCTTGATAAACAAGAAGATGCATGGAAAAAAGCCATTGAAGCCGATAAAATGAATTGGTCAAATCATGTCATTGACAAAGAAGGAACTTTTGCTAAAATTTATGCTGTAAATACCATTCCAAATGGTTTTCTTATCGATGGAAAAGGAAAAATTGTAGCTCAAGGAGATAAACTTCGTGGCATTGGTTTACATGTTGAAATTGAAAAATTGCTCAAATAAAATCTCCATTTTAATCTCCCCTTTTTATGTCATATTTTCAGTCGATGTCACATTTTACTGACAGGCTGTCTAAATCTCCTTATTGGCAATATCTTTGCTTAAGGAAATCAAATAAGAATAAAAAGATTATGTCAGAAGAAAACGAAATCAACGAAGAGTTAAATCAGGAAGCAACAACTGAAACGACAGCTAATTCAGCAGAAAATAGTGAGGTAAAAGTTGAACCAACTGCAGAAGAAAAATATGCGGAGTTGAATGACAAATTTTTAAGATTATATTCTGAATTTGACAACTACCGTAAAAGAACCAACAAAGAGAAAATTGATTTAATTGGTTCAGCAAGTGCTGGCGTATTAAAAGATTTGATTCCTGTAATTGATGATTTTGAGCGCGCAATTGCTAACAACGAAACGTCTGAAGATATCAAAGTTGTAAAAGAAGGTTTCCATTTAATTTACAATAAATTTAAAACTACTTTGGAAAATAAAGGTTTAACACCAATGAATGCCAAAGGAAAAGTTTTTGACAGTGAATTGCATGAAGCCATAGCAAACGTTCCTGCTCCAAGCGAAGATTTGAAAGGAAAAGTGGTTGATGACGTTGAAAAAGGTTATTTCCTAAACGATAAAGTAGTACGATACGCGAAGGTAGTTGTTGGACAATAGTTGGGAGATGTTAGACGTTAGACAGTAGACTTTAGATTTTAGACCCTAGACATTAGACTGACAGTCTTTGGTCTTGAATTTAAGTATTGTAGCGATAATTTTCTAAATGCTAGTGCCTAATTCCTAAAAGCTATCGCAGATACGACAAAAATAAAAAGACAAAATATTAAGAATGAGTCAAAAAAGAGATTATTATGAAGTGTTAGGCGTAAGTAAAAACGCCAATGAGTCTGAAATAAAAAAGGCTTATAGAAAATTAGCGCTTCAATATCACCCAGACAAAAATCCGGATGACAAATCTGCTGAAGATAAATTCAAAGAAGCAGCTGAAGCTTACGAGGTTTTAAGCGATTCAAATAAACGCAGTCGTTACGATCAATACGGTCACGCTGGAATGGGCGGAAACGGCGGTTTTGGAGGCGGCGGAATGAATATGGAAGACATTTTTAGCCAATTTGGAGATGTTTTCGGTAGCGCATTCGGTGGCGGAAGTTTTGGCGGAAGTCGCGGAGGTGGAAGTAGAACTGTTCGAGGAACCAATCTTCGTGTCAAAATGAAATTGACTCTAGAAGAAATCGCTGAAGGTGTCAAAAAGAAAATCAAAGTAAATAAATTAGTCAATGCTGAAGGTGTCACTTTCAAAAATTGTCAAACTTGTAACGGTTCTGGTAGAATTACACGCGTTGCGCAAACCTTTTTAGGTGCAATGCAAACACAATCCGTTTGTCCTTCTTGTCAAGGAGCTGGAAAAATGATTGACAAAAAACCTTCTGACGCAGACGGAAATGGTTTGAAACGTCAGGAAGAAGTGATCGAAATTGAAATTCCAGCTGGAGTTGAAGAAGGAATGCAATTGAGTGTTACTGGAAAAGGTAACGCTGGACCATTCAACGGTGTTGCTGGTGACTTGATTGTTGTCATTGAAGAAATTAATCATCCTGAATTGAGACGTGATGGAGATAATTTACATTACGAAGCTTTTGTAAACTTTGTTGACGCCGTTTTGGGAGAAAGTATCGAAGTTCCAACAGTTTCTGGTAAAGCGAAAATCAAAATCGAAGCAGGAACACAAAGTGGTAAAATGCTTCGCTTAAAAGGAAAAGGTTTGCCAAGTATCCAAGGTTATGGAACGGGTGATTTATTTGTTCACATCAATATTTGGACACCTACAAAAGTTTCCAAAGAAGAAAGAGAAATCTTGGAAAAATTGAGAGGAAGTGAAAATTTCAAACCAAATCCTGACGGAAGTGAAAAAGGATTTTTCCAACGTGTAAAAGATATGTTTCATTAATTAATTTGAAACTATAAGACATAAAAAAACGCACTGAAATTAAATTCAGTGCGTTTTTTAATTTATATTCTTTTCAGCGCATTAGAATGCGAAAGATAAACCTATACTAGCTTGAATCAATGAAAATTGTTTTCGATACCTTACGATTTCTTTCAATTCGTTTTCTGTTAATTGAAGATCTGTATAGCTATTTAACGTATAATCATTGTATGGTGGTTTCCCCATAAAATTCCAAGTGTATCTAATCCCATAATTCAACATCAACCTTTTTGTCAACGGACTTCTAAAGTTCAAAGCGTACATAATGGTATATCCTTTTATTGATGAACCATTATATGCTAATTTACTAGCCAAAGTTGGTTGAATTGGAATAATTGTACTAGAATATGTCTGCGACTGATAATTATCTGTTATTCCAACATTATATTCCTTGTCGACAGGTTTAATTAAACGCACCCCAATTCCAACCTGATGTGAAATTCCCATTGGCAACAATCCACCTGCAGAGCTAAATTCTAATTTAGGCATGATACTCATAGAATTTACATCAATTTTTTGGAAATAGTAATAATAATAGTTGTTTTGGTCTTGTTTATAATGACGTTGAACAGAAAAATAATCGTATCCAAACTCGACACCAACTGCGAAACTTCGTTTCAATGGTCTTGAATAATTAAAACGAAATCCCCAATCTAAGCGATCATTAACAGCACTCAAATTACTTCCATCTAAACCTAAAAATCTAGTATTGTCATCCGCACGACTTCGAAGGTTGCTAAACAATGGATTTTGTAAATTAACAGAAAAATCTACTACATTTTTTTTACCAAAATATCCTGGATTTTGTGCATTGACGTTATTAATAAAAACCATCAATAAAAGCACTTTTACTATATTTTTCATGATTTAAAGTGGTTTAGATTTTACTTGTGATAATACATCGTATAAATGAGCACCGATTGATAAATTACTTAAAGGTTCTTTGTAATTATAAAACTGACCTCCAGCTATTCCTCCTTTATCTATGTCCATAATTATTACATTTAATTCTGTCTCATTACCCATTAAGATTTCCAATGGAAAAACAATCAATGCAGCCGGGAAAAATAGAAATGAAGAGTATAAAGCGGCTGATAAATGTGGTTGATATGAATGCTCCAAAATTGAAAACATCACCTTAGAAGTTCCATAATTTGTTTGAATGTCACTCAACAAGCTGTAATCGACTGGAAAAACGTCAATTTTTTCTTCATTTGTTATTTGTTGCAAATAAGACAACAAAACCGCTCTTTCATTAAATCCTGGTGTTCCTAATTTCTTCAGATTAGAACTACTGATTGTGGTGACGTTCATATCTAAATCAGCAGCTGTTTTTTCAATGATTTCAACGAAGTCTTCTCCTAATTTTTCTGATTTAATTTTGTCAATTTGACCGTGTTTATATCTGTAAACAATTGGTTCCACAAAAATCAAATCATTCGCTTCCACTCGAATTTGATTTTCTTCAAATTTCTTATTCATTTTTTTTCTTTCAGCACGACTCATCAAATCTTCTTTGGCATCAGCTTCTTTCAAAGCTTCGTTTTCCTTTTGAAATTTGTTGTACGTTGCTAGAAATTCCTCCGATTTGATAATGTCAGAAATTCCGTATAAGTAGAACTTTTCATTGTCAAAGTTTTCTGGATCGTCTGAATTTTTTTTCTTTTTGATTTTCTCGTACTTACTTAAATTTTCAGTAGTTTTATCAACTTTACTTACCGTATCAGCTTTTACTTTTTCATACTCCGCTTTTGCTTCAGCAAACTTGAAACTTGAAAAAGCTTTCAAATCAAATTTCTCAGTGATGGTTGTAGTCTTCACCATTCGCTCCCAAATCAACTGAATTTCTTTGTCTGTTGGCTGTTTCTTTCTAATGTCTTCAACTTGTCTTAAAGCCAAAGTAATCAAAGCATTTTTATCCAATTTTCTTAAGAAAAAATGCAATTCAGCCACTTCCCCTTCGTATTCTGAGACTTTTTGCAAAGTTGAAGTTAACTTGTTCAGTTCCTTCATTTGAGCCATTCCCAACCAAGCTTTCGCTTTCATGCGATGCAAATAAATAGAATTTGGATATTCTTTTTCCAACAAAAAGATTGAATAAACCGCATCAGCATAATTGGCATCTATAACGTCGTTACGAATACTCTCGAAACGGGCAATTTTTCTTATGTATTTGAATTTTTCATCTCCTAAAAATGAAGTAGTTTTTCCCCAATTGCTTAAAAGACCCATTTCTTTTTCAACAGACTCTTTTCTTTTTTTGATGTTTGGGTGTGAACTTTTTGAATCATCTTCATTTTCTACCGCCTTGATTGGATATTTATCTTTTGAAAACATTGTTTCAGGCACAAACATATAATCTGTATTGAAATATGTTTTTGGCATCTCAAGTTCATCAAATGGCAAATACGAAAACATCAAGACATCAAATGTTGGTAAAATTTCCTCTTTAGAATAACCAGCTGCTTGATACATTTTCAAACCTAATCTATCTGCATCCAATTCTTTTTCTTTGGAATATTGACTCAATCTCTCAATGGTTCTATCTCCTCGATTTGTTTTGTTCTTCCAATCAAATGTTTCAACCACATGTTTTTCCGTGTAGTGTGAGATTTCATGCGCCAAAACAAAAGCCAATTGTGCTTCACTTGTTAATTGAGATATTAATCCAGTTGTCACAAATACAATCCCTTGATCAGTTGAAAATGCATTTGTTACATTCGATTTCAAGGTGTAAAATCTCAATTCTTTTTGCAAAGTGGCATCGTCTTTCAATAATTTTTGAGCGATTGAATTCAAATACATTGTAATCTCGTCGCCATAAATTACGACACCAGAGTGCAATAATTCATCAATTGAATAGTGAATTCCTTCTAAGAAAATCTTTTCATTTTGACCTTTAAGCGTAGTTCGATCATTTTTTAGATCTACTTTGATCTTTTCGTAGGTCAATTGTGTAAAATCATTTGGAATGGTTCCAACTGAGGCTAAGGTTTTATAATCATTGAAGTTTTGTTGCGCATAAACAGAATTTGAAACTGTAACAAATGCTAAAAAAACATAACAAACGATTAAAAATCTGACTTTTATCAAATTCATAGTTAAGTTAATTTAAAAATTGAGAGTGAAATTAAGTTTTTTTCTTGAAATTCTGATTTTTTCAATAAAAAAAAACAACTTATACCTAAAATATAAGTTCAAGTTTATTTGATCTCTATTGTTCTAATTAATTCAAGCGATTTACAATGCATATTTACTTTTTGCGTAAATTGATATGTCCCTGGAGAATTATATAAATGAATTGGATTCTCATCGCTTGAAATTTGTCCATCGCCAAAATTCCATTCAACCCATGAAGCGTTTTCAGAAGTATTATATGCCTTCAACTCTCTACCATTGATTACCAAGTCATAGCCTGATTTTAACTGAGTTGACCTTTGAACAAATCGCCACTGATTCAAATTATTTAAGACTACTTGAGCAACATTGGATTCAATTATCTGACGGACATCTGGAGATAGCGCAACAATTGCTTTATTTTGGATTGGCGATTCTCCAAAAATTGTTGTATAAAATGTACTGGAAATCAAGTATGAACCTTCAAAACTTGGGTGAATATTATCAGGATGATACAGATTTAAACCCGCATAATTTTTTCGAATGGTTTTCCAAACTTCGCCTACTGGGGCAATTCGTGCATTCAATAAATCAGCAAAACGCATGTATTGATTCGTAATTCGCATTTGCATAGAATCATAATTAGCCACAGCACTCCATTTTGGATTTCCATTTTTGTAGCCCCAAGTCATGTACAAAACCACTTGCGTACAAGAACTATTTGCCTGAATACTATCGACAATTTGCTTGGCGAATGGCAAACTTTTTTTATTCACAATCGATTCAGGTTGAGCTAATTCATTGCTATGTCCTTGGATAATTACATAATCCCATTTTCTGGATTTAATTGCTCGGTAAGTTTCATCGCTGTGTGCGTGATAATCAAAATCTTTCCCACCTTCAACTACCGTATCTACAAAAACTTTTTTGCCCTGAGATTCAGCGATATCTCCAAACATAAAAGGCATATTATTCATGAAAGTGAAACTATTTCCAATAAAAAGTACGCTTGTTTCATTTTGCGCCCATGTAAAACTAACTATCAAGAAAATTGACAAACTTAATACGTACTTCACCTTTAATAAAATTTGATTTTGAGGCAAAAATAATGGTTTTTATTTTATATTCCTTAATTTCGAACTGGTAAACCATGTTGTGAATATTTACGTCTTTCCATCTATATAAACAGTCGAAATTATGCGTTTTCTCCTCTTCGGAATTTTCATTCTACTTCAAATAAATATTTTTAGTCAATTCAAATTTGATTACAATGATTCGATACAAGTGAAAATCGGCAATGACACACTGCTTTTTCCATGGGCTGGTGGATTGAATTATGTGCAATTTTCAGATATTGACTTCGATTTTGATGGCGATATGGATTTATTCATTTTTGACCGAAGTAAAGACAATATCAGACTTTTTGAAACTGTTACAGTCAATGGAACGTCGCAATATAAATTTGTCCAAAATGCTTATATTCATTTTCCATCTGACACTAAAAATAGAGCAGCTTTGTTGGACTACGACGGCGATGGAAAAAACGATTTATTCACCTATGGAATCGGCGGAGTGAAAGTGTATCGCAACATTGGAAATGCAACTAATGGTTTACAATGGGAACTGGCTTCCAATCTTTTATATTCTGATTACATTGGAAGTTATTCAAATTTATATGTGAGCTCAAGCGATATTCCTGCGTATGTTGATGTAGATTTTGATACCGATATCGACATTTTAACGTTTAGTATTTCAGGTCAAAGAATCGAATATCACCAAAATCAGAGCATGGAATTGTATGGCCATAATGATTCACTGATTTTTGTTTTGAAAAATGAATGTTGGGGAAAATTTTCAGAAGATCCAAATAACAATTCATTGATATTGAATGACCCAACTGCTCCATGTAGTTTTCCAAACATCACCGATCCACAAAAATCGATTGAAAATGAGAATACTTTTGAAAATCTTAATCCCAATAAAATAAAACGACATGCTGGTTCAACGATTTTAGCCATCGATATTGATAATTCAGGTGTTTATGATTTAGTTTTAGGAGATGTTTCCCACGATAATTTGATTTTAGTAGTCAACGGTGGAACGGCACCCAACACAAATTCAGCGATGATTTCGCAAGATGAAAATTTTCCGAGCAACACGACTCCTGCAACATTGACTCTTTTTCCTGCAAGTTTTTACGTTGATGTGGATCACGACCAAATTAAAGACTTGATTGTAGGTGCTAATGCCAAAGGCGTTTCTCAAAATGAAAAGGGAATTTTGTATTACAAAAACTTGGGAACAAACGAATTGCCAAATTTTATATTTAAATCCAAAAGTTTCTTACAGGAAGATATGATTGAGAATGGTGTCGGTTCAATCCCAGTATTTTTTGACCAAAATGGCGACGGAAAAGAAGATTTATTGGTCGCTAATTTTTACCGATACAAAGATCCTTTGTTGAAAGAAAGTGCTTTAAGTCATTACCGAAATACGGGAACTCCTTCTGCCCCATTCTTCAATTTTGTAGAAAACAACTATTTAAATCTTACCGCGCAATCTTATGGTTTAAGAAGTGTTCCAACTTTTGGTGATATCGACCAAGATGGAGACAAAGACTTATTCTTAGGATTGGAAAATGGAACCGTTGTTTATTATCAAAACATTGCTGCTTCCGGCGCTGCAGCACAATTTGCTTCGCCGATTCAAAATTACACAGACAATTTAGGAAGCGTGATTACGACTAGTTCTTATTGCTTTCCTCAATTGTTTGATCTAGATAACGACGGTTTGTTGGATTTGATTTTAGGCAAAAAAACAGGTGAATTGATGTATTATAAAAACATAGGAAATGCGACAAATCCTTCGTTTAGTTTAATCAATGACACTTTAGGAGGCATCGATATTTCCCCCACCACACCCGAAGGATATGCTGCGCCACATTTTTTCAGATACAACGATACGACAAATCTTTTTTTAGGTGGCATTGACGGAAAATGTCATTATTATAATGGCATAGACAATCACCTGAATTCTGGCGAAACTTTCAATTTAGTTTCTGACGAATTTAGAGGAATTCACGTCGAAAGTTACAGCTCTTTTTATGTCAATGACATTGACCAAGATGGCAAATTGAATCTATTTGTAGGCGGCGATTTAGGCGGATTGATGCATTTTGAGCACAATCCAAATAGCATTTCAGGGATAGAAGAATTGACATCAGCGAATGAAATTATCTTATATCCGAATCCAGGGAAAGATGCATTTACTTTGCTTTTTCAAGATGAAAATATTTCAAAGATCGATTTGATTATTTTGGATGCAAATGGACGAATTGTATTTGAAAGTCAAGAATTAAATGTCAATCAAGGCAAAGTAAATTTCAATTTAGAAGCAGGAAATGGCGTTTATTTTGTGAAAATTTTAATGAACGATTCTGAGAGAATTGAATATAGGAAGTTAGTTATTCAAAGGTAGATTTTTTTGCCACGGATGCACGGATTTTATTGAATATTTAAATAATTAGACAGATGATAAATCCTTAAGATTAGAGCTAAATTTGCATTCTAACAATCCAACAATCATTAATCCAATAATCTAACACCGCCGCAGGCAGCTGCGAAGCAAATCAAAGTTTCACTATCTTCTCAAAAACCCCAGAATCTTGGTGAAAAGTCAAATTTGGCTCAATTTCATAAATCGCATACATCGTGGATCCACTGCCGGACATGGAAGCGTAGATTGCACCTTCGTCATATAGTTTTTGCTTCACATCAATCAAACTTGGATGGTATTCAAAGACAGAATTTTCAAAATCATTTTTAAGTAAATTTTTCCAACGTTCAACCGGATGTGAAACGATGTCGACGACGGATTGAAAATGGTCGTAGAACTGTACTTTGGAAAACGCTTCTTTGGTGCTTACATGAATGCCAACATTGACTAATTTTAGGTAATATGGAGATAAATCTAATTCGAAATCAGACAAAATCTCACCTCTTCCTTGGGCGATTTGTGGATTTTCTTTGATAAATAAAGGACAATCACTTCCCAATTGTGCAGCTAAATTTTGCAATATTTCTGTTGGTAAATTCAAATTGAAAAGCGCATTCAATCCTTTCAAAACCGCAGAAGCGTTAGAAGAACCGCCACCCAAACCACCTCCCATTGGGATGATTTTGTGCAAATGAATCGTCACATTCGGAATCTCATATTGCGAACGAATCAACTCAAAAGCTCTGATGCACAGATTATTATTTTCATCTCCAGGAATTTCCAAACCTGTCGATTGAAACACAAAAGTCTCCGAAGGAATAATTTCCAACACATCCGTAAACGGCAATTGATACATCAAAGTATCCAAATTGTGGAAACCATCTGCCCTTTTGTTGAGAATGTGTAATCCCAAATTTATCTTACAAGGAGGAAATAAAATCATGGTTTAAAGATAAGGAGAAAAGTGATTTTTATTCGGAAATATGTACGTTCTTTTTTGCCTTGATGCAAAAGAAGAACCAATCCCGATAAATTAATCGGGACAAGGCTACGCAATTAAAGGTTTAAAATTCAAACATTTGACTGAACAAAAAGACGTAATGATGCCGTTAGGTATCAAATATTGGTAGCGCTGGATGAAGTCCAGCGTGTAATAAAAGCGAAAAATATGTTTTTGGCGTGTGTTTTTGTTTCAAAAACCATGACAAAAACAAAATGAAAAAGATTTGTTTAAAGAGTAATTATTTAATGGACAAGGGTTAAGAAAAACAATTGATTCAAACAATGATTCACAAACATTTAATAATATTCCTTCAAAGTAATACAAAAACGTTTAATTTATCTCCAATTTTTGCATTTCAAATGAAGTATTTTCGTAACTTTCGCCACCCAAATAGAATTTATATGTCAACTTATTTAGATTTTGAAGAACCGTTGAAGGCCTTGGAAGAGCAAATAGCTCAAACCAAAGAAATTGGAGATTCAACAGATGTCGATATGGCAGATAAAGTCCATGCGTTAGAACAAAAATTAGCAGAAAAAACCAAAGAAATTTTCGCAGGATTGACTCCTTGGCAACGTGTACAAATGTCGCGTCACCCAGATCGTCCTTATTCTTTGGCATATATCAATGCAATTTCAAACAATACTTTTCAAGAACTTCACGGAGATAGAAATGTAAAAGACGACAAAGCCATGATCGGTGGTTTTGGTTTGTTGGATGGTGAAACTGTGATGTTTATCGGACAACAAAAAGGTATCAATACCAAAATGCGTCAATACAGAAATTTCGGTATGCCGAATCCTGAAGGATACAGAAAAGCGTTGAGATTGATGAAATTGGCTGAGAAATTCGGTAAACCAATCGTTACTTTCATCGACACTCCAGGAGCATTTCCAGGATTAGAAGCTGAAGAGCGTGGACAAGGCGAAGCAATTGCGCGCAACATCTACGAAATGATGCGTTTGAAAGTGCCTGTAATTTGTATCATTATTGGTGAAGGTGCATCTGGTGGTGCATTGGGAATTGGTGTTGGTGACAAAGTAGTGATGTTAGAAAACACTTGGTATTCGGTTATTTCTCCTGAATCTTGCTCTTCCATCCTATGGAGAAGCTGGGAATTCAAAGAAACTGCTGCTGAAGCATTGAAATTGACTTCTACAGACATGAAAAACAACAAATTAGTTGACGAAGTAATCATCGAACCTTTGAACGGTGCACACAGAAGTCAAGAAGAAATGTTTGGAATTGTCAAAGAAAACATCAAAAATTACTTAAAAGAACTGAAAGCAATCGCTCCAGAAAAACGCATCAACGATCGTATCGAGAAGTTTTGCGCGATGGGGGTTTGGGAGTAACGAAGGAGATTTTAAGATTTTAGGATATTAGGATTTTAAGACTTTGATTTTCGATAGTCTAGAAATTATTGCAAGAATTGCTCCGAAACTAAGAAAATTCAGTCTTAAAGTTGCGTAGCAACGGCTCCTAAAATCTTAATATCATAAAGCGAAGCGGGTCTTTTTTTGTGAGACTTTAAGATGCTAGGATATTATGATTTTAAGACTTTGATTTTCGATAGTGCTGAAATCATCACAAGAATTGCTCCGCAATTAAGAAAATTCAGTCTTAAAGTTGCGTAGCAACGTCTCCTAAAATCTTAATATCTTAAAGCGAAGCGGGTCTTTTTTTGTGAGACTTTAAGATGCTAGGATATTATGATTTTAAGACTTTGATTTTCGATAGTGCTGAAATTATCACAAGAATTGCTCAGCAACTAAGAAAATCCAGTCTTAAAGTTGCGTAGCAACGGCTCCTAAAATCTTAATATCATAAAGCGAAGCGGGTCTTTTTTTGTGAGACTTTAAGATGCTAGGATATTATGATTTTAAGACTTTGATTTTCGATAGTGCTGAAATTATCACAAGAATTGCTCAGCAACTAAGAAAATCCAGTCTTAAAGTTGCGTAGCAACGGCTCCTAAAATCTTAATATCATAAAGCGAAGCGGGTCTTTTTTTTGCAAGACTTTAAGATGCTAGGATATTATGATTTTAAGACTTTGATTTTTGTCAATATTGAAATTATTGTTAATTTGCAAAGCAACAACAAAAAATTCAGTCTTAAAGTTGCGTAGCAACGACTCCTAAAATCTTAATATCCTAATTTCTAAAAAAAATGAATCGTATCGAACGAATATCTGCTATTTTAATCCAATTGCAATCCAAAAAAGTTGTGAAAGGGCAGGAAATTGCGGATCGTTTTTCGATTAGTTTGCGGACAGCTTACCGCGATATTCGGGCTTTGGAAATGTCTGGAGTGCCGCTCACGGGGGAAGCTGGTGTTGGTTATTCATTGGTAGATGGTTATCGATTGCCGCCTATTTCATTTTCCAAAGAAGAAGCGTTGGCTTTTTTGACTGCCGAAAAATTGGTGGAAAAATTCACCGATACAAAAACCACTTCCGATTATCAATCCGCGCTGTATAAAATTAAGTCGGTGCTGAAAACTGATGAAAAAGAACACCTCGAACGCTTGGAAGATAAAATCGAAATTGTCAGAAATTATGATTATCCGTTTGAAGATAATTCAGAGAACCACATTCCAACGATTTTAAACAGTATCGCCAACAAAAAAGTGCTAAAAATCAATTATTTTGCCAACCACAACAGAGAACATACCGAACGAACGGTTGAGCCTGTTGGCATCTTCTTGATGGGTGAACGATGGCATTTAATCGCCTTTTGTTTGTTGCGCAACGATTACCGAAATTTTCGCATCGATCGCATTTCACACAGCGAAAAAACCAATGAAGACTTTTCTAAAAAACATCCTTCGTTGAAAAAATACTTGAAGGAACTGACCAAAGAGACGCAAGAATTGTCTGCTATCAAAATTCAGGTAAATAACAGGTGTTTAAAATACTTAGGTGAACAGAAATATTACCACGGTTTTATCAGCGAAAAAACGCTTACTGACTTCACCGAAATGGAATTTCTTTGTTCCTCGATTGAAGGCTTTGCGCGCTGGTTTATCATGTTTGGCGACGAGGCAGAAATTGTGCATCCAACGATTTTGAAAAAAAGGGTGCGCGACTTGGCCAAGGAAATTATCGCTAAATTGAAAGATTGAAAATCCTACTGACATACTGTTGACATTTCGAACCATTACATTTGACAAAAAAATATGTACTATGATCACATTTATGCAATCGTTCTTGAAAGAATTAGAACACGAAAGTATTGGAACTAGAAAAATGTTGGCTTTGGTGAAAACTGAAGACATGGATTTCAAACCACACGAAAAAAGTATGAAAATGAAAGATTTAGCGATTCACATTGCGGATCTTCCTACGTGGATTACGATGGCCATCAACAGCAATGAATTGGATTTTGCCACTTCTCCTTACAACCCAAAAGAATGCAATTCGGGCGAGGCATTAGTCGATTATTTCAATAAAAGTGTGGAAGAAGCAAGTCAATTGTTGGCAAGTACCTCAGATGACATTTTGGAAGACACTTGGACGTTGAGAAACGGTGAAATTGTTTACATGCAAATGCCGAAACTCGACACCATTCGACACAGTTTTAGCCAAATGGTTCATCACCGCGCACAACTTGGTATTTACTTGCGTTTACTCAACATCCCTATCCCAGGTGTGTATGGTCCAAGTGCCGACGAGCAAGGAATGTAGTAGAATGATATAGAATAAATGGAAGCCTGAAACTTGATTGTTTTGGGCTTTTTTTTGTTGTTGGAAACTCAACTGTTTTAATTCGAAATGTTTATCGAAATGTCAAAAAATTCTCTTATTTTTCCACTATGAAAACAATACATGTTGCAGCAGCTGTAATAATTCAAGATGAAAAAATCCTTTGTGTTCAGAGGAATGAAAATAAATTCGACTACATCTCAAAAAAATGGGAATTTCCAGGCGGAAAAGTAGAAGAAAATGAAAAAATTGAAGAGACAATAATACGCGAAATCAAAGAAGAATTAAACCTTGACATAAAAATCAAAAACTTTCTTATTCAAGTTGACCACAGTTATCCTGATTTTAGAATTATCATGGACACATTTGAATGTGAAATCATAGGTGGAAACCTTCATTTAAATGAACATATAAATTCGTTTTGGCTTGAACGTAAAGAATTAAATCAACTTGATTGGGCTGGTGCTGACCTTCCGATTGTGAGTAAATTGATAAACTAACTAAGAAATGGAAGCACTTAAACTCGCAATTAAAAATGCGGTTACTACTGGTTTTGTTGATGAAAAAACGGAATCTTTTCTTGAATACCGCCCAAGTATTTTAACTAATGACCCAATTATAAATGAAAAAGTTCTAACTACAATACTTGATGAACTTAGATCTTGTGAATCCTTTTTTTTATCAGTTGCTTTCATAACAACTGGAGGCGTTGCTTCTTTGATGGGAACACTTTTAGATTTACAACTCAAAGGAGTTTCAGGCAAAATTTTAGTTTCTGAATATTTAAATTTTACTGAACCTGAAGCACTTCGAAAAATAAAGCAACTTTCAAATGTAGAATTAAAAATAGCGAAAGAATCCGACTTTCATTCCAAAGGATTTCTTTTTACTCATTCATCTTATTACACGATAATTATTGGAAGTAGTAACATTACCCAAAGTGCACTAACGAAAAATAAAGAATGGAATTTAAAAGTGACTGCACATAAAGACAGTGAGCTTTTTGGTCAAACATTGGCAGAATTTAATAAAGTTTTTGATTCTTCTCATTGGGTTACAGAAGAATATCTAATAAAGTATTCATTTGTTTACAATTCTGAAAAAAAACTTCGTCAAGGACTAAGAAAAGCCTTATTGATCGAATCGGAAAATAAGCTTGTGCCAAATGAAATGCAAAAATTGGCATTAGCAAACCTAGTAAATCTTAGAAAACATGGTCAAAACAAAGCACTTTTAATTTCAGCTACGGGAACAGGAAAAACCCTTCTATCTGCATTTGACATTCTTGATTTAAAACCAAAACGCATACTTTTTTTAGTCCATAGAGCAAATATTGCAAATAAAGCGATGGAAAGTTTTCAAAAGGTAATTGGCAATGAAAAAACTTTTGGCTTTTACTCGAGTAAACAATTAAATGAAGATGCTGACTATCTGTTCTCTACGATTCAAACTTTTAGTCGAGATGAACATTTAAATAAATTTTCAAAAGAGCATTTCGATTACATCGTAATAGATGAAACGCATCGTGCAAGTGCGGCAAGCTATCAAAAAATTCTAAATCATTTTAGTCCGAAATTTCTTTTAGGAATGACAGCAACACCGGAACGAACCGATAGTAAAGATGTATTTGAAATATTTGATTACAACATTGCATACGAAATTAGATTGCATGATGCACTGGAGCATGAAATGCTGGTTCCATTTCATTATTTTGGCATTTCCGACATTGAATTAAATGGACAATTAATTGATGAAAATGTAAAAATTTCTGAATTAAATAAAGTCGAACGAGTTGATCATATCATTGAAAAAACAAAACTTTTCGGAACAGATGATGGAGTTATCAGGGGATTAGTTTTTTGTTCAAAAATTGAAGAATGTAGATTTCTTTCTGATGAATTTAATCATAAAGGTTTTAAAACATTGCCTTTAGATGGAAGTTCAAGTGAATCTGAGAGATCTCGCGCCATTGATTTATTGGAAACAGACGATCTTGAAATCAAATTAGACTATATTTTTACAGTTGATATTTTCAACGAAGGTATTGACATTCCAAAAGTGAATCAAATTGTAATGTTAAGACCAACCCAATCAGCAATCATTTTTGTTCAACAACTAGGTCGTGGGTTGAGAAAATTTGAAGGAAAATCATATGTTACTGTCATTGATTTTATCGGGAATTATCAGAATAATTTTTTAGTTCCAATCGCACTTTTTGGAGATAAAAGTTACGGAAAAGACAACCTTAGAAAACTAGTAAATCGGCCAGAAAAGGCAATTTATGGTGCTTCGACAATCTACTTTGATAGAATCGTAAAAGAACGAATTTTTCAATCTATCAACAATGGAAAATTGCAAGAAAACAGAATGTTGGTCTTGGATTATAAATCGCTTAAAGGAAAAATTGGCAGAATTCCTAAAATGATGGATTTTGTGCAATTTGGTGAAAGAGATCCTTTTCAATACGTTAGAAAATTTGATTCGTACTATGCGTTTTTATTGGGTCAAAAAGAATCAATCTCACAAATCAACAAATTTCAATTAGACTTAATCTCTTTTTTATCACAAGAAGTTTTAAATCCAATTAGATTTGCTGATATTCATCTTTTAAAAACGATAATAACTGAAAGAGAAATAGCAATCAGTGATTATTTTGAAAGTTACTTTGAAGAAACAAACTTAAAACTAGAAACAAGTGTATTTGAACATGCAATTTGTACGATAAATGGCCTTTTTAATACAATTAACCAAAATAAAAAACTTGTTAAAATTGGAATAAGTCGCAATTATTCACTTCTTGAAATAACAAAAAACAAAATCATTATTGGAAATAATTTGGCTGAATTAATTGAAATTAAAGATGTAAAAGAATACTTAATTGATCTTTGTCATTACTCGATTTATCACCTAAAAAAACAATCAAAAACTGAATCTGTTAAAAACGATTTCATTCTAAATCAAAAATATACAAGAAAGGATGTTTTTAGAATCCTTCAATGGGAAGAAAATCCAGTTGCACAAAATGTCGGAGGCTATATGGTTGAGAAAAACAAACAAGATTGTGCGATTTTTGTAAATTATCACAAAGAAGATGGTATTTCAGCAACAACAAAGTACCACGATAGATTTATTTCAAGAAATGAATTTATTTGGATGTCAAAAAACAAAAGATATTTAACGTCTCCTGATGTAAAATCAATTTCAAACCAAAAAGAAACAAATATGCGAATCCCATTATTTGTCAAAAAGTCAAATTTTGAGGATACTGATTTTTACTATTTAGGAAATCTTAATTTGATAGAAAATTCACCTAAGGAACTTACAATTCTAGATGATAACAACAAAAATGTACCAGTTGTGGAATTTAATTTTCTACTTGAAAATCCAGTTGAAAAATCACTTTATGATTATCTTTTAGAAGATATTCCTGAAGAAAAAAAGAAGATAAAAAACTAAAATCTGATTTTAAAAATTTGAACTTTAAAAACACGAGTAAATTATCTCTTGTAATTCCTCTTCATCCTCATGCATTATCATCTGATGAATAATGACATCAATTTTCTTTTGAATTTCTTTCTCAGTGTTAAAATCATTTAAGAAATCTAAAGGAAATTCATTTTCAAAAAAGAAAATATCCAACTCAGCTTTCATTTCATCTGAGTAACTGCCGTTTTTAGAATCAATGTATGATTTAAGAACATTGATTTTTTCTTTAAAACTCAGCATATTTCAATCTTTATTTTGAAATTGAAGATTTTTACATCAACTCCTCAATAATCCTATCCATAGAAAATCCTTCCGCTTCTGCGCGGTAATTTCTTACAATTCTATGTCTCAAAATCGGTTTGGCTACTGCTTTCACATCTTCGATGTCTGGCGAGAATTTGCCGTTCAAAAGTGCGTGACATTTGGCGCCGATGATCAGGTATTGAGAGGCACGTGGTCCTGCGCCCCAGCTAATGAAATCTTTGGTCATTTGTGGTGCGAATTCGCTGTCGAAACGGGTTTTCCCAACCAATTTAACGGCGTATTCTAAGACATTGTCTGGAACTGGAACGCGGCGCACCAATTCTTGGTATTCCATGATTTGTTCACCAGTCAAGATTTGTTTCAATTCTACTTTGGAGTCGTTGGTTGTTGCTTTCACAATCGCCAATTCTTCCACGTAAGATGGATAATCTACCCAAATATTGAACATGAAACGGTCCAATTGCGCTTCTGGTAAAGGATAGGTTCCCTCCTGCTCTATAGGGTTTTGCGTTGCCAATACGAAAAATGGCGCAGGCAATTTGTAAGTATTTCCAGCGGCGGTTACCGAACGTTCTTGCATCGCTTCCAACAAAGCAGATTGCGTTTTAGGCGGTGTACGGTTGATCTCATCTGCCAACACGATGTTGCTAAACAACGGTCCTTTGATGAATTTGAAATTTTTATGTTCGTCCAAAATCTCTGATCCGATAATGTCTGACGGCATTAAATCAGGTGTAAATTGAATTCTATTGAATGAAAGTCCCAACGTTTGGGCGATGGTGTTTACCAACAAGGTTTTTGCCAATCCTGGCACACCGATCAACAAAGCGTGACCGCGTGAAAAAATGGAAATTAATACTTGATCAACTACTTCGTCTTGACCTACGATTACTTGATGAATTTCATTTTTGAGCGCTTTGTAGTGCTCAACCATTTGATTAACTTTAGCTACGTCTGACATTTGAGTTTATTGAATTATAAATTGGTACTCCATTTGTGGTCGAATGCGCAATTTGAATATCCTTTGTCGATTCTGATATACGCATTGTGAATTTTAGAATCTGTCCAAGCTTTCAACACATCTTCTCTCTTTTTGTTTTCTGCTGCACTTTGAATCAAAGCGTAATCTTCCAACAAATTCGCTCTGTGAGGGTTTGTTCTTTCCATCAAACGCACGATTCTAACGCCTTGTTTGCGCTCATTGAAATCGTAATACAAAGAAGCTGTTGAAATATCGCCTTTGTTCAACGCGTCAGTCAACAGATAAATTTGCTGATCCACTTGGTTCAAATCTTCCATGCTCCAAGTTTGTTGACCTGTAATTGGATTGGTGATAATTCCTTTGTTTTGTTTCGTGTTTTCGTCGTTTGAATATTTCAAAACCGCGTCGTCCCAAGTAATTTCATTTGATTTCAACTTAGTATAACATTCTTCGATTTTCAATCCTGCGTCGTTCAAGCTTTCTCTGCTGAATTCTGGAATAATTAAGATATGAGAACAAATGTAATCGTCTCCCGTTCTTTGAATCAATTTTACGATGTGGTATCCAAATTCTGTTTCAAAAACTTCGCTTACTTCACCCACTTTTAAACTGAAAACAGCTGCTTCGAAAGGTGCAACCATCATTCCACGCGTAGCGTTCATCACACCACCTTTTGGCGCACTTCCGGGATCTTGTGAATATTTTTTGGCTTCGTCTTCAAATTTCTTTCCTTTTTTGATTCCGTCCAAAATGTCTTGCAAGGTTTTCTTTGCGATGGCTTTATCGTCTTTGGTAATAGAAGGAAAAATCACGATTTGCTGAAAACTCAACTGAGAGTTGATCAACGGAATACTATCTACTGGAATCGTTTTGAAAAAAGCTTCCACTTCTTTTGGAGTGATTGTCACTTTCGAAGTGATTTGACGTTGCATTTCTTCTGAAAGCATACGTTTTTTAATCAAAGGACGAAATTCAATTTTGATTTGCGTGATTGTTTTTCCGTAATATTCCTCCATTTTCTGACGGCTACCGATTTGTTGTTCGATCAAACGCACACGGTTTTCCATTTCAGCATCCACTTGCGCATCGGTGATTTCGATACTGTCTAATTCAGCTTGATTGAGTAACAAATTTTGAAACATCAAATCTTCTAAAATTTGGCAATCTGCATTTGGAGTCAATTCCACACCAGATGAAAGTGCTTGCAACTTTTGTGCTTCGATATCAGATTGTAAGATGATATTTTCACCAATTTGCGCGGCAATTTTATCGATGGTCATTCTTTCTTGACCAAAAAGGCCAAAAGCGAATAAAATGAAAGGAATGATTAATATTTTCATGTATGTTTTTTAACGAAAAATAAACGGAATAAACTATCAAATAGTGTTTTCTGCAGTAAATATAAGTGCTTTGGTTTTAAAAAGCTTTGATTTCAGAAATCTAAACATTTTTTAACGAACCTAAAATGAAAAAGAAAATCCGCTTTCTAATGAAAGCGGATTTGAATTATTTCGTTCCTAAGTTGTATAAAACCGCTTCGTTGATTTTAATAGGATGTTTTCTCGCCAACGATTCCAACCAATCTTTTTCTAATTTATTTTGGAAATCAGAAGTGATGGCACCTTTTGCTTCGCTCAATTCTTTGACACCAGCTGGGATTAATTCGTTTACTTTAATTACATAGACTTTACCTTCAAATTCGTAAGGTTTGTTCACGCCTTTTTTCAAATCTCTTCCTTTCAAATAAGGTGTTTGAGAAATTTCAAATTTGTTTGTTCTCACACGCAAATTCAATTCAGAAGTTTTGTTGATTTTGTCCAACACATGTTTTGAATTGATTGTATCGTTTTGAATCATTTTGAAAACTTGGTCAGCGATGTCTTTGTTCAAACATTCGTAAACCATGGCATCCATTCTATTATCCCAACGGTAATTTTCTTTGTTTGCTGCATAAAATTCTTTCAAACCAACAGTATCACGTGTCGCTTTGTTCCAAACTTCATCTGTCATTACTTCATACAATAAAATTCCGTCGTGGTATTCTTTCATCAAAGCTTTGAATTCAGGATATTTCGCTTCCAATTTACCTTCTTCCAATTCGATAATCATTGCTTTTTCCCAATTTTTATATTGTAAAGCAACTAAATCTTTGCTTGCCATTTTCTTAACCGCTCTAGAATTTTTCTCTAAATAAGTTCCAAATTGTCTTTGTGAAAATGTTTTTCCATCAATTAAAAACAAAGGTTTATCTGTAGTCAATTTTGAAGCGTTCCATTTACCCATTGTGTATGTAGAATCAATGTTATCTACGAACCAACTCAAGTTCTTTTTACTTACATTTTTGTAGTTGTATTCTTTTTTCAACTTCAAAACAAATGAATTTTGAGTTTGCTTAGAACGCTCGTCTTTGTTGACTTTGTTCTGCAGTTCTTTTTTCATGGATTCAAACGTTCCTAAATCGTTCCACTCCAATTTTTTAATGATGTGGAAACCATAATTTGTTTGAATTGGTTTGCTGATATCGCCTACATTTTTCAAGTTGAAAGCTGCGTCTTCAAATTCTGGAACCATACGTGTAGTTGAACCTGAACCGAAAACTGGCAAAACACCACCTTTACCGTTAGAACCTGGATCGTCAGAAAAATTTCCTGCTAAATCGTCAAAACTTTCTCCAGCAACTGCTTTTGTATAAATTTCATCGATTTTTTTACGAGCTGCTTCAATCGCTTCCGTTGAATCTGTTTTAGAAACAGCGACCATAATGTGCGCCACTTTGATTGTTCCTCTTGCAGGACGTGTGTCAACCACTTTAATCAAGTGATAACCAAAACGCGTTCTTACTGGATTTGAAATTTTTCCAACAGGTGTATTGTAAGCTGCTTCTTCGAAAGGGAAAACCATTTGGAAAGCAGTAAAATAGCCTAAATCTCCACCATTTTGTTGCGCTGAAGGATCGTCTGAACCACCTTTTGATTTGGCAATTGTTGCAAAATCTTCGCCATTTTCGATGCGTTTTCTCAACGCCATGATTTTGTTGTAAGCTCTCAAAGTATCTGCTGGAGAAGCATTTTCATCCACTTTGATTAAGATATGAGAAGCTCTAATTTCAGTTTTAGAACGGCGATACGCTTCTTCAACTAATTTATTGTTTGTTTCATTGTCAACCAAATAAGGTGTTGCCAATGTTTTTCTATACCCTTCTAATTCTCTTTTTAATTTAGGAATTGTATCGTAACCAAGAGATTCAGCTTCAGCGACTTTTAATTTGAATTTTTTGAAAAGTTCCATGTATTCATCCATCGAAACTTTGTCAAATTTTGGGTCATTGTTGTTTTTCAAATAAATCTGAAGGAATTCTGATTTGGTAACTGGTTTACCATCAATTTCCATGACAGTAGGTTCATTTTGAGCAAATAAATTCAAAGATCCAATAAGACCGATGACAACTAACAAATTCTTCTTCATTCTTTCAATATGTTTATTAAAAATTGCATCCAAAAATACATTAATTCGTGGAATACAATGGTAATTTTTTGTTATTTTATACTATAATTAGGTGCTTCACGCGTAATTGTAACATCATGAGGATGTGATTCGCGCATTCCAGCGTTGGTAATTCGAACAAATTCTGCTCCTTTCAATTTGTCAATCGAAGGTGCACCGCAATAACCCATTCCAGCTCTCAATCCACCAATAATTTGGTAAACTACTTCTACTAAAAATCCTTTGTAAGGCACACGACCAGAAATTCCTTCAGGAACTAATTTTTTCACATCGTCTTCAGCATCTTGGAAATAACGGTCTTTCGAGCCTTTTTGCATTGCTTCCAAAGAACCCATTCCGCGGTATGCTTTGAATTTTCTTCCTTCAAAAATCGTCGTTTCGCCTGGCGATTCTTCCACTCCAGCAAACATAGATCCAACCATCACAGTGTCAGCACCAGCGGCGATTGCTTTCACGATATCACCAGTATATCTGATTCCACCATCTGCGATTACTGGAACTCCAGTTCCTTCTAAAATTAGCGCAACATCATTGATAGCCGTCAATTGTGGAACACCTACACCAGCAATAATTCTTGTTGTACAAATCGACCCAGGACCGATTCCTACTTTCACAGCGTCAGCGCCAGCATCAACCAAATATTTGGCAGCAGCTGCAGTCGCAATATTTCCAACAACCACATCTAATTTTGGGTAAACTGCTTTCACTTCTTTCAATTTCACAACCACACCTTCTGTGTGTCCGTGTGCGGTATCGATTACGATTGCATCAACACCAGCATCAACCAATGCGTGAACGCGCGCCAAAGTATCGGTTGTAACTCCCACCGCAGCAGCAACGCGCAATCTTCCAAAACTGTCTTTGCAAGAATTTGGATGCGTTTTTACCTTGATAATATCTCTATAAGTAATTAATCCAATCAATTTGTTATTGGCATCAACTACTGGTAATTTTTCGATTTTATTTTCTTGTAAAATATCTTCAGCGACCGCTAAATCAGTTCCATCTTGCGTCGTTATGATATTTTTGTGCGTCATGATTTCGGTGATTGGTCTGATTAAGTTTTTCTCAAAACGCAAATCTCTGTTTGTAACAATTCCTTTCAAGACTTTATTTTCATCTACAACTGGAATTCCACCGATTTTGTTTTCTTTCATCAATTGCAAGGCATCTTTCACCAACGCATTTTCTGACAAAGTCAAAGGGTCTAAAATCATACCGCTTTCAGAACGTTTCACTTTGCGCACTTCCAATGCTTGCTCGCTGATGGTCATGTTTTTGTGAATCACTCCTATTCCACCTTGTTGCGCCATCGCAATTGCCATACTAGACTCAGTAACAGTGTCCATGGCAGCAGAAACGATCGGCGTATTTACGTAAATATTGCGTGTAAATTTGCTTTTCAGCTGAACATCTTTTGGTAAAACTTGTGAAAATCCTGGTACTAAAAGTACATCGTCGAAGGTGAGTCCTTCTTTAACTTCATTGAGATTGGAAAGTGACATTTTGAACCTATTTTTTTAAATAAATTCTTGCAAATTTAATAATTTTTACCGAGAAATGATATGTTTTGGAAATCAAAGAGAATTTAGTTTTGTTTTGGTCAATTTCGGAAAGACTTTGAGGATTATTTTTCTTGTTGAAACGTAGTTGAAGAAAAGTGTTTTTTTTGTTTTGCCCGCGCTGGGGCAAGGACTTACATATGCATGTATTTTTTAAGATGTTTAGCCCCGCTAGGGCTAGAAATGAATTTGTTTTAATCTATTCAGCCTCAGAGAGGCTA
This sequence comes from Crocinitomicaceae bacterium, assembly GCA_965284445.1. Lineage (GTDB taxonomy): Bacteria > Bacteroidota > Bacteroidia > Flavobacteriales_D > Crocinitomicaceae > JAQVCM01. Next base: position 207,889 of record OZ260085.1, on the reverse strand, counting down.
AACTTCAATAGAAAAAAAAATATTTTTTCTATTGTTTGCCCCAGAGCGGGCAAAATATCCTTTTTTTTGTGGCAAAGACGATAATCTAGCCTTTTTTCATCAACCTTGTAGCATTTCAGGGTACTTGATCTGTTTTGTTTTGGGAATTTTTGAAAACTCTAAAGGTTTTCTTGTTTTGCCCGCGCTGGGGCAAGGACTTACATATGCATGTATTTTTTTAAGATGTTTAGCCCTGCTAGGGCTAGAAATGAATTTGTTTTAATCTATTCAGCCTCAGAGAGGCTAAACTTCAATAGAAAAAAAATATTTTTTCTATTGTTTGCCCCAGAGGGGCAAAATATTCTTTTTTTAAAAAAGACAATCTGCGCGCTATTTCATCGAAATTTAAACACCGAATTTTGGAAAACCTCCACGAAACAATTATCTGTTAATTTAATCCAAAATGTTAGTTGGCTGGTATAAAAAAAGGTGGTTTTTTACATAAAATTTCTTACTTTTGAAGGTATCAACAGAAACGTTAGTTGAATTCAATTTTCGTTTCAAAAAGTTAGCACATGAAGATATTTACCGTAATCGCTCTTTGTTTACTTTGTTCTTTCGGGGTCAAAGCACAAGAAAATCAACCGTATGTGGCACCAGATTCACTTTTGATTCAACTTTCAGGAGTAATTGTTTCGAGCGACAGTTTGACACAAATGCCGTTTGCTACTGTTTTCAACAGACAAAGTCGCAGGGGGACAATTGCTGATTATTACGGATTTTTCTCATTGGTGGTTTTACCTGGTGATACTTTGATGTTCAGCTATTATGGCTACAAAACTTCCTCTTATATCGTTCCAGATTCTTTGAAAGACAATCGTTATTCGATGATTCACATGATGTACGAAAACGCAGAAGAATTGCCAGAATACACTGTTTATCCTTGGCCTTCGAGAGAAGATTTTGCACGTGCTTTCTTGGAAATGAAACCTTATGATGATGCTTTGAGAAGAGCACAAAGACAGCTTTCAGGTGAAAGTTTAGCGTTTGCAGCAAGTCGTTTGTCAACTGATGCGTCACTTTCTTACAGCTGGCAAGTGAATCAGCAAAACACGAAATTGTACACCATGGGACAAAGTCCTGTAAACAATTTATTCAATCCTTATTCTTGGGCATCTTTTGTGCAAGCATGGAAATCAGGGAAATTGGGTAGACAATAAGTCTTTTTCATGAAAACCATTTGTATCACCGAATTTGAAACCGATTTCGGCACGATTATTTTAGGTGATTTTGAAGGAAAATTGTGTTTGTGCGATTGGAAATTTCGCAAAAAGAGAACAGAAATTGACCAACGAATAAAGTCTGGATTGCAAGCTGAATTCCAAGCGAAGACGACCGAATTACTTCTTAATACACAAAAGCAATTAAACGCTTATTTTGCTTGTGAAATCCAAGATTTTGACCTTCCACTTCAATTTGTCGGCACTGAATTTCAGCAAAAAGTTTGGAACCAATTGCTTGAAATAAAATACGGTGAAACAGATTCTTATCTTTCGCTTTCCAAGAAATTAGCCAACCAAAAAGCGATTCGTGCAGTTGCATCTGCCAATGGCGCTAACGCGATTTCAATCATTGTTCCGTGTCACAGAATTATCGGGAGTAACGGAGAATTAATCGGTTATGCAGGCGGTCTTGCTACCAAAAAGAAATTATTGGAATTGGAAAATCCAGCTTTGAAGAATCAGTTGAGCATGTTTTAGATTAAAATAAATTTGGATTTTAAGTTTTATGTACATAAATTTGTACATAAATCAGTACAAGTAAATTTCATTTTTATGTTAACTACATCCATTTCAGATTTCAGAAAAGATATTAAAAGATATTTCGATAATGTAACTCAGAACTTTGAAACGTTAATTATCAACCGCGGAAAAGACAATGGTGTGGTAATTATGTCATTGGCTGAATACAATTCTTTATGTGCTACTCAGCATGAACTTTCATCCAAAGAAAACGAGAAAAGATTGGATTCTGCGATTGAAAAATTAAAATCTGGAAATTCATCCGTCCAAAATTTGATTGAAGAATGAAATTCATTTTTGTAGATGAATCTTGGGAAGACTATTTGTACTGGCAAAAAACAGACAAAAAGAAACTAAAGCGAATCAATGAATTATTGAAAGATATTTCACGAAGCCCATTTCACGGAATTGGTAAACCTGAGCCACTGAAATACAAATACGCTGGATTTTGGTCGCGCAGAATAGATGAAGAACACCGACTTATTTATCAAGTTAAAGAGGATGAAATTTTAATTGCGAAATGCAGATTTCATTATGAATAAAAACTACACTTATTTTATAAAAGACAATTGTCTAATTCCCTCCATAGCAACTATCGCCACGGCATTTGCTAAATTGAAACTTCGCACTTTTCCTGGAAAAGGAATCGTGACTAATTGCGATTGAAAACGGTTAAACAATTCATCGCTCAATCCAGTGGCTTCGCGACCGAAAACCAAATAATCGCCTTTTTTCAAATCGATTTTATAAAAAGAAGCATCTGTTCGAGCTGTGAAAAAGAAAACGCGACTTTTGTCTTCGACAGAATTATACCAAGCTTCAAAATGATCGTGGAAACAGATTTCTAAATCCTTCCAATAATCCAATCCTGCGCGTTTCACTCGGGCGTCTGTGATTTCAAAACCCAGTGGTGCAATCAAATGTAATCTGCTTTTCGTGGCGACACACAATCGTCCAATATTTCCAGTATTATTCGGGATTTGTGGTTCAACCAAAACGATATTGAAATTCAATTCGTCGTATTTATCCGTTACATTTTCCATTAAAATTCGATTGCGTCTAAACATTTCATTCCATCGATTGCCGCTGAAATAATTCCACCGGCATATCCAGCACCTTCTGCACAGGGAAACAAGCCTTTCACTTGCGGATGTTGCAAAGTGATTTCATCTCGTGGGATTTGAATAGGTGAACTTGTTCTCGATTCTGGCGCGTGTAAAACTGCGTCGTTTGTCAAATATCCGTGCATTTTTTGTCCAAAATCGACAAATGCTTTGCGTAATCTTTTGGCGATAGATGGCGGTAAAACGTCATTTAAATTGACACTCACAATTCCAGGCTGATACGAAGATCTTGGGAAGGAAGTTGATTTTTTGTTGTCGACAAAATCTTTCATGCATTGCGCTGGAACTTTTTGCGTTTTTCCTGCCGCTTCCCAGCAGGCTTTTTCAACAGATTTCTGGAAATCCAAGCAAACCATCGGATTGTTTTTCCAATTCGGCAATTCTTCAGGTTCCACGCTGACAACGATGCCAGAATTTGAATACGGATTGTTTCTTTTTGAAGGCGACCAACCATTTGTGACTACCTCTCCATCTGCCGTGGCACAAGGCGCAACAATTCCACCAGGACACATGCAAAATGAATACACGCCTTTTCCTTCGACTTGCGTTACCAAACTGTAAGAAGCAGGCGGCAAAAACGAATCGTTCACACGACCGTGGTATTGAATTTTGTCAATTAAATCTTGTGCATGCTCGATTCGAACACCAAGTGCAAAAGCTTTTGCTTTCAATTCCAAACCTTTATTGTGGAGCAATTCAAATATATCTCGCGCTGAATGTCCTGTCGCTAAAATCGCATGTTTGAAATCGAATTTTTGATTCTGATTGATTTCAAGACCAACCAATTGCCCATTTTCTATGAATAAATCTGTCAATTTGGATTCGAAATGCACTTCACCGCCAGCAGCAATGATTGCTTCGCGCATGTTGACAATGATTTGTGGCAATTTATTGGTTCCTATGTGTGGATGTGCTTCAACCAGAATGTCTTGATCTGCGCCAAAATGGACAAACCATTCCATTGCTTTCAGCACATCGCCACGTTTTTTGGAGCGTGTATATAATTTTCCGTCGGAATAAGTTCCGGCACCACCTTCTCCAAAACAGTAATTTGATTCTGGATTTACGATGGATTCTTTGTTCAATTTTGCCAAATCTCTTCTGCGTGCGCGGACATCTTTTCCTCGCTCAAAAATCACAGGTTTGATTCCTTTTTCGATGGCTCGCAATGCAGCAAATAATCCCGCAGGTCCAGCACCAATGATTGCCACAGCCTTTTTCTCGTTGACCTTTTGTGCTTCAAAATAAATCCTTTGTGTTTCAACTTCACCGTTTAGAAAAACTTCAAATGACGCATTGATTTTGATTTGACGTTTTCGCGCATCGATTGAACGCTTTCTCCATTTGAAAGTAAAATCCGTAGCATTTAGATTGAGTTCTTCCGCAATTTTTTCGCGTAAAAACACATCATCTTTGGCTTCTTCTAAAGGAATTTGAAATTGAACAATAACACTCATTTGTGTTCTTTAAAAAGGATATTAAAAGAAAAATTATCCCTCAAAGATAAGTGAAAACCACCAAACGCGGTTATATAATCTATCGATTGGCGCAGAAACTGGAGAATCATCTTGAATCAAAACATTTCCAAAACTTTGAGAATATTTCAATTCTAATCCCAATTTGAAATAAGGCAAGAAAAATTCAACACCTCCTCCAACTTGACCTTGGTAATCGTGTTTTTTCAATTTGATAAATGGATCAATTGTAGATTGAGTCGCTTTTTCTTGAGACTGTAAATCCAAAGAATATTGCACACCTCCCAAAGCATAAGCTACAAAATTGTTGTAGCGCATGGTTCTAAATTGTAACATCAAAGGAAAATCTAAATTTACAGAATTGATTCTTTCTTCGTTGACAATTTCTTTGACTTTACTATCTGGATCAGGATTTAAATAACTGTAAGTCAAAACTCTTTCTTGAAAAGACAAAGTTGGGATAAAACGCAATCTAACGACTGGATGTCCTAATTTCAAAGTGGTTACAATACCAACTTGTCCGCCTGGTTGTCTTTTATTGTCTAAAGATAAAAGTCCATATTTTTCGTAGGCTCCAACCACTGGATAAGTTGTCAAATCGGCAGAATTCATTCCCAACGTAAAGCCAAAATGCAACCATCTGTCATCAAATTTTCTGTAATTCAACGTTTTTTTAGGTTGTGCAAAAACACTCATACTAAAAAAAAGCATGACACTTAAAAACCAATATTTGCGTTGAAAAATCATTCGATTGAAACGGAGAAAATTTTTATTTATTGTTTTTATTTAGTTCCAAAATAGATTGTTGCAATTCCACCAGCTACCAATTTTGCACCTACATTTTTGTAACCTAATTTCATCAAAATGTCTTCAAAATCCTTTCCTTCAGGAAAAGCAGCTACTGATTCTGGTAAATAAGTATAAGCACTCGCGTCTTTTGAAATGGTTTTTCCAAAAAATGGAATGATATATTTTGAGTGAAAAGCGTAATATTGTTTTACAGGAAAACGCTTTGGCTTTGAAAATTCAAGAATAATCAATTTTCCTCCAGGGCGAACCACTCGAAGCATTTCAGCAAGACCAATTTCTAAATTTTGGAAATTTCTCACACCAAAACCAACTGTCAAGGCATCAAAATAATTGTCATCAAAAGGCAAATCTTCAGAATCACCTGAACGCATCGAAATGATGTGATCAATCTTTCTTTTGACCATTTTCTCACGGCCTTTTTCAAGCATTCCTTCGGAAATATCGACTCCAATTACCTCTTCAGGATGTAAAGTCAAACTTTGAATTGCAAAATCTCCAGTTCCTGTTGCAATGTCCAAAATTTTGGTTGGATTGATTTCGCGTAGCATATTTACTGCCTTTTTTCTCCAAATCTTATCAATTCCCAAGGACAAAAAATGATTCAAAAAGTCATATTTTGCTGAGATATTGTCGAACATTTGTGCTACTTCTTCCTTTTTGGATTTATTTGAGTCACCATAAGGTTTTACTTCCTTTTTTTCCATAATGTCTGCAATTCGAAATCAAATTTGTTAATTGAAAAATCTCTATTTGATTGAATGATTTCGTTTTTAATTTGTTTTAATTTTCGTCAATTCAGCTTTCAATTGCGGTAATTCGATACTTACTACGCCACTTTTCTCGCAAACCAAACCGCCTGCTAAATTGGCGATTTCCGCGATTTCTGAAATGGGTAAACCCAAAGTCAGACACAAAGTAGCGACACTGATGACAGTATCTCCTGCCCCACTTACATCCGCAATGTTTCTCAAATGCGCAGGAATGTAAAATTTATCTGCTTCATTTTTGATAAAAACACCATGTTCTGAAAGTGTAATAAACGTGATTTCATTTTGAAGAATTTGTTCTAATTGTTGCACAGCATCTTCAAAATCACTTCTATTTTCAATTGAAAAATGAACATCCAAACCTTCTTTCAATTCTTTTAAATTGGGTTTGAATAAAGTAACACCTTTGTAGGCTAAAAAGTTCGTTTTTTTAGGGTCAACAGTTGTAACCACTTGGTTTTCTTGACATAATTGAATGATTTTTTCAATCACATTTTGCGTCAAAACACCTTTGTTATAATCTTCAAAAATCAACGCATCAATTCCTTGAGCTATTAAATGTTGAATTTTCGCAATGATTTGATTTTCCTCTGTTGCATTGATATCATCTGTTTGCTCAGCATCGATACGCAACAACTGTTGATTGTTTCCAATGACACGTGTTTTAACGGTCGTTTGACGATTTTCGCTTTGCACAATTCCTTCGCTAGAAATTCCTTGTTCAGCGAGTAAATCCACCAATCGATTTCCGTCTTTGTCATTCCCAATCACAGAGCAAATAATCGCTTTTGCACCCAATGAAACTAAGTTTAACGCCACATTTGCAGCTCCGCCTAAACGGTCTTCTTGCTTTTCTAAACTAACGATTGGAACTGGTGCTTCAGGACTAACACGAAAAACACCACCTCTCAAATAGGCATCGAGCATGACATCACCAACAACGGCAATTTTTTTGCCCGAAAACTGTTCAAAAAGTGCGTTTATATTCATTTATTTTAATTTTGCCAATGCATCTTTCACGCGAGACATTGCTTTTGTCAATGTTTCTTCGGAAGCAGCATATGAAATTCTGATACAATTTGGATCTCCAAAGGCGTCACCTGTAACCAAAGCAACCATTGCTTCGCTCAACAAATAAACGCATAAATCGTTTGCATTCTCAATTTTATGATCTAAATAACTTTTACCAAAGAAAGACGAAATATCTGGAAAAACGTAAAATGCGCCATCAGGAACATTTGTTATTACTCCAGGCATATCATTTAACATTGATAAAACTAAATCTCTACGACTTTTAAAAGCTGAGATCATGTCGTTCAAAACAGCTGGATCCGCTTTCATTGCAGCGATAGAAGCTTTTTGAGTGATTGAACAAGTTCCAGAAGTAAATTGACCTTGAATTTTGTTGCAAGCATCAGCAATTTCTTTAGAAGCGCCGATGTAACCCAAACGCCATCCTGTCATTGCCCAAGCTTTGGAAACACCATTGATTGTTACCACTTGGTCATAAATTTTAGGAAATTGCGCCAAACTTTCGTGTTTACCAACAAAATTAATGTGTTCATAAATCTCGTCAGCAATTACCACAATATTTGGATATTTTTCAAACACATCTGCCAAAGATTTTAGTTCTTCATAGCTGTAAACCGAACCAGTAGGATTACAAGGTGTTGAAAAAATCATCATTTTTGTTTTCGGCGTGATTGCTGCTTCTAATTGAGCTGCTGTGATTTTGAAATCAGTTTCGATGCCAGCGTGAACAATCACTGGAGTTCCTTCTACAACTTTCACGATTTCAACATAAGAAACCCAATATGGAGCTGGAATGATTACTTCATCACCAGGATTTACGCAACTCATCACCACATTGGCGATAGATTGTTTTGCACCTGTTGAAACAACAATTTGATCTTTAGAATAAGTCAAACCATTGTCTCTTTTGAATTTTTCAGAAATACTTTCACGCAAATCGTCGTAACCCGCAACTGGCGTGTACATAGTGAAATTATTGTTCATCGCTTCGAGCGCAGCATCTTTGATAAATTGAGGCGTAAAAAAATCTGGCTCGCCCAAACTAAGCGAAATGACGTCTTTTCCTGCAGCCTTCAATTCTCTTGAAATACGCGACATGGCAAGCGTTGCAGATTCTTCCATGGCTTGTAAACGATCTGATAATTGTATCATTATATATAAGTTTCTTAAAATACGCCACAAAGCTAAAAATAAACTCAGGAAGATTCTAAAATTCTAACAGATAATATTCACAAATGAAATGCGAATAACAAAATGGATGTAAAAACAAACTAATTTGAACAATCAAACGGCGATTATTGGTTGAAAAAATGGCATTTGTTGGTATCTTTGTTCATATATAAGCAGAAATAATATTTTTGAATCGAAAAAAAATATATTTTTGCAACGCTAAAATCGCGACAATGTTAGAAAATTTATCAGGAAAAGATTTTAAATCTCAATTTAAACAAAACAAATCACTTCGTACGATTACCTTGGCAGTAGGTGCTATAGTAGTTGTAATACTTGGTTATTTCACATACAGAACTTTCATTTGGGGACCATCAAATGAGAAATCAAAAGATGCTTATTGGGCTGGATTGAATTATGCTTCAGTAGATTCAACTGACCAAGCAATTGATGCGCTTTCGAAAGTTGTGAAAGATTACGATGGAAAACAAGGTGGTGAAAATGCTCAATTTGTTTTGGCAAGACAATATATGGAAAAACGTGAGTTTAAGAAAGCACTAGAGAACTTAGAAGGTGTTGATGTTAGCGATACTTATGTTGCTGTTTTCACATTGGGTCTTCAAGGAGATTGCTACTCTGAAATGAAAAAATACAGTGAGGCGAAAGATATGTATATCAAAGCTGCTGAGAAAAACGAAAACGACAAAACTACACCAGAATATTTGTTCAAAGCAGCATTGTGTGCTGAGAAATTGAATGACAATGCAGGTGCAGAAGAATTGTATATTCGTATCAAAGACAACTATGTGATGTTTTCAAACATGAAATACATCGACAAATATATTGCGAGAGCGAAAAACAAACCAAAAAAATAAATTGTGGCTACAGCACTTAGAAATTTATCAGAATATTCTAAGGAACTTGTTCCAAACGGTGCCGATTTTAAAGTCGGCATTGTTGTTTCTGAATGGAACGATTCCATCACTTTGAACTTACTCAAAGGCGCCAAAGATGCATTGTTAGAAAACGGTGTACCAGAGGCGAATATTTTGATTCGATTTGTTCCAGGAACATTCGAATTACCGCTTGGCGCGCAATTGATGCTCGACAACACAGACGTTGACGGGGTGATTGCAATTGGCGTCGTTATTCAAGGCGAAACGAAGCATTTTGATTTCGTTTGTCAAGGAGCAACGCAAGGAATTATGCAAGTGGGTTTGGAATACAATTCACCAGTGGCGTTTTGTGTTTTGACTGATGACAATATCCAACAATCCATCGACAGATCCGGCGGAAAACATGGTAACAAAGGAACCGAATGTGCCATTGCTTGCATGAAAATGATAGATTTGAAAAAATCGTTGGAAGGTTAGGAAATAATTATAACGCTTTAACTAAGGAGAATTTCGATTGGGATTCTCCTTTTTTTATGTCAATTAATTTTGAAATTGATTTTTTTCTACATCCTTTTTTCTTAAATTTAAGATAGGAATTCTAAACTGATTCCTTTAAACCACTTTTATAAACATAAATAAACCCAAAAAAATGGCAAATACTTATTCGCAAATTCACGTTCAATTGGTTTTTGCTGTTCAAAATCGAGAAAGTTTGATTGGTAGCAAATGGAAAAATGAATTGTATCGATATCTTGTTGGTATAATTCAAAATCATCAACACAAAGTTATCGCTATCAATGGAATGCCTGACCATGTGCATATACTAATCGGATTGAGACCTAGTCAATCAATATCAGAGTTAATGCAAAAAGTGAAAGGAGATAGTTCTAAATGGATCAATCAGAAAGGATTTGTGCTAGGCAAATTTTCTTGGCAAGAAGGCTATGGTGCATTTTCTTATGGAAAATCACAGGTTGATAATGTGATAAATTATATAAAAGGGCAAGAAATACATCATCAGCGAAAAACGTTTAAAGAAGAATACAGACAATTTTTGGAGAAGTTTGAGGTGGATTATGATGAGCGTTTTGTGTTTAAGGAGATTGGATAGGATTAGTGAAGGTTGTTATTTCGTCCCTAACGGGATGAGAATGGATGCGTATGTTGGTTTTTACCCATATCTCATCCCTAAAGGGATGGAAGTATTAAACAAATTGTGCCATTAGGCACTAAATATGGGTAAAAACAGAAATAACGCCAAACTTTCGTACTGTAGGGACGACATTATACATTCATTTTGCGTTCACATGGTTTCAAAAGTGGTGTGAAATAAACTGTTGATTTCGTACCTAAAGGGACGAGAATGCTAGCAGTAGTTTCGTTTTACCCCCATTTCATCCCTAATGGGACTGGAACAACGACTGATGTTGGTTTTACCCATATCTCATCCCTCTAAAGGGATGGAAGTATTAAACAAATTGTGCCATTCGGCACTAAATATGGGTAAAAACAGAAATAGCACCAAACTTTCGTCCAGTAGGGACGACATTATACATACATTTTACGCCTACATATTTTCAGACTTGGTGTGAATTTCACTTATGATTTCGTACCTGAAGGGACGAGAACACTAGCAGTAGTAGGCGTTTTACCCATATCCCAATCCCTAAAGGGATGGAAACACTGGATAAATTGTGCCATTTGGCACTAAATATGGTTAAAAAAATAGTCCCTTTAAAGCTATCGTCCTGTAGGGACGAAATCTCAATTTCACAAAACCAAAATAAACTTGAAATTTTCATTCTCATCTTCGATTTGAACATTTATACCCTAAAATGATGAATCTCATCCATCAAAAACCAATCTTTATCGCATATTTAATTACATTTGACGCTCAAAAAACAAAAGGAATGACATTAATTAAATCTATTTCAGGATTTCGTGGAACTATTGGTGGAAAAGTGGACCAAGGTTTAACTCCAATTGACGCTGTAAAATTTGCTGCGGCTTATGGCACATGGTTGAAAAATAGAAATCCAGAACAAAAAATCAAAGTGGTGATTGGACGAGATGCTCGTTTGTCGGGTCAGATGATTTCTGATTTGGTGGTTTCAACTTTGGTAGGTTTGGGAATTGATGTCGTAAATTTAGGTTTATCCACTACTCCAACGGTGGAAATTGCAGTCCCGATGGAAAACGCACAAGGTGGTATCATCTTGACAGCCAGTCACAATCCGAAACAATGGAATGCTTTGAAATTGTTGAACGAACGTGGAGAATTTATCTCTGCCAAAGAAGGTGAAGCTTTATTGGAAATTGCCAATCAAGAAGCATTCGATTTCGCAGAAGTAGATGATTTAGGAACTGTTACAGAAGATGATACTTATTTAGATAAGCACATTCAAGCGGTTTTAAACTTGCCGTTAGTTGACGTTTCAGTGATTGCTCAAGCAAATTTCAAAATCGTGGTAGACGCTGTGAACTCTACTGGAGGAATTTTTGTTCCTGCATTGTTGCGCGATTTGGGTGTGAAAGAAGTGATTGAATTGTATTGCGACCCAACAGGTCATTTCCCTCACAATCCAGAACCACTTCCGGAGCATTTGACTGATTTATCTGACAAAATCAAAGAAACTGGTGCAGATTTAGGAATTACTGTTGATCCAGATGTAGACAGATTGGCAATGGTTTGCGAAGATGGAAGCATGTTCGGTGAAGAATATACTTTAGTAGCATGTGCTGATTTTGTACTTCAAAACACGCCTGGAGCAACGGTTTCAAATCTTTCTTCAACACGTGCATTGAGAGATGTAACAGAAAGAATCGGGGAAAAATATTTCGCTGCAGCTGTGGGTGAAGTGAATGTTGTCGAAAAAATGAAAGCTGAAAACGCCATCATCGGTGGTGAAGGAAATGGTGGAATCATCTATCCTGAATCGCACTACGGAAGAGATGCTTTGGTAGGAATAGCTTTGTTTTTGACGCATTTAGCGAAATCAAAAATGAAAGTTTCTGAATTGAGAGATTCGTACCCAAAATATACCATTTCAAAGAACAAAATTGAGTTGACGCCTGCGATTGACGTAGATGCTGTACTAGAAAAAATGGCGGCAAAATATGCGCATGAAGAGGTTGATACAACAGATGGTGTAAAGATTTACATCGCGCAAGAATGGGTACATTTACGTAAAAGTAATACTGAGCCAATTATTCGAATTTATTCTGAAAGTAGCTCTGAAGCAGCTGCAAATGCTTTGGCGGAAAGAATTATTGAAGAAATTAAAGCGGTGATTTAATTCATCATTTTGCAAATTAACAAAAACGAAGACCATGTTAAAAGAATTCAAAACATTCATCATGCGAGGCAATATCATTGACCTTGCGGTGGCAGTTGTCATTGGTGCGGCTTTTACTGCGATTGTAAACTCCTTTGTGAATGATATAATTACGCCAATGCTATTGAATCCTGTGATGAATTTCCTGAATGTCAAGGATTTGGAAAATGTGATGTGGCACAACGTGAAATATGGTAAATTCATTGCGGCGATTTTCAATTTTGTAATCATCGGTTTTGTGTTGTTTATGATTGTGAAAACAATGAATCGCATCCAGAAAAAAGCGGATGACAAGACAAAAACGGAGCCTGTTGCACCTGTTCCAACTGCGGAAGAAAAATTACTTACCGAAATCCGAGATTTGTTAAAAAAGCAATGATTTGCATTTAGAGCTGATGCTTTGCTTCTAATTTACAAAACGTTATCACCTGACAAAAGTCATTTTCTAAGGCTTTAATTTTCTTTACATTGTGCAAACTAATGAAAAAGCTATGCACGAAAAAAACGAAGAATTATTCGAATTGGTCGAATATGCCAAAGATTTAATTACCCGAAATTATACTTTTGAAGAAATAGAAAAAGAATTGCTTCAAAAAACAAATGACGAACATTTTACGGCCAAAATCATTCGAAAAACTAAAAAAGCGCTCAATGAAAAAAAGCGAAATGCGGGCGTTCTGAAATTGCTAGTTGGCGGATTTATTTTGATTACAGGATTTATCATCACTGTCTTTTGCTTTCATTCAAACGTCTCTTTTCATACAGTAATGTACAGTTTTACAACTTTGGGCTGTTTGCTTTTATTTTGGGGATTATTTGAAATAATTGGATAATAAAAACGTGATTTTTGAGTTTAATTGATTCTTATTCAAATCAAAAAAATGAAAAAAATTACTTTTCTAGCTTTATTTCTATTTCAATCTATCACTTCTTTTACACAAAGCAGCAAATACGGAGACGTATTTTCAGATCCGATCATGATTGATTCCAATTCTACTATTCTGATTCCTACGCGGTATAATTCTGATTTTTTAGCGAGTAGCAAAATGACATTTTGGGGAGATTTCTATTCCAATATTTTGTTTTACGATTTCACCACAGATACTTACACCAAGTTATTTGAAAAAGACACTTATGTTTTTGGTTTTCAGTCGTACAATTACCGAACATATCAGCCCAACGAAATTAAAAATGTGGCTTCAGACATCATCTTGTATCGCGTTAAAAGTATGGATTACAACGGTAATGGGAAAATAGACTACAATGACCCGGCGATTGTATATGTGTCTGATTTAAAAGGCAAAAACGTGAAAGCTTTAACTACTTCATCTGAAAATGCTGTGGAAATTAATTTATATAAAGAACAGAATTTTGCGTTGATTAAAATGCAGCGAGACTTGGATGGCGACAAGGAATTTAAGGCGGAAGATAAGTCTTACTATTACATAAAATTGGATTTAGCGACCATGACTTTTGGGAATAAGATTGAGGTGAAATGATGGTTTTCTTTTTGCCACGGATGGCACGGATTTCACTGATTATTTTTTGGAAATTAGCCATATTTTCATCGCTTTTTGGTAAAAAATGTGGGTAAAAAGAGACTACACGTGTAAACTCGTCGCTGTAGAGACAACATAAAACTTTTAATCTCCTAAAGCTGAATTGAAGGAATTTCTCTTTTGGCATGAAGAAAAATACCAGATTTTTTTGCCACGGATGACGCGGAAGGCACGGACGATTTTTTTTTTGGAATTCAGCAATGCTTTCATCGCTTTTGGGGATGAAATATGGGTAAAAAGAACATCACCACTCGTCACTCGTCGCGATAGGGACGACATAAGACTTTTGCTTTTACATAAAGCTCAATCACCTAGTGAAAACCCAAACTGGATGGCTGATTCCAACACTTCCAAATTGATATCTTTCAACTTTTTGAATTTGATACAATACCCCGTAACACTTGCTTTTCCTAGGTTTTCTTTGAAAGTATTTGCAAGATAATTTTTATCCTCGATTCCGAGAATATAGACTGAAATCCCGGTCGTGTTAGCGCTGAGTCCGATGCGGTAAAATTCTTTGGATTTTCCGTCAGCATAGCGAATTGTTTGGGTTCCGTAACCGATATTTGGATTGGAAACGACTTTGTTTTCGCTGTTTCTTCCATCTAAAAACCACAATTTACAAGTCGGATTGAGTTCTAAAATTCTCTTGTGCAAGATTTCCATGTCATTGCGTTTTTCCTCTGGTTGCGTGGAAATGTACTCGTTGATTTGGGATTGAATGTTCATTTTCTGCATATTGAAACGAATAAAATCTGAATTAAAACGCACTCATCAGCGCTTCATCTGTTGTGGCTGAAAATTTTAAATCTACTTCAAATTTCGTTCGTTTACTGATTTTCTTCAGTTCCAGTTCTCCCTTTTCGTTGAATTTCCCTCTGAAACTCAGCACATCTTTCTCAGCCCAAGTATCGGATGAATCCATAATTTGATTCTCGACTTTGCAGGAAATGACATCGCCATAATCATCAAAGGAACCACAAAATGTAAATTCTGGCTCGCCTTTCACGTCATGACCGACCATCGCAAATGATTTCAACTCTCTCATCAAATATGCTTTATCGGAACCAGTGACTTTCTTGTAAATGACGTACCCATTTTCGTAAAATCGCAATAAATGATAGGTTGTGTATTCCGCAACTTCTTTTTGGTAAAATAATCCGTTCATAATTTCAGGGCATTTATTTTTTATTCACTAACTGTTGGCTTAAGCTGCTTTATCGATGATAAATTATCAGCTAAAGTTAGATAAAATCTAATTTGATATTATCAACCTTTTGAAATTCGAACATTTACTTTGTTATTTTAAACTCAAATTTATCCTCCAATGCAATGACCAATTTCTCGACATCTGCTTTGTAAAATCCTGCGCTGTTAACGCAATTGATTTCGACAATTTTCCATCCTTCGCTAGTCAAGCAAATGTCCATCACGAACGCATCTTCTACTTGGTAAATTTCAATCATTTTTTCTGCGAATTGCAGTCCTTCGGGGTCAACATTTTCTTCAAATTCGATATTTCCGTTGAAAAGATAATACGAACTTGTAATGATTTTCCCTCCCACAATCCAAACACGTGCTTCTTTGAATATTTTTTTTGGCTTCGTGATTTGAATTTTCGTGTCGCTCGTTAAAGGTGTTTTTTCTTTGTTCGACAGCGATTGTACTACGAAATCATTCCACTTTGTTTCGGTAAACTTTTTGCCTGTAAAAACTTTTGCATCCCTGCTTGGACGGATGAATTTTTCTTCGCCTGCCTCCCACTTCAATTTTTTTCCAAATTCAGAAATTTCACTGTCAAAGTTGAGTAAATGCGCTTTGTAATGTTGTGAATAGACTTCAAATGCATGGTTTCCTCCATAAAACGAACCAGGTTTGAAATCATATTGTTGTGCGATTTTCGCTAATTTGACCGAACCGTAAACAAACACGTTTTTTGAGTTGGTAGTGAATTTCAAATCTTCAGCAAACGGTTCAATTGTGACAATTTCATAGGACAAATTCAATTTCTCCATCACTGAAAAAATTTTATCATAATTGGGTTCTCTGAAGATATTTTCTTGGATGATGTAGTGCATTTTTTGTTACTCAATATTAAGGTTTTGTCATGTTTTCAACTGTTTCATTTGTGTTGAAGACAGTTTTTACAGACATTTTCCTGTAAATTTAAAAGAAATCGTACTATTCAAAAGGCGAATGTGGCGTTTTATTTTCATCAATCAGTTTGCCGTTGACAAATTTTTGTTGCAACCACAATTGCTTTTTCCCATCTGCAACTCGAATGGTGTAAAATTCCCAGGTTCCTTCCTTTAAATTGTTGGAATAAACTCCTTTGACATAGGTGTAATCTCTCTTGAAATCTAAGGTTTTAATTTCAATCGAGCATCCATTTTTAGCGCCTGACTGATCGTAAATCTCATAAATGAAATGTTTGTTAGCGCGCCTGTCAATTTTTGTTTTTCGAAGTTCGAGTCCTACTTTTTTTAGTCGCTCTTTTTTCACTGTGAAATGGTCTTTTATCAGCAATGAATCGTCGCAATTGCACTTCGCGAAACTGCTTGGAGCTACAAAACCACCTCGTTTATATTCTTTTTCTAACAAGGGCAACAACAATTCTGGCTGGCTATTATTCAGATAGCAATCCGGATTCGCTTTTAAGGGATGTTTGGACAACAATACTCGCTGGTCATAATGATCGGTAGCCAACTCATCGTCAACGACTTGGTTATTTAATTTAAGAACTATTTCATCAATGGGATAATCGTAGGTATCGTAAATAATATTCGTTTTGGTGCAATTACAATCCGCGTCGAAGACTTCCTCTTTCCTGTTTACAAGAAATACGCGCACGAAATTCGACAAAGTAGTTCTACCCACATTTTCTTCAAATTGAGTGTATTTCAAATAGGTATTTGTTAGAACTCTAGAAGATTGAAGCAAATATTCCTTTTCCTCCGGGTGCTCGCCAACGATCACTTTAAACGTTAAATAGGGCTTATCCTTCAAACGTTCAATTTCTTCTTTTGTATAAATCTCTGTCTCTATTTCTTCATCATTTGTCGAAAATCCGAAAATGGGATTTCGTTTGTAAAAGGGAACGTGGTAACGTACGCCAAACTGAATTTTATCGAATGCAAATGCAGGAAGTTTATTTTTCATCTTGAAAATCAACTCGTCAAACTCATAGCAATTCAGTTCTCTCACTTTGGTATTACCGCCGTTGATGTAAAATCCGCTTTCATCGCTGCTTGTTGTATCACTTGTAACAGGCTTTTGCGCCAAGGAAAATCCGCTGACAAATAGCAAAATTAAAAAGATGTATGGCGATTTTCTCATTGTAGTTCTTGACGTTCAAGTCACATCTATGAATTAAAAATGGTGCTTATCAATTATTCAATAGTACGTTATTTTTCTCCGATGCAACTCCGACCATTCTCCTGAAGGAAGTTCGAGAAGACCGATTTCCTTTTTTTCAATCCAATTTCCATGTTGATCCAAGATGAAAATTTCTTTGTGGTTGATCGCATCGATAATTGCAGACCAATAATGATCGCGTAAAACGGTATCTTGGTGATAGGCATATTTGTATTTGTATCCTTCGACGTTGCCGCTGTACGGTATCGAATCCATGGTTTTTCGTCCGAATTCGTCGTAAAACGAAAAGGTAGTATCTTCTTCAAAAACAATTGCAATCGAATTTCCTGCTGGATTTGATTTTATCGGAGCGGGCAAAGTCGGAGCAAAAAATGTTGGGATTATGGTCTCTAAAAACTCAATGGTATCGCCTTCCAAAATATCGGTAACTCTTTCGCTTGAAATTTGATTGTTTGCATCGTAAATAAATTCAATGTAATAAAATCTGATAATGGCCGATTCCACAGAATCAGTGCTCAACGTTTGAATAGATTGAATTTGACCTGAACTGGCATATTTCGCTATCGTTTCAACCTTGTATTCCTTTGTTGGACTGTAATACGAAATTTGACTGATTTCCTTTACCTTCCCTTCCACAAGTAAAAAATCTCTTGTGTTTTCTTGATATTCCTCCAAGATGCCGACTACTTCTGGGTAATTAATCCATTTTTGGGAGGATTGACTGTGCAGGTTGAGGGAGAATATTAGGATTGTGAGGGATATGAGGTGTTTCATGATTGTGATGGAATTAACGTTCCTGCGCCTTGCGCATGAGCCGATTTTTAAAATTAATATTATTTGTGTAAATAAATCTTAGTTTTATGAATAAACGTTTTTCGGGAAAAAAGATTTAGCTTTTTCGTAAGGTGAGTGTGAGGTATTTAATAATTTAAACAAAACTTGGAATTTGATTTAGTTCATATTGAAAATCAATTTCTTTCACTTGAGATTTGGAAATATTACCTTTTGGATCACTGTCTGATTTAGGTAAATAAATTCCAAAGTTTTGGTTTGTTTTGAATGATCCAATCAAATGTTCACTTCCTGCATCAATATCCATTTTAATTATATAATCCTTACTTTTTGTCGATTTATGTTTACAGTATCCAATTACATTTTTACCATGTATAAAAGTACATATTGAGATCAGTTTATGAAATTCTGAGAAATTGGAATGAATCACATTTATTTGGAACCATCCATTTTCAAGCATAACCTCAACTTCAATTTGAGGAAATTCTTTGTAAATTTCTTTGGTGATCTCGTCAGTTGTGTCTAATTCAGAATTCTGATTGAAAAATATATATTTAATATATTCATTTATTTCAATCGGAATCCAATTTGGATCATCTTGAGACGCAGGAGGAACTATATAATGATGAGACTTTTTCTTTATCACTCGACTTCCACGTCCGAACCGGAAATAGATCAATGTTATAATCAATATTATTGTGAGTACTAATTTTGGTTCCATCCTTCAATTAACATTAACAGTTTGCAGCTACCCGAAGGTGGCGATTTCGAAGCACTTCACTATCCTTTGATAGAAACACAATGCTCGATTTAACCAATGAACCTCTACTTTTGACTAGTGCTTATTCGAGTTAACTTTTCTTCCTAGTCGGTTAAATAGTTGGCTATTGTGGTCATCAATGTTTACTAAACATTTCTAAAAGTTTTGGCCCGTATTCAATTCCAAGCTCAAAAAGTTTTTTTATTAATAGTTTTTTTGCTTCTGTCACAATCTCTTTTGAAAGTGTTTTACTTGATTTATATAATTTACCAAAAACCTTAGTAATGCCTTTCATAACTTGGCTTTTGGTCGAGTTTGGGAGTGTTTCTTGAATTGCCTGAATATCAGTTTGCAATTCACTTTTTATTATGTCATTTAATTTGTCACCGGATTGTTCGATTGCCGTTGTTAATGAAATAAGATACACCTCAACCAAATCTTGTTGGTTTGGGTCAAATGGAGAGTTGTCGGCATCCTCGTCCATAATTTTGAATTCGTTGTAATAAAAATCTGCATATTGTCTAACAAAATTATCATCGTGAACACTCGGTGTATCGTGAATATCACGAATTATTCTTATCCAATTTTGAAATTGTTCACTTATGTCATTTAAAGTAGTCTGTGAAATCCTGTGTTTTGCACTGTAAGTGTTGGCTGGTTTAAATTCAAAAGCATATTTTGTCTTCTCGTAATTACCAATACGTTTTGCTCCGTCGATGAATATTTTAAAATAATTATTAGAGTTGCTGTCAGTTTCTATAAAACAATAATATGTATTGTCCTCTTTTGTAAATTGTATTAAATCAAGGTTTGCTTGAGCAATTGGTTCAATGATTTTAAGTAAATCTAAAGGTATGTCTTTCTTAGTTATCATGTTTGTTTCGGTGTGTGACTAAAGTAATGAATAACTTGTTAAATGTTGTATAAAATGAGACTTCTACATAGCTAATTAGTTGTATAAGTCTAGTTTAATAGATACTTATCATCAAAGATACCAATTATCGACAAAAACACAAGATCTTTAAAAAACAACATTCTAATCTGCAAAAAACCGCAAATTTACTTCTTCACCATCTCCGCAAAATCTTTCGCGAAATAGGTCAAAATAGCGTCTGCTCCTGCTCTGCTCATGCTTAGGAGCATTTCGTACATCACAGGCTCGTAATTCAACCAACCGTTACGCTTTGAGCACATGATATTTACAACCACTAGATACTATTTATTTTTGTATGGCATATTCATGAAAGCGAATATGATTATATTCATCTATACTTAATTTTAACCAGCCATAACGGAATTGACCATTGTTATTAATTCTAAAAAGTAGATACTTCATATTTGTATTATTCCAATTACCTCTTAATATGCAAGTATTTTGAACAGGAAATGATAGCCAAAAATTATCATTATTAAAGATTGAAAGTGTTACAGAATTAGAAATCCAATTCCCTTCATTGCCTATCGTATCTCCAATGGAATATATTTTTGGACAAACGGTTGTATCAACACGAGAGAAACTATTAAGATTGCTTCCAGAACATGAATATCCACCTATTCCATTATAATAAGTAATCGACCTTAAAGTATCATTCTCAATGTATTTACATTGAAAAATTGAATCTAATAATGTACTAACAGAAATCTGAAATGTACTATTTAACACGTCAATTGATGCCACGCGTTGATCAATTCCCCCAGGAGAAGCACTATACACGCTATTTAGTTTAAAATCATTAACACCATCATTATCAATATCAAATTGATAAGATGCACTAGAATGCCAAGCAGCAATAATAGGAACTGACGAGTCAAAGGTTGTTATGTTAAAATTAGGAGGAATATTACCAAAAATTAATGAATCATCGGAATTTAATGGTTCGATAGGCTCTTTTTTACAACTTAAAATTAATCCTAAAAGAACGCTAAACATGACAAGGTAATTGGATTTTCTCATAGTGCAATTTTTACAGTTAGTTGTTACTCGCTAGTGTTATAAATGGTTTTAAAAAAATATTGAAAACTCCTTTTTTATTAAATTTATAAACTTAAAGCCACCCGTATTAGTCTAGCTTCTAATACGATTTTATATCAAATATACAAATTATAAGGAAGAACCACGAAATTTTTAAACACCAAAACGCTAGCCAATAAAATTGAATACTTCATCCCAATTCCCCCTTCAGAAAATCAGAAACAATTTTCTTGACACGAGCGATATTTTCATTAAATTTTTGTCGCTTTGCTTGGTCGCCGTTAAATGGATCGGTCATCAAATTACTCATGAATTCGTCTCCAAACAACTCGAACCTCGATTTTATGAGTGTCATTTCAACATCACCGTTTTCGTTGATAAAACCTTGAAATTGTTCTGGAACACGGCTTCCAAAAAATTGAAATTTGCGTTTGGTGGCTTTCATTAATACTTTTCCATTCCATTGCACAATTCCCTTAAAATTAGTAGCATACCTAGAACTAGCATACATATTAGAAAATCGAGATTCGGTCGAATCGGTCTCTAAATACATATAACCATTGTGATGGATATTACCGCTCAGTTGTATCGCATGCGTTCCGAAAGCAAAACTGTCATCTTTGTACACATTGACGAAAAGTTGATCATTCACCAACAATTGCTTGTTTTCTTTAATTATGCTACGCAAAGCTTCATTAGAGATTTGCAAGAAATCAATCGCTTTGTTTTCAAGCTCTTCAACAAGTAAACTGCAATCTTTATTTTTTAGTTTCTGCTGTTGAATTTTTAATTGAAGTTCACGTAACTCTTCTAATTCCATTTTGAACGTTTACTTCTTCACCATCTCCGCAAAATCCTTTGCGAAATAGGTCAAAATAGCGTCTGCTCCTGCTCGGCGCATGCTGAGTAGCATTTCGTACATCACTGGCTCGTAATTCAACCAACCGTTGCGCGCTGCGGCGTAAACCATCGCACATTCGCCACTCACGTTGTAAGCGGTAATCGGAATATTGAAATTTTCTTTCAATAAATGAATGACGTCCAAATAGCACAATGCTGGTTTGACCATCAACATGTCCGCGCCTTCGGAATAATCCAATTCGGCTTCTAGCAAAGCTTCGCGTTTGTTGGCGGGATTCATTTGATAGGTCTTTTTGTCGCCCGATTTTGGCGCTGAATCCAATGCGTCACGGAACGGATTGTAAAAAGCGCTCGCATATTTCACAGAATACGACATAATGCTCGTGTTTTCATAACCTGCTTCGTCCAATTCTTCACGCAAATAACCTACGCGTCCATCCATCATGTCTGACGGTCCGATGATATCTACACCTGCTTGCGCTTGTGCAATCGCCATTTTCGCTAAAATTGGCAACGTCTTGTCGTTGACGATTTCGCCATTTTCCACCAAACCGTCGTGACCATCGGAAGAATATGGATCCATCGCAACGTCGCTCATTATGACCATTTCTGGAAATTCTGCTTTCAATTTGCGAATGGCGTCCAAATAGAAATTGTCAGAAGCGTAGCTATAAGAAGCGATTTTGTCTTTCAAGCTTTCGTCCACGGCAGGGAATAAATCAAAGGTTTTTACGCCCAATTTCATGCAAGCTTCGATTTCAGGAATCAGCATGTCTAAAGACCAACGAAAATTGTTTGGCAAGGATTTCACCTCTGTTTTGATGCCTTTTCCATCCAATAAAAAAATGGGATAAATCAAGTTTTCAACGCCCAATTTGGTTTCTTCTACCATTGAACGGATGACAGCATTTTTTCGGTTTCTTCTTGGTCTTGTGTACATTGCTAGAATATTTTTAGCAAAGCTAAGGTTTATGGTTGTTTTAAATGTCATTTAATTGTCAATTTAGAATTTTTCTAAGTGGTTTGGGATTGCCATGACATCCTAAATCTCTTCCACCTTTTTTGCATCGCCAAAAAAAGGTGGAGCCAAAAAACGCTAGGCCTGTATTTGTCAACTTGAAAATTACGTTTCATTACACTGTCTGCCGCCAAACTCACAACGCCTTTAGCTGATTT
Source organism: Crocinitomicaceae bacterium (assembly GCA_965284445.1). Lineage (GTDB taxonomy): Bacteria > Bacteroidota > Bacteroidia > Flavobacteriales_D > Crocinitomicaceae > JAQVCM01. Next base: position 185,004 of record OZ260085.1, on the reverse strand, counting down.
TCAAATGAAAATCCGAAGGCTGAGTTCAAACAAGGCGTTGACGACGTTTCATTCAACTTATTTTCTGGCGTTGACTGCATAATGGCCGGTTTGTTGATCGATTGAAAATTAATGTAAAAACCTAAGATTTACGTTGGTTTTTTGTCATGATTTCACGTTGTGTCTGCTCCGCGGTTTGAATCAAAAACGCACGCCAAAAACAATCGATTACCGCGTTATTTCGCAACGGTTTAAAAACCGTTGCTACACATATTTGGTACCGCTGGCACCATGATTTATGTTCGATTATCGCGAATTCTCGCAACAGTTTAAAAACCATTGCAAGGAGTTTTTGGTATATCTCACGCCAAGATTTTGATTCCTCATTTCTTCAAATCAATCTTTTGGGAGGGAGAGATTTTAGGAAATGATAATACACGTCAATTCCTTTTTGGAGGTTGTTGACTCCGATGCGTTCGTTTTGGTTGTGGACACTTTCGAAAAGGGATTGGTTCAATAGGCTGGGGATGATTCCGTAGACGGGGATGCCTTTTTGGCGGAAAAAGTTGTTGTCGGTGGAGGCTGGGAATAAGATGGGAACTGTCGCTGCGCCAGGGTGAACTTCTTTGATGGCTTCGCACATTTTTTGGAAGAATATGGTTTCTGGACTTTGAATCGCTGCGGGACCTTGGTATAGAATTTCAAAATCGACACGAAATAAAGTGGTGCGTTTTAGTTTTTTGATGAATTTCTCGACGTCCGCGCCGGGCAATAATCGACAGTCCAAATAAGCAGCTGCTTTGTCTGACATTTGATTGGTTGCAGTCGACGAACTTTCAATTTTGGTAATTGAAATCGTATTGTCAACCAAGGCGTGAAATGGTTGTCCTTCGCGAAAATTCTTTTTCACCAAGGGCCAGAAAATTGGCCAATAAATGCGTTTGATGAAAAATCCCCTTGTTCCACCTTCGAGATCTCCTAAATTGTGGAACATGCTTTTAACTAAATCGTTGAAAACGAAGTGCTTTTCCTCGTCAATTAAATTGATTAATGCTTTGATTAAACGTTTATTGGCATACAATTCCGAAGGCACGGCGCCGTGACCAAAACCATAACTTTTCGCTTCCAATTTCAACCAAAGCAAACTTTTGTCTGCAACCGAAACGCCAAAAATCGGTTGGTTCGGATCCGATTTCAACACATGGTCTAAACCCGCACCACCTTCGCCAAAAATTACCATTGGATTCAAGGTATCTATATATCGATCTGCAATGAAAGCAGCGCCATTGTTGCTTTTGTTTTCCTCTTCAACCAAACCTAAAAACGAAATATTGTAAGGGAAATCTTTTTGATTGATCGAATCTTTCCATTTTTTCAATGCATACAATTGCATCACCGCCAAACCTTTGCAGTCAATCGCTCCCCTGCCCCAAATTGTGTCTTGATGAATCTTGCCCGAATATGGTGGGAATTTCCAATTGACTGTATCAGAAACTGGTACAACATCTAAATGACTCGTAAAAACAACATTTGGTTTGTGCAAATTGAGTGGAAAGATAGAAACAATAATGTTGTCAGAAGATTTACCCGTATTCAATTTCGTGGTGTAAAATCCTTCTTTCTGCGCCCAATTTTCGATGAAATCAATGGCATTTTGCTCCTGTCCAAAATCAGATTTGATTTGAATGAGTTGACTTAAAAAATTGGCCGCACTGTTTTCGTTTTGCGCAATAGAAATGCAACTTAAACAACAAAAAATAATAGTAAGTAGCTTTTGGCGCATTAATTTGAATTAAAGATATTTCAAACTTAAACAAAATTGAAAATACGTGGAAGATTTTCTAAACATATTCGCAAAATTAATGTTGTAGAGTAGTGTTAAACTATCAAATATATCACCACAAACCGAATGCCCCTTGGGTCACTTTTGTGCACGGCGCAGGTGGAAGTAGCTCGATTTGGTACAAACAAATCCGTGATTTTCAGAAAGATTTTAATGTGTTGTTGCTGGATTTGCGCGGACATGGAGCATCTAAATCTGGAAAAAACAAACGCAATTATACTTTTGATTCGATTGGAAATGATGTGATTGAAGTTTTGAATCACTTGAAAATTACGAAATCTCATTTTATCGGCATTTCGTTGGGAACGATTATTATCCGTGAATTGGCTGAACGTTTTCCGACGATGGTCTCCTCTATGATTATGGGTGGCGCGGTGATGAAATTGAACGTAAAAAGTCAAATTTTGATGCATACAGGCAATTTATTGAAATCTGTTCTGCCCTATTTACTGTTATACAAATTGTTTGCATTGGTCATTATGCCACAAAAAAAACACCGTGAATCACGCAATTTATTCATCAATGAAGCGAAGAAATTGTATCAAAAGGAGTTCAAACGTTGGTTTAATTTGGTTTCAAAAGTCAATGGATTATTGCATTTTTTCAGAATCAACGAATCCAACATTCCCACTTTGTATGTCATGGGCGCAGAAGACCATCTTTTTTTGCCTTCAATTTCGAAATTGGTGAAAGACCATCAAAATTCAAGATTACACGTGATTTCAGATTGTGGTCATGTGGTCAATGTCGATCAACCCAAAGAATTTAATGCAATTACCATCGCATTTTTAAAGAACGTCAAATGATAGAATTGCAAAATTTCTGCCTAAACTAAATTCGTTTCTTTTGTTTTTTTTGAAAGTTCAACGATTATCAAATAAATCGACAAACTTATTACTGAAGAGAAAAAGCACCACACTGAAAGCAAATAATGGTCATAGAATATGGCGGTGACAATGTATGAAATCAAAATCGTTGTTCCCAACAGCCACATGTATTTGATTTTCGAAAAGAATGGCGGAATGATGGTTGCCAAAACGTATAAGATGATTCCAACTACCCTAAAAGATTTGGGATAATCTTGTAAATAAACGATGTGTTGTTCCACAATTTTAGCGCTTACATTGAAATTCACCAAGCAAAAAGCCAAACAAATTCCTACGACTAAACCACATAAAACCAAAACCTTAGCAGAGAATTTTCTTGACAATTGTGGAGTCAAAAGTAAAATGGAAAAAGGTACCCAAATCGGCCAAAGGGTTTGCGCAAAAAACAGAAAAACATAAGTGAATAGTTTTTGAATTTGCTCATATTCAGGATTTTGCGAAGTAACCCAGATAAATCCTTCAGCTATTTGCTGCATTCCAAAAAGCAACGGAATACTAGCAAATAGCAAATGAGAAGGATGTTTTGTTTTGGTAATCGAAACAACTCCAATAACGGTTAAAACAGCACCTGCTGTAAAACTTGCACTTGCTGAAAAACACATATTTTATTTTTGATTAGAATTTTGAAATTCCTACAAGTATTTTTTCATTTCTTGAAATTCTTCATAGCTAATTTCACCGGAAGCATATCGACTTTTCAGAATATCAATGGGTGAAATTTTCTTGTTTCTTTGTCCAGGAAGATCATATGGAACAACAAAAATCCAAACGAGCAAAATTCCCCAAAGGAACCACCAACCGAGATGCATTCCTAAAAAATTGTAGTCGTAGTCGATCAACATTTGTTTTTGTTTAAATGTGAACGTAAAAACCAAGCCATTTTTTCGTGTGTTTCCATCAATCCAGTGATAAAATCACTTGTTCCAATATCGTGCAACTCGTCTGCAAAAATGACAATGTGTTCGCGCAGATTGAAAATGATACTTTGATGGTCTTCCACCAATTCTTTGATAAAACCTTGACTGTCGTTTCTTTCGCTGGTTTGTTCAGTCAATCGCGTCAAACTTAAATAAGATTTCAACGTTGCGGGAGCATAATGTCCGATCGTACGAATTCGTTCAGCCACAGCATCAATCAATTCATCTAATTGACCAAATTGTGTTTCGAAAAATTTATGTTTATCATAAAAATCTGGACCTTCAACATTCCAATGGGCATTTTTTGTTTTGATGAATAAAACGGTTTCATCTGCCAAAACGATGGACAATTTATTGGTAATTTCCTGACGGTTAGTATCCGTAATGCCGATTTCTATTTGCATGATTTTGATTTGTTTGGGATAAATGATTTTAGAAAAAAATGATACGACTGAATTATCCGAACGATCAATTCTTAAACTTCAATCAACAACACAAAGGTCCGAAATAGGTGATTGAAAGTTCTTACACAATATTGGAAATGAATTGTAGGATTTACGGGTTGATTTGACTTTACATACAAAAATCTCAATCATTCAATAATTCTACTCCACTCAAATCTGCTTTACCACTTCTCAAAAATTCATACGTTAAACGATCAGCTTGACAAGCTTCAAATTTGATTTTCTTTAAACTTCCGCCTTTGAAGAATGTATTTTTCAGCACTGCATTTTGAAAAGTAACGCGTTTGAAATCACAATTTTCGAAATAACAATCTTCCACTTTTCCTTCGAAAACGATATCTGCAATATACATTGCGTTGAAGGTAGTTTGATTCAAATCGACATTATTCATGGGATTTTTTTGAATTCCCCCGTATTTGAAAATGGCGCCAGACAAATCTGCATTTGAAAAGTCACAATCCATGATGAAACTGCCAGAAAATGTTGTTTCTTTTAAAGTGCAATCGCTAAAATTCGTGTGTACAATATTTGAATTTTGGATTTGACTTTGGTTGATTTCCGATTGAGAAAAATCACAGTCATCGATATTATTGCTTTTCAAAATTAATCCATTCAATTCAGAACCAATGAATTTGCATTTTTTCATGTTGGAAGAACTGAATTTTTCTTGCAAATTTTTCAATCCGGAAAAGTCGGCATCCACCCAATTTCCTCGCGACATGTTCCAAAGCAATTTATTTTTAGTTTGCTTCGGCGCATCTGATTGAATTTCAACTTCAATCTTTGGGTTTTTCTCCGTTGTTTCTTCGACAGTTGATTTAAAATCGTCTGAAAAATAATTCAAATCTACGCCAACCGTTTTCGCGAGTCTGATAAAGGTGATTAAATCCGGAATTGATTCACCTCGCTCCCACTTTCCAACCGCTTGCGCACTGATGAATAAATGTTCCGCCAATTGCGCTTGTGACAAATTGACTTTCTTTCTAGCTTCGGCAATTTTGTTGCCAATTGATTTGATTTCCATAATTACATTTTTTGAATTTCTATGCTGCAAAGTTATTGCGGATGAAAACTATAGCTTCCAAAAACACATATATTCACGGTTGTAATTTAGTTATTTTTAGTTGTATTCGACAACTGATAGTTGTTTTTATTTAAAAAAAGGATAAACTATCCAAAAAGTTCATCAATTAAGGTTTGAACAGCTTCCAATTTTTCCAAAGGAACCACAGAAATCGGATGACTATCGCTTTCAATAGGAAATTGAACAATCGCCAAATCAAATTCTTCCAAATAATCTTCAGCATCAAAAATTAATTCAAACATGCCATGTGCATCTTCCTCATCTTCTTCTGAGAACAAATCCTTCGTAATTATTCCCTTGGAAAGCAATCTAATAGCATAATTTAATTCCTCTGAATCAGATCTATAATCCAATTCGCATAAAAATTCATTTTCTTCCAATTTATCCAATAAATAGCACAAGGCCAAATCTGGATTTTCTGCATTACTTATCCCACGATTTGTAAAATGTGCGGCTTTGTGCTTTTCAAAAAAAGAGCGCAAATCATTTTCAGATTCCATCATTTCCTTGGATAGAAATGTACTTAATTCCACATCATTTGTGATTAAAATGAGTAACTCAAAATATTTTTGCTCCGTTTTCATATTCCTTTTTTTTTCAGTTCCCGAATTGAGAATATAAATGTATTGCTTTCTGCGACAAGGTTCGTCATTTCAGAGTGACTGTTGTAGTTAAGCCCAAAAATACGCAGTTAAAAACTTGTTTTTCAAAGAAATAAGAAAATCATAATTCTCTCAAAATTTTCTCCATCTTCCGACCTTTGGCCAATTCATCAACCAATTTATCCAGATAACGCACTTGCTGCGTCAATTTATTTTCAATTTCCTCCACGCGATAACCGCAAATAACACCAGTAATCAATTTCGCATTTGGATTGATTTTCGCTTCTTGGAAAAAAGTTTCAAAAGTTACTTTTCGCTCAATCATTTCTTGAATGGATGAAACGTTAAATCCCGTCAGCCACGAAATAATTTGATCCAACTCTTCTTTCGTTTTGCCTTTTCTTTCGACTTTCGCCAAATAAAGTGGATATACAGATCCGAAAATCATTTTGGCGAAACGTTCGTCGTGATTGCTGTTGTTGTTCATTTTGTAATGAAATTTTATCAAATTTAAACTTTTAGAGCATCTTTTGTATCTCGATTACCTCTTTTTCTGTAAAATATTTTGACTATTTCAAACCAAATGACAGACACAAAACCAGTACCAAAAGCAAACAATAATTGAAATAAATTTAATTTTTCAAATTCAAAATAAATCACTTTTGAACTTTCGTCAATTCGACGATTTTTCGATACAATAAATGTTCATCAATGGGTTTTGAAATATATCCATTCATTCCAATTTTCTTACATTTTACTTCATCGATGGTCGTCACATCTGCGGTCAATGCAATAATTGGAATCTTCGATTTCAACGTTTTTCGAATAAATTCTGTGGCTTCAAAACCATTCATTATAGGCATTTGTAAATCCATCAAAACGATGTCATAATCGTTATTTTGCATTGCTTCAATTGCCAATTTTCCGTTACCGACGATTTCATGTTCAAAACCAAAATCATCCAATATTATTCTGATTAACAGCTGATTTAAAACAACGTCTTCAGCTACCAAAATACGCAATTTTACAACTTCAAATTCTTGTTTAGGAATTTCAATTTTGCTTTCAGACTGTATGGATTTCTTTGCAAAAGGAAGTACAAAACTAAAGGTTGAACCAACATTAATTTCACTTTTCACACAAATACTTCCACCTTGATTTTCAATCAATTGTTTTACAATAGCCAATCCCAAACCGGTTCCACCATAAGAATTTGCAGTACTGATTTCTGCTTGTTCAAAGAGATTAAAAATAGAATTTATTTTATCTGATTTAATGCCGATTCCTGAATCTGAAATGCTGAATTGAATGTTTAAATTGTCATCCGTTTCATTTAAAAGAGTGACTTTTAATTTGATTCTTCCTACATTGGTAAATTTCACCGCATTGCCAACTAAATTTAAAATAATTTGATTCAATCGCACGGAATCACCCACAATTTTCGCTGGAATTTTGCTGTCAAATTCTGTTAAAAGCTTCAGATTCTTTTCTTTAATTTTAAAATCAAAGGAAAAGAGAATTGATTTTATCGAACTGCGAATTTCAAATGGTTGCAAGTCAAATTTCATTCTGCCCGCATTCACTTTCGCCAAATCAAGGATATCATTGATTAATAAGTTTAAAGAATGTCCACTCGTTTTGATTGCTTCTAAAAACTCCTTCTGAGATTCATCTAAATCCGTTTTCAATAACACATTTGCAAATCCTAAAATGGAATTCAAAGGCGTTCTTATTTCATGGCTCATATTTGATAAAAACTGCTGTTTAAATTTTACCGCATTTTCAGCAAATTCCTTGGCTTGCACAAGTTCTTTTTCATTTTCTTCCATTTTAAGTCTGGCGAGAACTTGCTCGGTAACATCTGAAGCAAAAGCGATTACACCAGAAACTCTTCCATCTTCTTCTTTGTATGGCTGATAAACAAAATTGAAATACAATGTTTCGATTTCACCATTTTCACGCTTAAAATGCGCGGGTTGTTCATTTCCAAAATGGGTCGTATTGTTTTTATAAACATCCAACAACAAATTATAAAACAGTTGATCTTTCATTTCTGGCAGTATCTCCAAAAATGGTTTTCCCAACGATTCTTTGCCAACATGCCAAATTTTGAACAGTGGATCATTGGCTAATTCTAAAATGAGTTTATCGCCTTTTAAAATTAAAATTGGATAAATTGTTTGTTCTACCAAATTGCGAAATCTTTGCTCACTTTGCTCGATCTTTTTCAATGCAATTGTCTGTTCTGAAACATCGGAAATAGCCAATAAAATCAACTCCTCATGATTCATTTTTTGAACGATTCTCCGTGCATTGAGCAACATCGTTTTTTTGCCAATCAGTGGAAAAGTATGCGTAATTTCAAAATCATGGAAATGTTTGTTTCCTGGTAAAATATCCTCCAACAATTTTCTCAAACGTCCAATATCCCATTGTTTATTTCCCAACTCATACAAAAGTAAACCTTCAGTGTCTTCTTGCTTGACATTAAACACTTTATAAAATGTCTTATTGGCAGATTTGACGCGGAGATTTTTGTCTAAAACAATCATAGATTCATGAATCGTTGCAAAAACGGCTTCAGAATATTCATACGCTTCAAAAAGCAAATCATTCCGCGTTTGCAATTCCTGATTGGTTGTGGTCAATTCCTCATTGGCAGATTCAATTTCTTCTTTTGAAGTTTCCAATTCTTCGTTCACACTTTGTAACTCTTCGTTACTCGACACCACTTCCTCATTGGCACTCTGAAGCTCTTCTGTAAACTCTTCTTGTTCTTGCGCAAACATCAAAGTATCAGCATGCGCAGCAGCCAATTCTTGTTCCAATTTTAGGATTCTTCGATCTTTCGCTAGAGAAAAATCTCTTTCACCCTTTTCATTATTTGAAAATACTGCAATCTGCTCGTGTTCGTTAAACAATACCAAAATCAGGGGTTCTTCAAACTCAATTTCCAATGGAACAATTTCCAAACTGATGATTTTAACTTCCCCATTTATTTTCAATTCAATGCCAGTTTTTCGAACACGAATATTTGATTTGATGACTTTTGAAATAGAATTGCGCAATTCAAATGCAATTTCTGGTCGAGCCATTTTTAGAATATTGAACGTCGCTTTGCCTTTAGGATGCGTTAAATATAAATCCGTAATTCCCCGAAATTGAATGATTTCCATCTGGTGAGTGATGACCACGCTGGCTGGCATAAAATCTGAAACCAACACGGTATCAATTGCATGATCTAATCCACTGAAACCAACTGAAATATTTTGGTTCAATTTATTCTTATTTGAAACTGAATTGGGTTTATCTGCGAAATTTTGTTGCGCATATCGAGGTAAAAGAACGGGCAAAGTTCTAGTTCCAGCATTTATTTTCCTTGAAAATATTTTATATTTCTTGTTAAATCCGGTAAAAAGATTGGGCGAATGACTGATATTCTCTGATTTTCCAAGCATCAAATATCCATCATCGTTGAGCGCGTAATGAAAGGTTGTCACTGCTTTTTTCTGTGCGGTGATATCGAAATAGATGAACAAATTACAACAGCTAATGAAATCCAATCTTGAAAAAGGTGGATCACGCAAAATATTGTGTTGTGCAAAAACGCAAATGTCCCGAACAGCTTTGTTTACCCGAAAACCACCTTCCGTTTTGGTGAAAAATCTTTGAATTCGTTTGGGAGAAACCGTCTCCAATTCTTGCTGTGTATAAATTCCAATCCTCGCTTTTCCAATCGCATGATCACTTAGATCTGTTGCGAAAATTTGTACTGGAATATTGGTGATTTTACTTTCTTGTATTTCAAGCAACATGAGGCCAATGAATATGCTTCTTCTCCTGTAGCGCAAGCAGGAACCCACAATCGCAAATAATCTCCATTTTTTTTGCGCTGAAGCAATTTTGGAAATAGTGTTTCTCTTAAATATTCATGCGTTTCTGTATCTCTGAAAAAACTGGTAACATTTATCAACAAATCTTGATACAGAATATCGATTTCTTCTTTATTTTCTGTAAGCAATTTAGCGTATTCTTTAAGCAATGAAATTTTATACAAAAACATCCTTCTAATGATACGCCTTTTGATGGTATTCATTTTATAGACGCTGAAGTCAACACCCGTTGAAATATGCAATTGATTCAGAATATTTATTAATTCAGGGTCATTGTTATCTATCAAATCTTCATCGCCATTTTTTACGCCTCTATTGTTTCCTAGAGGTTGTTTGCTTAGTCTGGCTAATTCTAATGCCATATCCTTCGTCGACAAAATAAAATCAACAGTTCCAGCAGCAATCGCAGAATGTGGCATGCTTGTAAATTTTGCAGAATCGTCTTGCGCAAAAGTCAATCCTCCAAATTGTTTGATGGCTTTCATTCCTTCCGTGCCGTCACTTGCGCTGCCGCTCAAAATAATTCCGATTACACGTTCCTTTTGCGCTTCTGCCAAGGATGAAAACAAAATATCGATTGAAATGGCCGCACTACTTTCTGAACGAGGAATCAATTTGATGTGTCCATCTATAACTTCAATACCTTTGTTATAAGGAATTACAAATACATTATTCGGATTGATTTTGTCCATGTCGTCAATTTCTTGGACGACCATTTTTGTTTTTTTAGACAAAATTTCGGTCAACAAACTTTTGTGATCTGGACTGAGATGTTGCACATAAATAAATGCCATTCCAGTATCTGCGGGAAGGTATTTCAAAAATTCCATCATGGCTTCTAAACCTCCTGCGGAAGCGCCGATTGCAACTACTGGAAATGTGCCTTCTTTCTTGTCGAATTTTTCAGGTGATTTTTTGCTAGTTGATGCTGCTTTCATACTAAAAAAGTAAGTTAAAATTACCTGGAGTTCTTTGCTAAGGTAGCAATGTAATTTCGAAATACTTGTTTAATAATCAATTAATTTCAAAAGAAAATTTATTCTCTGATTTCATATAAAAATAACTCAAATCAAAAACTATATTTTTAATTTATTTACGTTTATTTATGAACAATTTTAGCGAGAGATTCGCAGTTCATAATTGGTACTTCGACCTCCGGCTTCAGCTTTTTGCAAAATTTCTTTTGCAATCAAATCATTGATATCACGAATGGCAGAATCCTTGGAACATTGGGCGATTTTTGCCCATTTGGAAGAAGTCAAATTTCCTTCAAAATTATCTAACAATTTGTTTATCAATTTTTTTTGGCGCTCACTGATAATCGTTTTGGCGTGTTTATTCCAAAATTCTGCCTTTGATAAAACTTTCATCAAATTGGTTTCAGTTGATTTCAATGCATTTATCAAACAGTTTAAATACCATTTAATCCAAGTTGTGATATCTAAATCTCCTTTTTGCGCTTGCTCCAAATTGTCGTAGTACTGTTTTCGTTCAAGCATTATTTGCGCCGACATGCTATAAAAGCGTTGTGTACTGTTGTCAGATTGCGCCAAGATCATGTCAGAAATTGCACGTGAAATACGTCCATTTCCATCTTGAAATGGGTGAATGGTCAAAAACCAAAGGTGCGCAACGGCTGCTTTGATGACCAAATCAATTTCATTTTCCGTGTTGAGCCATGTGAGAAATTGTTGCATTTCAGCTTCGATCAAAACTGCTTTGGGCGCTTCAAAATGGATTTTTTCTTTGCCAATCGAACCTGAAATCACATACATGGGACCTTTGATATCTTTGCGCCAATCAGCCACTACGATTTTCGAAATTCCACTTCGACCAGTTGGAAACAAAGACGCGTGCCAATCAAAAAGTCGTTCTTTGGTCAATGGTTCGAAACAATTTTGTGTAGCGTCAAGCATCATTTCTACCATACCTTCCACATTTCGATTCGAAGCAACAATCCCTGCGTTTTCCATTCCCAATTTTGTCGCTATCGAAGATCGAACCTGAGTTGGATTTAAGAATTCGCCTTCAATTTCTGTTGATTTTACAACGTCAAGAATCAAATTGTCAAGTAAAGCTTCGTTTTTCAATTCAAAACCATAGGATTCCATTTTACCCATCAATCGACCTTGCAAATTTCTTGCTTCACTCAATTGATTGATAAACAATTCAATATTCCAATAAAAATTGGGCCATTGTTCATTTTCATGTATGTAAAATCCCATTCGTTGCATAATTTGCTACGAAAATACAACTTATTCGTTGCATTCACAAATTATTCGTTGCATATTTTGCATTGATTAACCTGTTTATTCGTTGCACAAACTGATTTGAGATGATAATCGAATGTCAAATTGACTTCCTAAAACTGCAATTTGTAAACAAGATTGGGGAAAAATCCTAGTTGATATGTTGTACTTAGCTCCTGTCGTTGTCTATCATAACTTTGTGAAAACACGTTTTTGTGATTCGTCACATTTTGTAAATCAAGTGAAATGGTTTGCGCAACTTTTCGTTTCTTACTGTTTAATGTAAATCCAGCTTTGAAATCTAAGCGGTAATAATTTTCATAATTCCCCGAATAAGCATCCGTTGAAAGCACTTCGCGACCCAACGCTTTGGAAGCAACCAAATCAATTGGCGTATAAGCTCTTCCGCCAGCATTTGTGAATTTTACATCCATCGAAAAACGATTTCTATCGTCCTTCCCTACTTTCCATTCTTTTCCTGCGAGCACATTGAAAACATATTTACCATTGAAAGCAGTGTTGCGTTCAACTCCATCACTTCCTTTGTAAGTTGAGTTGTAAATTGATGCTGTAAACAGTCCATAATATCCCTTGCTAAAGAACTTTTCGACAGTCAATTCAATTCCATAATTTGTTCCAATTCCGTTGTTTACCAAACTATCAGTCAAATCTGTTTTGAAAGTAGACCCCGTATTGAGCATTGAATAACTGCTTGAAAAAGTTGTGATTGGAACATTGTAAATCGATTGATAATAGACTTCCGTTTTGATTCTCCAATCATTGAAGGGTTGAATATTGTAGCCCAAAACCAAGTGATGACTTTTGGTGAAATCTAAATTTTGATTGTTGTAAACCGTATTTCCATTAGCATCTTGAGACTGCAAAAAGTACACGTTAATTGGTTGCATTTGAGCATGTAAACCGTAACCAAAATTCAAGCTACTTTTATTGGTGACATTGTAAACCAATCCCAATCGCGGCTCTACAGAAGCGGAATTGTTCAGAAAGAAAACTTGCGAATGAAGTCCTGCATTTAAAGTCAATTTACGTGAAATCGAAAATTTCAAATGGGTATAAACTTGCGCTAAATTGGTAGTTTTTTGATAATCCCAAATTTGCTTTTCGGGCGCAAAAATATTGTCTTTGGTTTTGTAAAATAAATCTAAACCAATGACCTCATCTTGAAATCCAACTTTGAAAAACAAGCGAGAATTGATTTTTAAATTGTAATTGCTGCTCAAATAATAAGTCGTTTTGGCCACATTGCTGACTTCACGGGTGAAAGTGCTATCAACCATTTTGTCAAAGTCATACGCCGTTTGATCATTGCTCGCATAATTGACTCCAACTGTCGACGAAATAAAAGATTTTGAATTGATTTGTTTGAAATGAGTGATTCCACCAATGCCAATTTTACTCGCGAAATCGACTTGATTTCCACCGCCATAAAGCGTATTTGAAGAACCGCCACCAATTTTGATTGTGCTGGACGCCAAAACACCAAACATCGAAAATCGTCCCAATTTTGTATTGCCACTATTCAACTTAAAAGAAAGATCTTGGTAGGTTGGCGTTGCTGTCGTTCCAATATCAATTCCAACTGCTTGTGCAATTCCTGCCAATGAATAGCGGTAACCGACCAAGTACGAAGCATCGCTTTTTTTGCTAAATCGACCTTCAGTTGTTAATTCTAAACCAGTAATTACACCCGTTTGAATGGTAGTTTCTCGTTTTTTATTGTTCCCATTTCTCAATCCTAAATCAAAAACGCCTGAGGTTGCATTTCCATATTCTGCAGGAAAAGAGGAAGTGAAAAAATCTGAATTTTTCAATAAATTGGTATTCAAAGCACTTACGGCGCCACCAGTTGTTCCAACGGAAGCAAAATGATTGGGATTCGTAACATTCATTCCATCAATGCGCCACAATACACCAATTGGCGAATTTCCTCGAATAACGATGTCATTACGGCTGTCGTCAGGTGCACTTACTCCTGCAAAATTAGCTGCCAATCGTGCTGGATCACTTCTTCCTCCTGCATAGCGATTCACTTCTTCCATGGAAAAAGTTCTGGCGCTCACCGTTGCCAATTTATTGATTGTTCCGCCTTTGCTTATGGCACTTACAGTTACTTCACCAAGTTGTTCGTATTCCTCTTCCAAAGCAATATCCAAGATTACTTCTTTCCCAGAAGTGACAACCACATTGGGCATAGTAATGGTTTTGTAGCCAGGAAAAGTGATTTTAATTTCATATCGATCCGGCGGAATATTGGCTAAAATATAATTCCCCAAGGAATCTGAATTCACTTTCATTTGGAGTGAAGGAATTTGAATGGTCACTCCTATCAATGGATTTTGCGAAAGCTTATCAGCGATGTTTCCGCGGATGTTTTGGGTGTTGTTTTGTGTAAATGAAATGGTTGGTATCATCACCAGTAGAAAAAGAAATCGAATCATCTATATTTTTTTGATGTAAAAAGTTGAAGAAAATGCTCCAACAAAAATGATAGATGTCCAATTTTGAGTTATCCTTTAAAAATTGGATGAAATTATGTGGAAAATATCTTTTTTCAAATTCATATAATGGTTTGTAAAATAATTGCTATCCTTGGTTTTTGTCAAGGTCCGTCAGCTGACGGACGCATGCCAAAAACGTTCAATAATCCTTGTTTTCGCAACGGTTCTTGGGAACCGTTGCTAGTAATATTTGGTACCTACCGGCACCATTTGTTATGAATTGAATTTATTAAAACTATTTTGCCAATAGAAATTCCAATGGAATATTAAATCTTTTGCTCCAAGCTTTTTCGCTGTGGTCTTCGCCGGGAAAATATTTGCTCATCCAATTAGCCGATGAAAAACCTTTAGAAATCATCACTTTGTCCACTTTCTGTTGTATTTCAGGATACAATGCATCTAAGGTTTGATCTCCATAATCAAAATATAATTTGTGTTTTTTGGGCGAAGGAAGATTTTTACGCAAATATTTGAGAAAAGCATCTGGCATCGGATTGTTATCCAAAGTGAATGTTCCTACCCAATGTGTGGAGAGACACGCTGCACCGCCGAAAATTTTGGGATATTCGCAAATGGCATACATTGAAATCAAGCCACCCATGCTGCTGCCAGCAATAAACGTATTTGCGCGGTCTTTATAAACAGCATAATTTTTGTCGATAAACGGTTTCAATTCTTTGACAATAAACTTTAAATAATTGTCTGAATTGGGTTGAAAAACATCTTTGATTCTTCCTGAACTTTTCAGTTGAGCACTGACTGTATCTTTCTCAATTTGTGTCAATTGCTCGAACGGCTTTTGCGGAAAATAATCTAGATGACGTGTTTCTCCTCCATTCCAAATACCAACGACAATAAACTTTTTCGTTTTGTTTTCATTCATCAATTTCGTGCCAGTATCGTCCACATCCCAAGCTTGCTTGTTCCAGCACAGCGCAGGGTCATACAGCATTTTTCCGTCATGCATATACAAAACGGCGTATTTCACAGTATCGCAATAACCTTCTGGCAACCAAATATCCACATTTCTAGCGGTGACAAATTTGGATTTAAAATTTTCAATGCGCACTATTTTCCCGCTTGATACCGCAGGAATTTGTGGTTTGATTTGAAATGAAATCATAAAAACAAGAATCGAAACAACAAATAGATTTTTCATTTTAAACCAAATCTTCTTAAAATGGTTTTTGTCATGGTTTTCATTCAAAAACGCACGCCAAAAACAAATTCACCTCTTTTATAACACAATGGACTTTGTCCATCGCTACCCATATTTGATGCTTAACGGCATCGAAATTTATTATATTAATTATCTCCCAAAAATATTATAAATTGCGGTAAATTATTTCGCTTTTATCGCTCCTTGGTCGATCAACATTTGAAAAGAATCTTCCATCGTTTCTTTCAAAGGTCTGAAAGTCATTCCCAATTCGCGTTTGATTTTAGAATTGTCGGCATTCCATGGAACGTTAACGTTGTTGCGGACAAATTTTCTGCTGAATAATTTATTCACCATTGGACCAAAAACCATCAACAACCATTTCGGCAATGCTTTTTTCGGTAATGGAAATTTGTCACCATATTTCGGCAATAAAATCGCTCCCATGGCTACGAAATCGGTATTGTGAGCCGATGTGATGTATCTTCCTTGCGCTTCAGGTGTGAATCCAGCGCGGAAATGTGCTTCCGCAACGTCTCTCACATCTACAACGCCCATTCCCATTTTAGGTGCACCCATTTTCATTTGTCCGTCGCCAAACATTTTCATGATGTTCGCGCTTTCAGAAGTCGTGAATTTTGGATTCAATTCTGGTCCTAAAACCAAACTCATGTTGATTGTAACCAAATCCCAACGGTCTTGTTTTTTGTTCATTTCCCAAGCTTTCTGCTCAGCCAAGGTTTTTGAATAAGAATATGGCTGATATTCAAGCGAAGAAGTTGTATTCCAAACATCTTCCGTCAAAACACCACCAGGTGCATTCACAGTATCGATTGCGTCTGTGTAAATCGCAGCACAACTGCTCGTGTCCACTACTCTTTTCACAGACTCAACTTCATTCACAGAATTCAACACATTTTCAGTGCCTTTCAAAGCTGGGTCGATCAATTCTTTTTGTGGATCTTTCACAGAAGTTGAGAATGGTGAAGCCGTATGATAAACCAATTCGCAACCTTGCATCGCCTCAGTATAAGCGCCAGGCGTCAATAAATCCGCTTTAAAAAATTTGATTTCACCTTTCGAATTATTCGCTGCATCAATCAAATGTTGCACTTTCTTCAAATCGTCTGGATTTCTTACCGCAGCGTGTACGGTCAATCCCTCATCCAATAATCTTTTTACAATCCAACTTGCTACATATCCGTTCGCACCAGTGACCATTACAGGTTTTGATTTATCTATTTGCTTCATTTTAAAATATTTTTGATTGAATGAAGCACGAATTTACGGAAAAATGAAATAACAAAATCAATCTTCTCCAGCTTTGCTTACTCGTTTTTTAAAATTAAAATTGTATCCAAAACTGAAAGAAAACATTTGTGAAAAAATACGCTTTTCTTTCTCTAATCTTTGAAGAATATCAATCGGATCTTTTTGAACAACAACTTTATTTTTTGTTATGCTGTAGGAAGATAAATTATTGAAAGAGGCTGTAAAATAAAAGTTTTTTGTAAAATTTAATTGAAATCCAAATCCTAAATTGACACCTGTTTTAATCGTTTTATTTTCATAACTTGCATGATATGAATCTGGAGCACCAGCATAATATCTAAAACCATCCCTATTCCAACGATCAACATCACGAAAGTAATTCAATCCTGCGCAAAAAAACAAATTAAACGTTTTGATTGGTAAATTTGGATAAACTCTATATTGGCAATTCACTCCCTTTGCTTTAATTTTAAATTCATTAAAATCTAGCAACGTAGAACCAAGGGATACATAATGTCTTTGATTGGTGTAGTTTACTGACATAATTGAATAAAAGCCATTATTATTTAAATCACTTGATAAATTAACGCCAATTTGCTTTTTTAATTCTTGTGAATAAGAAAGAGTGGAAATAATAACTAATCCAAGAATAAGCAACTTATTTTTAGACATGCAATTTCTTTTTATAATGTTCTTTTCCATAAATTTAAACCCGTTTAACGTTAATGATTTCAATTGGTCGAAGATTTTTTATTTAAATCGAAATTATAGGTCACTCCAACTAAAATCATTTCAGAAATCAAGTATAAATAAGTACTTTTAGTTGCACTTGACACTTGCGTTTTTTCGACCATTCTATCTGTCCTTACTGTATTTGTAAACATGTAATTACTAATCGAAGTATGGAAATTTAATCGTTTTAAAAAATTAACTTGAAATCCAAATCCGAAACTTAACCCTGTAATTCTCTCTCTTTCTTTATAACTAGTATAGTTATTAAAATAATCTGCTATTCTGTAGGTCCTATTGAAATTCTTGTGATCCATTCCCAAACAAAAAAACAAATTAAAAGTCCGCAGTGGCATGTTTGGGAAATAGCGATATTGAATATCAAATTCATTTAATTTAAACTCTTTGGATACAGGATTGTAAAAATGAGTTCCCATTGAAATATAGCGCTTTTGATTTGTATAACTTACTGCAACTCCTGTTACAATTTCTTCAAAATCGAAAGTATTAAAAACAGCCCCTGTCAAATTTAAACCTATTTGTCTTTTCGGTTCTTGAGCTAAAAAGGAAATTGAAATAAGTGTGAATAATATTATAAGCTTGGGTTTAATCATGGTTGATTTTTTTATTTGTATTTACAAAAAATATTTTTAATCTTATACAATAGAACCCATTAAACAACTATTCTTAATCGAAAAAATAAGGTTTTATTTTTTGTTTTGACTCAAAAATAAAACTTTTTTCCAAACAAAATTCTATATTTTCTGAAATAATATTGAGCACCAATTCATTAATTTATTATTTCTTTCAACTCAAAAAAAAATCCCCGCTCAAAATTGAACGAGGATTTATTTAGATTTTATGACTTCAAGATGTTAAGATATTAAGAACAGACCGCTTTAGAATATTCGCAAATCTTCAAAATTCACGATAATCAAAAGTCTTAAAATCCTAATATCGTAACATCTTAATATCTATTTAAGCTTCTTTCTTCTCTGGTCTTGGCAACAACACTTTACGAGAAAGTTTCCATTTCTTCGTTTTTTCGTCTTTACCCATCACTTTGAAACGAACCATGTCTCCTTCTTTGCAAACATCTTCCATTTTAGCAATTTTGTCCCAGTTGAATTCTGAAATATGAATCAAACCGTCTACTCCAGGAAGAATCTCAACGAAACATCCGTAAGCTTGTAATGATTTAATTTTTCCTTCATATTCAACACCAGCCTCAACTGTTGGAGGGAAAGCAATTTGCTTGATTCTCGTAACAGCTGCATTCATGTCTTCCGCGTTGTTAGACATTACTTGAACTCTTCCTTGTCCGCCTTCCAATTCTTCGATTGTGATCACCGTATTGGTTTCTTTTTGCATCGCTTGGATGATTTTTCCACCAGGTCCGATAATCGCACCAATCATTTCATTCGGAACGTTAAACGCTTCGATTCTTGGAGTTTGTGGTTTGAATTCAGGATTTGGAACTGCAATTGTTTCAACTATTTTGTTCAAAATGTGTAAACGTCCTGCTCTCGCTTGTTCCAATGCTTGAATCAATACTTCGTATGGTAAACCATCCACTTTGATGTCCATTTGACAAGCGGTGATTCCTTTAGAAGTACCAGTAACTTTGAAATCCATATCTCCCAAGTGATCTTCATCACCTAAGATGTCAGACAATACAACAAATTTACCATCGTCAGCGATCAATCCCATTGCGATACCAGAAACTGGCGCTTTGATTTGAACACCTCCGTCCATCAAAGCCAACGTTCCCGCACAAACGGTTGCCATGGATGATGAACCGTTAGATTCTAAAATTTCAGAAACCAAACGAATTGTATATGCATTGTCATCAGGAAGTACATTTTTCAATGCTCTCAATGCCAAATTTCCGTGACCAACTTCACGTCTTGAAGTTCCACGCAATGGTTTCGCTTCTCCTGTTGAAAATGGTGGGAAATTATAGTGTAACATGAATTTTTCAGTTCCACGGAAAGTAACTCCGTCCAACAATTGCTCGTCCATTTTACCACCCAAAGTCAAAGTTGTCAATGATTGTGTTTCACCACGTGTAAACACAGCAGAACCGTGAACCATTGGTAAATAATCAACTTCAGCCCAAATTGGACGAATTTCGTCGAATTTACGACCATCTAAACGTTTTCCTTCGTGCAACATGACGTGACGAACAGCTTTCTTTTTCACTTCTGAGAAGTAAATGGAGATAAATCCGCTTACTTCCTTCAATTCTTCTTCAGACAAAGTTGCTTTGAACTCGTCTTTCACCGCGTTGAACAATTCAGTTCTAGTCGCTTTAGAAGCAATTCCTTGACGTGCAATTTCTCTACATTTTTCCATGCAGAATTCGTAAACACGCGCTTTGATATGTTCGTTATGTGTTTCGTGAGAGTAAACTCTTTTTGGAGTTGAAGCAGGAATCAACGCAGCTAATTCCAATTGAAATTGACATTGTTCGATAATAGCAGCGTGAGCGATTTTAATCACTTCAACCATTTCCAATTCAGAGATTTCTTTCATTTCACCTTCCAACATCACGATGTCTTTGATTGTACCAGCAATCATAATATCGATGTCAGAATCTTTCATTTCAGAAACTGTTGGGTTGATGACATATTCGCCGTTTACACGACCAACACGTACTTCAGACATTGGCCCGTTGAACGGAATGTTTGAAACCGCAATTGCAGCAGACGCAGCCAAACCACACAACGCATCTGGTTGGTGTTCGCCATCATAAGCCAACAATTGAATCATCAATTGTACTTCAGCATGATAATCATCTGGGAAAAGTGGACGCAACGCGCGGTCAACCAAACGCATGATTAAAATTTCACCATCTGAAGGTCTTGCCTCTCTGCGGAAGAATCCACCAGGGATTTTACCTGCAGCTGCAAATTTTTCTTTGTAGTCTACCGTTAACGGTAAAAAATCTACTCCATCTTTCGCTTCCGGAGCAGCAACCACAGTTGCCAACATCACGGTGTTGCCCATTTGTAACACTACGGAGCCGTCAGCTTGTTTTGCCAACTTGCCTGTCTCGATGGAGATTTCTTTTCCTCCGGTAGTGATGGACCTTTTTGTTCCTATGTTCATATTTGTATTATTACAATTTTTTTTTAGACTGTAGACTATAGACATTAGACTTTTTGTCTTTTGTCTGGAATCTGTCGTCTTTTGTCTGTTTTTAGACTTGAGAAATTAGACTGTCTTTCGTCTATTGTCTTCTGTCTAATGTCTTTCCTTCAGTGTCTTTTAAAAATAGAAAAGGCAAACGAATTACTTCGATTGCCTCTCCTGTTCTTTTTGTGCCAAAGTTATTAACGACGTAAGCCAAGTTCTTTAACAATTGCACGGTATCTTGAAATTTCTTTTTTCTTCAAGTAATCCAATAAACTTCTTCTTTTACCTACTAATAATTGAAGAGATCTTTGCGTAACGTAATCGTGACGATTTTTCTTCAAGTGCTCAGTCAAGTGAGAAATTCTGTAAGTAAACAAAGCGATCTGACCTTCTGCAGACCCAGTGTTTGTTGCTGATCCTCCGTGTTTTTCGAAGATTGCAGTTTTGTTTTCTGGTGCTAAATACATGCTAAAATTAATTAATGTTTATTATGTAGTCATTATTGACGGGGCAAAGATAGTGATTTATTTTTAAAACTTGAAAGTTTTTTTGAGACCATAGATATTAGACCATAGACAATAGACTTTTTAATTTTCTTGCATTCTTAGAATTATTCTAAAGCATGGAAATTATCGTAATAATTTAGTCTAATAGTTGCTTTGCAACGGTTCTGTAGTCTAACATCATAAGTCTTGAAAAAAAAAGTTATTTTTGAACCATAATGAATCAAAACAAATCCTTTTTGCGCAATATCTTGATGAAATCCACTTTTGGGTTGATGATTGTGCTTTGGGTGAACGTTGGATTCTCTCAAGTCGAAAATGCGAATAAAGTTTCTAAGAAAATTACAAATACCGTTTTAGCTCCTTACCAAACTAAAGTGAAACCTAAACGGAAAATTTTGAATTTAGAATCCGCAAAAATCACTACAAAACTCAATCCTTTGACATATTTGGCGGCTGGATTGATGTACACATATCAAAATGTGATTTCAGAACAAATTTCTGCCAATTGCACTTATGAAATCAGTTGCTCTGAAATGACCAAAAAATCCATCGAAAAACATGGGTTAATCAAAGGAACCTTGATTGGATTGCACCAACTTACCAACTGTTCGCCCTCCATTATCAAAGATCGATGCGAATATGTCATTTCTCCTGAAAACAAAATCATCAATCACGTTGAATAGAAACAATTATATTTTAGTTGTACTGATTCTATTTTTACATGGAAATATTTTCGCGCAGCTTGACAATCAGTTTGTTTCGCACTTAAGTAAACAAGAATTACAACGGGAACATTTGACATATTTGAAAAGTTTCAAAGAATCAGATAGCATCAGCTTTCATTTGGCAAAATATTACCTTCAATATCCAGATGATTCTTTGTTTTTTAGATATTTTCAAAAATCAACCACTCATTTTCAATCCGATACAAATGCATTGAATTTAGCCAGTATCTATTTTGTCAATTCGCCCAAAAGTCAATTTTGGTTTGATACGTGTATGAATCAGTCTTTTCATGTTCCAAGCATTTCGAAACAATTACTCACTATTCAAAATTCAGTCGATCATCCTAAGGAATTTGATTTCCAATTGTTGCCTGAAAAGTTGCAAGTTGATTTTCAGAAATACCAAAAAATTTCAGCGAAAAAACCAATCGTTGCGCTTTCACTTTCAGCAGTCATTCCAGGATTAGGAAAATTGTATATAGGAAGTAAAAACTCATTTGCAGTCACTTTGATTTCTATGACTGTTTTGGGACTTCAAAGTTATGAAAGTTATCGCAGCAAAGGAATTGCCCATCCGTTAACGCTCATTAATTTAGGCTTTTTCACAACGTATTATGCCGTGAATTTATTAGGAAGTTATAGAGAAACAAAACTCAAAAAGAAAGAACTCAAAACTCAATACCTCATCAATGCGTCCGACTATTACCATTATAAGTATCGTCCTTCTTTGTACTGATTTTTGTTTTTCACAACAGCAATTTGACGTTCAATTGATGGAAATGGAAAAATCTATTTTTCTAGCAAAAGACAGCGCTTCCAAACACGAATTATTGGTTCAAAAAATTCAATATTTAATTGAAAATGATTCAATTGACCAAAAATTACAACGAGAAATTGAGCGTGTAGATCCAAATTATCTTTCGGATTCATTGCGCGAAATTTTCACTTGGAATGCAATGCTTGTCTCTTTTTTCAATAAAGAAATTTCTTTAACGGTTTATTACATCGAATCGTTTGAAAAACTTAACAATGAACCTTCAACAGGTTTTTTAGCTTTGAAATACTTGACTTATTTGGAATATGATTCAAGTGTCGCTTATCAAATTCAACCCATCTTGATAGCCCAGGATTCCATTTTTCTCGGATTAAGTTGCATTGAAGAGATCAAAGAATATGAAATTCGCCACAAAAAATTCAAACAATTTGCTTCCATAGTTCCTGGATTCGGAATGATGTTGAATGGAAATGTAGGTAAAGGTTTAATTTCCATGTCGCTCAATACCGCAACGATTTTTGCGATAAGTTATCTTATTAAAGGAAATTTGATTGTAAACTCAATCGGCTGGGGAACAAATTTGGTTACAAAATTTTACTTAGGAAACTTTAATCTGACAAGAAAACTGATTGACAAAAAAGAATTGACTCAAAAAAATAAGCTCGCACAAACATGCGAGCTTAAATTGGAAGAAATATTTAATAAATATCCTTTAGAATTCCGTTGAATTATTTGTTGATTTTTATTGTTCCTACGTAGCCAGTACCTTCTTTAAATGCAGGAACAAGAAGCGGTATGGCAACAAGTGGTGGAAAAAAAAGACTAAAAACACAACCTGTAGTAAGAATATATGGATTTATTCTTTTTTTGGTAGAGCTAATAAAATACTGATTGTCAAAAACTGCTATTGCTGGGGTGTGGATGGCTTTTCTTTCCTTTTTTGCAGTGCTTGAAGAATTGACCATTTTTTCTTTTGCTACTGCTTCGCCACTCTTTTTATCTATAACTGCATAGTCGAAAAAATCTCTAGCTTCTGACCTTCTTTTCTCGGAAAAAGGTCCTATTGCTGATTTCTCTTTCAACGAATTACCATAGATAACATAGTATTTACTTTCATCTGAAACGATTTTCAAATCATCTATATCCCAACCATCAAATGTTTTTTTTCGATTAACATTTGCACACCAAACAATATCTCCTGTTGAAGTTAAGTTAAAAACTGTAACATTTTTTTTGTCACAAAATGGTTCTGATCGACAAGAAGTACCAGAAGATGATGAAGTACATGTTGTTATGATGTAATTCCTAACCTGTGAGCAAAACAAAACAACATGATCGTTATCCAGAAATTTGATCACTTCTATTTGATAATTTTGATCAATTGACTCATTGTTTTGCACTGGAGCAACATTTTTACTCTTTTTTGACTTTTTACTGTTAGAAGCAATAACTTGAGAATTTTCTGCTGGCTTTTTGGCTAGCTTTTCGAGTGTTTCTTGATTAAAATAAGTATATTTTAGCTCATCCATTTCTCCGTCTTTGATAGTCGAAAAGAAAATACCATGAGATCTTAATCCTTCTGGATCTTTTTCTATATCACTAAAAAAGCCATAAATCCTAACTACATCTCCTTCATTTAAAATATTGAAATTAAAAATATTAATTCCATCAAATTTTAATTCATAAGTCTCAACATTATTAGACTCAACATCAACGACATTCAAGATTGAAAATGCTATCTGCTCTCCTGGCTTAGCAAGTTTTCTTTCTTCTTTGGAGAGTATCACATTTGATTTGATGAAAAGATTTCCATCTAACCCCAACTCATAATTGCAATAGAGAGCAGAAAGATACGTCGGCCTTAAAGCCTTTTTTAAAACCGGAAGATCAACTTTCCCTTTATAAACTTCTTTTAAATCTGTGCCAATAGTCACGTATTCAAAGCCTACATTTTTCCCCGTTCCATTATCTACCTCACTTCCTATTAAAACGTCAGTGCCTAGCTCTTTGGACCCTAAAAAAACGAGAGACGACGTTGTCCAAAATGATTCTTTTGCAATTACATTTTTGAACGTACAAATTTTTCGCATTTTATCTTTTTTACCCAAGTCTAAATTGAGTGTCTCTGCAAAGATTTCATATTGTCCAGAAGAATATTTACTCCAAAAAATAAGAATGTGTTCATTTAAAACAATAATTTTCTCAAAGTTCAATCCTTTGATTTTTGATGATCTTGATTTATCTCTTGAATTTTTAAGTGTAAATTCATCAATTTTTTTCATTGTCTTTTTGTCAAAAGCAACTAATTTGAGTTTTTTCACCTTCTTTTTTGATGAAGAACTGTACGAAGTAATATTTTTAAATGTGCCGTAGACTGCATTTTCTGATGATCCAATGTAACTTTCAAAAAAACCATCTTTGGAATTTTTGTATTTCATCTTACTTGACCATTTCAATTCAATATTCTGAGCAGAAACGCTTTGTAAATAAAAAGTAGAAATAAATAAAAGGTAAATTAATTTTTTCATGGGTTTAAAGTTTTTTTTACAATATTAATAATTTGTTTGAAAAACACAAAATATGTTATAATAAAAAAACTTTAACAATTTAAACTCTAATTCAACCTCATTAAAATCAATGTTCAGAAATACCAATATGCAAACCTTCTAAAATAGCTCTTGCATTTTCAATTTCTGGTTCAGAACCTTCAATAATCATCAAAAATTTTCCTTCCTGAATATGTTCTTCATATTGAATTCGATTTTCTTTGACACCTATTTCTACTAAAATGGATGAAATTCCGCCGGCAATTACGCCTGCATCAAAACCTGCAAATGCACCGATAATTGCTCCAGCACTAAACAAAACGCCTAATCCTGGAATCGCAAAAAGTCCAATCCCAGTTAGCAAACCAATCGTTGTGCCAATCACAGTTCCTGCGATAGTTGGTGCTGCGATAATCGCTCCGTTTGATTTTACTTTTACCTGATCATCAATAATTTCCGCTTTGCCAATGATGGAAACATTTTTCATATCAACTCCTGCATTCATTAACGCCTCTAATCCTTGATGTGCTTCGTCGTGTGAGCTAAAAACAGCTATATTCTTTTTCATTTTTCTAATTTTAATCTATTCAAAATCAAAATGATTCTATAAGATATCTAAAGTTAATGTATGAAAAATGAAAAAAGGAATTTACACGAAAAGATTCGTTTTAATTGGGAAATATTGGCTTAGCGCATTTTCTGTCTTTTCAACAAATATTTTAAGAGAACATCGTCATAACCAGCTTCAATATCTGCTGGCATAAAATCAATTTTGTAATTGGCGCACTTCAACTTGATTTGCTCAAAATATGCTTGAATCGCTTCTGCATACTTTTCTTTCATTGCCGCAGGTTGTAACTTCAATCGTTCGCCGGTTTCCATGTCCACCAAGGTATATGGACGATTTTCTAATTCAAAATCAATTTCTGTCTTTTTGTCAACCACATGAAAAACAATCACTTCGTGTTTGTTGTGCTTCAAATGCTGTAAGGCTTGAAAAAAGGCAGTTTCTCGTTCTGGATCATCCATCAAATCAGTGAAGATGACTACCAAACTGCGCTTGTGACACAATTCTGCGATATCATGCAAAGCTTGAATTGAATTGGTGCTTTTTTTCTCAGATTCATTGTAGATTTTCAAGTGTTTTTCCAATTCACTGTACAAATATCGGTGATGAGTCACGGAAGATTTGGCTTGAGTTTGTAAATCCAACTTATCCGTAAACAATGAAATCCCAACAGCATCACGTTGACGCTTTAGCAATTCGATAATAGATGCAGCGGCGTAAACTGAAAATTCTAATTTTGAAACCGGTTTGTGTTGCGGAAAAAGCATAGAACTGGAACAATCGATTACAATTTGACATCGCAAATTTGTTTCTTCCTCGTACTTTTTGGTGAACATTTTATCTGTTCTCGCAGCCAATTTCCAATCAATGTGACGTGTCGATTCACCAGTATTGTATAAACGATGTTCGGCAAATTCAACAGAAAAACCATGAAAAGGACTTTTGTGCAAACCTGTAATAAATCCTTCAACAACTTGTTTAGCAAGCAATTCAAGATTTCCAAAATTGGCCAATTTCAGGCGATCAATGGTCTTATTCATGTCCCGAAAATACGGATTTTTTTAGTAAAATAGCAATTTTAAACCAACAGAACGAATATTATTAACATCAATTTAATATGGTAATTGCAATGCTAAAACCAACGATAGTTGCATCAAAATATTAATTGACTGAATAAATCAAATCAATTGGTGTTTCATTTTTAAATTTAAAGTTGAAACTCAATCCATTTTCGTTAACAACTTCCAAATCTGCTTTCAATTGCTTAGCGAAAATATGAATCAATTTTATTCCTAAAGAGTCTAATTGCATTGACTCAAAATCTTTTTCCAGACCAATACCATTATCCGAAATCGATAATTCTACGAAAGAATTTACTTCATTGAGCTTGATATTTATCGTCGGATTTTCAACTCCTACAAAAGCGTGTTTATATGAATTTGTGATTAATTCATTAATAATCAATGCAACGGGAACTGTATTTTTCGTATTCGCAAAAACTTCATCCATTTCAAAAGAAATCTTTACATTTTGATCCGCATCAAAAAATTCACTCAAATATTTCACAAAATCTAAGGTGTATTCTTTTAAATCAATTTGTGCAAAATTCGAAGACTTGTATAATTTTTCATGAATCAACGACATGGAAATGATTCGATTTTTGATTTCAGTAAATTCATTAATCAAATTTTTATCTTTCATTCTTTTCATCTGCATTTCAACCAATCCCAAAAAGATGGAAAGATTGTTTTTCACCCTGTGATGAACTTCACCTAACAAAGCATCTTTTTCAATTAAAGATTCTTTGATTTGAATCGATTGTTCGGTTTTTTCTGTCACGTCGACTCCGATTCCAAGCATGTATTCCAACTCGTTTTCAGTGTTCATGAATGGGAAAAATTTTCTCAAAACATACACGTCTTTACCATCTTTACCTAACAGTTTATCTGTAAATTCCAGTTGCTTTTTAGACTCTAAAACTTGATCAAAAATAGCTTGTCTTGCATCCGCAATTGAGATGTCTTTGTTGTATTGTTTACAATAGTCATAATCTGTTTTACCAATCAAAAACGCTCTAGTTTCTGGATTGCTAATTCCTAAATGATTGACAAATAAGTATTCATGATTTTTATTGAAAACTGCAATATCCAGTGGAAGGTTATTCAAAATTGTTTCGTAAAAAGCTCTTTGCTCTTCAACTTTTTGTTCCTTTAATAACTTGTCAGTGACATCAACTTGAATGGAAATAAATTTCTTAATTTTTTCATCACTAATGAAAGGAATAATCGTTGTATCTAGCCAAAAAACATGGCCGTTTTTATCTTTGTTTTTGACCGTACCTTTCCAATTATCATAGATGTCTAAACTTTCAATAATTTCAGATATAGAAGCTTCATTTCCTGAATCAAACGTCAAAAAATCAAAGTTCTTTCCAATCATTTCCAAGTTAGAATAACCAGCAATATCTGTGAAATTATCATTCACAAAAATGATTTTACCGTCTAAATTAAAAGTAGTTAAAATTACAGTTTGGTCTATCACGCTTTTATAAAATTCCAAATTCAAAATGGCATTTTCTAATTCGTGTTCATGCTTTTTAATAGCAGTCAAATCTTTCACCACAACTTGTAAAATTTCTTCTCCGCGTTCACTGATTACTTCTCCATTGATACTGAAAAATCTCTTTTCATTGATTAATTGAATTTCTTCAAATAATATACTGCTTTTGGTTAATTTACTATTAATAAGAGCTTCATTAATCAATTTGGATTCAACAAATAGTGCCGTAAAGTTCTCAATATTATATTCATATTCAGTAATATCAAACATCTTAGACATTTGATTTGAATTGACCATAATGCCAGACTTTAAATTAAATTTAAATGAACCTGCATTAGACAATTTTTCAAAATTTGAAATCTGAACTTTGCTTTGTTGTAAATGAAAATTATTCAGTTGAACTTCATTACTCAAAACTTGATTTTGATGCATCAAAATACCTTTATCTAATAATGTTGCTTCGTATTTTGATAGAATCCCAGAATTATCGTTCAATTTTTCGTCGTACTGCTCATAAGTTGAATTTACAACTGAAAGAAACCCTGCTATTTTCTTTTTAAGTCTGGAATTTTGTCCAATAAAGTTATTAATTTGCTCTTCCAACTTTGGGTGAAATTCATTCATCATCTTAATAGTACATTTTTATTAAAAATACAACCACTAGATTAGTATGTATTTTATTTTATCAATCACACGAAATAACGTAGTTTAAAAGTTACTTCTTACTTCAACATCTAAATTTATACTAATTCAACGACTTAAATTTAAAAATTCGACGAACTAACAAAGTAAGGTGATTAATGCAATATTTTATAGTTTAAAATCTTAACAGAAATATGGTTATTTTGGAATCTATCTTGTACCATTTTAAATACTTAAAAAGGTCGTTTCTAATTGTAAATACTTCATTAAAAATTTAACTTTTTTCTGGCGAAAAGGACTAATCAACTTCACCAATCAACTATTGTATTTTTTTCAAAGTGTCTGACAATAATTTAAAATTTAATGGCTTTGGCAAAAATGCTTTCATATTAGTCAGTTCAGCTCGTTCTAAATTTCTTGCTTCAGAATTTCCTGAAATGTAAACCACAGGAATTGAACTTTTTTTCTGAATCTCAACCATCGTTTCAATTCCGTCTAAAATTCCATCTAAACGAATATCCATTAAGATTAAATCAGCAGATTCTTGTTGAAAATACTGAATTGCTTTTTCTCCACTTTCAAAAGTAGCAACAACTTCGTATCCCAATGATTCAAGGTAATCTATGTACAGTTCTTGGATAATCAATTCATCTTCAACTATGACAATTCTTTTGATCATTCTATTTTATTACAATATTCGTTTTCTTATTGTATAAAAAACGAAATTAAAAAATGTTCAAAAATAAACTAATTATTTAATTTATAGACTCAAATAATTAATTAAAATGAACTGTATTATCTTAAAATGCCGTTGAGTAGAAGTTTTTTATAAATAGAAATTTTACAATAAAAAAGCCGAAGAACTAATCAGAACTTCGGCTAATATTTCAAATATTTATCAATTCTAATTGGAGAATTGATTCAATGTGTGCAAATTATTTTCCAGTATAACCTTTAAACAATTCCATCAATGCATTAGGATCAGTAATTCCTTTCATTTTTTTGTTCAATGCTTTCAAAGTTGGCGTTTCACTTTTTTCTAAAATGATCAAATATTTTGAATCATTGCTCCATTGTTCAACCAAATCAATTGCTTTTTGTTTGTCAGCTTCCTTTTTAATTTCGGCTTCCCTTTGATCCAAAATCGACTCCATTGCACGAGCAACTTCTGGAAAAGTAGCGATATATCCAACAACAGGAACTGCAGTTTTGATATCTTTCACACGGCTCCACTCATTTTCAATTTTTCTGTGAATTGCAGATAGACCCATCATGTCATTTGTTGACGCATATCCTGGATCAACAAAATCTTTGTATTTTTTGTCCAACAAAACTGCAGCTGGAATTTGGAAACTTACAATCGGTGAATTTGGATTTGGAACATATTCTCTTTTTGAAAACACATCTCTTTCTTTGTAAGCATCATTTTCAAAATACCCCTCCTTACCCGTTTTATAAGCTGCCTCAATGTCAAAGTAAATTGTATCAAGTGCGTCAGTCAAAGAAAAAGAACCTTTATCCTTATAAAAATACATGTTTTTTGGATTTTTGCGAACTTCTTCTGTTCCAAACAAGTAATAATTCAAGACTTTTTCAGTTCCATATTTAGATTTAAATAACTCAGAACCAAGATTCCAGTTGATGTAATCTTTCACTGTAGCATCACCTTCAGAATTTTTATGTAACATGGTTGCGTTAATAGATTGGTAAGTGTACAATTTCTTAAAAGCAATGATGTCAATTTCCATCAAAAAGTTGGTACTTGCTTCTAATTTTTCGTTCACAGGAATAACGAATTTTTCCCCAGTTTTCAAAAGTGTTTTGGTTCCATTTTGAACCTTGTAATATTTCACTTGCGCTGTCAACGGGCTAACAACCGCTAACGACAAAAGTAAAAGCATCATTAATTTTTTCATTTTCATCATTGATAATTTTTGTTTGATGCAAAAGTATGGAATTTATGGTTTAGTGAGTCAAAAAATTAGGGTTGAATTTTGGATTAGCGTTTTGTCGATTAATATTTTAAACAGCTTCTGCTTATTTCTTGACCTAAAAACGAAGGTGTCACGCTTGTCATCTCCATCTTTAAACTGAATTGCAATTCTTTGCCTTTTAAGTTTTTTAGGATTTTTATAAATCACTTCGATCTTTTCAATCTTTTTCAAATCAATGTCGATCAACAAATCTTCAAAAAATGGCAAAATAAAAAAATTGGATCTAACATATAATCGATCCGAAGTGAGAATTATTTGCCCAACATAATTACTGCCGAAATTATTTGCACTCATCAATCTAATGGAACAAAATCTAGCTAAAAAGACAATATCGTTCTTGTTGATTTTAGGGATTTTCTTATCGATCTTAAAGGATTTTAATGTAAAAACTACACATGCAAAAACTAAGAAAATCAAAGGGAGCTTTTCGAAAAATAGGTGAATCATATTGGTTCTTTTTTTGAGCCTGTTTTTTTGAAATTAGAATTTAAGCATTGACGGTAACCGTAAAAATAGTAGAAATGAAAATCCAAAACATTTGAGCTTAATGGCGTTTTGTTGAGATTTTTACTCGTTCAAACATAGTTGTAACTTTTGTTATATCGTCTTCGTTGTCGAGTGGCATTCTAAATAAAATTTTATTACTATCTATATATCTTAAAACCAAAATCTTATAGTTCAATGATTTGCTATTTCCACTAGAAACTGAGTAATATATTTTTGTTGATTTTGTGTAAATTTTCGTTAATCCTTGAATTACAACTTCACCATTTTGAAAAATCATTAGTTTCTTATTTCTTTTTATAAAAACCTGAATGACGATGTAAATTGCTCCCAAAAATAATACCCACCATCGTTTTAGAATCACACTCCAGAGAAAAAAAACCAATAGCCAAACTAGTATTATTTTATAATCATTCTTACTAGTCTCATCGGTTTCAAACACTACCTCATTAGTTGCGGATTTATTCATTTCGTTGAATTATTGTTGAATTAGAAAATCAAAAAATGTTCTATTCTTTTTAATTTCCAATTTTGAACCTTTACGACAGGATATGGAATTATAAATTAATCAAGCTTTAAATGTAGTTAAATTCAAAGAAGAAATAGAAACGCAATTACTTGTAGCTGACAAACAGTTGAATATTTTCCATTTTTGTAAAAAAATTACAATAAAAAATTAATAATCAATCAATTATGTCAAAATCAAATAATTTAAAGCTTTGAAAGTTCAAACTTTTTAACAGATGATTCAAACATTCAATCCATTCAATTTTTAACTATTGAATGAATTTGCTTTTTGCCATTCACAGTCAATTCCATCAAATAAATTCCGCTAGAAATATGGGTAAAAGAGATGAATTGACTTCCAGTACCAGATTGATTCATTAACGGTTTGCCTGATAAATCAAAGACATTAATCTCACATTTCGCATCATTACCTGGATTGACAGTGAGTTCACTTTCCACTGGATTAGGGTAAAATTCAATGTTTTGCAATTGTTCTTGATTTATACCCACAAAGGCCGCTCCATAAACATTGCTAATTTTTACATCATTCACCCATTGATTTTGATCGGAATTCCAGTTTTGTGCTATTAAATCATTTTCCGTTCCGTCATTGTTGTTTGTAAAGTTAACTTGAATGTTATTTTGCCAAGCATTTTCCACTGAACTCCAACCTTCGTTTAGCTTACTAATTAACTGCTCCTGCGCATTGTAACCGTAAGTAACCAACAAATTATTCTGCCACACATTATTTTCCCAAATTTCTTCTGCTTCAATCTCAATTTTGTTAAAGGAAGTGTAGGTTAAATCACTTCTTTTATATGGAATCCATGCAGTATTGGCAAGATCTCGAATAGAAGTTAATGTTTGAGTCAAAATCCCATTCGAAAAGACGTTTTCTTTCTTCGTAGATTCTTTCCAGATTTCTTCTGCGACAGACCAGCTTTTTACTACTGTAAGGATCAAATCGTCTGAACTATCATAGGAAAATTGTTGCAGTTCCTCATTTTGCCAAGCACCATTCAAATAAATTTCCCACATTGTTTCAATCAACTTTTGCCCAGAATCATAGGTATTGGTTTGTCTGCGCTCATTTTCCCAAACATTACTTTGTAAATTTCTAACAGAAGATATTCTCTGGATGATTTGCTGATTTGAATTGTATGAATAATCGATTTTAGAATTTGCTGACCAAAAACCTTGATTATCTTCAACTTCGTTAAACTGAACTGCCAAGGTACCATCAGCATTATAATGAAAAATGTTTCTGTACATTGATTTCCAAACATTATCAAGATATTCATCTGCATATTGCTCGACGAGGTATTGACACGTTATTTGGTTGGTAGAGAAGAATAAAATTAAGACTAGAATCAGATTTTTCATTGTAAATCAGTTATAATGAGTTGCTAAATTAATTAAAATCCGGTCAGCAAAAAAATGTAGCCAGAATTCTTATAAAATAAATTGTTTCTGCGCGTGCAGTAAATCAAACTTTAAAATCAAACTTTTATAAGGATTTGGAAATGGCTTTGGATTGGAAAGATTCTCCTGATTTAAATCACGAAAAAAAAAGAATCAGAAAGAGAATGATGAAAAACAAAAACGAGAATGACGCTGTCGCTCTCATTCTCGTTTTGTTTTGTGACCTCTGAAGTCGAAAAATCAAACTTTTATAAGGATTTGGAGATGGTATTAAATTGGGAAGATTCCTGTAAAAAAATCAATTCAAAATGAGTGCAACAAAACAGATATTTGAGCTTTTTGAAACTAATATTTTTGTTCACCAAATATATACTGAAGCAATTAGAAAATCGAAAATTTTGGTAATTTTAGATGTTCGTGTTTGTTTGGAAAAAGGCATTTGTAAAATGAAAAATAACATTCTTTCAAATACCAAAATTGATATTAAACTCGCTAATGAATGAACAAGCATACAATTAATACAATGTAAAAAACTTTAAACAAATGACTATAGAATATAATTCAGAAAAACCATTGATTTTCAAAAAACCATCCGCAGAAAACAAGTTGAAATTTTTAAAAATTGACATGTTAAGAATTGCGATGTTGAGGAAAATTATTAAAAACAATAAACACATTGATGTATTAAACAAGTCTATTAGTGAAAATAGAGTAATTATCAATGGATAGAGATTGAATTACTAATTGTTAATTATAAATTTGGAATTCAATTTTTTGATTTTTTAATATACTATTTAAATAAAAATTTAAACGACATCACCACAAAACGGGATTATTATTATTAAATAATCTCTTTAATATTTAATAAGTCAAATAATGTCTGATTCTTCAATTTTCAAAAGTGCTTCAGGAGCAATTTCCAGCACTTCAGAAAGAAGAAGAAACATCTTCAGACTCATGTTCATCTTCCCTTTTTCGATACGCTGAATAGACTTGACTTCACAGTCTATAAAAGAAGCAAGTTCTATTTGTGTAAGATTTTTTGCTTGCCTTTTTTCTTTTATTCGAGTACCTAGATCAATAAGGAATTTTTCGTATTTCTCGTCCACCCTCAAAAGTCAAGAATTATCACAAAAAAGAAAGCGACATATTTGTCTTGTTTTATATTATTTTATTATTTTTGTTGATAATTAATGGAGTTCAGATACCATTCAAACGACGAGAAAACGAAAAGCGAAACGAGTAGTGCAATTAAATACAAATTAACTTAAATGAAAACGATTGTATTATCTATCATGTTTTTAACTTCTGGATTTGTCTTTTGTCAAAGCAAGAAGGAAGATAGAAAAGAAAAAAAAGAACAAAAAAAAGAAGAAAAAGAGAGATATCGTGTTCTTGTAGCGCAACGAAATAATCTAATTACTGAAATTGAAGCACAGCAGAAACAGATTGTATTATACGCAAGTTATAATAACGATTTCAAAGATGTTTATTCAGCAATGTATCAAGTTATAAGTTCAGAATTTAGTTCAATTACAAAAGAATCTGAATCAAGAGGTTTCATAGAGGCAAAGGCAGAAAGAGAATTATACAGAGAAACAATGAACGCTGAAATTAAAGGAAAAGAAGGTGCATACAAAGTTTCTTTTTTATCAAAAGCAGAACAAAGAACAAAGAATAAGGAAACAGGTGTACTTTCAAATTGGTCAAATTACAGCCTTTCTGAATCTTATTTCATTCGACTACACACCAAATTATACAATCAATTAAAAGGAGAAGTGCCATTAACAGCAGAACTCCTAACGAGAATAGAAGCATTCAATAATGATTGTGAGTGGGTGAATTTAGATTTAGTAAAAGGAAGAGATTATTAAATAAAGGTGTTTCCTGAAAAACCTAAAGAGTAAGGGTAATTTAAAATAAAAACAATGAGATTTTTAACATTAATATTAATTTTTGCAAGTGTCACTTCACTTTCAAGTTGCAGAAAAAAAGGATGCACAGACATTGATGCAGATAATTATGATAGCTCTGCTGAAAAAAGTAGTATCTGTCTGTTTAGATACGGAAACAATGTTACAGTTTACACCCCAACAAGTGTAAACTACGACCCTATTGATGCTCCCGATTTATATATGCGTTTTGCAAAAAGCTCAAGTTCTACGTGGGACTACAATACCACTACTGTAAGTAATAGCAACAGTTTAACTGCAGCTTTTACCGATTTTCTATTTGGAAACGAGCAATGGGATTTTGAAGTGTATGACCACGATACTTTGGACGCTGATGATTTAGTTTGTTCAGGCTCATTCAACCCTCTAACAGACGGTAAAGATGGTGTAATCACAATTTTAACTAGCGGATGTACAGTTAAATTCCAATATACTGTAAAATAATTGATATTTAAATAAAGTACTAAAAAGGGGATGTTGTATCCCCTTTTTCAATTTCAATATAAGTGAAAAGGAATGTAAATTCCTTAACTTTTAGCTTGCATTTCCATTTTTTTTCTGGCAATCTTTGAATATTTTCATTCTTCCATGTGTAGAGATTACCTTGCGATCAATAAATGTAATTTAACTTCGGTAATTTGGATTTTTCTTAAGATCATGTTTTTTTTTTGACTTCTGTTACTTTACAACAAAGTAGTAACTTTACAGTTCTAAAAGTATAAAAAAACGGTTTTTTTTGAACAATGAAACACAAATTCGTTCAAATTAATGCTAGAATTTAAGGGATCTTTAGACTTATACTAATACTTTCAAATTACCTAACTGTTGAATTAATAACAGTTAACTAGACTTATTTTTATATTTTAACCTTTTCTAAGCCTAAATTTATTTGCTCACAGGAGTTTACTTTGAATTGGAAGATGAATTTGGGTATGTGAAATTTGGCTTCATTAACAAAATCCCACAATCAAAAATAGTACAAGTACTAAAAATTCATGGTACAAGTACTAAAAATAAAAGTATAATTTTCCCTAAATGCTTATATATTTGTCGTGATTAGCAAAAAACTAAGCTTTCAGTTAAAATGAACGATTCTATTACTTTCTAATTTCGATAAATTTTAAAATTTAAGAGTATGTCATTCAATGGAAATGAAGGGTCAGTAGTTACCCTAGCGGAAGCGTCAGGTTGGACAGCAAATTACAGAGCAACGATTCCTGTGGGAGAAATCATTGGGCAATTTGTAGGTAAAAATCAGCTTAAAAAGATTTTGGATCAAAATGGTTGTATGGGGATTCGTTTCTATTATGGTATAGGAGATGACGGTAAAAAAAATCTAATTGCAGTCGGCGTAACTGCTGATGAGAATGATATGGTGAATGGAGTTATTTTAGAAAAGTTATATCCTTGTCCACCATTGTGCTCAACTCGCAATTCACTTAATAGTTAAAAATGCATAATTGAGTTTAATTTTCTTTAATATAATCAGCTTAATCGGTGTTGGCAGTTCATTACTACCAACACTTATTTTATTTATAAAACGAAAGTCAAATTACAAACCCAATTTTTTGTTGTGGTTATTATCCATTGAATTAGGAGCTGTTAATTTAAGTACTTTTTTACTTTATCTTTTTTCTAATTTCAATCAAGATTGGCTTATTTCAATCCACATTCTTGTAGAATCAATTCTATTATTAAGTTATTTATTTGCCACTTATAACAATCCAATAGTTAAAATTGGAAGTCTAATCTGTATCTTATCTACCATTTTTTCTTTTTCCATCATCTATTTTATTTTAGGGTGGAAAATTGAAGAGTGTTTAAGCTTTTACAGTTTTTTTATTCATGTAATGCTTTCTATTTTTGCCATTATAATATTAGTTGTTCAGTTTTTGAATAGTATTTACGACTCTTTACTAAACGACAGTATGTATCTTCTTGCGTCTGCAGTTTTAGTTTACAACGGGCTTCAAATTTATGTTTCCATTTTTGAAAGTATAATTAGGACTCATCAGAATCAATTGTTTTTCTATATATGGCCAATTGTCCAAATAAGTACAATTTTTTATCATTTTTTAATAGCTAGAGCTTTATGGAAATTGAAAATCTAATTCTAATTACAGTTTTGTCTGCGACTTTTTTCAGCCTAGGTTTAATATTAACTCTATTGGGTCTTACGTTCAACTTTCGTAAAAGGAAAATTATACAACAACAAGAATTTGAAATGCAACTCAAAAGCAAAGAGCTTGAATTAATGAATGCGGTGGTATTGGCGCAGGAAAATGAGAGAACGAAAATAGCTAGAAACCTTCATGATGAAGTAGGTTCAATTTTGTCAATGGCGCAGCGAAACTTAAATGCCACTTTAAAAGATATTCCTAAAGAATCTACTTATCATGATGACGTCAATTTTGTAATTGATGTTTTGGATCAATCAGTTACTAAAATTAGAACAATTGCACACGAAATGTTACCACATTTCCTTGTAAAATTTGGATTGGAAAAAACCCTGCAACGACTAATTGAGCAAACTCAACGAACCTTGGGGCAAAAATGCACTTTCGTGTCGGACATTGAAAGTGATAAGCTGCAACTTGAACAACATCAAGAAATACAATTTTATTCAATCGCGCTGGAACTATTGAATAACTTGTTGAAACACGCACGACCTCAGTCGATAAATCTATATTTGGAATTAAAGGATGAATATTTATTTTTGAAATTAGAGCACGATGGAATTGGTATTAGTCAGTCGGATTACGACTATCTACTTTCTCATAGTGACGGAGTTGGTTTGGAATCAATATCCCATAGATTAAAATTAATTTCTGGCGAATTACTTTTTGAGCGCTTTGCTCAAGGTGGTTCAGTAAAACTTGCCATGCCATTGATAAGTGCCTTTAAAATTGATGAAAAATGAAAAAATCGAAGTATTATAAATCAGGACAAATTGTTCGTGTAGCTGTCGTGGAAGATCACACTGTTGTTAGACAGGCCCTTGTTATGTTGCTTAAAAGGGAACCTCAAATTGTTGTTGCTTTTCAAGCTGAAAATGGAAAAGATTTTTTTGAAAAAATAGCTAATCATCAAATTGACATCGTCTTATTGGATTTAGACATGCCTGTGATGGATGGAAAAGAGACTCTTCAGATTTTAAGGAAAGATTATCCAGACGTGAAAGCAATTATGTTAAGTATGCATGATGATTTATGGATGGTAGCGGAACTTATTAGTCTTGGAGCAAAAAGTTACTTGAAGAAAAATTGTTCGTTCGATGAATTAATTGATGCATTGTTTGATGTTAAGTTTAAGGGGAATTATACAAATGATTTGGTTTCACAAGCTTTATTCTCTAGGTTTGAAAATGAAAATAATAGAGAAGAAAGTTTAATCAAATTCAAATTAAATCAGCGCGAACTTCACATTTTAAAAATGATTTGTGATGGCAAAACTAGTGATCAAATGAGCGGGAAGTTGAATTTATCCAGAAAATCAATTGATGCGACAAGATCTGATTTATCAAAAAGAATAGGTGCTAACAATCCAGCAGAATTTGTAAGAAAAAGCATAATATTGGGTTTATACGAAATCAGAACTGATGAGCAGATCGAGCAAGAAGAATCGTGGGAAAAACAACAGAAAATAGAGAGGAAAAATTCAAGGTTAAATGAGATGGCTAATAATTCTGACAATCAGAAATAGTATATATACTATTTTTTCATAGTATAAATACCATTTTTAAATTCCCGTAACTAGCCTAATCATTGGTCTTAGATAGAAAAGACATCTTTTTGCAAAAAAACTGCTTTAACTCTTTTTGTAAGTTTGGTTGAATAATCAAATTTAATAATGGCTAAGTATAGAGTTAATAAGCGCACAAGCAATCCCAACAACAATCATGAGGTTCATGTTGATACTTGTATTCACTACGGTTTACTTAATCAATATCTTGAATTAGGTGATTTTGTGTTTTGTTCTACTGCTTTACAGACTGCCAGAAACTTGGGATTTGAAAACGTTGATGGTTGTAAAAATTGCATTCCAGAATGTCATAGGGGTTAATCTTTAAATGGAAATATAATGAACATAGCTAATATTCACAATCCAAATGATTTGATTCATGAATGATCAAAAAAATCAAAGACTTTTAAATATTAACACTTTTTGAGAAATAAATTAAAATTATGATAAATTTCAAAATTTTTGTTAAACTAATTTAATTATAGTTTACTTTAGTGACAATCTAATAACCAAATACAAATTGCTACAAAGATTTCTAACATACTATCTTTTCCTCAATTGCTATACAATTGCATTTTCTCAAGCCCCACAAGAGGACCTGAAAAAACGCGCTTTTGTTAGTAATCCTTCAATGGAACTAAAGATAGGATCTGTTTATGGAATTCATCCTAATCTTCGAAATGAATTTCCTCAAGGTTATTATTTTTTCGAAGGTGTTTCTTCTGCAACGATTGCTGGATTGCCTCTCAATTTGAATTTTAGAAATTCAAATGAAGAATTAAGATTTGGGAGAGCAAGCTTTTTCAAACTTTCGTTTGATTCACAAAAATTCAGGGAGATGAACGTTTCACAACTTCAAGTAAAAATAGCAGGTGTTGATGGTGAAATTGATTCTAAAAGCAAGGCTCTTTTTGGACTAGAATCAAAGTTGAGCTATTTGTATCAGAAAAAAATAGAACTTGAAAATAAACTAAAACTAAATAAACCTAATCTACCTAAACTAAACCATGATTCTCTAGCTTTAGAGAAACCAAAACCCGATTCGTTGCCGAAAATTAATACGTTTGAAATACCGGATACCAGTTTAAATTTTAAAGAGTTAAACAAGTATAATTTAGATTCACTTAATGCCAAAATTCAAGGCTATCAAACTAAAATTGGGGATTTGAGTGCTAGCCTAAAAGATTTGAAAGTACAAAAGCAAAAACTTCAGGCGCTTTATTCTAAAAGTGTGTTAAGAAAAGCAACTTCTTTTTTATCGGGGATCAAGAAATTTGATATTGGTTTGACTACATTATCTAAAAGTAGTATGTCAAAAAATAGTATTCCATTACAAGGTGTACATTTTCAATATGAACGAGATAAATATTTTACCGATTTTGCTGCAGGATATACCCTACCGAATCAATTGTTTTCAAATCAAGCTTTTGATCAAATTGTTTACAACTCAGGAAATATTTTTAACCAAGGTAATTTCTTTCAAGTTAAGAATATCCAATTTGTTTCAAGTGCAAAGGTTGGTTATGGGAAAGAAGCAGGGAATCATGTAGCAGTTGAAAATTTTTATACTGGACCATTTATTGCAAAATTGGATCAATTTTCTAAAGCAGAGCCAAAATATACAACGAATGTGACAAGCAAATACACCCCTAATAAAATTAAAAATTTGACTTGGATTAATACAATAGGATATACATGGAACAAGCCTGCTGATTCGTTGAAACAATTAACTGATAAGGT
This sequence comes from Crocinitomicaceae bacterium, assembly GCA_965284445.1. GTDB lineage: Bacteria > Bacteroidota > Bacteroidia > Flavobacteriales_D > Crocinitomicaceae > JAQVCM01. Next base: position 144,088 of record OZ260085.1, on the reverse strand, counting down.
TAGTAACCATATTTCACTTTTTTCAAATGTTGTAGTTGATTTTCCAAAAATGAGATCCAATTTCGATGCATCTTTCCGCAGAATACCTTCTTCATATGATGGTTTAACGCAGGGTATTTTTCTAAGTCAAACCGATAGGATTGAGTTTGGTTACAAACAAATTGTTACAAGAAATTTTAGAACTTCTATCAAAGTTGTTAGAGATAATTTTTATTTACAGACTAAAAGTATTTCATCTCGACAAATTGACCAAGCCACTTTAGACATGCAATTGAAATTAACTAAACACCTTGTTATGACATCCTCCTATTCGCTTTTGGCTATGAAAGATAGAAGCAGTGAACAAGTAAACTCTCCCGAACTGAGTCATTTAGGGAGATTAGGAATAAACACTGTTCATGAAATCTTAAAAAATGTCTTTACTACAAATCATGACGTAAGTTATGCTCAAATAAACGGTTTTGATTCAGTTCAAACTTTGACTCAAGTCAACAGTAAGTTGAATTATGAATTAAAACGAGTGAAGTTTGGTTGTGCTATCCAGTACAGCAATTTTAAAGGATTAACAAGAATATATGGACAGAATTGGTTGATTCAGCCTGAGTTTGGAATTAAAGTTCGAGATTTTACAGTAAGTGTAGCTTATCAGAAATTGTGGAGTGAACAATTTAAGAATCAACAAGGATTTACATTTAGGACTCATTTTTCCTTTTTCAAAAACCTAGATTTTGATTTGAGTATGCAAAGATTTTTACCAACTGAATATGTGCTTTTTACAGACAAAAACACCGATTTTAAAAAGCCATTTTATTTAAAATTTTCCACTAATATTCATTTAAAATAGTAAATATGAAAATAGGACTGACACTCTTTTTTGGGTTTATATTTTCAACAGTTTTAGCTCAGTTTGAAAACATACCCATTTCACTATCGATCCCTTTCGACACCGATACGATTGAAACAGTAAACCCAACTTTCGTTTGGCAGTGTAATTTGTCCGCGATTCAAAATGACCCTAGATTAAGTTTGCAATTTGCACTAGTGAAGTTAGAAGCAAATCAAACGCCTTCTGAAGCAATCGCGACTAATCCAACTATTTGCTTTATGGATGCAGTGATGTCTTCGTCCTTATCATATCCAAGTTCGCTAGAACCTTTAGAAAAAGGGCGAAGTTATGTATGGCAGGTTAGACTTTTATACAACCAGCAAATTGTGCAGGTATCAGAACCTTGGAAATTTACGATTGCTAATCCGCAACCGATTAAGCATCAATATATTATTGCTAGAAAAAAACTAGATGGCTCAACGTATATTATTCAGGAGCCTATTTTATACATCATGTTTAAAAATGAAGGCAAAAACGTTGACACGAATGTTTGGCTTGTGAATTCCAATAATGAAAAGCAAGCTTTAAAATTAAAGTCTGTTTTAGTGGATGAAAACCAACCTTCTAAATTGCTTTCAAATTTCTACTTCATTGCCGATATGAGTGATTTAGATCTAGAAAATGGAAACTACACTTTGAAGTGGGAAGCAGTTAAAAACGAAATTTTATTTATTAATTTTCAATTGCAGTAGCATGATTCTAAAACGTTTTATAACTATACTGTTTACTGTTTTGTGTTTAAGTATTCTGCTTTCATTTTCAAGTAAAGACAGACATAAAAAGTTGAATGCAAAATTGTATTATCAATGGTTCAAATCAAGCAGTTTTCCTTTTAGAGATACAATCGAAAAAGAAGGCGTAAAATTTGTTTACGAATGGGTGCCACGAGAAGTTGAGATTGCAAGAAAATTGGTTAGTGCAAATATCTCAGTACAAGATGCTAAAGATCAATTAGCGAAATCCGAAAGTATTTTAACTTTCAAGTTTTACATCATACTTCCAAAACCTGGAACTGATATTTTTAACTATCAAATTGGAGAGGGTGAAGATGGTACAACTCGAACCCAATACTTTTCATTTGACATGCAAAAAGATATTCATTTGAATTCAAAGAACGAGGATTCTATTGATTGTAATGGGTTTATGCACGAAAGAGGAATGTCTAATTTTCCCATTTCGAAATTTGAATTCTTCTTTATCGAGAAAGATATCGATGCTGTAAAATCTATTTACTATTTCGATCGGATTTATTCAAAACAAAATATTGAGTTTGATTTAACTCACATGTCAAAAACTAAAATACCAACACTGATTATCTAATAAAGGATTATGAAAAAAGAAGCATATAATTCGAAACACGAAGGGGGCATTAAGCAATTGGCTTGGTTGCTTATTTTTATCTTCAGCTTAGAAATAATTCTACCCAATTTTGCGAGGGCTGGAGGACCATCACAACCAGAAGTTTCAGGTTTTACACCCATCGGTGTGTCTGATATGGTTGATCCATTTACTGGAGATTTTACTTACAATTTGCCATTAATGAATGTTGAGGGATATCCATTAAACATTGCATACAATGCCGGAATCGGAATGGACCAAGAGGCAAGTTGGGTTGGATTGGGTTGGAATCTTAATGTTGGTTCGGTTGTTAGAAACCTTAGAGGTTTACCAGATGATTTTGATGGTGACTTGATTGAGAAAGAAAGTACAATGAAACCAAATAGAACATACAGTATTTCTGTAAAATATGAAACAGAACTTTTTGGAAAAAAAGGGAAGTCTAAGGGGGAAGGTGACACCATGAATGTAAATGTTAATGCCAGATTAGGAATTAATTATAACAATTATAATAGATATGGTGTAGAATTTTCTTTTGGACCAACTTATAGTTTAACAAAGGCTTCAGGCCATTCTATGACTGCTGGCTTTAGCTTGTCTGGAAGTAGTGAAAACGGGGCTTCTTTTGCACCTTCGTTGAGTTTTGAGAATAAGAAAAAAATTTCCGAAAAACAAGATTTAATTCTTAGTTCAAGTATAGGATCTTCAATGAATTCAAGAGCCGGATTAACGGGAATAAGTTATTCATTTCAACGAAGTAAATCAGATAAAAATATTACCTTAAAGAAATTGGGATTAGATCCAGGTGGATCTTATGATTTAGGTTTAGCAACATACTCTCCTACCGCTGGACCAAGTATGAAAAATGTATCAATTAATGGTTCTTTTAAAATTGGTTGGGATGCAGTAGGTTTGGATCCTGCATGGACGTTTGGTTTAGGATTTTCATCACAATGGATACCTGATGATCAGAAAATAATCTCTAATCCTGCCTATGGTTACTTTAATCTAGAAAATGGTCAATCTCGTGATAATGCTCTACTAGATTTTAATCGAGACAATGATGGTTCTTTTACCAAAGAAACACCTTATTTGCCTACCGCTCAGTTAACTTATGATATTTTTTCATTGAATGCTCAAGGAATCAATGGAAGTTATCGTGGCTTTAGAAATGAAATAGGTTATGTTTTTGATCCTGCTGTAAAAACTACTTCCAATACAGGAGATATTGGAGCAGAACTAGGTCTGGGTGCTATCGCAAAATTTGGTTTTGATGTATCATATTCTCATTCTTCTTCAAAATCTGGAGGATGGGACGGCAATTTAAACTATGCCGCCAATCATTCTTATTTTGATTATAATCATTATGGTTTTTCAAATAATTATTCCATGCAGGAAGCGAATGAAAAGTCTGTAGATGTTGATAATTTATTTGACGCTAATATCGGTGGGGATGCTCCTGTTGCATTTGAATTGGGGGGTGCTTTAAAATGGATCAATCTGCAAAACAGATTGATGTATAAAAAAGGAACTCTAGCGATGAGTAATCCAACTTACACCCGACAAAATCCAATTAAAAGAAACCAACTAATGCAATTTTTAACGCATCGTGATTTGTATTCTGGTTTAGGAGTTCAGGACTTACATCCCGAAATATATTCTGATGCAAAGATGCATCATATTGGTGAAGTAATCCAAACAGGTACAGATGGAAGACGTTATGTTTTTGGAATTGCAGCTTATAATCACTTTCAAGAGGATGTGACTTTTGCTACTGGACAAAAAGTAAATGGTGATCATGGACTGGCAACAACTAATGAATATAACGGATTGATTGGCTATGATCCTTCAACTTCTATTGCAACAACAAACAACGAATTCGGTGTAGATAATTATTATAATTCTTCTAAAACGCCTGCTTATTCGCATTCATTTTTATTAACATCAGTATTAAGTGATGACTACGTAGATTCAGATAATGAAAAAGGTCCAAGTATTAATGATTATGGAACCTACGTAAAATTTGATTACGAAAAAGTGGATAAATACGCTTGGCGAACTCCCGTAGCTGTAAATTCTGCCTACCGAAATGAAGGTATGAAGACAGATTTAACCGACGATAAAGCAAGTTTTGTATATGGTGAAAAAGAACTTTGGTATGTAAAAGGTATTGAAACTAAAAATTATGTTGCAGTTTTCACTCTAGAGGATAGAGATGATGGTAGAGCTGTTAATGGTCGTGATGGTGGCGTAAATTCAGGGAATGCTAGTATGAAGAAGTTGACGAAGATTTCTTTGTATTCAAGACCAGATTTCGAAGCAAATGGTACTAGTGCGACGCCAATTCAAGAAGTTCATTTTGAATATGATTATGAATTATGTAACGGTTTTCCTGGGAATTATACTGGTGGTGGAAAATTGACTTTGAAAGAAATCTATTTCACTTACCAAGGTTCAAATAGAATGAAACACAGCCCATACAAATTTGATTACGGAAATTCAAATCCTAATTACAATATGAAAGCGATCGATCGTTGGGGAAATTATAAACCTACTTCTTCTGGAATTGAAACGCCAATTGATTTAGGAAGTGAAATGACCAATGCTGATTTTCCTTATACTAGTCAAAATCCATCGGAAACTAATGATTGGGCAGCTGCTTGGTCATTGTCTGACATTCACCTTCCATCTGGTGGAAAAATTCACGTTGACTATGAATCGGATGACTATGCATACGTGCAACATAAAAAAGCGATGAGGATGTTCAAAATCGTATCAACCGGTGAAAAAGTAGATAATCCAGCAACAGAGTTTGACGAATTTGGAGTTCATTCTGTTTCGAATGGAACCAATGAGAATTATAAAATTTATTTCAAATTGGATGAAGGGCATGAAGATATTAATGAATATGCTACAAAAGGCAGTTTCATGTACTTTAGATGCTTGACCGAGTTCTTAGAGGATTTAGGTGACAATCACAAGAATAAATACGAGTATGTTTCTGGCTATGGAAAAGTAGAAAATATGGGAACCCAAACCTACACTAAACCAGATGGAACTATTTATAAATTAGGATGGATTCAATTTGAAGGACAAAAAATGACAGACAATGGGTTTGAAATATACAGTCCAATAGCAAAATCTGCAATCCAATTTGGTAGATTAAATTTATCTAAATTCATTAATGATGTAGCTGTTGCTGATCCTGCTGACGATAATTCAGAATCTGGAATTTTTAATTTTGGGCAAGCGGTAGTAAATAGTTTAGGCTCATTTGGGGAGTTGTTTACGTCACCTAACATGGCCATTTACAATAAAGGACGTGGACGCAGAATCGTAACCAATAAATCATGGGTTCGATTGAAAGAACCAACATCATGTAAATTAGGTGGAGGATTAAGAGTAAAAAAGATTATGATGTATGATAATTGGAACTCAATGTCTGGTATGGGAGAGTTTCAATACGGACAGGAATTTTCATATAAAACTGAAGATGGAAAATCTTCTGGTGTTGCTACTTATGAACCACAAATTGGAGGGGACGAAAATCCTTGGAGACAGCCAGTTTCCTATTCAAATAAATTGAGATTTTCTCCTGATCAAAATTTATATCAAGAAGAGCCGATTGCAGAATCATTGTTTCCATCACCAAGCGTGGGCTATTCTCGTGTAACGATTAAAGACTTAACAAGAGACGGTGTTTCACGAACTGCAACAGGTAAAGTAGTTAAAGAATTTTTTACTGCGAAAGACTTTCCTACAATTGTTTCAGCATCTGAAAAATTGATGAAATCTGCCAATAGCTTCTTGCCTTTGCTTCCGAAATATCAATATTTAGGGGTTTCGCAAGGTTTTACAATCGAACTTAATGACATGCATGGAAAACCAAAAAAAGAAGCCGTTTACGCTGAGAATGTTAGTCAGCCAATCAGTACGGTTGAATATTTTTATAAAAAACAACACTTAAATTCAGCTGAAAACACATTTAAGTTAACCAACGATGTTAAAGTTATTAACCCAAATGGAACGGTAACAACTGCTGAAATTGGAGTACGAAATGAGGCTGTAGCAGATTTTAGAAAAAGTTCTACATCGTCAGCTGGAGGTGCATTGGCATTTAACTTTAATACGATTCCTTTTGGTCCAGCACCTGTTGCGATTCCAACCATCTGGCCTTCCATTTCACTGTCAGATAATGAGTTTAAAAGTGCGACTATGACCAAAATTATCAATCGATTTGGAATTATGGATAGCACGATTGCTAATCAAGACGGTTCAATTGTGAAAACTGAGAACTTAGGATATGATGCTAATACTGGGGAAATACTATCTACCAGAACTACCACCAATTTTAATGATCAAGTTTATTCTATGAATTATCCAGCTTACTGGAAGTATGATCAATTAGGTCAGGGATATAAAAATTTAGATTTTACAAGAACTGCAGTTGATTTCAATAATGCTGGATTTGCATTGATAACAAACGCTGCAAATTTATTTGTTGAAGGTGACGAATTGAAAATCGAGCCTAATAATTTTCTAAGTTTTGCATTTACTCCTATTCGTGGTTGGGTTGATCGTGTTTCGACAAGTGGAATCAATGTGATTGACAAAAATGGAGATCCAATTACCTATTTAGATACAAAGATCACAGTAATTAGATCAGGAAGACGAAATAAACAGACTACATCTATGGCGAGTTTGACCGCATTGACCGATATCATGCCTGGATTAAGTTCTAATACTTATAAGAATGTTTTAAATGCAGGAGCTGTTGAGTTTTCTCAAGATTGGAAAACTTATTGCCAATGTAATAAAGTAACTGACACTCCAACAAGCAATCCATTTATTTTAGGATTGAAAGGTAATTTAAGACCTGTCAAATCTTATACGCACCTGACTAATCGTTCGCAAAGCAATTATAATTTGAACACAAATATTCGACGAGATGGTGTATTTACTTCTTATACTCCGTTTTACAAAATGGAGGCGGGGAAATGGAAAGTTGATGGACGAAATTGGACATTTGTGTCTGAAGTAACTCAATTCAGTCCAAATGGGATGACACTTGAGACTAGGGATGCTCTAGGAAGGTATTCTGCTAGTTTGTATAGTTTTAACAACACTTTGACAACGGCAGTTGCAGCGAATGCTTCCTTAAAACAAGTTGCGACAGCAAGTTTTGAAGATATTCTTTTTCAAAGTTGCTCTGATCCATTATATCTGAGTAACAAAGATTTTTTAACTCAAAAAGAAGCACATACTGGAAGGGTTAGTATTTATGTAGACAATGAAAATCCTGTATCTTTTTCAATTGAAGATAATTCATGCTTACAAGAAAAGTGTGATCTCAAATTAACTCAGAAAGGTAATGACTACTTTATTAATAATGGCAGTGCACCATTCCAAATGGATGTAGATGTTATTAATGGTAACGTTGATGTTTCCATTGATGCATCTGGTAAAATTACATTATCTGGAGATTTAACACAATTTGAAGTAATACTAAACATCTCTGATTCAAAAGGCTGCAATTTACTATACAACTTAAATAATACTAACCACACCCATTAAAATATACTATATGAAATCAATATTATATCTAATTATTTTTCTGTTTTCAGTTGGTAATTCTTTTGCAAATGCATTTGATCAAACTGTATTGCGAGAAGCAGGACCTATTACCAATCGAAATTGTTATGCAGCAATTGACTTATGTCAATTTGGTACTATTTATCAAGAATTTAACTTCGACAAGAATCCAGAAGGCTGTTCTCTTGGAATGACCAAGTTATTTTATTTTTTTAAAGCAAGTAGTGATGGTTCATTTTCAGTTGGTGAAATTTCAACAAGTTTACCTTCAAGCTACCAAATTTATGGACCTTTTGATCAATTTCAAGACGGTTGCGATCGTATTAATTCTTTGTCAGTCAAGTTTGTAAAATCTGATACAACAACTACACATGACGTTAATTCATATTTTCTAAATGGAAAATACTATTTAGTAGAAGTGACTATTTTTGGATGTGATGGAAATATAAATTTTAAAGTTGATAACAAATTTTTGAATTGCGGAAGGGAAGTTACCTGTGAAAATTGTATTCCACAATTTAATCCCGGAGAAGGGCAGTATATTATTTCAGCTTGGGTAAAGCAAGCTGGTGCTGCCCCTTCTGTTACAGCATATAGTGATCCACACGTGAAAATCTCATTTCCTAGTACTTCATCTACTTTTGATTTTTACGCAAGTGGTCAAATCATCGATGGTTGGCAAAGAATTGAAGGGACTTTCGATGTATCATCCAGTGGAGACATGATCCTTGAATTATTGTCTGACGGTGATCCATGTTACTTTGATGACATCCGAATTTTCCCTTATGACGGTAGCATGATTAGTTATGTTTATGACCCAATCACATTGAGATTGGTAGCTGAATTAGACGAGCGAAATTATGCTAAAATATATGAATACGATGAGGAAGGAAAACTGATTCGTGTAAAAAAAGAAACTGAAAAAGGGATTATGACTATTCAAGAGAATAGAGAAAATTCAGTAAAACAATAAACCAATAACATCAAGTATTATGAAAAATCTATTTTTAATAATTTCCGTTTTGTTGGTTTCAAATTCTTGGGGACAACAAGCAATTTCCAAAGATGAATTTTTGAAAAATTTAGAATTGGCGTCTAGGCAATATCAAACAGAATCATATTCCTTAAAATTTAAACAAAGTGTTTTTCTTTCTTCTGACAGTTTGAAACCATTTTATGAGGCTTCTGGTCAATACAAAAGAGGGAAAGGTAAAGAATACCGAACAGAAACTAAAGGCAATTTAACGGTTCAAAATAATGACATTAAGATAGTTATGGATTCAGCTACCAAACTTGTTTTATTGTTTGAACCTGATAGTTTATTTAACCCGATTACTAAAGAAAATAAGGGCTTTTACAATTCCGATGCTACTTTTTTTGTAACAAATTCTAAAGACCAATCCCGCTATAAGGTATTTTACCACTCACCGAATTTTGAATACGAATCGATGGAGTTTTGGGTTGAGAAAAAGACAGGTGCAGTTTCAAAAATTGTACTTCAATTGGTTGAAAATAATTACACTGGTGAATCATTTGAAGACGAAACGGTTGAAGAACCATTGTTGATTGTAGAATATCAACCACAATTGAAATCTAAAAGTAATGTGAACGACTTTAACATCAATCGATTTATAGTCCTTGAAAAAGACCACTATGTATTGACACCAGAATTGAAAGATTTTACTTTAGACGATCTGAGGTATAAGGAAACAAATGGAAAATAACCCTCAATAATTGAGGTAAATAAATTTAAAATTTAAATAATAATCGTATGAAATCACTACATCGATTTATCTTCTTGGTAGCATTTTCTTTGCTATTTACAACTTCGTTACAAGCAACGATTGTTCCTTTCCATGAACGAATTTATACGCCAGTTGGCGGATCAAGTATTGTGGAAGTTGGATATCCTTCAAGTAAGAGTGATATCCAAATAATTAGTGGAGGTACATCAGCTCATTTAGATGCCAAAAAACTTGGCGTTTTGACATTTGGTGTTGATCATCATTACCCTCAAGTATTTGGATCAATGAAAGTACAAATCAAGGTATTAGTTCAAAGATGGAGTGATTACACTTTGACTTTACCCGATTTAAGTGATACTGTGATGAACTTTGAAATTTCTTATTCGCCTTTGGACTCTTTGAGTTTTAGAGATAAACAGAGTTTGAACTTAAAAGGATTAGAAAAGTATAGCGCAGAAATTACTGAAATTAAAATAAATGGTGTTTCGAATACTATTTTACCTGCAAATTTATTCTTGGATCTAGATTTATATGTTGACCGGTATTATGATTTTATAACAAGTTCAACCTTAGACAACACGATTGAATATACGCCTATCGATGAGGATTGTGATGAAATTTATGATGTTTTGAGACTTAATTGGAGCCCTGTGATTGGCGCTGAGGAGTATCAATTGGAATGGACCTATATTAATGATTATGATTTCGCTTTGGGCTCATATAAAGCCGATTATGATTTGACTGCTAACTTTAAATGGAATTCAACGCGAATTTCCACTAGTGCAACTAGTTATGACCTGAGTTTAACATATGATCACGGTTATATTTGTTATCGAGTGAGGGCGATTGGGCGTGATTTGACGGACTTGAACCAATTGATCTTTGGATATTGGAGTGCTGATGATGAAAGTACGGTAGATAATTTTGATCATTTTTATCAAAATTGGAGTTATGAAGGAAAATTAAATTGGCAATATTCAAGTACTTATGCAGAGGAAGGAAAAAAGAAAGAAGTGATATCATATTTCGACGGTTCACTCAGAAATCGACAAATGGTCACAAAAATTTCGTCAGACAATAATACAATCGTGGGTGAAACAATATATGACCATCAGGGCCGCCCTGCGGTTCAGGTATTACCAGTTCCGGTACCCAATCCAGAGTGTGGTGAGAAAAAGGCATCGTTGAAATTTTATCCAAACTTTAACCAAAATATGAGTGAGCAAGCTTATAGTCGGGAAGATTTTGATAAAAGCAATGAGGAAGATCATTGCAAAGCTGATAATAGTAAGATGAGCACATCAAGTGGGGCTTCCAATTATTATTCTAAGGATAACCCTAATCAATTAGGCAAACAAGGATATGTTCCAAATGCTCAAGGCAGACCATTTACACAGGTAGAATACACTCCCGACAATACAGGGAGAATTCGTCGTCAAGGTGGTGTTGGTGAGGGATTTGAATTGGGTTCAGGACACGAGACCAAGTATTATTACGGACATCCAGATCAAATACAATTAGACCGAATGTTTGGCTCTGAAGTGGGTATTGCGAGTCACTATCAAAAAAATATGGTAGTTGACCCCAATGGACAAGTGAGTGTTTCATATCTAGACCAAGAAGGAAGAGTAATTGCTACTTCATTGGCTGGGGAAGTTCCGGAAAATATGAAGGCACTTGAATCAGCAACGGAAGGACTTGAACTAACCTCTGATATTTTAAATACAGATGCATACGGTGTTCAAAATTCTAATGTGTTGTCTAGTGACGGAACAACTAAAACTGTAAACGAGGTTTTGCTTTTATCTTCAACAACCAATGTACATTTGGAATACGGATTAGTTGTTGACACATTGGATGATGCTTGTTTGGCCGAAGGAATTTGTTTTAGTTGTGTTTATGACTTAGAACTTAAGATTTTTGATGAGTGTGGCAACGATGTCTTAGCCTCTGAAAATATACCTGCTCAAATTGGAAAGTTTACAATAAATGAAACAACGAATGCGCTAGAGTTTACAACTATTTGCAATGAAGGGAGTTCAGAAACAGCATACGATAAAAGTTTAGATATTTCATTGGGAGTTGGAAGTTATGTAATCAGCAAGGTTCTGCGCGTCAATGAACAAGCTAAAGACTTTTATGTCAATGCATTTTTGGACACAAATATTAATACTTGTATCAAAACTTTGAAAGATTTTGAAAATGATTTTTTAGCAGCAACAGATTTTAGTGATTGTAGTCCGATTTTGAATTGCGATTCTTGTTTGCTTTCATTGGGAACACTTGCAGATTATGTTGCCGCTGGCAGAGGAACCGCACAAGAATACCGTTTGCATGTTGAAGCATGTTTAGCACCTTGTAAGGAGCCTTCAATTTTTGAAATTACGCGCGACATGATGCTTGGCGATTTTTATCCAGGTGCGCAATATGGGGAATATCAAAATATTGATGGAACAACGAATGTAGGCGCATTTCCATTGTCTATTTACAATCCAGGTAACGTTTTACCATTTGGTGGACATTGGACTTCACCTCAAATTTTGATAAACGGATACATACAAACACAATATTTAGAGGAAGATTCTATTACTAGATCCAGAATTACTTTATTAAGTGTTGACGTAGATGTTGATGGTGTGACGGTTATTGGAACAAATCCGTTGGTTTCTGATTTAAGTCAAGTATTCTTGGATGCAACTACTAATACATATTTCACTTTTCCTGAATATTTACAAAATGTTGAAGATTTTGTTAGCCAATGGAAAAATTCATGGGCATATTCACTCCTAGTGTATCACCCAGAATATTCATTTTACAAAACTTTCCAAGAATTTACAAAAAAAGTTAATAATACAGATGCATACACAAGTGATTCGTTTGATGCATTGTTGATGAGAATTGATACATGGAATGGCGCTGTTGCAGCAGGTTTGATTGAGCCAACCTATGCAAGCATTTCCACCGTTGAAGACAGGTTAACTGATTGGTCAACTATTGGCACAAATGCTTGGGATCCATTTCTTGTTTACGGAACTTCTAATTTTGGAGGGTTTGAAGTTGGAGTTATTACAAAAATTTCTGATTACAATCAAATAGGTTCGACTCACTTTAATTTGGCTGAATTTAGTGCAGCTATTACTCGTTGTGGAACAGGATTGGTTGGCACTACACCTTCAGGTTCATGCATTAGATTTGGTGATGATTTTGGTTCTTTTCCAACGATTAATGACTCAATTAGAAACGAAGAGTGGATGCGTTACAGGACTTTGTATCTCACTTTGAAAAGACAAGCGCAACATGCTTTAGCTGTTGATCGATCAATTAATAATATAAATTATTTTGGTTATAACGGCTGTATTGAGAATTCAGAATTTAACCCATTGGATCACAATTTTTTCAATATTAACACCTTGAGTATTCCTTATCCGATCACACTCACTCAGTTTTTTAATGCTGTTCAACCGTGTAATATTTACCACAATGAATTATATAAATATAAATCTCAAAGATTTAAAGATATAAACGAACTTAGTGCAGAAATTGACCCAAATCAAATAGCTTATCAAAATTATTTACTGACTGGACAATGTCCAACTGCAGGTGCGTTGCAAAATTTCTTGTCAGACGTCGTTTCGTCAACAGCACTCACAGATGTTAGTTTTGTTGTCGACAGTTATCCAACATTTGCTAGCGTTTATCTCGCAGCAACAAATTATGATTTAAGCACTCCGATTCCATCAATTGAATGGGCTCAACAATCACTTTCTTCCACATTGCTAGAAGTTGATTTTGAGTTAACTTCAACAACTACTGTTATTTCTCAACTTTCGTTGAAACTTCCAGCCGTGATGCCAACACCGTTCACTTGGACTGATATTGTCTCATTTAGTAATTTACAATTTACATCGAAAATTGGATCAGATTATCATTTTGATATTACCGCTTTGGTTTCAGTTTCAGGGACAACTTTTCAAACGACGATGACTGGTACTACTAAAATCGATATTCAAAACTGTAATTTTCAGGAGGTATGTAAAAGGAATGATTTGGGAAATGCTTTGATTCCCTTATTGTCAAATTTAGCGTTGACTGGAGATTTGACTTCAACCACTTCATTCCAAATAAAAGGTGGTGGATCTAGTTACACTCCCTTAGTAAATAGTGCCATAACAAATTCAATTTTGCCTGGTTCAGCAAATGCATATTATGTTTACGATGCAAGTAATCATATTCTTAAATTTTCTTCAAGTACTTCAGGTGGATCAGTATTGGAATTGAAAATAAATAGCTATTATCCGGCAACTTTTAGTTTTTCAAGTTTGAATTTAATTAAAACATTTTCGTCGCTCAAACCTACTCATTCTAACAGTTTTGATTTAGTCGGAGTAGATATTTCGGGGAATTATGTCGCAACATTGAAGTGCGATGCTATTCGAAGAAGTGGTGGCACTGCAACCCAGGTTGCTGTTGGAACTTGTGATCAGCCAACTCCTGTCACTTGTGAAGGAGTACAATTTGACAATACCGAAAATTTAGGAAACTTATTGGAAGATGTATTAAATAATCAATCATATTCAGTCGGTTACAATTTGACTGCAAGTACATTCTATAACTCGTCGTTGAGTTCGTTAATTGGAACGACAGAAACTTCTACTGAAAGCTCAACCGTTGAAGATTTCGACGGAACATTGTTCACATCAGTAACAACAATAACAAATACTGAAATGTGTCCAATCGTCTTGACACATTCTGACAAAAATTCTCCAGCTTTATCGATGTCGAACTTGGTTTCTGTTGATGATTTTACTCCTTTTGGAGAGACTGACGCATGGGGAAATAGACATGAATTCTATGTCATAGCTAAATATGAAATTGCAGGAATATTCTATAAAGACACGCTTTTTGGAACGACTTGTCTTCCTCTTGGGATTTGTGAAACATGCACAAATACGGACTCACCTATTTTGGGAAATTCATCTGTAGCATGTGATGACGCATACGATCAATATCTAGAATGTTTAGAGAATTTTAACGATTGGGCAGACTTAAATGGTTATAAAACAGCAAAAAAATTAGATCAAAATCTTTTTGAATCTAGTAATTTATGCAATTGTGTAGATGCCTATTGCGCTTATTTAAATGATGTGATGGATGGTTTTGTAAGTCAAGCTGCATATGAAGATGAAGATGCACCAGGAATAGAAGAGCAATGTGCACAGGCTACTGCACCACCATGTCAACCAACAACACCTACGACAGTTAATGTGCAATTTCCTACTGCCGTTTTTATAGACCCTTGTACTGAATTTTTGACTAACAATGCTCTGGCGAATGCTTGGAATGCATACAATGCTTATCTTGACAGTATCAAAAATCACATTGCGTCTCAATATGTGAAACATTGTATGGGTGCGGTAGAATATTTCACGAAAACGTATTACGATAGAGAGTATCATAGAACATTGTACTACTATGACCAAGCAGGTAACTTGATCAAAACGATTCCACCAGAAGGTGTTCACTTGTTGGAAACATCTAGTTCATTTGATGCACAGTCAGTTGCTATTCGAAATGATCGTAGGTATGGAACACATGTAGTTATGACGAGTCATCGATTACCGACTACTTATGTTTACAATTCATTGAATCAACTTACTCATCAATCCATGCCGGATCAAGATCAAATGGAGATTTGGGAAATGAAATTACCAAACGGATTGCAAGTTGGATTAACTACGACAGCGATACAAATGGTAACCGCATCGAAAGGTTATCTAAGTGGCTACATGAAAGTGGGCACCAAATATCGCGGATTACTTTACAAAACAGATAACGGTGGTGCAAACTGGACTAAAATACAAAATACCGTTGCAGCTAAGCTAAACAAAGTGAAAATGGTAACAGCAACAGTTGGATACGCTGTTGGGGAAGACGGTGTGGCTCTGAAGACTGCAGATGGAGGTTCCAATTGGGATATGCTTAATACTTTTACTACTGGACAAGCTGTGACCTTGAAAGACTTATTTTTCCTTACGCAAAACATAGGACTTTTTGTTGCGAAAAATGGAACGACATTATCTACAGTGGACGGAGGTAATACTTTTACGCTTGGGAATTTGGCATTACCTTCAGGAGTGACAGATCCTATTATTGATGTCAACTCATACGTTTATAATGGCGTTAGTTCAATTTATGCGGTTACTTTAAATAGCTCTTCCGGAAGTTATGATTTAATTGTAAAAAATATATTAGGTGTTTTAACATCTGAAAAAGTACAGGGAGCTGGCTGGTGTTCTGTTGATTATTTCTCAGCAACTGATGGCGTAATTGTAGGTTCGGATGGAAATGTCGCCCAAATTAAAACGCCTACAACTGGTTCTAATTTTGATCAAAAATTAGTAAAAAGTGGTGATGTGGGATTTTTCAGAACAGCGTTTTTTATCAATTTGAATAGAGGAATTGCACTCAGAGAAGATGCTGAAACGGGTAATCCACAACTCGTTTTTACTACCAATGGTGGTTTGAATTGGGAAATACTCGATGATGGAAATAATTATCAAAGTTTAGAGTTGAATTTCCGAGATGCAACTAGTATGGTTTTGTTTGGACTATCTCAATCTGGGCAGCAAAAAACGATAAACTTTTCATTAACTGGAAACCCTTACTTAGCGGACATGACTAACTATTTGATGCCTCTAAATTACTTTGCAAGTAGCGGTTCATTTAAAATCGGAACTAATCCTAAAAGGATCATAACAAGTGATTTTTCAGGTAAAATATGGTTGTCCTCCCCTATTTCTTCTGGTGCTGAAATCATCAATTTTACTGGAATCGTTCAATTAAATCCAAGTGACTTGAGCGAGTATGCTACAAAAATATTACTACAGACTTTTACTGGGGGACAAATTTCTGGGGTTATACTTTCTTCAAACGGAAAAGTATACTCAATTTATAAATCCGCTAGTAGTTCAACTTTCTCAATCGCACCTATTGCGGCATCAGGTACATCGTCACCGAACTTTACTGATATTGTCATCGATCGTGCTGGAAATCGTGCCTTTGCGTATGAAACTAATCAAAGAAAACTACATGGAATTAATTTACTTAGTTCAGGACTTACTGCTTCTACTTCTACTTCACTAGTATCAAGCATTCCCAGCTCAGCATCCATGATTGCACTAGGCTTCAACAGCGGAAGAGTTACACTAACAGGGAAGACAGGAGAAATTTATAGTACTCCAGCGATCTCAGGAGTAAATTTGACTTTAGTAGTTTTC
The DNA here is from genome assembly GCA_965284445.1 of Crocinitomicaceae bacterium. GTDB lineage: Bacteria > Bacteroidota > Bacteroidia > Flavobacteriales_D > Crocinitomicaceae > JAQVCM01. Next base: position 127,250 of record OZ260085.1, on the reverse strand, counting down.
ACTAACAGAAGTGGTTTAAAATTGACTCCTGTTAGAAACATTAATCCTTTGACAAGTAGTTTGACGGATTATTGCGCTGTAGGTGATAATGGTTTGATGATTCAAAAAACAGGAATCAATCCTGCGAAAATTATTGGGATGCAAACATTGTCAGATTTGAATGAAGCAACGAGAATCATTCCAACTTCTCTTATCGTTGTTGGTACTAATGGTTATGCCAAATTTTACAATACTTCATCTTCATCTACTTCTCCACTTTACCTTAACAACGGAGAAACAGTTGAAAGTAATTTTAGTAATACGCTGTTTAAAGGGGTGACCACTGACAATTATCGCACATATATAGTAGGAGACAAAGGAACGGTTTTGTATTCAGAAAATCCATTCTACTCACCTTTTTCTTACACTACTTTGGTGCATAATGTTGATTTCAATAGCGCATCTATCATACCTTCTCAAACGATTCCTCAACCAAAAGTTTATGCAGTTGGGAATGATTCGAAAGTCTATCGTTTTCAAGGTGTGACTGGGACACAAGTGAAAAATGTGTTCTCGGATTCAATTACTGATGTGCATTTTGCGGATGTCAATCAAGGAACTGTTGTCGGGAAAAATTTCTTTGTAAGACAAACACTCGACGGCGGAAATACATGGCGTATTGTGAAACCAACCAATAGCTTGAGTGCACAATTTAGCGCTCAAATCAACCGTGTTTGGACCAAAGAAAACGGATTTGCTGTCCTAGGTGGAAATGGATATTTGGCAACAATTACAAATGGATTGTCAACAAAACAGACTTTTACCCAAAATATGCGGGCAATTGAATTCCCCGCATTTGATCCACTTAAAGGTTGGATTACAGCCAATGGCTCGATTCAAAAAATAGAGTTAACACCAATCGTTGGAGGCTATTCTGTTACACTTGGTAGCACCTATACCCCGTCCAGTGGACCTTCTCAGTTGCGCGCAATGCACATTTTTGAAAACGGAAATTTGATGACCGTTGGAACTAATGGTTACATTGGATATTTCAATAAGACTACCAATACTTTTACTAATTATTCTGCCTCAGGAGTTAGTGCAGTTTTGAATGATGTATTTTTTCACGATGATGTAGTAGGATATGTCGTTGGAAATGATGGTAAATTTTTGCGCTCTACATTGGTAGATTTAGATCCAGTGACCCATGCCATAACTTCGATTTCTTGGAATGATCAAGCAAATGATTTACCAGAGGGCATTGCAAGTAACAGTGGTGATAACCGCATGCAGTTGCGTGCCTTGGCGTTTGGAACAAGATATTTAGGTGTGTTTGGTGGGGCTTACAAAACTACTTATGTAAACAGCTTAAACGGCGCTTGCGTGCGAACGTTACGCGACGAATCTGGGGACTTTTCTTCAAGGTTCTATTATGATAGATTAGGTAGATTGGTGGTGAGCCAAAATGCCCGACAATACAAAAACAATAAATTTAGCTATAGTTTGTATGATGCGCTTGGAAGAGTATATCAAGCTGGTGAGAAAACTGAAAACGAAGGATCATTCATTTTTGCAAATATCTTTGGAACCTCAGTTGGGGGACAATATATACCAACAGTTATTGATGACGATAAACTCGCTGTCTGGATTGATGAAAACGGTTCGAGAAACGAAGTGACACAAAGTTATTATGACCAAACTGTAATAGCAGGATTGCCAAGTGATTTTGTGCCAAATCCGCAAACACAACGCAAGCGAATTACACATGTGACGTATGAATATCAATATGATGGTGATGACCAAACATATGATCATGCAACGCATTACGACTATGATATCCATGGAAATGTGAAAACTTTGTTGCAAGACAACCAAAAAATGGCACAAGATCCGTTGCTAGTTGACCAACAATTTAAACGCATGGATTACAATTATGACTTGATTTCTGGCAATGTGCACCGCGTAAGTTATGAGAAAGGCAAAATTGATCAATGGCACCACGCCTATGAGTATGATGCAGATAACCGAATTACAGAGGTTTTCACTACTACCACTACCCCATTGACCACGCCGGAACACGGACAAATTGCCTCTCAAAACGAACCAGGTATGACGCCATTTTGGGACAAAGAGGCAAGTTATGAATACTATGCACATGGGCCGCTAGCTCGCACAGAATTAGGACAAGAAAAAGTGCAAGGTTTAGACTACGTTTACACAGTACAAGGTTGGATGAAAGGAGTGAATTCTAATATATTGCTACCTAAATTTGACCCTGGACAAGATGCTGTTTCAAACATAAAAGCGACTGATGCCTTTGGATTTTCATTGCATTATTTTGACAAAGATTATACTTCAATCGCTGGGACAAATGATTTCTTAGCTGACCAAACAGGGAGTGATTTGATTGCCAACAGTAGTGACTTGTACAACGGAAACATTGGGCGTATGGTGACAACCATTACTGAACCGACAACTAGGGAGATTTTACCTCTTGGCAATGCCTACCGCTATGACCAATTGAATAGATTAAGTGAGAGCAGAAGTTTTGACAATTTGAATTTGTCAACCAATACATGGGGTTATTCTGGTACTTATGATGACAAGTATTTCAATCAATTTGAATACGATGCTAATGGAAATATTATATTTCAGCGTAGACACAATAAAGCTGGAGCAACAATTGACAAACTAACTTATGATTACAAACGCAATCCTTTAGGAAAACTGGTACAAAATAGATTATATCACGTCAATGACGAAGTGGCAGATGCTGATTTTGCAGATGACATAGACAACATGGGCACTTTTGACCCAACAATTGCGACGATTAATGTGAACAACAATTACAGATACGACGAAGAAGGGCGATTGATCTACGACAAGCAAGAAGGCATTGAAAATATTGAGTGGCGCGTGGACGGCAAAGTGTTAAAAATTACCAGACCTAGTGGAAGCTCAAAGAAAAATATTATATTTGAGTATGATGCAATGGGGCATCGAGTTGGAAAACATGTTTTAACTTCTAGTGACGTGCTTGAAAAATCTACATATTATATTTTGGACGCAAGTGGAAACACGATGGCAGTATATGACCGCGTGATTGATGAAGTTGCAGAAAGTGTGGATTATTACCAAGCTGAAAAACATATCTATGGTTCTTCTCGATTGGGTGTTTTGAACGCTCACATTAAAATGTTAGGAACTGCAACAGATGTGATTCCAAAAGTGACAATTCATAACATCGGTAAGCGTAATTATGAGTTAAGTAACCACCTTGGAAACGTACTTTCGGTAATTTCAGACAAACCGGTGCCGCACCCTTCGAGTTCCTCAGGTGGCGTCACAGTTGATTATTACATGGCTGATATACGAGAATCACATGATTATTCACCATTTGGGGTTCTGTTGAATGAAAGGACGAGTACCGTTTTGGGGAGTGAGAGGTTTAGGTATGGTTATCAAGGCTCTGAGAAGGACAATGAGATAAAAGGCGACGGAAATAGCTACACAACCGAGTTTAGACAATATGATCCAAGAATAGGTAGGTGGTTGTCACTAGATCCAAAAGCTGCTAAAAATCTAAATGAATCGCCTTACGTTGCTTTCCATAACAATCCTATCTTTTGGACTGATCCACTTGGGGATGATCCACCAGAAAAGGTTTTTAGAGATGTCTCTGTTCAATTTAATACGGTTTTTCAGTCAGCTTGGTCGAAATCTTTTAACGAAGAAAAGAAAGGTAAAATTAAAGTTAAAGAATTTGGTGGAACGATAATAAAAAAAGTTGAAAATGGGGAAATTAAATATAAAATTATTAATGAAGGGGGAGGATTATCAGAAACTTTTAACCCAAATTATTTGAATGTTCCAGATGGATGGGATGTTGCAGGAGATTTCCATACTCATCCATACAGTGATAAAGATGCGGCGGAGTTTAACAATCCAAGTGGAGATTGGGATGGTAAAGGCATGCCATTTTCATCTGATGATTTTTTGCAACTTTCTCGTTCACCTTCAGTCAAAGATGGATTTGTCTCATTAGTTGAGGCTGGAGATAAGCGATATGGATTGGTTGTAACTGATGAAGCACAATTTGATAAATTTGTCAAATCAGTTATGCTAACTGACGTTTATAAAAATGAAGAAGGTAAGATGGGTGATAAATTTGACAGTGGAAAAATGATTGGAACAACTGTTGATGAAGCTTATTTTAAACTTATAGAGAAAGTTGCTAAAGATTATGAAAATGACACAAAAATAAGTTCTGGTTTTAAAATATTTAAAGAAGATGTTGGTTCACAAACGGAAAACCCAACTGGAACTTCAACTGAAACTCCAAAGAATTAAATTATGAAAAAAATTACTTTTTTAATACTGTATCTTTTAGTTACTAGTAAACTGTTCTCTCAAAACAAATTAGAAAACGACTCTCTTTTAGAAAGTTTTTTGGGTCAAACAAATTTGGCACTTAAAAATTATTTTATTAAAAATGACATAGCTTTTACCTGTAGGGAAACATATGGAAAACCTGCAAGTATTGTTGGCATGTATTACAATTTAGATAACAATAAGGTTATTTTGGTTTATTTCGACAAAAGTTGGATTGCATCTTTCTCTCATCCCGAAAAGAAGGACTGTGAAAAATTCAACTTATTCATGTCATCAACAATATCTAAAATTCAAGTAATAAGCAATGAAGAATTAATTAAAACCTTTGATTTTAAGCGAGAAAATTAGAAATATTAAGAAACCACGTTTTAAATAAGGTTCAAAGCTTACAGACTCGGTAAGTTAAGAACAATACAAAATATTTAAAAAGCGGGAGTGTATCAAATGTGTTGATTTTACATTTAAACAAATGTAAAATGAATAGAACAGAACGGCGGAACACTCAACGAAGTTAATTAGTAAGTGCGTTAGCGCACAAAACGGGTAAAACTCAAAAAGAAGCTAAGGCATTTTTAGAAGCTTTTACCGAAACGGTAACCGAAACTTTAAAAAGTGGCGGTAAAGTTACTTTAATTGGTTTTGGTTCGTTTGAGGTGTTAGAATCCAAAGCAAGAACGGGCAGAAATCCACGCACGGGCGAGCCATTGCAGATAAAAGGAAAGAAAAAACCACGTTTTAAAGCAGGTGCAGAACTTACAGACAAAGTAAACTAAGAATTTTATTAAATTGACTCGATTTACCAAATTGTACTTTATCAATAATTTTATTAAATTTAATCCAAGTAAAAATCACGTTAAACTCATGCGCCACACCCCTCAAAATAGCTTCTCAAAATTAGTTCTGTTGAATGAAAGGACGAGTACCGTTTTGGGGAGTGAGAAGTTTAGGTATGGCTATCAAAGTTCTGAGATGGATAATGAGGTAAAAGGAGAGGGAAATAGTTACACTACGGAGTTTAGACAATTAGATCCTCGTTTAGGGCGTTGGTTGACAATTGACCCATTGGTAAAAGATTTTCCGTGGCAAAGTTCGTATTGTTCAATGAATAATAATCCTATTTATCATGTCGATCAAAACGGTCAAAGTGGCGAACCAACAATCGATAAAAAGAAGAAGATTGTGACAATTCATTCAAAATTATACTTCTATGGAAGCAAAGCTAATTCAAAATTATCTGGCGAAATTGCTACAGGGATTGCTTCTCAATGGAATGGTGCTCATGCAAAAACGACAATCGACGGTGTTGAATATGATGTTAAATTTGAAATATCGTATGAAACTGTAACTGAAGAAAAGGCTAAAAAAATAGCGAAAAATAACAAAAGTTTAAGAAATAATTTTATCAGAGTTGAAAATGGAAATGAAGGTGAATCTAGTTTTACAGTAACAAATTCAAAAAAAGGAGGAGGAAATTCTTTTTGGTTTAATACAGATGACGAATTAGGTTCATCAACAACTGCAGCGCATGAGTATGGTCATGGTTTAGGATTAGACCATGATCAAAGCCAGAAAAACAATCGACCAAACATTATGATTGCAAGAAATACTTCGTATGGAAAAAAATATTCAATTAAAAACAAGAATGGCGAGCAAGTGGTTAATCCAAATTCACGAAGGGTAACTCAAAAAAATGTTGCCGATGCAATGAAACATAAAGGAGGAGAAATTCATAATATAATTTTTAAAAAGGATGGATCATATTAAAATAATGATAATTTTCTTTTCATCATTTTTTTTTACTTTTTGCATAAATAATTCAGTGAATAAGCAAAAAATAATTTCGGGAGACAAATTCTCCATTAATGATTGGATAAGAGATTCAACAGGATGTTTGCATTTAAGAAGTTTTGACCTATTAAGTGATCTAGTAGCAGAGAATAAACTTATTGGGAAGTCTAAAAATGATTTTATTCAAGTTTTTGGAAAGCCCAACGAAGTCGAAAAACGTGATAGTAATCAATTATTCTTAGTTTATTATTTAAATTCCATTTGTATTGGAGATAAATTAACACCAGATTCTGATAAAACCAAAGTGAAATTTAAATTTATTAGTAATAGATTAGTGGAATTACCATTAGTTTTTGAAGTAGAATAATAGGGAATTGTATCAAAAGTGTTGATTTTAAAAACAATTTAAAATGTTTGAATTAGAACGTCTAAGTACTCTCAACGAGGTTAATTAGTAAGTGCTTTAGCACACAAAACGGGCAAAACTCAAAAAGAAGCATCCCGATAAAAATCCGGATAATTTAACTGGTTTTGGTTCGTTTGATGTATTAAAAAACCCGCTTTAAAATCGATCCAGATCTTACAGAAGCATTTAGCACTGAATGTTTTGCTTTGTGTTAAAATACGTAAAACAATTTTCACCAGTTATTTTCATATATTTATGCAACATGTAAACCAAAAACAAAATTTTCATGCGTCTCACCCTTCAAAATAGCTTCTCAAAATTAGTCCTGTTGAATGAAAGGACGAGTACCGTTTTGGGGAGTGAGAAGTTTAGGTATGCATTCAACGGAAAGGAAAATGATGATGACGTGAAAGGTGATGGGAATTACCAAGATTATGGAATGAGAGCGTTTGATTCAAGATTAGGTAAATTTTTAAGCGTAGACCCTTTGACTAAGAATTATCCTGAATTGACACCATATCAATTTGCCAGTAATACGCCTATTTGGGCTATAGATATTGATGGCTTGGAAGCATACTTTACTACTGATGGTAAATTTGATAGATGGGGAGAGAAAAAAGGTAAGGATGCCCCAGTCATAATAATTTCTACATCGGGTGATGTTAATGGAATAACATTAAAAAATAATGCAAATGATTTCAAAGGGAAGGATATTACAGTTCAACAATTCTTGATGAGATCTCAAAGAGTTTGGGCAGAGGGTGGTAGAACTAAAACAACAGCGAAAGCATACGCTCATGCACAAGACAATATTAGAGAGAATGCTGGTGGTAATGAATCAGATAATTATGAGAATATGTCAACTAAAAATTTCGACAAAAACTCAAAATTCCCAAGTTATCGCGAATGGAATTCAGCTAGAGGTGAAGGGTATGATAATCTTGAAGGGCTTAATAAATTAGAAGATGCTAATATGGCAATAGCATCAGTTTCTGATCTGTTACAAGGAAAATCTACAGACCCTACTTCAGGAGCAACACAATGGAGAGGTGGTAAAAATGCGATGAATTTGTTAGAGAAATACAATGGAAAAGAAGTTCCACTTGATGTTTTAGGTGTAAAAACTAAAGGTTACAGAATTATAAATCTTACTACAATAACCACCGACAGTGGATATCATTCATTTTTTAATATGTCAAACGTTTCAGAAAAGAATGCTGCTCAACCTCCTGTTCCATCAAAGGTTCGAAGAGAAATTTTAAATCCAAAACAACTTAATTCAAAGCCACAAAAAAAATAGTGATATGAGAATTAAATTAATGTTATCCGGGCTAATTTCTTTTTTCTTTTTTATTTCTTGTTCTGAGAAGAATGACAATAAAATATACAGCGAAAAACAGATAAAACAAGATACAATTTGTTTTTCATACGAGAAACTTAATTCAAATCTAAATTTCATTTCTTTCGAAGTACCTTTAGAAATAAATAAAATCACTGATTCACTTGATATTAAAAATCTAAAAAAAATATTAAGTGATAAGGAACATTTTGAAGTCAATAAGAATTTATGTTTTTATAATAAAGAATATTCGGATTTTTCAAAAATGACAATATTGAACGCAGGAAAGATAAATATGAAGAATCATATTTATTATTATTCTTTTTATGTGAATTTTTTTTATAATTGTTCTGAATGTGTAAATTTTGTTTCATTGTATGAATTCGATAAAATAGACAATAAACTAAAACGAATACCTATTGGATATCAATCATCAGATACGCCATCTTGCTTCGGAGATTTTAATTCTGACGACAAACTAGATTATTTACACTGGTACTATAATGATACAGTACTAGTGTATTCAATTACAAAAAGTAATTTAAAAAGAGATAAAGACCACTTTTTAACTCTAAATAAAGTGAGTTTTAACAAGTACACCATTAATATGGGTAATTCAAAATGGTGGTAGCAAGCAAATATCTTGATTAAAAAACAATTTAACATGAATAAAACAGAACAGCCAAGCACTCAACGAAGTTAATTAGTATGTACGTTAGCAGACAAAACGGGCAAAACTCAAAAAGAAGCCTCCCGATAAAAATCGGGATAATTTAACTGGTTTTGCTTCGTTTGATGTATTAAAAAACCCGCTTTAAAACCGATTCAGATCTTACAGAAGCATTTAGCACTGAATGTTTTGCTTTGTGTTAAAATACGTAAAACAATTTTCACCAGTTATTTTCATATATTTATGCAACATGTAAACCAAAAACAAAATTTTCATGCGTCTCACTCCTCAAAATAGCTTCTCAAAATTAGTCCTGTTGAATGAAAGGACGAGTACCGTTTTGGGGAGTGAGAGGTTTAGGTATGGTTATCAAGGCTCTGAGAAGGATAATGAGGTAAAAGGAGAGGGGAATAGTTACACAACTTTTTACAGACAATTAGACCCACGTTTAGGGCGTTGGTTGACGTTAGACCCGATGATGGCAAAACTTCCATGGCAAAGTCCGTATTGTTCGATGGATAATAATCCAATTTGGTTTAATGATCAATTAGGAGATGAAGCTGATTGGCAAAAAGGAGATAAAGGCTCAAGAAAAAAAGATAATGCAAATGGTTCAACTACTTATGATGCGCCTGTCGGAACTGTTATATTACCTAAACGTGCAAAGGTATTGGGTACCTTGCAAGATGGTAATGGTAACGGAAAAGTTGATTATAAAGGTAAAACCTTAGAGGGCGAGTTTGGAGATTTAAATAAATTTGAATTAGACAAAGTTGTTTACACTTCGAAATATTCCAAGGGGAAGTTTATGGGATATTTTGATGCAAATGGAAATAAGTATGATAATTCAAAATTGGAAGACTTATCCAAGCAAACGAAGGCACCTGAACCTGTAAAAAGTCAAGAATTAGAATTATCCTTGACATCTGCATCTTCAGGTGTTTCTGTAGGTGCTTTAGGTGCTGAACTAGATGCTGTTGGCTGGCAGTACTATAGTGTTAACGGAGCTAAAGGTTGGGATGAAAGCTCAATAAAAATGCATGATTTTACGTTATTGAATTCTACTGGTGTTGGTTCAAGCTGGAAATATATACCTAAACAAAGTGTTGAAATTTTGTCAATCGGAGGTGGAACTTTATCAATTCAAAGTGATTATTTGAAAAAACATCCAACCACATCATTAATTAAATTATTAAATAATAAAAATATTATTAGTTATGCTACAGGTTGTGCCTACAAATATTCGCATTTTGAAATATATAGTGACCAAATGGAATTTATTGCTAGCGGTTCAGCTCATTCTTTTTCTTTGATGCTACCTGGTGCAAGTACGAGACAAGGAAAAACAAAATTTACGAAATAAAAATTATGCATACAGATTATTTCCCATTTCCTAAGACAACAATAGTTTTAAAGAATAAAGGATTAACTGAATTTAATCTTTTAAAAGAGCAGTTAATTCAAAAGAATGAGTTCAAAATAATTACTTTTTTAGGTGAAAAAAGTGTAATTTATATAGGTGAGATAGAGTGTGGAATAATTTCATTTACACGAGATATTGGATTTGCAATGAGGCTTCCTATATACCCAAATGCATATTTAGCTTTGACTAAGAGTAGCCTCGACATTGAAATAAAGATTACTTTAACTATATATTGGAAATTATTGTTTTATTTTTTTTATACTATTTTAGTTACGGGATTGATTTTTAAATTGACAAGAAGTGACTCAACTATGGATTCCATGTTTACTATATTAAAAGCAATTGGATCTGTTACGATTTTATATCTTATGATTTATGGATATCACTTGTCTGAATCAAAGAATATATTAAAAATAGTATCAGATGCTGTTAATAATGAGTAAATAAATGGTCAATCGAAATAAAGATTTAGATATTATAAATAAAAGTGGTATAAATAAATCAAAATTAGTAAGTTCGTTAGCGCACAAAACGGGCAAATCGCAGAAATAAGCATACCAATAAAAAGTCGGAATTAGAAGCTTTTACAGAAACGGTAACAGAAAATTTAAAAAGTGGCGGTAAAGTTACTTTAATTGGTTTTGGTTCGTTTGCTGTGCTAGAAACCAAAGCAAGAACAGGCAGACCACGCTAGTAGCACCGCAGGTAAACCCACGCACGGGCGAACCGTTGCAGATAAAAGAAAAGAAGAAACCACGTTTTAAAGCTGGTTCAGGGCTTACGGACAAAGTAAACTAAGAATTTTATTAAATTGACTCGATTTACCAAATTGTACTTTATCAATAATTTTATTAAATTTAATCCAAGTAAAAATCACGTTAAACTCATGCGCCACACCCCTCAAAATAGCTTCTCAAAATTAGTTCTGTTGAATGAAAGGACGAGTTCCGTTTTGGGGAGTGAGAAGTGTAGGTACTCCTTCCAGGCTCAGGAACACGACGATGAGGTGAAAGGTGATGGGAATTCTTATGATTTTGGAGCGAGGATTTATGATTCGAGGATAGGTAGATTTTTGACTTTGGACGCACATGCAAGAGATTATCCAGATATTTCTTCCTTCGTTTTCGTTAATAACATGCCCTTGTGGGCAATTGACCCTGATGGTAATGATATAATAATTTTAAGTGCGCCTAGCGGTGCAAATGGAATGGGGCATGCAGCAGTCTTAATTGGAAACGACAAAAATGGATGGAAACTATATTCCAAAAATGGAGTTGGGGAGCATACATCATCTAATAGCTCAGGAAGTAAAGGCGCCTCTATGAATGGTGACAAAGGAGTTTATTTTAAGTCACTAAAAGATTTTGCAAATTCTGAGCAAAATTTCCATGATGGGAAACAATACTATACAAAAGGCTTTAGAATCTCATCATCAAATGAAATAGATACTAAAATGAAAACTGCTGCACTTAAGCAGGTTAATAAGAATTATGATTTAGACCAGGCAAGTTGTATAGACGTCGCTTCAGATGCACTTTGGGAAGGAGGATTTAATCCTGGTGTTCTGGAACGTTCACTTAGTGATACATATACTACTCTTCAATTAGATATGCCGGAGATACCAAACTCAAGATATAATGTTATCAAGAATAAAAACGCAGGTGTTGATATTTCCAATTCCTTAAAACCAGACAAAGCTGTCTCAGAAGCAGAAAAAACAGTTGCATCGCCACCAAAACAAGAATCACAAAAATCAAATCAACAAAATGTTCCCAAAGCATTAGTGCGTGATAATACAAATTTGGTTCTACCAAACACGACTGTTGACTTTGAAAAAGTTAATAATGCAACAAAAGTATTGAACAATGCAAGAGGGAAAAAAGATTAGTTTAGTTATTTTACTATTGATAGTACTTAATTCATGTAGTTCAAATTTTGAATGTGGTAATGGTTATGGAATATCTAGGTCGTCATACGAATCGAAAGAGTATGGCGTGTTTATAAATTATTACAGTTCGGAAAAAAAATCAATTGTTAGTCCGATAGATTCAGTAAGATTAAATATAAAAGAGATATATCAAGAATATAAGTTTAAAATTGGAGAGAAGAATGAAATTATTCCTAGTGAAATCAGTCGTGTAATTATTCGTTTTGAAAATCGAATACCTTCAAACTATTCGATTAATTGGTTAATTGGTAGTTATGATTCCATTTATTTTACCTCTGGAAATGACTATATGGATTTAGATTTAAAAGAACAGAATCTATCTGACGAGATGAAAGTTCCGATATGTATTTTAGATTCTGCAAATAAAGTACAGATAGTTGATGAACTCGTTTTAAAAAAAGTGAAAATTTAGGTAAAATATCTTGGTCGTGTATCACATTATTTGCTTTTCCAATTCGAGTCTCATTTACAACAAATTGCGAATTGGAAAGCTAAAAAAAAGTATTTTTTGTACGGTTTTCAGGTATCGTAAATGGTAGGGTAATGTATCAAATGTGTTGATTTAAAAAACAATTTAAATATGAATAAAACAGAACGGCGAAGCACTCAACGAAGTTAATTAGTAAGTACGTTAGCGCACAAAACGGGCAAAACTCAAAAAGAAGCATCCCGATAAAAATCGGGATAATTTAACTGGTTTTGGTTCGTTTGATGTATTAAAAAACCCGCTTTAAAACCGATTCAGATCTCACAGATGCATTCATCAGTGAATGTTTTGATTTGTGTTAAAATACCTAAAACAATTTTCACCAGTTATTTTCATATATTTATGCTATGTGTAAACTTTAAAAACAAAATTTTAATGCGCCACACTCCTCAAAATAGCTTCTCAAAATTAGTCCTGTTGAATGAAAGGACGAGTACCGTTTTGGGGAGTGAGAAGTTTAGGTACGGCTATCAAGGCTCGGAGAAGGATAATGAGGTAAAAGGAGAGGGAAATAGTTACACTACGGAGTTTAGACAATTAGACCCACGTTTAGTGCGTTGGTTGACAATAGACCCTAAGGCAAATGCTTGGGAAAGTCCATATGTTAGTATGGCAAATTCTCCAATTTTATTTAATGATGTTAAGGGAGACATTGTTCCCATTATTTACGGAATATTTGTTGCAACTGAAATCGTTGTTGCTTATTTTACCTATGATGCAGTAGCCACAGATCTACAACATTCAAAAGGAGATAGGGATGTTCGTCAAGTAGGATATGGAATGAAGAATCCGTCAAACGCTTTAAAAGTTTTAAAGGCTTCTGATATAGCTGGCAACATGGCAATTAATGTTTCAAGAGAGATAGGACATCCTGAAAACACAGATGGAAGTCAAAGAAATGCAATTAGACATGCAATTTGGAATGCTTTAGTTGTTAAGTCAACTGGGTCAAAAGAATCCGCAGCGGAAGCTGTAAATTCCCATGAAACGGATCTAAAAATAGATTGGAATCAGATGACTTTTGCAAATGCCTTTGATGCAGACAAATCAATAGATATAAGAAATAATATAATTGGTAGGAGAGTTGGCGAAGAAAATAAAAGTCTTAGTAACGTTGAAATCGCCAAAAAGGTATTAGATGAGTATCATACCAAAGGTTTATGGACAGCAAAACTTAATCAAGATGGCACGACTAGTATATCAAAAACAAAACTTTCAACTGTTGAGTATAAAAAAGCAATTATAGAATTGAATAAAACAAGCAGTGAAACAGGAAAACATAAGACAAAATGAGAAAGAAAATAATTTTTGGAATAGCCTTTTTGATTTTAGGTTTTTTAGTTTTTCTTTACTTCCTACAGGAATTGAGGTTAAAGGACTATTTGGAAAAAGAATGTCATTTTGAAAATTGTGTAGTCGATTTAAAGGGATTAGTCCATGAGAAACCTGATTATATATTTATTTTTTATCCTGAAATAAGTAAAAATGAAATAAGCAAAGCAATAGGTTTTGAATATCATAATGATGCTAAAATTTCAGATGAAAGAAGAAGAATAATTATTGTTAAAAACAAGAAAGTTATTTTTGAGGACGAATTTTGGAATAATGAAATTGAATTTCAAAATGGAGAAACCATTAAATTTTCAAAAGGTAAGATATTAAACAATCCCTATGATTTTTTTAAAAACTCAAAATTTAATGTACAATATTTGAAAGAGGATAATTTTTATTTAATGAAAATGAATTAAGATAAAAGTTTAGTATTGAATCAAATGTATTGACAAAAAAAATAAAAAATGAATAAAACAGAACAGCGAAGCACTCAACGAAGTTAATTACTAAGTGCTTTAGCGCACAAAAGGGGCAAAACTAAAAAAGTGGCTGTAATCCGCGATAATTATCAGGATAATTTAATTGGTTTTGGTTCGTTTGACGTGTAAGATGTTCCTTCAATTTCATGGATATTAACAAACTGAAGACCTAATCTAAGTTAAAACAACTCCACTTTTTAAAACATTGACTTTTTATTGTTTTTTTTCTACTTAAAAACATGAAAATAAGATTATTATATACTGATATCTTTAAGTCAAAAAATATTTGAAAGTCTATATCAATCTTAAAACTTATAAAATGATTTTTAATTCTGCATCAATGAAAACCCACCACAATTCTACTCCCGATTTCCCCACTCAGCCTGTTCTAAATTATTATCGATTTCATACCATTTTTGATAAATCACCTTAGTAGATTTCTTTTTTAAAAATGAAATTTGCCACAAAAAAACAAAACAAAAGGCATTGATTTAAAGTAATTTAACTTATTTGTCGTATTAACACAATGTCGAAAACGTAATCCTTTGTCTAAACGCTTAAACAGTATAAAATCTACTCCCGAATTCCCCACCACACTGATTCTATTTTTTCGTTATAACCTTTAACTTTTTGAATCATATTTTTAGTTTCTTAATTTCAATTTTTGATTCAATTTCTTTTTTAATGTCTTCATGTCACTTTCGATTTTTTTATCAAGCACTTTGGCATAAATTTGTGTTGTCCTGATATTTCGGTGGCCAAGCATCGAACTTACAGTTTCAAGAGGCACATCATTATTTAATGTTACGGTGGTGGCAAATGTATGTCTTGCAACGTGAGAGCTAAGTATTTTCGTAAATCCACACAAAGCCCCAATCTTTTTCAAATTCAAATTATACTTCGAATTTTTTTGAAGGGGTAGCACTTTAGATTTCTGAATTAAATCTGCAGACTTTTTGTATTTAGTTACTATTTCTTTTGCTTTTGGCAGCAGTGGAATATGAGATTTACCATCCGTTTTTTGTCGGTAGATATTAATCCAATATTCACCTCCAGGATATCGTATAATTTGATGTGGAGATAGATTATAAGCATCTATAAATGAAAGTCCGGTGTAACAACAAAACACAAATACATCCCGCACTGAATCTAATCGAGTATTGTTAAAATCTTTAGTCTCCAGCGTATAAAGTTCATCTTCATTTAAAAATTCCCTCTTCACTTCTTTCAAATGTTGTTTGTAACCATAAAATGGATCTTTGTCTATAATTCTTAATTTCAACCCAAGCCTTGCAATTTTCATTACGATGCGAATGTATTTGATGGATGAATTGTGACTTAATGATTTCTCGATTTTAAGAAAATGTTCCAGATTATTTAAAAATTCGATATTTAATTCTTTGATTTCAATGTCAGTCTTTTCAATCGATGTTAGAAATTGTAAAACATGCTTTTTGATAATTTCAAAACGGAGATATGTACTTTTAGAATAGTCAATGTTTAACAATTCAAAAGCTCTTTGATTATGTTCCTCAAAAAGTTCTAAAAAATTAAGTCTGTTACCATTTTTATTTACTCCATTATAAACATTAAATAGTTGAGAAATAGTGATTTCTCGCTCGCTAAATTTTAATTCATTGTATGAATCGACTAACTTCATTTTAATTTTTCCCAAGCCTCTATTCACAATCTTTGCTTCAGATGAAAATCCAATGTGATGACCATTTAACTGACTCCATTTCGATTGCAAAATTTTATAATTTGATGAAAATTCTTTCCTTTCTTTATTTAACGTTACTCTAATAAAAATGGAGCAATAGTCATTTTCAGATTTTGATTTACGGGCAAAAAAATTGATTACAAAAGTGTCTTTCATTGGGTGAAAATTTAAATTAATATGCTAATGATATTAAATATAAATTTTACACTTTTTCAAAAAATAGCTAATGGCATAGGAAATTAATGCTAATCGTATAAAGTACTGGTGTCAATTACACTTTGAATTGTCTAGTTAAATGAGCTGTTTAGTGCGATTTAGATTTTGCATTACTAGTTCAATTGCCAATGCGGATAGCAATCGAGATTCAAGATCTGGGGAAGTTTACCAAAATGGGTTTTTAATAATTTTCTTTTAATGTTCTTCAAAAAAAGCACCGATTTACGATGCATCTATCGTAAATAGTGGAATATGTTTGTGGCTTGAGCCCTGAACAAGCTTTAAAACGTGGTTTTTTCTTTCCTTTTATCTGCAACGGCTCGCCCGTACGTGCGGTTACCTGCGGTGCTACTAGCGTGGTCTGTAAAAGCTTCTAATCCCGATAAAAATCGGGATGCTTCTTTTTGAGTTTTGCCCGTTTTGTGCGCTAACTCATTTACTAATTAACTTCGTTGAGGGCTTCGCAGTTCTGTTTTATTCATTTTATATTGTTTTTTAAATAAATTTGATAAATCGCCTCTATCTATATGGACTCCAGTCTATCAAACTCATCTGATAAAAGGCAAAAACCATATTGAAAAAAATCCCTAGAACCACAAAAAAAGTAATCCAGCCGCCGATTTTGTTTGAATGTGAAGGTAATTTGTCAAATTTTTCGACTATTTTCTTCCATTGATTACGATGATGAAATATTAGGTAATTTGGAACACAAATTGACAAACCAATAATTATTACTTCAACATAACTTCCACTTAAATGAACATATGGATTTATATATATTTTGTAATAAATAAATATCGGTAAAAAAAGAAAATATATAAGAATATCTACTGTGATATTTGCTTTCCAATCACTCCACCATATCGAAGGACCTTTTTCATACCATTTAAATAACTGATAGAATAAGTAGAAGTACATTTTTTTTATAATTTTCATAAATTAGACTTTAAAAACCACCTATATCTCGGTAGTTAAAATTAGGTACAATCTCTCGATTTCTCTCTCGTAAGCCTCCAATCTTCATAAGCGCGCCTTCATTCTTAGCATCTCCAGTCCATCCTCCTGGATAAAAACAATCAACACTCGAGTAGACTATACCCGCAGTAGGGTTTACCCTTAAAGCCATTAAATTAAAACTTAGATTAGTAACGAATTTTGCAGGATGAACTGCATTTTTTGAATTGGGATTCTCAACGTAATTAAGCACTCCGATTCCATCCATAATAGTACCACCAACCAGTGCAATGCCTCCAATAACCTTACCAGCTGTTGCCAATTTGGAGACAGGTGCTGTTGCTTTTGTCATTTTCGCATTTGTATTAAAAAGTTTGGCATTTCTACCTGTTAATTGATAATTACCTTGTGTACCCTTTCTTATACCAAGTGCAAACATATCTTGAATATTTACATTTCCTTTAGCACCTGCAATAGATCCAGTGGTACTTAACATAAAATTTATATAACCTCCAAGTGCATACCAAGGCACCTCTTTAGGTTCGTCGAAATCAACTATTGCGGCTGATTTTCTTGCACCTTTAAAACGACCTTCAGAATATGTTTCGAAATGTTTTGTATCACCTGAAATTTTTTCAAAATAAACTACAAAATCTCCTTCCTTTTTCCTGTTCGCAATAACTTGTGTGGTATACCCATGTTTTTCTCCATCCTTAGCTAATTTTTTAGCTCGTTTTTCTGTGTAGTCACCTAAAGGATCATTTAGTAAAATAGGATCATTATCCATACTTACATAAGGTGAAGACGTTGGATCACATTTAGGGTCAACTGTTAACCATCTTCCAAGTCTTGGGTCTAATTGTCTGAAAAAAGTTGTATAACTATTTCCCTCTCCTTTTACTTCATTATCCATTTCAGAACCTTGATAGCCATACCTAAACTTTTCACCCCCAAATATGGTACTCGTCCTTTCATTCAACAGAACTAATTTTGAGAAGCTATTTTGAGGAGTGAGACGCATGGGTTTGATGTGATTTTTAATTTGATTAAATTTAGGGAATTTATTGGATGGTTTAATAAAATTTTAAATTAATCAGTCGTCATTTGATTTAGAATTTACGTTAAATCTTAGACGGTTAATGTATTTTGTTGTGGATGTTGCAGTGCTCTTTTTTTGCCAACTTACTTACTAATTAACTTCGTTTAGTGCTACTCAGTTCTGTTTTATTCATTTTAAATTGTTTTTAGAATCAACACATTTTAAACACTTTCGAAAAATCAATTTGAGATTTTATATTTTATGTTTTTAACGATTAATTTATTTTTTTTGAATCTAATTATTGAAAACTTACTTTCGTCATAATTTTGATAAGTAAAATCTATATCCAAAATATAATTTACCCCTATAACTACACTAAATGATTCATCGAAAACGCAGTAGGGTAGCTCTATTCTAATTTTAAATGCTGAATCACTCTTATTAACTCTTATGATTTCATCATTACCCGTAAATTTAACACCATTAATATAAATAGGATTGCTTAGACTCGCTTCATTTGAAATTAAGATAATTTCTGATCGATGATTATCAACAAAGTTTACTTTAAAATTATATCGATAGCAATCATAGCTAAGTTTGAGTTTATTCCCTTCAACATTGTAATTTAATATTATCGCATTCTTTTTGGATAAACCTGAATCGTAAATTGCAATTTTATTGGAATCTAATATTTCTAATACACTTTTATTCTGTTTATTCACATATAAGCCCTTTTTCTGACCATGGCACAAAAAGGGTAATGTAAGTAGAGCTATAATTAATGAGAAATTTGCCATTGGATATTTTTCTGTAGATTATTTACCATTTGTTGTTGACCTGCTTTATGAGCAGGTGCATCGCCAGCGTTAACCGTTTTTGTCATTGACCTGCCAATTAAACCTAAATGATAATTAATTTGTCCTGTTGTATAACCTGAAGAAATATCTTCCGCATCTGGAGCTTGAACCATTGTACGCTCCTGTTTTCTATTACCATAACTTTCCGTTAGTTCTGTTTCTGCATCGAATATATTTTTCGAAAATAAATTTTGAACCCTAAAAGCATCTTTTTCATCTGTAACGTCATATGCATAACCGCCATATCTTCCTTGGTTGAAATTAATTTCACCTTTTTCAAACTGAGAACCGTGTGCAAGTTCATGCGATAACATATCCATTTGACTAAAAAGATGATGTTTATCTTTAATCGTAATATCGATTTCTAATGTATTCAAATTAAATGCTGTTAGACCACCTAAGTCTAGATTGGCATCATCAGGCATGGTTTCAGAAGCATACTCATCACTACCAACTCGAATTCGATAAACATCACTACTTTTTTCTAATGCATTTAAGTCATTATCCACCTGGCGAACTTCATTTAGTTCTCTAGTAAGCCTTTCTTTTTTTCTAGTGTTTTTTGTATTTGAAATACTACCCTCTAAGTTAGTAATTCTTTCTTTGACAACATTTCTATAATCATTATAAGCTTTAGCAGATTTTTCACTTTGAGGCTTTACAACATTTCCAAGAATATCATTGTAGATAATTGGATTATTATCCATTGAACAATATGGACTTTGCCAAGGTTGCAAGACAGGGTCAATACTCAACCATCTTCCTAGTCTTGGGTCTAATTGTCTGTAAAAAGTTGTGTAACTATTCCCCTCTCCTTTTACCTCATTATCCTTCTCAGAGCCTTGATAACCATACCTAAACCTCTCACTCCCCAAAACGGTACTCGTCCTTTCATTCAACAGTACCCATTTGGGGAAGATATTTGCGCGTGCGATGGACATGGATTATTTTTGTAGTTTTTTGATTGGATTAATTTAATGAAATTTATTTGAAGGTATAGTAGAATTAAAATTTAATCAATTGTCATTTAATTTTGAATCTACGATTTATCATAGGTCGTTCATTAACTTTTTAGTGGATGTTGCATTACAAGTATTTGCATTTATTTATGATCCATCAACCTTTTTCATCTGTTCTATTTTAAATGTTTTATTTATTTCATCAACTCTGAAAAAATAAAGATTTGATTCCCATCACCTTTCACCTCATCATCGTGTTCTTGAGCCTGGAAGGAACAGTGACGGTAAACAACTGATTATATGATGGTTGAATTCCCATTAGATCAAAGGTAATAAAATGATTTTAGAATTGAAATGGTATAAATACTATTTTTTTCTTTGGTGCTTATATTTTTAGAAAAGCTGGAACACAAGTAGCTTTTTCCTTTGTTTATGAGGGATGTAGTGTTCCACTTGCTTTCCATTTGTCATTTTAAAATAAATATTGCAGGTTAAAAACAAAATTTTACCAATGCTCAAAAACCGAGAAGTTTACCAAAATTGGGAAAGAACAATTTAGTGACTAGCGAAATGTGATTCTATTTAATTCAACAATCTGATTCGCATAGAAAAAAACGGGTAAATTTCAACAAGCAATTACAACTGACAAAATTGTTAAAGGAAAAAAATATGTTATTACAATATTATTTTTTTTGTAATAACATATTATTTGTATATTTGTAATAACAAAACAGAAAAGGAGATGTATTGAGTCATGAATCTGAGATAGATAGCGAAAATAACACAATCTAATAATAGAAAAAATAATTAAGTAGAGAAATAGAATACAACTTTATTGGTCGTAGGAAATATAACATGTTAGAAATGATAAAATCAGAATTTAACAAAATTGATATTTTAAAATAGTTTAGCCACGACAAAGTATAATTATATTTTCTCATAATCTAAAAAATCAAGAATTATGTCGAGAAGCACACTGGTTAAACTCAAAAAACTTGGGAATAGCCAAGCGGTGATCATCCCGTCAAGTTTTCTAAAAGAAGTAGGAAAAACTTCTGAAGTTGAAATGAAAATTGAAACGAACGAGATCCGATTAGTTTTTGCAAGTGCAAAATCATTACAGGAATTAATTGACGAAAAAAGAATAAGAAATAGAGGGTTGATGGCTAACGCAATGAAAAAAGTTGCCTTAATCGATCCAGAAAAATACGATGAAAATTACATCATCAGCGGTGCGGATGATTGGATTGATTAATTAAAAATGCACCGAATTAAAATTAAGTTTAACTATGAAAAAAGGAGACATTGTTGATGTGGATTTTGAGCCACAAGTAGGTGCTGAAATAAGAAAAACTAGACCTGCCGTTATTATTTCAAACACTATTTTGAATAATAAATTACCGATTATTACAGTTGTTCCACTTAGGGGCAATTTGGATATGGCTTTTGAATTTATGCATATCGTTTTTTTTGATCAAAAAAACGGTTTGCAAAAAGATTCATATGCTGATGTATGTCAGATTAAAGGTATTGATAAAAAGAGGATTAAAGGAATTCTAGGTAAAGTAAGTAAAGATGATTTAGCAGAAATTATTACCAGTATAGATTTTGTATTTCAGGATGTAGCTTAACGAAAAAGAAAAAAGATTGGTAAACTTAGTTTTCCAATTGGATTAACAAATAGAAAGACTTAAAACAAACATATACGAGCACCTTAGATTGATAGTCTAAGGCTTGCTTGTAGTTTATTTTATCGCTTAGCTCCTTTTAGAGTTTAATAAATCACACTTTAATTTATTTTAATATATTCATCATTTGTTTAGGCTCAAATACGACAAATAATTTTCAAATTTAAACTACTAGAAATTCTATCTCTATAAAATATTTGAAATTTTTATTTTGCTTCAAAGTTGAAAGTTTAAAATATAACCATAGATGATTTATTGGTAGCGATAAAGTTTCAGGAAACCAACATTTGTATTTCAAAGAAACAGTAAATCAATCTATTACAATCAAAATAAACAATGAATAACAGATTTTAAGTAATTGTATAATTCTTTCTGAAAAAAATAAAAAATAGTATGGAAAATAACCTATATATAGATTTAACAAACTATCCAAATGCTGCGTATAGACTTGCAGAAGCAATCAATAACGGTCACTATACCAATGTGCAATATTTTGAATTTCATAGGCATTTAGATGCAAGTAATCATGTTTATGAATCGGAAAGACTGTCGATGTTCAGGAATTTGTCAGACAAATACTATGGTAATTTCATTTGCCGCGCCTATCCTGATGAGTTTGAAGCCATAATTGAAGTTGCTGTGAAGCTAGGTGATCAGTGGTTTATTTCTTTTGAATGCGGTGCAAATTATTACAGTGGCTTTGGTCCAAAGGGCATAATCGAATTGAGGACATCTTGTTCAAAACAAAAAATTCCAGTAGTTCTCATTGAAGAAGAATTTAACATATGGCTTGATAAAAATTTTGCAAAAGCAAAAGATTCTAAAGAAATTATAGCAATAAATGAGTTTGAAAGAATTGTGAAAATATTACGCTTTTTTTGTACGGATATGCAATCAAAACCGAGTTCATATGCAGATCTCAACGAAGAAACAATCAGAGACAAGATGGTAACACCAATCAATGCTGCTACTCTAGGAAGGGCGAGTGCAGAGTCGAAAAACGTAAAAGGTAAAACTGATATACTAGTAAAAACTGAAGACGGTTCTAATGAGTATATTTTTGAATTAAAAGTTTGGAAGGGAGCGAAATCTTTTACTGAAACCGTATCGCAAATTCAAGGATACTTACAATGGGATAATAAGTTTTGTGGAATATTAATCTTCTGCTATCGCAAAGATTTTTCAAGAATTTTAAGTAGCACTAAAAAGTATATTTCCGAAAATTTTAGATTTAATGGAAAGTATAATATTATAGAAGATAGGGAAATGCGTTTTTATATACATCAACAATCTGACTTGCATAAAGAGATCGAAGTCAATCTGATTTTTGTGAATTTGTACGAGTCTAATCTTCCTGCAAAATGATTAATCAAAATCATCTATCAGCGCTCTGTGAAGATCACTTCCAAAAAGATAATCCTTTCTCGCTTGTTCAAGTATTTTCTCCTGCTGAGTTTCAGATAAAGGAACAGCAAACCCACTGATTTGATTAACCCGGTTTACTATGAATTCTCCAATACGAGGATCTTCAATAAATTGAGGAATTATGAAATTACCTCCTAAAGGATTGATTAAAGTATTGACAAACAGTTTCTCATTTTCAAAACCAATTAACGGAGCAAAAAACATAAATCTCGCAGCTTTTGCAAATACGAATAACTGACCTTCACCATGTGCAATTGTCGCGTCAGTTGATCTCATAATATACAAGTCAAATGCTGGTGGTTTTCCTGCAAAGTCATCTATTTTGTCCAAAACCCACATGTGAATCTTGTTCCATCTTACTGGAAATTGGTTTTTATGCAGGAACATCCTCCACTCTGATTCTACTTCATTCAATAATGGAATGAGTTCTCCTGGGCAGTCATTACTTTGTATATTAACCTTCAGAGCTCTCCATAAAAATGACATGCAGAATGCATAAAGGTTTTCATTGTATTCGAAAGATAATTTTGTGTGCTGCCCTTTATTTGCAAGCATATCATCCAGTATTGGATGAAAAATAGATCTCGAATACCATGTTTCGAATTTGCTGAATTTCTGTTCACAGTCATTGCACAGCAATTTTAATTTTGGGCCATCTTGGTCGCGCTTATTCGAGGTAATGACTTTCCGGAAATTTAATGAACCAGTTTTTTTCATCCAGTTAAAGACAAATTTTGGAATTATATGTGAATCCCTGAGTTCTTTATCTTTTTTGCACAAGGCGCATGTAGCGATCATGTTAAGTAGTTTATCTGCTTGTTATAATTTGATGTATTTCTTCTTCATTTCCCTTTCTAAAATATCTCACAGCATCTGTAATAATCAGTTTTATTTCTTCCTCACTCAATATTGTGCTAGACAGCCGGAACCTATGGTAAATAAAATCGGCAATATCTGTTGAAACAAAAGGCGAATCAGAAGCAGTTTCTTGTATACTTCTTAGTGCGCTTTTTGCATCTTCACCCAGATTGAGTTCAACATATTTTGCATCTCGGAGATTATTGAAATTATAAAAATCCATTTTATTTTTTGATTAGTGTGAATAATAAGTTGCATGTGCAATTATTTAAAAATCTTCCCGTTCTGAAAACCTTGTTGTTTTAGAAAATCTAAAAACACAGTCATTTTATGCTGTATTTCTGATTTTTCAAAATCGTCTAGGATGTCATATTTCACTGTTGCAATGAATTTACTGTTTATATCACTCTGTTTGATTTCTTCAAAGGATATGTAA
The DNA here is from genome assembly GCA_965284445.1 of Crocinitomicaceae bacterium. GTDB lineage: Bacteria > Bacteroidota > Bacteroidia > Flavobacteriales_D > Crocinitomicaceae > JAQVCM01. The sequence goes on along the minus strand of OZ260085.1, from coordinate 102,855 downwards.
TCGGTATGATCGTGAATGTAATGGACAAATGCGGATGCAACCCGAGTGTATTTTGTGACCGTTTGAACCTTGTATTTATTCAGAAGTTCTTGTTCAAATTTTTCGATTTCTCCATTCATTTTTCCAAACAAGTATTCTTTCATGTCAGCGCGTACTTCTGATTGTTCGATTCTATGGTTTTGTAATTGTTCTGATTTTTCCTGCTGTTCGGCTTCCTTTTTTTCATCAATGTATGGCAACAAATGAAAATAGAAACCATAGACAGCTAGTATAAATAACACGAAAATTTTTCTTGCTTTCGGACTTAGATACTGGCCCACAACTTCAGCTACAGCAGCAGAAAAATCATCTTCTAAATATTTAGTTTTGAATCCATCAACGACTTTTAAAAAATTTGCCTTAAGTGTCGGATTTGCCTTCAAAGCTTCAGTAAATTCCCGAACTTCAGTTTGAACTGTTTCATCATAATCCTCACTTGCTAAATCAAAAGAATCGATGTAAGCGGTTTCAAGCTCACTCACAAAATCTGCATTTTCAAAACTTTGTCTTATACTTTGATTGATAAAAGATGAAACCGATGGATTAATAATATTAGCAACGGATTGGCTTTGTATACGAAATTCAGAAAACAATCTGCTGAGTGTACCCGTAGCTGTTAACTGATTCATTTTTTCACTCATCGAAGTGACTGAACGTAATTTTTCCAATGCACTATTCTCCCGAAGTGCTAGTTGTAAACTACTTTCAGTGATTAACCATGACGCTGAAACATTCATCATTGCCTGCGCAGAACTTTCACTGATTTTTCGAAGTTGAATTTGCAAAGTGTTTTCAGTGAAAGCTGATGACAATAGGGCTGCTGCATTTAGCTTTGTCCGTGACTCATTCTGATTCAGCTGTTGGATATATGAATTATTAATTGAATTAAACGTGAATATTTTATTGATTCGTTTTTCTTGTGCTTCCTTTGCACGCAGATAAGAACTTAATGAGTCATTTTTCATTTAATTTTTTTAAGTTATTAATTGCACAATTAGGTTGAAAGTTACAAAAATCAGAACAAATTTTAATGGAAATTTAGAATTTACATCAATGAAATTTAGAACAAATACTAAAAAACTAACTAAACTCATAAAATTCAAAGTCAAGAAAACTGCCAAAAAAATACGAAATTAATATTGAGATGCGAACTGACTAACAAGCATAAACTTTGAGAATAGATTTAATTCAAATTATTGTATAATCCCATTTTCCAATTTGAACCGAGAATGCACTTTTCAATTGTCAGATTGACAAATTGGATGAGGGTAAAATACTACCTATCTCGAATCAGTTTAAGAAAAGAGTCTTTTGAATGTCAATCACAAATGTATAGTCGAGAAAAGAAAAAATACAATTAAAAATCAGAATAATTATTTTATTACTCTGATTTTTTTTTAGTTTACAAATTTCATAGTCTAACGACCGATATTAGCGATTTGTTAATAAATAATTGCAAATTCTAAATTATGCCCCGTATTTCACTTGGTAAGCATATACACTGCCAATACTGCACAAATCGGTGTACAAAATAAGCGTCAGTGAATATGTTCGTTCTGGATTACTACTGTCTAAAATAAGCCCTCCTTCTCCATTCGTAAAAACAACATTACCATTGGCTGCAGCAATCGTTTTCTGCATTTGGCCAGAAAGATCGTCTTCAAGATAAACATCCATTGAAGTAAATGTGTGTCCCAAAGGTAATTCTGAAGAAACAATTTCAGTGATTGTAATTGAACCATCAGGATCGCTAAAAAGCAAGATATTCTGGCTTACCAGAGGATCTATTGAATGACTGTTTTCATCCACGAAACTGGCTACAGTAGTCAAACTAGCTAACTGGTCGCAAGGCGAAAATACATAAGTGCTCTCATAAGAAAACGAAGTGCCCGTTGTGCATAAATCCGTCTTGACCTTGACATCGACTGTATAACTGCGGTTTGGCTGGGTTGCATCTAGTTCAAGATCACCATCGCCTTGATCAAAAGTAACACTGCCTGCAGCAGACGAGATTGTTTTGGTAAATGAATTTCCTAGGTCATCAGAAACCGTGATTTCAATTGAATCCAATACCTGCCCTATTCCGCTAAGGTTGCTAATATCCGTAAAAGTTAAAAATCCAGGGTAAGCCAAGCCATCATTGACATTTCCTCCGTTAAATGGATTAATATTATGTGTGCTGTCGGTTAAAGAAACCATAGCGGAAATCTGGCTTAAATCATAATATGGTCCTGCCAGATAATTGACTCTAAATACTTGTGTTGCACCCTCAGTTGCATAATCAGTAAACATTTTTGTCCTGATTGTATACAACCTGTTAGGACTACTGTTGTCAAGGATCAATCCCCCGTCTCCATGGTTAAATGTAACGGAACCACCTGAAACCAGAATCGTTTTGGTAAACGTATTTGCCAAGTCATCTGTGAGTATTATCTCTATTTTCACAAACGTATTATGACCTGCTGGTAAAGGTTCCTCTTTATGTGTAAAGGTGATACTATCTGGTTCGCTTGCACCCGTTATTATATCCAGATTCTCCAAAATAACCATTTCATGACCGTTTGCATCTTCATATGACAAATAGCTAGGAAGCTCTTGTAGATCTGCAGTTCCTTTCGCGAGTGTAAGCTCAAAGTTGTTCAGATTGAAGAGACCGGAGGAATTTTCAACCTGAACCCTGAAACGATGGTAAATGTTATTGCCATCACCATCTTGTCTTGGCAAAAGTTCTGTAGCAAGAAAATTAGTAAAATCTGGGGATTCACTTGAATCCAGCGGAGGATATTGTAGCGTTTCATCGTTAGATTTAACCTTATAGATTTCTACCCAATTGCCACTTTCATTTAATTTCTGCAACGCATAAGTACCATTGTAGCAAGTTGAATTCCATTTTAAAATCACATCTTCTAATTCAGTTGATGTAGCATTTCCATTAATTGATCTTAAAATCGGTGCTGCCGGGTTTTGAGTATCTACCACATTTGTTAAAACCACATTAGATGCTTTCGAAGGAACATACTCAATCTCTTCATTCTCGTTGGTGATTTCTCTTAATGCTACAATCCTATAGAACAACGGATCACCGTACAATGGAAAACTTACATCTGAAAAATCATCCGTTACCTCATCGCCAATATTCACAACTTTGGCAAGTGACATTGTTCTCACAGACAATGCGTCCGATGGATTATTTACGCGATAAATCTCTAGTTTCTTTATTCCCTCTGCCGGTATATAATTATTGATTTCAAACCTCACTGCCGTAGGAAGGCTAAGTGCTGCATTGGCTAGCTGCGAAGTAACCTTTTTAATTGTTGGATCTTCTGTCGGAGACGTGTTCACTAAAAGTATAGGGCCTGAAATAGCGCTCCTTTGACTCACCTTCAATTGATTGGAAAGTTCTGTTCCAAAGTAAAAGTAAAAATTCTTAGCCGCACCATCCAAAGTATAATCTGTAAATCGGACATAGGTTTCTCCATCTTCTGCATATTTTACCGCCATCGGTACAGGGTCAAAATCAGGATCTGTCGGGTGCAGCAATTGTCCATCGTTGTTCCGAATTCTTGGTGTCCGCCCAGAAGTTTGTTTTCCGGTCTGAAGATAATCAAAAAGGACAGGCTGCTCCGTCAAGGGTAAAAATCCTCCTTCTATGGCTTGTTGGATAATATCTGTGATCGTTCCAGGAAGTGTTACACCATCAAAGGGATAAATTGCTGGTGTAGAAACAGAAATCCTTGGAATTGAATATTTTTCATTGTCAGGGATTGGAAATCGAAAACCTCCGATTATGTATTCTTTGAACGAGTCATCTGAATCTGTAACGCCATTCACGAGGTCATTCCATCGGTCATTGAAAAACAACTTATCATCTGGTTCTAGTGTTTCAAGTTCAGTCAAGATTGAACGGACTGTTTCAGGCTTGTAGAGCTGATCTAGAATCCTGCGCTCGTTCGCTCGATAAAACACGAGCATGTGTGGAGTTCTTCCACCTGAAGTATCAACAGACACGTCAAATGTATAGGTAGATTTTCCGTAAAAATCTGGGCGTGTTGCATAAGCTGGTCCTTTTGGAATGCCCGGAGCAAGCGGTTCTGAAATCTCCTGTGCAAGTAATACAACTGGCGTTGCAATATAAGATGTCAATTCTGGTGATTCATTAATATCAACTGAACGAACAGCCATAAAGCTTTGACGTGATCCTTCTCCCACAGATGGCAAGATAGTTTCAGCATCGAAATGAACGCTACCATTTGTATCTGCAAATAAATATGTGCGATACGATGGATGAAAATTGACCCATTTACCCGTTCCTGAAAGAATAGGTACGTAACTATCTATAGGATTGTATGCGCTATCTGCTTGAAATGAACTGTCAAATACCAATAGTTTCAAAGTACCACCAGAACGGTCTATGTTCCAAACTTGTAGTACTTTTTGTTCTGGAATAGTCCGGTCAGGCTCTAAAGAAGTAGGAAGAAAACTTGAATCTTCAAGTATCCTAACAATCCCTTTATACCATTCTACATTTTCCTGAATGTGATCAGAAAGCTGGAAATTATCAAACGTAATTTCGTAGACTCCTGTTCTAGAACCTGGAATCTCATTACCGCTGGAATCTTTATCCTCAAATTCAATAATGGTTGCCCCTGAATAAATTCCTCCGACATTAATCGTTTGCTGGGTTCCGTCGGAATGTGTGATAATTTCATTGTGGACAGGAATGATTTCTTCAGTGAGATCGCCTGCAACTGTAATGGTTTTAGTGCCGGGATTCAAAGATGTTGCGGCAATTGTTCGGTTGAAGCTGAGATAAAATGATTGGTGAATCGCCACAAAAGGCTCTAAAACTGCAACATTCGTATTGGTACCGCTTGTTGCCACACTTAAAACGGTAAATTGACCATCAAGTCCATTAGAAGCATTTATAGTCACAATTGTTCCAACTGTTAATTGGGTGCTTACATTGCCTTCAACTGTAAATATTCCTGATGAAGCAGAAATTACTTTAACACGTTTGGGAAAAATAATATTCCCCGGCACTCCAGCGGAACTAGCGATATTTTCTTTTACCTTTATTTTTGTAGTAGAACCCGAAAGTTGCACGTTATCAACTGTATAAGTACCATTATTTGCTACTGTCCCTGCCCCTACTACCTTAATGGTTTTTAGAGTATGAAAGGGTTCAAGATATACTTTTTCATTTAGCGCTAAATCCCAATTTGAAGCTTCAGATAAATTTTCAACAACCATAAAAACGGCACCTTCCTGTGGACTTATGAATTGCTCTGTTACCGTGAAAATATTATCGTTATTCAAGTCTGTCGAAGATGTATCTCGGATTTGATCCAATATAAACTTTGGATTCTCTCCTATTCCAGAAGAAATTACTTGCCTGACAATGAATGTTTTTTTATTCGCAGTAAACAAACTTCCAATAAAGCGATTGACGTCGTCTGGATGAATTTTGGGTTGAATAAACTGAGGTGTATTTGTACTTGCAATAAAAAACACCCCTGTCTCAACCTCTATCTGATTATCTGACAATTGATTTACAGATGTAATTTTTCCTTTTGTTCCCAATGGTGGATTTGGGCGGAAGAAAAACTCTGCATAATCGCCAAACTCGTATGCTTTGATGTGGTTGTAATTCCAATCAAAGGTCGCACGAACAAGAGTTTTATCAGGTTCAGGGAGTATTGTCAACCTATCTTGTTCACTTTGCGTGGTAAAGATTAAAGGTTCCTCCTGCTGTATGAGTTGAACAGCAAAGTTGAATGGGGGAAGCAGTGTATTTCTTTTCGGAAATTTCGTATAATCTGTCGTTTGTTTGTTACTAATTGGAGAAACGCGGGAAAACCAGTTTACACTATACAATGCATATTCGTGAATTCCTTCTTGCTTTTCTTGATGGTTAAAAACCATTTCGTTACCAGTATCCGGCACAAATATTGTTTCGGGCAAACCTGAAGGATCAAAAAAGGAAATATCATGATTGATTTCCGGTTTGCGAAAATCAGTTTCGGTATCTAGTTTATACTCTATCCCATATCCAATAGGCAAAGATTGGTCGCAAATACAATATTCGCGTTTGGATTCAAAAAACTCATCGAATGGACTTTCAAACTGGAATGGTTCCCTTTTTAGATTCACAAAACGCTCATCCGCAAAAGGAGTATACCCTTCATCATCAGTAATTTGAGTTGGGTTAACTGTTTTGTTATCGATAAATAATCCATACGAAATGTCTTGTAACACTGGAGCTGGTGGCAAGCGGTAATCTTTTCTTGAGGTGGGAAGGCTCATGAATAAATGAGTGGTTACTTGAACTGGAACAACTTTCTCCAATGCTACTTCTGTAACATATTCCATTACATAAATGAACTGCGACGGATTATATCGACCTGCAACAAATTTACTTCTCTGAATTTCGTCGATGATACTCATTGAAATCCATGATTTGCTTCTCAGCACTGACTCAACGGCTGGAGATATAGGTGTATTTTTCAGGAAAATGGCAAGTACATTCGCTGGCAGAATTGGAAGTGGACGGTTGAGCAAGGCAGTCAGTACTTTATCACTCAATGGAGAATTAGCAATCATGATTCGCTGCATAGAATCAAAAGGAAGAGGTATTGTCCTATTCACGAGCGCCAATAAAATTTCTTCACTTAATGGAGCATTAACTGCAAGAACGGCTTCAAGGTTTGCAGGTGGTACAATAAGATACTTGTTAATCACAGCTTGCATAACCGTATCGGAAAGCGGACTGTTTGCGATCAAAATTTCCTGAATCCTCACAGCGCTCAAAGGAATTGTGCGATTAAGCATTGCTATCAATACCGCATCAGAAAGCAAGGAGGTTGCCATCAAAATGTCTCTCAAGTGAGCTCCGTCTAATGGAATGATTCGATTGATTGCAGCTATAAGTACAGCATCGGAATTGGGTTTCTTTCCAAGTAAGTAAGTACGTACACTGGAAGAAGAATTGAAAGGATTATTGATATAATTAATAACAGTTGATGTTGCTACCCCGCCATCTTTAACCCCTGGCATTGTGCCTTTTGAAAGGTCTATATGCCCTAACCCTAGCATCCTTGCAGCATGGAAATCCAACGAAACCATTTTGAGCATATCAAGATAACTTACTTCCGACATCGCTTGATCATCAGGATCTTCCGAAGGCAGATAAGTGACAGCCTTAGGGTCAGTTTTACTTAGGTCAAGGTAAGTAATAACTGCCGGTTTTAAACCTTCTGCATCCAACCATTTGTCCTTGTAATTTTGAACTTTTACAGTAAATTCTCCTGTTGAAAGATTTGTGTTGTTGAATTTAGGCCAACGTTTGTCTATCAAATACTTTGAAGTGTCTTCAAGTCGTGTGAAAACAAGCGCATCGCTATCAGAAAGTCCATCATGAATACTGAATTTATCAATCAACTCGAAACTTCCTGAAGCTTCTTTTTCTCCATTTTCACCGATAACGTGGTCTTGATAAGTGGAAAGTACTAGCCGTTTTACAAATAAATTTTTCGATTTGAATCTGAAATAAGCTATATTTTCACATATAAAAGAACGTTTTTCAGAACTGTCCAATCGTTTCAATCGTTTTCTACAGGAAACAAAATATTTATCTAAATCGCTAGAAGCATCAAAACTATCGTGAATCATCGAAACGGCATCTGAGTCAAAATAGGCAAACTCTTCATCACTAGGATCAACTATACCAAGCTCAAAAAAACCTTTAAACATGAGTTTGTTGATGGTTTCAACTTCGATTACTCCAGAGTAAGACTGAATAAAAGCCAGAGGATTTACAGAAGGATCTATTGTTAGGCGAATTGCATCGTATTCGTTTGCATCTTTAAACCTTACCTGCACATCCGTCAAATTTGACGGATCGAAAGTGACAGGTGTAAAGCCAGTATAAAACCAGATTTTTTTGTCTCCAGAATCCTTTATAGACTTTGGAGCACTAGAAAAATCCAAAGTCACAACAAATTCCTTTTTATAGGCGACTCTGTATATGTTGATGTAATCGTTATTTTTGTTGAAACCTGAAGTACTAGGATAAGGTCCCGCACTGCCTGACAGTTTACCTTTAGCGAGATGCTCGCTTCCCAGCTGTCTCAAAAAATCCCAGCGCAAGTGAATACCTGGAGCACTCCCATCGGTACCCTCTGATCCTGCCGCCTGTAAATAAGAATATGGAGATTGAAAAAGTGGATTAATTAGATCTATTTTGATTGGCATAAGTATATATTTTGAATAATTAATGTTAAATGTGAATAGTTAGTGATACCATTGATTTCACATCATATTGATTTCCATTCCATTGCAAATAATTGAAATTGAAAGAGTAGTCTCCAACAACAAGATTCATGTCGCTGTTTGTGATCAACAGGTTTCGCTTGTCCTTAGAGAATAATTTATTCTCTAATACTTCAGAACCTGAGGACGATTCAATGGTCTGTACAATAACGCTATCTGGCATCTTCGGATCATTGAAAGGTTCAGGATTTCTAACTAGGATTCCAAGTATTTGCCCGGAAGTGATGTCCTTCAAAATATTGAACTCAGTTGTTGCTGCTGGATGTAACGCTCCTATTTTAAATACCCCATCGATCAACTTATCGTAATTGTCAGCATATTCCTGACGCAAATTACTGTCCTCAGCAAGGGTATTGTTCAGGATTTCTTGTGCTAGGGTTAACGCTGCCGAATCAAGTTCTATTGAAACTTCAAACTTTGCTTCCTTAGTGATTACTGATGTATCAGAAGGATCAGTTTCTAGAATGTAACTATTTACTTGTTCTTCAAAATCGCCATATCTCGAAGTCTGGAACACGTATCTGTGTACTTCCTGGGTTGCAAATTCACTTTCATCAGGAATCTTATACTTTGCATTGAAAATGGCAGTATACAGCTTTAATGGTTCTAATTGACCGATAGACGTAACTGAATTAACACCCATCGGCGAAATCGGATCTGCAACAGCACAAGGATTTCCGTTGGTAATCATGTTATTGAGCACAACAGCATCGTGAACAAATCCTGGTAAACTATTCGCTGACCATGTTGCTTCGATTGAAGGTAATTCTGTAATATCAGTATTTGGCGCTGGGTCTTTAATAATTGTTTCCAGTAGGCTTTCTACTTCTCCATTACCAGAATACATATCCCAATTGCGATAGAATTCGTATACATAGTTCTTTAGATAAAAAAGATTCAACTCTGGTGAAAGAAAGAATAAAGGTTTCGCCTTGATCAATGCGCCATCTGCGTTCGGATACGATTTCTCGTAATCAATATAATATTGCAAGTTGGCCAGCTTGAATTCCGCTTCACGATCTTTGGAAAGTAAATCCACATATTGAGGGTTTTCTTCGTGGAAATATCCAACAGGGCCCTTCGTTCGGAATGCAAACAAATAACTATTCGCATAGCTCGTCAATAAGGATGATTCGCTGTCTTTAAACAATCTATCCTCCGTTTGAACCTCGATTGCATAATATGTATTTGGACGCCAAATGGGTTGAATTGAGTGATTAAACCCTGCGATCAAACTGTCGGTTTGTTGTTGTACGGCAGTCGCATCGGGAAGGGTTGCATTGCTTTGGGCATCTTCAAAACTCAGGTGACAAAATTGATAAATATACAATGAGCAATCATCAAAACATTCTACGATTGGAAAACAACTGCTTCCTGAAATAGTTGCAAAGCCTCCCTCCATAAGTGTTACATCAATTTCAAACTCATAATTCAAACCAGTAACTGTGTTAAAAGGACGAATACTACCAAATCCTGTCACTAAATTCCAATTAATACTAGAACTTGATATTAAACTGATTGTGCAGGAAAATCCATGATTGTCGCTGATAAGAAAATCAAGACTTGTTCCCGAGGCAGAAGTCAATGAAAATTCGATGACTGTACTTTCATCAGTAACAGAAGGATATAAACTTGAACCCTGAAAAATTCCGCTATAAATAGAGTCATACTCAGGATACATCTCAATTGGAATTAGATCTTTATCTTGAATAATCTGATTCAAAAAAGTCTCCAAATCTTTGGCTTGCTGCGTGATATCGGTGCAAAACAACGAGGAAGAAGAATATGATGGTAAATCTTTTCCACACTTGCAGGCTTCAATAACTACTTTCTCGATGGCATTGTCAATGTCATCATAAAAAACAGGTTCACTTAGTTCAGCGGACAAAATCGTTCTGGTTTCTGCTAATTCATATTCAAACTGGGGTAGGTTTCCTGGTGTCAGGTCAGGAAGCAATGCACGTTTGTAATAATGCACATTGACGCTCTCTGCTAATGTTTGCATCTGCAATACAAATTGTGCCTGAGGTTTGGTGAATACAAATTCTAATGTAGCCCCAGATTTCACAACCAACGCATTTGAAAATCCTTCATACGGCTCATAAACTAATGTTGCATCACTTTCTTTAGCTTTTGCAAAAAATCCCTGATAATACTGGACTGTATTTACAGGAAGGGTTCCCAGCACCTCACCAAGCTCTGTTCCTGATCCAAAACCACTGAAATCGATACATGTCTTTCTGATAGGGTCTGGTGCACAAAAGATGGACTCTGAAGTAATCCCAAGTTCTTCCACAATGATGTTTCCAGTACCCTGTGAAATAAAACTCAGCGGACTTTGGGCCATGATACGCAGTTTGTTGTGCAAACCTGGCTGTTGATATTGCCAATATCCTTTTTTCAAGGTGGAAAGATCTGCTGTGACAAAAGACGCTTCAGATAAAGGTGTTGCCGCCTCGTAGATGTCATAAGGAACCCAAGCACTGCCATTCCATGAATGGATTTTGAGATCATCAAGGTGGAACTCGTGTCTTACTTGAGAAGATTTCGCTTTCTGAGGAGAAACGTAATCAACATATCCGGAAACCTGCGTATTTCCGCCGAAATTATCCGTTACAGCAACAGATGGTAAAACACCTTTCAAAAATTCCAGATCTATATAACTGTCCATCGGGATGGCAAAATCTTCAAGAGCAGCAACACTAATACTTGATAAAGGTCCTGCAGCAGGAAGTAAATTAAAAGCTTCTCGAGTCATCATATTAACTGCTTTTCCAGCAATAATTTGATTCATAATCGCTATTTCACCAGTATCTAGCGTAGTGTCTTTGGTCCAAGTAAATTCAAATTTGGCACAACGATCTTTTTTCAAGACCTTGATACAAACTTTGAGTGATCCGGTAATAATGAAAGGTTGCGGAGCTTCCCCTGCCAATCCAGCATCAACACTAATGCTGAACCCGAATTTAAAAATATAGAGTCCCACTTTTCCACCTAACTGTATGGATGCTCCATATTGTTTAGGCTTGAAAGCAATCTTGCCTGCAATGTCGAGATACGCACTTAATTCTGCGCGCAAGGGTCCAAATTTCTTTTCAACTTCAAATTTACTTCCTGCTCCTGCGCGTATTCCAGAAGAAGAAAGCATGAGGTAAAAATAGGAATCGAACAAGTCAAATAAACGCACGTTTACCCGTCTCTCTTCTGGCAAATCTCGGCCGATGTTAATATACCATGCAGATGCGTTGCCAAAGAAGAAGCCCATTTCAATCAGCGCATCTATCTTGGCTATGCTGCCCGGATTTTTATCGTCTGGCATTTTGTAGTTTACACCAAATGCAGCTTCAACAGATGTCTTGCTGATGGCAATCATCGCAAAGAACGGCGGATCGTTGGTCGAATCAAGTCCAATCCGCTCTTTGAGCATTTGTGCTTGTCCTTGAAACAGGAATACCTCAGGAAACGACAGTAAGAAAAATAACTTACTTGAAAATGCCCTTCCTGAATCAGTCGAGGTCGCAAGTGAAACGCCAGCACCCAGCGAAAATCCCTTCTCTTGGTCAAACTTAGATGCTTGAATCCCTTCTTTATAATCTGGGGCAATTTTGGCTTTGTAGTATTGCCACCACTCACCGTCTTCTGGCACGCCAGCAGCTGTTCTCGAAGCTACATACCGCTGGCCCAGTAAGGCTCGGAATCCGTATATTCCAAGTCCGGTGGTTCCAAGTGGAATGGGTGTGGCGATTTCTAAATTTATGTCCACAAGGAACGCTGGTACCTTTGGGTTTAGACGCATGGCGGCGCTTCCGCCCAATTCGAGCTTAGGAAGGCTGAATTCGATTCCACCGACATATTCCGTACCCGCTTCTTCGTTCCCAGGTGTGGGATCCTTCATCGCTAGGTATCCTTTGAGCAACAAGATTGTTTCTTCTGATTTATTGGTAATTGTAAGGTCTATATTGATTCCCTGGATCCGCACAAAGGTGTGCAATGGTTTCCCCGGCCCGGTATCGGAAGTATAATAAAATTTAATGCCATCTCCACGCGCGTCGATTCCTCCGGGATTGATGCTGATTCCACCGCTGAACTCAAAGAATTTGTATTTCCTGAGCTGGCCTTCATGCATCTGTTCGTGCGAACCGAAGCCGATTGCTGTAATTGAGAGTTCAACTGGCGGCAGCTTGAAGGTCATCGCTTTTGGCAATACCAGTTCTCCGCCTTCAAACTCGATCTCACCATCCTGCCAGATGATCAGTTTCCTGATTTCAATGTCGTCAGGAAGGAATTTACCGATCGCCCCGCCCTGATCCTTGAAGTCAAGATTTCCGGCAGCAGCTATAAAAAAACGGTCATTCTTCCTTCCAACTGAAACACTCTTGAAAGTAAGTTCAAAAATATTCGGAATGCTCAGCGCTGTAATACTTTGATCTTCCGAAGCTGTCACACTGAATTCCCCATTCGTACCAATCCACACATCAATATTGATCTCGGCATCGGCTCCAGTAGTATCCTTGAATCCAGGGATTTTCATGGTTCCACAGATCTGCGATTCCACGATCGCATTCTGCTGAAAAGTTATGCTGAACGCATCCAGGCTGACAGAAAATCCCCCACCAAAATTGGCTTTGATCAATGGAGCAGGATCACCGCTTGTTTTCGCTTCTAGCCCAATCGTTCCGGAAATACCTCCTGTTCCAACCAATAGATTTCTTACTTTCAACTCGCCAGTTGAATCACCATCGTTGTGGTTCCAAAAGGTTGGGAAACCGATGGTTCCGTCGGTGATATAAACCCCCATGAAATCTACAGGACGGCCGTCGGCTGTGGCTTCTGGGATGTTGTTTGTTCTACTTAAATCAAGTTTCATGCCTTGGATCTCCAATGTGAGTTGAGTTCCAAGTACCAAAGATTTTGGAAAATTTATATTGGGAGTTTCGTGTAGGTTAATTTGCATCCCATCATCAGTAGAATAACCAATTGATCCTACTTTAAAAGTTAACCGGGTTTTAAAGGGATCAGGCAAAGGATCTCCAATTGGTAATGGAGGAGTGTTGTTCAATGGAGGAACGGAAGTTGCAACCGGAATGAATATGCTTCGAGGAAAGTCAAGTGCAACATCAATGTTGTCAATCGAAGCATAGAGGTGCGGTTTAAACAATTGCTTGATTCTGTCAACAATGTCGCCTGAAACAAAGTTTGAGTAGAAATTGTAGAATCGGTCTTGAATAGAACCTGTCGAATCCAAGTCTGAAAAATAGATATCAAAGACAATTTGAGTTGGCAAAACATTTAATGCAATGAAATTTTGTGAACTGATTACTTCAATAATCGCATCAGTTCTATCGCCACTTGCAGGATGCTGAATGGTACTTCCTCCTGATAAAGAATATTGAGCATTGATATCATCAACCAAGTCATTGATGTCATTTGAAGGAATAAAAACAGAAATGGTTTTATCTACAATGGAAATCGGATCGAGAGAAAAGATGTCAAGGATTAACTTATTAAATGACTGAATACTAAAATCAAAGTTTTGAACATTGAAATTCCTGATATATTTTAAGATTTCCAGTCTATAGTATACTGAAATCGGAATCTCAGTAGACGGAGGATCTGGATCCGCAATACTAGAAGGATTTATCAAAAGGCTCATTCCTGTTCCTGAAATATCAATCCCCAATCGTTGATATATTTTTAAAATCAAATAGAATGAACCAGACTCTCCGAGTGACGACTTATTGAATTGATGCTCTTTGACAAAAATATCTTCCATTATATCTTGGCTCAGGGTTTCAATAAACTTCAAATCTTGCGGAAATGAATCTAGAGTGACGAACGACGATAATTTGGGGTAATAGTGGGTTGAAATCATATGGCTGTAATTAATTTGGTTGACTAAATGGTCAATTTCAAAATTTATTTGCTAATTTATTTTCTGTTATTATCAAAAAAGTTAGTTAGTTTTTATGTGCTATTCATTAAAATTAATTTTATCACTTTTGTTAATCATCGCTTGAAATCATATTACTTTGATTAATCGACTGAATAATCAGGCGTGAAGTTTATTTTATAGCTTGCTTTCGGGCAATTGATAAACAATTGGTTGGTATTGAAGTCAATGCATTTATTTTTCTGAACCGTCTCATAATTTACACTAATAGTAACAATCAAGCTCGCATTAGGAGCCAACCCCTTAACTGTTGCATTTTTTTCATCAGCTTCCTGACCAAAATAGCGCAAGGTGTATTTGAGGTTCGTAGTAGTATTTATCTTCTTTTTGACATACAGATATTCTTTGGAATGATTTGTAATGGTTATGTGAGCGATGACCTTGCGTTCTCTTGCTACTTGGTTGATGCTGTCCTTCCATCTTGTATAAGCGTCTGGGATCAGTTCCTTATAGTAAAAATGTTCTGTCTGGACTTCTATGTCTTTGAGAGCAACCATTTTTGGTTTCCACTCGCCGTCGTAAAAAGCAGCAAGTAAATCATTTTGACTAATCGTGTCATGCAAAACATAAAAATGATCAATAACTTTGTAAAGCACGTATTTATTTTTAAGTTGGACAGTATCTTTAATACCTACTAACGTATCTATAGCAAAAAGATGACTATTTTTTAGGCTTTCTTTGTAATTAAAATAACCATATACTCTGTTATCAAAACCATAGCTAATACCACCTCTTACATGATACTTGTAAAGTTCTTGCCCTGAAACAGTGGTAGCCATAAGTGGTGAAATCTCTGCTGAACAATTGGGAGAAATCATTGTGGATAAATAAAATACAGATGCTCCAGGTTTCAACTTTGAATTTGGAAATATCCCTCCATAGATATAATTATAAGAATCTATATTTAATCGAATGATATTTTTATCTGTATTAGTTTCATTTTTTATTTCAAATAGAATTGGGCAATAATAAGATCTGGTCAAATAATCACAAGATTGCTCGTTGTAATTCAATTCTTCTGAATGACATCTTTCATTATTTTCTCTAAACTTATCCATTTTTAAATAGAAAATAGGGTTTTTTATAACAACATCATAAATATTCGGATCTAAACGAGATTGACAAAACCCATCATTAGAAATGATTAGAGCCAATATAATAATTGAAATTATTTTAAAATTTAAAGTCTTCATCAAAAGTCCATTTTGCTTAAATAATAGTGGATATATATCAAAGGAATATGATAGTTTATTTGAAGTAAACCCATGGAATGAGATAAAATAAATGAGGGTGGAATCAGCGCGTCCTTGTACTCTGACCAAATCTCTCCTATTTCTTCAATTGGATTATGCGTACTAGTTTTATCCTCTGGCAACAAATTAATAAACATTTCTAATTGATTTCCTTCATGTATGGTGGTACTCAGCATAGGATTGCTATTCAAAACTCCAATCGATTGATCAATTCCAACTAGTGAACCATGATGCTGAAAAAATAGATTTGAGCTACCTTTTGGCTTCCAAACCCTATCACCCAAAACGACGTAATTCTTGACTGAGCTTGATATTAGTGAATTGAAAAAATTTATTTTGAGCCAATTTGCTTCTCTTGTTTGTCGCAATAAATTATAATTTGGATTAGCAGTTCCCCATATTTCAAAAGCAACTTCCTTTAAAATGTTTTTCAACTTTATGGTGGAGACAGTATCGATGGCAGTTCCTGTTTCCCAATCAGAACCAATTAGCATATCTAAAAAAGCTTCATTCCCCTCCTTGAAATTTTCAAGAATGAAATTCATAATTGACTCATATTTAGATAAAAAATCATAATCTATAGGAAGTATTTCATTTGTTCTACTTAAAATGACATCCTGATTATTGCAAATGAGGTTTGATGTAGAAAATTCATCCTTTAAATCTACTAGATATCTTGCACCATTCGCTCCTGGTATATTACTAGAAATTATTGTTTGTTTCACTATTACATCACTTGGTTCAGGTGGTTCTTCTGTTATTATGTCAACTAAGTCAGAAACTTCTGAAACACCAAAAAGATTAACAAATCCATTTAATATAGATGTTTCAGACTCACTTCCGGCCGTATGATTTATTGTAAAGTGAGAGATTTTATCTAAGTCAGGATTAGATAAACTAAACTCTGTTATTGGTGATGGAACGAACACTACGAATCTATTATTTACAATACCCGTTGATTTTATAATATTATAATAATCAGAGGCTGCTTGAATCTTATCTTCAAAAAAATGATTTCCGTTAGAAAGTTTATTTAAGGGAACAATTGTTTTGTAGTTTGCACTATTTATTTGCAGTATCTCTTCTTTTAGAAATTGGTTAAATTGAGTATAGAGAGTATTAAAAGTATCATACTCAGAATTATCTAAATCTATCAAAGCATTTTCATATCTTTCACGAAAACTATTGACTTTTTTTCCAGTTGTAGTAACAAATTGTTTATACTTAGCATATCTTGAAGCATTATAATTATTGTAGTCATCTGTTATGGAATTCATATTTGACAATGTAATAAACATATATAATTCCATATCATTGATAAAACTTTCCAAGAGTTCAGTAGGGTAATCCTTATAGTTTTTAGGGGTAGCCCTTGGAATGACAAAAGTCCTGCGAACAAAGACATCAATATAACCGAGGCGAAATCCCTTTCCAATAAAACCTTTCTTACTATACCATAAGTAAACTTTTATTTTACTTTTATTGAGTTTTGGAACATTCACATAATCTATTTTTAATGTTGTGACTCTTGTTCCAAGTGGTAATAAAACCGGATTTGTATTTTCTTGACTAACTTGATCAGGAGAACCGTCTAATTTATAAAACGGCCACTTATTGCCAAATTTATTTCCTCCGATTCTTTTTACAACACCAAAATTGTAGGCGTTTTTAAGATCCAAAATTATTCCTTCTTGAGACAAATCTGAAGATTGGATTTCATTAAATGACGAATCACGAGAAAATAAAATATTACCAGAGTTGGTCAAAAGTGTATTGGTGGTGGTAATTTCTAAAAACTCAGAAGATGTATCCATACCCTTCAAGCTTAAAGATAATTCCGAATACGGGATTGCTTCCTGACTTGAATCCACTGCGTGCGTAACTGAATCTATTCCAAGATAAACAGGATGTACAGTTGTATCAAAAGAAGATAACTGCAAATTTAAAGCGTCATATTCTGCTTTTGAAATACCTAAGCAAAATATATTTTCGGCATATTTTTTAATGACATTATTTTCGCTTTTCTCTTCGAGTGAAATTATTTTCGCTGAAATGCCGCTGATACTTATCCCTGTTATTTTTTTAGCGTACTCGTTAAAAAAAACGTCGTCAAAAAAACTTTTTCTATCAGAAGATCCTCCTGTAAATGTCACTAACTTTTCTGTCGCCAATTCTGTCTCTAAATATACGTCTTTAGGAACTGCAAAGAATACTATCCGATTACTTTCAATGCAAGCACCAACTTGCACTATTCCTGAAAAACCTAAGTCATCAATCGCGTCAATAAATTTCAGTTCGCTATACAATATTGAATTGATTGATTTTGATGTATCAAAATTGATCCTCTTAGGATGTAATTCAAATAAAGTATCAAAATGCGTATGACTTGAAAATACTACACTATTATTTGAAGGAACATAAGAGACATCTTGTCTTCTAACGTAATACAATTTTATATACGTTGCAACGTTTTCAATACTTGAATTGCCGTTGTTGTGCATGGCGCAACTGATTCCATTGCTGTACCCTGATTCATATTCTATATCGACAAACCTGCTTTTATGATTGGGAACATAGTTAGGAAATGAAACAGCAGAAATATTATTCGCCTGATAAACAAGAGGATTTACATTGTCACCTTCTGGCAAAAAAAGTTCAATGGTATTTTTTGCTGACGGGGATGGATTTATCAAATCCGTGTTTTCAACAATCTTAATTGGCCAGGAATCTGTCTTAAAGTTAACAAGACCAGGGCCTCCTCCAAAATCAATTTGTACCGTATCACCCGAATTTTCGTAGTTATCGTAATAATTATAATACAGGCCATTTTCATTTCGTATATCAAGATATACTTTACTGCAGTTTTTGAATTTGTATAAAACCTGAGAAAACAGATTGGTAGTTTTCAATGTGTCACTAGCTCCCGAATCAAAACAGGTTACACCGTTTGCGTACTCTATGGAAAACAAACAAATAGGATCCATATAATTTAAGATTACGCTGCGATTGGCGTTGTCTTCTATTTTGTTTGCAATCGTATCGGGAGCGATAGTCGGAACGGTGATAATATTTTCATTTGTTCGTAAAATTTTGAAAGCTGGGTTATAGCCAAAATCATCCAAAATTACTTCTATACCGAATTTATCCTTGTCGAATGTTCCTATTTTCCAGCCAGCTTTAACCAATACATTTGCATATTCTTTTCCGTTTAAAAAGAATATTTCATCAATTAAATCTGAATCTAATCGTAAATCAACCCCAGTTGCATTAGTGTCAAAATTTAGTCCCAATGCTTTAATTGAAGGAAGATATGATGTCCCTTCCTTAATATTTTCAGAGTTTTGGGTATCCCAAATGGAATCGATGAGTTCATTGGTCCCCTCTGGAGCTATTATATTATTGTTAGTATTGTCAATAAGTGAATCAGATTTAATTCCTTTATATATAATATATTTTATTTTAAAACCATCACTTATGAGGCCAGAGAGAGGCTTTATTAGTAAATTGTACAGTCCATTGGCAGAATCTTTTTGTACTAAAACACTTCCAGTGCAAACAGCATACGCTGGCGGGTTTGAACTGGCAGTATTCAAGTTTGTGACTCTAAAGTTGAGAGTATCAATAGGTCCATAAGCCTTATCATTAATATTATCTTGGCTTTGATCAAGCAAAAGACTTGTGTCTGTAAAAAAGCAAATATTGGTCATAGTGTGATTTTCTGATTAGATATAAATACATTAATTTGTAAACAACCAATTAATTAAAAAATTTAGTTGTAGTGGTTTATGTGAAGAATAACTCTATCAAATATATAAAATTATTACCTCATTTAGAACGCCATATATGTTAAAAAAACGCCTTCAATAGTTAAAAACCATTTTTTTAAACTACTGTTAAATTATTGAATAACAACATTCCATTAAAATTTCTGATTTTGAACGAAAATTATTTGATGCGACTTAACAGCCTTGCTCTTCAAATTAACATTTCCTTAAAATCAATATAGAAATTTCGAGTTTTCTGACTAAATAAATATAGATTTCTCATGTCAGTTTTATTAAAAAATCAATTAATTTTTCTAATTCTGCGTGCAACGCACTTTTCTCAGGAAGATTGAAAAAACCAAACATCTGTTTGAAGTTTGCTAACATGATTTGCTTTTGACTCAGATTACCCCCTTTGTTCCATACTTCACTCATTGTGTCCATAATTCTTTTCAGCTGAGTCTTTGCGCTTTTCTTTTTTGGATCATATTCCAAGATAAATTTACAAATCAGGTAACGAGATTCTGTCAAAGTATCCCAAAAGGTCATATCACCATCCCATTGTTTTCTTTGTCCATAGGCCCAATCTAATTCACTTAGCCAATTTATTTTCAAATCCAATTCTTCCTCAACTTGGTTCAGAATTAAACAATTGGTCAGTGAATATATTAAATCTCCTTCTCCAGCATTTTTATTCAAAGTATAAGCCATGTAATAATTTTTAATGGCTTTAACAATCTCCTCATTTCTTCCTTTCCCACTTTTCTTCTCAGCAACTGCTTTGTGGGCGCTGCCTAATACATTAAATAAATTCGCGGGTTTTCTAATTTTACAAAATGCTTCTAGATCTTTAATCATTTCTTGGAGTTCGTTTACTCCATCTGGCAATTTTCTATAGAATTTGACTTTTAAGCGACTATACTCTTCAAATGCTTTCATAGAAAAATTATTGCTGCTTTTGTCAAATAATTTTTTATACAAATCAAGACTTATTTTCTCTTCACCTATCATTTTATAGAATGTTGCTTCCATCTCTTCCAATAGACTTGCATCCAAGTTAGCTGCCTCTACCCCACTGATAATAGCATTCACACTTTCAATATATCGATTTTTCTTCTCTTCAGAATAGCTTGCTTCTATACTATTAATCAAATTTTCTAAATCAATTTGAGCTTGTTCGATAATATAATACTTTTTCTTTTCTAGACGTTTTATTGTATTTGTTTTTGTAAGAGTATAAAACTGATCTCCATAACATTGGTATGCTCCCCAAGTATTGCTGTTTGGATAATTTTCGTAGCATTTTTTACGTGCATATTTAATTGCTTCACCAAAAGTATACCCTTCAAACATACAATTGTAGAAATCTTTGGTGAAGTCAGATGCAGCAGCGTCATTAATTGCCCATCCAGCAGCAACTACAACTTTTACCCCCATATTTATTAGTTGAATACCAAGATTAGCAGCCAGTTTATAGCGCTGAGAAGAATTTTTTTCTGCTTCAAAATCAGCTTTACCTAAATGACAACAATTAATAAAAACAATTTCAGGCACCAAACTTAATTGCTCAATCTCACGAACACTTAAAAAGACGTTGTTACCTATCACCATACCTGAATTTTCAGGGTTTTTTGAATCAAAAACTCCGTGCCCAGCTAGATGGATAATTTTATAATCCAATTTGAATAAATGCTTCACAATGCTACTAGAGCTTTCTCGGAAACTAGAAACCCTTTCAAATCCGTTTTCTTCAAATAATCTATCAACTAATTTGGCTTCTTCTAGTGCTCCGGGCAATGCAGCAAAATACCCATTTGTTTGAGGGTCTCCAATAATTAATGCTCGGTTCACTTGAGTATAATTTACAGTTTGTCGGAAATCTTCTGTCGCCAATTGTCGTATCATTCCAGCGGTAACTGATAATGGAGAAGCTTTAATAGAAACATCTTGTAACATTTCCCATGGGTAGTTTGCTGTCACTCTATCCACAATTAAAAGCAAGTTTTGCTGGTTTCTAATAGTTAGTTTAAAATCATTTGGAATCAGTAATTCAAAAATGGTTTTTGCAAGTTCTTTATCCCACTCGTTACTTCTAGACAGTTCGTCCGTTAAAGATTCAATTATAGATCTACTGCAATACAATCTGCGTACTTCTTCTCTTGCAGCTCCCAATGTAGAACTAAAAAGAATAGCTGCTGTTCTTCCATTGGCATCATTGCAAAGTCTTTCGCTTTCCTGTTCAATTGAAATTCGATGCCACCAATCAGTCATATTTTCAAAATTCAAACGCTTACGGCTACCTAATAATTTTTGGAGTTTTGGTTGAAAAACAAAATTAAGATCCGAGTGTTTATTCAACCCTTCAAGGCAAATTAAAGCTTGTAATGCTCGATCGTCATATACTTCAATCAATTCTATCGTATCAATTGTAGGCCAACTCATATCTCCATGAGCCCTGATGAGTTCATTTGCTTTATGAGCTCCAGAAATAATTGCTTTTATCGATGTTTCAATATTTAATCCAGCATAACCACATCCTAATAACAAAGTGGAAATGCCAACTGATCTTTGCCTCTCTTTATCAATTTCTTGTGAACATAAATAATCAACTAACCCAAACTTGATTGCTTCTTCCAATTGATAACCAGACAGTTTTAAGGTCAAGCCCATTCCAATAATAATTGCACCTGACGGTTTTTCATTCGTGTTTTTAAAATACCTGCTTTCACCAATGTTACTGGGATAATTTCCAGTTGCTAACCTCTTACTTAATGCATTTCCAAAATAATCGTCCACAATTTTTTCAGCACTCATTATTCCGTCACTTTTCAAGTGACCTACCATAATCGGAAAAGTAGCATATTTCAAGTCACCACATTTCAGTTCAATTGTTATAGGAGGATTTTCATTCTTAATTTCTACTTTGTGCATTGAAGCGCCAAACAGCACTGTTTCCAAATTTTCTTGTGTCTGCTCCTCAACAAGCTCTTCAGGCATATCGAAAGAAGTCTGTTTTTCCCTCGTTAATGGATTTTGACTTAACAGTCCAGTTTTACCATGGGCAAGAATTTCACTTATTCCGTCAAATATATCTGGTTCATTTGCTAAATCTCCATGTGAAACGGGCACATAATATGCGCGTCCATTTTCTTTAATTTCCTTTGGGATTCCACTTTCCCAAGTTACACTCCCATCGCCGTATGCGGTTGCAGTAAAGGTCAATTGATCATTTTTACCTGATTGTTCATCATAATAAAATCCATTAACGGTTCTATCGCTTTTTCCTGCAACATAAATAAAATTTGGGCTTTCGTAAATCGAGGTATCAAATCCTCTGATACTAGACTGTAAATTCCTGAAATTTGTTAACGACTCTGAACTTGGGATTTTCCAGTCATATTCAGTTGATTTTTGTTTCATTTCCTCCCAAGTTTCCTTCAAAGAAAAATCATAGGGAGTGTTTGCAACTGGAAGCAACCCAAGTAGGCCATCATATGAAGAAAATATATTTAATAGTTCTTCAGTGCTGTGCGTGAGATCAAGACCTGCTAATTGTCGAATGCGTTTCCCTTTACCAACCAGAATTTCTGGAATAAGAAAAGAGCCACCAAGTGGTGAACCTAAAAACACCACTTTGTGCTCATTATTTGCAGAAATCTCGGACCATGTAGATTTATTCTTTGAAATAAACTGACGTGTAAGCAATCCACCCATACTGTGTGCCACAATTTTTATAGGTTGACCAACCGCTTTGGACATTAATTCTTTAATAAAAGAATTGAGTCTAATAGCTTCTGTATCCAAACTAATTCTCCAATCGTAGGGGAAGATAGCTACGTCATACTCGTCGTCAAAATGGTTACTGAACTTACTGTAAAATCTTCCGATCAACGAAGTTGCTCTGACATCAGACTGATCGATAGAAAGATCAGACATTCTTCCCGACGCAATTCTTAAAAAGTTAAGATAGATTTCATCACCATTTTGTGCTAAATTACTTCCTAAGATCCCAGGTATGAGAACCAAAACAGGTTTTTTACCACTTATTTCTTTCGGCATCAAATTGCCCATTATCAAGCCTCGCTCAGCATTTGCTAAAAGAGTTCGATCAAATGACTCAAATCCTTCTGCAATTGCACTTATTGGCGCATCAATAGCACGGCTAATGGCTTGTTGAGTATCTTTATTGAAAAAGTATGAAAAATGGTTAACTTCAGGTCCCTCATCGAAAAAGTAACCGATATTTCGAGATCTTATTAACCCTCGACTCATACTTTTAGTATCTACAATCCAATCATTTTCATGTCTGTAAAAAAGCTTTGTTAGAACGGTAATAAATCCTTTTAAACTAAGTTCAAATTTGTTATTACCCGCAATCACATGAAGTGAAGAATCTATTGTTTCGGAAGGGTGATTCAATACTTGAATGAAATCCGATTTAGGATTCATTGCGTAAAGTCCAGGAAGAATTTCAGGTTTAGACTTACAAGCTAATACATCGGCTAAAAGTTTTTTAATAACTGGTATTACTCCCGTTGCAGCAATCGCAGGAATAAGATTAATACCATTTACTAATACATTTAAAAATAAATCTAATCTTTCAGATAAAAGCGTTGTACCTGCTCCAGGACATGCAACCCGAATGAATTTTTCTACAATAATCTTTTTACCTTTTAGGGCTGCTTCGAAATTTAAAATTGATTCCTCACCAAATGCTTTCATGATTGATTTTTTTCCAATCTCAGTAAAACCAATAGATGTATTAGAACTACTATATCTTGAAATCACCTCACCTACCAATCCCCCTCGACTAGCTGAAATAATATGTAATTTCACGTTGTTTGGAAGCCACTTTGCAATTTCTGTGGCATTCTCAAAGGGCGAAACGCTCAGTGTATAATGATCAAGTGCTAAAACTCTATTTCCATATGTTTTAACTATATTATTCCACAAACCATGCTGACGAGTTTCCATCATTTTATGAAATGAACCATGAATTGACGATGCAGTGCCATGAATGAAAAGTAAATATGGCTGATCAGAAGCTTCAAGCTGGCGTGTAACAGGAATTTTATTGAAATTAGAATCCAAAAAATATAGTCCCGGATTTGGTTGTAAATATGCATCAACAAGTTGAGCAGATTCTTTCATAACAATTTCAGTAACCGTGCTCGTAGGACTGAAAAATTTAATGGCTTTTATGAGCACATTTTTCAGGAATCCCCTTTCCTGATTTCCTGAATTGATAAATGCTGGTATTGTAATTACACTTGCTACGCTTCCTCTTTTTTCTAAATCATTCCCAAATAATTTAGGTAGCTCTCCTGCACGTCCCATCCAAAATGTTTGATCATCAAATTGCAATTCTGCAATTTCTTCATCATCTACTTCGATGCTCAGGTCTTGACCTCCGTCTCTGGTATGACTTATTTCTATCGATTTTGATACAGTATATCCTTGTAATTCTTGAGTATCAGTATCATTATTTAAATTAGCTTCGTTGCCAGTGAGTTTATATATTCTTTTCATAAATAGTAGATTAAGTTCATCATTGTAAAAACAACTATCAGGTTAGATTTTTTTTTGAATCCAAAAATGAATTTTCGGACTAAAGAATAACGTAGCCATCAGCTCCACGTTTCATTTCTATCATTTTCCTCCAATCATTGAAACCAATTTTATCAAAGTGAGGAAGATCTTTAAATTTTTTCCAATCACCTCCCCAAGACCAGCCATGCACTTTAAAAATTTCAACACATTCCATCCAGTCTGATTTTTTATCGTCGTCCCAATCTTTTGCAGTATCCCATGAAGCAGTTTTTCCTCCAATTATCAATACTATATCGACAGCAAAACCATAATTATGATTTGACTGCCCTCCTTTAGCATTTGTAACGATGCCACCAGGTTTTGTTCTTCCCTGAGCATACAATGCATCTTGTTCGGCAAAGGTTCTTAAACCTTGTGCAATTCTAATATTGGCTTTTCCAGTTAGAACCTTGTCACATTCAGTAATAATTTTTGTAATCTCATCACGAACCGATGGATGAAGTTTTGCAATTCTTTCTTGAGTAGGTACGTCCATTTTTTTTAAATTTTATTACTAAAAAGTTTAATCAATTTTTTTCTTTTCTAGAGAAAACCTGTAAAAGATTAATCATAAATATCTGTCTGATAAATTTTAAAATTGAATAATACTACTTTGACATAGTGATTTATTTTACTAAAAGCTAATTTATGAGTTTCGGCATCTTAGATTTAATCTTTTATCAAGTTGAAAGCTACTACTAAACTAGAGTGAGAAATTTATAAAAAACCCACTTTTTAGAATTTTAGAATTCCCAAATTATTACAGAACCTAATAAAAATAGAGTTTTAGGAATATCTTGAATCAATTTTAGTTTTGCAAAATTTAGTACTTGTACCAAGAAAGTTTAGTATATGTACTATAAAAAGTCTAACGTGTTCATGGTGAAGAGGTAAGTGCAACAGATATCGGTGGAAGAAAAATATATGTTTTGTAGAAAAAAGCTATTTTAGATTTTTACAACGAGACTGTTAACTATGATCACACTATTTTTTGATGGAGAACCACAAATTGAAAAAGGAGGTTTATAATTAAACACAATTTGGTTACCCGCTGTGAAAGTAGGTTTTAAAAAAATGATAATTTTCGGATTATCTAGTTAAATGAGGAAAAATTGGGGCTTGTTTTATTTAAAAATCTGAATAAATACAGTCTGCTTTACGTTGGAGTTGTTGCTGCTACTGGGTAGATTTTCTTTTCTCTTTCTTGGTAGAAAAAATGTACGTTCCCCTTCTTCCTAAGTTACAATGATCTTTCATTGTCAAACCCCATT
Source organism: Crocinitomicaceae bacterium (assembly GCA_965284445.1). GTDB lineage: Bacteria > Bacteroidota > Bacteroidia > Flavobacteriales_D > Crocinitomicaceae > JAQVCM01. The sequence goes on along the minus strand of OZ260085.1, from coordinate 76,661 downwards.
CCTTCTCTTTATTAAAGTTAAAGCGAAAGGTTTTTTAGACAGTTGACGTTTTCCTACTTCAATAAGGGCCGGATTTTTACCACAAAACGTGATTTTAAAAACCTATGTTTGATTAATCACAAAACGTTTTTTGGAACACGACAGCGAAGAAGCATTCAACTATACAACACGTTTTAGGTAAGTGCTTTTAGCGGTACTATATTTTAAGTTTTACATTTTTTACCAATTGGTTCTAACATTGTCATGGCCGCTATACAACTTTAGGAGCTTTAGAATATCTTGTTGAATTTCCATTGCAGTGTCATTTATCTTGCCTTTAAATGTTTTTGCGTACAACTTGGTTTCTTCTTCGTTAGCGCCATATGCTATATAATTACGAAGTTTATTTGATATTTCAGATATTTCTCCTTCATTAAAAAACACCTGTAACTTTAACATATCTCCATATAATTGGCTATAGGACTCGTTCAATGAACGTTTTGCAAAAACATAATTTTGGTTTTCATATTCTTTGAATGAACCATTAAATTTCTTCACATTTTCAGTCTCTGATATAAATACTTTGTTCATCCAGATATGCTCAATCATTTTAGTTAACATATCTACTCTGTTTTTTCTTAATTCCTGCTCGTATCCGCGTTCTTCCGAGCTATTAGTATACCACCATCCTAGAAAAAGTAAAATCAACGGGACGAGCAGTAATGATACCCAATCTCTTTTAGTTGATGCATCTGTTGCCATATTATTTTATTTTTTTACGAATTCTTTCGATACCCCTTGACCGAAGTTATGAAAAGTAAATGAACAATTTACGGAAAAACTAGCCATGAAATAAATCAATTATTGGCAGTAGTTTACTTTTTTGGTAGTTTTCTCATAACAGAATTTGTGGAATAAGGTACTTTACCAGATGGTATTACTTTCTTGCTTTTGTCTAAGTGAACATCTTGATCGTCGAAAAAGATATGTGCATTGAATGCCTTTAAAACTTTGTCTTTTGCTATTCCACCTAAGAAAAAGGCTTCATCAACATATACTTCCCATTGCCTAAGTGTTTTTATTACTCTCATATGCGACGGACTACTTCGCGCTGTTACGATTGCTAATCTTAATGGATTTTCTTGAACACCTTCGTCCATATATTTCTGTATGTTAGAAAGAGATTTTAGCAATTTAGCATGAGGGCCTTCTTTTAATGGTACATCTACATTTTCGCTTTCATTTAGATGGAACGCCTCCAAATTTTGTGATTTATAAATATATTCTGATTCTTCTGAAAATAAGACTGCATCTGCATCGAAAGCAATTCTAACGGAATCTTCTTCTGAACTAAAATCTGCTGGAGGTTCTAAAATTAACGCGGCGGCTGCAGTTTTTGAATCGATTACTTCTTGTACATCTTCCTCGCTTTTTGATAAGAAAAGATCAACACTATACGCTTCCATATAGCCAGAAATCTTCTCTCCTCCAGTAAACGCCGACCTTGTAATATCCAATCCTAGTGAAGTAATAGAATTTAATACTCGTACTCCTGTTTCAGGACTATTACTAGACATAATAATTACTTCAACAAGTCGATGTGAAGAAGACAATTTATTAAGGTTTAATAGCGCTTTAACCAAGTGATACCCTGTTCCTGGCTTAAGTTCTTCATCCTCTTTCTTTCGTTGATATTTTCGGTACTCATTCATACCTTTTTCTTTAAAAAGATTGGCTTCTACTTCTAGGTCGAATAGAGCTCTCGCTGAAATTCCAACAACAAGTGTATTAGTAAAATCGGACATAATTTCTATTTTTAAGTATTATTTTTTTAATCGTTGTTTACGCCTGTTTGTTAATTTCATGATGTGGCACTGAAAGTGAAATCTTCCTCAGATTCAAAATAAATAGTTCATTAGATAAATATATGTGTTTTTAAAATGCTTTTTCTAATTCGCATCGTATTTAAATAATCCATAAGCATCAAATTCTTTGTTGTAGGTAGCTTCTCCCCATTTCCGTCCATCCTTATTTCTAAAATTATCTGCAAATACCTTATTTTTAACTAAAACAAGTAAGCGATCTTCAGTGATGTCCAGAATCACATAACCAGCTTGATTATTTGTTATTCTTGTTTTGTTGTATGAGTTGTAAGCTAAATGAGAAGAACTGGCGTTTCCAAATAGGGTCAATTTAGGTTCTAATGTCTTCAGAAATTCATAACTTCTGTTTGAATCTCGTCCATGATGAGGTGCAAATAAAACATCAACTTCCTGTACATCCTCTTTATATTTTTCTAAAATATGGTTCCACGAATTATCATGACTATCACCTGAAAAAATTATTTTCCATTCTCCTCCACCTTTTTTAGGAAAAGTGAATAGTAGAACATACGATAGATCATGAATATCCCCCCCTTCTTTATTAGCCTGTCCTACCAACTCAGGTGATGGACAAAGAATTTTAATATTGTCCTCTTTAAAATATGAATTAGAATTTCCAGCATAGTATGTTAGTCGTTTTGTTGACGTAATTTTTCCACTTCTCAATTGTGTGTAAAATTTCCAATCTTCGGGATTAAATTTATTTGGAAATCCTTTCAAATTTAGTTCCTTATTATTAGCAGAGTCCCACGTATTTGTTATAGAAAATTCTTCATAGAAATCTTTGATACCATCCAAATGATCCATATCTGGATGAGTTATAATAAATCTAAAAATATCCTTTATTTTAAATTTATTTAAATAATCTATAGGGTTATCTGGATTTTCCTTTTGTTTATAATTTATTTTACCATCAGGTACAAAGTTTCGAGTTTTTATTTCCTTATCCTTTATTTCCTTTGCAGCAATTTCTTCTGGAGAATCATCGTCATTATATGCATTACTTACATCAATTACAGTTACATGACCATTGTCATGTTGTATGATATTACAGTCGCCTTCTAGGACATTTAGAAAATGTATTGTTGCCATAATTAATTTATATTTGGTTCAATCCTCTTTGAAATAAAACTAGTCTGTTTCCGGTATGAAAAGAGGAATAATAACGTAATAATAAAAGTTGCTAAATAAAGTGTTGTATCATGTGTTAAATTAAAACTAGCTTTTATTTTCAAATAAGCTAATTCAAGCGAAAGAAGAATCAACATCGAAAGAAGAGTTCTATAGGTATTATTTACCTCAGATAATAACTCAATTTTTGAATCCAATTTACTTGCTTGAATGTACAGTTTGTATTCTTTAAAGTTTATAAACTTTATTGCTTTTAAAATGGGTTCGACAATTATTGATCCTACTCTGCTAACAATCATTCCGATAAAATAATATAAAAATCCGCCGACAAAATGATTGTCTTGAATCAAATTGTATTTACTAATTTCTTTTGTGAGAAAGACGAATAAAATCCCAGGAAATAAATAGTTGAAAAAATTATACGATGAAAGTTTATCTAAAAACAACTTACTGTTTTCCATAATTATTTATTTTATTTCCTTTTATCTTGTTAAATCCGAAATTGCCTTTCGCTTATTTTTGAATAAATACTGAATTGACGAATTCTATTTTAATTATTGAAAAGGTATGGGTTTAACTTAAAAATCTAATTACGAAAATTTTCAATATTGCATCTTGATTTTTGAGAAAGAAGTCTAGAGTTCGCTAAATTCGAATCTCTACGAATTTTGAATGCTTTTTTAAGCAATTAAAATTTGGTATATATACTAGGATAATTTAGTATTTGTACTAGTAAAAAAATGAATAATTGAGCTTTTTTAATTTAGTTGAAGAGTTTATGAGACGATTTTAGCTAACATATTTTGCATTCTAAATTCGTGAAAATAATTAGACAATATTAATTTTTGTAAAGCATAACAAACATTAAATTAAAAATATTTCAATAAATGAAGTTATGTTAGATAAATTCTAAAAACTTGCATAAAATTAAACTAATAATAATCTACAGATCGGTTTGTGGAGTCATTTGACGTTAAAGTCTGATGTAGTTTTAAAAGAAGAAAGTCAACTGAACTTTCAAACAATTAGAAACATTACAAACTAACAAGTGATAAGGAATGGGATCAGAAAGCCAAAAAAAGCAACTGTTTTTTTTGAGAATAGAAGTTTTAAAGTAAAACTTTAGTATACCAATGATAAAGATGTCTTCCCCTCCAACAAAAATTTATTAATCAAGACCAACCAAGTTCTTGCAAAGCTAATTAAGAATATATCGCCGGTGAGTTTGATAATGATACGTTACCGATTGTCCTTTTTAAAGGCGTTCATCTAATTATTTTTCTCTTTTGCTTTTGAATTTGACATTTTTTTTGAGATAGGAATATTGGGGCTATTCAAATTATTTTTTGTCAATATCGTAACCTAAATTTTCACACAACTCCCTTACATCATTATATTTGTAGTAATTTATATAATCCCATAGCCCCCGTCTAAATTCCTGACTTTTTCTCAAGTTATTTCTATCTGCAATAATCGAGATTTGATAAATCAAATATGGTTTCATCTCATCATAAGTTATAAGTCCAGTTTTAGCGAATCTATTGAACAAACTCAACTGGTCAAGATAATCATCAAAAACATCTCTAATTTTTCCCTGTGGATAGTTGAAATCTCCATTTAACGTATCAATACGTAACGAAAATAAGACAAAATCTTCTTCGATAAACATGGCACTATCGTTATCCAGAAAAACTCTTGCTCTATTGTAGTCAAGTAACTTATTGGCTATTAAAACAGACTTGTTTTCAGAAAACTGCTTGTAAGTTGAGTAAACAAATTCCGCCTTTTTCCATTTTTGCGCGGAAAAATAGGTAGCAAAAGTAGCAAGAACAGCACAACCAGTAAAAATAAGTGTGATTATCTTAATCCAAATGTCAGCTTTATCCTTTTTTGACATTTTCTCAATTATTAATTTTCTTTCTATTGAAGTTACCTTTTCATCAACTTTAATTTCATTTTTTAATTCTTCGCTCATAGTAATATAAATTTGTATTTGGTTTGATAACCTCCAAATGTGTTCAAATTAGATTTATCTTTATCAAAAATTAATGATAGATAAAAAAATTTCCCTTTACAACCTGATACCTCGTAAACTTTTAATTCAAAAGAATAATATGTAGATTTAAAAACTGGCTTTTTAAACGTAGTGCCGTAATATTTTTTATTAACTGAGTTCTTTGCCAATTGCTGTCGTATGTCATTAACTTTAGGTTCAAGAAAAACAAAATGTTTCTTCTGAATTATTCTATCTCCGCAACCCTCAGTTTGAATACTATCTATTAATGAATTAATCTTTTGTTTTGAATTAGGATAAATTCTGATTTCAATTTTATCATCTGCAGTTGAAACACTTATGGTTTGATTTGAATTGGTCACTACTCCATTCAATAATACTTCAATTTTATTCTGTGCAATGCAAAAATTTAATATAATGATTGGAAAATAAATTAACGTTCTCTTAAATTTCATAACTCGCTTATTAAGTAGTTAGTTTTAATCTCTGTCAAATTGTGATAATTTGAAATGATGGTCACTAACTTGTCTGTGCACATAATAGATTGAAAAATATAATTTTCAATCTGAGTTCAAATCAGGAAAAATTCTTCTTTTGCTTTTTTATTTTGACACAAAAAGTCTAGATTCCACTAAATCCCGATCTCTACGAATTTTGAATGTTTTTTTAAGCAATGAAAATTTGGTATATATACTAGGATAATTTAGTATTTGTACTAGAGAAAAAATTCATTATTAAGTTGTTTTGAGTTTTGTTGAAAAGATTTTGCGTCAATTTTTATGAATATTTTACTACACAAATTCGTAAAATTAAGACACTATAGATTTATAAAACGTAACCACTGTTAGATCAAACATCCGTCAAGTATAAACTGAAAGTTGTTCGATAATTTCTCAAAACAATCAAGTAATGAAATCACTAAATGTCTACAAATACATTCGAATGGATTTGAAGTTGAAGTTTATCATTGATATAATAACAGAAAAATGACTAACTATTAGCAATTCTCTGAAAATGCATCTTCAAAATAGATTTTTAATAATGTAAAAAAATAAAATGAATGAATTATAATCAAACTGATCAGGTCATGGAATGTTCCAACCATAAATTTTATGGTTTTTGGAAAAAATAGCAACTAACTTTACAAACTAAAAATAATATTTTAAACTGAAAAAGGACAAGAAATGCAATTAAAAAGTTTAAAATAGCAACTGCTTTTTCAAGAATTTAAGTTCTAAAATAATAACGAAACTTTTGTTTACACCTTTTAAGGCAATCTTTAATTTGTTTTAACAACGGATTAAAGATAACTACTGAGATGCAGCTTGTATTACCCTTGTTTTTATGTTTTCTGAAGCTGTGAGAACCAGGAGGAAGACCGATTTACCTATCCTATATTATCTTCAATTAACTTTTGGATATATTTGTTTCTACCCTTTGTGCTTTTTGAGTAATAAAAATCATGGATGTCACGGTTAAGTTTTGAGTACCTTTCAAGATGAAATTCAGAAGGATAAAAACTTGTGTCTATATGCTTTTGATACCAATTTGTATAGTTTTCTTTATTGTTTAATCCGCTTATTTTTGATAAAAACCCGATTATTGAGCGTCTCCCTTTTTCTTCATTTTTAAATTTTCCCAATGCTTTATCTGCCACGTTAACTTTATTCTTGTATTTGGTTTTAAGTTTAAAAACATTTACATTCCCTAGCTTGCTATCTTCATTTATATATGGGTTGTCACCGATCATTTTTTTACGAAAATTGTGATCACTACTTATTATAGGAAGTAAATCCAAAACTTCATCAACACGATTTAATTTGGGCATAAATTGAAGATGATGCCCAACACCGGAAATATATGGATTTAGGTGAAACTCATCAGAAAAAGGATCCCTTCCTTTGTTATATGCACCATTGCATGTTTTATCTGCGGGGACTAAATTATACATTGAAAAAGCTAGAAGTGGGGATTTAACTTTATCAAAAAAATGATCCAAATCAAAACCATCAGCAGTTTTTCCTGATTCGGTTGGCAGATACTCAATTTCTTTAAGATTGCAATAAGGACAGTATTTGACCAAGTTTTTTTCTCTAAAAAACTTTTTGATTTCGTCATTAATCTCTTTGAATTCGTAGTCAAACGCTAGCCCTATGATTGGAATATCACCATCTGTAAGACTATTTCTTGACATTAATCCGTTTCTATGACTTTCGAGATTATGAGCACTACATATAATTAGCGCTCTTAAATTGTTCTCATCAAGTAAAAAATTGACTAGATCAATCAATCCATTCAGGTTGATTTGTTCCAAATTATTGACTTTACTCAAATAAGTTTGAACTGTCTTTGTATAATGGCCTTTTACAAATCTCACTCCTTTAATTTGATCTGCATCTATTTCTTTAATAATTTTTTTTGTTACGACTTTAGTACTATCAAATGTCGAATGGCTTTCATCTATAGGTGATCCATTCAAGTGCTGAAGAGATAATTTTAGAATATTTAGTCGATTTGATACAACTGATCTTAGCAAATCAAAATATTCTTGTTCAGCAATTTCAGGTTTTTTATGAACGATTTTTATCATTTTTTTCTAGAGCGTAATATAAACTTGAACGAAGGAATTCATCGCCGATGCTCTTGAGCAATTTTAAATCTTCTTCCTTCAATCCTCGGTTCTCATTAATAGAATCAATAAGTTGGTTAATTTTTTTTTCAGCGAATGCTCCCATTAATGTCTTTTCTAAAAAGAAACTATCAGCCATTAAGTCATTGATATTGGCTCCGAATGTTTGCTGATTATTATCCTTAATTTCGGATTTCCCCATTTTATTCAATTTTAAATTAAGAATATTTGAATTTGGAATATCTGATAAGATGAAAGGTGAATGTGTGAGAAAGCATAAACTTATTGACTCTATACCCTTGTCTCCTTTAGCCTTAACGAGTTCTAATGCCTCCAAAATGTTAGAAATTAAGTTTCTCTGCATTTCTGGGTGATAATATAATTCTACTTCGTCAAGAATTACGGCGACGTTGTTATATGAAATACGATTAATACTATTTCGGCTACTATGCACAGATTGAATATTATACAAATGATATGTTATAGTATTGATATTAAAAATCATTTGTTGTTCTCCAGAGCTTAACTCACTTAGCCGAATAACATCTCCATTCTTTGCTTTTAGTTCAAAATCAATATTGAAAAAGCCAGGAAGAGCAAATTCCATTAATTGAGAAGGTGATAATGACTCATATTCTTCTGCACAGAACTTTATCCACTCTTTGAATTTTCTCACTCCCATTGAATGAGAAAATGTGGTTTGACTATCCCAATGTCTGTTTTTCGATTTATAAGTTGCTTTGAGGAAATTAATTGTCTGCCTTATTTTTTTTGTAATATGACTTTCGTCGTTTAAAATGAAATTGTAGAACTTATCATCATCTATTTCATTGTCATCATTAGCAAAGAATTTCCAATATTGATCTATAATCTTCGGTATCTTGCTTTCAAGATAACTGATTGCATAATCTATAAAAGGTGAAAAATCTGAGATTAATCTAATTTTCAAGTGCTTTTTCAGTAATGGAGCGCAAGATAATTTATTGAATTCTGCTTCATCATAAAAAAGGAGTTTTGGAACAATTTTCTTTTCTTTTCCATTGTCGGAATCGATTCTTGTTTTTACAAAAAAAAGAAATTTGGATACTTTGTACTTTCCTAATAATCGATAGTCTTTTTTTTGCACAATGTCGTAAACAACATTAGACATGATACGTTCACTAGATAATGCTAGTTCTCTATTTATGTTATAATTCCCATTTTCTCTCATGGGATTAATCACTACTGGTGTAGTGTATGCATCATTTTTATGGAACAAGCTGTTAATCCAACCTCCTATAGTATTTGAATTCAATGAATGGTGAGAAAAGTTAAGACTGATGGAGTAAAAGAAATCATCAAGTGAAAAATCAATTTTATCAGAAGGTTGTGTAAGATTTTTTAATGTGAGTTTTGATTCAAAATATCTTCCAACATGAATTCCAGAGGCAGTTTCAAATATGATTGCAATCCTCAAATTGCTTTTAATTAGATCATCTAACCAAAAAGCCTTTTTTTTTTGAGCTAATAGTTTATCCGATTCATTTTTCAATTGATTTGTAACAATTTCAAAGTAGTTTGATGAACTAATAATTTCAAAGTTCTCTGTGGCAAGTTCATATTTGTTTTGTAATTGAATCATTTGAAACAGGTCTTTAGACTGCCTAGCACTTTCAACGTCTTTATCCATTTTATCTTTACGCTCAGAAATCAAATCAGAATGAGAATTTAAAACTTGACGTTTGTTGTGACTCAATTGGATTGATGCAGCGTATACAAAATAGTATAACAACTCAATCAAAGTACTTTTCCCTGAACCATTTTCACCAACAACTGCTGAAATATTAAGTTTAATTCCATTTTTAAGATTGTATAGATGATTAAACTCGTCCTCGGGCGAGATTACTGATATAACATCATCTTTGTAGTCATTAAGCGTAATCTCATATTCTTTATAAAATTTATATGGAACTCCTATTTCTAAATTTTTAGAAAAATAATGATCACAATCGTTTAAAGGTACTACTGCAATTAGTTTGAAACCATTCATAATGTTAGGTATTGCGATTTATTCTCTTTCAGGTGGATTTTCAGAAATTACTCGTATGTCATATTTCCCATCATGTTTGGGAATAACCAAATATAGTCCTGCTCTTTGATTTGCGTCATAATGAGACAAAAAAAGAGTTGGTTGAAATTCAATTTTCCCATCTTTTTCATTTAGAAATAGCTGTTGCTTGGCAATCCCCGCACTTTTTCTAGTTTCGTTAATGATTCCACACCGAAATATGAAAGGTAATATGGCTAAATATACAATTTTTGTTTTCATTTTAGATTGAATTATTTAAATTAAACAAATGAATCTATAAACTCACTCGAAAATTTTTGTTGAACTAAATTCTCAAGCTGAATCAACATACCATCAATATTATTAAGTTCAAAGTTAACTCCTAAATCGTCTATTGCTTTGTGCGTGTTTTTGCCGATTTGCCCGTCAATATTTCCAATAATTTTTCCAAGACGTATAAGACAAGATTGAATTACTGCTTGTTTTTGATTAGTTCCAAAAGCATCCACATATACACCAATAGAAAGTATTCCACTAGCGGCAGCGGCAGCGTAGGGTTTAAAATTTGTTCCTTTCCCCTCAGCATAATATTGATAAACTACCTGATGGCTGCCGCGACAATCAAAATGCCAGGCCTCGGAAACATTTGGTTTTGGTTGTGAAATAATTGGAACAACATTATACTTTGCAGCAATAGTCCAAAAGTCAGTTAATGGAATTTTGATTGCACTTAGATCTAAGTCAAAACCTCTACCAGCCTCATGAAAACTGCCACCAGGAGGTGGACTAAAAGCTTTTTTTCGTCCTGCGATATAGTCTTGATGAGATTGAGCTTGCATATCGTAACTTCGAAACAAGTCACTTAAAATTAATTTTCCACCTTTTTTCTCAAGTTCCTGAGCTATTTTGAAAATAGCGTTATAGGTGTCGGGTGTGCATTTTGCCATACGAATTGGCAAAGGCAATAAATCTCCAAGTTTGTTTTTATAAATCGAAACAATATCGAGTGGCAATAAAGGTGATTTCATGTTTTTTTATTTTAACTTTTTACTACGCATTTTGAATTAAAAACGAGAAGTAGCCTCATCCTAAAAACTAAACTATTCAAAATATAAAAAAAATACTTTTCTCTCTTTTGAACCTAAATGTTAGCAAATTCAAACTTTTGTTCGATAGAAAATTAAGTTTAAAGCACTTACAGAAATTTTAAACAAAATTCACTTTTTACGTTTTAGATTTCTATTTAAATTTGACGATGTCAGCAAAACCCTAGTTTTGAGTGAAAAAAGTGAATGGTATTTTCCTATTAAAATTTAGTACAAATACCAATCAATTTTAGTACAAATACTAAAAAAATGAATCCAAACATCTAAAAATGAATCTACAAGAAATTTCTTTATCTCGATAATAATCACTACTGATTGGAACCAATATGCACTTCAACATTTCAAAATTCACTTCTCAATTTGACATTGAGTCAACCCCATTTTTTCAGCTTCTTTTAATGAAATTGTCTTAACGGTATGTGTACACTTTTTAAGACCTCTGCATTGCTTTGATTGGTGATACTTTTTGCCACTTGGACTATCACAGTAGTAAACTGAACTGGTAGTGTTTGAGATTGATGCCAAAATATAAAATGCGGCAATTATTATAGTCTTCATAATGATCGATTTAGAATTATAAGCAAATCTATTGCATTTTGGTATTGGGTAAATTGAGATAAAACTTGGTATATCAATTGTGATTCTTTTGCTGAAGAATGTTCTGTGGCAATTAAGGTTTAGTAGATCGTAATTAGCACAATGTATCAGTATTCGAAAGATTACAAATCAATAGTAATTCGTCTGAAATTTTCGGGAAATTTAAATATGTATATTCGCATCAAAAATTTTCCGCCTCTATGTTATTTAGAATAATACTCTTTTTACCAATCATCTTAATGTTTTCTTGTAGCGAAATTGATCGAAATTATGCTAGCAAAGTTGATTTTGACAGGACATTTCAAGGTGTGACTGAAGGGCAAGATGTGACTATTCATTTAACCCATATTGATGAACAAATCACTGGTGAATTAAGATTGAATAAATTACGGCTCCAATTGGACGGACAACTTCAAAACAACGGTAAATTTGAGTTGAATATAACTGACAGTGTTGGTGGACAAAATGGGATGCTAATTGGTAGGATTAAAAATGGGGAAAAGCTCGTAGCAAAATGGTCGGAATTTTTAGGAAACAAAGAACATACACTTGCACTTTATCTTGTTTCCTCAACTACACCCGTAGATTTCAACGAAGTTTATAAAATGGCCAATGACTGGTGTTCACAAATAAATGCTAGAGATTATCAATCCATTTTAAATTCATACCATGACACAATCACTTTTTATACTGAATTAAGACCTAAGGATTATTGTATTAAATTGAAAATGAAATACATTGAAAAGTATCCTGATTATCGTCAACAACTAGACTCATCGCTCTTAATTACTGAATATGAAAATGGTTTGATAAAAGCAGATTTCAATAAAACAACAATTAGAAACGGTATTGAGAGAAAATATCCATCTTATTTGATTTTTAAAAGAATTGGAGATAACTTGAAAATTGTCGAAGAAGGAGATATGTTGACAAATACAAATCTTCATAAAACACTGGTGTTGGGTGATAGCAAGAGATCGGAATCTATCGATCATTTTAAAGTAAAGGAAATCCAGACAGAAAGCCCAAAGCAAGTAAATTACGGTTTGATTTTTTTAATATTAACTGTAGGAGTTGGTGGTATTTATTTATACAATCGAAGAACTTCAAAAGCTAAAATTATTCCAAAGACAAATGACGAAGTAGTCATTGTAGAAAAGGAAATATTCGTTGAAAAAGAAGTGGTGGTTGAAAAAAAAGTCGTTGTCGAGAAGGAGATTATCATAGAAGTTTCATTTGATAGAAATACTCCAGAATCGGAAATAAAAGGTTTTGAATTTGAAAAATTCGTGGTGAAATTGTTTCCCAAAAAGTACTATCAATTAATCGAGTGGACCTCAGATAAAAAGATTGATGGCTACTATGCGAAAAACAGCGAAAATCCAGATTTGATTCTCGGTACAAAAACAAGAAATCAGTCTGGAGAATACGTTTTTGATGAACAACAGACAAGTTATTTTGCAGTTGAATGTAAATTCAGAACAACGATGTACAACAATCGAATCGAGATTTGTACAGAGCAGCAATTAGCCAGGTACAAGGATTATGGGAGCACTCATAACCGGGATGTTTTCATTGTTCTTGGCTACGGAGGATTTGCAAGTAATCCAGAATCTTTGTACGTGATACCGATCAATGAGATGTATAGAGGATATTTGTTTCCTAATGAATTACATCGTTTTTACAGAATGGCGAGTACACAGACCTTCTTTTATTATGTGAAGGAAAGTCATTATTTGAGTTAGGCTGAGCAATTGGATAAATTTGAATTATAGAAGCCTAGCGAATTATTTGAGTGTAATTATTTATCAAAAACAAAAAGTTTGAGCCATGATGTTAAGTGATTCCTCCACTATTTTTACTTTTTATTTTTTTTTGTTTGATGGTTCAAATTTTTCTTTGTGAATTAAGGATTCTAAGTAACGTTTGCAATGAAATAAAATGTCGAATTAAAGATATTCTCTTATCTTTCAAATTCAAAACAACTTGAAAAGTTAGATACTTTATTTTGTCAATTATGAATTGAGTTTCTTGCGTTCCATCAACGCAAATTTTGCAGAACAATTATTCTTCCTTCTTCTGACTATTTGTGAAAATTATTATCTTGTTACAACAAAAATTGAAAGAAGTTTTCACCTTTCAAAATAGATTTTTTTGATTAGACCTTTCTAAGTTTCACTAGTTTTTAAAAAATGGTATTTGTTCTAAAAGAAATAGTATTTGTACTAGAATTTTTAAAGTTTATTTGAGTGATTTTATTTAGTCAGGTGTACCAAAAAAAGAATGGAATTGAGAAGAATATTTCTATCAATCTGGAATGAATTCGATCGCTTCAAAAGGAAGTTATGTGGAATAATAAGTAAAATAACTTAGTAAATTAAAAATGTTACTTTGACCAAAAGTGATCTAAAACCATCAATTTAATATATAAACACCTGATTATCAATTTAAAAAGAGTCAAATATTGAAACTAGATTATTTTATTAAATAATTGATTTGCTCGTTTAAACCTGTTTAAACGGGTTTAAACCAGATTAAATTGGTTTAAACTAGATTAAACTCTGGCTTTTCAAAAATAAGTTATTATTTAACAAGATAATAAATTGAAAAATAGATTATTAAAAATAAAAAAACACTTATAAGTTTGCAATTATTGTATTAAATAATTTTCAATTCTGAGAATACTTTTGTGGATTATTTAATTAATTAACTTGGACATATTAGATTGTTTTGATTTGACTTTCAGATTGCTATCGGAAATGTAATATCAATTGCAATGACTTTTTATTGAGACTAGAAATTTTTGTCTTATTTGACTGGATAAATTTACAAATGAAAATAATTGTTTCCTTTGTCGCCTAATTAGTAAATAAACTCAATGCCCACTATTCATTTCTATCAAGATCTAAATGAGATCTTAAGTCACGAAGCATATTTAAAATCTTTCAAAGTTGTTGAAATTCATAGTAAGCTTGCGTTAACTGGTTTGATTGAATATTAAATTATAAAACGAAATTCAGTGTGTTTTTCTACTGAATTTTGTAGATTTATATCGTCAATATTTTAATATGAATCGAATCAAAGATGTTCTTGAGGAAAAAGGAATCAAACAAGTTTGGCATGCAGGACAAATTGGTAAAAGTTATAATGTCATGAACGGTTATGTTCAAAACCGAAATCAACCCAGTTTAGAGGTTTTGTTTGAAGTTGCTAGGGTATTAAATATTGATCCGAAAGAATTGTTAAAGGTTAATAAAGTCACACTATGATTGAGGAGATAGACACAAAAACCAAGAAGATGTATGCTTCTAAATTAGGAAAGTTAATTGAAGGAAATTCTATTGATCTCCTTAAAAATGAGTTGAGAGAAGAGTTAAAAGGTAAGGTAAATTTGATCATCACCTCGCCGCCATTCCCGTTGAACAACAAGAAGCAATATGGAAATGAAAAAGGAGAAGAATACTTAAAGTGGTTTGTTGATTTAGCCCCGATTTTTTCAGAATTATTGACAGAGGATGGTTCATTAGTAATTGAAATTGGCAACTCATGGGAACCTGAAAGACCGGTTCAATCTCTACTGCATCTTGAATGTTTATTTGGCTTAGTAAAGCACCCGACAGCAAATTTGCGATTGATACAAGAGTTTATATGTTACAATCCATCAAAGCTTCCCTCCCCAGCTCAATGGGTGACAGTTAATCGTTATAGAACAGTTGATAGCTATACTCACGTTTGGTGGCTTGCGAAAAGTGATTTCCCAAAAGCTGATAACAGTAAGGTTTTGCGTCCATACAGTAAAAGTATGAATCAGTTGTTGAAAAAACAGTCATACAATTCCGGAAAAAGACCGTCAGAACATAACATAAGTGAAAAAGGATTTCTAACAAATCACGGAGGAAGTATATCACACAATTTTTTTGAAATGGAGCCTGTGGATGAAAACCGAGAAGTAAGATTGCCACATAGTGTATTAAGTTTTTCCAACACAAATTCAAACGATTATTTTTTAAAAACTTGCAGAGAGAAAGCTATCACACCACATCCTGCGAGAATGTCCGGAGGATTAATAAATTTCTTCACGCAATTTTTGACAGATGAAAACAATCTTGTTCTCGATCCTTTTTCTGGGAGTAATACTACTGGTTACTGTGCAGAAAAATTGAATCGAAAATGGGTTTCATTTGAGATTAAAGAAGACTATATCGAACAAGCAATTGTAAGATTTAGTGAACCAAGTTTAAAATCCCCTTTAAAACCACTATAATTATGGAAGATAATCTTCTAAAAGAATTTGAAAGCCTCGCTAAAGTAGATATTTTTGAAGTCGCCGTTGAACCTAAAAATTTTGTTGGAAACCCTTTCAAAATAGATTATAACAGAACCAGTCTGTTAACTTGTGATGATTGGAAATATAATGTCGGGGGTATTGCGCAAGGATGTTTTCTTTTAGCATTCTATGAAAATGATTTTGGTGAAGAAACTGTACACGAAGCTTTATTATTAAGAGCGTTAAAACCTTGTCCAATACCAAGTGACAGTAGTGTAATTAGTTCTAGAATAGAATATTTTAAAGAAGAGCTTAAAACATCAGGAAAAAATAGACAAATTGATCAATTTACTAGATTCGAATTTAGTTGTTCAGGTATGGAATGTGCTATACTCGGAACTTTCTACAAAACAGAAAATGGAGATGTAGAGTTTGGGGCAGATTTGGAGAATTTTTATTCACCCCATTTATACAAGGTTTATAAACCAACAGGTAAATATTTACAGCGTATAGTAAATCTTAGAGACAAAGACGGTCCCCTAAAACCCGATTCAAATTTTCAAATTGGTACAGTTCGCTATAGCTCAAGTAGAAAAAATCATTCAGAAAATGTAGCTACTGACGAAAAGGTTTACATGCACACGACCGATATATTAGGGAAAAGAACGGCTCTGTTTGGTATGACAAGGACAGGGAAGTCGAATACTGTAAAAAAACTTATCGAAGCTACTCAGGAACTTTCTAATAAATCAGCAGCTGGTAATTCGAGTGAAAATTTCATGGAGAATATCAATCCTTACAATGGAGATGAAATCCCTAAAGAAAAGGTTGGACAAATTATTTTTGACATCAATGGTGAATATGCAAACAAGAATCTTCAAGACGGAACCGCAATATTTGAAAAATACAAAGACGATGTAACCAGGTATAGTGTATTAGAAAAGACTGATTTCGAAGTATTAAAAATTAACTTTTATAGAGATTTAGTATCTGGTCAGGAGCTAATGAGAGGTTATTTCAAGCAATTTGGAAAGCAATCAGACTACGTGGAGGATTTCTTTGGTATAAATCTTGAAAAAGAGGAAGATTTAAAAGGAGGAGATAAAATTCGATATGACAGAAAATTAGCGGCATACAAATGTTGTCTAAAATTAGCAGGGTTTTCATTAACAGGAAATAATAAGCTCTATTTTGAAGGATGTGCCGAGATAAATGGACAAGTCAAAGAAGGAGGGATCGATCCGAAAAAAGGTGTTTCCTATGATGATGCGATAATTTGGTTTACTCAGGTTTGGAAGAATTATGATACTTGGGAATACTTGAAAGATTACGAAAGCAAAAAAGGAAAGCAATGGGCAGACAATGACTTGAAAGCAATCCTTAGATTCTTAACTCAATATAGAAATCCGGGAGAGAAAAACTACATAAACAGCTACATTAAATTAAGGCCACTCTTAAAGTACCATACAATTTCTGAAACGGAATTGTTTGAAGATAATATTTGTAAGCTTGTTCGTGGTGGTAAAATTGTAATCGTTGATTTATCTCAAGGAGATCCTGAAATACAAAATTTGTATTCAGAGAAAATTTGCCGCGCTTTATTCAATGCATCAATGAATAATTTCATTAATGCCAAACCAAACAATTTCATCCAATTCTATTTTGAAGAAGCACATAATTTATTTCCTAAAAAAGACGACAAGGATCTAAGCCAAATCTACAATAGAATAGCCAAGGAAGGAGCTAAACTCAATTTAGGAATGATTTACGCTACGCAAGAAGTAAGTTCAATCAGCTCCAATATTCTTAAAAACACTCAAAACTGGTTTATTGCGCATTTGAACAATGAAGATGAAGTAAAAGAATTGCGTAAATTTTATGATTTCAGTGACTTTGCTGATGCCTTAATTAAGTTTAGCGCAAAGAACGACAAGGGGTTTGTTCGGATGAAAACATATTCCAACCCTTTTGTTGTCCCAGTTCAAATTGGTCTTTTTAAATAACTTGCTTATGTCAACGGATCATACGAATAACAATTTCGAACGAGGTAGCCGTATTTCTCACAGTTATATTATCAATGACGACGAGGTAAAGCAATATTTAAACAATTGCGAAATCCCAGTGGAAACTGAAGATGTAGAATTAAATGATAGCTTGATTTATGACATAGAGTATCCAACTACAAACACAATTGAATTTATTGTTGCTGTTGATGGCGAAAGCACTACAATTCCAGTCAAAAAAAGCTTTCCTTCTTCATTAATAACGTTTTTTCAATTTGGCTCTCTCTTAATTAAAGGTTCCGATCTGGACGAAATGGAAAAAAAACCGTTTGTATCTCCTTCCGATATTAATAAACTAAAGAAAATTGATCGAGAAAAGTTTGTCCTACCTACGAAGAATGTTGCTTTGAAAAAAGATGTTGATTTTAGAACTACTGTTAGGGAAGCTATTCAAGATTTTTTCAAAAAAACACATACAGGAAAAACACCTATTCTGGAAACACTATATTGGTTTATTTTCGAGAAATATAATCCATCCTCAACAAAAAGCAATTACAAGCTTTCACAATGTCCACATTGTGGAACCAAAGATATTAACCTCGAAAGTTCAACAATTAATCTCTTAAACTATTCTTGGAATTGTACTGATAATAGGTGCAATAAGGAGATATTTATCACTGACATATTCAGATTATTCGAGAAAGTGGATAATGTTGCTGGCGCAACCGGTATTATTACTTATTTGGAGAGTGTTACTGAAACTTTCTTTATTATTCATACCATTAAGAGTTTAATGGAAATTCAGGATGGTCTGGTAGATCGTTTTCTGTTTGTAAAGGACGGACCACTAAGTTTTGGAGGTGAAACGGCTAATATGCATAAGCCGATGCAAGCGCTTTTAACTTATCTCAATACAAAGAATAAGATTAATCTTATTGGTGTTGAGACTTCAGGGCCTTTTGTAGAACATGCACGGCAAATTAAGGACAAACTCAACCCAGGTCAGATTTTCTTATTGAATAACGAGCATATTTATACTTACATCCAAGTTGGAAATCATAAAGAAAAACAATACGGTAGTACATCATATTATAGTGGAAAGTTTATTTATAAATCAATTGATGAGAGAGTTTATGTTCTGACCTTACCTGTAGAGAATCATAATACATACTACAATCAACCCGAACTAAACGATCTGAAAAATGTTCAGGAAATCCTTATGAATATTGATAAACTAAGGTGTGATATCTATGAGAATGCACTTATACCTGTTGCTATAGCAAATAAACTTAT
The DNA here is from genome assembly GCA_965284445.1 of Crocinitomicaceae bacterium. Taxonomy (GTDB): domain Bacteria; phylum Bacteroidota; class Bacteroidia; order Flavobacteriales_D; family Crocinitomicaceae; genus JAQVCM01. Next base: position 57,712 of record OZ260085.1, on the reverse strand, counting down.
TTCATTAACGAATCGACCAAGTTCAGATATCCTCGAAAGATTTGCCAAAAAAACTATGGGAAGATGATAAAAATTATAAAGCCCGGCGAGCCAAACTATCTGAATTCAAATTCGGTTGATTTGGCGTTTGAGAAAATGCAGGAGTTCTACTTAACGAAGAATCGCGGTCAAAAAAGATATGACTTTCCTTTTAACAGACAAATAGATGAGGATTTAAAACAGATATTACATGATATTTTTCATGGTAAGTGCGGATATTGCGAAATAAGAATCGAAAATCCTCAAAAAGGAACCATTGATCGTTATAGACCTAATAATGGTGTTCGCGATAAAAACGAGTATTATCAGGATCTGTATTGGTGGTTGACATTCGAATGGGATAATTTGATTTATTGCTGCAAAGACTGCAATCAGTACAAGGCTAATTATTTTCCAATATTAGGCAAAAGAAGTCTGTTTTCAAATGAGGATTTAAAATTAGAGAAACCTCTTTTGGTAAATCCTTGCATTGAAAATCCAGATCAACATTTTTTCTTTCATCAAGATGGGGAAGTTAGCGCATTGACTCAAATGGGTGAACAAACCATAGAATTACTTCGACTAAACCGAAAAAATCTTGTTGATAAACGATTGAATACAAGAATTGGCATTACAAACCTTGTTGAAATACTTTTAAATAAGGGTAAATCAGACATTTCACCATCAGCATTTGAATATTTGCACAATGTTTATACGGAAGATCCCCGAGTTGAGTTTTTGGCTTTTACACGTTCTGTACTGTTAAATGAAATTGATTCAACACCTGCGTTAATAAAGCTATTAGGTTTCGAGGAGGAAATGGTGACTAGTACTCCTAAAAACATTATGGAATTTGTTTCATCAAATGACAACATCATCCAAAATGATTTTTTCCCGATAGAGTATATAGAAATTAAAAACTTCAAAGGCATCTCCGATTTAAAAATTGATTTTAAAGAAGATCCCCTGGAACGAAAATCCTGGTTGTTTTTGCTTGGTGAAAATGGCGTAGGTAAAAGCTCCATTTTACAAGCAATTGCAGTGGGATTAAAATCACAGAATGATTTAATTAACAAGAAAATAATTCCAGATTTAATAAAAAAGGGAAAACGAAATGCTGAAATAATTATTAAGGAACGAAATAGCGACAATTTAATTACAACGAAATTGATTCGTAAAGATGCTTCGATTATTCAAGAGGGGAGATTTAATTCTTTCGTGATTGGCTATGGTTCACTTAGACTGTCGTTAGACGATACGGAAATGAATTCGAAGCCTAACATGAATAAAATCAGTTATGAAAACTTATTTAAACCAGTACTTCCACTGAATGATATTACAAAATGGTTAAAACAAACTTTTAAAAATGATCCAGATCTTTTCGACAGGGTCGCATATTCTATCAAACAACTTTTACCACATGATTTTGAAGACAATGATTTAACCGTAGAAAAAGGCGAAATACTATTCAAGAATTCAAAAAAATCTTTTGCAGAATTAAGTGATGGATTTAAGAGCACCATTATTTTAGCTGTGGATATAATGATGAAGCTTTCTAGTGCGCATTCTGACATGGATAAAATGTCAGGAGTAGTACTAATTGACGAGCTGGGGAATCAGCTTCATCCGAGGTGGCAAATGAGAATCGTAGAGCAATTAAGATCGGTGTTTAAGAGTGTCAATTTTATCGTTTCAACACACCACCCCTTATGTTTAAGAGGTGCTGGTGAGGAAGAAATAGTACTCCTTAGAAGCATAGAAAATGAAGTCGTATCTACCTCTAATTTACCTGATCCGGCTTCACTTCGAGTAGATCAAATTTTGGCATCTGAATTTTTCGGATTAAGCAGTTTAGTAGATCCGAAAATTGAAGCAAAATTCAATCAATACTATGAGCTCCTAGCTTTAGGAAGAAAAATAACACCCGAAGAGAAAAATGAGATAAATCGTTTAAAGGATGATTTAAGAAATAAACAGCAATTAGGTGGTTCCTTGAGAGAAGAATTAATGTACACAGTTATTGACAAACTGTTGGCAGAAAAAGTTGTTTTCAATAAAAATCCTATTGACCGAAATAAACTAAAGGACGAAGCTATAGAAAGAGTGAAAGAAGTTTGGGGGAAACTAAATCTTAGCGATGATGATTAATGTTAATAGATTAGATTGCCCCGACATATTGAAAATAAGTTTGACTCCTGAGAGTGAGGGAGAAATCGAAACAAAAGATGCAATTGAATTTTTCAAGGATTCAAAAAATCATGAAAAAAAATTTTCGAGGACAGGAGCGAATAAAACGAGAATTAAAGCAGGATATATTGTATACTCCGATAAAAGTGTTAGGGAGTTGCTTCTGAAAATGTTTCACGGAAAATGTTCTTACTGTGAAAGCAGAATTACAACCATTTACAATGGTGATATTGAACATTACCGACCGAAAGGGAAGATTAAGGAAGCTGCCTCTCCAAGACCTGGATATTATTGGCTAGCGTCTGAATGGGAAAATTTATTGTTTGCTTGTCCGTTTTGCAATCAGACCAACACTCATAAGATAATTGACGGTGGAAAAATACAAGAAATTGTAGTTGGAAAGTTGGATCAATTTCCACTCATATCAGAATTAAATCGTTTGAATTACACACATGGAGATATTTATTTTTCAGATAGAAATAAATATCAAATAGCATTCGCTTTAGAAGAAAGTGATCGTTTACTGTTAAATCCCTGCAAGGATGCTACCATTGAGAATTATTTCAAATATAGTGATGATGGCATAATTACGATAAATGATGCTCTTACAGGGATTGATATAGATAAAGCAAAAAAGTCGATAGACGTGTACGCTCTCAATCGATTAAACTTGTGCATATCTAGAAAGGAGAAAATACTTCAGATAAAAGCACAAATTAAAAGAGTTGAAACTGCAATAAAGAACTACAGCAAGTATATGGATGAATCTGACGAAGAGAGCGTATGGTTTGAAGGAATTATGAGGGAAGAAATGCAAATACTTAAACGATTCAAAGATTCCGATCAAGAGTATGCTGGATTGGCCAGATACATAATTGATAAATATTTTGATGAAGCAAAATTTGTCTAACACATTTTTAAATGAACAAGAATCAAATTATATCAAAGCTAATAAAAGATCTAGTTAACATTCAAACAGAAGGAGATCATATTACAGTTGCTGAACTTAAGACAGTTAAAAATAATGGATATAATGTAGAGATTGATATAAACACCGCCCTCGTCTCATCAAATTTGATAAGAAAAATTAATGCGTCTCATGTTAATCCGGTTGTAAATAAATCAAGCGCCTATTTCGATAAAGAATATGAATACAAGCCATCATTTTGGCTGTATTTATCAAAAACATCAGGATTAAAAAAAGCAGAACCTTTGGTTGTTTCCTGGTGCTCGGGAAATCATACCACATTGATAATTGATCAAGGTTTTTTATGTGCGTTTAAGTTGTCTCCACGTTTATTGAATGATGAAATTTTATGGGATGACTTAAAAGAACCTGAGTATGATGTAGTAAAGAACAAGCATTTATCCGAATATGATTTTCCTAATCAAAGCGAAGCTTATGTGAAAATCAAGAAAGCCTATTTAGAGTCTTATTTGGCTTACAGGAAAAAGACGGCTGTACAGGTGTTTACTGTAAAAAAAGAAATTCTGATAGATAGCGAAATCTCATTTTTGCTACAAGAAAATGAATACTTTATTGAAGAATCGAAACAATTTGGAATAAGGATTAGGAGATTTGATCATAAAGAAAATGTAGCTCAATTAGAAGTGAATGGTTTCAATATATTATTCGAAGATTATAATGACGACAATGATCAAGAAAAATCCTTTAAAGGACATCATTGGAAAGGAATTGAAGGATTAGTAACAGATTGGCGTGCAAGGCAAGAAATGCCGTTTGAATATGTGTATGTTTCCGATAAAGTATTGGCAGCATATGAAGCCGATGAAGATTACGAAGTTTACCCTCTATCTGGAAGTGTTACATACAGGAATCAATGGTCGGTGGATCATTGTGAGCGCGTAGGAAAAAATGCGATAAAAATTGAAATCAAAAAGCTATACGAAGGAAATAGACATGCAGTAATTGATTATTGGAACAAGTTTTCGATACATCCCTCCGAAATTGTTGAGGGTGAAAACATTGCTTTAAAATCTAAACGATTAGTAAAGCGATTCTTTTTATTCGGAAGCATATTAGCAAACTTATCCAACCACTTCTTTGGGTTTAATTATTCCCCAAAAGACATAATCGGTTTGGATGAAGAAAATATTACATACAAGGGATGGATGGAATTCCCCGAATTCAATGCTGTTGCTCAGTATTTAGATTTAAAATCCTTTTCTAAGGAGCAATATGTGGCCCGATGTAAGAAGCTATATATTCTAATAGCTGAAAATCTGAAGGAAAAACCTTTAAGGAAAATTGTAAATATGCTTGGTTTTCCAGTTTCAGAGACTAAAGAATTCAGAAGTTTAAAACTGCTTGAACTAATTATTGCTTACCAGAAAATTGCAAACGATAGTGGCTTAGATCCTTTCCAAAACAAAGAAACTATTGTAGAAAGAGTTTTAGAAAATAAGAAACTGAATTCATTATTAGAGTTGTTTGCTCTGAACACTGTCAGACAGTTAGATGCTCATAAAGCAACCGATTTAAAACCAAAGTTGAATAAGGCATTGAAAGAACTGGGAATTCAGCCCAATTCTATTTCAAACAATTATGCTAGTGCGTGTGAGCAAACTTTTGATAGCTTAATCAATATGTTTGGTAGAATCAATAAACTCTTGGGTGTTCAGATGATAAATTGAGAAAAGATAAAGCGGTCTTCCTCCTGGTTCTGACAGCTTCAGAAAACATAAAAAAAAGGGTAATACAAGCTTCGTCTTTCCGCCTTGCCCTTGTTTTTAGCGTTCCTTAGCCAGTTTCTCAAAATTCGCTTTTGTGTCTGTTCTATTGGTTTTCTTGCCTGTTTGCCCTACATCGTCAGTCGCTGCTACTTTGCAACCCCAAAACCACTTCTTAAAAAATCTTTTTCCCCTTATCATTTCAAACTAAATCGCAAATTAGACTTCCATAATTAGCCTTAATAAGAAACGAAGTTTTTCGACTTTATTTAATTTGTATTTTTCTTTCAAATAATTTAGATTCAAAAAAGCTAATCATCTAATATAATTCTAAGCATAGCATAAGGTTCAAACTAGTTCGCCGTAATTTTACGCAGCCCTTCTATACCGACGTATAGTTACATTCTCATCCAAAACATAATAATTAAAGCTGTAGTTTTTGAACGTTAATCGCATATATGAAAAATCTTTAGAGCAATATTCTAATTTTAATATTTCAGCGCTCATCTCAATGCCCATCATCCCCAAGACATCAATATGAATTGTTTTTAGATACCTATTTTTTAATATCAAATCTAATTTTCTTTCATATTCCTTCGATAAAGCCACCAAGTCGATAACGTGATCTGCAAAAGCAGCTTTCACTTCTCTAACAGAATTGTGGAAGTCATTTTTACATTTATTATTGTTACTACAATACTTTCTGATTGTACTTGGATGGGGTAACTCTTTGCCGCATTTACCATACTGACAATGGGTGTATAATATTTTTTTTTTCATGCTAATTGCTTTTTTACATACAAATGTAATTTAAATTTATTAAATTACATTAATGATTTTTTTATTATTTATAACCAACTATTGTAAATTTGTATTTTTAAAGTATATTTGCATAAATAAATTGCACAAGAAAAATGAAAAACGATATTGAAAAAGCACAAAACCTCTTAAAAAATGGAGTGTCTATAAAAAATTTAGACGAAATTAGAACATCAAGATTTCGACTGTCTGATTTAAAAATCAATCCAAGGAATGCAGTTCATTGGGAGCTTAAGGGGGCATTTTTAAATAAAAAACCGGAAGGAAAATGGCATTTACTTGACTTAACTGAAGCCACTTGGATTTTAATCGTTAAAAAACTGCGAGAATTTAATTTTAATCTGGAATTAATTATTGACTTGAAAGACAGCTTCTTAAATCATAAAACAAAATTTAATGATGAAAATAAACTTCTACAAATAAAAAACGTCCTAAAACAATTATCAACTGAGAATATTGACCACATTATTAATTCTAACGAATTTGACAGTTTTATAGATAAAATTACTTTATCTATTTTGGAGATGATTGTTATGGACATCCTAAACCTTAGAAACCAATATAAAGTATTGTTTAATTTGGAAGGGCAGTATGTTATTTTGAAAGATGGTTCAATTGATAATCCTATGAATGATAGTATCGCAGAAATTCAATCGCAAAGCCATTTTTCGTTGAACATTAATGAAATAATTGGTGAATTATTAGGAAAAATAGATTTAAACACTGCATTTTCATCTTATCAAATGATTTCGAAAAGTGAAATGGAAATTCTTAAATTATTGAGAGATGATGATGCGAAATCGATAGAAATTAAAATGAATCCCCAAACTAACAAACCTGAAAAAATAGAAATAAAAAAAAATATCAAACCTGCCTTACAAACTCGTCTTGATCATATTATAATGAAAAATGGATATCAAGAAATAATTATAAAAACTCAAAATGGAAAAATAGTTCATTGCGAAAACAAAATAAAACAGGAAATAGATACCGAATAATTCGGATCTAATGAAAACAAGCAAAAATTACCCAATAGTGGAATTTAGGCACATCCACAAAGAAGGATGGAAAATAAATATGAAATTAAAAAAAAACTGATTATTGAAAAACTAAGTAAAACAAAGCAAATTACAATTGATCAAGCCAAAGAACTCTTTGCAACATTAGAAACATATTGCGAATTGATTATTAATTACACTCTAAAAAATTCAGATGAACGAAAATAATAAAGAATTCGAAAAATTATTTTCGATTAACAAGAAACAGAACAATAGACATAAAGCATTGATTTACACCCGTGTATCGACCAAGGAGCAAGCAGAAAACAACAATAGCTTAACTACTCAGAAAGCATTTTGCGAAGAGTATGCATCAAAAAATGGGCTTGAAGTTGCCGGCTACTTTGGTGGTACCTACGAATCGGCAAAAACGGATGAACGCAAAGAGTTCAAACGTATGATTCAATATGCGAAGCAAAACTCTACGATTGGCTTCATAATAGTTTATTCGTATGACCGATTTTCTCGTTCCGGAACTAACGGATCGTATATAGCAGATGAACTTGATAAGCAAGGAATAACTTTAATTGCAGTTACACAAAAAGTCGATACTTCAAATGCAGGCGGGAAAATGCAGCAAGATTTTTTTTTCTTGCTGAGTCGATTCGATAATGAAATGCGAAGAGATAAAACAAAAACAGGAATGACTGAACTATTGCGCAAAGGCTTTTGGCAATGGCCACCTCCAAGAGGTTATGTGAATACGAAAAAATACCATAAATCTGAAGATTGGGATATACAAGTAAATAAAGAAGGAGAGTTATTGCGAAAAGCATTTCAATGGCGCGCAAAAAACACCTATAGTTCAGCTGAAATCGTGCGCAAACTAAATGCGCTAGGAATGAAAATTAATGAACGTAGACTTCATGAAATTTTTAAAAATCCATTCTATTGCGGAATCCTTATGACGAAAATGCTACCGGGTGAATTTATTCCAGGGAGACATAAAGCAATTGTATCGCAAGAAGATTTTATAAAGATAAATACACCTGAAAGTAAAGTAGTAAGTAAAACTTACGAAGCTATGTCAGATGACTTGCCATTGAAAAAATCGCTATACTGTCCAGAATGTATGAATTTAATGACTGGATTTCTAGTCAAAGCTAAGGGGCTATTTTACTATAAATGTCAAAAGAAATGCAAAGGTGTAGTTTCCAGCGCAAATAAATTACATAAATCATTTGTTTCTTTACTAAATAAATACCAATTTAATTTAAATAATTTGGACGAAATAGTACAAGAAATAATGCAACACAAATTAATCGAAATGTCAAAATCAGATGCAAATGAAGTTGCAGCTTCGAAGACTAAGTTAGCAAAGGCCAGAAAAGATATAGAGACGATTGAAGGAAGATTCGCACTAGGGCAAATAGATGCTGTAATTTTTAAAAAATTTAGTGAAAAATATAAAACCGAAATTTCAGAATTGGAGGAAAAAATTACGAACCCCAACCTAACGAGTTCAAACCTTAAAAAATGCATAGAATTTGGATTCAAGATATCTAAAAACCTCAGCAAAATATGGGAATCTGGAGATTTATTCGATAAACACAAATTACAGCATTTATTGTTTCCTGATGGGTTTGCTTATGACAAGCAAAATGGACAAGTTCAAACTTTCAGAACGAACACATTTTTCGATCTAATCCATTCAATATCAAACGTCCTATCTGAAATAAAAAACGGAGATTCCATCAAAATTGACAGAATCTCCGTTAGAGTGACCTCGTCAGGATTCAAACCTGAAACCTCTACAGCCGTAATGTAGTGCTCTATTCAGTTGAGCTACGAAGCCTTTTGCAATGAGATCTAATCTCGTTTGCGAGTGCAAAGATACTACTTTTTTCCTTCTCTTTGCAAGTTTTGCTATTTTTTTATCAAATTCAGAATATCGTTCCGTGTACAAAAGAAACGACGAACTCCAAAATTATTCTATTTCAGCACTGATTCCTCGGTCGAGCAATGCGGTACACATCGCTTCCAACTTCTCGTATTCTCCCCTCTTCACTTGACATTTTCCTTTGTAATGAATAATGTAAGTGCATTGTTCTGCTTGCTCCACTTCGTGTTTACAAACGCTGATCAATGAATCTATCACGTGGTCAAAAGTATTGACATCGTCATTGTACACAATTAAATCTTTGTGTTCTACCAACTCTTCTAAAACCGAATGTTGGGTTGCGTAACCTGTTTCTGTCATATTCACCAATTATTGATGCAAAGTTAATCTTTTCAATTCTTTTTTGATAAGTTGTTGGGTGGAATTTAGGCAGAAATTGTTTGATTTTTCATCGCATTTGATGTCAAAATCTATTTTTTCAACAAATCAACAAATCCTAATTCTGTCATTTGTTTCAAAATATTTTCGAAAATCGCCTGATCCTTGATGCCGAAAATTCGAATTTGAACTTTATTTTCCTCAAAGAAAATTTCGCGCTGATATCCTAATCGAATCAACCAATCTCCCACTTCACCTGAGATTTGTTTGCTCGGATAATTTGCTTTGATTTCCATCGTTCCAACAGGCGTCAATGTGTCATTCTTACTGATAAAAACCGTATCAATCTCTTTTCTGAAAGTGTAAATCTGTGGCATGAAATCCATGTTTTTATAAATGATAGATTTCACTTTCTTATCTGTTTCATCGTAGAAAAATTGTCCGTTTTCATTGTATCTACTCAACACATCTTTAGGGAAATTTTCATACGTTTCTTTTGAAATCAACTGCAAACGCATGGTTGTTTTGTCCTCGTTTTTTGCTTGTTGTGTTAATGTTTTCTGAGTTTCTTTTGCAATTTGCTTGATTTTTTCTGGCGCTACGATCTTGTTTACGTCGGTATCCACTTTTTCCAAAATAGAATTTCCCAATTGGGACAATAGCTTTTTCGCTTCGTCCAAACTGATTCTTTCTCCTTTGTAATAAGCCGTGATATAAGCGTCCGTAATTCCCTTCGCAATCGCTTCTTGTTTCTTTGGTTGCGCACCTTCAACATTTTGAAAAATTCCCGCTGAATAACGAATTTGTCCATTCGGAAGTCTTTTGGTAATCAAAGGCTCTATGTTTTTGATTTGAGAAGCTGGCACTGGAGTATTGTAAACACCGACTTGAACCGTATAAAACAATCCCAATCTCGTTTCCACCGCAATTGCTTTCACCGCTCCTGGTGCTTGGTTGTATGCGCCCAAATTATTCGCACTTGGCATTACGCGTTGTGTTGAATCTATTGGCGTCATTTCAGCTACATTTACAGCAACTTCGGCGATCAATTCTTCCACTTTTTTAGCGACACAACGACCACTCTCTTCCAACTGACGTGCTTCAAACATCGGGATTCTGACACCGTCACAGTATGCAACAGGGAAAGCATCCGTATAACCCAATTCTTGAATTTTTGTTCTCGCTTCCAACACCGAATTTCTACTGTCAAAATAACCAGCCATGTAGCGAATAATGCCACTTTCTAATTTTTCCCCTGAAACTGGATTAAACTCTCTAAACAATTCTTCTTTGATTGGTTTGGCAAACGCCCCGACTTGCACTCGGTAAACCAATCCTGCTGGCAATCCAACGCCTACTGGAATTGCTGATTTAACTGGAGCAACTTTCGGCTCTGCAGCGATTTCAAATCCGCTTGAAGGCAAAGAAATAGATGATGCAGCTGTTACCAAACGCTCAATTGGCTCAACTTCTCTTGCAATCAAATTTTGTAATTTCAATGCATTTGGAGAACTGTTGATGTTTTTCTGAATTTCTTGTTTCTGAGTTGAATATGCTTTCTTATCCGTTTCAATTGATTTATTGATAGCGACAATCTTTTTATTGTTTGCATCAATCGTTTTTTGGTTATCAAACGTTTTTTGTTCCAAATCAGCCAACATCAAAATTCTGTTTTCTTGCATCAATTGTTCCACTTGCTTTTCTTGTGATTCAATTTTTGCTTTCAAGACTTTCGATTCACCGACTTGTTTGTCAATCGTTTTGTATTCTTCAGAACTGGCGATTTTTAACTCTTCCTCGTAAGTGATATTTTCATTGATCGCAGTTTCTTTGAAAACGCCAGCTGGTTTTTCATTGCGTTTAGCGAGTTCTTGATCAATGGAATTCAAGGTATTTTGTACTTCAACTAACGAAGCTTGTTTTTCAGCCAAAGTGACTTTCAATTTTTTCGCTTTTCTTCGATTTGAATTTTCAATGTCTGCATTTAATTTATCGATTTCAGAAGAAAGTTCACCAAATTCGATACTTGCTTTTCTTCTTCTGTCCTCCAAATCTTTCGCAGATTCAAGATTGTAAATCGAAACTGACGGATTATCTTTTTGCAAAGCTGCAACCGATTTTTGAAGTTCAACATCTACTTTTTCGCTAGAAATGTTTTCTGCTACAGGAGATGAAACACCCGCATTTTCGATTCTTTTTTGCGAAGCATCAATCAATTCATTCAATACCTGATTTTCTGCTTCTAACGTTGGATCAGACTTTTTCGCCAAGGCTTTTTCATTCTTCTCAATCTTCGCTTTCAGTAATTCCTGAGAAGTTTTTTCTCTTGCAATTAATTGATTTTGCTTATCATCGCCCGCACTATTTTCAATTTTCTGTATGTCTAAAGCGTAATTCTTATCTGTTTTTTCAAATAATTCTGCTGGCTTGATATTGTTTTTTTCCTCTGCTGACAACAATTGTTTCGATTCGTCTACTCTATTCTGACTCTGTTCTTTTGAAAATAACAATTGTTCTTTTTTATCCACTGTTTTTTCATCCAAAGGAGTCACCGCCAAAATCTTATCTGCATTTTTGATTTCCTCATCCAAGACTTTTTGCAACTTCAGCTCTTCTTGAATCAATTTACTTTGCTTCTCAGTTGGTGAAAGTAAATCGTTGCTTTCGATTGCTTTGATTTTTTGCGAATAATCTGGTTTTACTAAAGCGACAATTTCAATTGTATCGCTACTTTCAACTGTATTTGCTGGTTCAAGTTTATCAATTTCAGCTTGTCTTTCTGCAATGCGCTCTTTGACTTCTAGATCCAATTCCAACAAGATTTTTTTATCGTCTTTCGCTTTTGTGTCAACTGGATTGTTTTGGATTGCCACATCCAATTTCACTAGTTCACTTTTTATATTCTGTGCTAAAATTTGATCTTCTTTTTGCACTGCTTCAACTTTTTCTTTGGCGGTCAACTCAGAATTTGCTTCGATGGCAGAAATTGCTGATTCTTGATTTGGTTTCAATGATTTCAACAACGTTTCTTTACGCGGAATAGTTGTAACGACTGGGCTTTCTGGATCCAATGAAGCAATGGCCAATGCACGGTTATCGATGTTTCCAGCAACTTCTTTTTTCAGATTTTGCATCGTTTTCAATTGTGTTTTCAACGATTGATCTGTTGGCTTCACTTTGATTTCATCTTCCAAATCGAAAATTTGTTCTGTAATGATTTGCTCAAATTCCAACTCTTCATTTTGAGCCATTTTCATTTGCTCCAGTGCATTCAAGTCTTTGTTTTTGGCAATTTCAACCAATCTTTTTTCCAAATCTGGTTTCAACTCTTTGACAATTTCATCCGATGAGTAGTCTTTTACTTCAACCGTTTCATTCGAAGTTTCAATATCGATTTGTCTGTCAACAATTCTGTTGTCAACTTGCTCTTTAGCAGTTTTTAAAGATTCTAATTTCGCTTGAGCAGTTGCATCTGATGGATTTTGAGCCAATTTCTTTTCAGTTGCTTGAATCTCTTTTTCAACTTTCGATTGCAATGCCAAATCTTCTTTTTGAGATAAATCCAATTTTTCTTCTGGAGATAATTTTGGATCGTTTTCAATAGAAGTCAATTTCTCGTTGTGTTTTGGACTAATTTCTACCAAAACGTCAGCTTTATTATCAACAACTTCATTTGATTTTGGCCCGTCAGGATTTTGTCCTAAGCTTACAATCGCTGGGTTTTTCTCCAACTCCGTTTTTTGCAACGCCATATAAGATTTCAAAGTCTTATAGTTCTGATTTTCTGATTTCTCCAACGTCGTTCTCGCTTCGGAAATTGTCATTATTTTGGCAGGGAAAGTACCTTGTTCTACATTTTGAATAAAAGCCAACTCTTCCTCTTTTTGAGTAGCTTGACCTTCAAGTTTGCCAACTTTTTTCTCCAATGATTGAATTTCCTGTGTCATCAAACTTATTTCGCTTTGTTTAGCGTCAATGCTGGTTTGAATTCCTGGTTTGTCTTTTGATTTTGCAGAATTAAGTTTTGAATTCAGATTCTGTACATCACTTTTAAGTTGATTTTCAGTCGACTTATAATTACTCAATGTCTTTTGAACACCTTCTTTTTCAGTTTGAATTTTGACCAAATCATCACTCAATTGCGCAGTTGGTAAATACCCATTGTCTTTTTGTAGCGCTAATATTTGATTTAAATTATCTCCTAAAACTCGAATAATATCAGCGTCATTAGAAACTTTTGAAAGCGGCGTTTCAACCTGTTTGGCCATATTAGCTTCACCGTTAGCGTCTTTAATCGGTTTGGTCAATGAATCAGCGAATTTGACTAACTTTTGATTGTTGTTTTCTAAATTCGTAATCGCTTTTGACAATTGTTCTGATTCTTGCAAAATTCGATATTGATCTTTCGGATCCTTCACCAAATTCGTTTCGCCAACTTTGATTTTGTATTCTTCCTGTTTCTTTTTGATATCAGCAGTATTGGAAACAACTTTCGCTAGCGCTTTTTGCTGTAATTCTTCTAAACTTTTAGCCTGAACATATTGAACTTGCAAAATGCCTACCACTCTATCCTTGGCTTCCATCGGCATGAGTTTTTCCATGCCCAATTTTTTCAACACTTCGTAAGAACCAACAGGAGCTTCAAAAGCTTTTAAATCAAATTGACTGGAATTTTCATTCAATTCCGCTTTTTTCTGCAACAATTCAACAACAACCGCATCCGCATTTTCAACATTTTCACCAAACAAATCAATCACTTTCACTATTTCTTTAGAATTCTCAGAAACGTGTGAAATAAGCTGTTTCAATGGCTTAAATTCATTCAAAATCGGAATATCAACGGTGGCTTTAAAAACTTGGGGGCTGCCATCAATGCGAATGGAATATTCATATTTCCCGCCTTTTGGCAATGAAATCAAATAACCACCTTCTTTATCAGAATAAAATGTTCCAATGTTTCGTCCTGAAGCTACATCATTGACTTCAATGTTAAATTTCTTGTTTTCAGGATGAACGGTTGATTTAAAACTTCCTTTCACCGCAGCGATTGGAGCACTCACTCTTTGCACCCTAACTTTATACACTTGAATTTTTCCATCCAAACTCTGTCTAGAGGAAGCAAACCAAGCATTTTCGCCCAATGAATCTACGATATAAAACAAATCGTTATCAGCAGACGAAATCGCAAAATCTAGATTTTCAACTTTGCCGAATGTACCTGTAGTTGCATTGTATTTACATTTGAAAACATCGTAGCCACCCATACTATTGTGGCCTTTCGAACTGAAATACAAATATTCTCCACTTGGATCCATGTAAGGGAAATCTTCGTCATACTTGGTATTGACATCTCCCTGAACTAATTCGGGTTTGCTCCAACCAGTTCCAACTTTTCGTTTGACATAAATTTGCTTTCCATTTCCTTCGTTTTCACCATAACTGGCAAAGAAAACTTGCTTCGCATTGGGCGGAAAATGGATGATTGGCGTGTGATTTTTTTTCTTGTCGACTTTACTTTGATCTGCTGTTGAAACAAGAATATCACCACCAAAATCTTTCAAATCATATAAATTGTAAAACTCAGAATAAGCGTATTCTTTTTTCTGTAAAACCACAATATCAGTGAGTTTCTTGAGCAATTTTCGCCCATTTTCACACATTTCAATTTGTCTATCAACGTCTAATTCGGCATTGAGTTTTCCTACTGCTTTCGTTTTGTATAAATTGTAAAACTTGATGGCTTCAGCAAATTGATAATTCAAATGAAACGCTTTTCCCATGTAGTAAAAAGCTTCATTATCAACACTTCCAGCGGATGTTGCAAATTGCAAATATTTAATCGCGTCTTGTTTTTTTCTACTATTGAAAATCAAACAAGTACCATATTTGTAATTGTATTCAGGACTTCTTGGTTGCAGAGCTAAAAGCTGTAAAAAAGCTGGCGTAGCTGCTACATAATCCTGATTTTGAAATAAATTATCCGCTTTAGATCTCAGTTGCGCTTCACTTTCTTGGGCAAAAACAGAAAATGATCCCCAAAGAGAAATCAATAACAAAAGGCTATTTAAATGTTTTCGCACGCAGTAATCGTAACTTTATTTGCTTAATACTTTATTATATTAAGCCTAATACGGTTACTTCTTGAAAAGGTTCATTTTGTTTTCTTCACCTTTTGCTAACCGTAAAATATTTTTCTTGTGCGTTAAAACCACCACAGAACCTAACAAGATGGAAAATCCTCTCAACCAGATTGATTCAACGTGAAACAGGAAAATGATGAGCAACGGAAATGCAATGGCAGTGATGATTGCACCAAGCGAAACGTATTTTGAAATGATAAACACAATTAAAAATATTCCCAAACAAATTCCCGCAGCTGGCGGATGAATTCCGATGATTATTCCCAAAGAAGTAGCAACCCCTTTTCCACCTTTGAAATTGGCAAACAAGGGAAAAACATGCCCTAAAATTGCCAAAATTGCAGTCAACAATTGAATTTGAATCAATCGCTCGTATTCAATTTTACTGCTTAGGAAAAAAAATGGTAACAAAACTGCTGTTGCTCCTTTCAAAACATCTATCAAAAGTACAATCGTACCTGGCTTTTTGCCAAGAACACGAAAAGTATTAGTCGCACCCGCATTTTTACTTCCATGTTCTCTGACATCGATCCCATAATACGTTTTCCCTACCCAAACTGCGGTTGGAATTGATCCTAATAAATAGGCAATTAGACCAAAAATCACAAAATCCATGCGTGCAATTTACTCAAACAATCTCATAAATATACTCAACAAAGCGCTATTTGTAGAAGATTCGTATTTAAAATTCTTCACTTTACGTTTGTCTTCTTTGATTGCAGTGATTCCTGCTTCCAATTCTTTATCACTTGTGTAAATTTGCAACAAACCATCTTTTTTAACCATCGCATAGTCAAAATAGTAATCTGATCCGCCAGGAATACTTAACAGCAATCCAAATTTATCTCCACTTGGATTTTCAGAATATACTTGTTTGAAGAAGGCCTTCATTGGTACATATTTGAAAATCGGTTTGTTGTAGATATTCACAATCGCTGCTGATTCAGTATTGGTTATCAAACCACTCATTTGACTGTCAAAGTTATTGTAAGATGTCAAACGAATTCCAGTAATTACTATACCAGTTTCCATTTCTTTAGGCAAATTTTTCACCTCATTTTTCTGGATGTAATCATTTTTGATTTGATCAGCAGTTTTGGCATCTTTCCATTCTGTAATCGCTTGTATCATTGTATTTGAGCCGAAATCTAATTGTTTCAAGCCTTCCATCGCAATGATTTTTGTTGCTGCTTTTTCCATTTGCGCTCTGTCAAGCGGAAGATTATATCGAGCTGTAATATTCAAGTCCGTTTTACCTGTTCCTTGATCATAACTTGCGGTTCCAATTGCATCAACTGAAATATCGCCATAATCCATTCCTAGATTGATTTTTCCATCTCCTGACATTGAACATGTTTCGGTATTCAAAGCAATGAAATTCCCTTTTGCTTTTCTATTTACCAACTTGTCAGCTGAACCAATTTGGAATTCTTTAGACTCAAAATCATATTGCAATAATCCGCTCGCTGTAATCAAAATTGGATCATTGGCAGCTGTCAATTGCGACAAGAATGTTGGGTACAATCTAACGCTATCAGGCGCACGAGAATCTCTCCAAACAATTCCTGCAGAAACAGCTACACCGTCTAACGTTTTCATGGATTCAGACACAGGAATTTGGATGTTTTTAGGATCGATTTTCGAACTAAATGCCATCCAGCTTCGAGGGAATTTTTCACATGAATGGTTGATTCGGGTCGCACCAGTAAATGTGATCGACGGAGAAGCTGCATAAATTTTCATTTCTCCATAATAATCAAATTGATCACTTAATTTAAAATTGGATTCGCTTGTAATTTTTCCTGTAGCAATTGTTTGATAAGTCTCATCTAAGCCGATTTTGTCCATCCTAACGATTGTAATTGCGCTATCAGCATCTATGTAAGGATAATCACCTTCAGCTGTATACGCTCTTCGAGCTGTAATTACAGTATTTGCTTTCGTAAATTTGTGGTATTTCGTAATGTAATTGGCTACAATGGCTGAATTCAACAATGGATCCATTTTTGCTCTCTTACGAATGATAACTTTTAAACTATCAGGAAAAACACGCGCATCTGCTACATCTATGTATTCAACTCCTGAACAGAAAATAGTTTTTTCTCTAGAACTAAAAACTGCTTTTGGTGCTCTAAATTGTAATGAATCTTGTTCTGGATGCACTGAAAAGAAATTGGATTTTGTAATATCCAAATTTGATTCGATGTTGATGTCTTTTTGACCAGATTGAGCTAATTCAATTTCCTCTTTGTCCATAAACCATGTAAACATATCCATTTTACATACATATTGATTCACAGGGAACTCAACTGTTGATTCACCATCATTCGATTTGAAAACACCTTTTTTCTCCGCAAATGAAATGTGTGCACTGACATTTTCAGTTTTAAAAGAAAGTGCATTTTCATCTTCTTCAGGAACTAAGTTTTTCAAGTTAAAAACAGCTGTATCCGCGTCGATATCCCAACGTTTATAGCTAAATAAATCGGATTGAACATTTGCGTCCTTTAAATTCATAATTCCTGTTCCAGTCATTCCTTCAGGTCTCAAAATTGCTAATCCTTTCAGTTTGGCTTGTTCTTTAAAGAAAATCAAAGGTTTCTTTTCTGTTGAAGCAGCTTTCAATAAATTTCCTTTTGGAACATAAGTGATATAAGCTACATCACAGCTCACATCCGGAAACTGAACTTCCACTTCACTTGGTCTATTCACAAAATTCGCATATCCGACTGTTGAATCTGGCAAGAAAGTAAATGCTTCAGAAACAGAAGTTGACAAAATAAAATCAATTTTTCCATTTCCTTGCAAACCGTTGTTGGACAATACAATCTTATTTGAGTACTTCGATTTTGTAGAATAGAAATCATAGCCTGCAGCAGGTGCTTTGGTTGCAAATCCGAAAGAATAATCTGCCATAATTCTTAATGAATCGCGAAAGACAGGAAAAATACCAGCTGAAGTAAGTTCGCCTTTCAGATACAAATTTTTCTCTTTGAAGTTATCCAAACTGTCCTTGGTAAACGGCGCAACAGTGAAATAAAAACGTGCACTGTCGTAAGCACCTTTATAAATCGATTTATCGTTGTAGTATACCTTACAAGGCTGAGAAACAATCAATTTTGGATAATCAACGATTTTCTTGTCATTTCCAGAACGATTTGATGGAGCATCCACCAAAATTTCACCCACAATTTTTGTCAATGCGCTACTCATCATGATGTTGTCTTTCCCGTCTTTTTCCGTTAAAGGTCTCACATTGAACACTGCGTATTCTGTTTCGATCAGATTAATTTTATTCGTTTCGTAAACGTAATTGGCATTCAAAGACTTCACTTCAATTTTACCTGAATTGATCCAGCCACTGAAAGTGAAATTTCTATCTTTTTTGATTGAAATTTTATTGCCTTCAGGGAAAACAGCCACATTTTGTGGTTCTGAAACTTTCACTTGATCCACCGCATCCAACAAAATAGTGTGGTTAACCAAACTGATTGTTCCAAAATTCTTCATCACTCTTCGTCTTTCATTTTCAACTTTGTAAGTTGAATCTCGCATGCGAAGTGATTTATTTTTTTGAATTTGTTCGGGTGTAAATTCAGCAGGCATCGATTTCGTTCTTAAATCAGAATTAAAACTCAAATTGTCAAAATCCTTTTTACCAGAACGAGAATTGATAAAATTCAACGTTTTATCATTCACATAAACCATTTTAGATTCAGTATCATAGCTGATGAATCCCAATCCACTTAATTGCAACATCAATGGTTTCGCTTGTTCAACCGTTTTCCCCAACGCTGTCGCCAATTTTCCCTCGTTGATGACGTACTCATCGTATTTATAGCAATAATTTGAAATCGCTACCAATGGATGAACAGTTTCCAAACCTTGCAATTGGTCATATAATCGAGAATCATAAAAATTCTTTGATTCCAAGCGGATAAGTCTTTGCTCTTGGCCGATTTCTCGTCCGTAAGTAAGTTCTAAATCTTCTGCGCCTTTTACCCAAGAAATTTTTGGAACATACATGTCCAAAGAATGATAAGTATCAGAAAAAGGCGATTGTGAAATCCCTGATTTACCGCGTACTAAATCAAAAGTTTTCGTGTCTTTTTCATAAATAAATTCCAATCCCGGATGATAAATTGAATCTTTTCCGGCGAAATAAACCGAAACTTGACTTGGAAAAGAAGAAATCTTTTTTGGACTAACAATTACCGTTTGCGTGTTCACTTTCATAAAAGGAACACCTGTTTTATAAACAATTAATTGTGCTGGTACTGCTATGGTTCCAACACCGATAAAATCAGCTCCGCGCATGGAGAAACCTCCAGAATAATCAATATCTTCTGAAATATTTTTGATGGTTAACCTCCTTTCGAAAGAGGTAAATTGCGGATACACTTTGTCTTCTTCTCTCGGAATGTTAAATGCTCTTTCTTTCAGTTGCCCAACAATCGGTTTTTCGAAATAAGGTGTGGTTAATGTTACCGTATCCACATTCAAATTGGAAGACTTCATGTTGATTGAATATGAATTCAAACTTGCGTATGTTTTCTCTTTTGGCAAACCTACTTTTTGCCAATTGACAACACCTCCTTTTCCGTCCCAATCTTTCGCAATCGGATAGAATGTTCCTTCACAACCTCTTACAACAATACTGTCGATATATGGATTGGTACCTCGGTCTTTTCCTTCATTGTCGACCGCACAAATTAATTTACCCCCTTCAAATTTAATAAATGGCTTGTCTGTATAATTAAATGTATATGTTCCGCCTTTATAAAACCATTTAAAATTAGATGATTCTGTCAATTTACTTTCAGAGAAAAATCCTGCTGAAAAATCAATGAAATCCTTGAATTTACTAACGTTTTTAGCATCTAACATTTTATCTACTGAACTGTGCCACGCAGTGTAACTTGCGCTACTTTGTTTTGCTTTGATAAACGAGTAAACGGAAAAAACATAATTGAAAGTCTCTGGATAATATTTCAATTTTTTGACATCCATCAAATTACAAGTTTCAACCATTTTTTCAAAATAATTATCCGGAAAATCTTTGGTTTCCAACAACATTGGTTCCAATTGCTTATTGATAAAATTCATGTCTTTCGCTGTCGCAGAGGATGACAACAAATTTTTAAATTCTTTGAGGAATTTCTCTCTATTATTGGGAAAAGTTTGTGATGAAACAAAGAATGAGCAAAATAAAAAGAGTAGTAAAAAACTCGTTTTTTTGTTTGAAATCATTTTTTGAAACAATAAGGAATTATTTCCATTCAAAGTATTTAATGTTCTCATGCTCATATTATTAAAATAAGTATCTCGTTTCTTAATCTTTGATCAAAATCAAAGCAGCCCATGTTTCTTTATTCAAGACTTTTTGCAAAGTAAAATTTTCAACTTTTGCTGCTTCAACCAGCTCATTTACATCCGTTTCAAAAAATCCGCTCAGCATCAGCATTCCGCCAGACAACAATGAAGCCGAATATTGATGCAAATGACTTTTCAGAATGTTTTTATTGATGTTTGCCAAGATCAAATCAAAGGTTTTGCCTTCAATCAAATCAATGTCGCCATGTAGCGCTGTGATTCCAGACATGCCATTTCTCGAGGCGTTTTCTTTGGTGTTTTCAACTGACCAATCTTCAATGTCAATCGCCAAAATGCTTTCTGCGCCTAATTTCTCCGCTAAAATCGCCAAAACACCCGTTCCTGTTCCCATGTCGAGTACGTTTTTGGGAACAGTTGGAAGGTCCAATAAGGCTTTCGACATCATCCAAGTTGTTTGGTGGTGTCCAGTTCCGAAAGACATTTGCGGTTGAATTTCAACAATAATTCCTTTTGCGTTGGTTTTATCATGGAAAGGCGCCAAAATGGTCATGCGATCTTCTACCTCTACTGGTTGAAAATCAGCTTCCCACAAAGCATTCCAATTTTGTTGCGGAATAATTTTCGATTCAAAATCCAGTTGAAATTCATCTCCAGAATGACCTAAAATCGATTCCTTAATGGTATTTTCAATGTCAATTTCAGCGACTTGAGCGTAGGCCAAAATACCGTTTTCAGTGTCTACAAAACTCTCAAAACCAAGTTCTGCCAACTGCGAAACTAAAATCTCTGCCCAAGGATCTCTTGGCTGTATATTGACTGTTAATTCTAAATAATCCATCAAAAAGAATTTGCAATTTGTAAAAAATCATTGGCTTTCAATGCTGCACCTCCAATCAAGCCTCCGTCCACATTTTCGCATGCGAATAACTCAGAAGCATTGGAAGCGTTACAACTTCCGCCGTATAAAATTGAAATTTTTTCTGCTGTATTTTTTCCGTATTGTTTTTCGATGAAACCACGAATAGATGCATGCATTGCTTCCGCTTGTTCGCTGCTTGCTGTTTTACCAGTGCCAATCGCCCAAATTGGTTCATATGCAATCACAATTCTTTCCAACGCAGAATTTGACAAGTGAAATAAACTCTCTATCAATTGTTGCTCAACGAAATAATCTTGCGCATTCATGTCTCTGATAGACAATGGTTCACCACAGCAAAAAATAATATTCAAATCATGTTGCAATGCAGCGTCCACTTTTTCTTTCAAAAAAACGCTATCTTCATTGAAGTACATTCGGCGTTCAGAATGTCCGATTAAAACGTATTCAGCACCCAAATCTTTGACTTGCGTGATTGAATTTTCGCCCGTAAAAGCACCGCTCTCGGCAGGATGAAAATTTTGAACACCGATTTTCAATTTCCCATTCAATTGTTTCAAACTATCTAAATAAATCGCTGAAGGAAAAACGATTACATCAACTTCATTGGCAGTATTTTGCGCATCTACTGATTGGTAAAGCGCCAAAGCTTCACTTTTGGTAAGATTCATTTTCCAATTTCCTGCAACAATTTTCTTTCTCATTATTTTTTATTTAAAACATGTTTTTGAATCCAATCAAATTTGGGCAAAGAGCGGTAGGCATATTTTCCTTTGACTACTCCTTTTTGCACAATCATCAATGAAGGATTTGACCTTGAAATTGCTTTCAACTCTGTTGGATCATTCGTAAAGACTGGAATTTCAAAATTGTTTTTCTTTCTCCAAGCATTGATGTCTTCTCTCGAAGCACTCGTGATCATGATGAAAGGAATTTTCTTGTATTTCGCTTGTTTATACAATGCTTTAAACGATTGAATATCTTCAAAATCAGCTGTCAATAAATCCCTAGAAAAAACGATGAACATTGTGGGCGCTTCAAGTATGTAATCCTTGATAGAAATTTCTGCCAAATCTGGATTTGCCATTTCGATTTCCCTGATGATTCGGTAACTTGAAGTATCATAATCATCTGTATTGTAAGCGTCTTGTGCTACTTCAATCTCCGTTTGGTAAGATTTATCTAAAAGCAAATATCCAGGAATCATGCTTCCCGACATTTTTTCTTTGATGTATTTCAAACTCATTTCAGCTTTTCCAATTTCAGAAGCAGCGATGATTGGATTAAATTGTTGTGTGATCGATGGCAATTTGGTTGGAATAATTTCCTTCGTCACCATTGTATCGTATTTCCATGTATCGGTTTTTTCCCAAATTTTTGAATTGATATACGCTTGGCTGCTTCCATCAAATTCTTTGGTTTGACCGTTTTTGATGTTTTTGTACACCAACATATTCAAATATTTTCCGTCAACACCATCGTTCATTTTGGCTTTCAAATCCGAACCAACTGAATATGGACGATAATCTTTGATTGGTTCGTAACGTAAAACATAGGTTGTCATGATTGTACACAAAACCGTCACAATCAGGGCACTTCCCCAGTGGTTTCCGAGGTATTTTCCTCCGGCACGCAAAATCCACAATGCGCCTAAAATGGCGACAATACTGAACAACAATGGGAAATACCAACCAAAAACGAAGGAGAAAAAAGTCACAAAAAGCAAGGAAATTGGAATAATGTATTTATTGTCTCTCGCAGTATTGGGAACAATTCTTCGTTGCGAGATAAAAATCCAAACAACCAAATAAAGCAAAATAATGTCTTTCCACAATGATTCTTTTGGAGTCAAAGAACGACCAATTGAGCCTTTCATCGCATCACCAAAACAGCCACAATCTGAAACACATTGCGGTTGTTTCATTTCGTCAACTACAAGTTCTCCGTTCGATTTCGAGACAATCTTGATCTCCTTATTGGTCTTGGCTTCCTCCATTTTAATGGCGGCAATTTCGCTTTTCAATTCATAAGTGTCTCTGTCAACAAACTTTTTGTTTGAATCGCAATTGGCAGTGTGCCAAGTCAGAAATGTAAAAAACAACATCATCAAAACCAACAACCAAGAAACAGTTTTCACTTTTCCGCCAATCAGCACCAAAACGCCTAAAACGATTTCAGCGATGCAAATGATAACACTTAACCAAAGAGCAAAAGGAATCAACCATTCCAATGAAAAACCAGGAGCACCAAACCATTCTTTGATTCTAAAAGCCAAGGCGCCGTCTTCAAAATATTCTTCCAATTTGTAGCTAAAACCCAAAGGATCATTTGCTTTTATCAATCCAGAAACAATAAATAATCCTCCGACAAGCACTCTTGAAACGTAAGACATGAATAATCTTCCTTTCAAAATGACCAAACCTGCAACGCTGACTCCCATCAATAAAAATCCAGAAATAACGAGCAACCATTTACTGTTTTCAAAATTTTCATGAAAACCCATCGTAACCAAAGTCAACCCAGTAAGATTGATCAAAATAAACAATGCATTAAATACAAACGATTGTCCTTGAAGTGTATATGTATTCTTCATATTTAATTATTTAATATTTTTTCTTTAAAATCAATTGTTTTGCTGTTGTTCATCTAAATGGATCAAAGCAAAAACAGCGTAATTCAACATGTCAAAGTAGTTGGCATCAATGCCTTCACTCATGATTGTTTTTCCTAAATTATCTTCTATTTGTTTTACTCTCAGCAGTTTCATCAAAATCAAGTCGGTCAACGAGCTTACACGCATGTCTCTCCAAGCTTCACCGTAATCATGGTTTTTGCGTTCCATCAATTCAAAAGCTTCTTTGCTGTAGTGATCGTAAAAGTTCAAAGCTTCGTCGGCAGTCAATTCCAAATTGGCGTTTTCTTTTTGTTCCAATTGCACCAACGCCATGATGCAATAATTGATAATCGCTCTAAATTCATCGTCAATTTCTTCACCAACTTTGCTGATTCCAGTTTCTTGTAAAGTACGAATTCTTTGGGCTTTGATAAAAATTTGATCTGTCAATGACGAAGGTCTGAGAATTCTCCAAGCTGTTCCATAATCTTTCGTTTTCTTTGAAAAAATATCCCTACAAGCTGAGATGACTTTCGTATATTGTTGCGATGTTTGTACCATTGTATGTATTATGCCAAAAATAAGCGTTGAAGATAGTTATTTTCATTCAAAAAATAGCATTCGAATAAGTGATAATTTATTTAGTCTTGCTGTTCCAAAAGTAATGGGAATCATAAATTGCACTCCTGACTCTTTCTATGAAGACAGTAGATATGAGACTATTAAAGGGATTTTGACCCAAACTGAGAAGTTCATTTCCGAAGGAGTTGACATCATTGACATTGGTGGATATTCGACTCGACCTGGTGCTTTTAACATACCTTTAACAGAAGAAATCGAAAGAACGCAAAAATCTATCGCCGCAATTCGCAAAGAATTTCCTGAATTAATTATTTCCATCGACACTTTTCGAGCGGAAGTTGCGAAAGAAGCGTTGGAAGCTGGCGCCAATTTGGTCAATGACATCAGTGGCGGAGAAATTGACCCTGAAATTTGGAATGTCGTCGCGAAATACAAATGTCCTTATATCCTAATGCACATGCGCGGAACACCTCAAAACATGCAAGAATTTACAACGTACGATTCTCTTTTCAAAGACATTGCAGCATATTTTTCAACTAAATTAAATGCGTTGAAAAAATTGGGAATTCACGATGTAATCATCGATCCAGGATTTGGTTTTTCAAAAACCTTGGAACAAAACTTTGAATTGCTCAACACCTTGTCTGATTTGCAGTTTTTAGGTTGTCCAATTTTAGTCGGATTTTCAAGAAAATCAATGATCTACAAAAAATTGGGAATTTCCGCGCAAGAAGCGTTAAACGGTACAACGATTTTGAATACCAAAGCGATTTTGAAAGGGGCTAAAATTTTGAGGGTTCACGATGTGAAGGAAGCGAAGGAAGTTGTGGCTTTGTTGAGATAGATTTTTGGATTCACTGCGTGGCTACCTGCGGTGGTGTTGGATTTTTGGAATTTTGGACTTTCGAAAGCCTTGTAATTTAAATTCTGAATGGACATTCTAACGATCGAACAATCTAACTATCTAATAATCTGAATTTAGCCCTGCAAGTTTCGAAAGAATATTAGTTTTCAAGATTATTTCGACTTTGGAAACAAATTCCATTTACGAAAACCACACATCAGTAATAATCTCTGCGCCTGCTGTTTCATTTACGCGTTGGATGATGATGCTTTTCCCGTACAACAATTCTTCACGCATGACGGATGAATCAATTTCAAGGTGCAAAATTCGATTTCTGATGTAAATGTTTTTCGTGCGTAAAAACACAGCGCGGCCCATCATTTCTTCCCATTTGGAAAGCACATCGATTTCTTTCATTTTCCCGTCCCACCCATAAGCGCGCATCAATTTGTCAATCGCATCGCCCAAAGTGGTTTGGTTTTTTACTCTTTTATCTTCCTCATTCATAAATCACTTCTTGAAAGGTGCTTGAATCTATATTGAAAATCTGGTATTCCATGTCTATTTTGCTAAAAACCGCTTTGATTCTTTCTGATTCTGTGTCGGTTACCAACACTTGACCGAAAACGTGATCCGAAACCAATGACATCAATTTCTCCACGCGTTGGTGGTCTAATTTGTCGAAAATATCGTCCAACATCAACACTGGTTTTTTGTCTAAATGTTTTTTCAGCCAATCAAATTGCGCCAATCTCAAAGCGATTAAAAACGATTTTTGTTGTCCTTGAGAACCAAATTTCTTCACTGGATGACCTTTGATGGTAAACAACAAATCATCTTTGTGTGTTCCGCCGGTAGTGAATTGACTTTGAGAATCTTTTCTGCGATTTTGCTCTAATAATTCTTCGAAAGAACAGTCGTTCAATGCAGAACGATATTCCAATTTCACGACTTCAGATTCTTCGCCAATAAATTGATAATAAGACTGGAAAACGGGAATAAATTCTTCCAAAAATGCTTTTCTGCGCTCATGAATCGCTTTTCCAGCGTGAATCAATTGGGCATCCCAAACATCCATGCTTTCGCGTTCGAAAAAACCGTTTTCATAAAAATGTTTGAGCAAGGCATTTCTTTGGTCCAAAATTTTGGTATAGCGCACCAAATAATCCAAGTATTTTCGGTCGAATTGCGAAATAATTCCATCCATCCAACGGCGACGAACTTCACTACCTTCGGCAATTAAATCTCTGTCGTAAGGCGAAATAATCACGGACGGAAAACTACCGATATGATCTGCCAATTTTTCGTATTCTGCTTTGTTTCGCTTGAAGATTTTCTTCGCACCCGCTTTAACGCCGCAGTAAATTTCCGTTTCTTTATCTTCCTCTTGCCAAGTGCCTTGCACCACAAAAAACTGCTCGTTGAAACGGATATTTTGTTTGTCAACAGGATTGAGGTAGGATTTGCACATACTCAAATAATGCACAGCGTCCAGCACATTGGTTTTCCCAGCGCCATTCTTTCCCACAAAGCAATTAATTCCGTCATTGAGCTCAAATTCAGCTTGCGCGTAATTCTTGAAATTAATTAAAGAAAGGGATTTTAAATGCATGTCACAAAGTTAACTTAAACGCTTGTAAAGCGAAATAAAAATTTGGTTTTTATTTGTGGTTGGAGTTTTGGCGGGAAATGAAGGATTTGTTGAAAATTGGGGGTTAAAATATTTCAAATTGATTTGAAAATTCGCGACAATGCAGTTTAAAATTCAAGCAGAAATCTTTTAAGGAATAACAATTTGGGCGTTTCCCGTCAAATGGACGGGTCAGGCTTTTTGCTTCAATCTTTTAGCGAAAAAAATCGCAAAAAGGATTTCCACGCCAATCCTTAACGCAAAAAACAATGAATTTTGATTATCCGAAAGAAATATTTGACTGTTTGTTTTCGGGTTTTTAATTTTCGTACTTGAATATCATTGAATCGAATAGGTGAATTTTGGCTATAATTTTAAATCTTTAATTTTCAATGGGTTTTTGTCATGGTTTTTGAATCAAAAACACACGCCAAAAACAATCAATTTTTCCTTTTCTTTACGACGGATTTTATCCGTCGCTACACATATTTGGTACCTACGGCAACATCAGTAAAAAATTCAACCATTGATTTGCTCTTCCAAAATCCCTTTCAAATTCATTAAACTCAATTCCAAATCTTTGCCCAAAATCTTATCAACGCTCATGAAAAGCAACATGAAATTCATCGGATAATTCATTTTACCGCTGAAAGCCCATTTTACTTCGGTTTCATTTTCAGAAATTGCTTTGATTTCGATGAAAGAAGTTGCGACACTTTTCATTGGTCTTAGAAAACGAATTTCGTAATCTATTCTTTCATTTTCAACGATTTGTTTGATTTCCTGTGCGCCCGCTCCTACTTGTTTGTCTTTGCTGTCCCACGACAAAATGAAACCAACTTCGCCATCATTTCCAGTCATCTGCGTCTCCATATTCGGATCTGCCATCACCCATTTACTGTATTTCCTTGAATTGTTCAAGATTTTCAAATACGCAAAAACGTCAGCTTTGGACGCTTGAATATTTTGACTTCTGTGAATGAAGTAGCTGGCATTGACAAAAAGTGCCAAAACAAAAGGAATGGCAATAATGCCTAGAATGATGTAGAGAATGAGCATTGTTTTATTTTTTGAATTTCATGAATATAAAATTAATTAGATTTTTGGATTGAGCGACAATCGTTCATTTTCAAAGGCTAACGAAAGTCCAATTATATATTAATCCACATTAAATCCGTGCATCCGCGGCTATCTTTAGATTGACTACGTCGGTGCTTCGCGCTCACTTCGTGGCTGACTTCGTCGGTGTTAGATTAATGGATTATTAGATTTTTGGAATGAGCAATAAACGTAAATTATAAAAGGATTCGAAAGTCCAATTATCCATAAATCTAGTCATCAAACAATCTAAAATCAATCAATCTTACTTCGTTTCAAATCTGATTTTTCAAGATCAAAAACGATGGTTCCTAAATCTACCTCGAACCAAGTTAAAAACGTTTCCATGGAAATCGGAGGCCAAATGGATTCGTCTTCAGAAATCATTGACAACTCATTTTTTAGGATTTTCTTGAAGTGTTTTTCCAAGATTGGCTCGATTTCGAAAAAATCTTCTTCAATCAAAAAGTTGGTGCCTTCCACTTCGTCTTCTTCTGAAAATGAAACTGATTTATCTATGTTGTTCGCCCAATCAAAAAATGGTTTTTTCGGTTTGATGGTCAAAAATCCTCTGTTTACAATTTGCATGTTGTCTGTTTTAATTAGGTGAAATTTCTATTGGTGTCAATATTCCTTTTTCGTCGATGGAATTCCAAACGCCTTTTCCGCGTGGTTGTTGAAGCATAAAAAAATCAAACTTCTTATTTTCTCTGATGTTAGACAAAACGGCTGTCCAACGCTCTCCGTCCATTTTTTGCGCAGATTCAATGAAAAACAAAGTTTTATCTACTAAAAAGAAGCAAGTTGCGCGTTTTGAAAAACTGACTTTGCTTCCAATTGTGATGCTTTTGCATTTTGAACCATAGCAATCCAGCCAATTGTAGAAAGTGTTTTTGGACATGACGTTGTTTTTGAAATCCCAACGCATGAAAACCAAGGAATCTTTGGCGGTTTTTAAATACCATTTTTCCGCTTTCAAGGCACCAAATCGGTCTGGATAAATCAAAGTGTCTAACTTAAAAACCAAGTTTTTGTCAAATTCTAAACTGTCGATGATTTGTTGCGAAAAACTAGAAATTGAATCGTAAAACAAGCCTGCTACAACTGCATTTTTTACTTTACTTGTATCTTCGACATTGTCTTTTCCTGAAGGTTTGGACAGCGAGTTGAAATCCACTACTTCCTCTTTTTCGTTTTTACACGCGAATAAGAGCAATGAAATACCAAAAACAATTGACCAAAACTTCATAAATAATTCTTTACGGTGTCCATAAAAAAGCTGATTCCGAGACTGAAAGTTAGACAATTTCCACTCATTTTCGGCAAATATTTGTAAGGCGAATATCCAGTACGCAGCGAAATTCCATAACGAAACATTGCATTGTTGTTTTGGTAAAATGGTTTAGACTTGAAATCCATTCCTAAACCAACTAAAACAGAGCCTTTCAGCGGATCGTGGTATTTTTTATTGTTGATGTCATTGTCCACCATGATCATTTTTAGCGTGCTAAAACCAGCAAAAGGTGTTATTGAAAATCTAGGCCTTTGTACAATTTGATAGCCTACAAACAAATAGTGATGCGTCAATTTAAATCTCGCTGTATCACCAAATTGATTGTTTTCATCGTAATAAGCTTTGGAAGGTTTCGAATTACCTAAAACATTCATTTGATAGGCATACATCCATCGATTCCAGGTGAAATACAATCCGTTGCAAAACGCAACAGGTGAGGAAAATTGTTTTCCCAAATTGCCACTCAATGAAACGTAAGAAGCGCCCAAATAATATCCCATGGAAAGTTTATCTAAATTATAATTTGGAATTTCATTAGAAACTGTAATTCTCAAAATACTGTCGATGTGTTTTTCCCAATAATCAATTTTTGGTTTGTAAGTTCCTTGTTTAGTCTCCGTTGAAATGACCGCAATGGCATCATTTAACTCTTCCAATGTCTTGCGTTTCAACTCAGAAATTAAAACATTCATGTTTGCTTTGCCTTCCGATTTTCTGGCGTAATATTCAACAAAATCAAACAAAACGTTACAATATTGCAATCGTAGGTTTTGCAACGAATCATTTTTTATCCATGATTCTTCAGGTTTAAAAATCGCTACAGCTTCAAAATGTACGTGTCTTGTTTTGTCAATTCTTTGCTTTTTGAGTTTATATTCAATGTCGTATTTAAAATCAAGTGGAATTCCACTAATTACATCTCCTTGAAAATTTAACAAAGTCAGTTTTTGATCAGACCATTCTCTGATATTCTGTGCAAAAAAACCTGTTGAAACCAACAAGAAAGCAAGACTTAATCTAAACTGAATCAATCTCATGCTTTGATTTTTGTAATTACGTTTAGTGTTTGTTCCAATTGCGAATCGGTGATATCTAAATGCGTCACCATGCGCAACATTCCTGGACCAAAAGCCATGATCAAAACGCCTAAATCGTTGAATTCTTGAATGATTTCATCTCGTTTGCTTGCATCTTTTAAGATCGCGACAACGATATTTGTTTCCACGGGAACAACGGTTTCTACCCAAGCACAGTTCAGCAACGCACTTTCAAGCATTTTTGCTTTTTGGTGGTCTTCTTTCAAGCGCAACACATTGTTTTCAAGTGCATAAATTCCTGCTGCAGCTAAAAATCCAGCTTGTCGCATTCCTCCGCCCATCACTTTGCGAACACGTCGTGCTTTTTTGATGAAATCTGCTTTTCCAAGCAACAATGAACCAACAGGAGCGCCTAAACCTTTCGATAAACAAATGGAAATTGAATCGAATTGAGCGGCGTATATTTTTATTGGCACATTATTCTCAACCAAGGCATTAAATAATCTTGCACCATCAATGTGCAACGGAATATTTTGTTCCAAAGCAAATTTTCGGATTTTTTGAATTTCTGCAAAATCATAAATCGCTCCACCACCACGATTAAATGTGTCTTCCAGGGAAATCAATTCAGTTACAGGGAAATGTACATCATCAGGATTGACCCATTGTGCAATTTGTTCTTGTGTAATTCTTCCGCGATCTCCAGGTAAAAGTCGCACTGAAGCGCCAGAATTTTTCGCAATTCCACCACCTTCGTATTTATAAATGTGACTTTCTTCATTGCAAATGATTTCGCCTCCAGGTTTCACGTGCACATTGATCGCAATTTGATTGGTTTGCGTACCAGAACTGCAAAAAAGTGCTGCTTCCATTCCAAACATTTCAGCTGCTTTTTCTTGCAACAAATTCACCGTCGGATCTTCTTGAAAAACGTCGTCGCCAACAGGCGCGGAAAACATTGCTTCACGCATGGCTGGTGTTGGTTTGGTAACTGTGTCGCTGCGGAAATCTATCATGGAAATTGGATGTTAATATTTAGTTTTACAAAAATAAACAATTCTACTCAGCAATTTTCCTCGCCAACATCAATCCGTCACGAATCGGCAGTAAGATGTTCTCTACTCTTGGATCATCATTGATTTTGCGGTTGTAATCCATCAAAATTTTAGTGTCTTTGTCTGCTTTTTCGTATTCTCCAACCACTTTTCCTGACCATAAAACGTTGTCTGCCAAAATGTAGCCCCCGACTTTTACTTTGTCGAAAACCAAATCATAATAATGGCAATAATTTTCTTTGTCGGCATCGATGAAAACCAAATCGAATTCCTCATTCATATTGGGAATCAATTGCATGGCGTCTCCAATCACATAATTTACTTGATTTTCTGCACCCGCTTTTTGAATAAATTCGCGCACAAAATCTTCTAATTCTTCATTGATATCAATGGTCGTGATTTTTCCTTTTTCAGCCAAGCCTTCCCAAAAACACAACGCGGAATATCCTGTATAAGTGCCAATTTCCAAAATGTTTTCAGGTTTAATCATGTGTGCAATCATACTCAATAATCGCCCTTGAAATTGTCCACTCAACATTCGAGAATTCAAAACACGGATATGCGTCTGACGATTTAATTCATACAGTAATTCCGATTCTTTGTCGGTGTGTTTGCAAACGTATTGGTCTAATTTCTCATCGATGAATTCCATGTGATTGTTTTTTTTACAAAAATATTTTAAATAAGTTAGAATTGGATGATAAGATATTAAGATGTTAAGATATTATGATTTTAAGACAATCGACTGAAGACATTAGACAAAGGACAATAGACATTAGACATTAGACTGAAGATATTAGGATTTTAAGATATTATGATATTAAGACTTTTGATTTTCATTTTGTTTTGAATTTAATTTACTTGAAAAGTTAAGAAGTGACAACGAAAAAATAAAGTCTTAAAGTTGCACAGCAAAGTACTCAAAATCTCGTCTTAAAATCTTAATATCCTGATGTCCTAATATCTTGTTCTACTTTAGCGAAGCGGGACTTTTATAAAATTACTGCTATTTTTGCGCTATGAAAACCAAAAACACTCAGGGTTATTGCGCCATTGGAATTTATAAACACAAAACGGAACACAATATTGGAACTTTGTGGCGTTCGGCGTTTGTGCTTGGGGCAAGTTACATTTTCACGGTTGGAAAAAAGTACAAAAAGCAGACTTCAGATGTGGTAAGAGCTTGGTCGCGTATTCCTTTGTTTCACTACGATGAATTTGAGGATTTGCTGAACAATATTCCTTATGATTGCAGATTGGTTGGCATTGAAATCGACGAAACTGCAATTCCTTTGGGAGAATTTGAACATCCAAAAAGAGCGATTTATTTGTTGGGTTCGGAAGATTTTGGTTTACCTGAAGATGTGAAATCAAGGTGTCATTATTTGGTTCGACTACCAGGGAATTCTTCTTTGAATGTTGCAGTAACAGGAAGTATAGTATTGAATGATCGCGTGACGAAAATTCCTACTGAATTGCCTCCGCATCATAATTTGTAAGTAAAAAATCCAACGATTTCAATCAAATATACAACTCCTTGTAATCTGGCACAATTGGATTTTCGATTGCTTGTCCAACATGGAAAAGTGCGTCGCCTTTGTTTACAACTGGCGTTTCGTTGACACAAAATACAAATCCATCGATTGTAGATTTCACTTTTCGCTCGATTTTCCCAAAAGGATCGGTGATAATTCCTAAAATTGTTCCCACGGAAACTTGCGCTCCATTTTCAACCATCAAGCAAAACATTCCAGCGTGAGAAGCTCTGATCCATCTTGAATTTTTGATGTAAATCGGTTCACGGTTCAAACTGTTGTCAAATTTAAACGTGCGCATTTGCAAATGTTCCAACATGCGTTTGATGCCATCCAAACCTTCATTCACTACTTTTTCTTCAATGGAGTTTGTTTTTCCGCCTTCAAAAAGCAATATCTTCTTTTTGCGCTTGTTCATTGATTCTCGAATCGACTTCGAAATGTAACTCGAATGAATGATAAATGGCGGATTAAAAACTTGTGCCAAGGCCAAACTTTCTTCGTCTGAGAAAACGCATCTGATTTGGGAAAAATTGTTTCTTTGCGCTGAGCCAGTATGAAAGTCAATCACATAATCAACAACTGGCGCGATTTCTTTCATGAAATGATAAGCAAACTGACTGGCCAAAGAACCAGAATTTGAGCCGGGAAAGCTTCGATTTAAATCTCGACCATCTGGCAATTCTCGTGATACGTTTAGAAAACCAAAAATATTAAAAACTGGAATACAAATCACTGTACCTGCATTGGGTCTATTCCACCCTTTTCGAATGACACGACGGATAATTTCCATTCCGTTGATTTCGTCACCGTGCATTCCAGCCATGAGCAATAAAGTCGGTCCGTCATTTTTGGCGCGGTGCACAATTACAGGAACCTGAATCGGCGTGCTTGTATGCAGTTTTGCTACATCTAAATTCAATTCTGCTCCTTTTCCAGGAAGAATTTCATGACCTAAAATTACCAGCTTCTTATGTTTTTGCATCAGTCAAATCAATTAAGATTAGAACGCTTATTTTTTTACGTTTTTCTCGATATATTGGATAATTTTTCCAGCAATATCGTTGTGCGTTGTGCGCTCAATTCCTTCCAATCCTGGCGAAGAATTTACTTCTAACACCAATGGACCTCTTTCAGATTGAAGCATATCAACTCCAGCGATTCCAAGCCCAACTGCACTTGCAGCGCGAATAGCTACATCTTTTTCTTCTTCCGTTAATTCGATGATTCTGGAAGAACCGCCACGGTGCAAATTTGAACGAAATTCGCCTTCTTTTCCTTGTCGTTTCATCGCTCCAACAACTTCTCCATCAACGATAAATGCACGAATATCAGCACCTTTTGCTTCGCGAATAAATTCTTGTACGATAACCCTTGCTTTCAAACCGTTGAATGCTTCCAAAACTGATTGCGCTGCATTTTGATTTTCAGCCAAAACGACTCCTAAGCCTTGTGTTCCCTCCAATAATTTCAAAACAACTGGTGCGCCTCCTGCAGATTCGACAACATGTTCAACGTTTCTAGAATAATTGGTAAAAACTGTTTTAGGAAGCCCAATTCCTTCTTTGGAAAGGACCTGCAAACAACGGAGTTTATCTCTTGAATGTACAATTCCGCGAGAACCTACTGCAGTAAAAACGTTCATCATTTCGAATTGACGAACAACTGCTGTTCCGTAAAAAGTAACAGACGCTCCAATTCTAGGGATGACTGCGTCAAAACCTTCTAAATAATTGTCTTGATAAAACAGTGATGGACCTTTTTGTTCAATTTCGATATTACATCTCAAATGGTCGATAACATGCGCTTCGTGTCCTGCGGCTTCTGCGGCTTCAACCAATCTTCTTGTTGAATACAAATTTGAATTTCGAGATAAAATGGCAATTTTCATTTATAATGTGTCTTTAATTTTTCTTAATTTTTGTTGTTTTTTTCTGAACGATAAATTTGTCAAACAAGTGTCTATTACAAAGTTGTTGCTCAATAATTTTCTTCCCAGCAGGATTGGATTTCTCAATCCATTTCTTTTCGTCAAAGAAAAATCAGTGATGATTTCATTGTCAAACAAAATGATACCCAATTCAACAAAATATCGTTCTTGTTGGTACCCAGTTGAACTTCTCACCTTCTTCGTTCTGAAATTTTCAAATTTGACTTTTTCACCAGTATATTTTGGATGTTCTTTATCAAGAAAAACTACTTCCAAAAAAAGTTTACCTTGCACTTCGATTTCTTCTACAGATTCGCAATGTATAGAACAGGAATATGCTCCGCTGTCAATTTTCACTGCTACATTGTGTAGATGTAAACTTGGTAAATCCGCCTTATCTTTTCTTCCAATAATGATTTTATCTTTCACAAATTCGTTTTAAGTCTTTGGAACATTTCAAAAAGCGAAATTAAACTAAATTCAGATTGATAAATTGAATTCTGGGTTTTTAATTAAATTGAATTCGTTAATAACTCTTAACAACAAAAAAAGCCAACACATTTCTGCATTGGCTTTGGTTGTATTTTAGATCTGTTATTTGTTGTATCTTTTATCTCAACACATTCACATGTCCTTGAATTTTCTTTCTTTCACTGGTTTGGGTAACTTTAAATTCGATGGTCCAAACATACGTTCCATCCATCACGATTCCGCTTCCGTCGCCATACGTTCCATCCCATCCTACTGATGCGTCGTGTGACTCGAAGATAATTTCTCCCCAACGGTCATAGATAAACAAGGAGTAATCATAAGGGTCATAACCCGATGTGAAAACTGGTTTGAATGTTTGATTAAAATTATCACCATCTGGTGTAAAGGCATTTGGTACAAAATAAACGATGTCTTCATACACCTGAATGTTCACTCGTGCAGTATCGGTACATCCTGTTAAGCTATATACAACAAGCTCCACAGTATAAGTTGTTACATCAGTTCCTGGGAAAGTATGCTCTGGCATAAAATCAGTACTTCCACCAGTTCCATCTCCAAAATCCCAACTGTATGCTACCGCATTTTGTGAGGTATTTACCATCGTACTCACTGGATAATCAGTAGTAATGGATGATGGATTGGCAAAGAAGGAGGCCACTGGCGTCAACTCAACACAAACCATGCTTGGATAAGTTGTCGTAAATGTACAACCGTTCAATGTCGATGCTGTCAATGTGATGTCATAGCATCCAATGGATGTATAATTGTGTGACGGATTGGTCATCGTGGATGTTGTACTGTCTCCAAAATCCCAACTGTAAACGGCTCCACCTATTGTGTTGTTTTGGAAGTCTACTACCTGAGGAACACAACCTGAAGTAATCGATGGTACCAAATCAATGATTGGTAGTGGCGTGATAGAGACTACCACTTGATCACTGTCCTGACACTGATTGGCGCCCGTTCCCACAACAGTATAAGTTTGGGTAGCTGTTGGGAAGAATGGTACGTTGTTCACAACACCACCACTCCATGCGTAAGATACCGCGCCACTTCCGCTAAGCACGATGCTGTTGCCATAACAAATCAAAGAGTCAACACCTGCATTGATCGTTGGTGCTGGTTTCACATAAACAGTTACTGTAGCTGTACTTGAACAGTTCAAACTTGTTCCTGTTACTGTATAGGTGGTAGTCACTAATGGAGTTGCTACAATGCTACTGTCAGTAATTGAATTAAGTCCCGTAGATGGTGTCCATGCATAACTATCTGCGCCATGAGCGTCTAAATTGATAGATATTCCTTCACAAATCGTATCATTCAAAGTAACCGTTGTTACTGGAATTGGGTTCACTGTGATGGCAATAGAGTCTACAGATGTACAGTTGTTGATGTCCGTTCCTGTTATAAAATAAGTTTGAGTAGCTGGTGGTGTAGCTACCACTGAGTCACCTACATTCGTATCTAGTCCTGTCGCTGGGCTCCAAACATAATTCACTGCTCCAGACACATCCATCGATATTGAACTACCAACACAAAGTGTTCCCTGTCCAATGTTGGTAACTAATGTCGGATTTGGATTCACTGTCACCACAACACTTGACATTGGTCCTACGCAACCATTCAAGGTTGGCGTAATACTGTAAGTAGATGTTCCTGTTACGGTAGAAGTCAATGTTTGAGCAATGGTATCTCCACCGCCATTAGCCGCTCCCAAAACGTTTGCTGACAATACTGTCCAGTTAAAAGTTGATCCTGCTGGCGAAGACGTCAAAACGATTCCACTCGTCTCTCCAGAACACAAGGTCTCATCACTTGGCGTAGCAACCACCGTTGGCAATGGATTAACCGTAATTTCTACATCTACTGGTAAGCCCACACAACCCGTCAAGGTTGGTGTGATGGTATAAATACTCGATCCTACAGCTGTTGATGTAGAGCTCAAGACTTGTGAAATGCCATTGCTTGCTCCCCCACTTGAACCAGTTACTAAATTGTCAACCGATGTCCAAGCATAGCTCGCTCCAACAGGAACTGAACTCATTGTGATAGAAGTTGAGGTAGCTGAACAAATTGTGTCTTGCGCAGCCAAGGCTGTAACCACTGGAATTGGATTTACATAAATCGGAACGTTGATTGGTAAACCTACACAAACGCCCAATGTTGGTGTGACTGTGTAAGTGGCCGTTCCTTGCGTAATGCCTGTTACTGTCAATGTCTCTGAAATGGTTGAACCTATTCCTGCATTGGCGCCTGTTTCTCCAAGCTCTGTTACCGTCCATCCAAAGGTAGAACCTACGGGTGAAGAAGTTAAATCTATTGAAAAGGCTGTCTCTGAACAAATCGTTTGAGTAGTTGGAGTAGCTATCGCTGTTGGCGTTGGATCTACTGTAATTACAACATCAAGCGGTGAGCCTGAACAACCACTCAAGGTTGGTGTCACACTGTAAGTCGTCGTTCCTGATACCAAACCAGTAACACCCAAAGTTTGTGATATCGTTGAACCTGATGCTGCTGTGGCTCCTGAAGTTCCTGACTGAGAAACTGTCCATCCAAAGGTAGAACCTACGGGTGAAGAACTCAAGTTGATACTCGTTGCTGTAGTTGCACAAATAGTCTGACTTACTGGCGTTGCAATCGCTGTTGGCAATGGATTGACTGTTACAATTACATCGATTGGAAGTCCAACACATGCTCCAATATTTGAATTGATAGTATAAGTTACGGTTCCTGGAACCAAAGCTGTGGCATCAAGTACTTGTGCAATACTCGCTCCCATTCCTGCGCTCGATCCTGTAACATCAGTCTCTGAACTTGTCCAGTTGAAAGTCGCTCCCGTTGGTGATGAACTCAAAACAATACCTGTTGATGTTCCCTCACAAATCGTTTGAGAAGCTGGCGTTGCGGTAACAACTGGATTGGCTGCTACTGAAATAACAACCGCAAGAGGTGAACCTACACAACTATTCAAGGTTGGAGTTACGTTATAAGTAACTGTTCCTGTATTGCTTGTGGTCGCATTCAACACCTGCGCAATGTTTGCGGTCGCCCCTGCTGTTGCTCCACTAGCCAAAGATTGATTCACTGTCCAACCAAAAGTTGAACCTGCTGGTGAGGATGTCAAATCTATGCTTGTCACATCACCCGAACAAATCGTCTGAGATGCTGGTGTTGCAATCGCTGTTGGAATTGGATTTACTGTAATCACTACATCGATTGATGAACCTACACAACCATTCAAGGTTGGTGTCACGGTATATGTTGCAGTACCTACCGCTGTAGATGTTGAACTCAATACCTGATTGATTCCATTGCCTGTACCTGCACTTGCTCCCGATACATTGGATTCAACAACTGTCCAGTCAAAAGTCGCTCCCAATGGAGAAGAACTCAAGGTAATGCCTGTAGCGGCACCAGAACAAATCGTTGCCAAGGCTGGTGTAGCCGTAACTACTGGTATCGGATTAACAAAAATCGGAACATCGATTGGTGAACCAATACATGCCCCCAAAGTTGGACTGATGGTATAAGTTGCTGTGCCTTGCGTAAGACCAGTTGCTGTTAATGATTGATTGATTGTAAAACCACTTGCTGCACTTGCTCCTGAGGTTCCTGACTCTGAAACTGTCCATGAAAAACCTGCACCCGTTGGAGTTGAACTCAATGCAATAGATGGTGAAGTGCTAGAACAAATCGTTTGGGTTGTTGGGGTAGCCGAAACAACCGGTGTTGGATTAACGGTCACTACAATATCAATTGGTAAACCTACACAACCTGACAATGTTGGTGTCACTGTATAGGTCGCCGTTCCTGATGTAAGACCTGCAACATCCAAGGTTTGTGCTATCGTTGAGCCATTCCCGGCTGATGCTCCAGTAGTTCCGATTTGGTTTACTGTCCAATCTAAACTTGCCCCTACAGGAGAAGATGTCAAAGTAATATTGGTGGATGTAGCCGAACAAATCGCTTGTGAAGTTGGATTCGAACTAACTACCGGAGTTGGATTCACTGTAATCACAACATCAATTGGTAAACCTACACAAGTTCCAACATTTGGTGTAATGGTATAAGTAACCGTTCCTGGAACTGTGCCGATAGCATTTAAGGTTTGGGCAATGTTTGAGCCATTCCCTGCTGATGCTCCCGAAGCTCCTATTTGGGAAACTGTCCATGCATAAGTTGCTCCCGCTGGTGCTGAAGTCAATGCAATAGAAGTTGCTGTTCCCTCACAAATCGTTTGAACAGATGGTGTGGCTGTGGCTATTGGATTAGAACCAATGCTAATCACAACGTCTATCGGTGAGCCAACACAAGTAGCAAAAGTAGGCGTTATAGTGTAAGTAACAGATCCTGAATTGGTACTGGTAGCATCAATCGTTTGAGCGATTAAATTTCCTGTTCCTGCAGCTGCTCCTGTTGTTCCTGTTTGACTAAATGTCCAATCAAAAGTGGCCCCCGCTGGAGTTGAACTCAATGAGATTCCTGTTACGTCTCCAGAACAAATCGTCTGTGCCGTAGGTGTTGCAATGGCTGTTGGAATTGGATTTACTGTAATCACTACATCTACTGGTGTTCCTACACAGCCATTCAACGTTGGTGTCACTGTATAAGTAACCGTTCCTACCGCTTGACCTAAAGTTGTTAAAGTCTGAGCGATGCTAGATCCTGTGCCTCCACTCGCGCCACTAACTCCCGTTTGAGAAACTGTCCAATCAAATGTTGTTCCTGGCAATGAAGTCAATAACACATTCGTTGTTGATCCTGAACATAAAGCATCAACGGATGGTGTTGCAGTAACTACTGGCACTGGATTAACACTCACCATTGCTGTAATCGATGATCCAACACAAGTTCCCAATGTAGGAGTTATAGTATAAAATGTCGTTCCTTGCGTAGTACCTGTAGTACTCAAGGTTTGATTGATCGTTGAGCCATTTCCAGCCGTTGCTCCCGCTGTTCCACTTTCTGTGATCGTCCAAGCAAAAGTGGCTCCCACTGGCAATGAACTCAAAGCAATAGATGCTGCACTAGCTGAACAAATAGTCTGTACTGATGGAGTAGCTGTTGCACTCGGTACTGGATTCACAGTAACTGGCACATCAATCGGAGTACCCACACATCCACTCATCGATGGAGTAATTGTATAAGTTACCGTTCCTTGCGTAATGCCTGTTACTGTCAATGTCTCTGAAATGGTTGAACCTATTCCTGCATTGGCGCCTGTTTCTCCAAGCTCTGTTACCGTCCATCCAAAGGTAGAACCTACGGGTGAAGAAGTTAAATCTATTGAAAAGGCTGTCTCTGAACAAATCGTTTGAGTAGTTGGAGTAGCTATCGCTGTTGGCGTTGGATCTACTGTAATTACAACATCAAGCGGTGAGCCTGAACAACCACTCAAGGTTGGTGTCACACTGTAAGTCGTCGTTCCTGATACCAAACCAGTAACACCCAAAGTTTGTGATATCGTTGAACCTGATGCTGCTGTGGCTCCTGAAGTTCCTGACTGAGAAACTGTCCATCCAAAGGTAGAACCTACGGGTGAAGAACTCAAGTTGATACTCGTTGCTGTAGTTGCACAAATAGTCTGACTTACTGGCGTTGCAATCGCTGTTGGCAATGGATTGACTGTTACAATTACATCGATTGGAAGTCCAACACATGCTCCAATATTTGAATTGATAGTA
The DNA here is from genome assembly GCA_965284445.1 of Crocinitomicaceae bacterium. Lineage (GTDB taxonomy): Bacteria > Bacteroidota > Bacteroidia > Flavobacteriales_D > Crocinitomicaceae > JAQVCM01. Next base: position 16,575 of record OZ260085.1, on the reverse strand, counting down.
TAAGTTACGGTTCCTGGAACCAAAGCTGTGGCATCAAGTACTTGTGCAATACTCGCTCCCATTCCTGCGCTCGATCCTGTAACATCAGTCTCTGAACTTGTCCAGTTGAAAGTCGCTCCCGTTGGTGATGAACTCAAAACAATACCTGTTGATGTTCCCTCACAAATCGTTTGAGAAGCTGGCGTTGCGGTAACAACTGGATTGGCTGCTACTGAAATAACAACCGCAAGAGGTGAACCTACACAACTATTCAAGGTTGGAGTTACGTTATAAGTAACTGTTCCTGTATTGCTTGTGGTCGCATTCAACACCTGCGCAATGTTTGCGGTCGCCCCTGCTGTTGCTCCACTAGCCAAAGATTGATTCACTGTCCAACCAAAAGTTGAACCTGCTGGTGAGGATGTCAAATCTATGCTTGTCACATCACCCGAACAAATCGTCTGAGATGCTGGTGTTGCAATCGCTGTTGGAATTGGATTTACTGTAATCACTACATCGATTGATGAACCTACACAACCATTCAAGGTTGGTGTCACGGTATATGTTGCAGTACCTACCGCTGTAGATGTTGAACTCAATACCTGATTGATTCCATTGCCTGTACCTGCACTTGCTCCCGATACATTGGATTCAACAACTGTCCAGTCAAAAGTCGCTCCCAATGGAGAAGAACTCAAGGTAATGCCTGTAGCGGCACCAGAACAAATCGTTGCCAAGGCTGGTGTAGCCGTAACTACTGGTATCGGATTAACAAAAATCGGAACATCGATTGGTGAACCAATACATGCCCCCAAAGTTGGACTGATGGTATAAGTTGCTGTGCCTTGCGTAAGACCAGTTGCTGTTAATGATTGATTGATTGTAAAACCACTTGCTGCACTTGCTCCTGAGGTTCCTGACTCTGAAACTGTCCATGAAAAACCTGCACCCGTTGGAGTTGAACTCAATGCAATAGATGGTGAAGTGCTAGAACAAATCGTTTGGGTTGTTGGGGTAGCCGAAACAACCGGTGTTGGATTAACGGTCACTACAATATCAATTGGTAAACCTACACAACCTGACAATGTTGGTGTCACTGTATAGGTCGCCGTTCCTGATGTAAGACCTGCAACATCCAAGGTTTGTGCTATCGTTGAGCCATTCCCGGCTGATGCTCCAGTAGTTCCGATTTGGTTTACTGTCCAATCTAAACTTGCCCCTACAGGAGAAGATGTCAAAGTAATATTGGTGGATGTAGCCGAACAAATCGCTTGTGAAGTTGGATTCGAACTAACTACCGGAGTTGGATTCACTGTAATCACAACATCAATTGGTAAACCTACACAAGTTCCAACATTTGGTGTAATGGTATAAGTAACCGTTCCTGGAACTGTGCCGATAGCATTTAAGGTTTGGGCAATGTTTGAGCCATTCCCTGCTGATGCTCCCGAAGCTCCTATTTGGGAAACTGTCCATGCATAAGTTGCTCCCGCTGGTGCTGAAGTCAATGCAATAGAAGTTGCTGTTCCCTCACAAATCGTTTGAACAGATGGTGTGGCTGTGGCTATTGGATTAGAACCAATGCTAATCACAACGTCTATCGGTGAGCCAACACAAGTAGCAAAAGTAGGCGTTATAGTGTAAGTAACAGATCCTGAATTGGTACTGGTAGCATCAATCGTTTGAGCGATTAAATTTCCTGTTCCTGCAGCTGCTCCTGTTGTTCCTGTTTGACTAAATGTCCAATCAAAAGTGGCCCCCGCTGGAGTTGAACTCAATGAGATTCCTGTTACGTCTCCAGAACAAATCGTCTGTGCCGTAGGTGTTGCAATGGCTGTTGGAATTGGATTTACTGTAATCACTACATCTACTGGTGTTCCTACACAGCCATTCAACGTTGGTGTCACTGTATAAGTAACCGTTCCTACCGCTTGACCTAAAGTTGTTAAAGTCTGAGCGATGCTAGATCCTGTGCCTCCACTCGCGCCACTAACTCCCGTTTGAGAAACTGTCCAATCAAATGTTGTTCCTGGCAATGAAGTCAATAACACATTCGTTGTTGATCCTGAACATAAAGCATCAACGGATGGTGTTGCAGTAACTACTGGCACTGGATTAACACTCACCATTGCTGTAATCGATGATCCAACACAAGTTCCCAATGTAGGAGTTATAGTATAAAATGTCGTTCCTTGCGTAGTACCTGTAGTACTCAAGGTTTGATTGATCGTTGAGCCATTTCCAGCCGTTGCTCCCGCTGTTCCACTTTCTGTGATCGTCCAAGCAAAAGTGGCTCCCACTGGCAATGAACTCAAAGCAATAGATGCTGCACTAGCTGAACAAATAGTCTGTACTGATGGAGTAGCTGTTGCACTCGGTACTGGATTCACAGTAACTGGCACATCAATCGGAGTACCCACACATCCACTCATCGATGGAGTAATTGTATAAGTTACCGTTCCTTGCGTAATGCCTGTTACTGTCAATGTCTCTGAAATGGTTGAACCTATTCCTGCATTGGCGCCTGTTTCTCCAAGCTCTGTTACCGTCCATCCAAAGGTAGAACCTACGGGTGAAGAAGTTAAATCTATTGAAAAGGCTGTCTCTGAACAAATCGTTTGAGTAGTTGGAGTAGCTATCGCTGTTGGCGTTGGATCTACTGTAATTACAACATCAAGCGGTGAGCCTGAACAACCACTCAAGGTTGGTGTCACACTGTAAGTCGTCGTTCCTGATACCAAACCAGTAACACCCAAAGTTTGTGATATCGTTGAACCTGATGCTGCTGTGGCTCCTGAAGTTCCTGACTGAGAAACTGTCCATCCAAAGGTAGAACCTACGGGTGAAGAACTCAAGTTGATACTCGTTGCTGTAGTTGCACAAATAGTCTGACTTACTGGCGTTGCAATCGCTGTTGGCAATGGATTGACTGTTACAATTACATCGATTGGAAGTCCAACACATGCTCCAATATTTGAATTGATAGTATAAGTTACGGTTCCTGGAACCAAAGCTGTGGCATCAAGTACTTGTGCAATACTCGCTCCCATTCCTGCGCTCGATCCTGTAACATCAGTCTCTGAACTTGTCCAGTTGAAAGTCGCTCCCGTTGGTGATGAACTCAAAACAATACCTGTTGATGTTCCCTCACAAATCGTTTGAGAAGCTGGCGTTGCGGTAACAACTGGATTGGCTGCTACTGAAATAACAACCGCAAGAGGTGAACCTACACAACTATTCAAGGTTGGAGTTACGTTATAAGTAACTGTTCCTGTATTGCTTGTGGTCGCATTCAACACCTGCGCAATGTTTGCGGTCGCCCCTGCTGTTGCTCCACTAGCCAAAGATTGATTCACTGTCCAACCAAAAGTTGAACCTGCTGGTGAGGATGTCAAATCTATGCTTGTCACATCACCCGAACAAATCGTCTGAGATGCTGGTGTTGCAATCGCTGTTGGAATTGGATTTACTGTAATCACTACATCGATTGATGAACCTACACAACCATTCAAGGTTGGTGTCACGGTATATGTTGCAGTACCTACCGCTGTAGATGTTGAACTCAATACCTGATTGATTCCATTGCCTGTACCTGCACTTGCTCCCGATACATTGGATTCAACAACTGTCCAGTCAAAAGTCGCTCCCAATGGAGAAGAACTCAAGGTAATGCCTGTAGCGGCACCAGAACAAATCGTTGCCAAGGCTGGTGTAGCCGTAACTACTGGTATCGGATTAACAAAAATCGGAACATCGATTGGTGAACCAATACATGCCCCCAAAGTTGGACTGATGGTATAAGTTGCTGTGCCTTGCGTAAGACCAGTTGCTGTTAATGATTGATTGATTGTAAAACCACTTGCTGCACTTGCTCCTGAGGTTCCTGACTCTGAAACTGTCCATGAAAAACCTGCACCCGTTGGAGTTGAACTCAATGCAATAGATGGTGAAGTGCTAGAACAAATCGTTTGGGTTGTTGGGGTAGCCGAAACAACCGGTGTTGGATTAACGGTCACTACAATATCAATTGGTAAACCTACACAACCTGACAATGTTGGTGTCACTGTATAGGTCGCCGTTCCTGATGTAAGACCTGCAACATCCAAGGTTTGTGCTATCGTTGAGCCATTCCCGGCTGATGCTCCAGTAGTTCCGATTTGGTTTACTGTCCAATCTAAACTTGCCCCTACAGGAGAAGATGTCAAAGTAATATTGGTGGATGTAGCCGAACAAATCGCTTGTGAAGTTGGATTCGAACTAACTACCGGAGTTGGATTCACTGTAATCACAACATCAATTGGTAAACCTACACAAGTTCCAACATTTGGTGTAATGGTATAAGTAACCGTTCCTGGAACTGTGCCGATAGCATTTAAGGTTTGGGCAATGTTTGAGCCATTCCCTGCTGATGCTCCCGAAGCTCCTATTTGGGAAACTGTCCATGCATAAGTTGCTCCCGCTGGTGCTGAAGTCAATGCAATAGAAGTTGCTGTTCCCTCACAAATCGTTTGAACAGATGGTGTGGCTGTGGCTATTGGATTAGAACCAATGCTAATCACAACGTCTATCGGTGAGCCAACACAAGTAGCAAAAGTAGGCGTTATAGTGTAAGTAACAGATCCTGAATTGGTACTGGTAGCATCAATCGTTTGAGCGATTAAATTTCCTGTTCCTGCAGCTGCTCCTGTTGTTCCTGTTTGACTAAATGTCCAATCAAAAGTGGCCCCCGCTGGAGTTGAACTCAATGAGATTCCTGTTACGTCTCCAGAACAAATCGTCTGTGCCGTAGGTGTTGCAATGGCTGTTGGAATTGGATTTACTGTAATCACTACATCTACTGGTGTTCCTACACAGCCATTCAACGTTGGTGTCACTGTATAAGTAACCGTTCCTACCGCTTGACCTAAAGTTGTTAAAGTCTGAGCGATGCTAGATCCTGTGCCTCCACTCGCGCCACTAACTCCCGTTTGAGAAACTGTCCAATCAAATGTTGTTCCTGGCAATGAAGTCAATAACACATTCGTTGTTGATCCTGAACATAAAGCATCAACGGATGGTGTTGCAGTAACTACTGGCACTGGATTAACACTCACCATTGCTGTAATCGATGATCCAACACAAGTTCCCAATGTAGGAGTTATAGTATAAAATGTCGTTCCTTGCGTAGTACCTGTAGTACTCAAGGTTTGATTGATCGTTGAGCCATTTCCAGCCGTTGCTCCCGCTGTTCCACTTTCTGTGATCGTCCAAGCAAAAGTGGCTCCCACTGGCAATGAACTCAAAGCAATAGATGCTGCACTAGCTGAACAAATAGTCTGTACTGATGGAGTAGCTGTTGCACTCGGTACTGGATTCACAGTAACTGGCACATCAATCGGAGTACCCACACATCCACTCATCGATGGAGTAATTGTATAAGTTACCGTTCCTGATGAAGTTCCCGTTGTACTCAAAATTTGAAAGATAGCACTTCCATTCCCAGCTGAAGATCCTGTCGCATTTGTCTCAACTGTTGTCCAATCTAAATTCGCTCCCCCTGGAGAGGATGTTAAATTGATAGCCGTTGAAGTCGATGAACAAATCGCTTGGGAAGTTGGATTTGATGTCACTGTCGGTACTGGATTTACCGTAATAATTACATCGATAGGTAAACCAACACATGTTCCTACACTTGGTGTAATTGTATAAGTTACCGTACCTTGAGCTGCTCCTGTCGTATTCAAGGTTTGATTAATCGCTGACCCTGTTCCTGCAACAGCGCCACTAACGCCTGCTTGATTGATTGTCCAATCAAATGTTGCACCCGCTGGGACTGATGTCAAGGTGATTCCAGTTGTTGAACCAGAACAAAGTGTTTCACTCGTTGGGGTTGCCGTAACCGTTGGATTAGAGCCTATCGTAATCACTACATCTGATGGAATACCCGGACAACCACTCGCTGATGGAGTTACTGTATAGGTTGCTGTGCCTGTTCCCGTACCTGTTCCACTCAAGGTTTGAGCGATTGTATTGCCAAGGCCATTAAAGGCTCCCGTTACTTGGTTTTGAGCAACTGTCCAGCTAAAACTTGAGCCTGCTGGTGAGGAGGTTAATGCGATATTCGTTTGATCTCCTGAACACAAAGTCTGTGATGCTGGGGTAGCTATCACAACTGGTGAAGGATTAATATTAATGACTGCCGAAACTGTTTGACCAACACAACCATTCAATGTCGGTACAACATCATAAACGATTGTTCCTACCGTAGGACCTGTCGCTGTGTAGGTACCAAAAACTGAATTCCCTGAACCTGCACTCGCTCCACTCGCTCCCGTTTGGGTTACTGTCCATGCAAAAGTAGCTCCTGCTGGTGTTGAACTAAATATAATATTGGCTGGGGTACCTGAACAAATCGTTTGAATTGATGGGGTAGTCGTTACTACCGGTGAAGGATTAACCGTTACAACTACATCTTGTGGGGTTCCGATACATGATCCAATATTGGCAGTAACAGTATAAATTACATTTCCTGCATTAGAGGTCGTTGCATTCAACGTTTGTGCAATGCTATTGCCTGAACCCGAAAACGCACCAATCACTCCAGTTTGATTAAAAGTCCAGTTAAAGCTCGCTCCTGCTGGATTGGAACTCAATGCAACACCAGAAGTACCGCCTGAACAAATCGTCTCTGGAGAAGCAATAACTGATGGGCCTGCACTTACGGATATCACAACATCGGTCGGAACACCCGGACATCCACTCGATGAAGGGGTGATCGTATAAGTCGCAGAACCCGTTGTCCCTGAAGACAAAGACAAAGATTGATTGATACTAGAACCAGTTCCTGCACTTCCTCCATTCACATTCGATTGAACAACAGTCCAATCAAAACTAGCCCCCGCTGGAATAGAGCTCAATGTTATACCTGTACTCGTTCCATTACATATTGATTGTGAAGCTGGGGTAGCAACAACCGAAGGAGCCGGATTGACCGTGATAACAACATCCAAAGGTGTTCCTACACAGGTTCCAAAACTTGGTGTAACACTATAAGTAACACTACCCACACTCGTACTCGAATTTGTTAAAGTCTGTGCAATACTAGAGCCATTGCCTGAAGTAGCACCTGTAGCATTATTCTGTGATACAGTCCATGCAAAAGTCGCTCCCGCTGGAGTTGAACTTAACGAAATGCCAGTAACCAAACCACTGCATATAGATTGTGAAGATGGAGTGGCTGTGACAGTGGGGTTGGATCCAACATTGATAATAACATCCAAAGGAATACCAGGACAAGTACCTGAACTTGGTGTTACAGTATAAGTTGCGGTACCAGAAGTACCCGGATTTGATGTTAATGTCTGATTGATAGAAGAACTATTTCCAGCACTTGCACCACTAACGTTATTTTGTGCGACAGTCCAACTAAAAGTTGAACCAGCAGGATTTGATGTTAAATTGATTCCTGTAGTTTGACCTGAACAGATAGACTCTGAAGTTGGAGTAGCAATAACTGTTGGAGCTGGATTTACAGTAATAGGAATTGAAATTGGAGAACCAATACATGTTCCAATGCTTGGTGTAATCGTATAAGTTGCAGTACCTGCAGTAGCACCTGTAGCCGTCAAAACCTGTGCTATGGTCGTACTATTTACAGCACTAGCACCAGTCACTCCTGATTGATTAACAGAAAAACTTAAAGATGCACCTACTGGATTTGAAGTTAAACTAATATTTGTAGATTGCCCTGAGCAAATAGTCTCAGAAGTTGGAGTCGCTGTCAAGGTTGGAGCTGAATTCACAACTACAGTTGTTGTTGATGTGGCAGTACAAGTCCCTAAAGTTGTTACCAAAGTATAAACTCCCGCATTGGTAGCTGTTGCATTTGGAATCGTTGGGTTTTGCAAATTTGAAACAAATCCATTTGGTCCAGTCCAAGAGTAAGAATCTCCACCAGAGCTATTTAATTGAATAGTGGATCCATCACAATATGGACCAGTATTAGTTGGAGTTGATGTACATGTCACACTACAAGGAGCAGGTGAAGTGTAATTTACAGTTCTATTACAAGTTGGATCAGCAGAATAAGATGCGGTGATAGTACACGCGCCACCATTTGCTGTAATTCCCGGTAAAGTGTAATTATAAGATGCTGCAAATGGAGGGTTATAAACCACACTTCCTCCACAACTTGAAGAAATTGTCAATGTACCAGTCGTAGGAGGAGCATAAGTAGAAATTGTTCCTGAAACACTGTAAGTATTGTCTGCATTATTACAAGCACTAGGGGTACCTGTCATTGCCGTAATGTTACACAAAATCTGACAGTTGGTTGTTCCAATACCACCTGTCTGCGAAAAAGTAATATTCTGAGAAACATTGGCATAATTGGTTATCAACAAAATATAAATTTGACCTGCTTGTGCGGTAGCAGGAATATCAACATATTCAGTTGCTGAACCAGAAAAACTACAATCGACAATCGTCCCTGAAGTCAGACCTGTTAAACAAGGCGCTGTTGCTGAAGCAAATGGTCCCCAAAGAATAAAGTCAATATCATTTGAACCTTGAGCAGTAATATTAATTGCACCTGGATTTTGTACTTGTAAATAATACCATACTGGATTCGGTTGAGAACCTAAACATCCATAAGCAGGTCCAGCAGGAGAAGTTGAACCTGTTGCGGCAGGAAATGAATAAGAAGTTCCTGTACAAAAAGGTTGAGCTTGATTGCAATTGGTCGATGGCGGCGGTGGCGTTGGTGGTGGAGTCCCACAACTAATTGAAGCTGTAAAACCAGCATAAGTAATAGAACCATCCGATGTAAAACGAACAGTAATACAACCACTTGTTCCAACTGCTGTACCTGGACTAGTTGAACCAGTATAAGTACCAATTAAAGGAGAAGCTGTTGAAGGTCCATTATAAATATAAACATAATCAAAATTGCTTTCTAATACAAACTGAGAAAATTGTAAGAAAATAGCATCTGTACTTCCTGAGCAGAAAGTCATTGTTACATTTTGACTATTTGCATAAGTACCAGTACCTCCGGGATCGTAAAACGTACCACTACAAGCTGTAACAGTAGAATTAGACATCGTATAAGTCTGTGAAAATGAAACTATTGAAAACCCAATAATAGCAATAAACAGTGTAAATATTTTTTTCATAGGAAAATATTAATATTGGATTGGATCTTGCTTGATATATAATGGAAATACTGTCAAAATATCATCATTGGTAGTAATCATAAAATCAACTGGCTTATAAAATGTACCTGGCATGATTGTCAATGGGGCGATTTCTTTACCATAATCAGCCAAAAGTTCATTAGCGGAAAAAAGTTCAATAGAAACGTTTGTGCCACTAAATTTTATCGTTCTACGTTGATTTAAAAATCTAAATTGATCTAATTCAGAATAATTATTTAAAGCTTGCTCATACAATGTAAAGTCTTCATTTTCAGAAACTGAAGATATATTGTAATGTTTTTTTATTGCAACAGCTTGATCTTGTGCTAGCATATTGGTTGATAGAGATATACAAAATATCAATGCAAAAAAGACTATAATTCTATTCATAAATCAATTATAAAAACTTAAAGACACTACTATAAATAGACACCTAAAGTAAAACTTACCCTATTGACGAATAAGTTTAAAAATGGATGTTTTTTTTTTGCTAAAATTAGCAATTTTAAATTAATCACAAAAAAAGCCAACACATTTCTGCATTGGCTTTGGTTGTATTTTAGATCTGTTATTTGTTGTATCTTTTATCTCAACACATTCACATGTCCTTGAATTTTCTTTCTTTCACTGGTTTGGGTAACTTTAAATTCGATGGTCCAAACATACGTTCCATCCATCACGATTCCGCTTCCGTCGCCATACGTTCCATCCCATCCTACTGATGCGTCGTGTGACTCGAAGATAATTTCTCCCCAACGGTCATAGATAAACAAGGAGTAATCATAAGGGTCATAACCCGATGTGAAAACTGGTTTGAATGTTTGATTAAAATTATCACCATCTGGTGTAAAGGCATTTGGTACAAAATAAACGATGTCTTCATACACCTGAATGTTCACTCGTGCAGTATCGGTACATCCTGTTAAGCTATATACAACAAGCTCCACAGTATAAGTTGTTACATCAGTTCCTGGGAAAGTATGCTCTGGCATAAAATCAGTACTTCCACCAGTTCCATCTCCAAAATCCCAACTGTATGCTACCGCATTTTGTGAGGTATTTACCATCGTACTCACTGGATAATCAGTAGTAATGGATGATGGATTGGCAAAGAAGGAGGCCACTGGCGTCAACTCAACACAAACCATGCTTGGATAAGTTGTCGTAAATGTACAACCGTTCAATGTCGATGCTGTCAATGTGATGTCATAGCATCCAATGGATGTATAATTGTGTGACGGATTGGTCATCGTGGATGTTGTACTGTCTCCAAAATCCCAACTGTAAACGGCTCCACCTATTGTGTTGTTTTGGAAGTCTACTACCTGAGGAACACAACCTGAAGTAATCGATGGTACCAAATCAATGATTGGTAGTGGCGTGATAGAGACTACCACTTGATCACTGTCCTGACACTGATTGGCGCCCGTTCCCACAACAGTATAAGTTTGGGTAGCTGTTGGGAAGAATGGTACGTTGTTCACAACACCACCACTCCATGCGTAAGATACCGCGCCACTTCCGCTAAGCACGATGCTGTTGCCATAACAAATCAAAGAGTCAACACCTGCATTGATCGTTGGTGCTGGTTTCACATAAACAGTTACTGTAGCTGTACTTGAACAGTTCAAACTTGTTCCTGTTACTGTATAGGTGGTAGTCACTAATGGAGTTGCTACAATGCTACTGTCAGTAATTGAATTAAGTCCCGTAGATGGTGTCCATGCATAACTATCTGCGCCATGAGCGTCTAAATTGATAGATATTCCTTCACAAATCGTATCATTCAAAGTAACCGTTGTTACTGGAATTGGGTTCACTGTGATGGCAATAGAGTCTACAGATGTACAGTTGTTGATGTCCGTTCCTGTTATAAAATAAGTTTGAGTAGCTGGTGGTGTAGCTACCACTGAGTCACCTACATTCGTATCTAGTCCTGTCGCTGGGCTCCAAACATAATTCACTGCTCCAGACACATCCATCGATATTGAACTACCAACACAAAGTGTTCCCTGTCCAATGTTGGTAACTAATGTCGGATTTGGATTCACTGTCACCACAACACTTGACATTGGTCCTACGCAACCATTCAAGGTTGGCGTAATACTGTAAGTAGATGTTCCTGTTACGGTAGAAGTCAATGTTTGAGCAATGGTATCTCCACCGCCATTAGCCGCTCCCAAAACGTTTGCTGACAATACTGTCCAGTTAAAAGTTGATCCTGCTGGCGAAGACGTCAAAACGATTCCACTCGTCTCTCCAGAACACAAGGTCTCATCACTTGGCGTAGCAACCACCGTTGGCAATGGATTAACCGTAATTTCTACATCTACTGGTAAGCCCACACAACCCGTCAAGGTTGGTGTGATGGTATAAATACTCGATCCTACAGCTGTTGATGTAGAGCTCAAGACTTGTGAAATGCCATTGCTTGCTCCCCCACTTGAACCAGTTACTAAATTGTCAACCGATGTCCAAGCATAGCTCGCTCCAACAGGAACTGAACTCATTGTGATAGAAGTTGAGGTAGCTGAACAAATTGTGTCTTGCGCAGCCAAGGCTGTAACCACTGGAATTGGATTTACATAAATCGGAACGTTGATTGGTAAACCTACACAAACGCCCAATGTTGGTGTGACTGTGTAAGTGGCCGTTCCTTGCGTAATGCCTGTTACTGTCAATGTCTCTGAAATGGTTGAACCTATTCCTGCATTGGCGCCTGTTTCTCCAAGCTCTGTTACCGTCCATCCAAAGGTAGAACCTACGGGTGAAGAAGTTAAATCTATTGAAAAGGCTGTCTCTGAACAAATCGTTTGAGTAGTTGGAGTAGCTATCGCTGTTGGCGTTGGATCTACTGTAATTACAACATCAAGCGGTGAGCCTGAACAACCACTCAAGGTTGGTGTCACACTGTAAGTCGTCGTTCCTGATACCAAACCAGTAACACCCAAAGTTTGTGATATCGTTGAACCTGATGCTGCTGTGGCTCCTGAAGTTCCTGACTGAGAAACTGTCCATCCAAAGGTAGAACCTACGGGTGAAGAACTCAAGTTGATACTCGTTGCTGTAGTTGCACAAATAGTCTGACTTACTGGCGTTGCAATCGCTGTTGGCAATGGATTGACTGTTACAATTACATCGATTGGAAGTCCAACACATGCTCCAATATTTGAATTGATAGTATAAGTTACGGTTCCTGGAACCAAAGCTGTGGCATCAAGTACTTGTGCAATACTCGCTCCCATTCCTGCGCTCGATCCTGTAACATCAGTCTCTGAACTTGTCCAGTTGAAAGTCGCTCCCGTTGGTGATGAACTCAAAACAATACCTGTTGATGTTCCCTCACAAATCGTTTGAGAAGCTGGCGTTGCGGTAACAACTGGATTGGCTGCTACTGAAATAACAACCGCAAGAGGTGAACCTACACAACTATTCAAGGTTGGAGTTACGTTATAAGTAACTGTTCCTGTATTGCTTGTGGTCGCATTCAACACCTGCGCAATGTTTGCGGTCGCCCCTGCTGTTGCTCCACTAGCCAAAGATTGATTCACTGTCCAACCAAAAGTTGAACCTGCTGGTGAGGATGTCAAATCTATGCTTGTCACATCACCCGAACAAATCGTCTGAGATGCTGGTGTTGCAATCGCTGTTGGAATTGGATTTACTGTAATCACTACATCGATTGATGAACCTACACAACCATTCAAGGTTGGTGTCACGGTATATGTTGCAGTACCTACCGCTGTAGATGTTGAACTCAATACCTGATTGATTCCATTGCCTGTACCTGCACTTGCTCCCGATACATTGGATTCAACAACTGTCCAGTCAAAAGTCGCTCCCAATGGAGAAGAACTCAAGGTAATGCCTGTAGCGGCACCAGAACAAATCGTTGCCAAGGCTGGTGTAGCCGTAACTACTGGTATCGGATTAACAAAAATCGGAACATCGATTGGTGAACCAATACATGCCCCCAAAGTTGGACTGATGGTATAAGTTGCTGTGCCTTGCGTAAGACCAGTTGCTGTTAATGATTGATTGATTGTAAAACCACTTGCTGCACTTGCTCCTGAGGTTCCTGACTCTGAAACTGTCCATGAAAAACCTGCACCCGTTGGAGTTGAACTCAATGCAATAGATGGTGAAGTGCTAGAACAAATCGTTTGGGTTGTTGGGGTAGCCGAAACAACCGGTGTTGGATTAACGGTCACTACAATATCAATTGGTAAACCTACACAACCTGACAATGTTGGTGTCACTGTATAGGTCGCCGTTCCTGATGTAAGACCTGCAACATCCAAGGTTTGTGCTATCGTTGAGCCATTCCCGGCTGATGCTCCAGTAGTTCCGATTTGGTTTACTGTCCAATCTAAACTTGCCCCTACAGGAGAAGATGTCAAAGTAATATTGGTGGATGTAGCCGAACAAATCGCTTGTGAAGTTGGATTCGAACTAACTACCGGAGTTGGATTCACTGTAATCACAACATCAATTGGTAAACCTACACAAGTTCCAACATTTGGTGTAATGGTATAAGTAACCGTTCCTGGAACTGTGCCGATAGCATTTAAGGTTTGGGCAATGTTTGAGCCATTCCCTGCTGATGCTCCCGAAGCTCCTATTTGGGAAACTGTCCATGCATAAGTTGCTCCCGCTGGTGCTGAAGTCAATGCAATAGAAGTTGCTGTTCCCTCACAAATCGTTTGAACAGATGGTGTGGCTGTGGCTATTGGATTAGAACCAATGCTAATCACAACGTCTATCGGTGAGCCAACACAAGTAGCAAAAGTAGGCGTTATAGTGTAAGTAACAGATCCTGAATTGGTACTGGTAGCATCAATCGTTTGAGCGATTAAATTTCCTGTTCCTGCAGCTGCTCCTGTTGTTCCTGTTTGACTAAATGTCCAATCAAAAGTGGCCCCCGCTGGAGTTGAACTCAATGAGATTCCTGTTACGTCTCCAGAACAAATCGTCTGTGCCGTAGGTGTTGCAATGGCTGTTGGAATTGGATTTACTGTAATCACTACATCTACTGGTGTTCCTACACAGCCATTCAACGTTGGTGTCACTGTATAAGTAACCGTTCCTACCGCTTGACCTAAAGTTGTTAAAGTCTGAGCGATGCTAGATCCTGTGCCTCCACTCGCGCCACTAACTCCCGTTTGAGAAACTGTCCAATCAAATGTTGTTCCTGGCAATGAAGTCAATAACACATTCGTTGTTGATCCTGAACATAAAGCATCAACGGATGGTGTTGCAGTAACTACTGGCACTGGATTAACACTCACCATTGCTGTAATCGATGATCCAACACAAGTTCCCAATGTAGGAGTTATAGTATAAAATGTCGTTCCTTGCGTAGTACCTGTAGTACTCAAGGTTTGATTGATCGTTGAGCCATTTCCAGCCGTTGCTCCCGCTGTTCCACTTTCTGTGATCGTCCAAGCAAAAGTGGCTCCCACTGGCAATGAACTCAAAGCAATAGATGCTGCACTAGCTGAACAAATAGTCTGTACTGATGGAGTAGCTGTTGCACTCGGTACTGGATTCACAGTAACTGGCACATCAATCGGAGTACCCACACATCCACTCATCGATGGAGTAATTGTATAAGTTACCGTTCCTGATGAAGTTCCCGTTGTACTCAAAATTTGAAAGATAGCACTTCCATTCCCAGCTGAAGATCCTGTCGCATTTGTCTCAACTGTTGTCCAATCTAAATTCGCTCCCCCTGGAGAGGATGTTAAATTGATAGCCGTTGAAGTCGATGAACAAATCGCTTGGGAAGTTGGATTTGATGTCACTGTCGGTACTGGATTTACCGTAATAATTACATCGATAGGTAAACCAACACATGTTCCTACACTTGGTGTAATTGTATAAGTTACCGTACCTTGAGCTGCTCCTGTCGTATTCAAGGTTTGATTAATCGCTGACCCTGTTCCTGCAACAGCGCCACTAACGCCTGCTTGATTGATTGTCCAATCAAATGTTGCACCCGCTGGGACTGATGTCAAGGTGATTCCAGTTGTTGAACCAGAACAAAGTGTTTCACTCGTTGGGGTTGCCGTAACCGTTGGATTAGAGCCTATCGTAATCACTACATCTGATGGAATACCCGGACAACCACTCGCTGATGGAGTTACTGTATAGGTTGCTGTGCCTGTTCCCGTACCTGTTCCACTCAAGGTTTGAGCGATTGTATTGCCAAGGCCATTAAAGGCTCCCGTTACTTGGTTTTGAGCAACTGTCCAGCTAAAACTTGAGCCTGCTGGTGAGGAGGTTAATGCGATATTCGTTTGATCTCCTGAACACAAAGTCTGTGATGCTGGGGTAGCTATCACAACTGGTGAAGGATTAATATTAATGACTGCCGAAACTGTTTGACCAACACAACCATTCAATGTCGGTACAACATCATAAACGATTGTTCCTACCGTAGGACCTGTCGCTGTGTAGGTACCAAAAACTGAATTCCCTGAACCTGCACTCGCTCCACTCGCTCCCGTTTGGGTTACTGTCCATGCAAAAGTAGCTCCTGCTGGTGTTGAACTAAATATAATATTGGCTGGGGTACCTGAACAAATCGTTTGAATTGATGGGGTAGTCGTTACTACCGGTGAAGGATTAACCGTTACAACTACATCTTTGTGGGGTTCCGATACATGATCCAATATTGGCAGTAACAGTATAAATTACATTTCCTGCATTAGAGGTCGTTGCATTCAACGTTTGTGCAATGCTATTGCCTGAACCCGAAAACGCACCAATCACTCCAGTTTGATTAAAAGTCCAGTTAAAGCTCGCTCCTGCTGGATTGGAACTCAATGCAACACCAGAAGTACCGCCTGAACAAATCGTCTCTGGAGAAGCAATAACTGATGGGCCTGCACTTACGGATATCACAACATCGGTCGGAACACCCGGACATCCACTCGATGAAGGGGTGATCGTATAAGTCGCAGAACCCGTTGTCCCTGAAGACAAAGACAAAGATTGATTGATACTAGAACCAGTTCCTGCACTTCCTCCATTCACATTCGATTGAACAACAGTCCAATCAAAACTAGCCCCCGCTGGAATAGAGCTCAATGTTATACCTGTACTCGTTCCATTACATATTGATTGTGAAGCTGGGGTAGCAACAACCGAAGGAGCCGGATTGACCGTGATAACAACATCCAAAGGTGTTCCTACACAGGTTCCAAAACTTGGTGTAACACTATAAGTAACACTACCCACACTCGTACTCGAATTTGTTAAAGTCTGTGCAATACTAGAGCCATTGCCTGAAGTAGCACCTGTAGCATTATTCTGTGATACAGTCCATGCAAAAGTCGCTCCCGCTGGAGTTGAACTTAACGAAATGCCAGTAACCAAACCACTGCATATAGATTGTGAAGATGGAGTGGCTGTGACAGTG